>JAUIGU010000020.1 GCA_030432595.1 Phycisphaerae bacterium
CACTGCCCACTGCCCACTGCCCACTGCCCACTGCCCACTGACACTACGGAACATCCACCGACTGCCCGGCCCGCGTGCGCAGGTGGTCGAGCACGTTCATGAAGTTGATGTAGCTGTCGTACGGGGACTCGTAGGGGCTGAAGTACTGATGTACCTCGGCGTCGGCGAAGAACTTGGTGCACATGTAGTAGAAGTGGTCCGACGCGGAGAGGCGCCGCCAGTCGCGGAGCACCGTCTCGTCGCCCGCGGCCGCGGCGCTGAGCACCTTGGGCAGCAGGCGGTACAACTCGTGCGACGCGCTGGACTGCATCGCGTTGCCCAGCCAGGCCGAGGCGTCACGTTCGGTGTCGGCCCAGCTCACGGGCTGGGGCGCCTCGACCGAGCCGGTCGGGTCGAACTCGTCGAGCACCTCGCTGGGGGTGAGCATGGGGCAGCCGGCATCGCGGAGTTGTTGGGGCAGGCCGGTGAGCAGCTCGAAGATGCCGGTGGATTCCCACTGGTGCTCGCCGAAGGTCTCGAAGTCCATAAACAGCCCGACGATGTCGCCGGGCTCGTCGGCGACCCAGGCGGCGAACTTCTCGGCGGTGAGCGGGTGGCCGGCCCAGTTGGGGTCGGAGAAGCGGAAGGCGATGTCGTCGCTGAGCTTGTGGTTCTTGAGCAGGACGGATGTCGCCGGCGCCGGCGCGGCGCGATAGACGTGGTTGGGGCTCCGCCCGTTGAGCAGCGCTTCCGCGCCCTCGGTGAGCACGCCCAGGAAGCGCCCGCCCTTGGCCAGGTGCTGCGCGAGGGCGTCGTTGTAGATCAGCTCGGTGTTGCGGAACACGGCCGGGGACTGCCCGAACAGCTCGTCCATGGTCTCGGTGTGCAGCGCGACCTGCCGGTCGAACTCCTGCGCGTCGAACAGGTGCGCGAGGCTGTGGCAGTACGTCTCGGCAAGGAACTCGACGCACCCGGTCTCCGCGAGCTTCTGCAGAAGCTCGATCACCTCGGGCACGTACTCGCGGCACTGGTCGATCAGGCACCCGGTGACCGAAAGCCCCACCCGGAAGTCGCCGTGCAGCCGTTCGGCCAGATCGAGCAGGTGCCGTAGCGCGGGCACATAGCACTTGCCGGCGACCTTGCGGACGATGGCGGCGTTGTTGGTGTCGTCGAAGTAGTCCGGCCCGGAATCGAACACGCTGTACCGCCGGAGCCGGTAGGGCTGGTGGAGCTGGAAGTAGAAGCAAACGGCCGGCATGCGATCCCCTGAGTGCGCGTCGGCCGGATTGTAAGACGGACGCGCGCGGTTCGCAGGCACTCAACGACAGAAAGCAGACCGACTCACTCAGATGTTGTCGGCTGCGTTCGACTCCCGCTCCCTTCCACGGAGAGGGCCGGGTGTAGGGTTGGGCGCTCAATCTTCGAGCGTCAAAGGTTTTTGGCGACGGTGAGCCCCACCCCCCACCGACCCGCTTCGCGGGCCACCTCCCCCTGAGAGGGGGAGGAAGTTGAGTGCAGGTTTCCGTATGCGTTCTTACCCGGTCGCGCCGGCTTCGACCTTGTCCTGCGGCTTGGGCACGCGCACCGACGAGGTCATCGCGTCGCGGTCCACCACGTCCTTCTCGGGCGAGATGATGATCCGCGCCCCCCGGCGGAACGTGAAGTAGGAATAGATCCACGACAGCAGCACGCCCACGCGGTTGCGGAAGCCCACGAGGTACAGGATGTGCACAAAGAGCCAGCCCAGCCACGCCACGAACCCGCTGAGCTTGAGCCCGCGGATCAGCGGGATGTCGCCCGTCCACGCGACCGCACGCTTCCGCCCGATGGTCGCCATCATGCCCTTGTCCCAGTAGCGGAAGGGGGCGTTGGTCTCGGCCCCCTCGCTGCGGGCGATCTGGCGGTCCAGCCGGGCCTCGATGAGCTTCGCGACGTGCTTGCCCATTTGGATCGCCGCGGGCGCCACGCCCGGCACCGGGTCGCCGTCCTCGTCCGTGATCGACGCCACATCCCCGATGAAGAAGGCGTCCGCGAACCCCCGGCTGGCCAGCGACAGGTCGGCGTCCACCGGCACGCGCCCGCCGCGCGCCAGCTCGATGCCCAGCGACTTGGTCAGGTCGTTCGCCTTCACGCCCGCGCCCCAGAGCACGTTGCGGGTGTCGATCGTCTCGCCGCCGGACAACTTGACGTGGTCGGCCTGCACGTCCACGACCTTTTGGTTGAACACGATCTCCACGCCCAGCGACTGCAACTGCCGCTTGGCCGAGTCCGACAGATCTTCGGGGTATTCCTCGAGGATGCGGTCTCCCGAGTGGACCAGCACGATCCGCGCCGTCGTCGGGTCGATCCGGCGGAAGTCGGCGCGGAACACCTGCCGACACAATTCCGCCATCGACCCGGCCAGCTCGACGCCCGTCGGGCCGCCGCCGACGATGACGATGGTCATCAAGCGGCGCTGCTCACCCGTGTCGGTTTCGGTCTCGGCCTTCTCGAAGCTGGTGAGCAGGTGCCGGCGGATGCGCATCGCGTCTTCGAGCGTCTTGAGCCCGGGTGCCCACTGCTCCCACTGCTCGTTGCCGAAGTACGTCTTCTCGCCGCCGGCCGCGCACACGAGGTAGTCGTACTCAAGCGTGTGGTCGGTGAGCTTGACCTCGCGCTTGTTCAGGTCGATCGACTCCGCCTCGTCCATGAGCACGACGACGTTGCGCCGCTTGCGAAACAGCGCCCGGGCCGGCGCCGCGATCTCCGTCGCCGACAGACCCGCCATCGCGACCTGGTAGAGCAGCGGCTGGAACAGGTGGTGGTTCTGCTTGTCCACCAGCGTCACGCGGGCGTGGCCCTTGAACGCCCGGCAGAACGTGAGCCCGGCAAACCCCGCGCCCAGCACCACCACGTGCGGCAAGCCGCGCAGCGCCGGCGGAACGTGCATGTCATCCATGGATCAATCCCTTTCGAGCGTCACTGTAGGCCGTGGCAAAGACCGAGCAAGCAGGCATCTCGGCAAATCTAAATGGCGCGGCCGCCGCTACTCCCTCTCCCTGGCAGGGAGAGGGCCGGGGTGAGGGTTGAGCGTCGCACCTATCGCGAACGATCAATCCCCAGAACCTCAACCTCCAACCGACACGCACGGCAAAGATTGGAAATCGACTCGCTCCACCCCCGACCCCAAGCCCCCGCCCCCTTTATACTCCCCGACTCGCTCGTTTTTCCCCGCGTACCCGCCGAAACACCATGCCGCCCACCGCCGCCGACATCCGCCAGCAGTTCATCGACTTCTTCGTCGACAAGCACGGCCACACCAACGTGCCGTCCTCGCCCGTCGTCCCCCACGACGACCCGACGCTGCTCTTCGCCAACGCCGGCATGAACCAGTTCAAGCCGTACTTCCTCGGGACCGAACAGCCCTCCAAAGAGGTTGGCACCCGCGTCGCCAACACGCAGAAGTGCATCCGCGCCGGCGGCAAACACAACGACCTCGACGACGTCGGCAAGGACACCTATCACCACACGTTCTTCGAGATGCTCGGGAACTGGTCCTTCGGCGATTACTTCAAAGAAGAAGCGATCCGCTGGGCGTGGGAACTGCTGACCGAGGTGTGGGGCGTTGAGCCGAAAAGGTTGCACGCGACGTATTTCGAGGGCGACCCAAAAGAAGGTTTGGAGCCCGACCTCGAAGCCAAGGCGCTCTGGGAAAAGTACCTCCCGGCCGAGCGCATCCACCCCGGCAACAAGAAGGACAACTTCTGGGAGATGGGCGACACCGGCCCGTGCGGCCCGTGCAGCGAAATCCATTACGACCGCAGCGATGATTACTCCGGGGGTCCATTGGTTAATGCCGACGGGCAAGACACGGTCGTCGAGATCTGGAACCTCGTCTTCATCCAGTTCAACCGCCTGACCTCCGGCGGCCTCGAGTCGCTACCCGCCAAGCACGTCGACACCGGCATGGGCTTCGAGCGCATCGTCCGCGTCCTCCAAGGCAAAACCAGCAACTACGACACCGACGTGTTCGCCCCGTATTTCCAGGCGATCCAGAACGTCACCGGGGCGCGGGCGTACGACGGCGGGGCCAAAACGTTCGACGACCCCATCGACACCGCCTACCGCGTCATCGCCGACCATATCCGTACGCTGACGTTCGCGTTGACGGACGGGGCGCACTGCGGAAACGAGGGGCGGAACTACGTGCTGCGGTCGATTTTGCGTCGCGCGGTACGCTACGGGCGGCAGACGTTGGGCGTTCAGGAGCCATTCTTTTACAAACTCGTGCCGACCGTCGTGGACACGATGGGCAATGCATTTCCGGAACTGGACAAGAATCCGGATGCTGTAGCGTCAGAGTTGAGAGATGAGGAAGAAGGTTTTGCAAAGACGCTTGATCGTGGGATTGAGCTCTTTTCTCAGGCGGCTAGGAAAGCGGCATTCGATAAATATCTAGATCACGATCAAGATGGGATGAGCAAGATTGACCAAGTATTGGTCCGTGATCTTGTTGACCGCAAAGTTATCGTTGATCCCATCGATGCTCCGGAAGCGGTTTCGGTTCCTTTGGGGGAAGCAAACTGGAGTTTGACCAATCCGCGAATCATCCCAGTAATTGCTGCTGATGATGCCTTCCAACTTCACGACACCTACGGCTTCCCGATCTCGCTGACCCAGCTCATGGCCGAGGAGCGCGGGATGACCGTGGACGTCGCAGGCTTCGAACGGCTCATGGAAGAAGCGCGGCAGAAGTCCCGCGCCGGCGGCGGCGCGGGCGGGGACGCGAAACAATCCCTTGTCGAGCTCGTGCAGAAAGGCCTCGACGCGGGCTGGTTCGAGGCGACCAACTTCACCGGGCACGAGACCACCGAGTGCCCCGCGCAGGCGAACCGGCTGCACGTGTTCAAGCGCGACGGCGACGTGTTTCTGTCCGCGCCCAGCGCCGGGGCGGGCGATGACGTCGCGCTCGTGCTGCAGATGACGCCGTTCTACGCCGAGCAGGGCGGGCAGGTCGGCGACACCGGCTCCATGACCATCCGGCATTCGGTCAACCGCTCGGGCGGCGAGATGGTCCGCGTCCGCGTCACCGACACCATCAAGATCGGCGACGTGCACGTGCACCTGGGCAAAGTGTCGGCCGGCACGCTCGAGATCATCGACGCCAGCGACGAGAGTCACTTCTCCGTCGCGCTCGCCGTGGACCTGGACCGGCGAAAACAGATCGAGGCGAACCACACGACCACGCACGTGATGAACCGCGCCCTCCGCGCCCACGTCAACGACCAGGCCGACCAGAAGGGCTCGCTCGTGGACGACGAGAAGACGCGCTTCGACTTCTCGCACGGCCACGCGCTGACCGACGAGCAGCTCGCCGCCGTCGAAGACCAGGTCAACGCGGACATCGACGCAAATCTGCCGGTCTTCGCCGGCCTGGCGCCGCAGGACCAGGCGCTCAAGATCAACGGGCTGCGCGCGGTGTTCGGCGAGAAGTACCCGCCGACCGTGCGGGTGGTGTCGATCGGCGTCAGCACCGACGACCTGCTCGCCGACCCGGGCAACGCGGGTTGGGCGCAGCGGAGCATCGAGTTCTGCGGCGGCACGCACCTCAAGGCGACCGGGCAGGCCGGTGCGTTCTGCATCGTGGGTCAGGACGCGGTGAGCAAGGGCGTGCGGCGCGTGACCGGCCTGACCGGCGACGCCGCTTTGAACGCGCTGGACGAAGGTAAACGGCTGACGGCGAAACTCAAAGCGCTGCACGAAGCGCCGCCGGACCGGCTGCCCGAGATGCTCGACGACGTGACGAAGGAGATCGAGGGCGCGACGCTCTCGCTCCGCACCCGCAACGCCCTGCGCGGCGAGATGGCGGAGTTGAACGAGCGCGTCAAGCAGTACCGCAAGGCCCAGGGCGACAAGGCGTCCGAAGCGGTGGTCGAGCACGCCCGCGCGATCGCGGACAGCGCGGCGGGCGACGTCGTGGTCGCCGAGATCCCGGGGGCCGACGGCAAGACGCTGCGCACGGCGATGGACGTGATCCGCAAGAAGCACCCGGCCGCGGCGATGCTGCTCGCGGCGGTGAGCGACGGCAAGGTCGCGCTGCTCGCGTCGGTGCCCGAGGCGAAGGTCAAGGCGGGCTTCAAGGCCGGTGACTGGATCAAGCACGTCGCGCCTGTGGTCGGCGGCGGCGGCGGCGGCCGACCCGACATGGCCCAGGCCGGCGGCAAAGACCCCGACAGGCTGCCCGAGGCGCTTGAGGCGGCGAAGGCGTTTGCACAGGAGAAGTAACCGCAGATTTCGCAGAATACGCAGATAAGAAATGAAACCGCCACGACGCCAAGGACGCCAGGTCAAGAACGTTTGAGTTTGTGTTTTCAGTCTCGGTGCTGCTTGGCGCACTTGGCGCACTTGGCGTCTTGGCGGTTTAGTTTGACTGCTTGTATCTGCGTAATCCGTGCGATCTGCGGTTAAAGGAATCAAACATGCCCCGCATCAACGACCACTTCCTCAAGCTCGCGGCCGGCTACCTGTTTCCCGAGATCGGGCGGCGGGTGCGTGAGTTTGTCGCGAGTCACCCCGACGCCGACGTGATCAAGATGGGCATCGGTGACGTGACCGAGCCGCTGCCCGAGGCCTGCCGGGTCGCGATGATGAAGGCGATCGACGACCAGGCCAAGCATGAGACTTTTCACGGCTACGGTCCCGAGCAGGGCTACGCGTGGCTGCGCGAAGCCATCGTCGAGCACGACTACCGCGCGCGTGGTTGCGAGGTCTCGGCGGACGAGGTGTTCGTCTCCGACGCGAGCAAGTGCGACTGCGCGAACATCCTCGACATCCTGGGGCCGAACAAGATCGCGGTGACCGACCCGGTGTACCCGGTCTACGTCGATACGAACGTGATGGCCGGCAACACGGGTCCGGCGCTGAACGGCGGCGGGTACGAGGGCATCGTGTATCTCCCACTCACCGAGAAAAACAGTTTCACCGCGACACCGCCCAGCGAGAAGGTGGACGTGATTTATCTTTGCTTCCCCAACAACCCCACCGGGGCGACCGCGACGAAGGACCAACTCCAGGCGTGGGTCAACTACGCCAACGCGAACGATGCGCTCATCATGTTCGACGCCGCGTACGAGGCGTTTATCACGGACGACGACTTGCCACGCTCGATCTACGAGATCCCGGGGGCGCGGAAGTGCGCGATCGAGTTCCGGTCGTTCTCGAAGAACGCGGGGTTCACTGGCACGCGTTGCGCGTTCACGGTCGTGCCCAAAGACGTGATGGGCACGTCGGCGACGGGCGAGAAGGTCTCGCTGCACAAGCTCTGGCACCGCCGGCAGAGCACGAAGTTCAACAGCGTGTCGTACATCGTGCAGCGCGGTGCCGAGGCGGTCTACACCGAAGCGGGGCGGACGCAGACGCGGGGCCTGGTGTCGTTCTACCTCGAGAACGCCCGCATCATCCGCACGGCGCTGGCCGACGCGGGCTACACTGTGTTCGGCGGCGAGCACGCGCCGTACATCTGGATGAAGACGCCCGACGGCCAAGGGAGTTGGGACTACTTCGACCGGCTGCTCAACGACGCCAACATCGTCGGCACGCCGGGCGCGGGCTTCGGCGCCGCGGGCGAGGGGTACTTCCGCCTGTCGGCCTTCAACAGCCGCGCCAACGTCGAACGCGCGATGGAACGCATCGGCAGCAAGCTGGCGGTGTGACCCCCGGAAGTTTTTGTTTCGAGGGCGAAAGCATGAGCGTGCCCGACCGCCTCGCGTTCGACCAGGAAGTTTCGTTATTCCTCGCGACATGTCGCACGGCGTCGCTGGCCACGGTCGGGGGCGACGGTCAACCCCACGCGGCGAACGTGCAGTACGCCCATGATGCGGACTTTCGGCTGTATTGGGTGTCGTCGCCGGGTAGTGATCACAGCCGTGACCTGGAAGGCGACGGGCGAGCGGCGGTGACGGTCTACGCCCATGACGACCGGCCCGACAACATCCACGGGCTCCAACTGCGCGGGATCGTTTCGACGGTGGACGCGGGCGACGAGGCCGAGTGGAACCGGGTGTGGGAGCTGTACACCACGAAGTTCGCGTTCGTCGCGAGCAACCCGCAGCTCAAAGCCGCGGTGGAGGCGCAGGCCTTTTTCGCGCTGAAGCCGACGTGGCTGCGGTGGATCGACAACCGCGTGAGCTTCGGGTTCAAGGTCGAGCGGTCGATCGACGAGGGTTGAGGTTGTGGTGGGTGGGACGGGTCACTTAAGCGACCCGTCCGGGGGGAACGCGTGATTTGAAATGTTCGTTATTCGTACCGCTTCCCGTTGTGTTCGAGGTACCCATCAGGGTGCCGTTGTTGCGGGTCGTGGTGGGTCCAGTGGACCGCGCCGCCGAGTTCGTTGGCCTCGAAGTCGCCCTTGAAGGTGATCGTGTCGCCCTCGCGGGGGTCGGGGACGCGGGGGGCGAGGTCGATGTTGTGGCTGATCTTGATGGTGTGGCCGTCGGAGAGTTCGACAAGGAAGCGCTGGTGGCGTGAGCCTTCGTTGTCGTCGGGCAGGACCTTGACGATGGTGCCTTCGCCGGTGACGTGGACGCCCGAGAGGTTTTTCTCTTGGAGTTGGGTGATGGGGTGGGCGTCGGTTTGCGCGGTGCGATTCGTGTCGGGGCGTTCGCGTGTGGCGGTGGGCGTGCCGGGGGTTTGGCGCGGGCGCGGCGCATCCTTGGGTTCGTCCTTGAGGTCGATCCACCCGAGTTGCTGGGCGATGAGCACGAGGACGGCGAACAGGATTCCGAGCGCCGTGCCGCCGACGGTTTTGGTTTTCTTGCTGGGCATGGCGGGAGTTTAAGGGCAGACGGAGAACGCCACGACCCCACCACGTCAGGACGTGGTGTTCAATAACCGCTCTTCGAGGAACGGGTTGCGGAACTTGCCGGCCGGGTCGAAGCGTTCAAGGAGGGCGGTGAAGCGGGTGAGGTGGTCGCCGTACGCCTCGTGAATTGACTCAGCACGCATCGCGAACAGCTTGCCCCAGTGCGGGCGGGCCTGCAGCGGGATCAGGCGGGCTTCGAGGTCGGGGAGCAGCGCGGTGACGCCGGGCACGTCACGGGTCCAGGTGAAGTGGATGCCCACGCAGTCGCGTCCGCAACACGGGCTCATCCAGAAGTTGTCGGCCGAGACGGTGCGCACTTCGGTGACCTGGATGAGCGGCGTGATGCGGTCGCGCATGGCGTTGAGCGTGTGGAGGGCTTCGGCGGCGTGCTCGCGCGGGATGAGGTATTCGCTTTGCAGTTCAACGCCGTTGCTGGGCGTGTGTTCGAGGCGGAAGTGCGGCAGTCGTTCGTGCCACGGCCCGGGTGCCCCGAGTTGCTGGGTGCAGGGCTCGGCCGAGATCTCGGGGAGCGGGTGCATCGATTGGTTTGCGGGCGTCGCGCCGAAGAAGTCGCGTTCGACCGGGATGGGTTGGCCGTCGGTGACGCGGTGCTTGAGCCAGACCTGGTTGAAGTGGGGGCCGGACCAGTCGGTGAAGAGGCTGACGCTGTACGCAGCGCCGGTGATGGCGTCGAGGTGTTCATCGAGTTGAGCCATCGGCAGGCCGAGGTAGACCTGCTGCGCGATGTCGAACCGTGGCTGCAGCTTGAGTTTGAGATAGACGACCGGCCCGAGCGCGCCCAGGCCGACGACCATGCCGTCAAAGTCGTCGGGGTGGGTTTGTGGCGAAACCTCGATCAACTCGCCGGCCGGACTGACGAGGGTCATTCCCACCACTGCGGCAGACAGCACGGGGTTGCGGTCGCCCGAGCCGTGGGTCGTGGTAGCGCACGCGCCGGCGACGGAGATATGCGGCAGGGATGCGAGGTTGTGCAGCGCGTAGCCCGCGTCGTTGAGGATCGGGCCGAGCTGGCCGTAGGTGATGCCGCCTTCGACGGTGACTGTGGGCGTGTCGGGGTTGGAAGTGTCGATGCCGACGACGTGGTTCAGGTTTTTCAGGCAGATCAGGTCGGCGTCCGGGCAGTCGGCGATGGGGTTGAAGGAGTGTCGTGTGCCGAGGGCGCGAACGCGGCGGCTCGCGCGGACGATCTCGCAGACTTCATCGACGGAGCGGGGGTGGTGGATGCGCGCCGCTTGGTATCGGTGGTTGCCGGCCCAGTTTTCCATGGAGAATGTTGGTGCGTGAGGGACGAAAAGCGAAATTGAGAAGGTGTTTTTCTAATCGCGATATTTGATCATACCGGTTGGGGTTTATGGTCGGATGGTCAACGAGAAAACCCACGGACGGAGTCCGCGGGCTTCGTGGGAACTAGGTGAGTTTTTGGTGGGTGGGTACTGATCGTTGAAGCGACCAGTCCGGGGGTCACCGTGCGTAGTCGATGGTGCGGATTTCGCGGAGCACCGTCACCTTGATTTCGCCGGGGAAGGTCATTTCTTCGGAGACCTTCTGGGCGATGGTGCGGGCGACGTGGTGGCAGCCGGCGTCGTCGATGTTGTCGGGGTCGACGATGATGCGGACCTCGCGGCCGGCCTGGACGGCGTAGGCCTCCTTGACGCCCTTGGGTTGGCGGGCGATCTCTTCGAGTTCTTTCAAGCGCTTGATGTATTTCTCGAGCGTCTCGCGTCGTGCGCCGGGGCGGGCGCCGGAGATGGCGTCGGCGGCCATGACGATCGGGGTGTAGGGCGTGGTCGCCGGGATGTCGTTGTGGTGGCCTTCGACGGCGTTGAGGACGGCCTCGGACTTTTCGCCGTGTTTGCGGAGGAAGTCGGCGCCGATCTTGGGGTGGCCGCCCTCGATCTCGTGGTCGAGCGCCTTGCCGATGTCGTGGAGGTAGCCGCAGCGGCGTGCGAGTTCGCCGTCGAGCCCGAGCTCGTCCGCGAGCACCTGGCAGAGCGCGGCGACCTCGACGGAGTGCCGCAGGATGTTCTGGCCGTAGGACGTGCGGTAGTGCAGCCGGCCCATGGTCTCGGAGACCTTGGGGTGCAGGCCCTGGAGGTTGACCTCGAGCGCCGCGTCTTTGCCGAACTTGGCGATCTTCTTCTCGAACTCCTCGAAGACTTCCTTGGAGAGCTCTTCGATGCGTTGCGGGTGGATGCGACCGTCCTTGAGCAGCGTGCGGAGGCACTCGGACGCGGCGGCGCGGCGGACGGGGTCGAAGCAGGACACGATCACCACGCCCGGCGTGTCGTCCACGACGACGTCGACGCCGGTCGCCTGCTCGAAGGCGCGGATGTTCCGGCCCTCGCGGCCGATGACCCGGCCCTTCATGGCGTCGTCCTCGATCTGCACGGCGTTGGTGGTGGACTCGGCGGTGTGCTCGCCGGCGAAGCGCTGGATGGCTTCGAGCAGGAGCTTCTGGGCGTTTTCTTTGATGTCTTCCTGGGCGCGTTCCTGGGCGGCCTTGACGATCTCGCCGGCCTCGGTCTGGCACTGCTGCTGGAGCAGGTCCATGGCTTGACGCTTGGCCTCGTCTTCGGAGAGGTGCGAGAGGCGGAGCAGTTCCTGTTTCTTCTTCTCGTCGTGGTCGGCGTCGGCCTTGCGGCGCTGATCGATCATCTGGTCGAGGCGGTCCTGCTTGCCTTCGATGGCTTCTTCGCGCTTCTTGACGTCGGCGCCCAGGTCGGCGAGGAACTTTTCCTTGGACGACAGCGTTTCGAGCTTGCGGTCCAGCAGGTCTTCCCGTTTGGTCAGCCGGCGTTCCTTTTCGTCGACCTCGTCGCGTTCTTTGGAGAGCTCGGCGGCGAGGTCGTCGCGGCGCTTGGCCTGCTCGTTGCGGGCGTCGAGCTCGATCTGTTTGGCGACGGTTTCGCCCTGCTGCTTCGCGTTGGCGACGATGGTGTCGGCCTCGGCCTTGGCGGCGGAGAGGGTTTTGACGCCCATGAACTTGGCGACGGCAAAGCCCGCGGCGGCGCCGAGTGCGAGCCCGAGGAGGATAAACAGCGCGATCTCGCCGCCGGTGGCCGCGAGAGTGGGGAGGAGGAGTGGCATGGGTGACCCTTGGGTAAAGTGCGTGGCCGCCGCACGAGGCGGGCGGTTGGCACGAACCGGGGTCGACGAGTGGCCGGGTGGGCGGCGCGGCAAAGCGCCGCCGCGATCGAATCAGCAGCAGGCGTGGCGGGAAGCCAGAGGCAGGGGGGCGTGGGCCCCGGTGCCGGGCGGCGGGTGGAAGCAGCCACCGGGCGCGGCCTGCGGGGCGATGGTGAGGCTGCGGGCCGCGTCGGACGCGGCGGGGTTGATGCGTGCGACCAGCAGGCCGACGATCAGCAGCAAAACCAAGAGCAGGAACAACACGGTGGGCCTCGGATTTCGCGTAAGCCTTGCAGCAGCGGCGGTTACAAAACCGTCGGATTCAGTCGGCCAAGGTCGTCGGTGGGTCAAAAACCCGCCTGGATCGTGCCGGAAAGCGTGAAGTGAACCATCACTGAACGCTCAACAAAGTTTAATCCGGGGGGGTTAGGACCGTCAAGCATGGCGTCATGCGGCGGTTCGCTGAAAGCAGACCCTCACCGCTCAGGCGGGTTTTCCCGGATCGGCCCGATTGGCGAACCGGACTTGGCGGACCCCGGTGTAGACCAGCGTCTCGAAGCCGAGCATCGCGATCCCGCCCACGGCGATGTAGGTCGCGGGGACCAGGTCGTCGGCGAGCCCGCCCGCCACCGGCCTCAGAACCCGTGCGATCTCGCCGGACTGGGCAAACCGGTGCAGCACGATCAACGCCGCGGCGGCGAGGACCCAGCCCAGCGCCGCGTAGCCGCACACCCGCTCGGCCAGGCGGATGGGCACGCGCCAGCCGCGCTGCTTGCTGAAAAAGGCCACGCCGCCGGCTTCGATGTAGGTGAGAACCAGGGTTGCCTTGGCCGCGATCATGCCCATCGCCCAAGCCAACCAGGCGGGCCGGCCCAGCCACGCGACCTCCGCCAACGCCCACATCCCGCCGACCAGGCAGGCGACCGAGAGCAGGTACAGCCTGGCGGGGAGGTTGCCGCCGTCGGTCCGCAGGGTGCGGAAAAACACACGGGGTCGGCAGATCAGGTCCACGGCGATGTCGATCCACGCGCCCGGTCCGGGCCGGGCCTGCCACAGCGGCCCGGTGCGCCGCGCCGGGTCGGACTCGGCCAAAGGTCGGCCGCACTCGGGGCAGTCGGCGTCGAGGTGCAGGCCCTGCATCGGGTAGCCGCAGGTCTCGCACAGCCACGCGTCGGGGTGGTGGTCGGCGTCGGTGCGGAGCGCGGCGCGGCCGTGGAGGTTGACGCTTTTTGCGGGCGGGTTGCTCACCGCGGGGATCGTAGAGCGCGGTGGGGTGGGTGGCGTGATGGCGGAGCGGCGGCGTGGTGAGTCGGGATGCCTCAAACCGCGTGCACCGGTTGGGATGCGGGTGCGCTGCCAGGTTGGCCCGTGGCCCAGGTCGTCAAGGCGTGGGCCAGGTTGCGCGGCCGGGCATCGACGGACCAGAACACGTTCGGCCGGTCGTTCAACAGTTCGCGGAACCACGGCTGATCGGGGGCGATGATCGGCCGGCCCGTTCGCGCCGCCAGATCGATGGACAACGGTCCGGCATGGTTGGACAGCAACACCGCGTCGGCGTGGGGCAGCACGCGCCACGGCGTGTCGAGCGCGGCGGTCTGCACGAACAGGTCGGCGTGCCCCGTGCCGGCCGCCACCGGCTGCTGCTCGGCCCGGCCGGCCTGCCGCGGGTGGACGATCAGCCGGAGGTTCTGCCCGGTGACCTCGCGGGTCAGCGCCAGCGCGAACGCCGGGCCGTCCACCGACGCTGCTGCGGCCGGTTCGCTGAGCAGCACGACCGTGCGGGTCCGCGGATCGACATCAAACCCGGGCGCGGCGTCGGCCGATCGGTCGAGCACCTCACCGATGTCGGCGGGCTCGACGTAGACGCGTCCCGAGGGCAGCCCGGCGCGCAGCAGGTCTTCCCGCAGCCCCTGCGTCAGCGTCCGCACGTTGAAGCCGGCCCGGTACATCAGCTTGTGCAGTCGCCGCGCGGTGGCGGGGTCGGGGCGCTGGGTGATGTGGAGCGTCCGCGCCGTGCTCGGGCGGAACGCGGCCGCCGCCGACAAGGCCTGCAACGTCCAGGCTTCGACTTCGTGGTCGGTGTCCTGCCCGGCGTGCGGTGTGTTGCCGTGATACATCGCGTGGTGGACGGCCGTGGGTGCCAACAGCGGCCGGCCCAACGGGACCCCCACGCGCTGCAGCGGCTCCACGCCCAGCGATCGTGCTTGGGCCTCCAAGGCGCTTCCGCCCATCAGCAGCACGCGCGAGGGCACTTCGCTGTCCCGCAGCGTCTGCGCGAGCAGCGCCAGCGTCGTGCCGCACGCCTGGGGGTCGCGGTCGTCGAGGATGTGCAGGGTCATGGTTCGCGGTCCCGCCGCCGTGCCGCTTCGAGCCTTCGCTTCTCCGCCTCGGCCGCGGTGCCGGGCGCGTCGTCCTGCCAGTCGTAGAACAAGCGCGCAACCGAGAGTCCCGCGCTGTGCGCGAGGTCACGGCGCATCCGCGCCTCGCTGGTGCGGTCGGTCTCGGATGGGTCCAGGGTTTCGAACGACCGTCCCGCCACGACCGGGTACGCCGGTGCGCGCCCGCCGATCGACGGCGCGTCTGGCTGAGGGAACAGCCGCTGACCGGTCATGGTGTCGACGACGCGCACCTGCAGTTGGGCTTCGGGCCTTGAAAAGCTCGCGTCGGCGTTGAGCGAGACCCGGGACGCCTCGACGTAGACCACGGTCTCGGCGTTGAGCCGGCGGCCCATTTCGTCGATGGGCATCGCCCGGAACGCGTCCGCGCCCCATTGTTCCTTCAGAGCGACCACCTCGTTGGCCGGGACCACGTTGGACGCGGCGACGGCGGCGTTGTCGGCGAGTTGCTGGGAGGTGCTCGCCGCGACCTGACGCGTGAACTGCTCGGTCAACGCGTCCGCCCCCTGCGCTTCCACGACGACGACGGTCCTGCGGTTGGGCAAGGGGAACAGCGCCGGGTTCTTCCGGCTCTTGGCGGCGGCGAAGGGTGCCTCGATCAACGCGCACCCCCCGATCGACACTGGGCCGATCATCAACAGCAGCCACGCAGCGCAGGCCGTCCTACGAAAACGCATCAGCCGATCACTCCTGGTATTCGTGGAACAGGCCCGAGGCGCGGCGGGCGAACGTGCGGAGCACCGCGAGCTGGATCGTCTGGTCGTCGCCACGCGTCAGGCCGACCGTCGTGCTCTCGGGGAACTCGGCCCGGACGTGTTCCTCGAAGGTTTTGTCGTCGGGGTCGGTCGCCTCGGCTTCGTGGACGGCGACGTTCGCGTCGATCACGCCCCGCCACAGGTGCGCGTTGCCGGGTTCCTGCGTCCGGTACTCGGCGATGTCGATCACGATCAGCCGCTCCACCGCCAGCGCCGTGATCAGGTCGCGCGGGGGCACCGCGCTCCAGAACGGGTTCTGCTTCTGGTACTCCGCGACCTGGTCGGGGCTCACGGTGGTCAGGCCCGGCACGCTCTGCGTGAGGTTGCGGCTGACCGCGGCGCTGACGCTGACCGCCGCGTCGGGGAACCGGTGACGGACGTACTCATCGGCGAGGACGAGCACGGCGACGTGCCGACCTTCCATGTCGTGGTACTTGGGCGCGAAGGTCTGGGGGCCTTCTTCGCGGTCCATCGCGGCGAACGGCAGGCCGATGACCTCGCACCCCGGGGCCGTAATCAACAGCCCGGTCAGCAGCAGCGCGGCCGTCAACGACAAGCGGCGGGACAGCGAATTGGCAATTCTTCGGATCGTCATGGCAAGGTCCAGGGGTGTCCCAGCAAGGCGTCGGCGACGCGGTAAGCCCAAGCGAGGGCGACCGTCAAGCCCAGCGCGGTCAACACACGTCCCGACAGCAGGACCGCCGCGAGCGGATACAACGAACGGCCCGTCCACAACGCCCACCCGCCCACGAAGACCGACAGCGCCATCGCCAAGGCGAACATCGCGCCGGCGGGCTGGACGATGAATGCGGCGATCAGTCGGCCGTGCGCGGCGAGTGTGACGGCCGTGGTCATCCCGCAGGTCGCGCACGGGACGCCGCTGCTGGCCTCGAAGCCGCAGGGCGAAAAACCCAACTGCGTATGGGTGCCGTAACCGGCGGGGTTGGCGTCGAGGTTGACGGCCACGGCGAGCACGGCGGCACCGCCCAGCAGGAGCAGCAGACCGGCAAGCCGCGCGGACCACGTCGCCGCGACGCGTCGATCGCCGGCGGGTGCGGCGGCTCGCGGCGGGGCCGGGATGGCGGACGGATCGTTGGTCACGAGCCCCAGAGGATACCCGACGGCCGGGGCGAACGGCCAAATACGGGATGCGTCGCGGTACCATGAAACGATGGTGCTCGCCGCCGATCCTCAGACCGATCTCGAAGCCAAGAGCGGCACGGACGCTGCGCCGACGAAACAGCAGCGCCGCCGTGCGCGGCGCCGGCGCGTGGCCCGACGCACGATCTCCGTGTTGCCGACGCTGTTCACGCTGGGAAACCTGCTGGCGGGATTCGGGGCGGTGTTCACGGCGTCGCGCCCGCCGGACACGCCGTTGCCGTTTGGTTGGTCGCCGATTACGTTCGCCGCGCTGCTCGTGCTGCTGGGCATGATCCTCGACGGGTTGGACGGCCGGATCGCGCGGCTGACCCGCAGCTTCAGCGACTTGGGCGAGCAGCTGGACTCGATGGCGGACATGGTGACTTTCGGCGTGGCGCCGGCGTTCATCGTCGTGCAGGCCGTGCGGGTGCAGACGCCCTTCATCGGCGAGAGCGCAGAACTGGACACGTTGTTCGATCGGTTCGGGCTGGTCGTGGCGATGGCGTTCGTCGCGTGCGCCGGGCTGCGCCTCGCCCGGTTCAACGTGGAACTAAACCAGGCGGATGAAGCCCGCGACACCGGGTTGATCGACACCCTCGACGACGAAGCCATCGAGGTCGAGGAGGGTGAAGACGACCCGGACGAGGAAGAACTCGCGAAACACCTCGCGTTCCGAGGTTTGCCTTCGCCCGCGGCGGCGGGCGCGGTGGTGGCGCTCGCGCTGCTGCATCAACACTTTCTTCACCAACCGGCACGAACGCTTCCGGCTCCGATGGAGGAACCCGGAACGGGGCCGGCGGTCGAGGCGGCCGCGGGGGGCGCCGCGGTCGTCCTGATCATCGCGACGCTGCTCTGCGCGCTGCTGATGATCAGCCGCATCCGCTACGTCCACCTGGTCAACCGGTACGTGCGCCGGCGGGCGCCCTTCGGCGTGGTCGCGGGGGCGGTGGTCGCGGTGTTGCTGATGTCGGTCAGGCCGCAGTACACGCTGGCCCTGGCGTTCACGGCGTACGCGGTGTCGGGGGTGGTCGGGGCCGTGGTGTCGCGGAAGCGCGGCGATCGAAGCGCCGCGTAGTCTGCGGGTGTTGGCCTTCGGGCCGGAGCAGCCTCCCCCGGCCCCTCCCGGTGAAAGGAGAAGAGCATTAGTTTTCTTCGTCGAACCGTCGGTCGATCAGGTCTTTAAGCGCCGCGATGGCTTCGTCGGCGTCGGGCCCGTTGGCGTGGAGCTTCAAGCCGGTGCCCTTGGTGGCCGCGAGCATCATGATCTGCATGATGCTTTTGGCGTCCACCGTCTGCTCGCCGTTGCTGATCTTCACGTCGCTCTTAAACCCACTGGCCACGTCGACCACCGACATCGCCGGCCGGGCGTGCAGCCCGAGGCGGTTGGAGATCGTGACGTCGGCGGAGGCTTCGGGCATAACGGTCAGGCGAAAGTCGAAAGGCGAAGGTCGGAACGGGAAGACGCCGCACGGCGGAAAATGTTCGCCTTTCGACTCTTCCCTTTCGACTCGTTCAGGTGATCTGTTTCTGGTCCGCTTCTTCCAACAACGTCAAGACGGCTTCTTTGGAGGTCGCCTGGCGTAAGAACGAGCGGAAGCGATCTTTCTGCAGGTTGGAGAAGACGGTCTCCATGGCCTGGAGGTGCTCGTCGGGTTTGGACTTGGGCGACAGCAGCAGGACGATGGAGTAGACGGGCTGTTTGTCGAGCGCGTTGAACTCGACGCCGGTCTGGCTGACACCGATCGCCGCAGCCATGTTCTTGAGGTCGTCGTGCTTGACGTGGGGGACGGCCACGCCCTTGCCGAACCCGGTGGAGCCGTTCTTTTCCCGGGCGAGGATCTGGTCGACCAGGGCGCCGCGCAGCTTGGCGTCCGCGGCGCCGGCCTCGATCAAGGCGTCGATCAACTCCGCGATGGCGTCGTCACGCTCGGTGGATTTCAGGTCGGCGAGGATCGCGTCTTGCACAACCAGTTCGGTCAGTTTCATCGCAAGTCTCGGCGGCGGCGGGGGGACGGGGACGGGCCGTGACAATGATACCGCTGAACGCCCGGTGCGGCGTGCTTTCGTGGGCGTTGCGATAGGTCGGCGGTGAGGCCCGGTCAGTGCTTGTGATCGACGAGCCGGGCGTGGTGGTTGCGGAGCTGGCGTTCCAGCTTCGCGGCGGCTTCATCGACGGCGGCGTAGAGGTCTTCGTGTTTCACGGACGCGACGAACGGGTCGTGGCCGTCGGCGTGGACGACAAACTCGACAAAGAAGGTGTGTGTCCCGCGTTTCTCGGCGATGACGTCGGCGTCGCGCACGCGGTCCCAGAAGTGCGTGAGCTTGTCGCAGCGGCGCGAGACGTGGCCGCGGATGGCGTCGGTGATCTCGAGGTTGCGCCCGGTGATCGTGGCTTTCATGTGGACTCCTTTGCTGCGTGACGGCCGGCGGGCCGGTGGCGTCGGCGTCAGGCCGTGCGGCGACGCTGCTCCTCGTCGGGCGACGGCAGGGGCGTCGCCGCGGGTCCGCCGTTCTCGGGGATGAGTTGGTTGGGCGGGACGACCACGCCGCCCGACACCGCGAACTTTAGCGCGTCCTCGATCGTGACCGGCAGATCGACCGTGTCCTTGATCGGGACGGTGATGACATACCCGGTGAACGGCGTGGGGGAACTGGGCACGAACACGGTGAGGCACGCGTCGCCCGCCTGGTCCTGGATCGTCCGCATGGTGTTGCCCGTGACGAGCCCGACCGACCACAGGCCCTTGCGGGGGTATTGCACGGCGACGACGCGGTTGAACTTCTGCGCCTCGTCGCTGTCGTCGCCGAACACGAAGTCGGTGATCTGCTTGAACGCGGGGTACACCCGGCCGACGAGGGGGACGCGCTGGATGGCGTCCTCGCCGGCGCGCCACAGCCGGTGGCCGATGGAGCGGGAGAGGAAGGCGCCGACGATGTAGACCAGGACGATCGCCAGCAGCAGGCCGATGACGTTGAGCACGGGCCAGCCGCCGACGGTGTACTGGTTCCACCAATCTTCAAAGGCGGCGCGACGCGCGAGCAGGATCGCGGATTCCTGCTGTTTCTGCCACCCGAGCTGCTCGCGCAGCATGACCAGCCGCGGCATGCTGTTGGGCGGGACGCCGAGTTCTTTGGCGCGCGCTTCGAGGTGGATCTGCCACTCGTCTTCGCGCAGTGACGCCGGCAACTCTTCGAAGGTGTTGCGGAAGTTCTCCTCGCTGGCCGGCGGCCAGTCGGTGAAGCGGATGACCAGCTCCCGGATGCCGGCGTTGATGGGCCGACCGATGCGTTCGTCGACGAAGCTGAACGCGAAGAGCAGCAGCCAGATCGTCAGCACCGTCGGCAACACGATGGCCAGGCCGCGGAGGAACAGACGGCGGAAGTTCGAGCGGCCGCGGCGCGGGTCGGCGGTCGGGGTGTCCGCGGCGGTCGGATCGGGGGGCGTCGGTTCGTCCATGTGCAAACAGTTCTGCTCCGCAGGCACCCCATCGTACCACGGAGTACGCGGTGGCCCGGCAATCCGTTCGTCGAGGCCGCGTTGAACGCGTTTTACGCCGGGTCGAAGCGGAACAGCTTCTTCTTGCCCACGCGCAGCAGGACGTGGCCCTGCTCGGCATCGTCCGCGGACACGGTCGCGGCGATGTCGTCCACCTTGGTTTCTCCGACGCGGACGCCGCCGCCCTGGATGAGCCGACGCGCCTCGCCGTTGCTGGACGCGAAGCCCGACTGCTTGAGCAGTTCGATCACGCCGACCGGCTCGGTGAGGTCGATCGGTGCCGAGGGGATGCTCTCGCCGGTCACGTCGACGCCGCCGGTCGAGAACGCGCGCGACGCGGAGTCCCGCGCATTGTCCGCTTCCTCGGTCCCGTGTACGAGCTTTGTGATCTCGTACGCCAGCGTGACTTTCGCTTCATTGATCGCCGCGCCTTCGGCTTGTTCGAGCTGCTCGATCTGCTCCACCGGGAGGAACGTGAAGAAGCGCAGGTACCGCCCGACGTCCGTGTCATCGACGTTCCGCCAGAACTGGAAGAAGTCGAACACGGGCGTGCGTTTCGGGTCGAGCCAGACGTTGCCCGATTCGCTCTTGCCGAACTTCGTGCCGTCGGCCTTGGTGACCAGCGGGAAGGTGAGCCCGGCGAGGTCGGCGTCGTGCATCTTGCGCCCCAGCTCGATGCCCATGACGATGTTGCCCCACTGGTCCTGCCCGCCGAGTTGGACGGTGCAGCCGTGGACGCGGAACAGGTGCACGAAGTCGTACGCCTGGAGGATCATGTAGGAAAACTCGAGGTACGAGATGCCCGCGCCGTCGCCGGTCATGCGCTGCTTGACCGACTCCATGCCGATCATGCGGTTGACGGAGACGCGGCTGCCCACGTCGCGGAGGACCTCGATCCAGGTGAGCGGGCCGATCCAGTCGAGGTTGTTGACCAGCGCCGCGTCGGCGGGCCCGTCGCCGAACGTGATGAACCGGCCGATCTGGTCGGCGATGGCGGCGGCGTTGGTGCGGACGGTGGTTTCGTCGAGCATCTGCCGGGCATCGGTCTTGAACGACGGATCGCCGATCAGCCCGGTCGCCCCGCCGACCAGCACCAGCGGCCGGTGCCCGCAGCGCTGGGCGTGGGCCAGCCCCATGATGGGCACGAGTGACCCGACGTGCAGCGAGTCGGCGGTGGGGTCGAAGCCGCAGTAGCAGGTCACCGGTTGGGCGAGGCGGTCTTCGATGCGTTCGTCGGTGCACTGGGCGACCAGGCCCCGCGAATGGAGCACGGCGTGGAGGTTGGGCAGGGGGTCGGGGGGGGCGGCGGCCATGGGGGCGTCAGTGTAATTCGGCTCGCGCGGGGTGTCGGTGTGAGGTGTTGGCTTTGGAGGTTTGTGAATGCGGGTCGTTCGCTTCATGCGGGTGCTCGGGATGGTCGATAATCGGCTACGGACGTGGCCGGGGTTGTCGTGCCGTGATGTGGGAAACGAGATGCGTAAGGAACACGTCATCCCCAGCGTTGTGATCGTGACGGTGCTGCTGGCGCAGGGCGCGGCGACGGTGGCGGGCGTGGTGATCAAGCGGCAGGGGCGGGCGTTCGACGACCACTTCTGGCCGTTCATGGACTACCCGATGTACAGCGAGGCGTACGGCCTGCCGGTGCAGACGTCCACGGTGCGGCTGGCCGTCACACTGCCAGACGGTCGCTTGGTCGAGGCCGACGCCGCGTATATGGGCCTGGACTTCTTCGGCTGGCGTTACCACATCGTGGAGAGGCTGGTCGCGGAGACACCGACGGGCGACTACGCCGAGTTGGCCGACGCCGTCGAGGCCGACCGCGCGGAAGCGCTCCGCCGCATCGTCGCGCAGGTCGAGGCGAACGAGGGCGTGGTTCCGGCGCAGGCGACCGTGCATCGCAAGGTCTACACGGTGGGCGACCACGGCCTGACCGAAACGGACACCGAGGAAAGTGTCGCGTTGAGCGGCGCGTTGAAGACGCCCCCGGACCCGACCGACGCGGAGCGATCGTTTTGAACGCGCCCACCGCAATGTCTGAGCCGCGCGGCTTTTGGTCGTGGTACTTCTTTCCGACGGCGTCGCCGGTGCGGCTGGCGTTCATGCGGATCGTGTGCGCGGCGCTGCAACTGCTCTGGTTTGCCGAGCCGCTTTCGGCACAGCTCGCCAAGCTCAACGCCCCGGGGTTCGATCACCCGCAGATGATCGTGCGCGGGTTTACCGCCGTGGTCCCGGTGGACGCGCTGCGCAGTGGGGACTTCCTGACAGCGTTGTATTGGGGGACGTTCGTGGTCGGCGTGCTCGCGCTCGTCGGGCTTCTGACCCGGGTCACGATGCTGCTGTTCGCGTTGGGCACGATCCTGCAGATCGCGCATCTATATAGCTACGGCGAGCACCACCACCCCGAGGCGGCGTACTGCGTCTTCCTGTTCATGCTGGGGCTTGCGCCGTGCGGCCGGGCGCTGTCGGTGGACGCTTGGCTGGCCAAGAAACGAGGCGGATCGACCGCGGCGTGGGGGCCGGACGCCCGGCTGACCACGGTGATGTGGCCGATCGTCGCGATCCAGGTGTTTCTGGCGCTCGCGTATTTTGATTCGTTCATGTCCAAGGTCGTCGTCGGCGGGCTCGACTGGATCAACGGGTACACGTTGCAGACGTACCTGCTCCAGGACGGCATCCGCTGGGACCGGCCGGCCGGCGTGTTCCTCGCGCAATACCGCTGGGCGGGCGTTCTGTTCGCGGTGGGGGCGCTGGCGTTCGAGGCGCTGTTCTTTGTGGTGCTGTTCGCGCGGTGTGCGTGGTTTCGCAGAATCCCGGGGTGGCGGCTGGTGGTGCCGGCGTTTCTGTTGGCGGGCGCGTGCATGCACCTGACGATCTGGATCGCGCAGGCGGCGCCGTTCTTTCAGTTCCTGGTGCTGTACCTGACGTGGGTGCCGTGGGAGCGGCTGTGGAATCGTCGTCGCGCGTCGAGCGAAACTTCCGGCTCAATGGACACGGCGGTTCCAGGCCCGGGCCTCAGAACACAAAGCGCGTCCGCAGCTCCGGCGGCATGAGCGGGCAGGCGTCGTCGGGCTTCTTGAACAGCCGGTGCCGGACCTTCGCCACGCCGTCGTAGCACGCGTCGCGCAGGAAGCGCGGGACGATCCGGCCGACCGCGGCGCAGCCGCCCCAGAGCCCGCCGAGCCGACGCAGGATCGCCAGCACCGCGTCCGATTTGGTCCGCAGCGTGCCGTCCGGCTCGAGCAGCACGATCGAGTCGGGCAGTTCGGCGATCGTCGGTTCGTCCAGCTTGCCCCGGATCAGCTCGCCCTGCAGCGGGGAGAAGACGAACTTCTCGCCGCCGGGGTCACGGGGGATGACGAACTTGACCCAGCGGTGGCACAGCCCGCAGTGGCCGTCGTAGAAAATGACCGCGCGGGCGTCGGCGGCGGATTCGCCGGACGGTTCGGCGGCGGCATATTCGGCGGCGGGTTCGGCCATCGGGGAAGCGTAGCGCGGCGGGCGGGGTTGGGATCGCGTTGCGACCCACTGCGACCCCGGTCTGGCCTATCATCGACGCGGTGAACTTCCTGCTTGAAACCCTGCGACTGGGCGTGGCGAACCTGCGGCTGCACAAGCTGCGGTCGCTGCTCACGGCCCTGGGCATCATCATCGGCGTCGCCGCCGTCGTCGCCATCGCGGCCTACGGCGAGGGGGCCAAGCGCGCCGCCCTGGCCGACATCCTCGACCTGGGGGCCAACAACATCATCGTCCGCTCGGTCAAGCCCGTCGAGGTCGTCGACGACAGCCAGACCCAGAGCCGGGTCAGCGCGTACGGCCTGACCCGCCGCGACTACAACCGCATCGACGACACGGTCACCCCGGTCGAGGGCATTGTCCCGCTCAAGCGCGTCGGCGACCAGGTCATCCGCGGCAACGTCTCGATGGGCGTCGCCACCGTCATGGGCACCACGCCCGACATGCTCGAGGTCGCCAACCTCCGGGTCCGGCGCGGGCGCTACCTCGATGATTCCGACTTCTCCCCACCGGACAACGTGGCGGTCATCGGGGCCGGCATCGCTTCGCGTCTGTTCCCGCTGGCCGACCCGCTGGACAGCACGTTCCGCATCGACGACACCACGTTCCGCGTCATCGGCGTGCTGCAGCCCGTGGGGCTGGCCGGCGGCGCGGGGTCGGCGCTGGTCGGCCGGGACCTGAACTTCGACGTGCATATCCCGCTGACCACCGCCCGCAGCCGGTTCGGCGACGTCCGCATGTCGCGCAGCTCCGGCAGCTTCAATCGCGAAGAGATCGAGATCTCGGAGCTTATCATCCGCACGCCCAGCGAGGACGCCGTGGTCAGCGTGGCCGGCCAGGTCGAGCGCGTGTTGTCGCTCGAACACGCCAAGAAGGGCGACGTCACCACCGTCGTCCCGTTGGAGTTGATCCAGCAGGCGGAGCGCGTCGAGTTCCGAAGCAACATGCTGATGGTCGTGATCGGCGGGCTGTCGCTGCTGGTCGGCGGCATCGGGATCATGAACATCATGCTCGCGTCGGTCACCGAGCGCACGCGCGAGATCGGCATCCGCCGGGCGCTGGGCGCGACGCGCCGGCACGTCATCGCGCAGTTCCTCGTCGAGACCACGCTGCTGTCGTGCATCGGCGGGGCGATCGGCGTGGGGCTGGGGCTGTTCACCGCGATCGTGTTGGCGTGGCTGGCGCCCAGCCTCGAAGGCGTCGAGCCGCCGGCCGTCACGCCGACGCCCACCATCATCGCCTTCACCGTCGCCGCGGGCGTCGGGATCCTGTTCGGCCTGTACCCCGCGGTCAAGGCGGCCAAGCAGGACCCCATTGTCGCGCTGCGCCACGATTAAGGCCCGCCGATCCAAGAAATGCAGTCCACGGGTCGCAGCGTTCCGAGAATCGAACACCCTCGAAGAATTCGTAGCTACGGCTTTGCCCACGCCGGCCACGCCGCGTCGCGATCCATCTGCGACAGGAGCGCGGCGGCCGTGGTGGTGACGAACTCGAAGTCCTGGCGGCAGTCGATAGCGCGTTGCAGATGCTCACGCGCTGCGTCACGACGGCCTTCGGCCAGGTGCACCGCGGCGATCAGGAGGTGTGCCGTCGCCGAAGTGAGCCGCGACGATGCGGCGACCCGCAGAAAATCGTCGGCCGTGATTTCGCCCGACATGAACCGCACCCGCGCCAGGGCCTGCGTGTCGGCGTCGTCCGGGGCGTCGATGTTTCGTACTGCTTCGTGTGCGCGGTCCAGATCGCCGGCCAGGCACCAGAGCAGGAATACACTCCGGCGCGAGCTGTGCGGGTCCATCGTGACGATGCGCCCGAAATCGAAACTGCGGATGACTTGTTCGCGTGACGAGGCCATCGCCGCCATCACAAACGAAGTGCAAAAGTCCGGGGTGCCGGTCTGGGTGTGGAGGCGGTAACGGGCGCAGGCGTCGAGGGCGTCGTCGAATCGTCCGGCGCGGTAGAGCGTCATCGCCAGGAAGCCGATGGTTTTGTCTTCGATCGCGTACCACTCCTGGATCGCATGGTCCAGGTCGCCGATGCGCTCGTAGTAGTAGGCGCGCCAGCGGCGGGCTTCGTAACTATCCGGGTAAGCGGCAAGCCGCTCGGCCATCGCCCGGGCGCGGTCAAGGTGGGCGTCGCGGGAGCGCGACGAACCGACGGTGTCGTACCCGGCGGCGGCGGTGAGGTGGACGTGGAGCCGGCTGCTCAGGATGTACGCCGTCTCGGGGAGCAGGCTCGCGGCCAGTTCAAGGTCGTCCAACGCGCGCTGCGCGTGCGCGGGGTCGGTGTCGGCGTAAGCACGCTGCGACCGGATCGTGCCCCGGACCAGCCGCGCAACGATGTTCTGGCGGTCGATCTCGACGACGCGGTCCAGCAGCCGTTCGGCCTCGACCGGGTCGTGGTACGACTCCATCCGCCCCGCGAGGATCAGGTCTTCGATAGACGCAGGCCCGAGCTCGAACACCTCCGTCCGGTGTTCTCGGCTGAGTGTCCAGAGATCGACTCGGGCGTAGGCTTCGGCCAACAGTGCGTGCGCTGCGAGCGACCCGGGATCGCTGGCCAATACCTCCTTGAACGCCGCAACCGCCGACTGGAAGTCCGCGGACACCGTATCGACCTGGCCGCGCAGCAGGAGCAGGCGTTCCATTGAGGCTCCCAGGTGTTCGGCTTCCCGGATCGCGTCGCGCGCGGCGGCGAGGTCGCCCTGCATCGCCGCCAGCAAGGACCGCTCGAACAGGCGCTCCTGCTCGGTCTGTTGGGTGCGCACGAGGGTGTCCTGGGCGCGTTCGAGCCGCTGCTCGGCCCGGGCACGACCGCGCCCCTCCCGGTAGATGCCGTACGCCAGCCACGACGCGCTGACGCCCAGCACCAACGCGATCGAACAGGCTGCGGACAACGCCTGATGTCGTCGCACGAACTTGATGCCGCGCGCGACCGGCCCGGCGCGGCGTGCGTTGATGGCGAACCGGTCGACGTAACGCCGCAGGTCGTCAGCGAAGGCGCCGGCGGATCCGTACCGCTCGGCGGGATCGATGGCCAACGCCTTGAGGCAGATCGTTTCGAGGTCGCGCGGCACGCGCGGGTTCAACCGGCGCGGCGACCTCGGCGGGTCGCGCCCGATCTGCGTGAGCACCTGCTGCCGGTTGCGCCCCGGGAACGGCGGCTGTAACGTCAGCAATTCGTAGAGCGTCGCGCCCAGCGCGTACACGTCCGTACGCACATCGATCTCCGCCGAACCGCCCGCGACCTGTTCGGGGGCCATGTAGTACGGCGTGCCGATGCACTCGCCGGTCTGCGTGATGCCGGGTTCGTCGAGGATCCGGGCGAGCCCGAAGTCTCCGAGGTGCAGAGTGCCGTCATTTGAGTAAAGAAGGTTCGATGGTTTGATGTCGCGGTGGATGACGCCGTGCTGGTGGGCGTAGTCGAGCCCGGACGCCACGTCCGCCATCTGCGTCGCCACGCGGTCGAAGTAGTTCTGAGACAGATCGTCTAGAACCGTCTGCAAGGCGTCCGACGCCTCGCCGGGCACCTCCGGCTCGGCGCCGGGGTTTGACGCGGCGTCTAATTGTGCGGTGGTCGTGCGGTCATCGCTGACGTCGTCGTGGGTGCTGGCGGACCGCAACTCGGGCAGCGGTTGGGCGCGGAGTTGCCGGATGACCTGGCCGAGGGTGGGCCCGTCCGCGAGTTCCATGGCGTAGTACACGCAGCCCCGGGCTTGCCCGGACGCGAACACGCCGATCAGGTTCGTGTGGTGGAGCCGGGCGGCGGCCTCGATCTCGTGCTGAAACCGCTTGCGGGCCCGCGGCGAAAACTGGAGCTGAGCGGGCAGCACCTTGAGCGCGACGTCGCGTTGGAGCGAGAGCTGCCGGGCGCGGAAGACGCGCCCCATGCCGCCGGCCCCGATCAACGCCTCGACCTGGAAGTCACCGAGTGTGACCCCCGGGCCGGGGCTCGTGTACGCGTCCACTGACGCTTGAGCAGCGGGCATGTCTTGCGTCACGTCCTCACCCACGCCGTCATCCGGCAGGAACGTCGAGGCCTGGTCGTGCATTTCGAGCAGCGCCTGCACTTCGCCGAACAACCCGTCGTCTTCTCCACACGCCCCGCGCACGAACGCCGCGCGTTCTTGAGGTTCCCGGTCCAGCGTCGCCTCGAATACCTCCAGCGCCCGGCGTGCGCGGTCAGTGTCCATGCTCACCGTCCTCGGTCATCGCCCGCATCAGCCAGGTCCGCGCGACGTCCCAGTCGCGCTTCACCGTCGCCGGCGAGATCGACAGGGCCTGCGACACCTCGGCGACCGACAGCCCTCCGAAGTAACGCATCTCCACGACCTGCCCTTTGCGCGGGTCAATCTCGGTCAGGCCGTTGAGCGCTTCGTGCAGGTCGAGCAACTCGGGGCTCTGCTCTTCGCAGGCGATGAGTGCTTCGTCGAGCGAGAGCTTCTGCCGTCCGCCTCCGCGCTTGGTCCGGCCCCGGCCGCGGGCGTGATCGACCAGCAGGTTCCGCATGGCCCGCGCCGCCAACGCCATGAACTCCCCCTGGCTCTCGACGGTCACCGAGCTGTTTTCCAACAGCTTGACCGAGACCTCGTGGACCAAGGCCGTGGCGGTGAGCGTGTGGTCAGGCCGTTCGCTCCGCATCCGCGCGGTTGCGAGCCGGTGCAACTGGTCGTAGGTCGCCTGGAGCAGTTCGCTCCGCGCGTCCGAGTCGCCGGTGCGGGCACGGGATAGCAGGGCAGAGACATCCATCATCCGGCTCGTGAACACGCCCGCGGGGTTTTACGCAACATCAGTTTGATTCGAGAGTTATGGATGAACCGCGGCGCTCGACCAGGCCGTGAACATTTTAACTTCACGTTGGGAATCGAGCGATCTTCGTCTTTTTTCCTTTCTCGGGTGAGCCCCACGGCCTGCGGTTGTCGCTTTGGAGGTTGGCGGGCGTCCTCGTGGACGCCCGGGTGGAACCTTCAACGGAGAGACCCCATGTTTCCCGCACCGCGGCGTCGGCGTTGTCGAACCCCTTGGAACCGGTTAGCCCGGGCGTGTGTCGCCGTGGGCATGATCCTCATGGCCGTCGGACCCGCGTCCCGGGCCCAGGACACCCACGAGTGGATCGACCCGACCGGCGGGGTTTACGGCAGCTTCAACAACTGGACGCCGATCGGCGTCCCCGCGCCGCTGGACACCGCGCGCTTCAACCTCAACGCCGACTACCGCGTGTCCTTCATCCAGAACCGCCAGACGCGGCTGCTTCAGGTGCTCAACGGCGACGTCGTCTTCGAAGGTTCCGGCATCGACACCAGCGACCGCACCTTCACGGTGGAGGACCTGTTCATCAGCAACGCACCCGAAGTTGCGATCGAGCAGAACGCGTCGGGGAAGAGGCTCACGCTCGAGGTCACGGACGACGCGAGTGTCCGCGGGACGCTGACCGTGAGCCAGCACAACACGTTCGAGACCAACAGCGCCGTCGTGGACAGCGGGTTGTCGGCGAGCAGAGCGTCCGTCTACGTCATCGGTGGTCTTTCGAACACCGACCGCTCGTTCTGGGAGACGTCCACCCTCGAAGTCGGCAGCAACGACAACGGCTCGGTCTGGCTGCTCGACGGCGGCATGCTGCAGGCCCACGGCCACACCACCGTGGGACGCGCCGCGGGCAGCGACGGCGAGATCGTCGTAACGGGCGTCGGCGGGCTCTACAGCTCGGACTTCCGCAGCGCGGGGGGGATCACGCTCGGCGAATCCGGCACCGCACGCCTCTCGGTGTTGAACGGCGCGTTCGCCTCGACGGCCGGGGCTGTGCTCGGGGACAGCGCGGGCGGGCGCGGGACGGTGACCATCGGCGGCACGTCGGGCAACATCGTCTCGCAATGGATCGCCGGGAACCTCAACGTCAAGCGGGGCGACGTCACCGTGAACCGCGGCGGATCGCTCCGGTCCGACGGCGCCACGATCGGTGATGCGGAAGTCAGCAGCCTCACGCTTTCGGGTACGGGTACCGCTGGGGTATTGCCGATCTGGAATGCCGAGGGCGAAACCACGATCGGAGACGGCGCAAACGCCAACCTCGAAGTGCAGGCCGGCGGGCGGGCCAACATGGAGCAGGTCTACGTCGGCCGCGACCCCGGCACGACCGGCCGCATCAACCTCTCGAGCTCGTTCACTGAGACCGAGTCCCGGCTGTTCGTGTCCAACAACCTCTACCTCGGCGGTACCGGCTTCGGCCAGGGCGGCGTCGGGCACCTCAACCTGATCGGCAACGCGTTCGCCCGCATCGACAACCGCATCACGATCTTCGGCAGCAGCAGCGTCGTCCTGGGGCCCAGCAGCCAGCTCGTGGTCAGAGAGATCGAGAACGACAACGGCGGCTTCTTCGACTTCCTTCGCGGCGAGCTGAACGTGCGCACATATACCGGCGACCTGGTCAATCAAGAGGGCACGATCTCCCCGTACGCCGGGGGCTCGTTGTCTGGCGACGGCGCGGGGTTGATGACCATCGACGGCGACTACACCCAGCAGGCCGGCGCGACCTACGCCGTGGACATCGACGGCGAGATCTGCGGCATCGGCTACGACCACATCGACGTGACCGGCCAGGCGTTCCTGGGCGGCGACCTGGAGCTCACGCTGCTCGACGGGTTCGAGCCCGATGGCGACGACCTCTTCGACATCCTGTCCGCGAGCTCCCTCATCGGCAGCTTCGCCAACGCCGCGCCCGGTCAGCGCCTCGAGACCACCGACGGCATGGGTTCCTTCGTCGTCAACTACGGCAACACCAGCCCGTTCAACGCGAACCAGGTCATCCTCAGCGACTACCTCTTCCTCGGTGCCGACCTGCCCGGCGACTACAACCTGAACGGCCAGGTCGAGCAGGGTGACCTGGACCTGGTCCTCCAGAACTGGGGCCTGGACACGACCGCGTCGGGCATCCCTGCGGGTTGGCTCAACGACATCCCCGACGGCCTGATCGATCAGGCCGAGCTGGACGGCGTGCTCCTGAACTGGGGCGGCGCGGCCGCGCCGGACTTCACCGGCTCCGCCGTGCCCGAGCCCGCGTCCGTGGTGCTGCTCGCGCTGGGCGGTCTGGTGGCCCGGAGCCGGACGCAGCACCGCTGATTCGGAAATCCGTTGAGCCCATTCGTTTCGTTTTGTCGCCTTCGAGGTTGAGGGCCGCGGTTCGGTGGGTCCTCTGCAAACTGAACTTCAACCGGAGACTCGGCATGTTCCTCACCCGTGCAGCGTTCCTGGCGTCTAAATCCATCACCGGAACCCTGGCGGCGGCGGCCGTGGTGATGAACGCTTCTCCAGGCCACGCCCAGAATGCGTCGTGGATCAACTCCCTCGGCGGCTTCTACGAAAACGCCAACAACTGGGTGCCCGGCGTCGTGCCGACGGCGACCAACGACGTCATCTTCGGCGTGTCCGGCGACTACTTCGTGGGCCTGTTCAACGACCAGACCGTGCACGACGTGCTCATCGCCAACAACGTCGATCTGAATCTGAGCGTGGCAGGGCCTTCGGGCAACTCGCGTCTCTACACCCTCACCGGGCAGGCGACCATCGACAACAGCTCGCTCACCCTCGGCGGCACCGGCCCCGACGGGCGCGTCAACATGGAGGTCGGCGGCAAACTCGAGATGCAGGGCGGAAGATTCGATTTGCTCAACGGAGCCCAATTGACCTCGCAGACGAGTCTGACCAACTCGAACATTCTCGAGGGTGCGGGGAGCATCGACAGCACGATGATTATCCGCGGCACCGACGCCACCGGGCAGCCGTCGCGTTGGCAGTCGGGTGGGGGCACGAAGGTGGGAGACAGCGGCGGCCCGGCCGGCTTAGCCGTTCTCGAAGGCGGGCAGGTGTCCGCGGTGGGCTCCGTGTCCATTGGCGGTAATGTCATGGCCGACGGTTCGTCGCTCGAAGTCCGCGGAACATCGACGGGCGGCGCGCCTTCGAGTTTGACCAGCGGTTTCTTCCAACTCGGATTCTTGAGCGGGGGCGGCGGCCTCTCCCGGGCGACTGCACAGGTTGCTGACGGCGCAAACGTCATCACGGGCGGCGTGCAGGTGTTTCGAGACAGCAGGGTGATCGTCGATCATGAAGACGTGAACCGGAACGCGTCGCGTTTGGCGGCCAGCGGCTTTCAGGTTTTCGGAGGGTTTGTAGACGTTCTGAGGGGCGGACTTATCACGAGCGACTCGCTCAGTCTTGACCGACTTGCCATCGCCAGAGTCGAGGGCGTCGGGGCGAACGGCCGGCCCTCGCGGTGGGACGTCAACGGCAACATCCGACTCGGCAGCAGCAACGGATTCGGCTCGCTGCTCATCGACAGCGGGCTCGTCACCAGCACGACCACGACGATCGGCGAGGGCACCGGCAGCAGCCTGCTCAGCGTCGAAGGGCTGTTCGGTGCCCAAGGCGTCTGGGAAAACACCGGCGACGTCTACGTCGGCGGCTCGACGACCGGGCCCGAGGCCGACGGGCTCTTGCGCCTGTTCGACGACGACGCCCGTGTCGCGATCGGCGGCACCCTCAAGGTCTGGAGCTCCGGCACGACCACCATGCACGGCGGCATCTTGCGCGCCGACACCATCGACCACACCCACGGCGGTACGTTCGATTTCAACGCAGGCACGCTCGGCGTCAACACCTTCAACGGCGACCTGCTAAACCAGGCCGGCACGTTCGCGCCCGGCGTCGGCACCGATGTGGGTGCGTCCACCGTCGTCGGCGACTACACCCAGCAATCCAGCGGCAAGCTCGCCCTGGACATCGGTGGCACCGGCCCCGGGTCGACGCATGACCTCGTCAGTATTACCGGCGACGCGCAGGTCGATGGCCTTTTGGAGCTGTCTCTGATCAACGGCTTCACGCCCGACGCGGCCGACACCTTCACCGTCTTCGCCGCCGGCAGCCTCATCGGCTTCTTCGACAACGTCTTCACCGGCCAGCGCCTCGACACCACGGATGGCGGCGGCTCCTTCGTGGTGAACTACGGCCTCGGCAGCGCGTTCAACGAAAACCGCATCATCCTCAGCGACTTCCTTGCCAACGTGTTGCTCGCCGGCGATTACAACGGCTCGGGTCAGGTCGAGCAGGGCGACCTGGACCTGGTGCTCCAGAACTGGGGCGTCGATACCGATGTGGCGGGCACCCCCGCCGGATGGAACCACGATCTGCCGTCCGGGCTGATCGAGCAGACCGAACTCGACGGCGTGCTCCAGAACTGGGGCAGCGCTTCGACGCCCGACTTCCGCGGGTCGGCGGTGCCCGAGCCTTCGTCGATGGTTGTTCTGGTTGTAGGCTTCTCGGCGTTGATCAACCGTCGCCGCCGAGTCGGGGGTCATGTCGTTTTGCTGCGATATCACTCCGTGTAAGGCTGATCGATGCACTATGTCGGCGCGGGGGGATGGACTTACGGCACGTTGATGACGGTTTCACCCTCGGCCGCGAGGTCGATGCCCGGGCCGCCGTCGAGGAAGTCCACGCCGTCGCCGCCGTTGAGAACGTCGTTGTCGGCCTCGCCGAACAGGTCGTCGTCGCCGTCGCCGCCCAGGATCGTGTCGTTGCCCGCGCCGCCGCGGATCTCGTCGTTGCCGTCGCCGCCGGTGAGGACGTCGTCGCCCAGGCCGCCGTTGATCTCGAAGGTGATCAGGCCGGCGAGGCCGGTGCTGCCGGTGACGGTGTCGTTGCCGTCCAGGGTGTTGACCTCGAGCGTCTCGGTGGTGCCGATGTCGAGGGTGAAGGCGTCGAGGTTGGTGCGTTGAAGCGCGACGCGGATACCGTTGGGGTTGACGAAGATGTCGTCGCCTTCGGTGTTCGAGCCGTTGACCTGGACGGTGTCATTGCCGGTGCCGCCTTCGAGCAGGTCGGACCCGTCGCCGTGGTTCCAGACGAGGGTGTCGTCGTCGGACTGCCCGAGCACGACGTCGTTGCCGGGGCCGCCGATGAGGGTGTCGTTGCCGGCGCCGCCGCGGAGAACGTCGTCGCCGTCGCTGCCGACGAGCAGGTCGTTGCCCTCACCGCCATCGAGGTCGAGGTTGATCCGCCCGGCGAGTCCGGGGTTCCCGCCGATCAAGTCCGCGCCGCCCTGGCCGTTGATGTCGAGGTTGTCAACGGCGGCCAGGTTGAGGACGGTGGTGGTCACGAGCGTGTGCTTCACCTGAACACGGTGACGCACTACATCGACGGTGATGACGTCGCCGGCGTTGTTGCTGCCGTTGACCTGGACGGTGTTGATGCCGAAGCCGCCGTACAGGTTGTCCGCGCCGTCGCCGAAGTTCCAGATCATCAGGTCGTGGCCGTGGCCGCCGCCCACGCTGTCGTTGCCGCGCCCGCCGAGGAGGGTGTCGTTGCCGTGGCCTCCGTCGAGGCTGTCGTCGCCGTCGCCGCCCATGATGAAGTCGTTGTCGTCGCCGCCGAAGAGGCGCAGGTCGATCATGTCGGCCAGTCCGTTGGACGCAACGATCGTGTCCCTGCCGCCGTTGCCGTGGACGTCAAGCATTTCGGTCGTGCCGATGTCCATGGTGTATGCCCAGTTGTTGGTGCGTTCGAGGCGGACGCGGTCGCCGTTGGGTTGGATGGTGATGTCGTCGCCGATGGCGTCGGACCCGTGGACCACGACGGTGTCGCGGTCGGCACCGCCTTCAAGGAAGTCCGAGCCGTCACCGTTGTGCACAATCATTCGGTCGTTGCCGGATTCGCCGATTTTGATGTCGTTCCCGCGGTGGCCGATGAGCGTGTCGTTGCCGGCGCCGCCGCGGAGGACGTCGACGCCGTCGCCGCCGATGAGCAGGTCGTTGCCCTCGCCGCCGTCGAGGTCGAGGTCGATCAGCCCGTCGAGGCCGACGGAGCCGCGCAGGGTGTCGTTTCCGCCCTGGCCGTTGACGTCGAGGTTTTCGGTGGTGCCGATGTCGAGGGTGAACAGCCCGAGGTTGTCGCGGTCGAAGCGGACGCGGTTGCCGTTGGGCGAAATGGTGAACTCGTCGCCGTCGGCGTTGCTGCCGTTGACCTGGACAACGTCGTTGTCGTCGCCGCCTTCCATCAGGTCGGAGCCGTCGCCGTGATTCCAGACGAACAGGTCGTGGCCCTGCTCGCCGAGTTGTATGTCGTTGCCTCGTCCGCCGATCAGGGTGTCCTGGCCGGCGCCGCCGCGAAGTACATCGACGCCGTCGCCGCCGATGAGCAGGTCGTTGCCCTCGCCGCCGTCGAAGTCGAGCTCGATCAGCCCGCCGAGCCCGACGGAGCCGGCGATGATGTCGCTGCCGCCCTGGCCGTTGACGTCGAGGTCTTCGACGCCGCCGATGTCGAGGGTGAACAGGCCCAGGTTGTTGCGCTGGAAGCGGACGCGGTCGCCGTTGGGGTCGACGGAGAAGTCGTCGCCGGCCCCGTTGGCACCGTTGACCTGAACGATGTCGCGGTCGTCGCCGCCTTCGAGGACGTCGGAGCCGTCGCCGTTGTTCCAGATCATCAGGTCCACGCCGCTCTGGCCCTGGACGGAGTCGTTGCCGCGGTCGCCGAGGATGGTGTCGTTGCCGGAGCCGCCGAAGAGCCGGTCGACGTTGTCGCCGCCGCGGATGAAGTCGTTGTCCGCGCCGCCGAGGATGGTGTCCTCGCCCGCGCCGCCGATGAGGGTGTCGTTGCCGTCGCCGCCGAGCAGGGTGGCCTGGGGCAGCGCGCCCTGCGCCTCGTTGAGGACGATGTTGTCGTTGCCGTCGAGGCCCGAGGCGAGGATGACGGTGGTGTTGGCGACCGTGGGCACGCCGCCGGTGATCGCGACCGCGCCGTCGTTGACGAGGATGTTGCCGTTGGCGGCCCGGCTGATCTCGATGTTGTTGTCCAGGTTGTCGCCGACGACCTGGAGCAGCCCGCCGGCCGGCGAGAAGGTCGCGCTGACGGAGAACAACTCGCGCCGTTCGAGGCCTTCGAGCTGTGGCCCTGCCGCGGGCAGGCGGTCGAGCAACTCGGCGGTGGCGGGGCGGCATCGGCGGGACAGGCGGCGGAACAGGGCGTGCATAGCGGGCCTCGGCAGGTGTTGAACGTTTGAAAGAGCCGGCGGTTGGGCGAGGGAGGGCACCCGACGCGCCGCCCCGGGTCATGGAGCCATGCGACGCTCTGTGGTGCCGGACCCATTAGGAATGTCCCCAGGTTTTTGACCCCTTTGCGGTGTACGGGGACATCGAATCCCCGCGATTGGCCTTAAACTGCGGCATCGTGTCCGACCCGGGCGACATCACGCGGATCCTGCAGGCCTCGGAACCGGGCGACGGGTCGGCCGTGGACCGGCTGCTGCCCGCCGTTTACGAAGAACTCAAACAGATGGCCTCGGCCAAGCTCGCGCGCGAGTCTGGCCGGGTGTTCCAGCCGACCGCGCTGGTCCACGAGGCCTACCTCCGCCTGGTCGGGCCCAGCCAGCGCGGGTTCGAGAACCGGGGCCACTTTTTTGCGGCTGCGGCCGAAGCGATGCGCCGGGTCCTCATCGACGACGCCCGCTCGCGCTCCCGGCTTAAGCGCGGCGGCGGCGCGTCACGTGTCGATCTCGACACCGGCATGATCACCATCGACGACGACCCCCACGAGCTGCTCGCCATCGACGAGGCCCTGACGGCGCTCGAATCCCAGGACGCGCGGAAAGCCAGCCTCGTCAAGCTGCGGTTCTTCGGCGGGCTGACCCAGGCCGAGGCCGCCGGGCTGCTGGGCGTCTCGCGCTCCACCGCCGACAACGACTGGGCCTACGCCCGGGCCTGGCTGCACCAGGCCATCCAGGGCAACGTTTCCTGAGTCGGGCGGGCCGCGTTTCGTTCAATCCAATCAAAGTGCTTGTGCGCCACGCTTGCCGGGGTGACGATGGGTGCCCCTGCGTCACGAGACACTCTCCATGCCGGCATCGAAGTCGAACGAAGAGCAGATCTTCCTCGCCGCCCTCGGTGAGCCCGATCCCGACCGCCGCGCCCGGCAGGTCGCCGAGGCTTGCAGCGACAACCAAGAGCTGCGCGATCGAATCGAAGCCCTCCTGCAGTCGCATTTCGAGGCGAAACACTTCCTCGAAACCCCAGCGCTGGTGAAGGACGGTCGGCTCAGCCGGACGCTCGGCCTGCACGTCGGCCTAGAGGTCGGGGCGGTCGTCATGGGGCGTTACCGCATCGACGGCGTCCTCGGCGAGGGCGGGATGGCGGTGGTGTACGCGGCGGAACAGGTCTCCCCCGTTCAACGCCCCGTCGCGCTCAAGGTCATCAAGCCCGGACTGGACACCAAGCAGGTCGTTACGCGTTTCGAGGCCGAGCGACAGGCACTGGCGCTGATGAACCACCCGCACATCGCCAGCGTGCTCGACGGCGGGACCACTGATTCGGGCCACCCGTTCTTTGTGATGGACCGTGTCGAGGGCCCGCCGATCACGACGTACTGTGACGAGCACGCCCTGCCGATCGACCGGCGGATCGAGCTGTTCCTCGATGTCTGCCGCGCCGTCTGGCACGCGCATCAGAAAGGCATCATCCACCGCGACCTCAAGCCGTCGAACGTGTTGATCGCCACCCAGGGGCAGCTCGCGGCACCCGTGGTCATCGACTTCGGCATCGCCAAAGCCACCGAGCGTCGGCTCACCGAGCACACGCTCGAGACCGGCGGCGCCGTGTTCCTGGGCACGCCGGAGTACATGAGCCCCGAACAGGCCGACGCCAGCAAAGACCTTGACACGCGCACCGACATCTTCGCGCTGGGCGCGTTGCTGCGCCAGCTTCTCACGGGCTCGACGCACCTGGACCCCCGCACGCTGCGCGAGATGCCCTACGACCGCATGCTCGTGACGGTGCGTGAGCAGGAGCCGTCGCGCCCGAGCACGCGCCTCCACACGTTGGGTGACGACGCACTCGAGGTCGCGCGCTCCCGACGCACCACCCCGGGCCGGCTCAAAGCGCGGCTCCGCGGCGACCTCGACTGGATCGTCGTCAAAGCCATGCAGAACGACCGCACCCGGCGCTACGGCGGCGTCGGCGTGCTCATCGAAGACCTCGAACGCTACCTGCGCGGCGACTCCGTGTCGGCCGGTCCGCCCAACCCGATCCACCGCATCCGCAGCACGTTCCGACGCCACCGCCCGACCTTCATCTCCGCGGGTTTGATCCTGCTCGCGCTGCTCGTGGGGCTGGGCGTCGCGATCCGCAAAGCCGCCGACGAGCGCGACGCCCGACTCCGCGCCGACGCGCTGCGTCTTGAAACCCAGGACGCGCTCGACCGGTCTGAGTCGCTCCGCCAGCTCCTGGCCCGCATGGTCACCCTCGCCGAGCCGCGTCCGGGCAAGTCCGCCGACTACACCGTTGCCGAGATGCTGTCCGACTTCGGCGGGGACATCGACACCCTCGCCGCGGACCGCCCGGACGTCGCGGCCGAGCTCCACACGCTCGTCGGCAGCGCTTTGCGCACGCTGGACCTTCGCGAGCAGGCCGCCGTGCATTTCGAGCTCGCGCTCGATCTTTACCGAACCCTCGACGACACGCCGCCCGCCACGCGCAGCGACGCGATCCTCGACCTGGTCGAGATGCGCCAGGCCTACGCGCAGAGCGACGTGCAACACTGGGTCGAGCTGACCAACGAGGCGCTCGGCTTGAGCTACACCCCCGACGGGCAGCCGGGGTTGACCACGTCCCGCGCGATGGAAGTCATGGGCTGGATCCACCACGCCGGCCTCAACGACGCCGAGGCGCTGCGCTGGTTCCACGAAAGCCTAGACGTCGCTGAAAAACTGAACAACGACCGCCAGGCCTCGCGTCTGCACTCCGCACTGGCGACTGCGTACTACTCGGCCGGCCGCAACGAGCGCTCGATCCACCACGCCCGCACCGCGATGCAACTCGTCGAGTCGCTCTACGACCCGCTCAGCCACGAACACCTCCGGGCCCGCTCGATGCTGGCCAGCAGCCTGGCGCGGTCCGGCGATGCGGCCGAGGGCTGCGCGATGCTCATCGACGTCCTCGAAGCCCGCCACGGCCTCGGCCTGCCGACCTCCGTTTGGTCCGTGCTGTCGCTGCAGCGCGGCGTGTTGCGCCTGCAGCGGGAGGCAGACGTGGAACACGCCGCCGTCTACGCCGAGCATGCCGCCCGCTGGTTTGATCTTGTACCCGACGCGGATCGGTCTGCGGAGTGGGGCATCATCGCGCGGGACCAGGCGACATATCACTTCATGTTGGGGCAGGATCAGGCCGGGTGTTCCCGGATCGCGTACACCGTCAAGCTGTTCGCGCAGTCCGAACGGTTCATGACGGTCGCGGTGGCGAACGCGGCATTCCTCGCGATCGTCGGTGACGAGACCGGGAGCCGGCCCCAAGCCGTGCGGGCGTTCGACCACCTGGCGCAGCGCTGTGAAGAGTTCGGGTTGGCCGGTTTCGGCAAAGCGGTCGAACACCTGCGGAACGACCTGCTCGGCAGCCATGCTCCGTCATACTCTCCCGCCCCTTTCACCGACCTCGAAGCCGAGAGCATCGACCAGTGGCAATCCGTCATCGAGTCGATGGTCGCGCTGCGTTTCGACGGTCGGCTCGGTCAGCGGAATCGGCCGCGCATGCTCGAGGCGGTGTGCGTTTTGGCTGAACCTTTGATCGAGGCCAGGCCCGACGATCCCCGGCCACACCTGTTGCTGGCGGTGGGGCGGTACAACCTCGGGCATTACGCCGACGCCTTGGTCATTCTGGACCGCGCGGACGTGCTGGTCGAACCCGAGCCGACGCCGGACACGCTCGTGCTCAAGACCCACCGCATCGCCGCGCTGTCCGCCACCGGCCGAGTCGACGAAGCGCACACGCAATACGCCGCGCTCAAGCCCTGGCTCGACCGGCCGGACATCGCGCTCCCCGAACTGGCGATGCGGGCCCTGGACGACTATCGGAAACGGGTTGACGAGGTGTCGCCACGTCACGACGCTCCCCCATGAATCGTCTTGACCGGATGCCGCTTCGGCCTGCGACGGGTAACTGGCTCCACGTCAAATCACCGTGTGGCTTTTGACGGATTGTCACAAACGTCGCATATGTCGGAGATGTCAGGAAAAAGTCGAACGACACGTTTGACTTGTCCGCGATGAATCCGATGGTTGGGGTGTGATCAGCAACCACCCCGAAACGACAGACGATGCCCAGACGCCACGAGGGCAGAAGCCCGGCCGAACGTTGACCACCGGCCAGATCGCCGCGTATTGCCGTGTGAACTACCGGACGGTCTTGCGGTGGATCAAGGCGGATCGGTTGCCGGCCCATCAACTCCCCGGTCGCGGAGACCACCGCGTCGAAGCCTCGGACTTCGTGGCGTTCCTGCGCCGGCACCGCATGCCCGTCCCGATCGAATTCCTGAAGCGCTCGAATCAGGTCCTGATCGTGGACGATGATCCGCAGATGGCTTCGAGTATCCGGCGCGTCTTGAAGCGTGCCGGGTTTCAGACGCAGGTCGCTCCCAACGGCTTCCAGGCGGGCGCGATGCTCGGTTCGTTCGAACCCCGTTTGGTCGTGTTGGACCTGAAGATGCCGGGCATCGGCGGGCTGGACGTCCTGCGTTTCATCCGTGAACAGGCGAGCTACCACGACGTCAAGGTTTTGATCGTTTCGGGTCAGAGCGACGCGGAACTCGTGGCCGCGGTCGAGGCCGGCGCGGACGACGCACTGGCCAAGCCATTTGCCAGCGATGCCCTGGTCGAGAAGGTGCGTCGCCTGACGGACGGTCCGTTGCTCGGGAAAGCGGGCTGAGTCCGGCGGCTCGACATCAACTCTCGTGAACAGGAGCACCCATGCGCGGAATCAATGAGATTCTCGGCCCCGCCCTCCGGACCGGACCTTCGGCGACAGACCTTCAGCCGACCACGGACGGCGGCGAATCGCCCGCTCAGGCGGGTCTGATAACGGGATCGGCTGCCGCTTATACGCCGGCCAAGTGGTCAACCGGTGGCGAACCCAAGTCGATGATCAATAACGGGAGGGGCTTGATCTTCGGACCGGAGCAGACCGCTCATCCATCCGTCGCAGGCGCTCCCATGTCCCGGAAACCCCAAGTCCTTGCGATTGATGATGAAGGCCATCAACTGGCCTCCGTGCGTCGCGTGCTCAGACGCTCGGGCATCGAGGTCACCTGCGCCACCGGCGGTGCCAAAGCGCTGCGGCTGACCGCCTCGCGCCGGCCCGACCTGATTCTGGTCGACGTGAGCATGCCCGGCATGTCGGGGCATGAGTTCGTTCGCCGCTTCCGCAAGCAGGAACGAGAGCTGCACGCTCGATCCGAGCCCTGTGTCCTGCCGGTGCCCGTGATCTTTGTGTCGGGGCGTTCCGGCTTGAGCCATCGGCTCTCAGGGCTGGACGCGGGGGGCATCGATTACATCGTCAAGCCGATCGTCCCAGAGGACCTTCGCGCCCGCGTTCGAACCCATCTCCGGTGGGCTCGGAGTCAGCAGGAACACGTTCACACTTTTGTCGCCCCCGTCGGCGCGGCGGCCTGAGTGAAATGGAGCCATGGCATGAAAGGCATCGTCTTCACCGAGTTCATCGCGCTGGTCGAGGACAAGTTCGGGCTCGAGGTCGCGGATACCGTGCTCGGTGCCTGCCCGCTCGATTCCGGCGGCGCCTACACCGCGGTCGGCACCTACGACCACGGCGAGATCCTGCAACTGGTCTCCAAACTATCCGACGTGACCGGCGTCGATGTGCCGACCCTCGTCGAGACCTTCGGCCAGCACCTGTTCGGGACGCTGGCCACGGCCCACCCGTCCTTCCTGCAAGAGGTGGGCGGGACCTTTGATTTCCTCGAGCGGATCGACAACCACATCCACGTCGAGGTCCGCAAGCTCTACCCGGACGCGGAGTTGCCAACGTTCAAGTTCCGTCGTGACGGCGACGACCGGTTCGAGATGGCGTACCGCTCGTCGAGGCCGTTCGCCCACTTGGCCGTCGGTCTCATCCGCGGGTGTGCCGGACATTTCGGCGAAGACATCGACATCGAACACATCGACGAGTCGGGCGGTGTCGGGAACGCCGCGACCTTCATCCTGAACCGGAAGGCCGCCGCATGACGGACCCGGCCGTCCTCCAGCGTCGGTTCGATCGCGAGCGCGCCGCCCGCCAAGAGGCGGAACGCCTGCTCGAGGCGAAGTCGCGCGAGTTGTTCCTCGCGCACACCGAGCTGAAAGCGCAGTTCGAAGAGCTCCAGTCGGCGCATGACCAGCTCCGCCGGGCGCAGGAGCAGGCACTTCAGGCCGAAAAGCTTGCTTCGATCGGGCAGCTCGCCGCGGGTGTCGCCCACGAGATCAACACGCCGCTGGGCTTTGTCATCTCGAACCTGAACACGCTGAGCGAGTACGGGTCCGACCTGCGACGCGTCTTCGATCTGCTGAATCAGGACGCACCGCAGACGTCCCGCTCCTCGAATCAGACGGAATGGCTACAGGGCGTGCGGGACGCGTGCAACGAAGTCGATCTGGGCTTCGTCCTGGGCGACCTGCGGGACCTGGTCGGCGAGTCGATCGAGGGGGCACAGCGTGTGCGGCAGATCGTTGCCGACTTAATGAACTTTTCGAAGATGTCGAACGATGCGGACTCGGTGGTGAGCCTCAACGCGCTCATCGAGCAGACCGTTCGCGTGGCCGTCAACGGCGCCGCCGACGATGTCCATGTGACCTATGAACTCGGTGAAGTGGGTCCGGTCCGATGCCGTGAAGGCCAGGTCTCTCAGGTGGTCATGAACCTCGCCGCCAACGCGATCGAGGCGCTCGACGGCGGCGGCACGATCACGGTCCGGTCGGGCACCACCCAAAGCGGTGCCTGGTTCGAGATCCAGGACTCGGGCGTCGGGATCGCGAATGAGCAACTCGGCCGCATCTTCGACCCGTTCTACACGACCAAGGACGTCGGGCACGGCACGGGGATGGGGCTCAGCCAGGCCTACCGCGTCGTCGAGGACCACGGCGGAACCATCACCGTTCGCAGCGCCGTCGGGCGGGGAACCACCTTCCGGGTGGAGCTGCCGCTCGGGGGCGCAAGCGCCGAGGACGCGAACGGGCAACCCCGCGAACAGAAACTCAGTGCGGCCACTGCAGGAGCCCCGTCATGAACGATGACAGCATCTTTTCGACCGAAGCGCTCGACGCGCACGGCAACCCGTTCAAGGTCTTGATCGTGGACGACAGCGCGGTCTGCCGGAACGCGCTGAAGAAATGTCTGGAGCAGTACGGGTTCCACGTCATCGCGCTGTCGGACAGCCGCGAGGTGGTCACGGGCGCCAAGCGCGAGCGCCCGACCATCATCCTCACCGATGTCCAGATGCCCGAGATGGACGGCTTTGACGTGTGCATCGCGGTCAAGGACGACCCGGAGACGAAGGATATCCCGGTGCTGTTCGTGACGTCCGACGACCGGCCGGAGCACAAGCTCTGCGGGTTCGAGGCCGGCGGAGCCGACTTCATCGCCAAGGGCGCGGACACGCTCGAGGTGATTGCGCGGGTGCGGACCCACGTGCGGATTGCGTCGCTGCAGAACGAGCTCCGCGATAAGCTCAACGCGATCCAGGAACACGCCGAGCGGGAGCGTGAACTCCGTCAGCAGATCGAGGCGCAACAGACGCAGATGCTGCAGAACGAGAAGATGGCGTCGATCGGGCAGTTGGCCGCGGGCGTGGCACACGAGATCAACAACCCGATCGGCTTCATCTCTTCGAACCTCAACACGCTGGCGGAATACGCCGGCGACATCAAAGACGCTGTGGGGGCTCTGCTCGGCGTACACGAATCCCTGCGGGACCGCAGCCCCGGCGTGCGGGAGAAGTGGGAAGCCGCGGACGGCGTGATCGAGCGGGTCGATCTTCAGTTCCTGCTCGACGACCTGACCGACGTCGTGACCGAGTCGGTGGACGGTGCCGACCGTGTGCGCCAGATCGTGGCGGACCTCAAGGACTTTTCGCACGTTGACACGCCGGACCTCACGGTTGAGGACATCAACGTCCTGATCGAGCGCACCCTGAACGTCGCGCACAACGAGACGAAGTACAAGGCCGAGGTCAAGACCGAGTTCGGCGACCTCCCGCCGGTGCCGTGCTACGGCGGCAAGCTTGCGCAGGTGGTGCTCAACCTGGTCGTCAACGCCGCCCAGGCGATCGAAGACCACGGGACGATCACCGTCGCGTCCGGGACCGCCGGCCGCAACGTCTGGATCGAAGTCCGCGACACCGGCTGCGGCATCCCGGAAGAAAACCTCAAACGCATCTTCGACCCCTTCTTCACCACCAAGGACGTCGGCAAGGGGACCGGGCTGGGGCTGCACCTGGCCTACCAGATCATCCAGTCGCACGAAGGACGGATCACGGCCCGGAGCACCGTCGGCGAGGGCACGACCTTCCGCATCGAGATCCCCAAGGAAGGCCCCAGCGACGCGAACACCTGCCCCGAACCGGAGAACGCCATTGACCAAGCTGCTTGAACAACCGGCCTCCCGCCGAGGCGTGACCCCCGCGGCCGAGGATCGGCCCCGCCTGCTCCTGGTCGACGACGAGCCGAGCATTCTCTCTGCGCTCAAACGTCTCCTGCGCCGTGAGGGCTACGAGATCCTCACCGCCGACTCGGGCCCGCGTGCGCTGGAGATTCTGGACCAGACGCAGGTGGACGTGGTCATGACCGACTTCCGCATGCCCGAGATGACCGGGACGGAATTGCTCAAGCGGGTTCACGAGCGCTGGCCGGACACCAAGCGCATCGTCCTGAGCGGATACTCCGAGGTGACGGCCGTCCTCGACGCCATCAACAGCGGCGCGATCTACAAATACCTCAACAAGCCGTGGAACGACGAAGAACTCAAACTCCACCTCAAGCGTGCCGTCGAGCAGCACCGACTGGAATCGGCCAACCTCCGTTTGATCGACGAAGTCGAACGGCAGAACGAACAGCTCCGCGAACTGAACGCCCGGCTGGACCGGCGCGCCGCCGACGCCAACCTGGGCCTGGCCGTCTCGCAGGCCATGATGGAGCGCGTCGCGGCGTTGGTCCTCGGCGTGGACCGCAACGGCCTCGTTGTCGGCGCGTTCGGCAAGGTCAACGGGCTGCTCGAACCCGACCGTGAACTCATCAGCGTTCCGTTGAGTCAGGTGCTTCCTCAACCGATGCAAGGCGCACTCCCGGATTTGGGGGCCACCGATGAACCGATGAACGGTCGATTCACGATGCGGGAACGCGAAGTTCAGTGGCGGTCGACGCCTTACCACGCCGACGGCGAAGTGGCCGGCCACGTGCTGACGCTGTGGGAGGCGCTCTGACCATGGTTGCCGCGCAAACCACATCACGTCCCGGCCCCCTGACCGGCCGGATCGAGTCGCTGCCGCCGCTTCCGCGGGTCGTCCCCGAGATCCTGCGGGTCGCCGCCCGAAGCGACGCCTGCGCTGCCGACCTCGCCGAGGTCATCGACCGCGACCCGGCCATCGCCGGGAAGGTGCTGCGGGTGGCCAACTCGCCCTTTTTCGGCGCGGCCAACGACATTACGGACACCACTCGTGCCGTGGTCCGCCTGGGCATCACCACCATCCAAAACCTGGTCATCGGGCTGGGAACGGCCGACGCGTTCGGCGCGGGCCCCGCTTCATCACCGGCCCACAGGAACCTCTGGCACCACGCCGTTGCGACCGCCGCCGCCGCCGACCTCGTCGCCCGCCGCGTCCGGTACCACCGCCCCGAAGAAGCGCTTCTCGCCGGGCTGCTGCACGACATCGGCCAACTCGCCATGCTCATGTGGAACGCCGACGCCTTCGAGGAAGTCAGCCGCGACGACCCCTCGAACGGCACGGGTTTCCTGACGCGCGAGCGCCGCCGTTTCGGCTCGGACCACACCGAGGTCGGCGACCGCCTGCTCGAACACTGGGGCCTGCCCGATGTCCTGCGCGTCGTGGCCCGAGACCACCACCGTCGAGGGTCTGACGCGAAGTCCGACCTGTTGTCACTGGTAATCTTCGCCGACACGCTCAGCCATCACCTCGGCATCGGATTCGATTTCACGGTCGGTTGGCCCGAGCGCGGCCGCGACGCGATGGCCGCCCTCGGGCTGTCTTCCGACGCCTTAATGGAGATCGCCGCGGCCCTGCCCAACCACGTCCGCGCGGCCGAGCAGATGTTGGGGCAGCGTCACCGACGCCCCGACGGGGCCACCGCACGAGGCGGCCGTGTTCGCTGGGTGTCTCGCGGTGGTGAAGCGCCATCGCCGATGCACCAGTTCATGATCGAATCGGAGGGCCTCGCGTGGGTGTCCGAATCTTCCTCGGAACCACCGTCGGACCGCAACGGCGATGACCTGCTGGTCTTCGTGGATGCGCCGCCGGAACCGATCCCGAACCCGTGCGTCCTGCTTGAGCCCGACCGACACGACCGCCGTTACGAGCCCGGCCGGGGCCTCTGCCGGATCCCTTTCAACTTCAGCGCATTCGACCTGCGTTGGGCACGCGAGGTGCTTAGCCGATGAATTCAACCGAACCGAACCGCGAACGTCCCACCGTCCTCATCGTCGATGACGAGCCGGGCATCCTGCGGGCGATCCAACGCACGCTCCGTCGCGAGGGCTACAACGTCGAGACCGCCGAGGGCGGCCGCGCGGCCATCGCGTTCCTCGAGCGGAATCCGATCGACGTCATCGTCTGCGATCAACGCATGCCCGATGTGGCCGGACCCGAGGTGCTGGCCAAAGCGTACGAGCACCACCCCGACGCGTTCCGCATCACCCTCACGGGATACACCGACCTCGAAGCGGCGCAGAAGTCCATCAACGAAGGCCGCGTCAATCAGTTCTTGATGAAGCCGTGGAACGACGACCACCTGAAGCGGTGCGTCGCCGACGGCGTCCGGGCGCATCGGCTCATCATTGAAAACCGAGAACTCGAAGCCCAGGTCCGTGAGCAGAACGCCAAGCTCGAAGCATGGAACCAGGAGCTCGAGCAGGCCGTCAAAGACCGCACCCGGAAGCTCGAAGCCCAGAACGCGCAGCTCGACAAACTCGTGCAGTTCTTCCAGAGCATGCTCCGCGACACGGTCGGGGTGCTTGCGGCGATGCTCGAGATGGCCAGCCCCGCGCTGGGCATCCACTGCAAACGTGTCTCCGGCCTGGCCAAGCAGTTGGGGCAACACCTCGGCGTCGACGAGAACATGATCCGCGACTTGGAACTCGCCGCCTGGCTGCACGACTTGGGCAAGATGGCGTCGCTGACGAGGCAAAACGCCGCGGACACGCCCCAAGCCACCGGCCGGGATACCCGTGTCAACGTCTCGGAAGCCGGATACCACATCCTGTCCCGCATCGGCGGCTTCAAGCGCATCGCCGAGGGCGTCCGTTACCAATCCGAGAAATACGACGGCTCGGGCGGTCCCAAGCGGATGCGCGGGGAGGCGATCCCCCTGGTCTCCCGGGTCATCGCGATCGTTGATGCCTACGACAACGCCGTCTACGCCGGCAGCGACCCGTCCAAGCCCGACCACGCCGCGGCGGAGAAGCTCCTGCAACGCAACGCCGGCCGGGCGTTTGACCCCAAGCTGGTGCGCGCCTTCCTGGATTCTCTCCGCGCGGCGGCCTCCGAAGCGCCCAGCGAAGTCGAGGTGGAAATCTCCCCCCGTCAGGCACGCCCCGGCATGACCCTGGCCCGCGACCTGGTGAACTCCGACAAGGTGCTGCTCGCCAAGCAAGGCACCAAACTCACCGAAGCCATGGTCCAGAAGATCCGGGACATGGCCAGCGGCGACTGCATCCTCAGCACCCTCAGCGTCATGGTGCCCCAGTTGCCCGAAGAAACACCAACCAATGCGCGGGCCGCGTAGCGGCAGTGCCAAACGGGTCGATTCCTTTTTGGTGACCGGATGACGGACCGGGGTCGCCGTCTAGCTTTCCGCCGAGCCGGGTCGGCGGCCCGCAACAAACTGTCTGAGGAACCGTATGCGCTGCCCGTCGTGATTCGCCTCGGTCGGGCCTGACCGTGATGTACCGCCTGCTCAAACGTAATGAATCACGGTTGAGGCGACGCATTCACTGAGGGGCGTACGGTCAACTCCTGGACAGACTGAATTAACCTCCGTCCGCCCATCCACCGACCCCGCTCGTCGTAACCGGTCGGCCTTGGTAGAATCCAGGCCTCGTCAGTATCTGGTTGGCGGCGTGCGTAGGAAAGCCCGCCGTCCGCCCAGAAACCTGACGCATCGCGTCATCGCAAGCCGCGGATTGGCAAGGGCTTGCGAAGATTTGCGGGTGTAGCTCAGTTGGTAGAGCGTCAGCTTCCCAAGCTGAATGTCGAGAGTTCGAGTCTCTTCACCCGCTTTTCGTTCTCTTCATATTGACAGAATCGGTTCCGGGTTCCGAAGTGTTTTCCGGGTGAGTCGATCCGAGGCCATGCCTTGGTATCCGGTCAATATGAAAGCGCCATGGCCTGGTTCCCACGCCAAGGTCCGGCTCGGTTCCGGTGATGGGGGCGGGCCCGACCGAATGCAGGTCAGTGTCCGCGAGTGTTGCGTTGCGAACGTGAGTCGTTGTAACGCGAGGTGTTGCTTCACGCGCGCATCGCAACATCGCGGCGTCGATTCAAGAGCGCACGCGATGGTCGGCTTGCCCCAATCGTGAACAGCACGAGAACGCTGACCGAGGCCGGCTCGGGGATCGGCGAATGCAGGCCGGTCGGTGCGGACGCGGCGCCCCAGTGCTGGAGGACTCGGTCGAGTTCGCTTTGTTCGATCACGCCGGTGGGTAGATCATTGACCCAGCCCGCCGGGATGCCGTTGACGGCCGTGTCCAGCCCCCAGTTCTGCAGCACGAGGTCGAGGTCGCCTTGCTCGACCTGGCCGTTGCCCGAGTAGTCGCCGGGCAAAACGGACGATGCGCCGAGGAGGCGGTTGGCCAGGTCCACGATCAGGCGGACGTGTTCGTTCTGCTGCGTGGTGGTGAAGGTCTGCGTGCGTGCGTTGTCATTGAAGCCGTCGGTGCCGACCTGGTCCCACCAGTCCTGGCCGAACGTGGCCTTGAACTGGTACGTGCCGACCGAATCGATCACGGCCTCGAACGTGTAGAAGCCGTCGCCGTGGGCGGTCATGTTGAAGGCGTCGTCGGCGGGGTCCCAATTGTTGGCGCCGCCGGCCGCGATCATGAAGTCGCCGACGACCTGGAGCGGGGCGGTGTCGAAGTCGATCCAGACGACGGGGTTGCCTTTGTTGTTGGTGATGCGGGTATCGACGGTGATGGTCGCGGCACCGTCGGCGTCGCCGTAGAGCGTGAGGTTGGCGTTGTTGGAGCCCAGGTCGCTGGGCGGTTGGTCGGCGGTGTCGTAGACGCGGAAGTCGTAGGCGACGTTGGCGCTGAGGTTGTTAGCGGTGACGGTGTAGACGCCGTCGGTGCCGGTCATGACCAGCGAGCTGCCGGCCGGGTCCCAGTCGGCCGGGTCGCCTTGCTCGGTCTGCAACGAGCCGGCGACGACCAGCGACGGCGTAAACGTTGCGCCCAGCACGACGACCTCGTACGGCGCGAGCAGGCGTGTCGCGCCCAGGCTCGTGGCCTGCTCGCTGAGCAGGTCGGTCCAGTCGCCGCGCCAGCCAGCGGGGACCGAGACCTGTCGGCTCTGGCCGCGCGTGTTGACCAGGACCACGGCCTGCTCGTCGCCGTGTTGCCGGTGCAGCAGGACGACGTCGGCGGTGCTCTGGTCGTTGAGGTTGCCGTGGATCAACGCGGACGACGCGGACCGGGCGTTGAGCAGGTCGGTGTACCACGCCTCGGTGGCGGCACCGGTGTTCCAGTCGAGCGGGCTCTTGTTGAAGATGGGGATGTTCTCGTCCCAGCCGATCTCCTGGCCGGCGTAGACCAGCGGCGCGCCGCCGTAGGCCACGGTGACGGCGTAGGCGGCGAGCGAGGCTTCGACGTTGCCGAACGCGTCGGGGGGCGTTTCGTCGAAGGCGCTGAAGTCGTGGTTAGTCGTGAAGCGGAGGATTTCGGCGTCCTGCGGCACGCCGGCGTACTCGGCGTGGTGCGCCGCGATGAGTGATGACGCCGAGGCCGACCCGTTGAACACCGCATCGACGGCGTTGTAGAAGTCCCAGCCGTAGGTCAGGTCGAACCCGGCGTTGTAGTGATCCGTTCGGCCTCCCTCGGCGAGCATGATCAAATCGCGCGACACGCTGTTGCGGACCGCGGGCACGGCCTGCTGCCAGAAGCTGTACGGCACGAAGTCGGCGGTATCGACACGGAAGCCGTCGATGCCGACGTCGGTAACCCAGTACTTCATCTCGTTGATCATCGTCGCCCGCAGCGACGGGTTGTTGTAGTTCAGGTCCGCGACGTCGGTCCAGTTGGTCCCGGGCGGGTGGATGATGTTGCCTTGCCCGTCCTGGCTGTACCACTCGGGATGCTCGGTGATCCAGGCGTGGTCCCAGGCGGTGTGGTTGGGGACCCAATCCATGATCACCGACAAGTCACGTTGATGGGCCTGATCGATGAGGTTCGTCAAGTCGGCGAGCGACCCGTACTCGTTGCTGACCACGCCGTGGTCCCGCACGGAATACGGCGAGCCCAGGCCGCCGACGGAGTTCACCTGCCCGACCGGGTGGATCGGCATCAGCCACACCGTGTTCGCGCCCAGCGCCTGGATCTCGTCGAGGCGTGCGCTCACGCCCGCGAGATCGCCGGCCTGGCTGAACGAGCGCAGGTTGACCTCGTACACCACCAGGTCGCTGACGGCAGGGACCGCACGGGCGTGAGTCCCGAGCAGCCCGGCCGCGGTCAGCAGGAACAGGCGGCGCAGCCCGTGGCGTCGAAACGTCATACCCACAACTCCGACCAAGCCGATCAAGCGTCGCCACGCCGGCGACGCGCCGCCCACATCATCCCCGGAACGATCACCGTCAGCGCTGCGGGTTCGGGGACGTTCGCGCCCGAGAGGTTCGGCGTGGCGGTCGCGCCCCAGTTCAGCAGCACACCGTCGAGTTCTGCCTGGTCGATCAGGCCCTCGGGCAGGTCGTGGACCCAGAGCGTCGGGACGCCGTTCGCGTCGGTGTCGCGCCCCCAGTTCTGGAGCACGAGGTCGAGGTCGGCCTGCTCGACCTGACCGGAGCCGTTGTAGTCTCCGATCAGCTCGGCGACTTCGGAGAGCACGCCGAGCACCTGGTTGGCCAGATCGACGAACAGGGTGACGGCCTCGTCGGTTTCGGTGGTCTCGAAGCCGAAGGATGTGGCGTTGTCGCTGAACCCGTCGGTGCCGACCTGGTCGCCCCAGCCTTCGCCGAAGCTGGCCTTGAATTGGTATATGCCCGGGGTGGAGATCGTCGCGTCGTAGGTGTAGTAGCCGTCGCCCTGGGCGCTCATGTTGAACAGGTCGTCGGTGGGGTCCCAGTCGGCGGCGCCGCCGGCCTCGTCCATGAAGTCGCCGACGACCTGCAGCGGCGCCGAGTCGAAGTCGACCCAGACCACGGGGTTGCCCTGGAGGTTGGTCTGGTTGGTGTCCACGGAGATGGTGGCCGAGCCGCTCGCGTCGCCGTAGAGCGTCAGGTCGTAAGGAGTGACGCGCGGGTCGCCGGCTTCGATGGGCGGGGTGCCGGCGTCGTTGTAGACGGCAAAGTCGTAGGCCGTGCCGTTGGCGAGGTTGTTCGCGGTGACGGTGTAGACGCCGCCGGACTCGATCATCAGAAGGGAACTGTTGACGACGTCGTTGTCCGCGGGGTCGCCCTGCTCGGTCTGCAGGTCGCCGGCGACGACGAAGTTGCCGAAGGGGAACGACTCGACGACCGCGCCGATCGCCCGCGCGTCCAGGTCGACGAAGAAGGTGACCTGCTGGTCGGCGGCGGAGGTGATGAAGCCGTGCGTGATCGCGTTGTTGTTGAACCCGTCGGTGCCGACCTGGTATCCCCAACCGTCGCCGGTGGTGACCTTGAACTGGTACACACCCGGCGTGCTGAGCGACGCGTCGAAGGTGTAGTAGCCGTTGCCCTGGGAGCTCATCTGGAAGGTCGGGTCGGCGGGTTCCCAGTTGGCGGCGCCGCCGGCGGCGACCATGAAGTCGCCGACGACTTGGAACGGCGCGCCGTCGAAGTTGAGCCAGGTCTGCGGGTTGCCCTGGGCGTTGGTGAGGTTGGTGTCGACGGTGATCGTGGCCGACCCGTCGGCGTCGCCGAAGAGCCGGAGGTCGGCGCCGGGCGGGTTGATCTCCGGGTCGCCCCATTCCGCGGGCGGCGTGCCTTCGTCGTCCACGATCCGGAAGTTGTAGGGCTCACCATTCAACAGGTTGTTGGCGGTGACCGTGTGGGTTCCGTCGCCCTGATCAATCAAAATCAAAGAACTGAAGAACGGGTCCCAGTCAACGATGTCGTTTTGTTCGGTCTGCATCTCACCGGCGACGACAAACGCGGCGTGGGTCGGCGTGACGGAGGCCAACAAGGCGAGCGCGGAAAGTCCGGTCAGCAAATGTTTCATGGTTCATCTCCAGGCAGGTCGCGGATGAATCGTTCTGTAGGCGATTCCGAGGAAGCGACGCGCCCCCGGTTCCGGGAACGCGCCGTGGAAAGTTGTGGTCGTCCGGGCGGTCCCGGCTCCGCGGATCAGGCGTTGTTTCGCGTCCGGCCCAGCAGCACGACGCCGCCAAGACCCAGGAGCGCCAGCGACGCGGGCTCGGGCACCGAGTTGAAGGTGTTGAAGTCGCCGGCCGACAGCGTGACATCGTCGAAGCCGATGTTGTTGTCGCTCACGGAGGCGTCTGCGACGCCGTGAAACTCGTTGGAGCGGAACGTCCCGATCGGGTCCAGGTAGGTGCCGACGTAGCGGAACGAGTCGCCCGGGAGCAGCCCCAGGTCGAGCATCGAGTGGCTGAACGAGTACGGGCCGCCGGCCCCGAAGCCCGCGCCGGTCGCGTTGGCGATGAACGTGTGGCTGGGCGTGTCGAGTTGGAAGAGGATCGCCAGCCCCGAGTTGATCGCCAGGCCGTAGTTGGCCCGGAACCCCGGGGCGAACGTGACGTCGGCACGCTCGGTGCCGTTGGTGGCCGAGGTGGCGGCGCGGAGTTCGTCGAAGAACGTGTCGCCGGTGTCGGTGAAGGCGGTCGTGCTCTCGAAGCCGGTCGCGCCGTTGTCGGTGTCGATGTAGAGGACGACGGCGTTGGCGCCGTCGAGGTTGCTCCCGCCGCCGGTGTTGGCGCCGACGGTCAACGTCCAGTCGAGGTTGCCCAGGGCGTCGGACGAGATGGCTAGGTCGGAGTTGGTGCCGAAGGCGTTGCCAAATCCGGAGTTGATGCCCGTGCTGGAACCGGCACCGTTGATGACGGTCGGCACCGCGACCGCGGGCGCGGCCCCCAGACCCAGGACGGCAACACCTAAAGCCACACCAAAGGCGGTACGGACGTTGCTGAGTGATCGATGAATCATGGCTCTTCTCCTTCTAAAACAGGGATGACAGACGTGTCGAGACAGAAATCATTCCGTAGTGCGAGGCCGAAACATTCAGCGCGGCCGACCTCGGCTTGATTCATTCGCCTCGGAAGCGAACCGCGGAACACCGGGCGTTGGAACAAGGCATCAGTTGTGCGGGGTCAGGTAGACCTCCTCGAAGCTGTCGGGGCCGTGCGACGCGCCGTGGCCGTCGGCAAACGCCACGTCCATGGCGTTGTTGTGCCGGTCTTCCGATTCGTCGTTGTCGCGGATCGGGAGCTTGCCCAGCGACCAGGGCGTCTGGTAGATCGCGTCGAGCGTGCCGGGCTCGCCTTCGGTCATGAAGGTGCTCGCGGTGTACATCAGCGCCGACCCGCGGCGCATCGGCGTGCCGCTGGCGTTGGTGCGCGTCCCGCCGTCGGCGAAGAGCATGGTCGTCGTGGGCGACTCGATCAGGTCCAGGCTGCCGCCGACCGCGTCGCCGCCGACCACCTCGATGGGTTGCACGTTCGGCCCGCCCAGCGACGGCATCCAGAACGCCCGGCCGTCTCCCTGCGGGTCCGAGTCCCAGGTCGTGACGTCCGCGTTGGGCGCGTACGAAATCGGCAGAAAGACGCCCTGGTTCGGCCCGGCGATGTTGCTGACCACCTCGTGGCCTTCTTCGTGCGGGTCGCTCGGACAGCGGAAGATCGCAGACACCTTCGGGTCGGCCGTGTCGAACTGCGCCTCGTTGTCGCCGCCCAGGTACGGCACCAGCGCGCTGGCCCAGTCCTTCATCCGGCCCTTGACGCCGGGGTACTCGGCGATCCGCCCCGACAACTGGCCCGGGATCGGCGGCAGCCCGCTCCACGCCAGGTCGCTGCTGCTCAGCGGCACGTGGTAGTCGTGCTCGACGGCGAAGGCCTGCGCCGCCTGCCCCATCGACCGGACGTTGGCCAGGCAGCCCAGCGTCCGCGCGGCGTTGCGGGCGGCGCTCAGGGCCGGCAGCAGGATCCCGATCAGCAGGGCGATGATCGAGATCACCACCAGCAGTTCGATGAGCGTAAAGCCGGGGTTTCGCCCCACCCGCGAGGTGTGTGCCGAAGCGAGCATGGTGATCAGTTCCAGAAGAAAACCAGACTTGGAAGATATAACTCTTGTGTTATATTAACCCGTGCCGGCTCCGTGTCAAGCCCTTTGTGCCCGGCACCGTTTCCCCCGCCCGTCGGTAGGATTGATCCGTGCCCCGTTCGCCCAAGTACACCGAAGTCATGACCGTCCTCGAGCGGCGCATCCGCCGGGGCGACTACCTGCTCGACAGCCTCCCCGGCGAGCGCACCATCGCCGCCGAGACCGGCGTGAGCCACATGACCGCGCGCAAGGCCGTCCAGGCCCTGATCCACAAACAGGTGCTCTCGCGCGCCGCCAACGGCACCCTCGAAGTCAATCCGCAGTTCCAGGCCAGCGCCCGCGTCGCCCAGGTCGTGATGCTCTACCCCGCGTACCCCTCGCCGTTCCTGACGCAGCTCCGGCAGACTGCGCTGGCCGCGACGCGCAAGCACGGCCTCGAGCTCCGCCCCGTCCAGTATGTCCACTGGGACGAGCCCGTCGTGATGGACGCGGTCAACCACGAAGGCGGCACCATCATTATCCCCGCCTCCACCGACGTGCCCGAGCGCATCCGGGACACGATGCGCCGGTCGCGCTGCGTCTCGCTCGACATCGACCTCAGCCACCACGGCATCAAGTCCGTGCGCCTCTTCCCCGACCAGCACATCCGCCGGCTGCTTAACCACCTCAAACGCCAGGGGCACACCTGCGTGCACTGCCTCTCCACGCACACCCGCAACGCCGAGATCGAACGCCGCATCGACCTCTGGAAAGACTGGAAAACCCGGGAAAACCTGGACGGCGAGCTCTGGGAAAACCCCGCGCCGTCCTTCGAAGACCCCGCCCCCCTCGCGCACCAGACGATGCGCCCGCTCATCAACAAAAAGGTCAAGCCCGGCGACGCGGTCGTCGCCACCACCTTCCCCGCCGCGATGGGCGCGGCCCGCGCCGCGGCCGAGGGCGGGCTCCGCGTCGGCGAAGACCTCTCCGTCTGCGCCGTCAACATCGAGTCGCCCGCCAAGTTCACCACGCCCACCATCGCCGGCCTCGACACGCCGGGCCTCGCGCCCATCCTCAAAGACTGCTTCGACTGGTTTGCCGGCGACGAGCCCTGGCCCGGGCCCGACCTCATCGAGCCCCAACGCATCGCCTTCTACCGCGGCGAGTCGATCATCTCCGGCAAAACCAAACCACGCGGCCGATCCAAAGCCAACGCGTAATCAAGTTGTTTCAGCACCGGCTCTGCAGATCCCGCCTGCCATCTCCGTAACCCTTACCGCAACCGCTTATGAACCGCATACCCACCGGCCGGAGCGCCGCCGTCTGCGTGCTGGTCTGTCTCAGCTATCTCGGAACGTTCACGATGAGCCCGCACGCCCGCGCCGACGACCGCGCTTATCCCGACCCGCCGGACTGGGTCGGCGACAAAGTCTGCTACCAGGTGAACCTCCGGCAGTTTTCCGAGCAAGGCGGGCTCGCCGGCTTCCGGGAACACCTCCCGCGGCTCAAAGAACTCGGCGTCGGCGTGCTGTGGTTCATGCCCATCCACCCCATCGGCGTCGAGGCCCGCTCCGGCACGCTCGGCAGCCCCTACGCCGTCCGCGACTTCACCGCGTTCAGCCCCGAGTTCGGCACGATCGACGAATTCAAACACGTCGTCGACGAAGCCCACGGCCTGGGCATGCACGTCATCCTCGACTGGGTCGCCAACCACACCGCGCCCGACCACCCCTGGGTCCAACAACACCCCGACTGGTACACCCGCGATGCGCAAGGCCAACTCGTTGCCCCGATCCCCGAGTGGGCGGACGTGGTCGAGCTGAACTTCGACGCGATGCCCATGCGCGACGCGATGATCGAAGCGATGGAATTCTGGGTCCGCGAAACCGATATCGACGGCTTCCGCTGCGACACCGCTGAGTGGCAGCCGCTCGACTTCTGGGAGACCGCCCGCGACCGGCTGCGAACGATCAAGCCCGTCTTCATGCTCGCCGAAGGCGCGAAGCCCGAGCTCATCGACTACGCCTTCGACGCGACCTACGGCTGGGACTTCGCCGTGATCCTCGAAGGCATCGCCAAGCAGGAGCGCCCGGTCAACGACCTCCGCGAATACATCGCCAAAGAGGCCGAGATCGTTCAGGGCAGCGCCTTCCGCCTCAACTACACCACCAACCACGACATCAACGCTTGGCAAGGCACGATCGCCGAACGGCTCGGTGCCGCCGCAGACGCCGCGGCGGTCCTCGCGTTCACGCTGCCCGGCATGCCGCTGATCCATACCGGGCAAGAGGTCGGCCTCGACCGCCGCCTGCCCTTCTTTGAGCACGCCCCCGTGGCCTGGAAAGAATCACCAAACTCCCGGTTTTTTCAGTCGCTCGGCGAGCTCAAGCGTGCGCTGCCGCCGCTGCATCACGGTCAGGCCGACGCCCCGGTTCGGATGCTCGAAACAAAGGCGGACAGCCCGGTGATCCTTTTCCGCCGCGAACGCGGGGGGCATGCCGTGACCGTGGCCGTGAACCTCAGCCCGGAACCGCAAGTCGTTCACGGCGTTTCAGAATCGGGCAAGGTCAAACCGCCGAGCCACGGCTACGCGTTCGGGCGCGACGGAACGCTCCGGCTGGACCCGTGGGGCTTTGTGATCTGTCATGCGTCCACACCCGCCGGCCGTCGCTGAGGGAGCTCCGCTCGACCAGTTCGATCTCCACACCCTCTTCCTCGAAGCACCCCAGCTCCGCCGCGAGCGCGGCGACGCGAGTCAAGCCTGCGCTAATGACGTCCGGCAGCCGGCTTGACGTCCGTGGTGATGCGTGGCCGTGCCGGCGTCGTCATGCCGTGGCCTAGATAGAAGTCCACCATGTTCGACTGCATGTAGCCGCGGACGGTGAAGCACAGGCGGTACATCGGGTTGTGCGGCAACGTGTACAGCCGGCGATCGGTCGGCGTGGTGGTCGTGAAGATGAGCAGGCGGTCACGGTCTTGGTGTTCGAAGATGATTTCTTCGCGCCAGTCGCCGAGGATGTCGCCGTAGAAGGGCGGGGCGTTGCGCCAGGAGTGCACGGCTCCGAACGTTGAGGCGTCCAGCACACGCTCGGCGGATTCGGTCTGCGGGTTCCACTTCAAGACGTGGGTCTTGTCGAGGACTTCGCTTAGGGCATCGCCGTCCCACCAGATGCGGAAGTTGGCGGGGGGTTGTTTGTCGCTGAGCAACTCGCCGGTTGCCGCGTTGTAGAGGCCGCCGCGGAACCAGTACTCGTAGCCGGGGTGGTCGGGGTCGAGGTCGGCGGCGGTGGCGCGGCCGACGTCATAGACCTCGTCGCCGTGGTGTTTGCGGAGGATTTCACCGGTGGCGGCGTCGTAGTAGTAGGCCCAGAGTTTCGAGTCGTTGTCCTGCTGGCAGCCCATGCCTTCGAGGCCGGGGCGTTCGGGGTCGAGGTCGCCGATGTGGAAGCGGTCGCCGTGGATGACACCTTCGAGGCCGTAGAGCAGCGTGCCGTCGTCGTCGATCACGTACCCGCCGTCGCAGACCTCATCGCGTCCGTCGGCATCAACGTCGACGATGCGGATCTGGTGGAAGTTGCTGGCGTTCGGCGTGTTGCCGCGCTTCCACTGCCAGCGGTGCGTGAGTTGATCGTCGCGGAAGTCCCACGCGTTGACCTGGAGGTTGAAGCCGCGGCGGACATCATCGCGGCGGTTCTCGGATTTGTAGACCAGGCTCGGACGAACACCGTCGAGGTACGCGACGCCCATGTGTCCGCCGACCGGGCCGTGCTCGTCGTCGTCGTTGGGGAACGGGGCGCGGGCGCGTTCGGTGCCGGTCATGCCGTCGAGGATGCTGATGAACTGGTCGGTGTCGTTGTCGTGTTCAAGCGTTGTGCCGTCACCGAACGTGACGCCGTTGGCGGTGCGGATCGCGACCTCTGCCTTGCCGTTGGAATCGAAGTCGTAGGCCGTGACGTTGTCGGTGTCGCGGAAGCCGGCGACGTTGCCGTGCCCGCTGATCGACGCGGACGGTGTGTCGTTGCGGGTGACGCGCTGCGAGCCGTTGGGCCCGGTGTCGAGCCGCCAGAGAAACGTGCCGTCGCTGAGGTACGCGTCGAGCTTGGGCGTGCCTTCCGCGTCGGGCAGGCGATCAACGAGGTAGTCGTACGCGCCGTCGCCATTGAGGTCGGCGACCCAGATCATGTGGACGTAGTGGCCGGGCAGCGGGTCGAGCGAGACGGTGATGAAGGGTTGAATCGGCGTGTTCGCAGGCAGGTTGAATGCTTTGCTTGGTTCGCCTTCTTGTCCGTCATCGTCAACGTTCCACACGGTGAACGCCGTGGTCTGCGCGAAGTCGAGGCCGCGGGCCTCGAAGCAGGTGCCGGCGGTGAGCGGCTGATCGTTGAGTTTGACGGGGTCGGCGTTGCCGGTCGTGGCGTAGAGGTTGAACGCCGTGTCCTGCGGTTCGGTGCCGAGCAGACGCCAACTGACGAACGCGGCGTTGTCTTGGTGGCGCACGGCGACGATGCCGCGGTCGAGGTGTTCCATGAGGCGCTGGGCTGAACCGCGCGTCGCTGGCAGCGTGATGAACAACGCGAACACCGCCAGGAAGTGTGCTCGTCGGTGCGTCATGGCTCAGCCTTGCGTGTGGCTTTGGTTCGATTTCGATCTCGGGTGCCACGGTTGCTTGCAACCGTGCCTGCGGTCACTCGGATGTTCACCGCAACGTTGTGGAGACGGCACGGTCGCAAGCGACCGTGGCACCCTTCATCCAAGTCGTTTTGAACGGTTTATGCCCCCGCGGTCTGTTTCACTTTCGGCCAGAGGCTTGCGAGTTTAACCGCCTGGCCGGTTGCGATGGACTGGTTGGCGGCGACGCCGGTGAGGACGGACGCGGCGCCGTCGATGTGCGAGGCGTCGCGGCCCATCTCATCGGGCGGGCTGTCGGGGATGAAGATGCGGGTCAGCAGTCGTGAGTCGCCGCCGCCGTGGCCGCCGGTGGCCTTGGGGACCTCGAGTTCCTGCGGCGCTTCGAACATGCGTTGCAGGCGGATGTACTGCTCGCCCTGGTACTGGTCCTTGGTGAGTTCTTCGTCGCTCTGGCCGGCGATGATGTGGCCCGAGCCGCGGCCGAAGTACTCGACCTGGCCCTCGGTGCCGTTGACGCAGAGGCGCTCGCCTTCCCACGGGCAGTAGGCGATGAGCGAGTAGCTGAGCGCCGCGCCTTTCGTGAACCGTGCCGACAGCGAGACGGTGTCTTCGGAGGTGACGGGCCACTTGTTTTCGCCGCCGAAGACGTTGCGGTCGCGGATGTAGCCGGACTCGGCCTCGGCGTCGAGGTAGAGGGCCTTCATCTCGTTGCCCTTGGACACGCCGTTGGGGCTCATGGTCGTGTCCATGAACAGGCCGAACGGGTCATCCTTGGCTTCGGGCACGCCGGTGTAGCGTTCGTAGGGCGCGTCGACGCCGCGCCGCTTCGCGTTGTCTTCGCCGTAGAACATGAGCCCGCCGGCGGCGAAGACGGTCTCGGGGTGGTCGTCGAGCAGCCAGTTGACCAGGTCGAAGTGGTGCGTGGACTTGTGGACGAGCAGCCCGCCGGAGTGCTGTTTCTCGCGGTGCCACCGGCGGAAGTAGTCTGCGCCGTGCCGGGTGTCGAGGCGCCACTGGAAGTCCACGAGCGTGGGCGTGCCGATCGCGCCCGAGAGGATCACTTCCTTGACCTTGGAGAAGGTGGTCTGCCAGCGGTAGTTGAACGCGACGCGCAGGGTCTGCCCGGTGCGTTCGATGGCGTCGAAGATGGCGGCGACCTTGTGCTCGTCGGTCGTCATCGGCTTTTCGCTGACCGCGTCGCAGCCGAGCTCCATGGCGCGGATGATGTACTGGTGGTGGGTCGCGTCGACGCTGGTGACGATGACGACGTCGGGCTTCGCCTTCTTGACCATGTCGTCGAACTTGTCCGCCTTGTAGGTCGGCAGCTTGTCGGTGCCGTAGGTGTCGGCGACGTACTGGTTCCAGTAGTCCATGCGGACCTGGCTGGTGTCGCAGAAGGCGACGAGCTGGGCGTGGTCGGCGAAGTCTTTGCAGATCGCGTCGGTGAACATCCGGCTGCGGCCGCCGGTGCCGACGATGGCGTAACGCTTGCGGTCGGGCATGGGAACACTCCTCGGGGGTCGGGGAACAGGGAAGGGGCAGCCGGGCGGGTCATCGTAACGGCCGCGGGTTGCCGGATCGCGTCGTGCGGTTCCGATAACCCGTGGCGGGGTCGGCGGCGGTGAAGCGGCGCGGGGCAGGGCGGGCAGCGGTGGGTGGCGGCGCGCCCGAGTTTGGCGGCCCGACCACGGCCCAACCGATAACGAAGCGGAGGCGGCGGCTTTGTCTCCCGTCGTCCCGTTGCCCTTGATCCCCGCGGTTGTTTGGAGTGCCTGAAGATGAGACGGATCGCCGGCCTGATCGTGGTGGTGTGCTCGGTGGTGGCGTTGACCGCAAGCCCGGCCGGGGGCGAGACCCTGGCCATCGTCGATGCGTCCGTGCTGCACAAGCCCGAAACCGGGATGGTGTACTTCAGCGCGACCTTCAACCGCCCGCCGAACCTGACCCCGAGCATCTCCACCGGCGGCGACGACGGGACGACCGCGCCGACCGGCACGGGTGGGCCGCTGATCTTCGACCTGCCGGACCTGGACGGCTTCCAGTTCCTGCTCGACGTCGCGGACGACGGTGAGGACGGCGCCGCGTTCCCCTGGGAGGTCGTGGTGCGCGGCAGCGAGGCGTCGACCGCCAACGGCATCCCCTTCCGCGATGGGCACGCCCCGCCGGTCGAGGGCGACTTCAACAACGGCGGCTGGGGCCCGGTGCTGGGCGTCGCGGACTACGAGCTCGACGGCGCGACCGTGTCGTTCTCGGCCCCCAACTCGTGGGTCGGCGTTGGCGAAGCGGGCGTCCGATATGAACTGCTCGCGCTCGAGGGCGACGAACTCGTCGACCACTTCGTCCCCACGCCCACCGCCGCCTTCGCGGGTCTGACCCTCCTGGCCGGGCTGGCGAGCCGACGACGCCCGCAGGGCTGAGCGCGGCCTCACCTCGTCATTCAGGTCCGGCGATGTGGCGTCGGATTAAACACCCCGATGAACGCGTCGATCCGGTGGTTCGATAGCGCTGAAACCGGGCCTTTTCGGGCCCGACGGTTTCGCGTTATTCGGAGCACGGAGATGACGAATCATTCGAGGCAACAAGCGACCCGCACGCGCCGCCGGCGGACCCCCGTCGCCGCGCTGGTCACGCTCACGCTGGCGCTGACGCTCTGGGGCAACGGTGCCGGCGCCGGCATCATTCACGCCGGCCAGACCGAGCAGATCGCCATCAACTTCGGCAACGCCCGCCCCTTCGCGAGCGTCGGCCAGGTGGTCTCCATCGAGCAGGGCGGCGGCGGCCTCGCCGGCTCGGGCGTCTACCTCGGCGACCGCTGGATGATCACCGCCGCCCACGTCGTCGACTCCGCCGCCGACGTCCGCTTCTCGCTCGGCGGCGTCACCGCCTTCGGCATCACCGCCTACATCCACCCGGTCTGGGACGCGAACAACATCCTCGCCGGCAACGACCTCGCGCTCGTCCGACTCGACCGCGACTTCCCCACCGTCACCCCCGCCACCCGCCTCGAAGGCCGCGGCGACGCCGGACGCTTCTCCGCCATGGTCGGCTACGGCCACACCGGCACGCCCACCGGCGGCTTCGACACCTCCACCGCCCTCATCAAACGCGGCGGACGCAACAACATCGACGCCGTCCTCAGCAACCGCATCCTCCTCGCCGACTTCGACTCCGGCAGCGACGCCGACAACATCATCGGCACCCCGCGCGTCGACCGCCTCGAATACCTCATCGCCCCGGGCGACTCCGGCGGCGGCGCCTTCGTCTACAAGGACCAGCAGTGGGTCCTCGCCGGCATCCACTCCTTCGGCGCCGCCACCGTCGACGGCCTGGCCAACTCCGACTACGGCGACCTGTCCGGCCACTCCCGCATCCTCTACCACAACCGCTGGATCGACCGTGTCCTCGACACCGCCGACACGCTCCCCAACGCCATCGGCGCCACCCTCGCCACCAACCTCTCCGGCGGCACCGCCTTCGGCGCTGTCACCCAACTGCCCGAGCCGGCGCTGCTGCTCGCGGCGCTCGCGGTCACCTTCGGCGGACGCCCCGGTCGCCGTCGGCGCTTTCTTCACGACCCGCGGTAAAGCCCGTGCTCCCGGATGTACCCCATGACCGCCGGCGACACCCACGCTGAAACGTCTTCGCCGCCGCGCACCGCCGCGCGGATCGCCGACGACGACACGTCCAACGCCGGCGCTTCGATCAGTGTCGTGCCGCGCAAAAACGCCGGCGCGTGCCCGAGCCAATGTCGCGCCTGTGCCAGGTCGTGCGGCGGACGCACCAGCACCGCCAACGGCGAAAGCCCCGCCAACGCCTCGGCTTCCCGCCACTTCGCAAAACTGAACAACTGATCCGTCCCGATCAGCAGCCGGAACTCGGTCTGCTCGGTGGCCTGCGCGTTCAACCGCCGCACTGTGTCGATCGTGTACGACGGCCCGTCGTCGCCGCGCTCGATCTCGCCCGTGTCGATCGTCGCGTGCGCCACCCCCGCCAACGCCAGCCGCAGCATCGCCAGACGGTGCTCCGGCGACGACTGCGCATGATCCAGCTTGAACGGCGAACGCCCGGCCGGCACATAGCAAACCTCGTCCGCACCCAGCGCATCCACTACCAGCTTCGGCAACGACGTGTGCGCCACGTGCGGCGGATCAAACGTCCCGCCGAACACCACGACCCGTCTCACCTTGTCCGCTTGGTCGATCTCGGTATTCACCCGCGCCATGCTAGCGCACAATCTAAAGTCACGAAACAGTCCACGTACATACGAAGCCCACGGACTCCGTCCGTGGGACCCAGCCCTGAAAGGGCTGGGCTTCTAAAACTCGTGATTCCCCACCACTCGCCACCATCGCCGGTATCATCGCCCCATGCCCTGTTTCCTCGACGATCAGGAACTCGCCCTCCCCGACGCGACCTCGCCCGACTCGGCCACCCTCGGCAACCTCCTCCAACACGCCCGCGCTCAGTCCGAGCAACTCGGCCGCGTCATCGTCGAGGTCCGCATCGACGGCGACGCGCTCGGCCAGGACGCGCTCGACGAGCGCATGGACCAGCCCGTCGGCGACGCCGACGTCCGCCTGTACTCCGTCGACCCCGCCGAGCTCGGCGTCCAGGCGCTCGGCGAAGCGCGCACCCAACTCGCGGCGCTCGGCGACCTGCAACAGGAAGCCGCCGACCTGCTCCAGGCCGACCAGGCCGGCGAGGCCTTCGCCAAACTCGGCGGCGCCGTGCAGGGCTGGATCAACGTCGCCTCCGCCGTCACGCAGAGCGCCCACCTCAACGGCATCAACCTCGACGACGTCGAGGCCGGCGACGACTCCGCCCTCGCCATCGTCAACGCCCTCGCCCAGCAGCTCCAGGAATTCAAAACCCTCATCGAGGCCGGCGACACCACGGCGCTGGCCGACGCCCTCGGCTACGAGTGGCCCGACGTCGTCTCCCGCTGGGACGACCTCCTCCAAGCCCTCGCCAACCGCCTCTCGGTCGCGTGATGCCTCGGTGCTTTCGACTTTCGACTTTTGCCTTTCCACCTTCGCCTTTAGGCTGAACCCATGCCCACGCTCGACCACCCCGCGCTGCCCGCCGTCAAGGCCGCCTTCCCCGACGCGAAGCTCTTCGCCACCGAGTTCCGCGGCGAGACGACGCTGGTCGTCGAGCCCGCGCTCCTGCACGAACTGCTCCACTTCCTCAAGCACGGCCCCCACACCGCCTGCGACTTCCTCTCCGACCTCGTCGGCATCGACTACCTCAACTACCCCCAACCCAAAGAAGGCGCGCCGCACGGCCGCTTCGCCGTCGTCTACAACCTCGAGAGCACCACCAAACACCACCGGCTCTTCGTCAAGGTCTTCCTCGACCCCACGCTCGACACCGCCGGCACCGACGACGACCCCGCCCTGCACCTGCCCACCGCCACCGACCTCTGGCCCGGCGCCGAGTGGCTCGAACGCGAGGTCTTCGACATGCTCGGCGTCCGCTTCGACGGCCACCCCGACCTCCGCCGCATCCTCACCTGGGAATCCTTCCCCGCCCACCCCCACCGCAAAGACTACCCCGTCACCGGCCGCGGCGAACGCGAGGACTACCGCGTCGTCGAACGCGACGACGTGTGAGTCGGTTCGGCTCGCTAGGCCGCTTTCCTATTGCCCCAATAATCCCTCAACACCCTGTGTACCCATGCGCCATGAGCGGGGGTCGAAACTCGCCTCGCGGTATTCCTGGTAGACCTCGGTGACCTGGCCGTGCACCACCCGCACGCCCAGCACGAACTTGGGGACGGTCGAAGAAGAGAGCTCCAACTCCGAGCTACGCTCCTCTCCGGGCACGCTGAAATACCACTCAACCGTTTCCATAGACACCAGCGGGCTTCGGAAGTTCGGGTTCCTTCCCGCGGCCTCGATGCACCCAAGCGTTGTCATTCCCTCTCGGAAGACCGGAAGGTCCGGTGGCACCTTGCCCTCGATCTGACGCGGCTCGAGCTGGTCCAGCCGGTGTTCGGCCCGCGCGAGCGCAGTCTTCAACTCGAGCCTTTCCGCATAAAGGTTCTCCACCAACGTGCGAAGGTCCTCCGCCGACATCGCCGGCAACGCTTCGACGAAACGGTCCGTACGTTCCTTTTCGGTTGCTAGTTCCTTGGTGACGTCCTCCGGCAAGACGTCCGAGAGTCGCGTCTGAGGTGTTGAAGCCGGCTGGGCAACGGTAACCAGCGCAGTCAATGAGATGGTCATCATTACAGCGGTCGACGTTAGGCGAGGCATGACGGTGCTCCAATGTGGGATGACGCCCGTATCTTACGCCCGGTGCCTGATCTCGTATGTGCTGGGTTAGTCTGGGAACGTCGAAAACGGCCCGCGCACATCACCTTCGGCGGGATGCGGCACCCATCAAGCCGTCTCGATTGTCTGCGCACGCTTTGCCCGAGAGTTCGCCGCGTCATCTTGACGCACGGGTAAAATGTAGGTGCAGGTGAAGGGCGTGGCCTCCGCGCGGGTGCCAGGTGGGTGAGGGCTTGAGTTCCTTAATCACGAAATGCCGTGTGGCCTTGGACGCGGGTGGGTCGGAATGGATTTCGATCGCACGCCGCCTCCCGCCGGAACCCCCCGAGCGAGTCCCATCCGAAGCGCGGTGACGGCGGGTTGAAAAACCGACGCCGGCCGGGGGTCTGTGGATCGTGACGACGGTCCCGCCCCGGGTTTGTTTCGCAGCGAGCCGGGCCGTGTCGGCCCGGATGCAGGACACCGGGCCGACACGGCCCGGCTCGCTCAGAGGCGCACACGGTGTTCTTTCACAAGTGAATCCGAGGGGCGTTGTCGTCCCCACACTCGTCCGTGTCGAGTGCACGGATAGCCGGAACCGGGCCGGTTCCGGACCGGGAGCCGCCGGCTCCCGGCTGCAAGCGCGCGATAATCTCAACCGCGCGCCGAAACGAGAGTCACAGCCCCGCAAGCGCTTGCGGGGCTACGAACCACAAACCGCTTACCGGCTTGCCCACGTCATCCCGCGGAAGACGATCTCTTTCGCTTCGTCCACCTCGAAGTCTTTGTACGTGTGGCCCCAGCACGCGCAGAACACCCGGCCCTTCCCCCACGTCTTCGTGTACGCGTACGGCAGCACCGCGTTCTGGTGGTACAGCGACGGGTCGTCGTGGGCCTGATCGAACACGGTCTCGCACAGCACGTGGTTGCCCGGGTCGTGGTGGCAGTAGTACTGCTCGGTGTCGAGCAGCTCGAAATCATCCAGCCCGGCGGTGATCGGGTGGGTGGGGTCGGTGATCTCGACGGTGTAGCGCTCGATGCAGTTGCCCGGGTGCGCGACCCACTGGGCGCCGGTCATCCACTGGTACTCGGTGTTCATGCGGAAGCTGTCGATCATCCCGCCGTGGAAACCCGCGAGCCCGGTGCCGTTTTGCACCGCGGTGTTCAAACCCTTCCACTGCGCGTCGCTGATCTCACTCATGGTGAAGATCGGGACGATGAGCGCGGCGTCTTTGAGGTAGTCGGCGTCGAGGTAGGCGTCGAGCGTGTCGGACAGCTTGACGGTGAAGCCGGCCTGGTCGAGCAGGGGGGCGAAGGTTTCGGCGGACTGCTTGGGCGTGTGGCCGTCCCAGCCGCCGTAGACGATGAGCGCGTGTTTGGTGTCGGGCATGGCACGAGCATAGAGGCGAAAGTGAAAAGTCGAAAGTCGAAAGCCGAGCGGGTCGGAGTCGAAAACCAATGATCAACCTGGGGCGGCCGATCGAGCCGGAGTTTCTGACTTCACTTTCGCCTTTGAACTTTTGCCTTTCGACTTTCCCGACTACCGCAAATGCATGCCGTCGTCGTGGTGTTCGTCGCCGGCGGCCTGGTTCCATTGGTGGGTGCCGGCTTTGAGGGCGGCCTTGGCGAGCAGGTGCGAGCCGATGGGCACGGCGACGAAGGCGAAGACGAGGGTGGCCAGCGACTTGGCGGCGACGTCGCCCGTGCCGATGTGCACGACAACCGCCAGCAGCAGCCCGATGAGCCCGAGCGTGGCGCACTTGCTCGCGGCGTGCAGACGCAGGAACGTGTCGGGCAGGCGCACGATCCCCAACGCGCCGACGAACATGAAGAACAGACCGCCGAGCAGGAACAGCGCGGCAATGACGTCGAACAAGGCGCTCATGAGGACACCTCCGCGGCGGCGGGCGGCTCGTTGTCTTCGCGGCCCTGGGCGCCGATGTACTGAGCGAAGCCGACGGTGCCGGCGAACCCGATGATCGACACGCCCAGCACGGCGTCGAAGAAGGTCAGGTCGCCCAGGTAGATGGTCAGCAGCACGACCAGCGCGACGACGTGCAGCGCGAGCGTGTCGGACGCGAGGACGCGGTCGGCCAGCGACGGGCCGCGCCACAGACGAACCAGGCACAGCAGGATGCCGACCGAAAGGGTGAAGAACCCGAGGGTCACGGTCCAGCGGAGCAGGGCGATCATCTCGCCGGGCTCGGGGCCGGGGTCGTCGGCGGCGTGCAGGGCGTCACCGGCGCCGGCGGGGTCGGCCGCGGCGAGTAGGCTGAACACGTGATCGAACACGCCGGATTGCGTTAGCGCGGGCAGGCATTCAAGCAGGGTCATCGAACACCTCCTCGATCAGGCGGTCGCGCAGGGCGTCGAGCTCGGCGAGGGCGGCGTCGCGGTCCTGGCCGTACATGCAGTGGATGTAGAGCGTGCGGGTGTGCTCGTCGAAGTCGGCCGAGAGCGTGCCGGGCGTGAGGGTGATGGCGCTGGCGAGCGCGGTGACCTCGGCGTCGGTGAGGCCGTGCACGGGGTAGCGGAGGATGCGGGGCGTGAAGTTGAAGCCTGGCGTGATGACTTCCCACGCGACCTGGAGGTTGGCCTTGACGAGGATGACGACGAAGTAGCCAACGAACTTGGTGATGGCGACGAGCCGGCCGAAGTACTTCCCGCCGCCGGTGACGCGGTTGATGATGGTGACCACGACGAAGCTGATCAGAAACCCGATGGCAAAGTCGAGGAAGGTGACCCGGCCCAGCAGCGCCACGTAGACGACGGCCAGGAACACGTTGAGCATGAAGCTTGTGATCATGTCAGTGGCCTCCCCGCAGGCGGATGGGGTGGTTGGGGCCGAAGCGGTCGTCGGCGTGGGTCGCCGGCGGCGTCGAGTCCTGGGCGTGATGCTCCGGCGTGCTCGGCGAAGCGCGGTGGGCTTGATCGTTAGCCGGCGTCGTCGTGCCGTGGGTGCTGGCGTAGCTCGGCTCGGTCGTTTCCGGTTGCAACACCGCGGTGATGTAGCGTTGCGGGTCGGCGAGGTTGGTGCCGGCGTCTTTGGCGAGCGCGAGCACGGGCTCGGCGGCGACGCCCATCCACAATGACGCGGCCAGCAGGAGCGCCACGGCGAGCGTCAGGGAGCGCGGTCCGGTCGAGGCGGGTTGCGTGGCCGGGGGTTCTTCGGTCTGGTCTTCCCGGCCCAGCCAGAACACGCCGGTCCACCAGCGCAGGGCCGCGAGGAGCGTGATGGTGCCGGCGACCAGGCCCGCGAGGCCGAGCCACCAGACGCTGTGGCCGGGCGTTTCGTCGGGGCCGGTGAACGCGGCCTGCACGACCCACAGCTTGCCGTAGAACCCCGACAGCGGCGGCAGGCCGACGAGCGTCATCGCCAGCACGAAGCCGACCACCGCGAGCCACGGCGCGGCGCGGTACCAACTGAACTGCCCGGCGTCGTCGATGTCGTCGGAGCCCACGCGGTTTTCGATCTGCCCGCACACCAGGAACGACAGCGCGGCGACGATCATCGACTGCGTCATGTAGAACGCCGCGCCGGCCAGCCCGGTCTCGCCGCCCACCGCCACGCCCGCCAGCGCGAAGCCCACGCCGACGATCACGAACATGCACAGCACCGCACGCAGCCGGCGGTACGCCACGGCCATGATCGCGCCCAGCACCATCGTCAGCGCCGCGGCGGTCAGCAGAATGGGGACGATCACTTCGGCGGCCTCGCCGGCCGCGAAGATCGGCGGGAAGGTCCGGGCAATAACGTACACGCCGACCTTGGTCAGCACGCCGCCGAACACCGCCAGCAGCGGCACCGGCATCGTCGGGTACGCGTCGGGCAACCAGAACCACAGCGGGAAGATCGCCGCCTTGAGCCCGAACACGGTCAGCAGCACGACGGACACCGCGGTGAACCCGGTGGGTAAGGCCTCGCCTTGCTCGGAGGTTTCCCGCACGATCCGCATGAGGTCGGCGAGGTTGAGCGTGCCGAACATGCCGTACACCAGGCCCGCGGCGATCACGAACAGCGCCGAGGCGAGCAGGTTTAAAAGCACATACTTGTAAGCCTGCCGCAGTTGGGCTTCCCCGCCGGCCAGGCAGAGCAGCCCGTACGACGCCATCAGCATGATCTCGAAGGCGACGAAGAGGTTGAACAGGTCGCCCGTGAGGAAGCTGAGGTTCACGCCAGCGAGCATGAAGTGCATGAGCGGGTGGAAGTAGCGGCGCTCGACGGTGCGGTCGAGCGTGCCCAGCGCGGCGACGTAGCCGCAGAGGGTCACGGCCGCCGCGGCGCAGAGCATCAGGCCCGAGAAGGTGTCGAAGACCAGCGAGATGCCGTAGGGCGCGGCCCAGCCGCCCATCTGCGACACGAGGATGCCGCCGGCCTGTTCGGAGGTCGCGTTGTTCAGAAGCAGCAACCCCGCGATCAGCGTGGCGCTCAAACCCACCACCCCGAGCACGCGCGACAGCCGCAGCCGCGCCACAATCGGCGTGGACAGCACGCCGGTCAGCAGCGGCAGCAGCACCATCAAGACGATCCAGCGGTTGGTCACGCGGCGCCTCCTTGCACGGTGCCGTCGGCGGCGGGGCGCTCGACCGGGTCGTGGCGTTTCTCGCCGGTGGCGAGTTCATCGACGTCGAGGGTCTGCACCTTGCGGGACGTGGCGACCAGCAGCGTGAGCACGAAGCCCATCACCGCGAAGCCGATGACGATCGCCGTGAGGATCAGCGCCTGCGGCAGCGGATCGACCATCACGTCCAGCGGCGCGGCGATGTCGCCGTGTCTCAGCGCGCCGTCGAAGTCGTAGTCCGAGATCGGCGGGCGCTTGGTGATGCCCAGCTCGGGGTCGGGGGTGGGCAGGATCGGCGAGCCGGACATCGCGAGGATCGACAGGTTCGCCGCGTGGCTGATGAGGAACACGCCCATGGCGACCGCCTTGAGCTCGCGGCCCAGCAGCAGGTAGACGCTCACGGCGAACGTCACGGCGACACAGATGGCCAGGACCGCGGTCATGCCAGGTCTCCTTCGAGGCCGGTCGATTCGTCGGGGACCTCTTCGCTGAGGCGTTGGATCATGCCGGTCGACACCCCGATGACGACGAGCATCACGCCGAAGTCGAAGAAGAACGCGGTGACCAGGTGCAGCCCCAGCCCCAGGAAGTTGTCGATCGCGAACGAGTGCAGCAACGGGTAGCCCCACAGCAGCGGCAAGGCGGCGGTGGCGAGGGCGATCAGCAAACCGAAGCCCACGACGACGCGCGGGTGCACGGGGACCAGGGCGATCAGCGCGTCCCGGCCGTGCGCCATGGCGAACAGCCACAGCGCGACCGACGCGATGAGCCCGCCGATGAACCCGCCGCCGGGCGCGTTGTGCCCCTTGAAGGACATGAACGCGGCGAACAGCAGCGACAACGGCAGGATCAGTCGGGTGGCGGTTTTGAAAAGCAGTGAGGTCATGCCGTCACTCCGCGTTCTTGGACGACTTCGTCGGTGGTGCGTTTGTATTCGGCGGGGGCCGGGTCAGCCCCGGCTCGCACTTTTCCCGTGGGGTCGCTCGTGGTTTGCTGTTCGCCGTTGCGTTGTCCCCCGCGCCGCAGCGGCAGGCCGCGGCCGCGGCCGAACATCATGGACCACACGCCCAGCGCCGCGAGGCCCAGCACGCAGATCTCGCCGAGCGTGTCGAAGCCGCGGAAGTCGACGAGGATGACGTTGACGATGTTGAACCCGCCGCCGCCGTGGGCGTAGCCGCCGTCTTCGAGCGCCGGGCCGTGGTAGGTGTTCTGGATGAAGTAGCTGCCCAGGCGCTGCGTCGGGTTCGCGCCCGCCGCGACGAGGGTGAGCCACCCGACCGCCAGCCCGATCGCGACCGACGCCGTGATCCGCACGAACGCGTTGGGGTTCTTCGTCGGCTTCTCGCCCGGCAGCATCCGCAGCACGAGCACGAACAGCAGCACCGAGATCAGCTCGAAGAAGAGCTGCGTCAACGCCAGGTCCGGGGCCTGCATCAAGACGTACATCGCCACGACCGTGAAGCCGCACGCCCCGAGGATCAGCACCCGCACCACGCGCGACTCGGTCAGCGGGATCATCACCGCGGTCACGCAGATCACCGCGCCCAGGAACACGCCCGGCCACGACTCGGTCACCGTGCCCAAGCCAGCGCCCAGCGCGCCCCACATGCCCGGGTCGTAGATCACCGCGGCGGTGAACCCGGCCAGGAGTGCGGCCAGCGTCGCCAGCGTGTAGTGCCGGACGTTGCCGGTCTGGAACACGCGCAGGGCGAGCCGGCCCAGCGCGTCGGTCAGCGAAGCCGCCGTGGGATAGATCTGGTTGTGGATGTCGTCGTGGGCGTGACGCAGCAGGGGGCTCAGGCCCAGCACGACGCCCAGCGCGATGCCCAGCCCCGAGCACAGCAGCGGCACACTCGGGTGCATCAACACGTGCAAAAGCGACGGGACGTGGCCGTGGAAGCCGGGGTAGTACACGTTGGTTTCGAACGGCCCGATGAGCGCATCCCACAACGGGGTCGCGATGCCGCCGATGAACTGCAGCGCAACCAGCGGCACGGCGGGCAGCCAGATGAGCGCGCCGGCGAAGCCGTGCTCCTGCTCGTGGTGGTGCTCGGCGTGGTCGTGGTCGGGCGCGGCCTTGAGCCCGAAGCGTTCGACGCCCAGCAGCGTCGTCGCCAGCCGCACGAAGATCGCCACGTTGCACATCGCGGTCAGCACGGTCGCGAGCATGACCAGCCACAGCACCGGGCGGGACTCGGCGGCGTGGTAGATCGCGTAGAGGAACAGTTCCTTGGCCTGGAAGGAGATCGAGCCCGGCAGCGCCGCGAGCGCCCAGCCGGCGGCGAGCATGGTGACGCAGATCGCGGGGTGCTGTTTGATCGCGCCGAAGAGTTCGGGCAGCCGGCGGGAGGCGACGTGCCCGATCGCGCCGGCGCAGATGAACAGCGGGGCCTTGTAGAACGCGTGGTTGGCGATCTGGGTGATGTCGAAGTCGAGCGCGGCGTAGGCGTGGTCGTGGTAGGTGTAGGTCAGCCCGCCCAGGCCGTACATCGCGATGAGCAGGCCGAGCTGCGAAACGGTGGTGTAGGCGAAGATCTGCTTGAGGTCGTGCTTGCAGACGGCGGTGATGCCGCCGTAGAGCATGGTGACGGTGCCGAAGGGGATGATGACCGCGGCCCAGGTTTCGATGCCGAGGTTCTCGAACCCGCCGCCGCCGAAGGTGGGGAACAGCCGGCCGACCAGGAAGACGCCGGCCTTGACCATGGTCGCCGAGTGCAGGAACGCGGAGACGGGCGTGGGCGCCGCCATCGCGCCCGGGAGCCAGTAGTGCAGCGGCCACTGGGCGCTCTTGGCGAACGCGCCCACGAGCATGAGCAGGAACGACCCGACGATCAGCGGCGCGGCCCAGTCGACATCGCCGGCGTGCAGCGCGAGCTCGCTCCAGCGCCAGATGCCGGTGACGCCGCCGAACAGCGCGAGGCCGCCGAGCAGGAACATGCCGCCCAGCCCGGTGGTGACGAACGCCTGGAGCGCGCGTTGGATCGAGTACGGCTTCTCGCGGTCCCACCCGATGAGCAGGAACGAGCTGATCGACGTGAGTTCCCAGAACAGCAGGGTGAGCAGCGTGTAGTCGGCGAGGACCAGCCCGAGCATCGCGGTCGTGAAGAAGCCGAGCGTCGGGTAGAAGCGGTAGAGGTCGTTGCGGGCGGCGTCGCTCTGGTTGCCGAAGTACCCGCGGGCGTAAAGGACGATGAGCATCCCGACACCGGCGACGAGCAGGCCGAAGAACCCGCCCAGGCCGTCGGGCAGGAAGGCAACGTTCAGGTGGAAGGACGGGAGCCACGCGAGCGCCGCGGTGGGCTCGGCGGCGTGGTAGGTCGATTCGACGGCGTGGGTGTCGTGGCTGGCATGCGTGGCGGTGGCTTCGCCGCCCGCCAGCGAGAGGTTCCCAAGGATGAGGCAGAAGGCGAGCGCCGGGCCGGCCAAGGCGATCAGCACGCGCGGCGTCACGGCCAGTCTGGGCAGGGCCATCGACGTCAGCCCGGTCAGCACCGGCGCGAGCACGCCCAGCAGCAGCATCCAGGTGGCGGTCATGGGGGTCTCGAGTCCTTCCCGAACAGGTGGCGCAGGCTCTTCGCGCGGCCCCCCGCGTCCACAGACTCTACATCGGCCCGGACGGACCCCCCCTTTCAGTTTGGGCTGCGTTACGCTTCAGGTTATGAGCCGAAAAAACCTCTGGGCCCCGTGGCGGCTGGACTTTATGAAGTCCCTGGCCGAGACCGCGTCCGACGCCGAGCCCGCGGACCGGGGGTGTTTCCTGTGCGACTGCGCTGCGTCCGACGCTGAGCCGGCGGTGCTGGCGGAGCAGCACGTCCTGCACCGCACGGAGCACGCGATCCTGATGCTGAACCGGTATCCGTACGTGAACGGGCACCTGCTGGTGGCGCCGACGACGCACGTGCTGGATTTGTCCGACCTGCCGCGCGACACCCGGCACGGGGTATCGGACCTGATCGACCTAGGCGCGCGGGCGCTCAGGCGGGCGACGAATTGCCAGGGCTACAACGTGGGGTTCAACGTCGGACGTTGCGCTGGTGCGGCGCTGCCGGGGCACGTCCACGCGCACATTGTCCCTCGGTGGCACGGCGACACGAACTTCATGGAGCTGCTGGGCGGCGTGAAGGTGATCCCGCAGGCGGTGGAGGACTGTTACGGGGCGCTCAAGGAGGCGGTGGTGGAGGTCGCGGACGGCGCTTGATTTTTGTGCAACGGCAGAAGCCCACGCCGTGACGGCGTGGGCTTCGCGCGGTGGTGTCGATTTGCCTTGATTTTCCGGTGTTTTCCCGGGGTTTACGCCGCGTTAACGAATTGGGCGTCGAGTTGGACGCCGATGTCGAAGCCCTGGTGGGGGTGGTGTTCGCAGCGGACGACGGTGCCGTAGCGGTCGAAGCCCTGCTGGGTGCCGCGGGGCGGGAAGAAGACGGCGACGCGGCTGCCGACGGGCATTTCGTGCTGGGCCCAGGCGCCCACGCCGGTAGCGGAGAGGTCGAACAGTTGGAGCGAGCCGATGCGTTTGCTTTCGACACTCGCGCGGCCGGGTTCTTCCTGGCCGTAGTTGACGATGGTGACCCGGCCGGACGTGGCCCAGCGGGGTTGCCGGCGGCGTTCGAACTTGTAGGGCCCGACCTCGTCCAGCGGCTTGTCGCGCACGAGGCGCAGCGTGGGCTGGTCGGCGGCGGCGTCGGCCGGGGTTTGGGCGGCCGGGGGTTCCGGGGTCTGCTGGGCCTTGGCCATATGATCTGCTCCGTACGAACTGGACCTGATCGACATCGACGGAAAAACCGTCACGATTCACCCCCGGCGGCCTTGAAGACATCGAAAGGCCCGCGATCCGACTTGACACCGATGCCCCGCAACCCCGCCCAGAACGATTCCGACGCTGCGGCCGGCACCGTCTGGCTCGTCGGTGCGGGCCCGGGCGACCCGGGGTTGATCACGGTCGAGGGGCAGCGTCGGCTGCGTGCCGCGGACGTGGTCGTGTATGACGCGCTGGCAAACCCGGTTTTATTGGACCTTGCCCGGCCGGACGCGGAGTTGGTCGACGTCGGCAAGCGGGCGAAGGATCACAAGATGTCGCAGGAGCAGATCAACGCGTTGTTGGTCGATCGTGCGTCGGCCGGGTTGAACGTGGTGCGGCTCAAGGGCGGGGACCCGTATTTATTCGGACGCGGGGCCGAGGAGTGCGCGTTCTGTGCCGAGCGCGGCGTGCGGTGCGTGGTGGTGCCGGGCGTCACGGCGGGGATCGCGGCGCCGGCGTACGCGGGCATCCCGGTGACCCACCGGAAGTTGGCCTCGACCGTGACGTTCGTGACCGGGCACGAAGACCCGACCAAGGGCGACACGTCGGTGGATTACGCGGGCCTGGCGGCGCTGGTCGGCAAAGGCGGCACGGCGTGCTTCTATATGGGGGTCGGCCGGCTGCAGGCGATCGCAGACGAACTGACCGGGCACGGCCTGACCGCCGACACGCCCGCGGCGGTGGTGCAGTGGGGGACGCTGCCGACGCAGCGGAGCGTGGCCGGTACGCTGGCGGACGTCAGAGCGCGTGTGGAGGAAGCGGGCGTGTCGTCGCCGGCGATCATCGTGGTCGGGGCCGCGGCGGGGATCAACGAGCCGGGGCTGAACTTTTTCACGGATCGTCCGCTGTTCGGCCGGACGGTGCTGGTGACGCGGACGCGGCAGCAGAGCTCAGAGTTGTCGGCGCTGCTGGTCGAGCGCGGGGCGCACGTGTTGGAAGCGCCGACGATCGCGCTGGCACCGACGAGTGACGTGGAGCGGCGTGCATTGAGTGAGGCGCTGGCGAGGCTTTGCGAAGGCGGTTACGACGATCTCGTGCTGACCAGCGCTAATGCGGTGGACGTGGTCGCCGACGGGATCGACGCGCTGGGTAAAGACGTCCGGTCGCTGCACGGCGTGCGGATCGGCGTGGTCGGCGACGCGACGGCGCTGCGGCTGGACGAGCGGTTGCGGTTGCGGGCGGACGTGGTGCCGACGCAGACGAGCGGGCGCGGCGTCGCCGAGGCAATTATTGCAACGGGGGCGGTGGAAGGCCGGCGGTTCCTGCTGCCGCGTGCCGACATCGCCCGGCCGGACCTGCCGGCAATGCTGCGCGACGCGGCCGCGGTGGACGAGGTGGTCGCTTACCACACCCGGCCCGCCGACGCGTTGCCCGCGGGTGTGGTCGACGCGTTTGACGCCGGCGCGATCGACGCCGTGACCTTCACGAGTTCGTCGACGGCGAAGAACCTCGTGTCGCTGCTGGGCGAGCGGGCGGAGGCGCTGCGCTCGTGCCGACGCGTGTCGATCGGGCCGGTGACGTCGCGGACGCTGGACGAGTTGGGTTTCCCGGCGGACGCGGAAGCGGAGCGTGCCGATTTACCGAGTTTGGTTGAAGCCGTCCAAAGGGTTATCGCTGCGCGTTTTTCGGGTGTTTCGGCGATGACGCGATGAATCGCGTCGCTTCATCGTTACGATTTCCGCCATCCGCCATCCGCCATCCGCCATCCGCCATCCGCCTTATGCCCACCCCCGCCCGCCTCGACCCGCACCGCTCGGCCCTGCTGATCATCGATCTGCAGGAGCGCCTGATGCCCGTGATCCACGAGGGGCCGACTTGTGTCCGGCGTTGCGCCCGGCTGGTCGAGGGCGCGCAGGCGTTGAGCGTGCCGCGGCTGGTGACCGAGCAGTATCCGCGCGGCCTGGGCGCGACGGTGCCGGAGGTCGCGCGGTACCTCGACCCCGAGACGACGTGTATCGAGGACAAGACGTGCTTCTCGGCGTGTACCGGGCGGGTCGGCGGGATGATCGAGATGCTCGGCGTGCGTAGCGTGATCCTCTGTGGCGTCGAGGCCCACGTCTGCGTGCTGCACACCGCGCTGGACCTGCTCGAGAAGGGATACACCGTCGCGTTCTGCGAGGACGGCACCGGGTCGCGCCGGCCCATCGACAAACACGCCGCCACCCACCGCATGATCCAAGCCGGCGTCATCCCGACCACCGTGGAGGCGGCCCTGATGGAGCTGGCCGGGGACGCCGCCAGCGAGCGGTTCCGGGCGATCCGCAACATCATCAAGTCGGGGCCGGGCGAGTGACGGGCGGGTTTCCGGCTTGCGGCGAACGCGATTGCCCTGACAAAAACCGACTATTTTAGTCCCGGCCGTGTTTGCCGACGGTTCGGGGGGCCGCTAGGCTGTCCGTTCGCTCGTGACGCCGGTGCTGACCGTGTCCTCACGCCCTGATTCGCATTCGATCATTCCTTAGGAGTCCCCCATGCTCGAGACCTATGAGCAACTCAAGACGCTGGTCGCCTCGGTGGAAGAAGACATCCGCAAGGCCGCCGGCGGCAACCGCGCGGCCGGCACCCGGGTCCGCAAGCAGATGCAGGACGTGAAAAACACCGCCCAGGACCTCCGCAAGAAGATCCTCGAAAACCGCGAAACCGAAGGCGGCTGACCGCGCCGCCGATCGCCACACGCCGCCGGGTGGGTCTTCACGGTCGGCTCGCACCCCAGGATGAGCCCCCCGGCGCGGTCCGACCGCCCGCACCGGGCCCGACCCGGCGTCTCTGAACCGTCTCCGTCTCGCATCGGCCCCCGAGCCCGCCATGGCCCCGTCCCTCATCGTTGATTTCGCGACGCTGCAGGCCGCGCCCACCGTCGCCGACGCCGAC
>JAUIGU010000021.1 GCA_030432595.1 Phycisphaerae bacterium
GTTGTACGCCTGGCGCGCGAAGGCGACCTTGTTCTCGGTCGAGGTCAGCTCCTCGCTGAGCTGCATCATGTTCTGGTTCGCCTTGAGGTCGGGGTACGCCTCGGCGACCGCCATGAGCCGGCCCAGCGCGCCGGTCAGCATGCCTTCGGCCTGGCCCAGCTCGGCCATCGCCGACACGTTGGTCGGGTCGCCGCCGACGTGCACCCGCGCCTGAGTCGCCGACGCCCGGGCCTGCATCACCGCCTCTAGCGTCTCCTTCTCGTGGGCCATATAGCCCTTGGCGACCTCGACCAGGTTGGGGATCAGGTCGTACCGCCGCTCGAGCTGGACGTCGATCTGCGCGAACGCGTTCTTCGCCCGCTCACGGAGGTTCACGAGTTTGTTGTACGCCCCGATCGCGTAGAGCACGATGCCCACGAGGATCACGCCGCCCACGATCAATGCAATCAGTCCTGCGCCCATGATTCGGCTCCCTTGCTGAAGATTGGAACGGCCATACTTTGCCACAAACCCGCGCCGCGTGCCTGCAAGTCGAAACGGGCCGCTCCCCACGGTTGCGACGCGGCCCGGCGTCACCCGGCCGGGGCCGCCGGCGGCACGTCGGGTGGCGCCCGGTAGATCAGCACCAGGTTCCGCAGATAGATCGCCCAGCCCGTGCCCTGCCCGAGCACGCCCACCACGTCACGCCGCCACACGAAGTACACCAGCAGCATGCTCGCGCCCGCCAGCGACATCCACCAGAACGCCACCGGCACGACGCTGCGCCGCCGCCTTTCGCTGGTCACCCACTGAACAAGCATCCGCCCTGCAAACAGCGCCTGCCCCAGCAGACCCAGCCCGACCCACGCGACACCCCACGGGCTCGAGATGTTCAGAAACCGGTAAAGCGAGCTGCGTCCCGGCGAACTCGATGGGTTCAGCGCGTGCCGCGCGAACGCGTCGGGGGTCATGGTTTGCGTTGTTCCCTCGGCCGACTCGACGCGGAACACCGGGCGACCCTCGGCGTCGTTCTGGAGTTCGGCACGCCCGACGCCGTCGATGCGGACGGTGCGCGACGACACCAAGGTTTCACTTTCGTCCCGGGCCGCCGCCGACAACGTGAAAGCACACGCGAACAGCATGCAACAACAAAACGCCGTGTCGCGGTAAATGGCGCGGGCCATCACGCCGCCTCTTCCACCGCCACGGCCCCGGTTCCGCGATCCGAAGGTTTCGCGTTTTCGTCTATTCTCGTTTCGCGCAGCCCGGGGCGACGCCGGTGCCGCGACATCATCCACCGCACCGCGAGCAGGTCCAGCCCGCCCGTCAGGCCTCGCCGCAGCGACCCGTAGTGGCTCACGCCGGCGCGGCGCGGCCGGTGTTGCACCGGCACCTCCGCGAGCGCCGCCCCGAGCATCGCGCTGTACGCCGGCAGGAACCGGTGCATCCCCGCCAGGTGCAGCGGCCACCGCCGCGCCAGCGCCGCGGTCGCCACGCGCGTCGAACAACCCGTGTCGCGCACCGGGTCCGCCAGCACGACCCGGCGTGCCCACCGCCCGACCGCGCTGCCGAGTTTTTTGATCCGATGGTCCTGTCGGTGCTCACGGAACCCCTGAACCAGATCGAGCCCGTCGCGCCGCAGTCTGGCAAGCATCGTCGGCAGGTCCGCCGGGTCGTTCTGCCCGTCGGCGTCGAGCGTGGCGACAACGCCGGCCCGCGCAGCACCGATCCCCACCCACAGCGCATACGACTGACCGCGGCGCTCCGAGAGCCGCAACCCGCGGACCCAGGCGTGCTCACCCGCCGCGGATTCAAGCAACGGCCACGTCTGATCCTCGGACCCGTCGTCAACGACAATCAACTCCGCATCAATCCCAGCATCGCGCACCGACGAACCAACTTCATGAATCAGCGCCTCCAGGTTCGCCGCCTCGTTGTGCGCCGGGATCACAACCGAAAGCTCAAACAACTCCGACCCGGACTCGGCCACAACACCGAATCGATCCACATCTGAAGCAGGGGGTCGGTGTGGCATGGAAAGGTTTGGGCTTGACGCCCGGACGCGGCCGTTGCACCACGGAACCAGAGCAAACGGCCACCATCCTACGAGCATGGAATGCTGAATGAAGGCGCCCAGCGTGTCAACCTTTGACGGCGCGAACGCAAGTCGTCCGACGTGTCCGCACCACTACGCCGCCTCCCACGGCGGATAAGCCTTACGCCAGACCCGGCACGAGCGGTCGCCGGGAACAATGTCTTCCCGGCAGGCGCGCGGCCGGCATGCGTACCACCGGCAGCGCCGCGTCTGAAGGTCGAGCCAGACGCACGGGTTCGGCTCGCCGCGCCGCGGGTCGCGCAACCACTTACGGATCAGGGCGTGCGCTTCGGGCGGCGCGGCCGCAAACCAACGCGCCTGCTGCGGGTCGGCCTCGGCCGCGTCCCGCGCCTCCGGCCGCTCAGGCAACAGCGCCGCAAACCCCGGCGGAACGCTCTGCTCCACGCAACACCCCACACACCCGTCGCAATTCAGGACAGGCAGTTCCACGGGGAATACTCTACAAACGACTCATTATTCCGCGCGTCTCGAAAAGTATTCTCGGGTGCCACGATCGTTCGCAAATACATTCAGCTCACGGTGACGGAGGCAGATACACCGCAGCCGTTTCTGAGAACGCCTCGACCTGCGCGCGAGCCCACGCGCCGTCGTGCCCCAGTTCATCGGCGAGGGTACGGACGACGAGCGGCGCGGCGTCCACCGCGGCGCGGGCGTTGAGGATCAACGCACGGGTTCGGCGGGCCAGGCAATCGTCGACCGTGCGGGCGTACTCGTGACGCGACGCCCAGACGACGTGACCGACGCTGTACGGAAGGTCGGGGTGCAGCGGCTGGGCGTACCCGGGGTCGGACGCGATCAACGCATCGAGCGCTTCGGTGTCGCTGCCGTAGACCGACGATGCACCGAACGCCGAATCGGTATTGCGTTCGACCGGGCAGCCGTGGATCGGAAGGTCCGCCGTCACGCACGCACGCTTAGACAACCCGACCAGTTCCGCCGCCTGATCGACCGCGTCCTCGGCCATGTGCCGATACGTCGTCCACTTCCCGCCGGTGATGGTGACCAGGCCCGTGTCGCCGATCTGCACGGTGTGGTCCCGGCTGAGCTTGGCCGTGTTCTTTTCCCCGCCCTGCCCGCCGGCGCGAACCAGCGGGCGAATCCCGGTGAAGACCGCACGGATGTCCTCACGTACCGGCGGCTCCTCCAAGTAACCCGACACCGTTTCCAGCAAGAACGCGACCTCTTCGTCCTGCGCCCGTGGTTCGAGTTCGGCGTGATCGATCGGCGTGTCGGTCGTGCCCACCAGCGTGACGCCGTGCCAGGGAATCGCGAACACCACCCGGCCGTCGCGCGTTTTGGGCACCATCAGCGCCGCGTCGCCGGGGAGAAACCTTTGATCCAGCACGATGTGCACGCCCTGGCTGGGCGCGATCATCGCGGGAGCGTCGCCATCCGCCATGCGGCGCACACCGTCGCAAAACGCACCCGTGGCATTGATCACGACCCGGCTCGACACTTCGAGCGTTTCGCCCGTTTCTTCATCCCGCACTACCACGCCCGCGACCCGGCCCCGTTCGTCTTTCATCAACCCCGTGGCACCGCAATAATTCAACGCCGTTGCGCCGCGTTCAACCGCCGTCTGGACGAGGTTGATCACCAGGCGTGCATCGTCGAACTGCCCGTCGAAGTATTGCACGCCGCCGCGCAATCCGTCCCTCGCGATGCTGGGCACGGCGTCGATCATCGCCGCGGGACTCAGCAGACGCGACGGCCCCAAGGACCTGCCCCACGCCAGCAGACCGTAGACCTTCATGCCTAGGCCGTAGTAAAGGCGTTCCCACCACCGGTACGCGGGGATCACGAAGCGCTGCCGGTGCACGAGGTGCGGCGCATTGCGAATCAACCGGCCGCGCTCGCGCAACGCCTCCATGACCAAGGAGATATTGCCTTGCTGGAGGTAACGCACCCCGCCGTGCACCAGCTTGGTCGACCGCGAACTGGTGCCCTTGCCGAAGTCGCTCTGCTCCAAAAGCAGCGTGCGGTACCCGCGTGACGCGGCGTCGACGGCCACGCCCGCACCGGTCGCGCCGCCGCCGATGACCAGCACGTCCCACCGCGTCGGCTCCATCAGCGCTGCCAGGGCTTGCGCGCGGGTCTGCATCTAGCTCGCCGCCTCCCAGCCGCGTGCCCGCTCCACCCCGGCGCGCCATCGCTCCCGCTGCACCGCCGACTCTTTGGTCGAGATCGCGGGCTTAAACGTGCGGTCTTCTTCCCATTGCTGTCGCAGCTCGTCCTTGTCCTTCCACACGCCCACGGCCAGGCCCGCGAGGTACGCCGCGCCGAGCGCCGTGGTTTCGAGCTGTTTCGGACGCACGACCGACTCCTGGCTGAAGTCCGCCTGCATCTGCATGAGCAGGTCGTTGACGCACGCCCCTCCGTCGACGCGCATCGCGGTGATGGCGTCGCCGTAGTCCCGCCGCATGGCGTCGAGCACATCCGCGACCTGGAACGCGATGCCCTCGAGCGCCGCGCGGGCGAGGTGCGCCTTGGTGGTACCGCGCGTGAGGCCGGCGATCAAACCGCGGGCGTACTGGTCCCAGTGCGGTGCGCCCAGACCCGCAAACGCGGGCACGAGCACTACCCCGCCGGTGTCCGGCACCGACGCCGCGAGTGCCTCGACCTCCGCCGAGTCGCCGATCACGCCCAAGCCGTCGCGCAGCCACTGCACCGCCGCCCCGCCGATGAACACCGAGCCCTCGAGCGCGTAGGTCGTCCGCTCGCCGATCCGCCACGCGACCGTGCTCAGCAGGCGTTGCCCCGACGTGACGGGTTCGTCGCCGGTGTTGAGCAGCATGAAGCAGCCGGTGCCGTAGGTGGTCTTGACCTCGCCCGGTTCGAGGCAGAGGTTGCCGAAGAGCGCCGCCTGCTGGTCGCCCGCGATGCCCGCGATGGGGATCGGCGTGCCGAACCACTCCGCGTCCGTCTCCGCCACGACGCCGCTGCTGTCCACCACCTCGGGCAAGACCTCGCGCGGGACATTGAGCAAGCTCAACATCGCGTCGTCCCACGCGAGTGTCCGCAGGTTCATCAGCATGGTGCGTGACGCGTTGCTGACGTCCGTGGCGTGGACCCGGCCGCCCGTCAGACGATGGATCAGCCACGCGTCGATCGTGCCGCACGCCAATTCGCCGCGCTGGGCCCGGTCCCGCGCCTCCGGCACGTGGTCCAGCAGCCACGCGATCTTGGTTCCGGAAAAGTAGGCGTCGATCACCAGGCCCGTCGTGTCGCGCACCTGATCCGCGTGACCGTCATTGATCAGCTTGGAACACGCGTCGCTGGTCCGGCGGTCCTGCCAGACGATCGCGCGGTGCAGCGGCTCGCCGGTGGCACGGTCCCAAAGCACGACCGTCTCGCGCTGATTCGTGATACCCAGCGCCGCGATGTCCCCGGCGGAAACGCCCGCCCGCTCCATCGCGTCCCGCGCGGTCGCGAGTTGCGTCTGCCAGATCTCTTCCGCGTCGTGCTCAACCCAACCCGGCCTGGGAAAATGCTGCGCGAACTCCCGCTGCGCGACCGCCACCGCCCGCCCGGCCTCGTCGAACAGGATCGAACGCGAACTCGTGGTGCCCTGATCGAGGGCGAGGACGTACGCCACGGCCAAACTCCGAAAACACCCAAAGACGTTCGGGATCAGGCGACTCGAAACCGCCCACACCATACCGCCTCCGTCGTGGTCATTGCCGGGTGTCTCGCCCGCGTGTTTCTGCCGATTGTTTCCGACGCACACCGCTGCGAAGCCCGTTCAACCGAGCCGCGCCGGGTCTGCCCGTATCATCCGCGTTCCCGTTGCCGTTCACGGAGTTTTAGCGTTGCCCGACCCCCTGCTTCCCGGAACCACCCACCCGCTCGGCGCGACCGTCCGTGGCGACGGCGTGAACTTCTGCGTCTACGCGCCCGACGCGACCTCCGTCGAGCTGATGCTCTTCGACGACGCGGAGGCGTCCGCACCGTCCCGCACCGTCACGCTCGACGTCCGCGGCCACCGCACCAACGGGTACTGGCACGTCTACCTGCCCGGACTCAAGGCCGGCCAGCTCTACGGCTACTGCGTTGACGGCCCGTTCGATCCCTCACGCGGCCTGCGCTTCGACCGTGAAAAGCTGCTGATCGATCCGTACGCCAAATCGATCGTCACCCCCACGACCTACGACCGCCAGGCCGCCCGCCAGCCCGGCACCACCGTGCCCACCGCGATGCGCTCCGTCGTCGTCGACCCCGACGCCTACGACTGGGAAGGCGACCTGCCCCTGCGTCGGCCGTGGGCGCAAACCGTGATCTACGAGATGCACGCCCGCGGCTTCACCGCCCACCCCAACTCCGGCGTGAGCGACGAAAAGCGCGGCACCTATGCCGGCCTGATCGAGAAGCTGCCGTACCTCGTTGACCTCGGCGTGACCGCGATCGAGCTGCTGCCGGTGTTCCAGTACGACCCGCAGGACGCGCCGCCGGGCCGGCTGAACTACTGGGGGTACAGCCCGGTCAACTGGTTCTCGCCGCACCTGCCCTACGCGTCGACCCCGGACCCCGTCGCGGCGGTCAACGAGTTCCGCGACATGGTCAAGGCGTGCCACCGCGCGGGGCTCGAGGTGATCCTCGACGTGGTCTACAACCACACCGCCGAGCTCGACGTCGCCGGCCCGACGCTGAGCTTCCGCGGGCTGCACGACGCCGGCTACTACCAGCACGCCGCCAACGACCCGAGCAAGTACCTCGACTTCACCGGCTGCGGCAACTCGGTCAACGCCAATGATGCGGTCACGCAGCGCCTCATCCTCGACTCGCTGCGCTACTGGGTGCGGCACATGCATATCGACGGCTTCCGTTTCGACCTGTGCTCGACGCTGACGCGCGGGCCCAGCGGCAAGCCGATGGCCAAACCGCCGGTCATCATGGCGATCGACTCCGACCCCGTGCTCGCCGGCATCAAACGCATCGCCGAGGCTTGGGACCCCGGCGGGCTCTACCAGGTCGGCACGTTCCCGGGTCAGCACTGGTCCGAGTGGAACGGCAAGTTCCGTGACGAGGTCCGCGCCTTCGTCCGCGGCGACCACGACAAGGTCGGCCGGCTCTCCTCCCGGCTGCTCGCCAGCCCCGACCTCTACGAACGCGACCACCTCCGCCCCGAGCAGAGCGTCAACTTCATCACCTGCCACGACGGCTTCACCCTCAACGACCTCGTCTCCTACAACGAGAAACACAACCTCGACAACGGCGAAAACAACCGCGACGGCGACAGCCACAACACCAGCTACAACCACGGCACCGAAGGCCCCACCGACGACCCCGCCGTCGAGGCCGTCCGCGTCCGCCAGATCAAGAACCTGCTCACGCTCAACCTGCTCGCACTGGGCGCTCCGATGCTCAGCATGGGCGACGAGGTCCGACGCACCCAACACGGCAACAACAACGCGTATTGCCAGGACAACGAGATTTCGTGGTTTGACTGGGGCGACGTCAAGAAGCACGCCGACGTCCTCGCCTTTACCAAGGGCCTGCTGCGCCTGCGCCAGTCGTTCGGCTTCGTCGCGGCCGACCCCCGGTTGACCCTCGACACCCTGCTCCGAAAGTACCACATCCGCTGGAGCGGCATCCAGCTCGACCAGCCCGACTGGACCGAGCACTCGCACAGCCTCGCCGTCACCGTCACCAGTCTCGACGGGCAACGCCGGTTCCACGCGATGTTTAACGCCTACCGCGAAGCGCTCACGTTCGAGCTGCCCGCCCCCGAAGCCAAGCCCTGGCAACGCGTCATTGACACCGCGCTCGGCACGGGTGAAGACATCGCCACGCCCGAAACCCTGAAAGCCGTGAAGGCCGTGAAGGCCAAGACCTACGAAGTCACCGAACGCTCGATCGTGATCCTCAGTTCGTAATGCCCGCCGGGTTCACGGCGCCAACCGCTCGACCCGCCAACCGTCGCCTTCCCGCACATAACACAGCCGGTCGTGCAGCCGCGACGCCTGCCCCTGCCAGAACTCGATCCGCTCGGGCAGCACCGCGTACCCGCCCCAGTGCGGCGGGCGCGGGATGTCGAGTTTCTTGAAGCGTTCTTCCACCTCTTCGTAAGACCGCGCCAACGTTTCGCGGTCCGGCAGCACCGCCGACTGCGCCGACGCCCACGCCCCGAGTTGGCTCCCCCGCGGGCGCTCCGCGAAGTAGGTGTCGTTGGTCGTGTCGGGCAGCTTCTGGACCCGTCCCGTCACGCGCACCTGCCGGTACAGCACGTCCCAGTAGAACACCAGCGCCGCGGCCGGGTTGACGTCGAGTTCCCTGCCCTTGTCCGACGTGTAGTTGGTGTAGAACGCGAAGCCCGACGCGGGGTTGAGCCCCTTGAGCAGCACGATCCGGGCCGAGGGCACGCCGTCGGGCGTCGCCGTCGCCAGCGTCATCGCGTTGGGTTCTTTAATCTGCGCGGCCTTGGCCTGAGAAAACCAGACCTGAAACTGTTCGTACGGGCTCTCCGCCAGGTCGGCCTCTTTCAGGCCCGGCACGACATAATTCTGACGCAGAGACGCAAGCTCGGGTGATTCGCTGGCCATGATGCGTCAAGCATACGGCAGGCAACCCCGCCGAACCCAAGTTGGGATCCGCTTCACGGATCACCGCAACCGCGTCGCCTTCCGCAACTGCTGCACCTCCCGCGTGGTCAGCAGACGCCAGTGCCCCGGGGACAAGCCCTTGAGCTGCACGGGCCCCACTGCGGTGCGCTTGAGCTTGCGGACCTTGAAGCCCAGGCGGGCGAGCAGGCGACGGATCTCGCGGTTCTGCCCCTCGGTCAGTTCGACGCCCAGCGTCGTGCGGTCGCCGCGGGCGCGGTCGGTCTCGTGGCGGATGATGCGGACGTTCTCGAACGAGGCGCGTTTGCCATGGGCGTTCTGCTCTGGGCCGTGTTTCCGAACGCGCTTCTGATCCGCCAGCACGAGGCCCTTCCGCAACTTCGCCACATCGTCTTCGTTCAACTTCCCCTTGACCGAGACGAGGTAGCGTTTCGTCACGCCGAACCTGGGGTGCGTCAGCCGCTGCGTGAGGTCGCCATCGTCCGTGAGCAGGATGAGGCCCGTCGAGTCCGCGTCGAGTCGGCCGACCGGGTACAGGCGCGGCCGGCCGGGCAGCTCCACCAGATCGACCACGGTCGTGCGGTCCTTGCCGGGCTCGTCTGTGACCGTCGAGACCACCCGGCGCGGCTTGTGCAGCATGACGTAGTGCTTGCCCGCGGTCTTCCTGCCCGACGTGGCCGAGCGCGGCTTGGTGACCGGCTCGCCGTCCACCTCGAGCCTGTCGTTTGCCGGATCGACCCACGCGGGCAGCGTGTCCACGACGTCGCCGTTCACCTTCACTCTCCCCGCCTCGATCATCGCCTCGCACTCGCGGCGCGACGCGACGCCCGCCTCGGCCAGCGCCTTCTGCAACCGCACCCCGCGGGACTTGTCGGTGTAATCGTGCATGAGTGAGTGATGATAGATGATTGATGAGCGATGAATGGAAGACACTCAACCCCAGCGATCATTGGCGTCTGTTGCTGAAATCATCCGTCATCAATCAGCAAACATCAATCAAACTCGTCGCCCTTGAACGTCGAGCCCAGATACGTCTGCCGCACCAGCTCGTCGTTGATGATCTCTTTGGGCGTGCCTTCCGCGAACACCTTCCCGTCGCCGATCACATACACCCGGTCGCAGACCGCCAGGATGTGGTGCACGTTGTGGTCGGTGATCAACATCGCGATGTCGTGCTCGTCTCGCAGCTTGCGGATCTCGTCCTGCAACCCCTGCACCGCCACCGGGTCCACCCCCGCGAACGGCTCGTCCAGCAGGATCAAACTCGGGTCGGTCACCAGCGCCCGCGCGATCTCGAGCTTGCGCTTCTCGCCGCCCGAGCACAGCGAAGACTTCTGCCGACGGACCTTGAGCAGGTCGAACTGCCCCATCAGTTCTTCGGCCCGCGCCCGCCGCTGCGCCCGGTTCATCGGCCGGGTCTCCAGGATCGCGTGCAGGTTCTGCTCCACCGACAGACGACCGAACACCGACTCTTGCTGCGCCAGGTACCCCATCCCCCGCTGCGCCCGCTGGTACATCGGCAGCTTCGACACGTCCTGCCCGTTGAACACGACCGTGCCCGCGTCCGGCTCGATCATCCCGATGCTCATGCGGAAGCTCGTCGTCTTGCCCGCGCCGTTGCGCCCCAGCAGCCCGACGATCTCGCCCTCGGCGACGTCGAACGACACGTGGTCCACGACGGTCCGCCCGCCGTACGCCTTCACCAGGTTCTGGGCTTTGAGGATGAACACCCCCGGAAGATAACCGCCCCCGCCCCGCCGCGCGGCCCGTCGCAAAAACGCGTCCACCCAACACCCCAACGCCTCTTTTGCCCCGCCGTCACCACGCGTATTATTGAAGGAAGGACTCAACCCGATCGCCGACCACCCCTTTTCCGGATCGCGTCATGAACGCCCACGCCCTCACCCTCGCGGCCCTCACGGCGACCGGCGTGCTCGCCACGGCCACCCACGCCGCCGTCACCGACTTCCGCATCGAATACGGCACCGCGCTCGGCTCCGACGGCGCCGCTTACACCACCAACGATCTGTTCATCGACTTCACCGGCCAATACACCGGCTCGCAAGTGCTCGTCACCCTCGACGCCGGCACCATCCACCAGGAAAACTACTTCGGCGGCGCCCTGAACCACGCCCCCCACGCCGGCATGCTCGACGCCGTGCCCCACCTCTCGGCCGACACCTACTTCACCCACGGCGGCGCGGCCGGGCAACAGGCCCACGGCAATCCGAATCACTTCGGCGGGCCGGTCAATATCGACGTCAACCAACTCGCCGCCGTCCAGACCGCCGCCCAACTCGCCCAGGCCTGGGCCCCCGCACCCGGCACCTTCATCCTCGACCGCTCCGACTTCCACGTCCTCCGCCTTTCCCTCAGCGAAGACGCCCAGGGCAGCATCCAGTACTTCGCCTCCGCCGACGGCGACTTCTTCTACACCAACGCCGGCAACCGCTACGGCCAGGCCCCGCTCTACGCCATCGAAGACGGCAAAGTCGTCGCCCTCGAAAACGTGCCCGAGCCGGAGCCCGAACCCGAGGCGACGATGCCGAGCAGTTACGCCGATTCGTTCCGTCGGCCGTACGACCCGATGATCTTTTTGAATCCCACCTGGACGGCCGAGCCCGACTTGGAATGGGCGCTCCCCAATGATTCGGTAGCCGAAGACCGGCTCTCGCTTTTCTACGAGTTGTACGGGTTCTCGGGGATCAAGTACGGCAACTGGGATCCGCATCCCACGTCGGTTGAACCCACACCCCGGACGCGCGATTGGTCGAGGGGGACCACAAACGTGATCTGGATCGACGGCCACGCGGACTGGTTGGACCTCGCTCGGGCGGACGATCAGATCGTGATTTCTGATTCGCTGATCCAGACGCCCGAGCCCGCCCTTTTCGGATTGCCGACACTCGCTTTGTTCGCACCCCGCCGGCGAAACCGCTGAGATGCGGCGGATCGGAATGCTCACCCGCCGGCAGTCATCACGCGCACGGCCCGCCACAATTCACGGCCGCACCCCAGTTCGATGAATGCAGGTTGGCGTGTCGTGCCGAGTCCGGCCGCGGCTGAGCTATCATCGCGGCTACTCCTGGAGGTTGCGATGTCGAAATATGCGAACAGTATGACGGTCGTTTGCGCCGTGGTCGCGTCGGTGGTGTGGATGGGACCCGCGTCCGCCGGCCAGCCCGGACAACCACTCGAACGCCACGGCGACGAGATCATGGTCGCCGGCCAGCTCTTTCACACCGGCACCAAAGTCGTCCTCTGGACCGACCCCGGCGGCTACGACACCTACCGCGTCCAGCCCGCGTTCGGCCCGCGCGACTCGTTCTCCTGGGAAACCTCGCAAGAGCGCGGCCTGCCCAGCCCCAACCGCTACGACGTCCGCTACGCCGACCGCTGGTCCGATGACCAGTTCGCCCTGCTCCGCCGCGGCAACTGGGAACTCGAAGACCTGCAAAAGGTCGTCAACAAGTTCGTCATCCACTACGACGTCACCGCCACCAGCCAGCAGTGCTTCAAGGTCCTCCACGACGTCCGCGGCATCAGCGTCCACTTCCTGCTTGATGCCGACGGCACGATCTACCAGACCTTCGACCTCAAGGACGCCTCCCGCCAGACCGGCGACATCAACGACAACTCCATCGGCGTCGAGATCGCCAACATCGGCGCCTACCCGCCCAACGACAAAGACAGCACCCTCAGCAAGTGGTACGGCCAGGACGACCAGGGCAACACGATCCTCACCCTGCCCAAGTGGCTCGAACCCACCACCGCGCCCTGGCCCGAGGGCTTCGTCGCCCGCCCCGCCCGCAACGAGCCCGTGACCGGCGTCGTCCAGGGCCAAACCCTCCAGCAATACGACTTCACCCCGCAACAGTACGACGCGCTCATCAAGCTCGCCGCCACACTGTCGAAGGTCTTCCCCGACATCCAGCTCGACGTCCCCCGCGACGAGGACGGCAAGATGATCACCGACGCGCTTGAGCAGGAAGACCTCGACAACTTCCACGGCATCGTCGGCCACTTCCACGTCACCAAAAACAAGATCGACCCCGGCCCCGCGTTCCAGTGGGACACCCTGCTCGAAGGCGCCCGCCAACTCGTCGGCGAACAGGCGGAACGCGTCGGACGGTGATAACACAGGCCACCGTTCTATCGTTTTCTGATTGTCCATCTGAGCCCCGCAAGCGCTTGCGGGGCTTTTTCCTGTTTGCCGACTCTTCTCGCCTCAGCCGGAGCGTGACACGCTCCGGTCCGGACGCGGTCCGCGTCCGGCTATCCGTGCAAGAAACACGGACGATTTTGGGGACGACAACGCCCCTCGGATTTACTTGTGAAAGAACGCCGTGTGCGTTTCTGGAGAGCCGGGCCGTGTCGGCCCGGTGTCCGGCATCCGGGCCGACACGGCCCGGCTCGCTTTGGACTCGCTTCGAAACAAACCCGGGGCGGGACCGCCGTCGCGATCCACAGACCCCCGGCCGGCGTCGGTTTTGCAACCCGCCGTCACCGCGTTTCGGATGGGACTCACTCGGGGGGTTCCGGCGGGAGACGGCGTGCGATCAGGGTCCTTCCTGATTCACCCGTGTCCAAGGCCGCACGTCACTTCGTGATTAAGGAACTCAAGCCCTCACCCACCTGGCACCCACGCGGAGGCCACGCCCTTCACCTGCACTTACATTTTACCCGCGCGTCAAGACCTCTCGGCGGAGTACCGGGCAAAGCGTGCGCAGGCATCCGAACGGAACCATGGCCAGATACACATGCGGCACACCTTATTGCCATGATCGGTCAGCACGCGCAGGGCCTGCATGAGCACGGCCGGGGTTCGTGCGTCGCTTTAGACCACCGAGTTCGCTGTGCCCACATCCGCGTTCCGAGCCGGACCAGGCCGCGTCCCATCCACCGCAGCAGCGGGCGGACGAGCGGCCGGCGGGGGGTGACGGGTTCACGGGTCAGGGCCTGGGCGAAAGCGAGCGGATCGTAGAGTCCGTACATGCGTGTTCCTTTCTCGAGCGTTCTGGGTCAGGGACTGGTTAACTGCGCGTTCGTCTCTCGGTTACGCACCCTTAATCGACGCCATGTCGATGCTGAAGCGGTATTTCACGTCGCTCTTTTCGAGGCGTTCGTAGGCGGCGTTGAGCTGCTGGATGGGGATGACTTCGACATCCGCGGTGACGTTGTGCTGGCCGCAAAAATCGAGCATCTCCTGGGTCTCGGCGATGCCGCCGATAAGTGAGCCGGAGAGCTTGCGCCGGGCCATGAGCAACGTGAACGCGTTGACTTCCAGCGGCTCCGACGGCGCGCCCACGAGACACAACTCGCCGTCGGCGCCGAGCAGATTGAGGTACGCGTTGATGTCGTGCTTGGCCGAGACACAGTCGAGGATGAAGTCGAACGTGCCGGCCTGGGCGTCCATCTGTGCGGGGTCTTTCGACAGCACGACCTCGTCGGCGCCGAGGCGCTTCGCGTCGTCGGACTTGCTCGGCGAGGTGGTGAAGACGGCAACGTGTGCGCCCATCGCCTTGGCGAGCTTGACGCCCATGTGCCCCAAGCCGCCGAGCCCGACGACGCCGACCTTTTTGCCCGGGCCCACGCCGCCGCGCTTGAGCGGCGAGTAGGTCGTGATTCCCGCACACAGCAAGGGCGCGGTCGCGGAAAGCTCGAGGTTGTCGGGGATGCGGAGCACCATCTTTTCGTCGACGACGATGCTCTCGGAGTACCCGCCGTAGGTCACGGGGGCGGTGCCGTGCCGGTCGGGGAAGTTGTAGGTGAGCACCATGTTGGGGCAGAGCTGCTCGAGGTTGTTCTTGCAGTTCGGGCAGGTGTGGTCGCTGTCGACGAGGCAGCCGACGCCGACGGTGTCGCCGACTTTGAACTTCGTGACCTCGGAACCGATTGCGGTGACCTTGCCGACGATCTCGTGGCCGGGCACACAGGGGTACACCGTCGGCATCGCGTCGTGCCACTCGTCGCGGGCCTGGTGCAGGTCCGAGTGGCAGATGCCGCAGTAAAGGATCTCGATGGCGACGTCGGTGGCGGTCGGCTCGCGACGCGGGATCGTGTCGGACTCGAACGGCGAGGTGGCGCTGGCGACGGAGTAGGCTTTGGCTTGGGGCATGATTGAGGTCTCGTCTCTGTTGGGTGGGAAGACTCGTCGGTGGTGTTCGTTTCGTTCACGTCACTTGCGGTACTGCGCGTCGGTCACGGCTTCGAGCCAGTCGACGGGGCTGCCGTCCTGAGCTTCCTGAATGGCCAGGTGGGTCATGGCGGTGGTGGGCGTCGCGCCGTGCCAGTGCTTGAGGTTCGGGGGGAACCACACGACGTCGCCGGGGCGGACTTCTTCGATCGGGCCGCCGTCCTGCTGCACCCAGCCGTGGCCGGCGGTGATGAGCAGGTGCTGGCCGACCGGGTGCGTGTGCCAGTTGGTGCGGGCGCCCGGCTCGAAGGTGACGCTGGCGATGGAGACCTGCGAGGGCTCTTTGGGCGAGGCCAGCGGATCGAGCCGGACGGTGCCGGTGAACCAGTCGGCCGGGGGCACGACGGAGGCCTGGTCGCCGGTGCGTTGGATCGTGAGGTCGGGCATGGGGTCGGAGCCTTTCGGTGTGGGGGCCTGCGGGTTTCGGGGCGGGGATTGCTCGGCGGCGGCCGGTGCCGGTCGGGCACCCGCGGCGAGGATCAAGGGGCTGGCCGAAACGCGAAAAAGGCAATCCCGGCGGGTCATGCTCAAAAACTGGATTGCACGTTTATCTCGATCCATGCCATTTTTAGGATCGGCGGCAATCCCTGAATTCGAGGTGCATTCGCCGATCCCCCTTGATCTGACGAAACTCTACGGCCCAATCGGTCGATTTCAATCCGACGATCCTCGAAGCTTGTTGCACATTCCTCCAAAACCCGATTAAAAACGTCCATAGGCGATAGAATCCCCGCATGGCCAAGGCGACCTGCCCGAACATCGTCGAACTTGCCGAGCTCATCGGGCGTGCACTGCCCGGAGACGGCCAGCGCGAGCTGCGCACCGGCGTGGGGATCTACCGCCGCTCGGCCCGGGACCAGCCGAACCACGCGGCGACCCAGCCGTGCTTCTGCGTCATCGCCCAGGGCAGCAAGGAGGTCCACACCGGCGACCGCACCCTGCGCTATGACCCGGCCCACTACCTGATCAACACGCTGGGCGGCCCGGTGTCGAGTTGTGTCGTCCACGCCTCGCCCGACGAGCCCTACCTCGCGTTGCGGCTGGACCTGGACCCCGCCGAGGTCACGTCGGTGATCGTCGAGACGCTGCACGCCCCGCCGACCGGGCCGGGACAGTCGGGGTTCGACGTCAGTCCGCTCGACGCGGCGCTCAACAACGCGGTCTTGCGACTCGCCCGCCTCGCGGCCGACGACGACGCGCAAACCTACAACGCGCTTGGGCCCCTGGTGCGCCGCGAGATCGTGTACCGCCTGCTCACCGGCGCGCAGCAGCAACGCATGCAGTACCTCGCGACGCGCGGCGGGCAGTCGCACCGCATCACCGAGGCCGTCCAACGCCTGCAACGTGACTACGACCAGCCGCTGCGCATCGAAGACCTCGCCCGGCAGGTCGGCATGAGCGTCTCGGGCTTCCACGCGCACTTCAAGACCGCCACCGCGATGACGCCGCTGCAGTACCAGAAGCAGCTACGCCTGCTCGAAGCCCGCCGACTGATGCTGGACGACGCGCTCGACGCCGCGGAGGCCGGCTTCCGCGTGGGTTACGAAGATGCTTCGTATTTCAGCCGGGATTACAAGAAACACTTCGGCGAACCGCCCGGCCGCGACATCGCCCGGCTGCGCGAGCAGTTGGTGGCGTAGAGGGCGTTGATTCAGATCGTGGCGATGGACGCTGGTTCCGGGCCGGACACGGCCCGCGTCCGTCTCAACGCACGCGTCGGCGCGTCGCGACCAGACTCCACAGCAAGAAGGTCGGCGCGAGCGTTGGCTCGGGAACGACGAACCCCCCGAAGTCCGGCGCGGCGGTGCCGCCCCAGTTCTGGAGTACACCATCAAGTTCGGCCTGATCGACGATGCCGGCGAGCCCGAGCACGTTGATCCAGCCGGCGGGGATGTTGAGGGTGGTGTCGGTGCCCCAGTTCTGGAGCACGAGGTCGAGGTCGCCCTGTTCGACCTGGCCCGAGGTGTTGTAGTCGCCGGGCATCAAGGCTTCGACGACGACGTTGTCGAACAAGCCGAATTGAAGCTCGGGTTGCGGCGCGATCGAGAGGTAGAAGTCGTCGTCGTACAGGAGGACAAAACTATCGCCGGTGGACGGCTCGGCCGACTCATCGATCCGGACGATCGGCAGACGTTCGCCGTTGGGCTTTTCGATGATCACCATGGCAATGTCGCCGACGGCTTGGTATTCGAAGGTCAGCCATTGAAAACCAACGGCGCCTGCGGCGGTCGGGCCGTAATCGGTTTGTTGCCCGCCGGGAGCGGAGACCGGTGGCAGAAACTCTGCGTAATAGAGCGAGTCGCCCTGGGAGAACCAAGTGGTTTCGGTCTCGGGGCTGTCGTCGTTGCTACGCCAGTAGTAGAGGTCGCCGTCACCACGTGCCAAGGTGTAAGCGTTGGTTCGGTACTGCGGAAAGCCGTTCGCGGGGAAGGGGTCGAACGCGGTCGGGTCGGCGCGGATCGACGCGCCGATTGCTTCCGACGTCCCGCTGCGATTCAGGTTGAAATAGGCGTTCAGGTCGTAATTGATCCAGGCATCGAACCGGAGTCGGTAGTTTCCGGCGAAGGTCTGGCCGAGAGGGGACAGCGCCACAACATCGGCGGCATCGTTCCTCACCGCGATGTTGGCCTGGGCCTTGACACCCGTGGTCGCGGCGTCGCCGGGCCGGGTGTTGGGGGCCTCGGGGATGAAGTCGGCGGTGTAGTCGTAGCCGTAGGTGACAAGGCTGTCGGTGGAGGCGGTGTTGAGGTTCTGCCAGGCGGCACCGTCGGTCATGGCGTCGCGGAAGAGTTCCTGAGCGTGACCCGGGCTCGCAAGCAGCACGGCCGAGAGCACTGCGGGGGTGAACCGGAGCCGAATCGCCGGGATTGGACTGGACAGTGTGGTTTTCGGCATCAATTCGGGGACCAAGGTGTGCGTCGTCGAGGCGATAAGCCTAAGCGAATCCGAGAGAAAGGCCAGCAAAAACTTCGAGCGTGGGCTCGCGCCCGCCGCTCCGCAATCCCCCATCCTCACACGGCTTACGGCGGCGGGGGTGTCGCCCTGTGCTTGACCCGGGGGGCGTGGGCGTCGATACTCGGCGGCTCGGGCGCGGTGTCTGTGTCGCTACCGCCCCCGGACCCGCGCCCGGCCCTACCCCGGACCCTACCCCCCGGGCCCACGCCCGGGCCAACCGGACCTTGACCCCCCGAGCCTGACGGCCCCGACGGAGACGACAGCGATGAGGCGATTTGCGATCTGTTCCGCCCCGGCCTGCGTGGCCGTCCTGGCGAGCCTGACCGGGCTGGCCGCCCTGTTGCCGCTGGCCGGGTGTGAGTCTTCCCCGCAGAACTGGAACGACGGCACCGCGCCCCGGGCCGACCGCGCGGGCGGTTCGCTCTCGGCCGGGCAGTCGCTGGACCCCACGGCGTTGCGCGAGATGGGCTGGTCGGTCCGCTGGATCTACCAGCTCCGGCAGGCGGGCGGCGGCGGGGTGACCGAGTTCGAGGTGCTGGATGATTTGCTCGTGGCGGTCGAGGGCCCGGACAACATGGTCACGGCGATCAAGGTCGACGCCGGGCAGTACGCGTGGAAGGTGCTGATCGGGCAGAACCTCGAGTCGCTGTACCGGCCGCTGCGTGACGGGGACCGGGTGTTCATCAACTCGGCCGCGCGGTTCTACACGCTCGACGCCGACACCGGGCGGGTGCAGGGCAACGCGGACCTGGACGCGCCGGTGTCCGCGGGCGCGGTGCTGATCAACGACCTGGCGATCTTCGGCGCCGCGGCGGGGACGGCGTACGGGCACGACGTGGACGCGGGGTACGCGAAGTGGCGCTACCGGATGCGCGGCCGGCTGCTCGCGCCGCCCATCGCGTCGGGCGACAACGTGTTCCTGGCCGACGAGGCCGGCACCTACGCGATGCTCGACGCCGCCTCGGGTGATCTGGTGTTCCGCAACGCGGTGTTCGGCCCGGTGACGACGCAGCCGACGGTCCACCGCGGCGACATCCTCGTCCCCTCGCAGGACCGCTCGCTTTACGCCCTCAACCGTGCGACCGGGAACGAGTCGTGGGTCTACCGCGCGTCGCACCCGCTCAACCAGTCGCCCCTGTCGGTCGGCCGGGACATCTACCTGCCCGCCGAGGACGGCGGCGTGATCGCCCTGGACTCGGCCGGCGCCGAACGCTGGACCTCGCCGCTGCACGCCACGCCGGTGATGGCCACGGACGAGGGCGTGTACGCCGTCGCCAACAACGCGCTGGTGCTGATGGACCCGGACACGGGCGCGGTCACGCGGTCGGTGCGTTTCTCGGGCGCGGCTCAGGGCATCCCCGGGCCGGACGGGTCGCTGATCCTCCGCAGCGACACGGGGCGGATCGTGCGGCTGGACCCGATCAATTGAGGCAACGTGCGAAGCCCGACGTATAGAGTCCGTAGCAGGCAACATAATCGCCGAGTAAGCCTATCTCCTGTTCCCTAAGCCGACGCCACGCGGACCCGTTCATATTCAGCTGACACCGTGGCCGTTGGTTGACTGACTTCGCACTTTGATCTTCGGACTTCGAACTTCCCCATGTCCCTCATCCCCATCCGCACCGCCCTGCTCTCGGTCTCGGACAAGACCGACCTGGTCCCGTTCGCGCGCAGCCTGCACCAGCGCGGCGTGACGCTGATCTCCACCGGCGGCACCCGCGCCGCGCTCACCGAGGCCGACCTGCCCACCGTCGGCATCGAGACCGTCACCGGCTTCCCCGAGATGATGGACGGCCGGGTCAAGACCCTGCACCCCAAGGTCCACGGCGCGCTGCTGGCCGTCCGCGACAACGCCGACCACGCCGCCGCGCTCAAAGCCCACGACATCACGCCGATCGACCTGGTCTGTGTGAACCTCTATCCCTTCGAGCAGACGGTTGCGAAAGAAGGCGTGACCCTCGAAGACGCCATCGAAAACATCGACATCGGCGGCCCATCCATGATCCGCTCGGCCGCGAAGAACCACGCCTACGTCACCGTCGTCACCGCCTCCAAGCAGTACGACGCCGTCACCAACGAGCTGAACAAAAACGACGGAGCCACGACGCTGGGCCTGCGCCGCAAACTCGCCGCCGCGGCGTTTCAACGCACGAGCGCGTACGACACGGCCATCGCGACGTGGATGTCCGGGCACTTCAAGACGGCGCCGGCGCCGCGGGAGAACGGTTAACACTAAGTCGCTTCGATGGCATCATCTTCACCGCGCGTGAATTCCTCGACCGTGCTCTTCAGATATCCCCGTACCGACTGCATAAAGTTTTCGGGAGCAAGACCTATAGCCCCCGTGAGCATGACTAAAAGTTGGCTCGTCGCATCATCGATGGGGTCGTCTAAAAGCGATCCGCCAAACCCAGTCAATAGAGTCAACAGCATAATCGCCAGCACGGGCACCAGAAGCGGCAACAAAAAGTGCCTCGCATCAAGCTCGTTTATGTCTGGCCGACGCTGAAGCATCAAGAGTCTGAGTCCACCGGCGATTAATCCAACACTTGATGCAAAGATAAACAGTATCAACAAAGACAATCGGCCGGACTGGAAGCCTAAAAAAGGCCACGTCAAACTGCTGGTGCCCAAATCTTCTTCTGATAGTTTGAGGTACGCCTCGAAGGTTTGCCGGTCGGTCGGCTCGATCTGTACGTTCACAACGGACCTTTCGGGTGACACGTCGTCTGAAGAAGTCTCGCCTTTACTTGGCCTGTTTTTTTCGCCGTCTTGGCGAGCAATGGCGTGCGCTTCTTTTATCACCTTATCGAAGTCGGTCTCGAAATCTAGCACGTTTCCACCCAGAACCCGAGACAACTCCAGCAAGAGTGTTTGGGCCATGATTCTATTGCCGGAAAGATTGGCTTCGGACGCCTCGGCGTTCATGTGGGACATGACGTCTCGGGCCTTTACCAAAAAACTGTGAGTCGATCGCGCACGTTCGTAATCGACACGGGCGTCCATCAGTGGCGCCAACGCAAAGTGATATGACGTGAACAAAACGACGCCCACGAATAGGTAGACAACACCGCCAACCAAAAACACCGACCGGCGTTTTTGTAGGTTGTTCTCTTTGATGGGCGTCGCCGAAGAACCGGAATCCGAAGTCATCATGTCTGTTTTCTCGTGGTTGGACTTCCGCCTCTGTATCCCATGTCGCACGGGTGCGTCAAGACCTGCTTCAGAGTGACATGAAAACAAGTCAGGCTGGGCAAGGGGTTTCCCTAACAGCCAGGGTTTTGAAGACTGAGCCCGTTTACTCGGCGTGACGCCCAACGCTTGTCGCGGTTGTAGGCGAGCATCGGCTCCGCAACTCCTGCAAAAGCACGATACCGGGCTGACTCACATCTAAGATGCACTTGTGGGGAGCCCGACCGAATCGCGATGTGCCATGGTCCACCGTCAGATTCGGGATCGTGGGATTGCCGATGAATGGGTGCTGCGAGCCATGTGCTCGGTCCCGCGCGAGGCGTTTGTGCCGGAGGGCTTGCGGGGTCAGGCTTACGCGGACGGGCCGCTGCCGCTCGGGCGGGGGCAGACGATCTCGCAGCCGTACGTGGTGGCGTAGATGGTCGCGGCGGCGCGGATCGAGCCGGACGACCGGGTGCTGGAGGTCGGCGCGGGGTGCGGGTACGCGACGGCGGTAATGGGCCGGATCGCGGAGCGCGTGTTCGGCGTCGAGCGCCACGCTGAGTTGGCGGAACGCGCCCGCAGTACGCTCGCCGAAGTTGCTCGGGATTAAGCGGCGCAGCGAAATTGAATTCGGCCAAAAAACATTGCGGCACGGCGCGGCTTGTGCCGTTGAGTGCCGGGTCGGAGAAGCGTCACGGGGCGACCGGGCCAGACTTGGATGAGGCGATGCTTTTGCCTGCGGTGCTTTCAGTCTCACCGGCCGCTCACCCCCACCGAAATCCACTATCACCCCACGGAAGATCAGCCCGGCCAGAAGCGCCGCCAGTGCGAGGCGGTACCAGCTGAACGGCGAGAGGCCGCGCCGGGTGAGGAACTGCGCGAACCCGTAAAAGGCCAGCGAATACGACACCGCCATCGCGATATGGATGTACGGCCACTTTTCAAGACGGCGCCGGCGCCGCGGGAGAACGAGTCGTAGCGGACACGGGGCGCATCAGACCCGATCAGGTATTTTCATCGCCTCGTCGGCTTACCGCGACTACGTCACGATCAGCCGCAGCTCCGACCCCGCAGACCAAGAAGACCGGTCATGCCCAGAAGCAGGAAGGTGCCGGGCTCGGGGACCGATTCGGTCGCGGTAAACCCGATGTTCTGGAAATCCACCTGCTGATTGCTCCCGGTCAGAAACGCGGTGACGGACCGGACGTTCAATGGAGCCGCCAAGGGGATGTCCTGGGCACGAATGCCCGGGCTGCTGCCAAGGTCCGGCTGAATCGACAGGGTGCCGACTTCTGCCCCGAGGCTGTTGGCAAAGCTGAAATCGATGTTGTCCACGTCAAACCCTTCGGCGGTGTAATTCCAGAAGTGGAGCGTCGTGATGTCGTAATCGGTTCCGAACTCAAAAACAAGTTCCAAGCCACCGCCGGGGTCATCTGCGGTAAACCAGATATGGGTCGTCTGGTTGTGGAACTCTTCCGCATCGGCGCTGGGGGCGTCGATGACTTTATCGATGGTCCCACCCGAAAACGTGTTGTTGAACGTGCCGGGCGACGTGTTGGGGCCGACCGCAACGGTGATGTTGTCCAGGTTCAGGTAGACGTCTTGCTGGACCGTCCCCGCCAACGCCGACGCGTGGATACCACAAACCAGACCGGCGACGGCAAGCCACGAACAAATACTTAATCTGGACATCTATTTCTCCCTTGTTTTAGGACTCAATTCACCTCATCCTAGCAAGATCTTGAAGCGTCTGTGTGATGAATAAGGGGAAATCCTCACGCGTTGCAAACATCGAGAGGGGGCTTCTGTCTACGGCTTTGGAGGGATCGAGGGAACATATCACGACGGGGATGGTCCACCCCGGCGATGGCACGATCGACCGGCTCGATACTCAGCGCCGGAGCTTTGGGCGTCGGCGGCCGCTTGGTCATCCCGGCCGGGGCGGACGGCGGGCCGCAGGCGTGACTCGTAACCCAAGGTGAAAGCAACGTCGGCTTACGTCAGCGTTACGGGGCAAGGTGAGTTTTTAATGCCTTGGTCATGATATCGCCCAAAGAACGGCTGGACGTGGAAGTAGGTACGACGTTCGTGGGGCACTTTTCAGTCTCACCGGTCGCGCACGCTCGCGGCTCTGACGGGGCATGCGAAATCAGAGCCGGGAGCGTGAGCGACCGGTCCGCGTCATTCCTGGGTGCCGACCGCCGATTCAGATTCGCCAACGTCTGTTGGTTCCGCCTCCGCCCCGCCAAAATCCTCCATCACCCCACCAAAGATCAGCCCGGCCAGCAGCGCCGCCAGTGCGAGGCGGTACCACCCGAACGGCGCGAGGCCGCGCTTGGTGAGGAACTGCACGAACCAGAAAACCGCCAGCGCCGCGGACACGGTCGCGGCGATGAAGCCGATCGCGAGGTTCGTCCAGCCGATGTGGGTCAGGATGGCGTCGCCGTCCTGCACCGCGTCGTAGCACGTGGCCGCGCCCAGCGTGACCAGGCCCAGCAGGAAGCTGAACTCCGCCGCCGCCTTGGCCCGCAGGCCCAGCAGAAGCGCCGCGACGATGGTCATCATCGACCGGCTCGTGCCCGGCCACATCGCGATGCACTGGCCGAACCCGATCAGCAGCGCGATCTTCCAGTCGATGTCTTCGATCTCACGCCGCGCGTTGCGGTCCAGCAGGTTCTGGTTCCACGCCACCGCCAGCATCAGCCAGCCGCCCACGAAAAGCGCGCCGATCACCGGCCAGGGCGTGAACAGCTCCGCCTTGATGGTGTCGTTCAGCACCGGCCCCAGCGCCGCGGCCGGCAGGAACGCCACGACCAGCGCAAGCGCTAGTTTCAGCCCGGCCGGGTCCTTGCCCGCCAGCCCGCGCAGCATCTGGACAACGCGCTTGCGATAAAGTCCCAGCACCGCCGCGATGGCCCCGGCCTGGATCACGATCGCGAACGCGTTCACCGCCCGCTGCATCTCCGGGTCGTCGCTGTTGAGCCCGAGCAGCCAGTTCGTGAGGATCAGGTGCCCCGTCGAGCTGACCGGCAGGTACTCGGTCAGGCCTTCGACGATCCCGAGGATGAGGGCTTGCCACCATTCCATGAGGGGCCGGGGTGCGGGGATCGGGGGTCACGGATCAGGGACCGGGGCTCAGAAAGCCGGTTTCGGGCGTTGCCGGACCGGTTCTTGGGGTTTGCACGGACACACAGACGGGGAGCGTATCGGCATTCCAGAACGAAGGGGACAGCCTTTGTGGATTTGCCCAAGAACCCAAAGGTATATCATCCGTAAATCCGGATGAACGGATGAATCCTCGTCCGATCGAATCCTGAACGGGCAAGGCTCGACTGGCAACCGCCCGATACGAGTCTCTCCGAGGGTTGCACCCACAGCCCACGACGAACCCCAAGCCCCCGCCCCCATACCCCGCCACGCCATGAGCCTGTTCACCCAACACGCCGCCCGCCGCGTCCTCTTCTTCGACGGGGCCATGGGCACGTCGATCCACAACCTCGACGACCTCGAACTCGAGCGCGACTACCTCGGCCGCGAGAACTGCACCGAGGTGCTGCTGCTCACCCGGCCCGAAGTCATCCAAGGCATCCACGAGACGTTCCTCGAAGCCGGGGCCGACGGCGTCGAGACCGACAGCTTCAACGCCCAGCTGCACACCATGGAAGACCAGGACCTGGTCGACAAGGTGCACGAGCTGAACAAGACCGCCGCCGAGGTTGCGCGGGCCGCGTGCGACAAGTTCGCCACGCCCGACCGGCCGCGCTTCGTGATCGGCTCGATGGGCCCGGGCACGAAGCTCATCACCCTGGGCAACATCGACTGGGACACGATGCGGGAGAGTTACGCCGCGCAGGTACGCGGCCTGCTCGACGGCGGGGCCGACGTGCTGCTGCTCGAAACGGCGCAGGACATTCTTCAAGTGAAGTGCGCGTTGTCCGCGACGTTCGGCGTGCTCGAAGAGCGCGGCCTCACGCCCGACACCGGCGGCGCTTCCGGGGGCGACATCCCCGTCATGGTGCAGGTCACCATCGAGCAGTTCGGCACCACGCTGGTGGGCACCGACATCGCCGGCTGCGTCGCGGCGCTGCGCGACTTCCCGATCTATTCGTTGGGGATGAACTGCGCGACCGGGCCGGTCGAGATGTCCGAGCACGTCCACTACTTAGGCAAGAACTGGGACCGCGCGATCTCGCTGCTGCCCAACGCGGGCCTGCCCACCCTCGTCGAGGGCAAGACCATCTTCCCGCTGGGGCCCAAACCCTTCGCCGAGAAGGTCGCCGAGTACGTCAAGACCGCGGGCCTGAACATCGTCGGCGGCTGCTGCGGCACCACGCCCGGCCACATCGCCGCGCTCGTCGAAGCGATCGGCCTCGACCACGCACCGGTGAAGATCGACAAAAACCCTTGGAAACCCGCGATTTCCTCACTCATGGGCGCCGTCGAGTACCGCCAGGACAACTCCATCCTCAACGTCGGCGAACGCACCAACGCCTCGGGCTCGCGCAAGTTCAAGCGTTTGCTCGAGGAAGAGAACTGGGACGAGATCGTTTCGCTGGCCCGCGAGATGGTCAAGGAAGGCTCGCACGTCGTCGACGTCAACGTGGACTACGCCGGCCGGGACAACGCGGCCGACATGACCACGGTCGTGTCCAAGCTGGTGAACCAGGTCAACGCGCCGTTGATGCTCGACAGCACGCAGCCGGCCACCATTGAGGCAGGACTCAAATCCGCCGGCGGCAAGTGCATCATCAACTCGGCCAACCTCGAAGACGGCGAAGAAAAGTTCGCCCAGATGTGCGCGTTGGCGAAACGCTACGGCGCGGGCCTGGTGCTGGGCACCATCGACGAAGACCCCGAAGAGGCGATGGCGCGGACGCGCGACCGCAAGCTGTCCATCGCCGAGCGCATGCACCAACTCGCCACCCAGCAGCACGGCCTCGACGAGGCCGACCTGATGTTCGACCCGCTCGTGCTGCCCGTGTCCACCGGCATGGAGCAGGACAAGCGCTCGGGCCTGGAAACCATCGAGGGCACGCGGCTCATTGCGCAGCGCTTCCCGAACTGCCAGATCACCTGCGGGCTGTCGAACATCTCGTTCGGCCTCAACCCCGCGGCCCGGCAGGTACTCAACTCGGTGTTTCTCTCCGAACTGGTCGACGCCGGCATGACCAGCGCGATCCTGCACGTCAGCAAGATCCTGCCTAAGAACCGCATCCCCGACGAGCAGTGGAACGCGGCGCTGGACGTGCTTTACGACCGCCCCGCCGATCAACCCGTCACGCTCGAAGACGGCTCGAAAACCACGGAATCCCTGCAGATTTTCATCGATCTGTTCAGCAACGCCGAGGCCCAGTCGACCAAGGTCGACCTCGCCGAGCTGCCGCTGGAAGAACGCCTCCGCAAGCACATCATCGACGGCGAAAAGAAAGGCTTGGAAGACACGCTCACCGAAGCCCGCGAGAAATACGCGCCCTTGGACATCATCAACGACCACCTGCTCGACGGCATGAAGGTCGTGGGCGAGTTGTTCGGCTCGGGGCAGATGCAGCTGCCGTTCGTGCTCCAGAGCGCGACCGTGATGAAGGCCGCGGTCGCGTTGCTCGAGCCGTTCATGGAAAAGGTCGACGGGCAAACGAAAGGCACCATGCTGCTCGCCACCGTGCGCGGCGACGTCCACGACATCGGCAAGAACCTCGTGGACATCATCCTCTCCAACAACGGCTACACCGTGCACAACATCGGCATCAAGGTGCCGATCAACGAGATCGTCGCCAAGTACAAAGAAACCAAGCCCGACGCGATCGGCCTGTCCGGGCTGCTCGTGAAGTCGGTCAACGTCATGGAGGAAAACCTCCACGAGCTCAACAACCTGGGGATCGACGTGCCGATGATCCTCGGCGGCGCGGCGCTCCAACGCTCGTACTGCGAGGGCCACCTGCGTTCGATCTACAAGGGCAGCACCTTCCACGGCACCGACGCCTTCGAGGGCCTCCGCCTGATGGACCACCTCTGCACGGGAAAGATCGACGAACTCAACACCGAGGTCGATGAGCGGATCGCCGGCGGCAAGGAACGCGAAGAAAAGATCGCCGCGCTCAAGGAACGCGCTCAGACGAGCCGCGACCGTGAGGGAACGGGCACCGCGACGCTGCCGGCCCGTTCCGACGTCGCCGTCCTCGAACCTGGAGACATCCCGACCCCGCCCTTCTGGGGCTCCCGCGTCGTCACCGACCTGGCGATGAAGGACATCTACCCCTTCGTCAACGAGTCCGCCCTGTTCAAGACGCAGTGGCAGTTCGTGCGCGGCGACAAGTCCACGCAGGACTACGAAAACCAGCTCGAACACGAGGTCCGGCCGATCTACGACCGTCTGAAAAAGTCAATGGTCGAGAACGACATCCTGCGCCCCGCCGTGACCTACGGCTACTACCCGTGCAATTCGCAGGGCGATGACCTTGTCGTTTTCGACGCCGAGGATCACGACAAGGAGGTCGCACGGTTCACCAACTTCCCGCGGCAGCGCGAGCGCAAGCGCCTGTGCCTGTCGGACTTCTTCCTGCCCATCGATTCGGGCCAGCGCGACGTGCTGGCGATGCAGTGCGTCACCATGGGCGACGAGGTCAGCAAGCTCGCCAAAAAGCACTTCGACGCCGACGACTACACCGAGTACCTCTACGTGCACGGCATGGGGGTCGAGTGCGCCGAGGCCCTGGCCGAGCTGTGGCACAAACGCGTCCGTACCGAGCTGGGCATCGGCAACGACGACAGCCCGAAGATCAAGCAACTTTTCACGCAGAAGTACCGCGGGTCCCGCTACAGCTTCGGCTATCCGTCGTGCCCGGAGATGAGCGACCAGGACATCCTCTGGCAGCTCATCGACCCCACGCGCATCGGGTGCGAACTCACCGAGAACTGGCAGATTGACCCCGAACAGAGCACGTCCGCGATCATCGTGCACCACCCCGAGGCGAAATACTTCAACACGTGATCCTGGCTTGGCTCACGCGCCGATCGTGTACGTGTCGCCGGCGTTGTAGAGCGCGTCCAGATCGCCCGCGCCGCGTTTCTTGATCGCGGCATCGACCTGCTGCTGCACGAGGGTCTCGTAGCAGTCGCGCTCTTCGGCGTACAGCACACCCAACGGCTCGGGGAAGCCAGACACGTTGTTGCCGTCGGCGTCGAACACCGCGTGCAGCGTCGCGAGCATCATCGCCAGCGGCTTGTTGGTCTGGTCGTGCACGATCAGGTCGTCTTCGGCGACACCGCCACTTCCGGGGTCACCCAGCGTGACGACTTCCGGCCGCAGGCCGAGCAGGCGGATGCCCTTGTCGCGGTCCTTGCCGAAGATCAGCGGCTTGCCGTGCTCGAGGTAGACGACGTTGTCTTCGCGGGTGTCCTTGCCGGTGAGTTCCGCGAAGGCGTTGTCGTTGAAGATGTTGCAGTTCTGGTAGATCTCGACGAACGCGCTGCCCTTGTGCTCGGCCCCGGCCTGCATGACCGGCACCAGCCCGCGGTCCTTGTCGGTCGAGCGCGCGACGAAGGATGCGCCGGCCGCCAGCGCGACCTGGCACGGGTCCACGGGGAAGTCCAGCGAGCCGAACGGCGTGGACTTGGTCTTCTTGCCCTGCTCGGAGGTCGGCGAGTACTGGCCCTTGGTCAGCCCGTAGATGCGGTTGTTGAACAGCAGCAGGTTGACGTCCACGTTGCGACGCAGGATGTGCATCATGTGGTTGCCGCCGATGGAGAACCCGTCGCCGTCGCCGGTGACCATCCACACGTCAAGGTCCGGGTTGGCGACCTTGATCCCGGTGACGAACCCGGGGGCCCGGCCGTGGATCGAGTGGAAGCCGTACGTGTTCATGTAGTACGGGAAGCGGGACGAGCACCCGATCCCCGACACGAAGACCGTGTTCTCACGCTTCAGTTGGAGCGCCTGCGCGACGCGCTGCGCCGCGTTGAGGATCGCGTAATCGCCACAGCCCGGACACCACCGCACATCCTGGTCGGAGGCGTAGTCCTTGGCTTTGAGTACGGGGAGGTTGGTTTCAGGCATGATTAATGGTCTTGTGCTTTCTCAATCATCAGGGTCGTTCGTCGGCCATAGGGCCGATTCATCTTCGATCCGGTTTCCGCCTCACCTGCTTGTCGGTGGTCTCCGCCGGTTCGGGTTCAAGGTAGACGTCGATGCCGAGGTCGGTGAGTTTCGCGGCGAGGTAGGCCTGGGCGTCTTCAACGCCCTTGTTGTAGGCGTGGACGACGACGGTGTTCGCCAAATCCTTCAACGCCATCTCTGCATCCATCTCGTCTGCGTCGAGGTTGAAGCGGCGGTTCATGATGGCGCGGAAGGCTTCGACCTGTTCGTAGGTCTGCTCCTTAGTGAATTCGAGGGGCATCGGTCTTTCCTGATGCTTTTTGCGGTCACCGCAAATCATGCCGATGCGGCACTGCCGACGAGGCTTTCGATCATGCTTTCCAGTTCCTCCACCATGAACGGCTTACCCTGCACCTTGTTGATGCCGACGGCGTCGACGAGGTACTTGCCGCGGATGAGGAGGCGGAGTTGGCCGGTGTTGAGTTCGGGGATGAGGACTTGTTTGAACTTGCGGAGCACGTCGCCGGTGTTGGCGGGCATGGGGGAGAGGTGCCGCAGGTGGGCCTGGCTGACGGAGTGGCCCTTGGCGCGGGCGCGTTGGACGGCGGTGGTGATGCTGCCGTAGGTGCCGCCCCAGCCGAGCACCAACAAATCGCCGGACGCGTCGCCCTGCAACACTTCGAGGTCGGGGACAAGGGTTTTATCCTCAGCGATTTTTTCGACCTTCGCGTGGCGGAGGTCGGTCATGAGCTGGTGGTTGTCGGGGTCGTAGGAGACGTTGCCGGTGATGTTCTGTTTTTCGAGGCCGCCGAGGCGGTGCATGCCGTCGGGGGTGCCGGGGACCATCCAGGGGCGGGTGTGGTTTTCGTTGCGTTGGTAGGGGAGGAATTCGGCGTGGTCACCGGTGTCGCCGTTCGCCGCGGTCGCAGCCCCGGAAGCGCTTCCGGGGCTATCGGGGTGATTCACTTCGATCTTTTTGAAGTCGGCGGCTTTGGGGACGAGCCAGGGCTCGCTGCCGTTGGCGAGGTAGCCGTCGGTGAGGAGTATGACGGGCACCATGCGGGTCATGGCGATGCGGGCGGCGTCGATGGCGGTATCGAAGCAGTCGGCGGGGCTGCGCGGGGCGAGGACGACGACGGGGGCGTCGCCGTTGCGGCCGTACATGGCTTGCAGCAGGTCGGACTGCTCGGTCTTGGTCGGAAGGCCGGTGGAAGGCCCGCCGCGCTGAACGTTGACGACGACCAGCGGCAGCTCGGTCATGACGGCCAAGCCGACGGCCTCGGCCTTGAGCGCGAGGCCCGGGCCGGACGTGCCGGTGACGCCGAGCTGCCCGGCGAAGGACGCGCCGATGGCCATGCAGACCGCGGCGATCTCGTCCTCGGCCTGGACGGTCTTGACGCCGAAGTGCTTCATCGGCGCGAGGTTGTGCAGGATGTCCGACGCGGGCGTGATCGGGTAGGTCGCGTAGACCACGTCCTTGCCCGCGAGCTGCCCGGCGGTGATCAGGCCCATCGCGAGCGCTTCGTTGCCGGTGACCTTGCGGTACAGGCCGGGCGCGATGTCGGCCTTCTCGACGTGGTAACGCTCGGAGATGATCTCGGCGGTCTCGCCGAACGCCCAGCCGGCACGGAGGGCTTTGATGTTTGCCTCGGCGACGGCGGGGAGCTTCTTGCGCACCGCGAAGGTTTCAGTTAAGTGTTCCTCGGTCGTGTCCAGCGGGCGGTCGAACAGCCAGAACACCAACCCCAGCGTCCACATGTTCCGGCAGCGGTTGACGCTGCGCGGGTCGAGACCAGAGTCTTTCAGCACTGCCTGGTTGAGCTTGGTGATCGGCACGCGGTACAGGCGGAAGCGTGACGACAGCTCGGGATCGTCGAGCGGGTTGGTCGGTTCTTTCGACCCTTCGGGCGTGGGGTAGCCGGCTTTTTTGAGGTTGGTTTTGGAGAACTCGTCATCGTTGACGATGACGATGCCGCCGGGGTCGACATCCGCGAGGTGGGCCTTGAGCGCCGCGGGGTTCATGGCGATGAGGGCGTCGACCTTGTCGCCGGGGTGGAAGATGTCGTCAGCGGCGAAATGGACCTGGAAGCCCGACACGCCGGCAACGGTGCCGGCGGGGGCGCGGATCTCGGCGGGGAAGTCGGGGAAGGTGGCGACGTCGTTGCCGAAGATCGCGGAGGTGTCGGTGAGCTGCGTGCCGGCGAGCTGCATGCCGTCGCCGGAGTCGCCGGCGAAGCGAACGACGACGGAGCGCAGCGGCTCGGGGGCGAGCGTGGAGGATTGGCTGTTGGCGGGGGAATCGGTCATGACTGGCTTTTTACAGGGGAAACCCACATCTTAGCAGACCCCTGCCTCACCCCACAGGTGTTCAGCCAGCACCGGCCGTGATGGTTTAGGCAAGTTCAGGCGCTGCCGATGACGAAGACAAACCGCACCCGATCCGGCCCAATCTTCAAACTCAAGAACGACAGGATATGCATCACGATCTGGACTTCGAGCGAGAGCTGGTCTGGCGTCAAGTCATGGTGTTGGATCGCCCGATCCACTTCGTCGGAACTCAGCCAGCCTGCGTTATGTGGGTCTTCGGTGTCGAAGTAGGTCGATACCGGGTGGCTCGCATTCTCGGGTCGGCCTCGCTGGGGGAAAAGAGGCGGGATGCACGTCTCGTTGCGACAACCGGAAACCGCTCCGTAGAACGGGTAGTCCTTGTTGGAATAGAGGTCGCCCCATTGGCCGAGGGGCAGACACTCCACACCCGCCGAATCACTGAACGGAGGGTCCTGGTGAACGTCGTACTCAATCCAGGCTGTGAGATCTGCGCCCATGAGTGAGGCCAACCGATGCAATCACGGCACGATCTTCACCGTGCTCTGGCCCGGCGTGAGCATGTTGTAGACCATCGCGACGTCGGCGTCGGCGAGGCGGATGCAGCCCATCGAGAGGTTCTTGCCGATGGAGTCGGGGTCGATGGTGCCGTGGATGCCGAAGCCGCTGCGGGTGCGCGTGTTCTCGTCGGTGCCGGAGATGGGGACCCAGTACTCACCGATGGGGTTGTTGGGGTCGCCGGCGGGGAAGTATTCGTTGGTGTTGGGGTTGCGCCAGTCGGGGTTTTCGACCTTGCCGTTGGCGACGACCCAGTCACCGACCGGCGTGTTGTCGTTGGCGCCCAAACCGACGGGGAAGGACGCAAGGAAGACGGGCGTGCCGTCGGTGCCTTCGACGAACGTGTCCATGACGAACTGCGACTTGGACACGCGGGCGTGGATCGGGCCGTTGATGAGTTTCAAGGGTTGCCCGACGCGGATGCGGTTTGCGTTGATGCCGTTGATCATCTCAAGCAGTTGGTACGGCACGCCGGCGCGGCGGCCGATGCTGCCGAGCAGGTCGCCGGACTGGACCCGGTAGACCGACGTGGCGGGGTCGTTGGGCACGGCCTCGGGCGAAAAGACCAGTAGCGCGTTGAGGTCGGTGAGGCGTTGCCGGATGAGGTCGGCGTCGGTGGCGCTGAGCCGGTCGAGGCTGCCGAGAAGAAGTGTGGAGAGCTGAGCCCGTCCGGTGATCGGCTGGTTGCCGTCGAGCATGTCGAGGCCTTCGCGCAAGAGCCGGCCGACCTCGCCGGTGGCGGCGACGACGCCGGGCAGGCGGCGGGTGTCGTCGGCGGTGGTGTTGTTCGTGGCGGACGCGCTGTTTGTTGAGCCGGTGGTGTTGTCGGCGGTGCCGTTTAAATGGTTCGGTTCTTCCGCGGCGGCGATCGGCGGCGGCGCGGGCGTGTCGTCGGAGTCGTCGGGGTCGTCGATGATGGGTGGCCGGCGCGTCTCGGCCGGGGGCGTGAAGGATCGCTCGGGCTCGGCCGTCCGGTCGGTGACGGGCTGGGCGGAAGGCGAAGGTTCGGCGTTCGACGCGTCGTGGTCGACGGTGTCGGTGCTCTGCCCGTTGCTGCCGGCCACGTCGGCGGGGGCGTCGTCCTTGAACAGCACCCAGTAGCCGATGATGGCGGCGACGACCACGAGCAGCGCGATCTTCCACCGGCCGCCGGACCCGCGGCGCGACTTGCCGTACCCGCCGCCTCGTGCGGCCCGGGGGGATTGAGAGGACAACACCATCGGTTCCGACTCCTTGCAAACACACGGGAAACCGCCATGGTACGGCAAGGCGCGGCGACGGGTTCAGACAGAGCTGAAAGCAGCTGACCGGCCCTAGCGCAGCGCCACGGCCGCATGAGAGCGCGAATCTCGAGACGAAACCCCCATGCCGGGGACAAACGGAGCTGCACTTGGGATGCCGCGGTTAGGGGACAAGAACTGCGGTGCGCGAGCGCGGCGACCTGGAGCGGATTCAAACATCGCTGATTGAATACCCCGACGCCACGGGTTTCTTTTGCTTGGCATTCCAACGCTTCATCGATATCATCAAAGGCGGTTCCCACCCGCCTTCAGACTGTTTCCGGGCTCCCCCACACAGTCTTTCCGGAGAAAACGATGTTGCGATGCCTACCCGTGTTCGTGTTGACCGCGTTGTTGGTTGCGCCTTGTGCCGCCAACACCCTGCCCCTAACAATCGATTTTGAGCGTTTGCAGGAGAGTTACAGCGCACTTTCTCCCGATCGAACGCATACGCTCTACATCGGTGCACGCCGCGAGTTTGCGTTCGACGATCCCACGCCAATAGAAGAACGCTTGGAGGCCTACGAGGGCGTCCGCCTGGTGAGCACGCCGATCACCCCCGGGTCCGTGGTCGATGTCACCGTCCCGGTCGAACCCGCCGCCCGCGACGCGTTGGCCGAGTTCGTCGCCAATACCTCCGAAGACATTTTTATCGGGATGAATCTCATATCGTCCGGTCAAGACGGGTCTATCGGATTGCTCAGCAGAGGCCGTGCTGAACTAAGCCTCGCGCTCATGCTCAACAATCAAGTCACCGCGGTCCGCATCCAGTACGACCCCGACGGCTCACTGCCTTCAACCGACCCGCCGCCCATGTTGCCCCCGACGTTCCCGCCGATCAACTACACCGCCCGGATCACCCTGACGTTCATCCCCGAACCCGCCGTCGGCACCAGCTTCCTGCTGGGCATCGCAGGCTTAACTCGCCGGCGGAAACGGGTCATGTCTTCGCAGCCTCCGGGCGTGGACCGTCGGGGTCAATGTGCATTCACGACTTGAAACTCTTCCTCATGCTCCGCAATCCAGCGTTCGGCGTCGATGGCGGCTTTGCAGCCCATGCCCGCGGCGGTGATGGCCTGGCGGTAAGTGCTGTCGACGACGTCGCCGGCGAGGAAGACGCCGTCGATGTCGCAGGTGCTGCGGTACGGGTCTTTGAGGGTGAGGTAGCCCTTGTCGTCGGTGGGGAGTTGGCCGTCGAGGAAGCCGGTGATGGGCGTGTGGCCGATGGCGAGGAAGAGGCCGCCGAGCTTCATCTCGGATTCTTCGTTGGATTGGTTGTTGAGGAGCTTGACGCCGGTGATCTTGTCGTCGCCGAGGACGTCGGTGACCTCGGTGTGCCAGTGGATCTCGATCTTGTCGTGGTTGATCGCGCGGTCGGCCATGATCTTGCTGGCGCGGAGCTCGTCGCGGCGGACGAACATGTGGACCTTGCTGGCGAACTTGGCGAGGTAGGTGGCTTCTTCGACGGCGCTATCGCCGCCGCCGACGACTCCGAGCTCCTGGTCGCGGAACATGGGCAGCGCACCGTCGCAGACGGCACAGGCGGAGACGCCGCCGCCGGACTGGGCGAGGCGTTGCTCGTTGTCCAGGCCGAGCCAGTTGGCTTTCGCGCCGGTGGCGATGATGACGGATTTGGCGCGGGTTTCGTAGGCGTTGGAGCCGTCGCCCTTGACCTTGAAGGGGCGCTCGGAGAGATCGACCGACGCGACGTTTTGGAAGAGTTGGTAGAGCGTTTCGTTGGAGAGTTCTTCGATGGTTTTGACGCCGTCGTCGGTGACCACGCGGGTGCCGAAGCGCATGGCCTGGTGGTAGAACATGTGCATCATCTCGGGGCCGGTGATGCCTTTGGGGAAGCCGGGGTAGTTCTCGACGTCGGTGGTGAGCATCAACTGCCCGCCGGGCAGCAGGTCTTTGCCAGCCGCACGTCCCGGGTAGACGAGCGGGTTGAGGTTGGCGCGGGCGGCGTAGATGGCGGCGGTCCAGCCGGCGGGGCCGGAGCCGATGATGACGACGTCTTCAAGGGTTTGGTGGTTGGCGTCAGGCATGGGCGGATGGTAGCAGGGAAGGCGCGGGGCCTTTTCCGTAGATGGCGAAGACGACCCGGACCTTCGCGTGGCTCAGGTCCGGCTTGGGGAGACGGCGGCGTCACTGACGAGAGAACCGCGTCAATACGCGTTTTGTTTCCGCACCGGGAGTTGCTTGAGGTTCACGGTCGCGAGCAGGTCGGCGACGCGCGAGCCGGTGTCGCCCTTGCCGTAGGGGTGGCGGAACGTCTGGCGATCCAAGGACTCCGCGGTGGACACGGCGTCCGCAACACTCTGCCGGCCGTAGTCGCAGTCGATGACATTCTCGCAGCGTTCCCGTCCGGCTTGACGCGGGCCGATATTCACGCAAGGCGTGCCCAGGATCGCCGCCTCGATGAGACCGGCACTGCTGTTGCCCACGATCAGACGGGCGCCCTTGATGAGTTCCAGGAAACGCTTGCGTGGTACATGAGACGCGGTGCGTGGTTTCTTTGCTCGGATCGCGGCCACGATTCCCCCGAAACCCGGGTCGTGGTTGGGCTGAAAAACGAGGCGGTCATAATGGTCCGTGGCTTCGAGCGTGCCGAGCATGCGTTCGCGCTCGATGGGTTCATGGTCACCCACCGGGTGTTGAAGCACAATCACTTCGGGCGCATCGGCGGCGGGCATGACGTCGGCCAAACCATCCGCCGCGGGCGAGCCGACTACGTGGACACACTCCGGGTTCTCGCCCATACGGAGGAGCCGTTCTTTGCTCTGGGCCGTTGCCGGGAGGTGCAGATGAGCCAGTTTGGACATGGCGTGTCGCATCGCTTCGTCGGAGACGCCCTCGGCGCGGTCGCCGCCGTGCATGTGGGCGACCCGGAGACCCGAGAGTGATGCGGCCGTCGTCGCCGCAAAGGCTTCGATCCGGTCACCAAGCACCAACACAAACTCGGGGCGCGGTTCAGGCTTGTCGAACAGACGTGTGAACAGAGAAATGCCTTGCCCCACTGCTTCGGCGTACTCTCGGCGCGTGCCCGAACCGGTGTCCATTCGAACCTGATCGCTGGGCCGATATCGAAATCGTATGTCGCGCAGCGAGCCGGACGTTAAATGGGCACCTGCGACGATCAGGCGGAGTTTGAGGGTTGCCCGGTTTTCAATCGCCTGGAGGACCGGCTCAAGCAAACCGTACTCGGCGCGGGTGCCGGTGACGACGGCGATGGTGCGCGGCGTGGCCATGTCAGCCGGCGGCGCGCTGCTGGTTCGCGCGGCGCGTGAGGATCGCCTCGGCGACGATGAGGTCGAGTTCTTCGTCGATGTCCACGACTTCGCCGTGCCCGGTCACAATCGCGCGGCGGTCGATGCCCAGGAACGCGTGGGGCTCGCCAGCTTCAGTGTTTAACAACGACTCACGCGTGACCGCGATGACCCCGCCGTCGAGTTCGTAGAGCGGGGGCAGGTCCTGCCGACGGTACACGCGGTTGGGGATGTGCTGGAGCAGCGCGTCGCCGGTGTCGCCGCCGACTTCCTTCATCCAGTACGGGTGGTGCTTGCCGACGGGGCCGACGGACTGCACAGAGTCGCAGCCGGTGTCGCGGAGCTTGGCGACGGCGCGGTCGGTGAGGTCGGCCGGGCGGACGGGGATGTTGCCGTAGAGGATGACCACCGCGTCGAAGTCGCCGTCGGGGTCGAGGCGTTGTACGGCGTGCCGCGCCGCGGCATCGACGGTGGCAGCGTCATCGGCGAGCGCGTGGGGGCGGTGGGTCACTTCGGCGCCGCACGACGCGGCGATGGCCTTGAGCTCGGCGCCGTCGGTGCTGACGACGAGCCGATCGAGCGATGCGCTGCGCTGGGCGTGCTCGATGGTCCACGCGAGCACGGGCCGGCCGGCACAGGGCAACGCGTTCTTGGAGGGCAGGCCTTGGCTGCCGGCGCGGGCGAGGATGACGGCGAGGGTGGGCATGGGTGTTTCGGGGTTCGGGGAGCGGGGAGCGGGGTTCGAAAAGTGGTTGCAAACAGAGAGTTTCAGCAAACAACAGCGTCGCGCTGCGTTGCGTGGATCGTGGCAAAATCGAAACAGCGTCGGCACATCGGCGAGTGGTCCGGCGACCACGCCGGGTCGAGATTCAGCGTCGGCACGCGCCGCCAGAGTTCGAGCAGGGACGCGTCGCGCACGTTGCCCAGCGCGGCGCGGCCGAACCAGTCCTGGTGGCACAGCGAGACGTCGCCGTTGCTCCAGACCGTCAGGCGTTGTTTGCGTTGGAACGGATCGGGTTCGGCCCACGGCGGGTCCATCGGCACGGGGTTGCGGTCGGGCGCCAACGCGAAATCGCCCGTGCCGCCGGTGGAAAAGCGCTGGATCACGGCATGGTCGGCGAGCTGCCACCAGCGCTCGAAGAAGGTCTCCAACTCGGGCGTGGTCACGTCGGTCTTGGCGAGCATCGGCACGATGGCCGGGCGTTGGTCGGCGGGGTGATTGAACAGACGTTGCAGCGTCTGCAGAACCTGCGCGAACGCCTGGGTCCCGGTTTCCTTCGCGTGGGTCTCGGCAGTCTCGGCGTGCAACCGGACGAAGACCACGTCAGGCGCGCCGGCGAGGATTTGCTCGGCCAGCGCTTCGGGGGTTTCTTCCGAGTGGGCCAGCAGATCGGTTTCCAACGCAACCACCAGAGCACCCGCGTCTTTCAATCCGGATACGGCGTCGGTCCAGCGTGGGTGAAGACGCGGATCGCCGACGCCACCGAGCGTGACTGTTCGGCCGCGCAGTTGCGGCGCAAGGTCGGTGAACACGTCGAACGGCAGATCTTCACGCTCGATGTCGGCGTGGTGGCCGGGCGTGCTCGGCCCGGTCGTCAGCCGGCGTGGCGTGAGTTCGACCACGATCTGCGGGGGCAACGACTCGAAACAGGGCGCAGGCCGGGCGGACTCATGACGCCGAACCGTTTCGGTCACGGCGAACGCATCGGCGGTGACGTGATCGGTGCCGAGTTGCTCGAAGATACAGGTGATGCGTCGCTGCGCTTCGGGCGTATCAAAGATGAAGCGCCGCGCAGTGTCACGAACGGAAGGCGGGACGGCGGCGTTGAACTCGAGCCCGATCGGGTCCAGGGCCGGGCGGCGCGGGTTGTAGGCGAGCAGGGACGCGAAGTCGTGCCCGGTGTTGGCCATGTCGTGCAGGAGTGACGCGGCCACGACGACGCCGCACAACCCGGGCGGGGCCTGGCTGAAACACAGCTTCATGTTGTCGGGCGCGGAGCGGTGGATGGCGAGCAGTTCACTGCAGAGCGCTGGATCGATCATCGGCCAGTCGGCACCCAGGATTAGCGCGGCATCGATGCCGTGCGCCGCGGCAACTTCGGCGAGCGGCGCGGTCGGCGTGAGTTCGTCCCAAACGGTGGCGCCTCGGAAACCGCCGCGCCAGCCGTCGAGCGTCCAGGCGCGGCGGATCGCGCGGCGGCGGGTGTTGGCGTCGTTCCAGGCGTCGGGCGGGATCGCGACCGGCTCGACCGGCCGATCGATTCCTGTGCCGGATAATTCGGGAATCGGACGATTCTCCGGGTGCAGCACCAGCACACGCGTAAGTCCTGGGGTCCGGGCGACGCGGCGGAGCGTGGCGCCCAGCACGGTGTCGTCGCCGAGCGGCGCGTCGAGCCGGCGGGCGTGGCCGAGTTGACCGGCGTCGGGGTTCGCGATGACCAGGGCCGCGGTGTTCATGGCTTTGTTGACGGGTTCTTTACGGTTCGGGTTACGCCGCCTGGACGAGCGGGCCCGCGGCCTCTGACCCCTGATCGACCGCGCCCGGGTTCTCGGCTTTCTCTTTCATCGCACGCCGCTGCCGTTCTGCCCGGTCGAGCGCGTCGCGGAAGATCGCCAGCGCCTCCTCGCTCGCCTGCCCGAGCCAGCGCAGGTTTTCCTGATCGCGTTTGAGTTGCCGGCCGAGCTTTTCGTGGTCCGTCACGCCGCTGCGTTCGATCAGGCGGTCGTTGCGCTGGCGATGGAAGGCACCGATGATGTTGACGGTGTTCACGAGCGCGAAGATCTCGCCGAGTTCGCCGTGGACGCGGGCCTTGTAGACGTCGAGCTTCTTGAACAGCTTGTTGAGCTTGTCCTTCTGGCTGAGGTGTTTCTGCATCTCGTCAAGCAGCGCGGTGGACTCCCTGCAGAGCCTCCCCAACGCCTGCGTCTCTTTCACACGTTCGGCCAGGCGGGCGGTCAACGCGGCGTGACGGGCGTCGTCCAGTTCGGTCGAGGGCAGAGGCAGCCGCGGCACGTCTGCCGTGGCGTGCCGTTCGAGCGTGTCGCGCAGTGCCGCGCGGGTCGTGTGCGCCTTGGGCAGGCCGCCTTCGGTGGCGTCGATCACGGCGGTGCCCGCGTCAGCCATCTCCTTGAAGTCGCGCTCGAACTGCTTGAGGTACGTGAGCATCTGCTCGTCGGAGAAACACGGCCGGCCGTGCACGTCTTCCATCCGGCGGATGCTGCCGCGCATGCGGGCGATGCGCGTCCACTCCATCATCTCGATCGTGTTGATCGGCGAAAGCTCGCACGCCCAGACCTTGTGCACCGCGGTGCCGGGCGCGTAGTAGAGCCCGTCGGAGAAGCCCAGGTCCTGCCCGATGAGCACGATCGGGTTGCAGCCCAGGTGCTGCGCGAGGTAGACGGACAGGTGCGCGACGGTCGCGCCGGAATTGAGCGCGACGCGCGGCCGGGCCAGGTCGCCCAGCAGGCGGTCGCTGAAGTCGTTCTTGAGCAGCCGCACCGGCCCGGGGAACGCGTCGAGGACCGCCGGGTGCGCCTTGGGCTCGGCGACGAGCGTGACCTCGGGCAGCGGCGGAAGGCCCTCGTAGAACCGGGCACAGATCGGTGAGTAGTCCAGCGCGGTCACGAAGTCGGGACGGATTCCCCGGACCAACAGCGGCCGCAGCGCGGTCTGCACCGCGATCAGCACGACGCGTTTCCGCAAGTCCGGGTCGGCGAGCAGATCAACATTGCGCACCAGCGACGGGCCGGCGCCGACGCAGACCGCCACGCGGCCCTTCGCCGCGTCATGCAGATCGTCGGTCGTCGCGCCCGCGCCGTAGACCCCGAGGTTCAGCGCGAGGTTGCGGCAGGTCCGCGACGCGTTGACCAAGGCCGTCGCCAGGTTCGTGCGGCAGTAGGCCATGAGGTCGGCGAGGTCGGTGCTGAACTGCGTGAACGACTCGGGGGCGAAGCGCCGGCTCGGCGGGTGCGTCACGAGCCGCGTCCCTTGCGTGAGGACGGCGGCGAAGCCCTCGAGCCGGGCGGTGAGCTCGCTGCGGTCGGCGTCGGGGCCGAACACGAAGACGTTCTTCTCGCCCAGCCAGGCGCTGTGGTCGACGCGTTCGAGCGTGGCGCGGAGCAGCGCGACATCCGGCTCAAAGACGATCAAGACCCCGAAGCTGCCGAGCGTGCGGTGCGCGGCCGCGGCGTGGTACCCGACGCCGAACCCCAGCACGGCGGCCGAGGCTATCTGGTCGTCGTCGAGTTCCCGGGTGAGTTTGTCCGCCTCCCCCACGGGGTCGTAGCGGCTGGCGAGGGTGACGGGCCGGCCGGACAGTTCGCGGGTCGCGGTCCACGGGCCGGCTTTGGATTCGACCCACACGAGCTCGGCGGGAACCGCACGTTCGACGGATGCGGCGATGGCCGGGTTCGAACGCGACAGCGCCGACAGATTCTTCCGCAGCGTCTCAGAAGACGGAGCGGGCGAGGTCGTACCGAAGGACCCAGAATCAGGGATGGACGGATCGCGCATAGCCATGGCCACAGGGGTTATCGGAGCATCACGGGCCGCGGCTGCAAACACCGGGGGGATCCGCGCCAAGTCCGCAGACGAGTGGCCCACAGGTTTCTCAGGCTCAACCCACGTGGACGAAACCGGGCCCGGCCCACGCTCGAAAGCGGCCATCGCTCTTCGTGCCGTCCGTTCTCGGCGTAGGATGACCCGATGCTCGCGGTGGTCGATGTGCTTCAGCGATTCGTTTTTGAGCAGCCCTGGCCGCTCGCCATCGCCCTGGCCATCGTGTCGGCGGCGGTCAACGTCGCGGGCCAGAGGAAACGCAGCAAGGCGATGCGGCGTGGGTCGATGGCCGTCGCCGTCGTCGCCGGCGCGGTGCTGGCCCTGGGCTACACCCTCGAGACCGGCAACGAAGCCGTCGAACGCCACACGCACGGCCTGATCGACGCCACCGCCCCGCTCGACCTGGCAGCCTTCCAGGACCTGCTCGCCGACGACGCCCGCCTACTCGGCGCCGACGGCGACATCTGGATCACCGGCGACGAGATCGTCGCCCGCCTGGACAACCGCGTGGCCGACCTCGAACTCGATCAGCGGATCACGGGCCTGACCGTCCAGCCCGTGCCCGGTCAACCGGGCCAGCGCCGCGCCGAGTTGGACCTGCGGACCAAAACCGTCAACACCGGCGGGCTGCCGCTGCTGACCTCGTGGTCGCTCCTGTGGCAGCGCGACGCAGACGACCCGCGAGTGTGGCGTCTGCTGGACGCCCGATGGCTACGATTCAACCAGAACCCGCCGACGCGAGACATGATCCGATGAAAACCAATCATTCACGCTCCGCCGCCTTGTCGTGCTTCGAGTCAGACCACGGGAAGCCGTGGGCCGTCTTCATGTTGGTGCTGTCAGCGCTGGTTGCATCCGGAAGTCTTGCCGCCGCGCAAGACGACGCCGACGCCATTGACCTGCGCCCACGCTGGGAGACCGGGCAGACCGCCCGCTACCACTTCACCAACACCCGCACCTCGCACTCGGTCGTGAGCTTCAACGGCAACACGCAGGAAACCGACATGACCGTCGACAGCGAGGGCGACGTCGTCTGGACGGTCGACGAGGTCAAAGACAACGGCGACGCGGTCTGCACCATGACCCTTGACTGGATGACCGCGTCGTTCACCGGCGAGGGCGAATCCGCGCAGAACGACTCACGCAAAGGCTCGGGCGACATCCCGTACGTCCACGACCTGCTGAAAGCGATGACCAAGAAAGAACTCAAGGTCCACGTCAACGCCGACGGCAGCATCGAGAAGGTCGAGGGCATCAAGGCGATGCGCGACGCCGCCGAGGACGCCGACGCCATCCCCGACGAGCGCGACTTCCTCGAGACCGCGACCGACCTGGCGACCGTCCCGTTCGCGCCCGCGGCCGCCGTCGCCGGAGATTCCTGGGAGGCCGAGTTCGAGTGGAACTACGGCATCGTCGGCATGGACGTCGGCTCCCTCACGCAGGGCTGGGAGTTCACCCTCGCCGGCACCGAAGACATCGGCGGCGTGCCCGTCGCGATCATCAACGGCACGTCCGACGGCATGAAGCTCGACGACTCGAAAGCCCAGGACGAGATGCCCCCCGAAGCGCCGCCCGTCAAGATCAAGCTCGCCGACAGCGAGGGCACGAGCAACGTCATCTTCGACCTCTCCCGCCACGAAGCCGTCGGCCGAACGACCGCGCTCACCACCAAACTCGACATCGCCATCCCCCTGCCCAACGGCCAGACGATCCACCGCACCGTCGAAGAAACCATCGTCAGCCAGACGCTGCGCGTCGCGGAGGAGTGAAGAAAACGCAGGAAGAACACGAAACGCAAGAAACGCAGGAAATCGGCATCAGCTTTTTTGCGTTTTCGATTTTTCCTGCGTTTCTTGCATTTTGCCTGCCCACCCCCCCAGCGGCTCGACCTTGCGGGTGCGGGCGAACCACCACAGCCACGCGCCCACGGCGAACAGCGCCACGCTCAGCCACTGCCCGCGCGTCAGACCCAGCGCTTGATAACCCAGGTGTTCATCCGGCAGACGGAAGAACTCGTTGGCGATGCGCATCACCGCATAAACCATCGCGAACCACGCCGCGACCACGCCGGGCTTCACGGGCTTGCTGTACACGAACGCCAACACCGCAAACGTCAACAGGCCTTCGAGCACCGCGGCGTAGAGCTGCGAGGGGTGCCGGGCGGTGGCTTGGGTTCGGACGTATTCGACGAGCGCCTCGTTGCCCGCCCGATACTGAATCAATTCTTCCTCCGTGAGCACCTCGTGCGGAAACTTCACGGCCAGGGGGAAGCTTTCGGAAGTCGCACGTCCGTAGAGTTCGCCGTTGATGAAGTTCGCAACCCGGCCCAGGAAGATGCCCAGCGGCGCGGGGAACGCCAGTAGGTCGAAGAGGTGCCGCATCGACATCCGGTTCCGCCAGGCGAACCACGCGCAGCCCGCCAGCCCGCCGATCATCCCGCCGTGCGACGCCATCCCGCCCTTGTTGATCGCCAGCACACCCCAGAACGGCGGCGACGACGTCCAGGTCCGCACGAGGTCCAGGTCGTAAAACAACACGTACCCCAGCCGTCCGCCGACGATCAGCCCCAGCGCCACGGCGACGACGAAGTCCGTGACCCGCTCGGGCGGCAGCGGCGACTTCCCGACCCGCGTCACGCGGCGCACCATGAACCACGCCAACACAAAACTCGCCAGGTACGCCAACCCGTACCACCGCAGCCCGTCCACCGGCCAACTCTCGGGGAACTTGATCAGGAACGGGTCGAGGTCGTGCAGCCACGCGGCGAGGGTCAGCATTGCCGAATGAGGATTGCCGATTGCCGAGGGAAAAGCAAGGTCGCAGGAACTGATTCCGAGAAGGCCTATCGGTAAACGGAAATCCTCAATCGGATTTCACCGAAACGCCACCGCCGAAAGCTCCTCGTACACCGCCATCGGCACCCGTTGCGAGCCCAGATCGATGGCTTTGCGGGCGCCGTGGTAGTCGCTGCCGCCGGTGGTGAGCAGGGTGAACCTGGCCGCGAAGCCGTCGAGCAATTCGACGTCGGCCGGGCCGTGGTCGCTGTGGCGGGTTTCCAGGCCGTCCAGGCCCAGGTCCTTGAGCCGCGCGACGGTGTGCTCGAGCGTGTCGGTGTCCAGGCGGAGCTGCACGGGGTGGGCCAGGACCGCGACGCCGCCGGCCGCGTGGATCGCATCGATCGCGCGCTGCGCCGAGAGCCGGTCCTTGCGGACGAACGCCGCCCCGCCGCGCCCGAGGTATTTCTGGAATGCGTCGTGGATGCTCTTGACGTAGCCCTTGTCCACGAGCACTTGGGCGACGTGCGGCCGGCCGATGATCGCGGTGTCGGCGTCGGCACTGCCGGGCTGGACGCCGGCAGCGGCGAGCACCTCGTCGTAGTCGATCCGCACGCCGAGTTGGTTGAGGTTCGCGATCAACGCCGGGTTGCGCTGCGCCCGCGCGTCGCGCAGGGTCACGGCCAGTTCGGCCAGGCCCGGGTCGTCGGCCTCGATGTAGTAGCCCAGGACGTGCAGCGTGCCGCGTGACGTGCCGGTCTCGAGCACGTCCGGGTCGGCCGACAGTTCGATGCCGGGGACGAACTTCACGCCCAGCCGCTTGCTCGCCGCGGCGGCCTCGCCGAGGCCCGCGGTCGTGTCGTGGTCCGTGAGCGCCCACGCGCCCAGGCCCGCAGCTTTCACGAGGCGCGGCAGGTCGCCGGGCGCGTCGGTGCCGTCCGACGCGGTGGAGTGGGTGTGCAGGTCGCAGTACGCAGCCGAGGCCATGGGTCGGCATGGTATCGCGGGTAAACATGTCCCTCGGCGAGCCGCGCGAAGAAGCGCCCGAGGCCGTTGCCCCGGACGCAAACGAACGCGATTCAGAACAGGAACCGCACGCCGGCGGTCAGGCCCCAGGTCGTCTCGGGGCGCTCGTCGAGCTCTTCGATCAACGGCACGCGGACGGTGATCTCGGCCGCCCATGTCTGCGCTTCGTAGAGGTACCCGGGGGCCAGCATCAACTCGTGGTCGCCGTTGGTCTCGTAACGCCCGAGCAGTTGGAGTTGGAGGTACGTCGAGGCCCGGGTGTCGGCGGCGTATTCGTTCGGGGTGAGCCGGTAGAGGTACGACGCGTCGGCGGTCAGGGCATCGGCTGAACCGTGGTTGAACATGATCGGGTCGTCGATCCCGCCGGTGTTGACCTGGTATTTCAGCGCCCCGTTGAGCCCGTGCCTGCCGTGGATGTGCGTGAGCGCGATCCCCAGGAACGGGTCGAGCGATTCCGAGGAAAAGCCCTCGTCGCCGCTGGGCACCTCGAGCCCGCCGAACAGCACGGCCCGTGACGTGTCGATCGTGCCCGCGTCGTGGCGCCAGAACCGCCACTGCAGCATCACGGGCAGGTCGGCGAGGCCGAGCCCTTCCGCGTCGCCGCCGTCGATGTCGCTGAAGTCGCGGTAGACCACGGGGACGTGGACCATGGCCACGAGTTCGCGGGCGACGCCATAGGCGAAGACGTTCTCGTGGACGACCTGGTCGATGTCGCCGCGGTTGAGTCCGGTGTTGCCGTCGTCGTAGCGGGTGTAGCGCGTGAGGTCACGGAAGGCCCAGATGCCTTTGCCGGGCTGGACGCCCGCGGGCATGTCGGTGGCCTGCTGGGCGGACGCGGCGGCGCTGATGCACAGCGCCGCCGCGAACCCGAAAACCAACCCGGCGTGAGTGTTTGAAGGCCTGATCATGACCGCGGCTCCTTCATGGTGTGCAACTCGCCGGGCGTGTACCCCGCCAGCGCGGCCGCGTTCTTGACTTGCCCTTCGGTCAGGCAGGCGTCGGACGTGAACCACAGCGTCGCACCGCCATCATCAAGCGCCACGGCGTCGATACCCGGCAGCTTCTGCAACTGTTCACGCAGCGCGGGGCCACCCTTGGCCGTCTCGCCGGGCGTGACCGGGACGCGCACGCCGTAGCCCTTGATGACGGGATTCTCCGGGTCGCTGATCATCGCGCCGGGCGAGCCCGCGTTGTGTTCGCCGTGATCGGCTTCATCGCCGTGGCCTTCCGTGCCGTGGTCGTGGTCGCCTTCGTGGTCCATGCCGCTTGCGTCGATGGCGAGTTCTCCGGTCGGCGACTCGGCGACGGTAAAGCCGGCGTCGGCCACGGCGCGGATCATCGCGCCCTTGTCCGGGGCCTGGCCGTCTTCGTATTGCAGCGTGACCCAGCCGGTGCTCAGGTCGGTCTTGACCCCAGCGATCCCCGGGACCTTCATCAACGACGTGTCCACGTTGTGGGCACACAGCGGGCAACTTAAACCGTTCACCTTCATCTTCGCGTCCACACGGGTGGGCGCATCGACCGCTTCCGCGGCCGGGCCGGTGGACTGACAACCGGCAACCACCCCCAACATCCAACTCATCATCAAAACGGGCAGCCAACGCATGGCGTGCTCCTTTCATAAGTCGTTTGTGTCACAGCTTCTCGCCCATTGGCCACAACATGCGGCCACGGACGGCACAGACCCGCCGCCTCGTTCGGGCGGCGCAAAACGCAATCGTGTCGTGTCGTGGTTACGAGCCGCGGCTAGGTCAGCCAGCGACAGGTCCACGGCTGCGCGGCGACGCGACAGGCCGACCACGCGGAAGAAAGCGATTCGCGCGGCGGGACCACGCGTGCTCCATCGTCCTCCCACGTCCATTCAACCAACGGGGAGGGAAGCGTCAGGAAAAGCAGTGTTGACGCCGTGGCCTCCGCCGGGACCGCGGGCGGCAGTTCGGCCGGCTGGACCGGTGGCGCAACCGCGCAGCCGCAAGACGGGACCGAGGCGGGCGTCCGTTCGCAGCAGCGCAGCGGGCACGGCCGGGCGTCCGGCGTAGACGGGCCTAACGCCGCCCCGATCGCCGGCAACGCCGGGTGCAGCAAGAGCGTCAGGATGAGCAGCCACGCGGTCTTCATACGCACACTCAACTCTACGCTCACGGGCCGCGGCGGTTCAAGTGTTTCCACCATGACGGAAAACATCTCGCACCCAACCGCCGCCCAGGAGCCGGTCGCCGCCGTAGCAGACCACGGCCTGGCCCGGCGTCACGGCTTCGACCGGGTCGTCGAACGCGACCTCGAGCGTGTCGCCGCCGGTGACACGCCACCGGGCGGGGACGGCCGGGCTGTTGTAGCGCACCTGCGCCTCGCAACGCTGCCACTCGGCCGGCGCTTCCTCGACCAGCACATTGATCTGGTCGGCGGTGCATCCCTCGGCCATAAGGTCGTCCTTGCCGCCGACGGTGACGGTGTGGGTCGCGGGGTCGCGGTCGGTGACGTAGATCGGGTAGCCCAGCGCGACGCCGATGCCGCGGCGCTGGCCGATGGTGAAGTGCTGGTGGCCGGCGTGCTCGCCCAGAACCTCGCCTTGTTGGTTGACGATCCTTCCGGGGGTGAAGCCACCCTCGGTGCGGTGTTCCACGAGCTTCGCGTAATCCTGGTCGGGGACGAAGCAGATCTCCTGCGAGTCGGGCTTGTTGAACACGGGCAGGTCGAGTTCCTCGGCAACCTTGCGGACGGCGGGCTTTTGCATCTCGCCCACAGGAAGGAGCATGTGGGCAAGCCGGTCGCGCGGGGTGCCGAAGAGGACGTAGCTCTGGTCTTTCCCGGTGTCGATGCCGCGGCATAAAGCCCGGGGACGGCCGTCCCCGGGCTTTGGCGAAACAAGACGGGCGTAGTGGCCGGAGGCGACGTAGTTGCAGTCGATCTGCCTCGCGTAGTCGTGGAGCTTGCCGAACTTGAGCCAGTCGTTGCAGCGGACGCAGGGGTTGGGCGTGCGGCCCGCGTTGTATTCATCCACGAAGTAGTCGATGACCCGGCCGAAGTCCTTCTTGAAGTTCATGACGTAGAACGGGATGCCCAGCGTCGCGGCGACGAGGCGGGCGTCGGCGGCGTCGTTGACCGAGCAGCAGCCTTGTTTGTGGTTTTTCGGTTTGTCGCAGTCACGTTTGAGCTTCTGCACCGACAGGTTGTCGTAGCCGAGTTGCTCGGCCTCGAAGTTGTCGTCGCTGCCGAGGCGCATGAAACAGCCGACCACCTCGTAGCCGTCGTCCTTCAGGAGCGCCGCCGCGACAGAGGAGTCCACCCCGCCGGACATCGCCAGGAGCACTTTTTTCCCGTTTCCGGGCTTCATGGCGACGATTGTAGCCGCCACGCAAGCGGGCCCGTGGGTATGATCGCACCGCTGCTTTGAACACTGACCTTTTCTTGAGGATTCGAGATGCAAACCCCATACCTCCGAATGTCCACGGTTTTCCAACGGTGTTTCGTCCCCTGCGTGCTGGCGGCCCTGGTGTTGGCCGCACCGGCGCGGGCGCAAGGCGTGATGAACCAAGCCGGGCTCGACACCATCCTTGACGCGGCGGCGGCGGACGCCGAGGTCGTGATGATCGTGCCGGACATGCGGGCGGCGAGCGACGCGTTGGCGGAGTTGGCCGCGATGTTCGGCATGGAAGACCCCGAGGCCGCCGACCTGCTCGGTGAGTTCAAGCGTGAGATGGGCTTCGAGCGCGGCCTGGCCGAGGACGGCCCTGCGGTGATCGTGCTCAGTGACGTCTCGACGGCGATCCAGAACAACGACGAGCCCACGCCGGTCATGCTGATGCCCGTCGATGACTACGCCGCGTTCGTGGCGCAACTCGGCGGCAACGGCGGCGAAGCGGTGACCGCGGTTCAGCTCGAGAACGAGGAAGGTCACGCCAAATCTATGGCCGGCTACGCCGTGCTCGGCGAAGACGCCGCAACCGTCGAGGCCTACGCGGCGGGCAACACCGGCCGGGCCCTGCTCGACCGCGTCGGCGCCTACGCGGACGCGGCCGGCGAAGGCGCCCAGTTCGTGGTGTTCATCGACGTGCAGGCCCTGGCCCCCGCGCTCAAGCCCAAGATCGACGAGGGCGTCGCCCAGTTCAAGGAAGAGATGGCGCGCAACCGCGACCAGATGCAGGCGATCCCGTTCGACATGACCGGCGTGATGACCGCGTACGGCGAACTGGGCAAAACCTTGCTCGACGGCGTCGATTGCTTCATGTTCACGGCCGGGTACAGCCAGGCCGGGGTCACCGTCGATTACGCCGTGCAACTCGTGGAAGGCTCGAAGATCGCGGGTTACCTCACCGGCGACGCGCCGCAGATCGGCGGGCTCCTCAACGCCATGCCGCACCAGCCGTACATCTTCGCCATGGCGTTCGACGGCAAGGCGCTCAAGTCTGACCAGCTCAACGAGGACCTGCTCACGGGGTTCTCCAACGCGGCCGGGGAGTCGGCGCTCGTCAACGGCATCGTCGAGTACTCCCGGCGGACGATGGGCTTCTCGAGCCAGCTCAACAACATGGCCTCGGCGGTCTACGCACCGGACATGGCCGCCATGATGACCGGCGGCTTCATCAAGGGGCTCACCGTCTACGACGTCGAAGACCCCGAAGCGGCGCTGGCGGCCTGGAAGACGAGCGTCGAATCGATGCCCGGCATGCTCGACGGACTCCGGGAAGTGCCCGGCGCCCCGGCCGTGGACTTCAAAGTCTCCTGGACCGACAACGCGTTGTCCCTCGACGGTCATGATGTGCATCAGTACGACGTCAAACTGGACCTGCCGCCCGAACTGATGCAGGAGATGGGCCCGGGCGCGATGTTCCTGGGCAACGCCGGGCAGAGCGGGTACCTCGCGGTCGTCGGCAACCGCCTCGTCGCCACCACCGTCCTGGATGCGAACCTCGTGCAGCAGGGCATCACGGCGGCCAAGGAAGGCAACGGCCTGGGCACGACCGCGGTCATCGGCAACGCCCGGCAGCACCTGCCCGACCAGCCGGTCATGGAGGCGTACCTCTCGCTGGACGGCATCGCCAACGCGGCCAACCCGTTCCTGATGATGTTCCTTGCCGGCCAGCAGATCGACGTACCCGCCGACCTGGCCCCGGTCTCGATGGGCCTGGGCGTCAACGGCCGGGCGCTGGGCTTCCGCGTCCACGCGCCCAACGACACCATGCGCTTCGTCCGCGACACCATCGAGCAGGTGAACCAGATGAACCAGCCGCAGCAGGGCCAGCCGGGCGGCGGGCAACGCGCCCCGTTCTGATCCGCCCTTCACGCCCCCATTTCGACCAACCATGAAGCCCACGTTCCATGAACGTGGGCTTCTCTTTTGCACGTCCCGCACCTCTGAACACCCGACCCACACACAACGCGGCCCGCGATCAATGTCGCGGGCCGCGTAGGAAAGGGTCGGGTTGTCAGCGGATAAGAGCGGGGAACGATTCGGGATGTTCGGTCAATCGATGGCTTCTTCGAGTTCCTGCTCGCGGTGCGAGAGCTGGGCCTTGAGCCGGGCGAGGATGCTGGAGTGCATCTGGCTGACGCGCGACTCGGAGAGGTCCAGCGTCGTGCCGATCTCCTTCATCGTCATTTCTTCGAAGTAGTAGAGCAGGACGATCAGGCGCTCGGCCCGGGTGAGGCCGCGGGTGATCAGGTCCTTGAGGTCGCGCTTCTGGGCGGCGGTCAGCGGGTTGACCTGGCGGGCGTCTTCGAGCACGTCGATCTCGCGGACGTCCTTGTTCGAGTCGGTCTCGAACCACTTGCGCGACAGCGACACGACGGAGGTGGCGCTGCCGTCCTTCTTGATCTTGGCGTACTCCTCGTCATCGACCCCGAGCTTCTCGGCCAGCTCGTCGTCGGTGGGCTTCTCGCCGGTCTCCATCTCGATGGCGCGGCGGGCCTTGTCGAGCTGGCTCGTGCGCGAGCGGACCAGGCGGGGCACCCAGTCCATCGAGCGGAGGTGGTCGAGGATCGCGCCGCGGATACGCGGGGCGCAGTAGGTCTCGAACTTCACGCCGCGGTCCAGGTCGAACGACGAGATCGCGTCCATCAGCCCGAACACGCCGGCCGAGACCAGGTCGTCCACGTCCACCTCGTCGGGGAGCTTGGTGTGGACGCGCTCGGCGTTGTAGCGGACCAGCGGGAGATAACGCTCCATCAGGTCGTTGCGGAGGGCTTCGGTCGGCTTCTTGCGGTACTTGACCCAGACCTTGCGGGTGGCTTCCTCCTGCTCGGGGGTGGGTTTGACGCGAGGGGTCCTGGTGCGGGGTTGACGAATGGCTGCCATGTCTGTCTTCCGTGACCTCGGATGGGGAATGAATGATGCCGCGTCCTTGCGGCGGGGTCAGCCGGGCGTGGGCCCGGGGCAGGCGGTTTGGATCAGGCGGCGGCGCGGCCGCGCGAGGCGTCTTTGACTGGGAGGTCTTCGACGGAATCGGGGATGGGGTGTTCGGTTTCATGCCGCCGGGCGTGTTCGTCCACGGCGCGCTGGGCGACACCGCCGACGATCAGGCCGACGACGTAGCAGATGATCATCAAACAGCCAGCGGTGAGAATCACGACGCGGGCCTCGTTCCCGGCGTAAGCGCCCACAATCGTCGCCGCCGCGAATACACACAACGCGAAACAGGTTGCAATGACCTTGGCAGGTATGGCCGGTACTCCGTTACGCCGGCCGGCCATTCCGCGAGAACCGCAGAAAACCCGAGCCTTCTCAACTTCCCCGCCAGCCACGTCCGTGCGGCCAGCTCAAGTAAGCGGAAGGTTATCGGATTTTTGTAAACCGATTGCTCTTGAATGTTGTTCGCATCAAAAAAGATGGAAAGTAGGGGATCCACTGACATCAATGCGTTGCGTGGCGACTAGTTATTCACAACCGCCGCCAGTTTATCCACGAATCCACGCGGCCATCCGGCGAATCAAGCCGTGGTCTTCGCGCGGTTCCGACGCCGCGCGATCCAGGCGGTGCGCGAGTTGGTGCAGACCGCGGGCCGCAGCGGTATTCGGCGACTCGAGTGTGAACGGCCTTCGCAGCCGCACCGCCCGCTGCACCCGCGGGTCGAGCACCAGGTGCCCGGCGAAACGCGGCGTGAAGTCGAGGAAGTGTCGGCAGGCGGCGGCGATCCGGCCGTAGACCTCCCGGCCCTCCGCGGCGTCGCGGCACTGGTTGATCAGCACGTGCGTTTCGGGCACAGCGGCGCCAGCACGGTCCGGCGAGAGGTCGCGGTGATTGGGGTCGGTGGCGCCTGGGCGGTGGACGGTCTTGACCAGGGCGTAGGCGTCGGTGATCGCGGTGGGCTCGGGCGTAGTGACCACCAGCATGCGTTCGGCGGCGGCGCAGAACGCGTGGACCGACGGGCCAACCCCCGCGCCGGTGTCGATGAGGATGACGTCGGCGTCGGCCTCGAGGCGCTGCATCTGGGCGGCGAGGCGGTCGAGTTGCTCGCGCGGCAGCGCCGCGATGTTGGACAACCCCGACGCCCCGGGGATCACCCGGAACCCGCCCGGCGCGTCCAGAACGATGTCGTCGAAGCTCATGCGGCCGGCGGCGACGTGCGCCAGCGTGCCGGTCGGCATGAGGTTGCACATCACGTCGACGTTGGCGGTGCCCAGGTCGGCGTCGAGGAGCACGACCCGGCGTCCCAGCCGGGCCAGCGCCACCGCGAGGTTGACCGACACGGTCGTCTTGCCCACCCCGCCCTTGCCCGAGGTGATGGCAATACTGCGGGCCAGCCGCGGCGCGGGCATCGGCGACATCTCCTCGGCGGCCAGCCGTAGCGCCGCGGCAGATTCAGGTCGGTGGGTTGGCGGCGCACCGGGGCGTCCCTGGTCGATCTGGCCGACCAGTTCCCGCAGCGCGTTGGCTTGGTCAATCATGCTTCACGGTCCCCCCACGGGAGGTACAACTCGGTCAAATCAACTCCGCGGCCGAGGCCGACTCCCCCAACACCCGCCGCGCCAACCGCGCGGCGTCGCCCGGCTCGATCTGGTGCGGGACTTCCTGCCCGGTCGTCACGTAGCTGACCCGCTTGGCGATCTTACTGGCCACATTAAAGATCGTCCCGCAGGTCACGGCTTCGTCAAGTTTCGTAAAGATCACCCGGTCAGGATTTACCCGCGCAAAACGGTCGGCGATCTCCAGCATCACGCGCTGCGACGCCGTGGACGCCAACACCAGATGCGTCTCGTCCGGCTGCGCGACCCGCATGAACGTCGCCAATTCGTCCAGCCGCGCATCGTCACGCTGGCTCCGCCCGGCCGTGTCGATCAGCACGACATCGCAATCCTCGAACCGGTCGAGACACGGGCGCAGCTCCTCGGGCCGGCCAACGACTTCGAGCGGACAGCCGATGATCGAGCAATACGTCCGGAGCTGATCGACCGCGGCGATGCGGTAGGTGTCGAGGGTGATGACGCCGACCTTCTGCCCGCGTTTAAGTTTGTAAGTCGCGGCGAGCTTGGCGACGGTCGTGGTTTTGCCGACTCCGGTCGGGCCCACCAACGCAATCACGCGACGCTGGGTGCGCCCGGTTGAGTCGCGTTCGTCGATTGGGGCATCGGCATCCGCCGAGGGCATTAACTCCGCCAGGGCGTTGCGAATCGCGTCCTGACGGTCCACATCGTCTTGGGTATCCGCGGCCTGCCTGACCACCCGCTGTGCCAACTCTTCGGCGATCTCCTGCTGAATCAACGTCGTGTAGGCATCGACGAGCGCATCGGGGATGTCCGGTGCCTGGCGAGCGGCGGCCTCACGTTCCTGCTGGTCGGCGACGCGCGCGACCAAGGCCTTGACCGCGGCCAGCTCCTGAGCAAAACGGTCGCTCTGGTCCACCGACGACCCGGTCGGGCGGGCGATCGCCACCGACGGGGCCGCCACTGATGGCGTTCCGGACGAACGCGCGGGCTCGATCTCGGCGCGGGCCGCGGCGTAGGTGCGGCGGATCAGGTCGCCGGCCAGTGGTTCGTCTGGCACCTCGAGCGGGGCCACGGTGCGCGCCGCGCTCGGCGAATGCACGCGCGACGGCAACGGACTGTTCACGGGCCGGGTCGCAGTTTTGGTTTTCTGATTCCGTTGCCCGGCCCGGCGGCGTCCCAACTCGCGCCCGCTGCTGGCCGTGATCTCCACCACCGGCTTGGCGCCCAGGCCCAGGACCCCGCCCCGCCGGTAAGCGCGTGTGTGCAGGATGACCGCATCACTTCCGTAATGCTGCCTCACGAGGGCCAGAGCCTCCGGCATCGTCCTTGCGCTGAAGGTTTTCATGCTCAGACACGGACCCCCGCCGCGTCAAGGCCCGAGCCGGCAAAGCCCGCGTCCTGATCCACGGCACCAAACGCGTCTCTCTCGGGAGACTCTCCCGGGCCGGCGGCGTTCCGTGCCGACGGCTCCTGCGGCAACTGTACCAGACCCAACGACTCGACATCCACCCCCTTGCTCACCTCGTTGTACCCCAGCACCGCGCACGTCGGCAGGTGCGGCTCGATCAGCCGGCGGACCTGCCCGCGCACCTGCGGCGAGGTCAGCACGACCGGGCGCCGACCCGCGTTCATCAGTGTGTTGCACTCTTCGAGCAGTGCCGCGGTCACGCGGTTCGCCACGGCCGGCGGCATCGACAGGCTCGTGCCCTGCTCGCTGCGCTCGATGTACCCGTTGATCAGGTCCTCGAGCGCCGGGTCGAGCGACACGCAGTACAACTTGGTGATCGTCGGGCCCAACGCTAGGCCCGCGTCGTCCAAACCCGGCTCGGACACGGAATACTGCGTGCAGATCGTGCGGCGCAGCTCGTTGCGAACGTACTCGGTCAACACGTCCAGGTCCTTGGTCCGCGTGCCCCACTGCCCGAGCGTTTCGACGATGGTCGCCAGGTCGCGGATCGGCACGCGCTCGCGCAGCAGGTTCTGCAGCACGGTCTGCAACTCGTTGGGCTTGATGAGCGGGGCTTCGGTCTGCGTGCCCGCCGGGCCAAGCACGGCTTCGCACAGCTTCGGCGCTTTTTCCCGCAGCTGCGTGATGAGGTTGGTCGTCTCTTCGTAGTCCAGCAGTTCGTGGGCGTGGTTCTTGACGACCTCGGTGAGGTGCGTGGACAGCACACTGGTCGCGTCCACGGCGGTGTACTGCATCTGCTCGGCCTGGTCGCGCAGGTTCGCCTGGATCCACACCGCGTCCAGGCCGAACGCCGGCTCCCTGGTCCGTACACCCGGCAGCGGCTCGGCGTCAGGGTCGGCCAGCCCGCCGTCCATCGCGAGGTACTGCCCGGGGAAGACTTGGCCCGACGCCACCGCGTTGCCGCGGATCTTGATGTTGTATTCGTTGGGTCCGAGCTGCATGTTGTCGCGGATGCGCACCGGCGGCATCACCAACCCCTGCTCGGCGGCGAGCGTCCGGCGGATCATGGTGATGCGTTCCAACAGGTCGCCGCCCTGACTCGTGTCCACAAGCTGAACCAGCGCGTAGCCGACTTCGAGCTCCATGGTGTCGACGTGCAGCGCCTGCTCGATGGGTGCGGGGTCGGGCTTGGTTTCTTCCTTGGCCGTCTTAGCCTCGACGTGTTTCGCCTGCTTTTCGTGCCGGCCCGCGCTCCACGCGACCACGCCGACGATTAACCCCAACGCAAGCATCGGGATCGTCGGCAGGCCGGTGACCGACATCGCCGCGAGGAAGCCCGCCGTGATCCACAGCGCCGCGCTGCGCGACGCGAGCTGGCCGGCCAGCTCGAGCCCGAGGTCTTCCCGGCTGCCCGAACGCGTAACGATGAGCGCCGCGGCGATGGAGATGACGAACGCGGGGAGCTGCGACACCAGGCCGTCGCCGATGGTCAAACGGGTGTAAACGTCGACGGCCTCGCCGACGGGCATGCCGTTCATCGCCACCCCCACCGCGAACCCGCCGACGATGTTGACCAGCGTGATGATGATGCCCGCGATGGCGTCGCCGCGCACGAACTTGGCGGCACCGTCCATGGCCCCGTAGAAGTCGGCCTCGCGGCCGATCTCCTCGCGGCGCTTCCGGGCGGTCTGCTCGTCGATGAGCCCGGCGTTGAGGTCGGCGTCGATGGCCATCTGCTTGCCGGGCATGCCGTCGAGCGTGAACCGCGCCGCCACCTCGGAGATACGCGTCGCACCCTTGGTGATCACCACGAACTGCACGATGATCAGGATCAGGAACAGGATCACGCCCACCACCACCGACGAGCCGGACACGAACTCGGCAAACGCTTCGATCACCTTGCCCGCCGACGCCGTCGCCTCCGCGGCGCTGTCCGCCTCGTTGGAAAGGATCAGCCGCGTGGTGGCGATGTTCAGCACCAGCCGCAGCAGCGTCGTGCCCAGCAGCACCGACGGGAACACCGAGAACTCCAACGGCGACTTCACGAAGATCGTCGTCATCAGGATCAGCGACGCGATCGCGATGTTCGCCGCGATCAGCAGGTCCATGATCACCGGCGGCAGCGGCACGACGATCACCGCGATCATCCCGATCACCGCCACCGGCACCAGCAACGGCTTGTAACGGTCGAACACCGTCAGCCAGGCGGGGAGCACGGATTGATTCGGAGCTTGAGCCATGATCAGAAAACGGAACCACCGATGAACGCCGATGGACTCAGATGAAGAAACGAAAAGAAGGCATTAAAAGAAAAACACCACGAAATGGAATCCGGAATGCCTGTAGTCTTTCAGGTCATTTCATGGGTTTTCCTGCCTCATCTCGTCTGTGTTCATCCGTGTTTATCGGTGGTTTCAACCTGCTTTCCGCCCGCTCAGCCGGTACACATACGCAAGGATCTCCGCGACCGCGGCGTAGTGTTCCGGCGGGACTTCCTGGCCGACCTCGACGCCGGCGTAAAGGGCGCGGGCAAGCGGTTTGCGTTCGATCAGCGGGACGCCGTGGATCGCGGCGAGCTGGCGGATGCGCAGGGCCATGAAGTCCGCGCCCTTGGCGACGACCTTGGGCGCCCGCATCGTGTTCGTGTCGTACTGCAGGGCGACGGCGTAGTGCGTCGGGTTGGTGACGATGACGTCGGCCTTGGGGATCGCGGCGGCGACGCGCTGCATCGCGAGCTGCCGGGCGACGCGGGCGCGGCGCTGCTTGACCAGCGGGTCGCCGTCCATGTCCTTCATCTCTCGGCGGACCTCTTCCTTGGTCATCTTCATGTCCTGCTCCTGCTGCCAGCGCTGGTAGGCGAAGTCCGCGATCGCCAGCACGATCAGCAGCACCGACAGCACGACCGCCAGCTTGAACACCACCCACGCGCCCAAACCCATCGCCTGTGCCGCGGTGAGCCCGGGCATCGAAAGAATGTCCGGCAGCGACTGGTAGATCATCAGGTAGCTCACGCCGATGACCACGATCAGCTTGCCCATCGACTGCACAAAGCGCATCCCCGCCCGCAGGTTCACGAGGTTCTTCGCGCCCGACAACGGGTTGAGCTTGCTGAACTTGGGGATCAGCGGTTTGCCCGTAAGCAAAAAACCGACCTGCCCCAGCGACGCCACCAGCGCCGCGAGCATCAGCCCCACGAGGATCGGCCCTAGCACCCGGCCCGAGAGGATGCCGGTGTAGCTGGTCAGCTCCATGAGGTCGTCGATGCGCGTCGGGTTCGCGGTGAACTCGAAACCCAGCAGCGTCCGCATCGCCCCCAGCAGACCTAAGTAGATGTGGTGGCGGAACACCCACAGCAGCACCATCGCGGCGGCCAGGGACGCGGCGGCGCTGAGGTCCTGGCTGCGCGCGACCTGGCCGTCCTGCCGGGCCTGCTGGCGGCGGCGTGTGGACGCGGATTCTGTGCGTTCTTGCCCGCTGCTCTCGGCCATCCTGGCGCCGCTCCCGCCCGAACGTCCGCGGCCAAAGCGGGCCGACCCGGGGAGGTGAGAGGAAAGATCGGCGGCGTCCTGCCACCGGCGAGCGCACGAAAGCCGCGCTCACCGGGCATTGATCGTCACCCGCCCAGCAGCCACTTGATTTGTTTCACCGCCTCGAACATCTCCCCCCGCGTCGCGGCAGCCACGCCGGCCACGGTCAGCACCAGCAGGCCCGTGCTCATCAGGATCCGCACCACGAACCCGACGCTCAGGATGTTCATCTGCGGCACCGTCCGGGCGACGAACCCCATCGCCACCGACTCGAGGAACAGCAGCGTCAGGATCGGCGCCGCGACCTTGATCAGCAGGTCCATCATCGTCGCCAGCAGCCCGAGGATGACTGCGCCGACCGTGTCGAAGTTGGTCAGCCCGGCGATCGGCACGTGGTTAAAGCTGTCCAGCAGCACGCCCATCACCGCGATGTGGCCGTCCATGATCAGGAAGATCGCGATGCCCAGCATGAACAGCGCTTGCCCGATCGGGCCGGTCTGGTCGCCGAGCTCGGGGTTGAACGCCGCGCCGGCGCTCAGGCCCATCTGCTGGTTGATGATGTCGCCGCCGGCCTGGAGTCCGATGATCGGCAGCGTCACCCCGTACCCGATCACGTAACCCACGAGCAGCTCGAGCGCCGCCAGCGGGATCAGGGACCACATCGAAAGCTCCGCGCCGACAAACGGCCGAAGGTGCGCCGCGCTGGGCGTCCCCGGCGCGATCAACGCGACATACACCGCACACGACAAGCCCGCCACCAGCAACGCCTTGACGTAACGAGGGATCGTCGCACTGCCCAGCACCGGCGTAAACAGGAACAAACCCGACAGCCGGAACAACACCATCAGCCACGGCACGAGGTGGACGAGGATGGGCGAGAGGTCGGGCATAAGGAAAGTGCGACCGAGGATTGCCAATTGCCGAGTGAAGGAAGTTTCGACCGCCGTGTCTTAGTTCGGCATTCGGCAATCCTCAATCGGCAATGTTCAGCCTCCCCCGAACATCCGCGCCGAGAACTCCATGGTCATCTGCAAGAGCCACGGCGCCGCCAGCGCGGTGACGCCCGCCATCGCGAGGATCTTCGGCACGAACGTCAGCGTCTGCTCCTGCACCTGCGTCACCGCCTGGAGGATGCTGATCGACAGACCCACAACCAGCGCCGCCAGCAGGATCGGGGCGCTGATCGACATCATCAGGATCAGCATCTCGCGGATGAGGTCGCTCGCCTGGTCGATGCTCATTCAAACACTCCTTCACCCGGACGGGTCACTTAAGCGACCCGTCCAAGTCGATACCACTCACCCCACGCCTGTCGCCACCCAGAACGACCGCAACAGCGACCCCGCCACCAGATCCCACCCGTCCACCAGCACGAACAGCAGCAGCTTGAACGGCAACGAGATAAACACCGGCGGCAGCATCAGCATGCCCATCGAGATCAGCACCGAGCTGACCACCATGTCGATCACCAGGAACGGCAGATAGATCCGGAACCCCATCAGGAACGCGACCTTCAGCTCGCTGAGCACGAACGCCGGCACCAGCGTTAGCATGTCCACGTCCGCCCGGGTCAGGTTCTCCGGCTCGGAGATGTCCACGCCGCGGTAGTCCAGCAGCATGTACACCGAGTCCCAGTTGCCGGTGTACTCGATCTGGTCGAACATGAAGTCGCGCAGCGGTTGCTTGGCGTTGCTCCACGCCTGGAGCTGGGTGATGTCGCCGCGGTTGTAGGGCTGGAGCGCCTCGTCGTTGATCCGCCCGAACGTCGGGGCCATCACCATGAAGGTCAGGAACAGCGACAACCCGACGATGACCTGCGACGGCGGCAGCGCCTGCGTGCCCATCGCCTGACGCAGGAGCGCGAGCACCACGACGATCCGCGTGAAACTCGTGCACATCACGAGGATCGCCGGCGCCAGCGAGAGCACCGTCAGCAACAGTACGATCGACAGCGTGGTGTCCAGCCGGCCGACGCCGTCGCCCGCGCCCTCGCTCTGCATAAGCACGACCTGCCCGGTGGCTTCGAGCGCCGACAACGGGGTCATGACGCTGGTGTCGTTGGTCTGCGTGGCCTGTCCGAACGCCGCGACCGGACAAAGCAGACACGACAAAGCCAAAACGAGGATCAAGAGGCCCGCACGACTCACGACGACGCCCCCTCCCTGCTGCTGCGCAGCTTGAGGCGGGCGGACAGCGAGGCCAGGCTGTCGCGGGCGCGGTCGACGGGCGCTTCACTGAGGTCGCGGCCCTCGGCCAGCCGATCGATCGGCGTCGCGCCCTGGGCGTCCGTGCCGTCGGCGTCGTACTGGCGGTTGAACCGGCCCAGGAGCGTGCCGAACCCGCCGGCGATGCTCTGTGGCTTGGCGCTCTCGACGGCCTGGAGCAGGTTCGCGACCTCTTGCTCGTCCGTGACCTCGCTGAGCGTGCGCAACCCCCCGGACGACTCGCCGACCACGAGCACGCGCGGGCCGATCCGCAGCAGCAGCACGTGGCTGCGCGGCGCGACGGAAGACCGGCTCAACACTTCGACCGCGGCGCTGGCCGTCGCGATCGGCGTGCCGGAGACCTTGGCGACGCCCCAGCGGAACAGGAAGATCAGCCCGATCACCACGCCCAGGGCGCTGAGCGTCGCCAGCGCACCCGACCCGCCCCACGACCCGCCGCGCGGTTCAGACACAGCGTCCGCGACCAGGCCCGGTTCTCCGCCCTCCGCCTTGCCGAGCGCGTCGTTCGGGCCGGCCGGCCGTTCCTTGGGCGCGCCGCCCAACGGCGTGTGTTCGACCGGCGAGACCGCCACCCCGGGCACGGCGTTGCCGGGGGTCGCGTCCACGGAATCCGCGCCGTCGCCCGCGAACTTGCGGGCCATTTCGGTCAGGCGTTCGGCGGTCTGATCGTCCTGCGCCCCCGCTGCGCCGGCCCACGCCCAGATCATGCCCAAGGCGACCGCACACGCCGCGACTTGGCGTGTGGCCCGCAAGAATGCTTTGGTCCGTGTCCCGCCTAACAACGCGTCGGCCCTCCTGGCCTGCGACTTGGTTCAGGCCCGGCTCCGCCGCGCCTCTGTCCGCCCCCCGCCCCGTCACCCTTCCGCCCCAGCGTTCAAACCACCGCCCGCGCGCTACTGCATCGCGTCCAGCGCCGCCTGGGCGATCGCCTCGGCGTCCTCGTCGCTCGTCTCCGGCACCGCCCCGCCGCCGTCGGCGTTCTGCTGCTCGAGCCCGGCCTCCTCGGCCTGCTCTTCCAGGTCCGACACGACCTCGCTAACGCGGATGCAGAAGTTGTCGTTGAGCACCAGCACCTCGCCGCGCGCCACCCGCCGGCCGTTGACGAACACGTCCACCGGGTCGCCCGCGAGCTTGTCCAGTTCCACGACGCTCCCCGACCCGAGCTTGAGCACATCCTCGACGATCATCTCCGTCCGCCCGAGCTCGATGGTGACGTCCAGATCAACATCGCCGAGCAATTCGAGCCCGCGGCGGGCTTCACCGTTGACTTCGACACCGTCGACATCGCCGGCCATGGCGGTCAGCTCGGCCTGCGCCTCGGCGAGGGCCTGGGCGACGATGTCGTCGGCGAGGGATTGTTTGTTGGCGTCGCTCATCCGTGAGCCTTGGGGGAGGGATCAGTGGTCAGTAGTCGGACGCGAACTCGGTGCACTTGCCGATGATCACGTCCTGGAGCAGGTTCTCGCCGTCCTCGGTCGTGCCGAACTTGCGCTGCAGCACCTCGCGGACCTGGCGCGTCAGCGTCGACAACGCCGGCTCGTGCAGGTGCGCGGGCTCGGCGCGGCGGAAGATCACCATCACCTCGCTGAGCACTTCGGCCCGGCGGGCCTCGATCATGCCCTCGGCGTGGTCCTTCTGACCGGACTTGACCGTCGCGTAGATCTCGGTGTCGTAGAGGAAGTTCTGCCCGCTCTTGGTGTTCTGGAACTTGTCCGCGACCACCAGCACCGTCACCGGCTGCTCGAGCTGGGCGAGCTCGTCTTCGAGGTTGCCCTCGGCCTTGACCTCGCTGGGGCCGCCGGCCATGAGGAACACGCCCGCGATCACCACCGCCTCGATCAGCATCACCGCCGCGACGATGATGATCGGCACCAGGGGCAGTCCGCCCTTCTTGCCTTCCTCTTCCGGGCCCTCGGGTGTTTTTGCGTCGTCGTCGGCCATGGTGGATCAGGGATCAGAGTTCGGTCGCCGGCAATCTTTGCGCACCAGCCCCCTTGCGTTATCGGCAGCCCGTCAGGCCGACATGAGATTTGGCCCCCTCGGAACCACGACATGACCACCGCTTCGCCACTGCGGCCCTGATGGCCCGGCCGACCCCCCGATCTCTGACCCCTGAACCCCGGGAAACGGCGTCACTCCGTGCCCGGCGTCTGCATCTCGGTGACCAGGGTCTCGCTGACCAGGACCTCGACGCGGCGGTTGAGCTGCTCCTCGGCCGTCGTGTAGGCCCGGCTGTCCAGCGGCTCGCGGGCCCCGTTGGCGGAGACGCGGAAGCGTTCGGGGTTCATGCCCAGCCCCGCGGGCTCGGCGGTGATCATGAATTCTTGCAGCGCCCGGGCGCGGGCGAAGCTCAGCTCCCAGACGTCCTCGAACTCGCCGTTGCCGCCCTCGGGCAGCTCGAGCGCCGACGCGTGGCCGCGCAGCTCGAGGATGTTTTCGGTGCCCTTGATCTTCGCGCTGGCGACCAACTCGCGGACGGCCTGCTTGACCGGCTCGGAGAGCACGGCCGACCCCGGCTCGAAGTGGATACGCCCGCCGGTGCCGACAACCATGCCCTCGCGGATCTTGGTGACTTTCGCTTCCCGCCCCTTCTGCCCGGGGTCTTTGGTGTTGCTGCGGTTGGGCTGTTTCTCCTGTTTGAGCCGCATCGCGTCGAGGCGCTTGATGAGCGACATGGTCGGGTCGTCGGTGATGGGGATCTTCCCGCCGCCGCCCATCATGCCGAACGCCTGCTTGATGTGCTCGACGACCGCCTGGAACTGCTCTTCCTTTTTGACTTCACTGAAGGACACGATGAGCACGAAGAAGCACAGCAGCAGCGTCATCATGTCGCCGTAGGTCGTCATCCACTCGGGGGCACCGGCGGGCGGGCATTTGCATTTGTCGGCCATGGTGCTGATTGATGAATGATGAGAGATGAATGATGATTGAAGACACTCCGTGTCGTGACCGTGTTCGGGCTTGAGCGCCTGAAATCATCTCTCATCAATCATCATTCATCACTCCTATGCCGCCTCTTCTTCCGTCGCGGGGCGCTGCGACGGGGGCAGGAAGGTGCGGAGCTTCTGCTCGACGACGCGGGGGTTGTCGCCGGACTGGATGCTCATAACGCCCTTCACGATGATCGTCTTGTAGAGCAGCTCCTCGGCGGAGCGTCGCGCGAGCCGGTCGGACAACGGCCCGGTGAGGATGTTCGCGACCATCGCGCCGTAGAGCGTGGTCAGCAGCGCGACCGCGAGGCCCGCGCCGATGGCGCTGGGGTCGGACAGGTCGGCGAGCATGGCGACCAGGCCCACGAGCGTGCCGATCATGCCGATCGCCGGGGCGTACTTGGTCATGGCGTCGAACATGCCCTTTCCGACTTCGTGGCGCTCGACGACGTTGTCCAGGTCGTTGAGCAGGACCGCCTCGATGAGTTCGGGGTCCGTGCCGTCCACCGCCATCTGGATGCCCTGCACGACGAAGGGGTCTTCGATCTCCTTGCATTGGGCTTCGAGCGAGAGGATGCCGTCGCGCCGGGCGATCTCGGCGAACTTGACCATGTCCTCGATGAGCTTGTCCATCGGCTGGGACTTCCAGAACACCGCCTTCATCGCGATCTTGGCGATGCCCTTGACGTAGCCCATCGGGTAGCAGAACAGCACGACCGTGATCGACCCCCCGAACACCATGATGACCGAGGGAACATCGACATAGATGCCCACCTTGCCGCCCATGAGCATCGCGACCAGGACCAGGGCCCAGGTGCCGATGAAGCCGAAGATCAGGCCGAGGTCCATGGCGGGTCGGGGTACAGGGTGCGGGGAACGGGGTTCAGGGCGTGCGCACCGGAACCACAAGGGTTATCGGCGGGGCCCGGAATCGGCGTGCATTTTTGCGGGTGAGGACCGGCTCACTAAAACGAGCCGTCCGGCTGAGGGTGAACCACAGCGGCGTCAGTCGGCCGACGCGGTCTGCCGCTCGAACAGGTCGAGTTCTGAGGTCCACCGCAGCCAGTCCTGCCAGTGCTGGCGGGTCATAGGGATCTCGGGGCGGTTGAACGCGTCGTCCTCCATGCGTTCCAGCAGGAGCATCGCCTTGTTGTTGGCGCTGCGGGCGGCGGCGTAGTTCTCCAACTCGCAGTAGGCGTTGACGATCTGCACCCAGGCGACCAGCGACGCGGGCTGGCCCTGCCAGCGCTCGGCCGCTTCGCGGTATTTGTCGATCGCGGTGGGGTAGTCGCCACGCAGGAACGGGCTGTCCGCCTCGTAGAACCAGGCATTGCGGCGGTAGAGTCGCTCCAGCGGCGACAGCGCGAGTTCGTGCCGGGCTTCGAGCGCGCCGCGGGCGAGGCCGAAGTGTTTCTCCGCCTCGATCAGCCGGCGGTCGCGCTCGGTTTCGAGCTCTCGGCGTTGGCGCTGCGGGATCGACAGGCCGAGTTGCCGGTCGAGTTCGGCCACGGAGCGTCGCTGGGCGTCCCCGAGCATGTAGTGCAGTTCGGGGCCCTGCCGGGTGTCGCCGTAGCGTTCGACGGCTTCGGTGAGGCGCTCGATGGCCTTGACGTACATCGCCGGCTCGTCGTCGCCCATGAGGTAGTACGTCCGGGCCAGGTCGATCAACGCGTCGCGGTACGTGTCCGAGTCCGGAGTGACCGCCGGGTGGTTCTCCAGGACCCGACGCAGCGTGCGGATCGCCTCGGCCGGGCGTTCGACCGCGACGTAGCTCCGCGCCAACGGGACCAGTGACGCGTAGGCCCACTGGCTGGTGCCGTGCTCTTCGATCAGGTTTTCGAAGAGGTCGATGGCGACGTCGTACTGCCGGTCGGCCTGGTACGCCGCCGCGAGACGGTGCTGGGCCCGGAGGTGCTGACCGTCCTGGGCACGGACGCGGATGAACTCGTCGTAGGTCTTGATCGCGTCGTCCCAGAGCTGGGCGCGGTCGAAGTTGCGGGCCGCCGCCCACAGCGAGCCGCCGTGGCTGGCGTCGTCGGTCTCGATCACCTCGCGCGCGTGGCGGAGGAAGTACTCGGCCGAGCGTCCGAAGTGCGTCGCCGCCTCCTGGTACGCCAGCCGCCGCGCCTGCACCGGCGGGTCGCCCGACCCGGTCCAGGTCAGCGGGTCCAGCGCATCACCGTCGTCCATGCGCTGCTCGGCGATGGCCTCGTGCGTCTGGGCGAACTCGATCATGATCGCCGGCGGCAGGTCGTCGTCGTACAGCGGCGCGCTCACCGTCAACAGGTCCAACGCGTCGGCGAAGCGGTCCTGCTCTCGGGCGCGTTCGACGTGGGCGGCGACCTGCTCGATGACCTCGGTGCGGCGGTCGTCCCAGGGCTCGGTCTGTTCGAGCAGGCGAAGAACCGCCTCGCGGTAGTGGTCGACCGCCTCGCCGTGACGGTCCAGTTGGCTCTCGATGTTCGCCTGCCCGATCATCGCGTCGATGACCAGGTCGCTGGCCGGGTAGCCGCGTTCGACCTGCTCGTAGAGCGCGTGGGCCCGGTCGAAGTAGCCCTCGCCGCCGTTGGACATCTCGATGTCGCCCAGCCCGATGAGGATCATGGCGTTGAGCGGGTGCCCGGACGGGACCATGCGCTGGGCCTGAAGGAACAGCCGGCGGGCCTCTTCGTGCGTGCCGTCGCGCCGGTGCGCCTCGGCCAGCAGCGCGAGCAGTTCGGGCACGTCGTCCCGGCCGGCGGCCCGCAGGCGCTGCGTCTCGACGTTCAGGAAGTCGATCGCCCGGCGGGGGTCCTCCACGTCGAGGTACTGCCGGGCCTTGAACGCCACCGCCCACTCGCGCTCGTCGAGCCGGGCCTGGGCGTCGGTTTCGCGAGCCAGCTCCTCGTGGAACTTGGCGAGCAGCGTTTCGATCGCCGCGGGGTCCGGCGCGGGGTCGGCGATCTCGCGCTCGATCAGGTCGCGCACGATGCCGTAGCGGTGTTTCGGCTTGAGCGGGTCGAGGCGGTCGATGTACGCCAGTGCCTCGTCCGGCCGACCCAACTCGACCAGCGTCAACGCCGACCAACGCAACGAACGGTCGTCGAGCGTCCGCCCGAAGTCCTCGGCCTTGCCGTAGTACTCGAGGATGCGTTGCCGGTTCTTGTCCGTGTTCTCCGTGCGGACGGGCGTCTCGTAGCTCTGCTTCAGGTCGAGGTAGTTCAGGTCGCCGGCGTATTGCCAGTACCGACCGCGGACCGCATCCTCCGGCGGGTAAGACTCGAATCCGCCTTGCACCACGTCGAGCTTTTCGCGGGCTTGCTCCAACTCTTCCGCCGACTCGGTCCGGATCAGGGCATCGACCTCGTCCAACACATCGCCGTAAGGCGGCGGTGCGTGGCGCGGCGCAATGAAGAACAGCCCCAGAGCGAACACACCCAATCCCAACAACAGCGCGGGCACCTGCCACAACTGTGTCCACGCGATCTCGTCCAGCTTCGGGCGGCGCTTCGCGGCCACGACGGCATCCCCAACACCCTCACCACCCTCCTCCAGGCCTGCGGCGGCGGATGCGGACTCGACCTCGGCGACAACCTCGCCCTCCTCAACGTCCGGCGGCGCGTCCTCTTGCTCGATGGGTTCAAGCTCTTCGGCCATGAGTCAAAGCGGTTCAACCAAGCGCGTCGCCTGCGCACACCAACGCCGCAGGCGACCCACGCGGGACACTCCGGACATCGGCCGATAACGCCGCGTCGGTTGAGATTTGTCGTGGCGGCCGACGGGACGCCGGCGTCGCCCCGGCCGCGCGGCTCAGACCGCCTGCTTCGCCCGGCGGCGCAGCTCCGCCTCGACGAACCCGTGCAGATCGCCGTCCATCACCGCCTGCGGGTTGCCCTTTTCGTGGCCAGTACGGTGGTCCTTCACCCGGTTGTCGTAGAACACGTAGCTGCGAATCTGCGACCCCCAGCCACGGTCGACCTTGCCGCCGGTCGCGGCATCCATCTCGGCCTGCCGCTTCTCCTCCTCGAGCAGTTCGAGCTTGCCGCGCAGAATATCCATCGCCTTGCGCTTGTTCTGCCCCTGATCGCGGAACACCGAGCAGACCACCATGATGTTCGTCGGCCCGTGCACGATCCGCACCGCCGACGCGACCTTGTTCACGTTCTGCCCGCCCGGCCCGGACGACCGCGCGAACGCCGTGATCTCCAAATCGTTGTCGTCGATCTCCAGCCCGCCGTCGTCGTCGAACTCGGGCGTCACGTCCACCGTCGCGAAACTCGTCTGACGCTTGCCCTCGGCGTTGAACGGCGACACCCGCGCCAAACGGTGCGTCCCCCGCTCGGCCGAGAGGTACCCGTACGCCAACGGCCCCTCGATATACAGCGTGACCTCCTTGATGCCCGCCTCCGTGCCGTGCGTCTTGGACACCTCGCTGATCGACCAGCCCTGCTTTTCGCAGTAATACAGATACATCCGCATCAGCATCTCGGCCCAGTCGTCGGCCTCGGTCCCCCCCGCCCCGCTCTGGATCGTCACGTAACAGTTGCGGTCGTCGTACTTCCCCGACAACAGCGACGTCACTTCGAGCTTATCCAGTTCCGCCCCCAACGGGTCGATCTGCGCGTCGACTTCTTTTCGACTCTGATCGTCGTCGGCGTCGTCGGCCATCTCCCAGAGCAATTGCGCATCTTCGATCTTCTGCTGAAGCGCTTCGAACGGCTCGATGATCCGCCCCACGCCCTTCATCCGCGCCACGACCTTGTTCGCCGCGTCGGGGTCGTTCCAGAAGTCCGGCGCGTTCATCTGGGCCTTGAGGTCGTCGTGCTCGGCCTTGCGCTGCGGATAACGCAACGCCTCGCCGATCGACGCGACGCGCTCGTTTAATTCCGAAAGCAGACCGGGGATGTTCTCGTGCATGCGTGGAAAGTGTAGCGACGCGGTTCACCGCGTCGAGTGCCTTAGGCCACCGCCGCAATCGCGTCGCAGAGCTTCGCGACGTTCCCCGGCGTGATCCCCGCGACGTTGATCCGGCCGTCGCCGACGACGTAGATGCCGTGGTCGTCGCGGAGCGTCTGAACGGCTGGGGCGGACAGGCCGGACATAGTGAACATCCCGCGCTGCGCGGTGATGAACCCGTTGCCCGTGGGGGCGAGCCGGACGCCGCGTTCGTCCAGGCCGGTTTTCAGCGCGCCGCGCATGGCGTGGATGCGCTGCCGCATCGCGGACAGTTCGTCGGTCCATTGTTTCGTGAGCGTCTCGTCGGCGAGCACGGTCTGCACGACCGACAGCCCGTGGGCCGGCGGATTGGAGTAGTTGCGGCGGATGCTCTGTTTAACGCGGGTCATCACGGCGGCCGCGGCGTCGGGCGAACCGGCGACGACCGTCAACGCCCCGACCCGCTCGTTGTAGAGCCCGAAGTTCTTGCTGAAACTCGAGCAGATCAACACTTCGTCGCAACGTTCGGCCACGGCTCGCAGCCCGGCCGCGTCCTCCTCGATCCCCACGCCGAAGCCCTGGTACGCGAAGTCCATCAGCGGCACCGCCCCGCGTTCGGCGAGCACGTCGCCGATCTGTTGCCACTGCTCAATGTCCGGGTCCACGCCCGTGGGGTTGTGGCAACAGCCGTGCAGCAGCACGACGTCGCCGGCCATGACCTCGCGCAGCGCCGCGAGCATCGCATCGAAATCCAGCGCAAAGCCGGACGCGTCGAGGTACGGGAACGCCTGCGTCGTCACGCCCGCGGCGGCAAAGATGTGCGGGTGGTTCGCCCAGGTCGGCCGGGTCAGCCACAGCGTCGCGTCGGGGTGGTTGACGTGGAGGTAGTCGGCCACCACGCGCAGCCCGCCGGTGCCGCCGGGCGTGGCGGCCGTGCGGGCCCGGCCGTCATCAACGCGCGGGTCGGCGTCACCGAAAAGCAGCGCGCGGACCGCGCGGCCGTACGCGGCGGGGCCGTCGATCGGGAAATAGCTCTTGGTCGACTCGGCTGCTAGCAGCGCCTTCTCGGCGGCCTTGACCGCTTTGAGCACGGGCGTCGTGCCGTCCTGGTCTTTGTAAACCCCGACCGCGAGGTTGATCTTCCCCGGGCGCGGGTCGGCCTTGTAGGCCTCGGTCAAGCCGAGGATCGCGTCGGGCGGCGCGGGTTGGACGTGCTCAAACATTGCGGGTTCCGTGCTTCGGCCGCGCCGCGTTCCGGGCCGACATCACCGGCCCGTGCTGTCCGCAGCGCAAAGCGTCAACGTACCACCGCGCCATGGGTCGGGCAACGCGGCGAACCAGCGGTGTAGAATCCGCGGATGCGTCGGCTGCACCTCTTGGTTTTTCTCGTCATGATCGTCGGGCCGTCGTGTTCGTACACCGTCACCGACAACAACGGAAAGACCCGCCGGGTCAGCCGAGCGGAATACGAACAACTCCGCACCGAAGACGCCCACGCCCGGGAGCGCTACCGCGGCGACGTGGAAGTCAAACCCGTCTATCCGCCCTGAGCGGCAGCAACACCTCGCCGAGCTGCGCACGCAACGCGTCGAGCACGTTCGACGCCGCGGTGCTCCCGATCAGGTTGCGGCGTTCGTCCGGGTCGTGCAGCAGGTCAAAGAGCGCCCGCGGCTCGCCGCTCGGCACCGAAAACACCACCTTGTGCGACGCCGTCTCCAGCACCACCCGGTCGGCAAACTCGCACAACGAACCCCCGGCCACCAGCAGGTCCTGCCCCGCCAGCAGCGGCAGCAACGACCGGCCCGCCAGCCCCGGCGGCGCATCCACCCCGGCCAGCGCGGCCGCGGTCGGCGCCACGTCGGCCGTCCCGAAAAGCCCCTCCACGACATCCTGCCGATCCACCTTCCCCCCCGGCGGCGGCGAAAGCACCAGCGGCACGTCCAGCGCCGGCGACAACGCCGAGCGGTGACCAACCAACCCGTTCTCACCCAGCAACACCCCGCGGTCGGACACCACCATGGTCCACGACCGGTGCGCATCCGCACGGTCGCGCAAGCCTTCGAGCATCCGGCCCACGCCGTGATCCACCAGCGCCACCCGCCCCAGGTAGTCCGCCCGCAGCCGCGCGATCGCCGCGCTGTCCAGGTTCTGCAGCAGGTAGCGCGGGTACGCCGGCTCGCCCACCGCGTCGAGCCCCGCCATCGCGACCGGCGAAAACATGCCGTGCAGTTGACCGGGCTCGACCAGTTCGTCGTACATCGTCGGCGGCGGCAGCTCGTTGCCCGGGCCGGTGTATGACACGAACAGCGCCCACGGCCGGTCGCTCGGCATCCGCTTCAGCAAGCCCCACGCCTGCTCGGTGATGAACCCGTCCACGTCGTGGGCCGGCTCGATCATCAGGCGGTCGGGCTGGAACGGCCCCTTCCTCAGACGCTGCCGACGCTGCCCCACCAGCATCGGGACGTGCCCGCGCTGCGCCGCCGTCTCCAGGTACCGACAGCCCGCCGGCTCCATGTCCGCCACCGAGCCCACCGGCACGACCTCGTCAAACAGGTGCCCGACCCCCGCCAACGCCCCCACGCCCGCGGTGTGGTACCCGCCCGCCTTCAACCAGGCCGGCAGCGCATCGTCCAGCGTCGGCATCGGCTGCCCCTCGCGCAGCACCCCGTGCTGCCGCGCGTGCAACCCCGTCCACAGCGACACCGCCCCGCCCGGGTCCGTCGTGCAGCACGACTGCAACACCAGACGCAGCCCGCGCGTGGTCAGTGCCTTGAGGTTCGGCGTCGACAGCGGCCACCGGCCCTCGTCGGCCAGCGCGTCACTCCGCAGGCCGTGCGCGACAATGAAGATCAGGTTCCGCCGGTACAACGTCGTCTCCCGGTGGCAGGCACCGCCTCCGAATCCCGCGCCCCCGCGCGCGGCTCGTTCGCTCCCCGTCCGCCTCCAAAACTACAACACGCCGTAGACTGGGCGACCCCACGTTCAAGCGCCCGACCCCAAATCGCTTTCGCCGCCTCCCCCAGACGTCATGGCCCTCCTATCCGTCGCCAACCTCACCTTCGCCTACGGCGACCGCGTCGTCCTCGACGGCGTCAACCTCACCCTCGACGCCGGGCAACACGTCGGACTCGTCGGCCGCAACGGCTGCGGCAAGTCCACCCTGCTCAAGATGATCGCGGCCCAGTCGCTCACGCCCGAACAGGCCGCCCACGCCAAGCTCCCGACCTTTAAACCCGACGCCGGCCAGATCCAGATCGCCAAGACCGCCACCGCCGGCTACCTCCACCAGGACCACGACCTCCACCCCGAGCGCACGCTCCGCGACGAGGCCGGCCACGCCTTCGCCGCCCTCGCCGCGCTGCACGACGAACTCGAACAACTCTCCCACCGCATGGGCGAGCCCGAGGTCTACGAAAACGAGGACGAGCTCGACCGCTGCATGAAGCGGTACGCCGCGCTCGAAGAACAGATCGCCTCGGCCGGCGGCTACGCGGTCGATCACAAGATCGAAGAAACCCTGCACGGCCTGGGCCTCGAAGACCCCTTCTTCAACGTCAAATGCAAAGACCTCTCGGGCGGGCAACGCGGCCGACTCGCGCTCGCCAAGCTCCTCCTCGCCGAGCCGGACATCCTGCTGCTCGACGAACCCACGAACCACCTCGACATCGCGGGTCGCCAATGGCTGGAAGAGTTTTTACGCAACTTCCGGGGGGCGGTGCTCATCATCTCGCACGACCGCTGGCTGCTCGACCGCGTCGTCTCGAAGATCTACGAGCTCGAAGACGGCGTCATGGTCGAATACCCCGGGAACTACGAGAAGTTCCGCACGCTCCGCGCCGAACGCATCGAGGAGCAACGCCGGGCGTTTGAGAAACAGCAAACCAAGATCAAGAGCGAGAAACAATTCATCGAAAAGTTCCGCGCCGGCCAACGCGCGAAACAGGCCCGCGGCCGCGAAACAAAACTCAACCGCTACCTCCGCGACCACGCCCTCGAGCCGCCGATGGAACTGGACGCGATGAAGCTCGACTTCTCGCCCAAGAAACGCAGCGGCGACAACGTCGTCGTCGCCGACGACCTCGGCAAGGAGTACGAAAACAAGCCGCTGTTCAAAGGCCTCTCCGTCAACCTCAAACGCGGCGAAAAGCTCGGCGTCATCGGCCCCAACGGCGCGGGCAAGTCCACCCTCATCCGCTGCCTTCTGGGTGAACAGGAACCCACGTCCGGGGCCGCCAAGCTCGGCGCCCAGGTCGATGTCGGCCACTTCAAGCAGACCCACGAAGACCTCGACCGCTCGCAGACCGTCGTGCAGTATCTCCGCCGGTTCGTCCCCAGCGACACCGAGCAGGAAGCCCGCGACCTCGCCGGCGCGTTCCTCTTCCGTGGCGACGAGCAGGACAAGGCGCTCAACGTGCTCTCCGGCGGCGAACGCGCCCGCGCCGTCCTGGCCGGGCTCATGTGCGTCGGGCACAACCTGCTCGTGCTCGACGAACCCACCAACCACCTCGACATCCCCAGCGCCGAGCGCCTGGAAGAAGCGCTGCGCCGCTACACCACCGCCAGCAAGAAGTACTCCACCGCCGCCGGCAACAACGCGGGTGCCGAAGGCACGCTCATCCTCATCACCCACGACCGCATGTTGCTGGACCACCTGGTCGATCAGCTCATCGTGTTCGACGGCCACGGGAACGCCGAACTGTTCCTGGGCACGTACAGCGACTGGCTAGCGCAGCAGCAGAAAACGCAGGACAAGCAGCAAGCGCAAGAAACGCAGGACAAAAAAACAAACGCCAACAAAGAAAAGAAACCCTTGGCGAACGCGAAGCCCAAGTCGCAACAAGGTGGAAAACCAAACAAAAACAAACCCCGCTCAAACCTCTCGCAGCGCAAGCTCGAGACCCGCATCGCCGAGATCGAAGAACGCCTCACCGAAATCGACTTCTCGATGAACGACCCCGCGGTCTTCACCGACGGCGACAAAATGAAAGCGCTGCAGGACGAACGCGCGGCCCTGCGGACCGAACTCGAACCGCTCGAAGACGAGTGGCTCTCGCGGTCTTGAGTTCACACGACGCTCAAACGCTCAGCGCTTTGCGCCGCGCGGCCGTGCGGTCCGGGTCTTCGATGGCCGGGTGATCCATCGACACGCCCGGCGTCAGCGCCATGATGTGGTCGAACATCCAGCGGTTGACCGTGCGTGAATGCGTGTAGTGGATCAGATGCCGCCCGTCGGGGATGACCTCGTCGCAGTGCTCGGGGACGCAGCGGATCATCCAGTCCTTGCGGCCGTGGATCTGGAACACCGGCGGCAGCCCGGACTCGTCGGCCCCGGGCCCGTCCCAGTCGACGGCGGTGTCCATCGCCCACTTCAGCCGGACCGGATCGTCGTCTTTGGTCATCGCGATGAACGTGCGGATCAGGTCGTCGTCACCCCCGTTGGCCTTGACGAACGGCACCGCCGTCAACCGGCAGAGCTGACGCAACACCGGCGCGGGCACGCCCTTGGTCAGGTCGCCCAGCAGCCGTGCGCCCGACGAGATCGCCGACGCGTCGCGCGCCGACGCAATCAGAAACACCGCCTGCGGTTTCGGCTCAATGAACCGCGCCATCTCCAGCGCGAGCATCCCGCCCAGCGACACCCCGCCGAGGAACCACGTCTCCGGAAGTTGCGGCGCGATCTGCTCCCCCCACCGCCGTGCGTACTGGTGCAACGCCTCGTTGCGCTCCGGCTCGATCCATTCGGGCAGCACGACCTGCGACCCGAACGCGTCTTGCTGGCGGGTGAACACACGGCCGTCCGCGCCCAGGCCGGGCAGCAGGACCAGCGGGGCCGGGAGGGTCAACTCACGCATCGTGAAGCTCCGTGCGGGGTGCGTCAGGGCGCGGCGACGCCGACTCAGTCGGCCAACGGTTCGCGGTCGTCGACGGCGGCCTCGGCTTCGGCCTCGACTACTTCCGCGGCGTCGGACGTTTCGCCGGCCGCGGCGTCCGCCTGGGCGTCGTCTTCGACCAACTCAAGAACCTTGATGTCGAAAATCAGCATCTCGTTGAGCCCGATCTCGCCGTCCTCGCGCGGTGACATGCCGTACGCCAGGCCCCCCGGGATAAACAACGTGCCCTCCGACCCGACCGGCAGGAGCTGCAACCCTTCGCGGAACCCCTCGATGATGTACGGGTGGTTCACCGGGAACGGCACGGGCTCGCCGCCGTCGGCCATCGATGAATCGAACACGGTGCCGTCCAGCAGCCGGCCTTCGTAGTGGATCAACACCGTGTCCTCCGGTCCGGGCGTCGGGCCGTCGCCGGCCTTGGTGACGGCGTATTGCAGGCCCGACTCGGTGGTCTGCACGCCCTCGGCGTCTTTGTTCTGCTCGAAGAACGCCTCCGCGGCGAGCGTGTTCTCCTCGGCCTCCTTCTGCATCCGCTCGAACTGCGCGACCTGCATCTGCCGCTGGAAGTCCAGCAGCGTGCCCTCGACCTGCTGGGTCGTCAGCCGCGCATCCTCCCCGTTTGCCGACGCGCGGAACGCCTCGACGAACGCATCCAGGTCCAACGGGAACCCGATCTTCTCGAACTCCTGCGCCATCCCCGCGCCGATGTTCGCGCCCAACGCGTAACTGACCCGCGCGTTGAAGTCCTCGAAACCCTCGGCGTCGGCGCCGTCCGCGTACGCGTCGGCCGGGGCCTGCGCTTCCTCAACCGCCACGGCGGCGACTTCGCTCGCGGTGGATTCGCCAGACATGTCGTCCTGCGACCGGGCGGGGCCGACCACGGCGAACGCAAAAACGGCGGACCAGACAACGGCAAAAACGGCGGGGCAAGCAAACTTCATGGATCGGGTTTCCTGGGGTTCACGACGCCCGCCGCGATTCGCGCGGCGGGATCAAGGTCGGATCATACGCCAACGGCCGATGCACCGAACGCGATGCACCGGGCCCGCCCGCCGCGGCGGTACGATGCCGCGATGCCGACGCAGACCGGCCACGACCTGTATTTCGCGTACGGCTCGAACCTCGACCCGGTTCAGATGCGACGCCGCTGCCCGGGGTCGCGCCCGCTGGCCACCGCGGTCGTCGGGGGGTATGCGCTCACGTTCCCGATCCATTCCGGCGGCGACTGGCGGGGCGGCGTCGCGTCCATCGAGCCCGACCCCGAACAGTCGGTCGAGGGCGTGGTTTACGAAGTCACCGCCGACGACTTGCGGGCGCTCGACCGGTACGAAGCCGTCGCGGAAGGCATGTACGTGCGCGGCCGGATCGACGCGCGGCAGTCCGACGGGCGCACCGTCGATGCCGTGACGTACTTCGCCGTCCGCGGGTACAACGACCCCCAGCCGCCGTCCAAGAAATACCTCGCGGCGATCACCCGCGGCGCCGAGCACCACGGCCTCAGCGACGCCTATGTGGAACGCCTGCGCGCCACCGACACCATCGATTGATGTATCTTTGATCCCCGGGCGGTGTTTACGCCACGATCGCCGCACCGTTTCCGCCACGCGTTTTCTATTGAGGATTTCCATTCATGCACATGCCCAC
>JAUIGU010000022.1 GCA_030432595.1 Phycisphaerae bacterium
ACACCATCTCGGCGCCGCCCAACCCGAGGCAGCGTGCGCCGTCGGGGAAGTGCCGGTCGTAGCAGATGTACACGCCGACCTTGCCGACACGCGTGTCGAACACGGGGTACCCGAGATTGCCCGGGCGGAAGTAGAACTTCTCCCAGAACCCGGGGTTGCAGTGCGGGATGTGGATCTTGCGGAACTTGCCCAGGTACGTGCCGTCGGCGTCGATGACGGCGGCGGTGTTGTAGTACACGCCCGTCATCGCTTCCTCGTACATCGGCACGACCATGACCATCTTGTGCTTTTTGGCCAAGTCCATCATGAGTTGCGTGGTCGGGCCGTCGGGGATCGGCTCGGTGAGCGAGTACCACTTGGTGTCCTGCTCGGCACAGAAGTACGGGCCGTAGAAAAGCTCTTGGAGGCAGCAGACCTGCGCGCCTTGGTCGGCGGCCTGGGCGATGAGTTCGACGTGCTTGTCGATCATCGCCTGCTTGATCTTCTCGACCGGCGACGTGGCCGGCTCACACAGGGCCGTCTGGATCAGGGCACCGCGGACATTTCGGGGCATGGGGACAGACTCCGTCGTCGGATGGGGTAGGGGAGGTGCGGTTCGGTAGGTCGTCAAGCCCGTTCGGCGTGCTGACTGAGGCCGGGGGCGTGGGTTTCCAAGACAGGCAACATTCCGTAACTTAGCGGGTCGGGATTCGGCACGCCAGTGTTTTGTTTGGCCTGGGTATTCGGCCGTGTCTTCGTTTGTTTCAGAGCCGGGAGCGTCAGCGACCGGCCGAACCCCGTGGTGCTGACCGGTCGCTCACGCTCCCGGCTCTGATGGAACTTGCCTGCCCACATCAATTAGGCCCAACGTCATGACCCTCACCGCCTCCGCGTCCGGTTCTGAACTCCGTGTGCCGCAACTGATCGGCGGCCGATGGTCGGTCGTGGACGCGGCGCAGCACGGCGACGTCTTCAACCCCTCCAAAGGCACGGTGCTCGCGCGCGTCGCCTTAACCGGTGCCGAGGAAGCGGACGCCGCGGTCCGCGCCGCGCAGGCCGCGCTGCCGGGCTGGGCCGAGACGCCCGCGGTGGAACGCGCCCGGGTGATGTTCGCGTTCCGCGAAAAGATCGTCGCCCACTACGACGAACTGGCGCGCCTCGTCACGCGCGAGCACGGCAAAACCCACGCCGAGGCCCGGGCCGAGGTCCAGCGCGGTTTGGAGATGGTCGAGTACGCGTGCTCGGTACCGGCGCTCTTGGCCGGCGACACGTTCCCGCAGCTCGCCAACGGCGTGGACGGCGAGACGAACCGGCACCCCGTGGGCGTGTGCGTCGGGATCACGCCGTACAACTTCCCGCACATGGTGCCGCTGTGGATGTTCCCCATCGCGCTGATCTGCGGCAACACGTTCATCCTCAAGCCCAGCGAGAAGGTCCCGCTGTCCGCGGTGCGCCTCGGCGAGCTGCTCGTGGAATCGGGCGTCCCCGACGGTGTGTTCAACCTCGTACACGGCGGCAAGGACATGGTCGATGCGCTGCTGACGCACGAAGGCGTCAACGCCGTGTCCTTCGTCGGCTCGACCGCGATCGCGAAGTACGTTTACACCACCGCGACCGCGCACGGCAAGCGCGTGCAGTCGGCCGGCGGCGCGAAGAACCACCTGATCATCATGCCCGACGCCGACCTGGACCAGGCGGTCAAGGCGCTCGCGGCCTCGGCGTTCGGCTGCGCGGGGCAGCGGTGCATGGCCGGCAGCGTCGCGCTTGCGGCGGGGGGCGTCGGCGACGCGCTCATCGAGCGACTGGTCTCGCACGGCCGCACCATCGACACCGCGCCCACGGACGGCAACGACGCCGCCGACATGGGGCCATTGATCAACGCGGCGCACCGTGACCGCGTGGCCGGCTATTTGGACACCGCCAAGAACGAAGGCGCCGATGTCGCGCTCGACGGCCGGGAGGTTGAAGCCGGCGACGCGTTCCTGCTCGGGCCCTGCGTCGTGGACCAGGTCACGCCCGACATGTCGCTGTGGAAGGACGAGATCTTTGGCCCGGTGCTGTCCGTCGTGCGCACCGACGACCTGGAAGAAGCCATCGCGGTCGGCCAGCGCTGCCCGTACGGCAACGGCGCGTCCATCTTTACCCAGAGCGGCCACGCGGCGCGCGAGTTCAAGCGCCGCTTCAACGCCGGCATGATCGGCGTCAACGTCGGCGTGCCCGCGCCCATGGCCTGGCTGCCCTTCACCGGGTGGAACCAGTCCTTCTTCGGCGACCTGCACATCCAGGGCACCGAAGGCGTCCACTTCTACACCCGACAGAAGATGACGCTCACGCGATGGTTCGCCTCGGCCGCCGAGTCGCACCACGACCCGGTGTGGAAGAGTGGACGATAACTGCTGCAATTTGCGATTTAACCTGAACCCTCCCCTAACCCCTCCCAAAGGGAGGGGAACCGGATCTCCCCTCCCTTTGGGAGGGGCCGGGGGAGGGTGCCCACTGTTCGCCCGAAAGCCAACATGCCCACCGTCCTCCAACTCTCCGACCTGCACCTGGGCCGAATGCCCGAGCAAGACGATCAGCGCTGCGCGGCCCTCGTCGAGTTCGTGAAGCAGCAAGCGCCCGACCTGGTCGTCATCTCCGGCGACCTCTGCGACGATGCGCCCTGCCAACCGCAGCAGGTCGCGTACGGCAAGGCGCTAGTCGATGCGCTCGAGCCAACCACGTTCGTCGTCCCCGGCAACCACGACGTCGGCAACAAGCCGGGCATCGAACACGACCCGCTCACGCCGACCCGCTACGAACACTGGCAACAAACCTTCGGCCCCGGATGGTTCCGCCGCGACTTCGAAAGCTGGACGGTTCTGGGCATCAACAGCCAGATCGTCAACAGCGGCTTCGACGCCGAGCGCGAGCAAGAGGCGTGGTTAGCGCAACAGATTGCGGACTGCGAGCGCTGTGTGGTGTTCACGCACATGCCGCTGGACCTGGCCGTGCTCGTTGATGTGCATGAGGACAAACGGAGCAACCTGCGCTACTGGCCGGTCGATCCGCCTGGACGGTCAAGAATCCTCGAAATGTTGCGAAACCCGAAAGTCCGGCTGGTTTGCTCGGGGCACCTGCACAACCTCGCGTCGCTGCCGCACGCGAGCCCGCCGCGTTTGTGGTGCCCGTCGCTGTCGTTTGGCGTGATCATCCCAGGCGTGACCGGCGCCGTCGGCGCGGGCGAACGCATCGGCGCAATCCGGCACGAACTCACCGACTCCGGCGTCGCGTCCACGTTCGTGCCCGTCGACCTGCCCGTGTCGGCGACGATGACGATCTGAACGCTTGGGAAGTCCGGAGGTCGCGGTCTGCCGGGTGCCACGGACGTTTACTCGCGTGACTTCAATTTCTGTGCTTCGCGGTCTCTAGCGCTCGTCACGGATTGAAGTCCGAGGTACCTCTCAGCGCCGACCGGACGATCTCAATGTGTCCGGTACAACTCCGCGCTCGTCACGGCCCATCCGGCGTTGCCGTCACGTTGCCAAACCACGCGCTGCTCGGCTTCGGCGTCGCCCAGTGTGGCCGTGATGATCGCCGCGCGGGTGTCCGGGGCCTTCTCATCCGGCGTCAACGTGACCGTAAGCGTCGCCGAATCCGCGAGCGCTCCGGGCAGAGGTACGTCCCACGATTCGTCTGGTGGCATGTTATGGTCGGGCGCGTTCAGGCGTTCGTGGGCGGCGTCCGCGCCGGCGCGGAGCAGTTGTGTCAACTGTGTTTCGTCCCGCAGGTCGTGCGTCCGCCGGACATCCAGGCGGAACATCGACGTCAACGACAGCGCCGCGACTCCGAGCAGGCCCAGCGCGAGTATTGCGACCACCGACGCCACGCCCCGGTGGTGTTTTCCACACGCTCCGGTCACCGCGCACCTCCTGTCGATGTGCGTCGCAGCCGGCGCAACTCGCTCACGAGTGTGACCGCGGCGTCGTCCATCAAGACCCGGACCGTGCCCGCGTCAACCGCCTCGAACCGCAGCACCTCGGGCAGCGGCATCTCGGTCACGGCGTCGTCCGCATCGCCCGCATCGCTTTCGGTCGCCACTGTGCGGCGCAGCGCCGGCGTGCCGAACGTGTCGTCATCCGCGCCGTCGGCGGTCCACGTCGCGTGGACGCCGTACGTGACCGCCGCGCCGTCGCCGCGCACGACCTTGAGCGCGCCCTCGCCCGTGATCCGCAGTTCGGCGGCGTTCCACACGTCGGCCCTGAGGCGGCGCAGCGCGGTCTCGACGTGGATCGTCGACCACGCCGCGCGGTCGGCCGCACCCTGCACCGACACCGAGCCCAGGTACAGCCGGCTCGTCAACGCGATCACCACCGCGAACACGCTTACGGCCACCAGCACCTCCATCAACGTCGTCCCGGATCGGCGCGTCACGGCAGCCCTCCTTCCGGCAGCCCCACGAACAACTCCGCCGTGCCGCCGGCGTACGACAACGAAAGCCGGCACCAGCGCGCATCGACCGTTTCAATCGTCACACCCGACTCCGCGATGTCGCCGCCAAGCTCCATCGCCGCGGCGGCCGCTTCAAGAACGCGCAACGCCTCGCGCTCCGCGGCGAGCCGTCCGGCGACCCGGCGCTGCTGACCGGCCGTGGTCGCCAGTGCCGTGACCATCGCCGTGATCAGTACGAGCCCCACGAACGAGTCGAACACCACCGCGCCGCGGCGGCGTGAATCCCGGCGCGTTTTCGCGTGGGTTTTCATCACATCACCTCCCACGCCGGCACGAGCGACTCGATGAGCGTCGCCAACGGCATCATCAGGCTGACCGCGATCCATCCCACGACCACGGCCAGCGCCAGTGTTACCACCGGCAGCGCCGCAGCCCGCATCAACAGCACCGCACGGCTGAACCGGCCGGCGTGATACCGCGACAGGAACTCGAACGCCCGGACCAGGTCCGGCGTGAGCGACGCGCTGCTCAGGATGCCGCGCTCGAGCCGGCCCAGCCTCGCCGCGCCCGCGGCCGCGCCCACCGGTTCGCCCCGCTCGACCGCGGCCGCTAGGTGGGTGAGTCGTCGCTGCGCCACGGCGTTGCCGCCCGCGGTCGCCGCGCCGCGCAGCGCGTCGGGCAACCCGCGTCCGGCGCGCAGCCCCTCCGCCGTCATCTGGAACGCCTCGCGCCACGCCCGCGACCGCACCACCCCGCCCAGCCACGGCAGCCGCCACGCCCAACGGTCAAAGAAGCGTCGCCCCGCCGGCTCCTCGCGCTCGGAACGTCCGATCGTCCGCAGCGCCCTGCCGGCCACCAGCCCCACCATGACCACCGCCACGACGATCAGCCCGTATGTCACGCCGACGCTCCACTCGAACGTGACGCGCGTCACCCACGGCAGCGCCGTGCCGAAATCGTCGAAGATGTCGATGAACCGCGGGAAGATCAGCAGGTTCATCGCCCCCAGCACCGTGAGCACAAAGCAACACATCACCATGCCGTACGCCCCGCCCATCACCGGCGTCGACGACGCCTCGCGCAGGCCGCTGAGGTTCCGGCGGTAAAGCCCGGTCAGCACGGTGGGCAGCCGGCCCATCGCCTCGGCGGCGGCGATGGTGCGCCGCGTCCGCCAGTCGACCTCCGGGACGTCGCGCTCCAGCGCCTCGCCCAGCGTGCCGCCCTCGGTGAGCGTGGCCGCGATGCGCTCGAGCCGGCGGCGCACCCGGCCGCGCTCGCTGCGCGCCGCGACATCCAGCATCGCCGTCAACGGCAGGTTCAGCCGCACCGCCTGCTCGAGGTAGCCCAGGACGGTCGACGCCCGCCGCTGCCGGGCCTTCCGCGACGCCCGTGCGAATAGCAACACGAACAGCAGCGCCGCCGGCGGCGCAAACAGCAGCAGGAACGGCACCGTGTACGCGAACAGCCCCGACAACAGCACCAGCATGCCCAGGCCCACGACCGCCCAGATCAGGATGTCGAACGCCCGGGCGATCAAACCGAACACCGTGATGTGTTTCAACTGCCACGCCGCGACCGCGATCACGCCGGCCACGACGAACAAGACCGGGATGACGACGAACGGTTCCACGAAGGCGGTGTGCTCCAGACCCGGGAAGAACTCACAAAAACAAAGTCGTCCCGCTCACATCAACGACGACATCAGTTTGACCAGCGGCAGGAACAGCACGATCACCGCCGTGCTCACCACCCCGCCCACGATGATGAGCATGAACGGCGCCAACGAGACCTGCAGCGTGTTGAGTCGCATCTCGGCCTGCTGCTCGAACATCGCGGCCAGGTCGCCGAGCATCGCCGACAAATCCGCCCGCTGCGACGCCAATTCCATCGACGCCGGCACGGTCGCGGGGATGATCTCGAGGTGCCCCGCCCAGTTCAGCGGCTTGCCCGCCTCGAGCGTGTCGATCAGCCGCGCCGTGTCCCGCCGCACCGGCCCCGAGCCGACGGCGTCGCGCGCGAGCGCCAGCGCCGTGGGCAGGTCCAGCCCGGCGCTCACGCCCAGCCGCAGCAGGTCGCACCACCGCGTCATCAGGTTCCGGTTCACCGCCCGGCCCACCAGCGGCAGCGGCAGCAACAGGTGGTCGCGCAGCGCGCCGCCCAGGCCCATGCGCGTCAACACCCACACGGTCAGCGGAACGCCCACCAGCAGCACGCCAAACCCGATCAGCAGCGGCAGCGCAAACGTCGAAAGCGACAGCGCCGCGCTGGTCAGCGTCGGGAGCTCCATGGCGAAGTCGTCGTACATCTCGCCGAACTGCGGCATGATCACCACGCCGATGAACCCCAGCACCGCCACGAGCACGACCAGCACGACCAGCGGGTACGCGCCCGCGCGCCACAGCGCCGCCTGGAGCCGACGCGTCATCTCCATGTGCCGGCTGAGGTTCAGGAGCACGCCCGACAGCCGGTTGGACCGGATGCCCGCGTCCACGAGCCGGCCGTACAGCGGCGGGAATAACTGCCGGTTCGCCTCAAACGCCTCAGGCAGCGTCGCGCCGGCGTCGAGCGCGTCCGCCACCGCGCGCACCGACGCCGCGAGCCGGCCGCGCCGCATGTCCTCGGCGATCAGCCGCAGCCCCGACTCCACCGGCAGGCCCGCGTCCGTGAGCTGGGCGAGCTGCTGGTTGAACGCGTAGAAGTCGTCGCCGCGCAGCGGGCGCGGCGTCACGTCGTGTCGCTCCTCGAGTTCGAGCACGCGCAGCTCGGCGCGTTCGAGCACGGCGCGGGCGTCGTCGGCGTCCTTCGCGCGCAGCGTGCCCGACAGCGGGTGTCCGTCCGCCGCCTGGGCCTCGTAACGGAAGTCGCGCAGCGCGGCCGCACCGGTGTCGTCGTTCATCGGCGGGGTCCCCCGGCTCGGTCGTGTTTCATCGGTCGGACCTTTTCGGCCCAGTCAGAATGGCTACGCAAGGTCCTCTCCCGGGTCGTTTCTCTGGTTGGGTTCGGCTTCCTCGCCGAACACACGCACCCACTCGGGCTTATCCATCGCGCCGGCGCGGATCAGGTCCTGGGCAACGTCGCGCAGGTCCGCGTAGGTCGATTGTGCGCGGAACGCCTCGTCGAGCGCGTCCGTGCCGCCGCCGCGCAGCACCGCGTCCCGCGCGGCCTGATCCATGTGTGCATACGACGCGACCGGCATCCTTCCTGCGTACCCGCCGGTTCCGTCGCAACGCCGCACCAGCCGCAGCATCACCACGCCCACCAGCGCCCCCGCGACCTGGTAACGCTCGAGCCCCATCTCCAGCAGCCGCGCCACCGCGCCCGCCGGGCCGCCCGCGTGCAGCGTCGAGACCAGCCGGTGCCCCGACAGCGCCGCCTGCACCGCCACCGCCGCCGTTGCCGCGTCACGGATCTCGCCCAGCGCCAGCACCTGCGGGTCTTGTCGCAGCATGCTCCGCAGCGCGCGTTCGTACGTCAGCTCGCCGAACGGCGTGACCTGCACCTGCGTCACGCCCGGCAGGTCGCGCTCGATCGGGTCTTCGAGCGCGACGACGCTCACGCCGGCGTGGGTCTGCACGAGGTGCTCGAGCAGCGCGTAGGTCGTCGTCGTCTTGCCCGAACCGGCCGGGCCGCACAACAGCAGCATCCCCGCGTCGGCCGAGGCGAACGATCGCAAACCCCGCAACACCGCCGGCGGCATGCCCAGATCGTTGAGGTTGCGCGGCTGGATCAACTCCGCGGGCAGCCGCACCACCGCGCGCAGGCCGTGGTTCGTCGGCATCACCGAGACCCGCAGGTCCAGCGCCGCGGGCATCTCTGTCTTTTCCGATGGGGCCGCTTCCAACGCGTCTTCGTCCGAAAGCACGACGCGGCAGCGCCCCTCCTGCGGGATGTCCAGCCGGTAGGTCAGCAGCTTGGCGAGCACCATCAAACGGTTGACGCGGGCCCGGCCCTGGGTGTGATCGATCTGTTCCAGCGTGTCGAGCATCCCGTCCACGCGCAGCCGGACGTCGTAGCCCCGGGCGGTGGGTTCCAGGTGCAGGTCGGACGCGCGTTTGGACACGGCGTCGCGCAGCAGCGACACAACCCCGGGTTTGGCGTCGTGCGGGCCGGGGCCCGGTTCCGGTCCTTCGTTCGGCAGGTCGGCAAGATGGGCGGCGCGGAGCGGGGCCATTACCCCATGGACGTTAGCCGAGCGGGGTTGATTCGGCCAACGCGCCGCGGCGGCATTCCGAGGCGTTTCTTTCAAAGAAAGGCGCACACCCCCGTGGCCCGGCGATCCTCTAAAATCCGGGTCATGAGCGCGTTGGCACGCCACTGCTTCCGGCACCCGGACCGTGCGGCGATCGGGGTCTGCGTCGTGACCCGCCGGGCGATCTGTGAAGAGTGCTCGACGCGGCACCAGGGGGTGAACTATTCAAAGGAAGGCTTGGCCCAGTTCCTCGCCGAGCAGCGTCAAGCCGAGGGCAAAAGCGGCCGGGGCGTGGGGGCGTGGGTGCTGCTGGGGTTGTTGTCGGCGCCGTCGGCGTACCTGATGTGGCTGGGGCTGGCGATGTTCGGCGAGGCGTTGGTGGATCTGTTGCAGATGTCCGTGCCGGGGGCGGGCTATTGAGCGCGGCGGCGCCGGTGTACGACCCGCGTGCCGACCGGGGGGTTGGTTCGTTGGACCTGGCGTCGGCGTACCTGCGGTCGCGCGGCGGGGGGGCGGCGGCGTGGTACGTCGTCGCGGTGACGCCGCTGCTGGCGGCGGGGTGGTGGTGGATCGACGCGGTCGTCGCGCAGGCGCGGCGGGACCTCGCGCCGCTGAGCCTGCTGCTCGCCGGCGCGATGCTCTGGCGGTGGGCGTGGCTGATGGCGTTGCAGGCGCGCGTCATGAAAGACATCGGGCTGGACCTCGCGGTCAGCGCGCCGCGCGCCGTGGCTGTGTTGCTCATACGGCTGGTCGCGCACGCGGTCATGGGGTGGGGCGGCATCCTGATCCTGCCGGGCATCCTGGGGTTTTATCTGTCGTCGTTCGCGACGCCGACGCTCTTCACCACGACGCACCCCTCGGCCGGCCGGGCGCTGCGGGCGCTGGTCGGCCTGGTGTGGCAGAACCTCGGCGCGCTGTGGCACCACGCGGCGAAGACCACCCTGCTGTTTTTCCTCTGGCTGCTGAGCCTGGTGCTGGTGCAGTCGATGGTCGCGTTCCTGGTCTTGCCGAGTCTGTTGGGCATGGACGTGACCGACTGGGAACTCGCCGTCGCGGGCCCGGCGTGGTGGTTCTCGCTGGTGTTCCTGGGCTGGGTGTTGTTCGACTTCTTCTGGTCGGTCGCGGCGGTGTTCGAGTGGAACCGGCTCGTCTCGCAGCGCAACGGGCGCGACCTGTCGCTGCGGCTGGCCCGGCTGGAGGCGGAGGCGTGAGGCGCGTCGTGCTTTTCATGTTGTTGACGATCGCGCTTCTTCTCGGTGCGCCGGGGAGCGATGCGCAGTCGCCCGGTATAGACGCCGACGAAGCCGCCGCGCAACTGCGCGACGTGATGAACGACCCGTTGTTCTCGCGTTGGGAACGCCGGCAACAGCGTGCCGACCCCGGGCAGCAGACCGACATGTCCTGGCTCGAAGAACGCGTCGAGGCGATGGCCGACTCGGTCGGGGACTTCTTCGAGTGGCTGTTCGAGCGCGACCGCCAAACCACGCCACCGTCCGGCGGCGCGACCGGGGGGGGCGGCGGCGGGTGGTTCGAGATCGGTTCGTTGTTCAAGCTGATGGGGTGGGTGCTGCTGATCGTGTGCGTGCTGCTGATCGTGTGGGCGCTGATCGGGCGGGTGCGGTGGAACGCGGTCTCCGTGGGGCAGGCCGCGCCCGACCGGCAGACGCTCGACCGCGCGCTGGACACCGGCGATGCGCTCGTGGCCTCCAGCGCGGCCTGGGCCGACCACGCCGGGCAACTCGCCGGCGAGCAGGACCTGCGTCAGGCGTTCCGCGCGATGTACCTCGCGCTGCTGTCGGGTTTGCACGCCGGCGGCGCGATCCGGTTTCGGCCGCAGCGCACGAACTGGACCTACGCCGACGGCTTCAACGGGTCCGACGCCCACCGCGCGACGTTCCGTCAGCTGACCTCCGTCTTCGACGACGTGTGGTACGGGCAACAACAACCCGACACGTCGTCCTTCGCGACCATCCGGCGTGACGTCGACGGCCTGCTGCGCGAACACGGCGGCGAAGGCGGAAGCACCTCCGCGGAAGGGGGGCACGCGTGAAACAGGTCCTCACCGGCACGCTGATCGTGCTCGCGATGGTGCTGGTCGCCGCGGCGTTCCTGCGCCTTTCCATCTCGGCCGGGCGCGGCGGGGAGACCAACCCGCTGTACTCCACGCACCGCTTCGACCCCTACGGCACGGCCGCGCTGTACCGCGTCTTGCAGACCCGCGGCATCGACGTGCAGACCCTCGACCGGCCGCGGCTGCCCGAGACCCAGACCGGCGTGCTCCTCCAGGTGCTCGGTCGTCCCGACGACGCGGACGGTCTCTTCCTCGACGACGAGGACGTCAACCCCTACGCCTTGCCGCCCGCGCACGTGCTCGAGTGGGTCGCGCGCGGCAACACGCTCATCCAACTCACGCGCACCCGCACCGGCGTCATGACCGAGCTGGGCTTCAGCGATGCGAGCGTGGACGAGCCGACCGACGCCGACATCTATTTCGACGAAGACGCCGTCGAGGCGTACCAACGCAAAGGCGGCGCGCCCGACGATCAGCCCGGGCGGGTCGTGGAAGCGACCTGGCTCGACGAAGACGACGCGGACCGCTGGGCCGACGTCCGCCTGCGCGAACCGATGCGCTTCACGCAGGACACGCCCGAAGGCTGGGACCCCGTGTTGATGCGTGGCGGCGAGGCGTACGGCGGGCAGATCGAACACGGGCAAGGCCGGGTCATCCTGGTCGGCGCGCCCACGCCGGCGCTGAACCGCGAGCTCGGCGAGCTGGACCACCTGCCGTGGCTGCTGGCGTTGGCGGGCGACGGGCCGGTCGTGTTCGACGAGTGGGCGCACGGCGTGGGGCACACGGGCACGCTGATCGAGACCCTCGCGCGGTTCGGGCTGGTGCCGCTGCTTCTGCAGGTCCCGGTGTGGCTGCTGTTTTATCGCTGGAGCACCGCGGGCCGCGCGGCGGCGCCCGAGCCCAGCACGCGCCGCGCCCGGTCGAGCCTGGAGCAGATAGACACGCTCGGCCGGCTGTACGACAACGCGTGGAACGACTCGGAGAAGTTCACCCGCGCCTACGCCGAGCTGCTCACGCGGCTGGGCGACGGCTGCCGGTGCGATGCGTCCGAAGTCGTGGCGCGGCTGCAGGCGCGCCAGGACGAACCGGCCAAACGCGCACTGGAGTTGATCGAGCGGGCCGCGCGGATGTCGCGCTCGGTGCGCCCGACCTGCCCGCGCTGCGGCTACAACCTGTCGGGGTCCAAGGGCGACCGCTGCCCCGAGTGCGGCGAGGTGGTGCCGCGCCGCGTCCGCCGGCTGATCCGGCAGCAAGGCACGGTCGCCGCCGATCGCGCGGTGCGTGACAAGGGCCGCTGGAGCGACGCCACCATGACCCGTATCCTCAACGACGCCGCCACGACCGCCCAGGAGCTTTCGCGTGCCTGATCCCGAATCGTCCCCGGAACCGCGTCCCGAACCGCTGCCGGGCGCCGCCGAGCCCAGACCCGACGCACGCAGCCAGCTCAAGCTGCTGTTCAAAGGCGTGAGCCGCGTCGTACTCGGCCAGCCGAAAGTCATCGAGCAGACGCTCATCACGCTGCTGTGCGGCGGGCACGCGCTGCTCGAAGGCGTGCCGGGCACCGCGAAGACGCTCACCGTCCGCACCATCGCGGCGCTGCTGAACTGCCGGAGCAAACGCATCCAGTTCACGCCCGACCTGATGCCCGCCGACATCATCGGCACCAACACCTACAACCTGCAGACCAAGGCGTTCGAGCTGCGGCAGGGCCCGATCTTCACCGACTTCGTCATCGCCGACGAGATCAACCGCACGCCCGCCAAGACGCAGTCGGCGCTGCTCGAAGCCATGAGCGAGCAGCGCGCGACCATCGACGGCGTCAGCCACGAGCTCTCGCCGGTGTTCACCGTGTTCGCGACGCAGAACCCCGTCGAGTTCGAGGGGACGTACCCGCTGCCCGAGGCGCAGCAGGACCGCTTCCTGATGAAGATCAAGATCGACTACCCGCCACTGGACGCCGAACGGGCGCTGCTGCAGGCGGTGGACCGCGGCGACCCGCCGGAGGCTTTGCTGGACGGGCGCGTCGAGCCGGTGTTGGGGGTGGAGGACCTGCTGGCGATGCGTTCGGCGTTGGCGGGGGTGCGGGTGGAGGCAGGCGTGTTGGACTACATGCTCAAGATCACCCGCGCGACGCGGGGGCACGCGCTGCTGCAGATGGGTGCCGGGCCGCGCGGGTCGATGAACCTGCTCAAGGCGGCCAAGGCGCGGGCGCTGCTGGCGGGGCGGGACTTTGTTTCGCCCGACGACGTGGTGGCGGTGGTCGAGCCGGTGCTGGGCCACCGCCTGGTGCTCACCGCCGAGGCCGAGGTCAGCGGCGAGCACGCGGCCGGCGTGCTGCGCCACGTCCTCGACGGGATCGACGTGCCGCGATGACCGTGCCGACCCGCTGGGCGCTGGCGTGGGTGGGCGTCGGGCTTGTGTGCTGCGCGCTGGCGGCGGTGGATCGGCGGTGGGTGCTGGTCGCGCTCGTGCTGGACGTCGTAGTGGTCGCGGCGGTGCTGTTGCAAGGGCGGATGCACCGGCGGCGCGAGGTCCGCGCGGCGTGGCACTGGCACGGGCAGCCGCAGGTCGGCCAATCCGCCGCGCTCGAGCTGCACGTCGACAACCCCGGCCCGCGCCCGCTGCACCTGCACCTGCGTCAGGACTGGCCCGCCGACGTGTTCGCCGACCGCAACGAGTGGCTCACCGCCGTCGCGCCGCGGCAGCGCGTGGTCTTCCCCGTCGAAGCGACGCCCACGCGGCGCGGCCGGCTCGTGCTGCCGCCGCTCGAGGCCGACGTCACCGCGCCGTTCTCGCTGGCCGCATCGCGCCGGCGGATCGACGCCGGCGGGGCGGTCACCGTGTTCCCCAACCTCTCGGGCATCCGCACCTACGAGACGCTCCGCCGCAGCCGGGCGCTGCGCTCCGCCGGGTTCCACCAGCAGCGCACCATCGGCGCCGGGCGCGAGTTCGACCAGATGCGCGAGTACCTGCCCGGCGACGACTACCGCGACATCAACTGGAAGGCCACCGCCCGCTCCGGCGAGCCGCTCACCAACCAGTACCGCGTCGAACGCAGCCGCGACGTCGTGATCTGCGTCGACGGCGGACGCATGATGGGCAACCCCGTCGGCAACGGCACCGTGCTCGACCGCTGCGTCGACGCAGCGCTCCTGCTCACCCACGCCGGCCATGACCAGGGCGACCGCGTCGGGCTGGTCACCTTCCGCGACCGCGTCGACACCGTCATCCGCCCGGGCACGACCAACCGCCCGATGATCCTCCGCACCCTCGCCGACTTCGACAGCCGGCCGGTCTTCCCCAGCTACCTCTCGCTCGTCGAAGCGCTGCGCACCCGCCAGACGCACCGCAGCCTCGTGTTCCTGCTCACCGACCTCAACGACCCGCAGCTCGCGGCCGACCTGGTCGAGCTGATGCCCGTGCTGGTCAGCCGGCACTTGGTCGTGGTCGTGTCGCTGCAGGACCGTCTGTTCGAGCGCGTCGCCTCGGGCGTGGTCGAGCCGGGGCGCGGCGCCATCGCGCGCGTGCTTGCCGCACGCGAGCTCGATCAGGAGCGCCGGGAGCGCACCCGCCAACTCATCAAGGCCGGCGTGCAGGTCCTCGACGCCGACGCCGAGACGCTCTCCCTCGCCGTTATCAACCACTACATGAGCGTCAAGGCGCGGCAACTGGTGTGACGCCGCCGTCGATCTCGAGCCCGCCGCCCGCCGCGTCGCGCCCCGCCGCCTCGTCCACCGGCAGCACGAACAAATACCCCATCAGCATCGCGAAAAGCAGCCCCGCCACCGCGATCTTCAGCGGGTACGGCAGCGTCGGCTCGTTGATCTGGCTGAACCCGCCCTCGATCACGCCCGCCACCACCAGCCACGTCGAAGTGCCCACCACCAGCGCCAACAGCTTCGGCCGCTGTTCCGCCAAACGTTGCCACAGCGGCGTCCGTGCGCTGCGCCACTGCGCCCTGCCCAGAATGAACCCCGCCGCCCCCGCGAACACCACGCACGGCAGCTCGATCGACCCGTGCGGCCCGACCCACGCGACAAAGAACTCGCCCACCCCGTCGTCGAAATACCGCCACGTGATGCACCCCAGCATCGCCCCGTTGTAAAGCAGCACCACCGCGGTCCCCACGCCGAACGTCAGCCCCAGCCCGAACGCGAACACGCACACGCGGATGTTGTGCGTGAACAGAAAGCTCGAAAAGATCGTGAACATCCCGCCGTCCACCCGTCCGCCGTTACGTTCTTCTTCTTCCAGATCCGCGACGCGCTCCGACGGCGTCTCCGTCAAGTGCTCGGCCGGCAGGAACACCATCGACAAGTCCGGGTCCGCGATCGTCGCCAGCGCCCCGAACAACCCGCCCAGCACGAAGATCGCCGCCGACAACGCGAACACCCGCCGCTCCGCCCGGACCGCCGCGGGGAACCGGTGCCGCATGATCCGCCACCACGCCCGGACCGGCCGCGCCCGCGCCGGCGGGGCCAGCAGGCTGTACGCCCGCGCCACCGTCGACTCCAGGTACTCGATCAGCGCCGGGTTGCCCGTCTGTGTCTGCGCCCAGTTCAAATCACTCGCCGAAAGCCGGTACAGCCGAAACAGCTCGTCCAGCTCGTCGGGCGCGAGCGCCCCCAGGCTGCGCTGCTCCACGCGGTCCAGCAGGTACGCCAGCCGTTCCCACCGCGGCCGCTTGATCCGGATGAACTGGTTGAGGTCCACGACGGGATTTTGACGCACCCCGCCCGCCGCGCCAACATGCCCGCATGGAAGCCGGCCTGACCCCCCGCCTCGCGATCCACACCCCGGAGCTGGTCACGTTCCACCTCCGCCCGGCCGAGTTGCCCACCCGCGCCCTCGCCTGGCTGCTCGACCAGCTCATTGTCCTGGCCCTGCGCATCGTCACGCTCGTCGCGCTCGCCGGCCTGGGGTCGTTCGGCCTCGCGCTGTGGCTGGTCACCCTCCTGCTCATCGACTTCGGCTACTTCACCCTCATGGAGTGGAAGTACGCCGGCCAGACCGTCGGCAAACGCGCCCTGGGCCTCCGCGTCGCCACCGTCTCGGGCGCCCGCCTCGAACCCGGCGACATCCTCCTGCGCAACCTCCTCCGGCCCGTCGATAGCCTGCCGTTCACCATGGCCCTGGGCGGCACGATCGCCTGGCTCGACCCGCACCGCCGCCGGCTGGGCGACCTGCTCGCCGGCACCGTCGTCGTCCGCGAGGCCGTCGCCGACCTGCCCGAGGCCGTCTTCGACACCGGCCAGCGCGTCAACGTCTTCTGGTCCGACGCCGCCGTCCGCCAGCGCATCCTCGCCCGCGTGACCCGCGACGAGCGCGACCTGCTCATGGACCTTGCCCAGCGCCGCGAAGAGCTCTCCACCCTCGCCCGCGAAGCCGTCTTCGCCGACGCCGCCCGCCACTTCCGCGCCCGCTTCAACCTCCCCGAAGCCGAACACCTCACCGACGAGCAGGCCGTGCTCAACGTCGCGCTGGTCGTCCGCTCGCCGTGAAACCTCTCGCCGACCGAGACATTTTCCTAGACGACCGTCGCCCCTTCCGCTAAAACGCGTCCGGCTTGTCCGCGCGATCTTTCCCTTCGCCAAACCCCGAGACCCCCATGGAACACCTTCCGGATTCCGACGCCCCGAACATGGTCCGCTGTGACGTGACCGACGAGCTGGTGCCCGAGGACGAGACCGTCGTCCTCCAGGGCAAGCGCGTCTCGGCCCGCGGCAAGCAGATTCTGTTGGACCAGCTCCGCACCGGGCACAGCATCGGCGGCGAGATCGAGGCCCCCGGGTCGCTGCGGCGGTTCGGCTGCGCCCTGATCGACGGCCTGCTCGTGTTTGTCGTGGCGTTCGCGGCCGGGTTCATCATGGCGGTCGCCGCGGCCACCAGTTTCGAGCTGGAGGTGAGGCTGACCGGGCTCGTCGAGGTCGCCGTCACCATTGCCGCAATGATGTACTTCGCCCTGATGCACGCCCGCACCGGCCAGACGCTGGGCAAGATGGCCGGCAAGATCAAGGTCGTCAACCTCGACGGCAGCGACATCGACTTCAAGACCGCGCTGCTCCGCGCGTTCATGTTCAACGGCATCCAGGGCATCTCGGGCCTGGTCTTGCTGATCGGCGGCGCCGCCGTCGCCGTGCTCTACGGCGTCCTCGATCTGGTCGTCATGGTCTACGGCCTGGCCAACGCCATCACCGTCCTGGCCACGCCGGACAAACGCGCCATCCACGACTTCGTCGCCGGCACCCGCGTGATCATGCTCGACAACTGACCCGCTCGCCCCCACGCCGAGTCTTGCCATGGAACACCTTCCGGACGCCGACGCCCCGAACATGGTCCGCTGTGACGTGACCGACGAGCTTGTGCCCGAGGACGAGACCGTGGTCCTCCAGGGCAAGCGTGTCTCGGCCCGCGGCAAGCAGATACTCCTGGACCAGCTCCGCACCGGGCACAGCATCGGCGGCGAGATCGAAACCCCCGGCTGGCTCCGCCGGCTCGGCTGCGCGTTGCTGGACTACATCATCGTGATGATCCCCAGCAGCGTCGTGGGCCAGGTGTATCAAAGCTGGGTCATGATGAATCCGGACGCGTTCAGCGTCCGCGTCGCGGGGGCGCTCGACCTGACGGTCAGCCTGATCGCCACGTCGTACTTCGTCTTCATGCACGCTGCCAAGGGCCAGACCGTCGGCAAGATGGCGGGCAAGATGAAAGTCATCAACCTGGACGGCAGCGACATCCGCTTCGGCACGGCGTTGGTCCGCGGGTTGTTCTACTTCGGCATCAGCGGCTTCATGCCCCTGCTGCTGGTCATCGGCGGCGAGACGTTCATGGACCCCGAGACCGGGCTGGGCGTCTACCTCGTCTTCGCCGGCATCGCCGTTCTATATTGGATCGCCAACATCATCACTGTCCTGGCCACCCCGCAGCGACGCGGCATCCACGACTACGTCGCCGGCACGCGCGTGATCCTGCTCGACCCCTGAGCCCTCAGCCTTTGATCCTTAACCCGGACACCGGACCCGCTCGCCCGTGAGCCAAGCCCCGCCGCCCCTGACCTTCGGCTCGCAGCCGCTCTACCACGCGAGCTGCCTCGCCTGTGGGTACTGGCTCGAAGACCCGCCCGACTGGCCGGGCGCCTGCCCGCGGTGCGGACGCAAGATCGCCTGGTACGACTTCGACCCCGTCGTCCCCGACGCCGCGGGCCCCGAGGTCGCCATGCCCGAGGACGTCACCTGCGCCTTCCACCCCGGCAAAAAAGCCGTCGAGACCTGCGCCGGCACCGGCAGCTACATCTGCTCCCTCTGCGCCGTCCCCGTCGGCGACCAGACCTACAGCGCCGACTTCCTCAACCGCGGCGGGCTCCAGAAAATCGGCCGGCCCCAGGCGTTCAACCACACCCTCCCCCGGCCCGACCACACCGCCGGCATCTGCATGCTCTTCGCGGTGCTGATGTCTTGCTTCATCATCGCCAGCCCGATCATCTGGGCGCTCGCCATCTGGCAGACCGTCAAGCACGCCCGACTCCGCGGCACCAACCCGCTCTACGCCAAGGTCACCAGCGGCGGCACCACCGCGTGGCTCGTCGTCGGCCTGATCACCACCGGACTGATCGCGTGCTTCTTCACCTTCGCCGTCGTCATCGGGGCGTTGGACGACTTCTGATCCACCCTACGCGTGACGTTCCTGTTTTGGATTTGCCATGCCCGTCGACCTCACCACCGCCGCGATGACTGTCCGCCAGGGCCTGCTGCTCGACGACGACGCCCTGGTCATCCTCGAGTCGCGCGGCACGTCCAGCCGGCTGTGGCGCATCCCCTACGAACAGACCCAGCGCCTCGTTGTCGCCCGCGTCTGGCCCGTCGGTCGCATCGCGCTGATCTCGGTGGTCCTCGGCCTGCCGGGCACGCTGCTCATGCTCGTCGACGAGACCGCCGTCCGCGTCATCGCCGCCGCGCTGCTGATCGTCCTCGCCGCCGTGCTGACCTGGTACGCCGTCTGCCGACGCACCAACTTCGAGGTGCACTTCGGCCACCGCGTGCGCTCCTTCGCCGTCATCGCCCGCCCCGCCCGCATCGACCGCTTCATCGCCCGGTTCGTCACCCACGTCCGCGACGCCCAACAGGCCGGCCACGCCGAAGCACCCCCGCCCGACCAAAGTGTCCTGTAGCCGAACAACGCGCTCGGTTGAGCAAACGAAACCCATTCACGCCGGGTGCCACGGTCTCTTGCGACCGTGCTGTTGACCAGCGCCTCGAAGCTTGAAAGCACGGAAGAACACGGTCGCAAGCGACCGTGGCACCCGACCCGCTACGTTTGCATCGAGTGGGGTCTGAATCAAAACGGTGTATTCCTGCGCACGCTTGGCCCGGTACTTCGCCGTGGTGTCTTGACCCGCGGGTAAAATGTAGAAGCGAGAGACGGGCGTGGCCTCCGCGTGGGTGCCAGGTGGGTGAGGGCTTGAGTTCCTTAATCACGAAGTGACGTGCGGCCTTGGACGCGGGTGAATCGGGACGGATTCCGATTGCACGCCGTCTCCCGCCGGAACCCCCCGAGTGAGTCCCATCCGAAGCGCGGTGACGGCGGGCTGGAAAGCCGACGCCGGCCGGGGGCCTGCGGATCGTGACGACGGTCCCGCCCCGGGTTTGTTTCGCAGCGAGTCCAAAGCGAGCCGGGCCGTGTCGGCCCGGATGCCGGACACCGGGCCGACACGGCCCGGCTCGCGAGAGGCGCACACGGCGTTCTTTCACAAGTGAATCCGAGGGGCGTTGTCGTCCCCACAATCATCCGTGCTTGCTTGCACGGATAGCCGGAACCGGGCCGGTTCCGGACCGGGAGCCGCCGGCTCCCGGCTGACGCGCGGGTTCCCTTTTCCTTCCCTCCCTTTCAAGGAGGGATCGAGGGAGGGTGGGGCGTGCGCGGAACCACGGCGTAGAGATTTGAAATGATGGCGAGGTTCGACCCTCACCCCGGCCCTCTCCCGGCCCGGGAGAGGGAGTAGGAAGCGCCGCCGTCACCACGTTCCAACGGGCTGCACACGGATGCGGCGCTCTGCCGGCGCGGGTACAACCCTTTGATGGCCACGTCTCCCGGAACGCAAACCTCCTCATGCCGCGCCGCGGTGCTCGCGTTGTTGGTCAGCGTGCCGATCCCGACGCTGGGGGCGTACCTCGCGATGATCGCCTTCCCCGAGGACACGTGGGCGAAGGTGCTGTTCTTCGTCGCCAAGCTGTGGATGCTCGCAGTGCCGGTGCTTTGGCTGATGTTCATTGCAAAGCAGAAGCCCCGCCTGCCGCGCTGGTCGAACCGGGGGATGCTTGCGGCGCACGTCACCGGCGTGTTGATCTTCCTCATCATCCTCGGCGCCTACTTCGGCTTCGCGCACGCGTGGGTCGATTTCGAGCCGATGCGCGAGAAGATCGCGTCGATGAGCCTGGACAACCCGTTGCTCTACCTCGCGGGCGCGGCGTACTGGTGCACGGTCAACTCGCTGCTGGAGGAATACTTCTGGCGGTGGTTCACCTTCGCCCGGCTGGCGGACCTCATGCCGCGTGGGCCGCAGGGCGTGAAGACCGCGGGCGTCGTCGCGGCGGTGGTCCTCTCGGGGTTGCTCTTCACGGCGCACCACATCTTCGCGCTGGACGTCTACTTCGACTGGCGCATCACCACGCTCGGGTCGCTGGGCGTATTCATCGGCGGCGTGACGTGGTCGGCGCTGTACGCGAAGTACCGCAACATCTACGCCGGCTGGGTCAGCCACATCTGGGCCGACCTCGCGGTGTTCGGGCTCGGGTGGCTGCTCATCTTCGGGGATTGAACGGCGCTATGATCCGGCGAGTGTGTCGATGTTTGGCCGTTTTGTTCAGGAGATGCCCATGCCCCGTGCTGCGTTCGTGTTCGTGATGCTGCTTCTCGTTTCGGTGACGGCGTGCGGTCAGTGGGTCGGGCCGGACTACGGCAAAGACTTCGACAAACAATGGCGCGACGGCAAGGCGGAACTCGCGTCGTACGACCTGGTCTACCCGCGCTACGGCGAGAAGCGTCAAGGCACCGCGGTGGCGATCACGGTCACAGAGCCCTTCCTCTGGGAGCCGCGCGTCAAGGCCGACGACCCCGGCAGCGCCGGCAACAACGCGTTCGGCGTGGTCAAGCTCAACTTCGTCGAAGACTTCCCCACGGGTGTGTACGACTACAACCTGATGACCTCGGTGTTCGTCGCGACCGAAGCGACGCACGGCCTGCCCGCCGGGGTGCCGGTCAAGCTGACGTTCACGAGCCAGGAGTGGTGCGGCCACGTGTTTCAGCAGGCGGTGTTTTTCAAGGACAAGGTCGCACACGAGTCGCGGAGCTACTTCGAGCAGGAGGCGGACGTGGACCGCGAGTTTGACGGCCGGCAGAAATTTGTCGCGGAGGACGCATTGTTTCTGTGGGCGCGCGGCCTGGCGGGGCCGGTCGTGGAGCCCGGGGCGCGGCACACGGTGGCGCTGTACCGCTCGGCGGCGGTGAGTCGGTTGCGGCATGTGCCCGTCGCGTGGGACTCGGCGACGCTGGCGACGGCCCGGGACACCCGTACGGTCCACAGCGACGCGTTGGGGGAGGTCAAGGTCTTGACGCGGACGGTCTCGATCGAGCGGGCGGGCTTGGGCGAGTCGGCCGAGTACACGTTCCAGGTCGAGGCGGCGGCCCCGCACCGCGTGGTGTCGATCTCCCGCGACGACGGGTACGAGGCGACGCTGGCCGGCGTCAGCCGCGAGCCGTACTGGCAGCAGAACCGCCCGGGCGGGGAGAAGGTGCTGGAGAACCTGAATCTTGAGCCGCGTCCGGCCCGGACGCCGTGAGATCAGACGGGGCCACCGGTCGCTGACACTCCCGGCTCTTTCAAAATGCCGGATACAGAGCCGGAAACGTGAGCGCCCGGCCGGGCCGGCGTCATTTTCCCGGATTTGCCCTTGGCCCCGGGGTCTGGCTACACTGTGCGGCTCGACGCAGCGGGGCCTGCAAACCCCGCGGCCGACGTCCGAAACCCCGCCCCGAGCTTTTTGAGGTGCCCCATGCCCCGCGTCTGTGACTTCACCGGCAAGCGAACCACCACCGGCAACACCTACACCCTCCGCGGCAAGAAGAAGTACCTCGGCGGCGTCGGTACCAAGGTCACCGGCAAGACCAAGCGGCAGTTCAAGCCCAACATCCAGACCCTCACCGTCGTGGACGAAAACGGCGCGATCAAACGGGTCAAGGCCTCGACCAAGGCGATCAAGTCCGGCCTGATCACCAAGCCCCTCAAACGCAAGTACGCGTACCAGCCGAACGAGGCGTAAACGACCGGACCGGGGATCGGGTGTCGGGTTCCGGGCTGAAGGATCGGCTCGGTTGATCGCGTTTCACGGACGCGGGGGAAGAAACTTCATCGACGGCCTGTGGCCCGACCTATGGTTTTGTGGTCGGTATCGCGTGTCTTCCCCGAGACCCGAACCCCGCAACCCGAAACCCAAGACCCGAGTCGCCCATGGCCTTCCGCGACAACCAGGACCGTGACAAAGTCCTCGCCGCCTCGGACATTGTCGAGGTGGTGGGCGAGCACGTCTCGATCAAGGCGAAGGGCCGGGAGTTTGTCGGGCTGTGCTGCTTCCACGACGACAGCAAGCCGTCGATGTACGTGAGCCCGAGCAAGCAGATATTCAAATGTTTCGCGTGCGGGGCCGGCGGGTCGGTGTTCGATTTCGTGATGCGCTACCACAAGATGACCTTCCCCGAGGCGCTGCGGTACCTGGCGGACCGCGCGGGGATCAAGCTGACGCCGTGGAAGCGGGAAGCGGGGAACGGGGACCCGGGATCGGAAGAAAACCGGGGCCCGTCGCTGCGGGAACGCTTGAGCGAGGCGAACGCGCAGACGCTCGAGTTCTACCGCAGGCTTTTGCAGCACGACGAGCACGGGGCCGAGGCACGCGGCTACCTCGAACGCCGCGGCGTCACGGCCGAGATGATCGAGCGCTTCCAGCTCGGCGTCGCCCCCGACCGCTGGGACGGCCTGGCGACGATGGTCGGGCACAAGGGGTGGGACGTGGAGGCGTTTGTGTCCGCCGGGCTCATCAAGCCGCGGCGTTCCGCCGCGGAGGGTGCCGGGGACAGGGTTCAGGGTTCGGGCGAACAGCCGGAACCGCAAAACGATCCTGATTCTTCCCCAAGCCCCGAACCCCGTACCCCGAACCCCGCAGTCGCCCCCGGCGACTGCTTTGACCTGCTCCGCCACCGCCTCATCTTCCCGATCTGTGACCAACTCGGCCGGCCTGTTGCGTTCGGCGGGCGGAAGCTGCGCGAAGAAGACGAGCCCAAGTACCTCAACTCGCCCGAGTCGGCCGTGTTCCACAAGTCCGGCACGCTCTACGGCCTGCACCTCGCGAAGAAAACCATCATCGATTCGCAGACCGCGGTCATGGTCGAGGGTTACACCGACGTCATCGCGTGCCACCAGCACGGCGCGACCAACGTCGTTGCGGCCTTGGGCACCGCGCTCACCGCCGACCACGCGAAGGTGCTCAAGCGATTCGCCGAGCGGATCGTGCTGGTGATGGACGGCGACGAGGCCGGGCAACGCGCCGCGGACCGTGCGATCGAGGTGTTCCTCACGGCCGAGCTGGACGTATACCTCGCGGTGATCCCCGGCGGGGCGGACCCGGACGAGCTGTTGCAAGACCGTGGCCTGGACGGTTGGAACGACGTGATCACCTCGGCGCAGGATGCGCTCCAGTGGCAGTTCGACCGGCTGGCCGAGTCGCTGGACGACGCGCAGACGGTGACGGGTCGGCAGCGTCTGGCCGAGGCGTTCGCGCGGCGGGTGGTGGACGCTGGGCTGGCCCGGGCGGGGGCGCTGCGGCGGGCGTTCATCGTGCAGCGGCTGGCGGAGCTTCTGGGGCTGGGCGTGCCGGCGGTGGAGTCGCTGCTGGGCAGCTTTCAGCCGCGCCGGCGGGTGCAGGCCCCGCGACCGCCGGCACCCAAACCGGCCCCCCACTCCGACCCCTCGGCCGACGGGTTGAACACGCCGGGTCCGGAAACCGGGGAATCTGGGGTGTCTGCGGCGGAGGACGATGCGTACGCCCAGTACCTTTCGGAGTCCGAGGGGGCGGGTTTCTCGGACGGCGCGTTAAACCAGGAAAATCAAGCCGATTCTGCCGTTGCTTCCGCCATTTCCGGGGGTAAGCTCAGAGGGTTGGAGCGAGCGGAGAGGCGGGTCATCGCGGCGTTGGTGACCGACAACGAGCTCTTTCACCACGCCCTGCCCGGCGGCCGCAGCGTCGACGAGGCGGTGGCCCCGGCCGAGTTCGTCACGCCCCTGCACCGTGCGCTCTACCAACGGCTGTTCGACGCGCTGTGCGGCGGACACGCCGTCACCCTGGCCGGCCTGCTCACCGACCTGGCCGCCGAGGGCCGACCCGACCTCGCCGACGCCCTGCACCGCGCCGACACCGAGCTGACCCGCCTGCTCGACGGAGACCCCAACCCCCACGCCCGCACCGACACCCTCGTCAAGTCCGCCGGCGACCTGTTGGACTTCGAGGTCCAACGCCAACGCGAACAGGCCCGGCAACAGCTCACGCATAACCCTGGATTTCCCCCCCCAATCCCGCAAGAAACCGAGGACACCCCCGCCTACGATTCAGACACGACCCGCACCGGCGACCCCCGCGAATCACCGGCAGCGCCCGACAAGCTGGCCCAACTCCAGGCCCTGATCGAGGACTGCAAAACCTCCGCGTCGCCCAAGCGCATCGCCCGCGTCTCGTCCAAACCGCAGTAGATGCCCCCGCGCTGTCGTGTGAAAACGATCCAACATCCCGCCGCCGACTTATCACCACCACTGACCACTGACCACTGACACTGACACTGTCACCGACTCAAGAGAGACAACCTTGATCCTCGACCCGCTCCATCCCGCCATCATGGAACTCGTCGCCTGCGGCCAGCGCCGCGGCATGATCACCTTCGACCAGATGATCGCGCTGCTGCCCGACAGCTACGTCGACCCCGACAAGCTCGACGAGCTGCTCATCACCTTCCAGCGCCTCGACATCCTGCTCGTCGACGCAGGCCAGATCCCCATGGATTCGCACCCGCCGCGCTTCGCCGGCACGCCGCTGGCCGACGGCGACGCCGCGCTCATGGGCGCCAAGCCCGACGTCGACGACCTCGCCGACGACGCCCCGCCCTCCGACGAAGACGGCGAGTCGTCCGACAAGGAAGACGGCGACGAAGAAGAAGGCATGCTCACCGAAGAGCAGGCCCAGGAAGAGCTCGCCAAGGCCCTCAACGAGGGCGGCAGCAAGCGCATCGACGACCCCGTCCGCATGTACCTCACGCAGATGGGCGAGATCTCGCTGCTCACGCGCGACGAAGAAATCCGCCTCGCGAAGAAGATCGAGACCACGCGGTACATCTTCCGCCGCAAGGTCCTGCAGAACGACTACTCGCTGCGGCAGTCGGTCGAGACACTGGAGATGGTCCATGACGGCGACCTGCCCTTCGACCGGACGATGAAGGTCTCGACCGCGATCGACAACCACAAGGAGATCATCGCGGCGCGCATCCCGATCAACACCAAGACGGTCAAGCGGCTGCTCGACCTCAACCGCACGGACTGGGAAGAGCTCGAAGCCAACCCGCGCATGGCCAAGGCGTCCGTCGCCGAGATCAAGGACCGCATGGTCACCCGCCGCCGCAAGATGGCGACGCTGATCGAGGAGTGCTGCCTCCGGACGTCGCGCATCCAGCCGCACCTGCGCAAGCTCGAATCCATCTCCAAGAAGATGGCCCAGCTCCTGCGCGACCTCGAGAGCGCCAAGCAGTTTCCCGACCGCTACGACCCCGAGGACGTGATGGTCATGCGCGAAGAGCTCTCGGGCCTGCGCAGCCTCGTGGTCCTCGAGCCGGGCGAGCTGGCGGAGCAGGTCCGCGACATCCGCTGCGTCTTCGACGACTACGAGCAGGCCAAGCGCGACCTGTCGGGCGGCAACCTCCGCCTGGTCGTCTCCATCGCCAAGAAGTACCGCAACCGCGGGCTGTCGTTCCTGGACATCATCCAGGAAGGCAACACGGGCCTGATGCGCGCGGTGGACAAGTACGAGTACAAGCGCGGCTACAAGTTCTCGACCTACGCCACGTGGTGGATCCGCCAGGCCATCACCCGCGCCATCGCCGACCACGCCCGCACCATCCGCATCCCGGTGCACATGATCGAGACGATGTCCAAGCTGCGGAACATCCAGAAGAACCTGCTCCAGGAGCTGGGCCGCGAGCCCACGATGGAGGAGATCGCCGAGTCGGCCAAGATGCCGCTCGAAGAGGTCCGCCGCGTGATGAAGATCAGCCGGCACCCGATCTCCCTCGACCGGCCCGTCGGCGAGTCCGAGGACTCGTACTTCGGCGACTTCATCGAAGACGAGGCGGCGAGCAACCCGTCGGACTCGGCCACCAGCGACATGCTTCGCAACCGCATCGAGCAGGTCCTCAAGACCCTCACCTACCGCGAGCGCGAGATCATCAAGCTCCGCTACGGCATCGGCGACGGGTACACCTACACGCTCGAAGAGGTCGGGCGCATCTTCAAGGTCACCCGCGAACGCGTCCGCCAGGTCGAAGCCAAGGCCATCCGCAAGCTGCAACACCCGGTGCGCAGCCGCAAACTGGTCGGCTTCCTCGACGGTGAAGAAGAGGACGACTTCGAGTAAACCGCGTTTGGTTGTTGAATCACCCCGAAGCCCACGCTGTCACAGCGTGGGCTTCTTTTGTGGCGCTGCAACTTCACGGAACCCACGCCTCGGGCAGGACTTCGAGCCACCACCGGCCGTGCTCGCGTTTGACGTGGACCGGGCAGCCGAACGCGTCGGTGAGCGCTTCGGGGGTGATGACCAGTTCGGGCGGGCCGTCGGTGACGATCCGGCCGTGCTTCATGAGCCAGACGCGGTGGGTGCGGGGCGACAACTCCTCGACGTGGTGCGTGATCATCAGCACGGCGGGTCGGTCGGGCCGGTCGGCGAGTTGTTCGAGCGTGGCGAGCAGGGCTTCGCGGCCGGCGACGTCGAGGCCGGTGGTGGGTTCGTCGAGGATGAGCAGTTCGGGCGCGGTCACCAGCGCGCGGGCGAGCAGGACGCGGCGCTGCTCGCCGGAGGACAGCACGGCGACACGGTGGTCCAGGCGGTGGTCGAGCCCGACTTGGCGCAGCGTGTTCCGCGCGGCGTCGGTCTGGGAATCAGTCGGGCGGTCGTAGAGCCCGACGCTGCCGAAGAACCCGGTGCACACGGCCTGGGTCGCGGTGAGGTCGGCGTCGACGACGGCGCCGGGTTGATGTGTGCCGCCGGCGTCGAGTGCGGGGTGAACGACCGAGACGCGCCGGCGCAGGGCGCGGATGTCGGTGCGTCCGATGCGTTCGCCCAGGACATTCACGTTGCCGGACGCGGCGAAGGCGTGCCCGGTGAGCAGGCGCGACAGCGTGGTCTTGCCGCAGCCGTTGGGCCCGAGCAGCGCGACGGTCCGACCGCGCGGCGCGGCGCAGGACACGGCGTCGACAAGGGTCAGGTCGCCGCGTCGCACCGTCGCGCGGTCAAGGCGGAAGGCGTCGCCGTCCGCAGGGTGTTCGTTTGAAGGCCGGTTGGGGTCGTGATCGGGCATCGGGTTGCCTTAGCATCGTGCACATGAACGACACCGACAAGCGGGCCCTGCGGGAACTGACTTCATTGCCCACGGCGGCGGGCTGCGAGCACGCGGCGATCGCGTGGGTGCGCCGCTGGGCGAAGCGTCGGCGGTGGGTGCGGCTCCGTGAAGACAAACTCGGCAATCTCTTTCTGGAGGCGAACGATGCGAACCAGAAAAAGCGTCGAGCGCCCGTGATCCTCGCGGCGCACATGGACCACCCGGCGTTCGTCGTCGAGGCCGTGGACGGAACGGCGGTGACGGCGTCGTTCCGCGGCGGCGTGAAGGAGTCGTTCTTTGTCGGCTCGGCAGTCCGGCACTGGTCGGGCGTGACGCGCGGCGGGCGCGGCACGGTCCAGACATACCAACGCGACGGAGACGCCGATCCGCGGGTCACGATCCGCATGACGCGTCCAACAGCGGGGGAAACCGGGCCGATCCGTGTCGGCGATGTCTTGACCTGGGACCTGCCGGCGGCGTCGTTCACGAAGGGCCGGCTGCACGCCCCGGTGTGCGACAACCTCGTCGGGGTGTTCGCGGCGTTGCACGCGTTTGCGCGGTGGCACGCAAAACGCGGGAAGTGTGGGGCGGAGGGAGGCGAGATGCGTGTGCTGCTCACGCGGGCCGAGGAGGTCGGGTTCGTCGGCGCGATTGGAGTATGCAAAGACCGTGGGCTTCCAAAGGACGCCGACGTGGTGGTGTTGGAGATGTCCAAGTCGTTCGCGGACTCGCCGATCGGCGGCGGGCCGATCGTGCGGGTGGGCGACGCGACGCGCACGTTCGATCCGGCGTTGACCGCGCGGCTGGCGGAGGCGGCGCGCGGCCTGGCCGAGCGCGACCCCGCGTTCCGTTGGCAGCGCCGGCTCATGCCCGGCGGGACGTGCGAAGCGACGGCGTACGCGGCCTACGGCTACCGGGCCGGCTGCGTGTGTCTGGCGCTGGGGAATTACCACAACATGGACGAGCCGCGCAGCGTCGTCGCGCGCGAGTGCATCGACCTCGCGGACCTGGAGCGCATGATCCGTTTGCTTTCGTCGTTGCCGGCAGGGCCGGGCGTGGCGGCGGTGTCGATCCGCGCACGTCTGGACCGGCGCTACGCGGACCGGCGTGCGATGCTGGCTGAACTGAACGGGCCCTGAACATTGAGGTCGGCACAAAAAAACGCCCGGCGTCTCACGAGGAGAACGCCGGACGCTTCCGGGGGCGGGTTTGAGTCGAATCCTCGGGTATTCCCCAATTGCTTTCGACGAATGAATTATAGTCTTCCCGGCGGGTTGGGCAAGTCAGAATCTTTCACCTGCGTGGATGCCGGTCTGGTATCGAGGGGGCGGGGCAGCGCAAGGCCTGCGCCGCGGGGTCGATGATTCTTGCGCTCCATTTAGTTACGCGTCAGGCACCATGAACCTCGATATGAATGTAAATATCTATTTATAATGAATTTATAAAACTATCATTTAGATTGCCTTTGGGTATCGCCGTTGCTTGGGTCTGGTCACACGGTTCTCGTTGCCTCGGTGTTGGGGGCGGGCATCGTGGAATCCCGGACTAGAACTCGAAAGCTCTCCCGATGACACATGCCTGGTTAGACCTACTGCCCGACGACGCGCTGACGCCCGACCGGCTCGGGGCGACCGTTCGCCGGCTCGCGGTGCTGGCCGCGGCGACGCACCGGGCGGAGGCGGCGCAGCACCCGTTCTCACATCAGGCGAACGCGGCCGTGGTCACGCCGCCGATGGAGAACACGCCGTTCGGGGGTGACGCGTGAACTACGGGCTGTACCTCTCGGCGTCGGGTCTGCTGACCAACACGTACCGGCAGGACGTGTACGCGAACAATCTGGCGAACGTGAACACGGTCGCGTTCAAGCCGGACGTCGCGGCGGTGCAGGGCCGGTCGGCCGAGGCGGTCGAAGACGATCTGCGCTCCGACGTGTCGGGCCAGTTGCTGGACCGGCTGGGCGGGGGGGTGCAGGCGGCACCGCAGCGCATCGCGTTTGCGCCCGGCGCGCAGGAGAAGACCGGCGACCCGATGGACGTGTCGATCGAGCACCCGCGCGGGTTCTTCCAAGTCCGCACGGCCGGCGCGGACGGCGAAACGGTGGACATGCTGACGCGGGCCGGTTCGTTCCTGGTGTCGGACGGCGGCGAGCTGGTGACGCATCACGGCGACGTGGTGCTGGACGAGAAGGGCAAGCCGATCGACGTGCCGGATGGGCTGGCGGTGTCGTTTCTTCCGCACGGCGACGTGTTGGCCGGCGACGTGCCGACGGGGCAACGGATCGGCGTGTTCGAGCCGGCGGATTTGACCGCGCTGGAGAAGGCCGGCGGCAACCGCTTCGCGCTCAAGCGTGCGACCGATCTGGAGCCGATTGCCGGCCCGGTGCTGCGGCCCGAGACGCGCGAGGCGTCGGCGGCCGACCCGATCACCACGTTGATGCAACTGATCGCCGCGACCAAGGCCGCGACCGGCAACGCGAACATGATCCGCTACCACGACACGCTGATGGACCGGGCGGTGAACACGCTGGGCCGCGTTGCGTAGGCGCGGAAGTAGACAGTAGCCAGGAGTCAGTAGCCAGTAGATGACTCCGCGTTTGCTTCTCTCCTGACTACTGGCTCCTGACTCCTGGCTCCTTCCCATGGCCACCACCGCACTCCACGCCGCTGCCACCGGGCTCAAGAGCCTGTCCACCGAAGTTGATGTCATCGCCAACAACCTGGCGAACGTGAACACCGTGGGCTTCAAGGGCTCGCGGGTCAACTTCGAAGACCTGATGTACGAGCACAAGAAGCAGCCCGGCGTCGAGAACGCGCTGGGCGGGCGCACGCCCGCGGGCCTTCAGGTCGGCCTGGGCACGACGATCAGCAACACGCAGTACGACTTCGTCCAGGGCGCGGCGCAGCAGACGGACCGCCCGCTGGACATCATGATCGTCGGCGACGGCTTCTTCCGGGTGCAGCTCCCGCCGGATCAGGGCGGCGGCGTCGGTTACACGCGTGCCGGCAACCTCTTCCGCAACAGCGACGGCGACCTGGTGATTGGGAACACCAACGGCTATCTGCTTGCGGACGGCATCAACATTGACCCGCAGGTTGCCGAGGACGACATCGCGGTTTCGTCGAGCGGTGTTGTCTCGTTCCAGGATCGCACGAACGGCACCAACAACGTGATCGGTCAGCTCGAGCTGGCGACGTTCGTCAACAAGGCCGGACTCGAAAGCATCGGCGGCAACATCTACATCGCCACCGACGCGTCGGGCACCCCCATCACCGGTGAACCGCAGTCCGGCGGCCTGGGCGCGATCCAGCAGGGGCACCTCGAACAGTCCAACGTCGACCCGGTGAAGGAACTTGTGGCGCTGATCAAGACGCAGCGGGCGTTCGAGCTGAACTCGCAGACCATCCAGGCCGCCGACGAGGTGCTGCAGGTGGTCGGCAACCTGAGGCGGTTCTGATCGGCGGCCTTAGGCCCGTTTGAACGTCGTGGCCGGAGGCCGCGCCGCAACTCGATTCTCTCGAAAGGCATGGAAGCCATGACTCGATTCGCGAATCAACACGCCCGACGTTTGATCCTGCTGCTGGTGGCGCTGGTGCTGCTGCTGGTGTGGTTCGTGGGTTCGGCGTCGGGCGATTCGGTGACGCTGCGGCCTGACGCGGCGCTCCCGCCGGACGCGACGCACATCAAGCTCGGCGACCTCGCGGATTTAGAAGGCCCGTACGCCGAGGCGCTGCGCGAGCTGGTGGTGCTGCCCGCCGACGCACTTGCCCAAGGCGGCGTCACGTTGGAGATGTCCGCGCTGCGTGATGCGCTGTCGCGGCAGGGCGTGAACTTGGGGTTGGTTTCGGTGAAGGGGCATGCGGTCTGTCGGCTGCGGCGGGAAGGAAACGTGGTCGCTGCAGAACAGCCGGATGCGCCGAACGCCGGGCGGAAAGAGGCGAACTCAACCGTTGCGCCGGTAGCCCTTGCCGATGGCACGGTGGCCGCCCTGATCGACGCCCCCGTGGATGCCGAAGACCCGGCGACGGTGTCGGGGTTGATCCGCCGAGCGCTCGTCACGGGCCTGGACTACCCGGCGGACGCGTTGCAAGTTTCGTTTCCGCGCGGCGACGCGGCGCTGCTGAACCAGAGCACGCTGGGCACGAAGTTCGAGGTGGCGCCGATCGGGGCGCCGCGGCTGGGCCGGGTGAACGTCCGGGTGCGGCGGGTGGCCGGCTGGGGCGAACCGGACGAACGCGTGGTCACGGCCGAGGTCGCCTGGCGGACGCGGGTCGTGGTGGCCACCCGCAACATCGCGCGGGACCAGCACCTCAGCGCCGACAACCTGGCGTTGCAAGACGTCGTGTTCGACCGTCCGCCGACCACGGAGCTGTTTGACCTCAACGAAGCCCGCGGCGCGGTGAGTGCGGAGCACCTGCGCGCCGGCGAGCCGATCAAGCGGGAACATCTCGGTTTGCCGATGCTCGTGAAGCGGGGGCAGCTCGTGACCCTGACGATTTACCGGCAGGGGTTTTCGATGACCACGAGCGCGTTCGCGACGGCCGACGCGGCGCTGGGCGAGCCGGTGCAGGTGCGTCTGGGCCAGCGTCGGCGTGACGCGCCGGTGGTAACGGCGGTGGTCACCGGGCCGGACGCGGTGGCGGAGGGGCGGCCGGCGGTGCCGGAGACCGTGCGTCGTATCCCCGACCAGGTCGCCGACGCGTCTGTGCAGATATCCGATCCTTATTAACGCGGGAATCTTTGATGTTGTATTCGTATCGCGGTGTTTTGTTGGGTTCGTTCGTGTTTCTCTGGTCGATCGGCGTTCAGTCGCGCGGGCAGGGCCTGTCGGAGTTGATGGCCGAGGCGCAGCTTGCGCCGGCGGCGCCGCAGCGCATGGACGCGATGGTCGCCGTGCCGGGGCAGCAGAGCGATTTGCGCCGGCTCAGCCCGGCGGTGAGCGAGTTCAGCTACTTCGCGGTGAGCCGGCCGGCGCCGCGGACGTACGCCCTGCACGACCTGGTCACCGTCGTGATCCGCGAAGATTTGTCGGTGGATTTCGAGGCGGAGATGGAGGCCGAGAAGGAGACCAGCACGTCCGGCGGGATCCGCGAGTTTCCCCGGCTCAAGCTGAGCGACCTGATCGACGGCCAGATCAACGGAAGTGAGGTCGATCCCGAGATATTGCTCGACGTCGAGTACGAGCGCGCGTTCTCCGGCGAGGGCGAATATTCCCGTCGGGAGACCATGAACGCGAAGGTCACCGCCCGCGTGATCGACGTCAAGCCCAACGGCACGCTCGTGCTCGAGGCCCGCAAGCACATCGCCTCCGATGAAGAGACGGTCACACTCGTGGCCACCGGCACCTGCCGCGTTGACGACATCTCGGCCGACAACGAGGTGCTCTCGACCCTGCTCTACGACCTGCACATTGTCAAGCATCACCACGGCGAGCTGCGCAAGAGCACCAAGAAGGGCCCGCTGACCAAGCTGCTCGACGCGATCTTCAACTTCTGAACGCGTCAAGGCAAAAGAATAGATTTGCGAAGCCCACGGACAACATCCGTGGGTTTTTCATGGATGTTTCTCGTTTCCAATCGGCGAACGCGGCATCGATCAGAACTGGCACGTCCCTTGCTCGTTATGGGACATGAGCCGCATTACCCCGCGCACCGATGTCTCCGCCGCGCAAGAGTTGCCGACCCGCCGCGCACGTCGCGACGGTTCGCCGTGGCCGCTGCTGGGTTCGTGGTGGTGGATCGTGGTGGCGTTGGTTTCGCTGTTGGCGGTGCAGGCCGGCGCGGTGCAGATCCAGGACGTCGCGCGGCTCCGCGGGGCGGAGGGGTTGCCGGTGGTCGGCGTCGGGTTGGTGACCGGCCTGAACGGCACGGGCGACCAGGACCTGGGCCCCAGCCACCGCATGGCCCGCGAGGTGATCATGCGCCTCGCCGACGACACGATGAGCGTCGCCGAGATGGACGGCGTCGAGTCGGTCGCGCTGGTGATGATCCACGCCCGCATCCCCGAGAGCGGCGCCGTGGCGGGCGACCGGCTGGATGTGGTGCTCTCCACCGTCGGTTCGGCCGAGTCGATCGAGGGCGGGTACCTCGAGCTGGCGATCATGCACGCGCCCGTCCCCGGCCAGCGCCGGCCGGACCCCGGTCAACCGCTGCCGCCGGGCACGGGGATCTACGGCCTGGCGTCAGGGCAGATCATCGTTGACCAGCCGGAGGCCTCGCCGACGGTCGGCCGCGTCCGCGCGGGGCTGCACGTCACGCGCGACGTCGTGCCCAACGTGATCAACCGCGCCGGGCAGATCGAGCTGGTGCTCAACCAGGCCAACGCGTCCTGGCCGGTCGCGAAGAACCTCGCCGCACTGGTCAACGGCCTGGGGCCGCTGGGGCAGGACGCCGACATCGCCCGCGCCATCAGCCCCAAGAGTGTCATCGTTCAGCTGCCCGAAGCCGAGCGCCGCCGGCCCGCCGCGTTCATCAGCCGGATTCTTGAGAGCTACATCGACGCGTCGCAGGTCACCAGCGGCGCCCGCGTGAGCATCAACCAGACCGCCGAGACCATCGTGATCGACGCCGACGTCGAGTTCACGCCCGTCGCATTGTCGGTGCGCGGCCTGAAGATCACGGGCCTGCGCCCGGCCCCCGACCCCGAGACGCTGCCGCCGACCGAGGTCAACGAGAGCTTCGTCGCCCTGGACCCGCAGGCCCGCGCCAACGCCCGGCTGCAGGACCTGGTCGATGCGTTCAACCTGCTCGACATCCCGTTTGCGGATCAGGCCAACGCCATCCGCGAGCTGCACCGCTCGGGCAACCTCCACGCGCAACTGGAGGAGTATTGATGCACGCCCTCGATGCCTTGAACAACTCGGTGCAGACCCCCTTTACCACGAAGTCCGCGTTCATCGAACGTGGGCCGGCGACGGACAGCGACGCCTTCCGCAAGCAGCTCGAAACAGACCACGCCTCGGGCAAAGCCAAATCCTCGCAAGACAAGGAAGCGCAACTCCGCCAGGCCGCGGGCCAGCTTGTCAGCGCCGCGTTCATCCTGCCGCTGCTGGCCGAGACGCGTGACAGCGCGTTCAAGTCCGACCTGTTCGGCGGCGGGTTCGCCCAGGACTCGATCCAGCAAAAGCTGGACGTCAAGCTCGCGGACGCCGTCGCCACGTCGGGCCGGTTCCCGCTGACCGATGCGCTGGTCCGGCAATTCACCCGCCCCGAGCCCGTTCAGAACCCGGAGGTCTCACGCTTTGCCTGACGGCCTGAAGCAACACGTCGAACGCCTGGAAAGCACGCTCCGCGCGTCCATCGACCGGCACGGCCAGCTCGTGTCGCTGCTCGAGCGCAAACGTGCCGCCATGCGCGACGGCAACGCCACGCTCATGACCGACCTGACGCGCCTGGAAAACGCTCAAGTGCAGGCGATCAGCGAACTGGAAAAGACCCGACTGAAACTCGTCGCCGACTTGACGCTGTGCGTGGTCCCCGGCTCGCCCGAGCCGTTGAAGTTGGCCGACCTGGCGGAGCACTTCCCCGAGCCGACGCGCGGGCGCTTGCTGGTGATGCGGGCGCAGCTTCTGGATCAGATGAAAGCGGCGCAGGCGCAGACCGCGGTGGTCAAGCGGGCCGGCGAGGCGTTGGTGCGTCACGTCGACGGCCTGGTCAAGACGCTGGTGAACGTGTCGCACGGCGGCGCCGCGTACGGGCCCGTCGGCCGAACGAAAGAACAACCCGCGACGCTCTCGACGCTGTCGCTGACCGCGTAAACGGAAAGGAGCCAGTAGCCAGTAGTCAGTAGCCAGTAGGTCACGGGAAGTCTTTGGTTTGGTGCTTTGCTCCTGACTACTGACTCCTGACTCCTGACTCCTCAAGCACATGGGACTGACCGGAGCCCTCCAAGTCGGCAAGTCGGGCCTGCTCGCCCACCAGGCGGCGATCCAGGTCACCGGCAGCAACCTCGCGAACGCGGCGACGCCCGGTTACAAGCGGCGCAGCGTCGAGCTGTCGCCGTTGTCCGACCAGCGGATCGACCGTGACAACTTCATCGGGCGTGGCGTGGAGATCGCTTCCATCACCCGCGAGGTCAACGAAGCCCTCGAAGCCCGCCTGCGCACCGCGATCACAGACGAGAACGGCAGCGCCACCACGCAGGAGCTGCTCGCCCAGATCGAGGGTATCCAGGCCGAGCTTTCGGACGTCGATCTGTCCACGCGCCTGACCGAGTACTTCGGCGCCTGGTCGCAGCTGAGCACGAACCCGCAGGACGCGTCGCTGCGGACGCTGGTGATTCAGGAGGCGGACAACCTCACCGCGTTTATCCGCGACCTGCGCGACGCGTACGGCTCGCTGGAGAAACAAACGGTGGATCAGCTCGCGCTCGCCGTGCGCGAGGCCGATGACGTGTTGACACGCATCGAAGAGATCAACGAGCAGATCACCGCGGCGGAAGCGGGCCGGGGCGACTCCGGTGGCCTGCGCGACCAGCGGGATCAGCTTCTGGCGCAGCTCTCCACGTCGCTGAACATCTCGACGTACGAGCAGGACAACGGGCAGGTCAACGTGTTCGTCGGCTCGCTGCCGTTGATCCTCAACGGCGACTCGCGCGGGCTGGAGCTGCGGTCCGAAACGCTCACGGACGGCACGGTCCAGCACAACGTCGTGGTCAGCGAGGACGGCTCGGTGCTCGACACGTCCAAGGGCCAGCTCGGCGCGCAGGTCGCGTTCCGCAACGGGTCGCTTCAGGGCGCGATCGACGCGATCGACCAACTTGCCGGGCAGATCATCTTTCAGACCAACCGCGTCCACAGCACGTCGCAGGGCCTGAGCCTGCGCAACAGCCACGACGGCACGGTCCGGGTGACCGACGCCACCGCGGCGCTCAACGACACCGCGGCGACCGAGCTCGAGTTCACGCCGCAGCACGGCTCGTTTCAGCTTCACCTGACCTCGCGCGCGACCGGCATCCGCGAAACGAGCACGATCAGCGTTGACCTCGACGGCATCGGCGGGGCGGACACCACGCTCAACGACCTGGCCGCGTCGATCAGCGCGGTGACGGGCGTGACGGCGACGGTGACGGCGGACGGCCGGCTCACCCTGGCCGGCGACACGGCCGACACGCTCGTGAGTTTTTCCGACGACAGCTCGGGCGTGCTCGCGGCGCTGGGGGTCAACGGCTTCTTCGACGGCCAGGACGCCTTCGACATCGCAGTCAACGCCGACGTCGCCGCCGACCCGCGCCTGCTCGCCGCCGCGAAAGAGCACCTGCCCGGCGACAACCGCGCCGCGCTCGCCGTCGCCGACCTGGCCAACACCGCGCTCGACGACCTCAACGGCCTGTCGATCACCGAGCACTGGCGGCGGCATGTGGAAGACGTCAGCGTCGAACTCTCCCGCGCCCGCGACCAGCGCGAGTCCGACTCGGTCGTCCGCGAGAACCTGCAGACCCAGCAGGCCGCGCTTTCCGGCGTCAACGCGGACGAAGAAGCCATCAACCTCTTGCAGTACCAGCGCGCGTATCAGGCCAGCGCACGGTTCATCAGCGTGGTGGACGAACTGATGCAGACGTTGATTTCACTTGTCTAAGAATTGTGAAACCGCAGATGAACACAGATAAACGCAGATTGCTTTTGAGTTCTCAGATCAATTGGCCTGAGGCGTTGTCGATCCTGGTTGTTTATGGGGTCAAATCTGTGCCATCTGTGAAATCTGCGTGTCCTTCCTTTCGTAATCGGCGTTTATCTGTGTTTATCGGTGGTTTCATCCTCTAACACATGGCCGGCATCACCCCGATCATCTCGCGTACCTCGACGCTGCTGAACTCGCAGACGGCGCTCGCGCGGCTGCAGGAGACGCAGCGGGAGCTTTACGATGCGCAAGAGCAGATCACGACCGGGCGGGCGATCAACCGGCCCAGTGACGCGTCGGCGAAGGTGTCGTCGGTGCTCTACCTCGAGCAGCGCCTCGCCGAGCGGGAGCAGCAGCAGACCAACCTCACTGCCGCGTCGGGCTACCTCAACTTTGCCGACATCGGCCTCGCCGACGCGAACAACCTGCTCAACGAGGCCCATTCGATCGCGTCGTCGCAGATCGGCGTCGGCTCCGACGAGAACACGCGTAAGTCCCAGGCCATCGTCATCGACAGCCAGGTCCAGGCGCTGCTGGAGATCGGCAACCGGCAGTTCAACGGGCTGTCCGTGTTCGGCGGCAACAACGGCGCGGCGCCGGGCGAGCGCATCTTCGAGGACTTCCTCGGCGGCGTGCGCTACGTCGGCAGCGCGGACAACCTCCGGGGCGACGTCGGCAGCTTCGAGCACCAGAACCTCAGCGCCAACGGCGTCGATGCCTTCGGCGCGCTGTCGGGGCGCGTCAAGAGCACCGTCGACTTCGACCCGGCCGCGACGAGTTCGACACGGCTGGCCGACGTAGACGGCGCGGTCGGCCGGGGCGTGCGCGACGGCACGATCAGCCTCAATATCAACGGCACCGTGTACGCGGTGGACCTCACCACCGCCGACACGCTCAGCGACGTCGTCACGCGCGTCAACGACACCATCGCCAACAACGCCCCGGGCGCCGGCTCGCTGGCCCTGACCGCGACGGGCTTTGCGCTCACCGGCAACGGCGGCAACACCGTGTCCATCGCCGACCCCACCGGCGGGCAGACCGCGGTCGATCTCGGGCTCGACGGCGTGTCGTCCACTGGCGGCGTGCCCACCGCCGGCGCGGACGTCGGTGTGCGTCTGACCGAAACCACCGCGCTCGCCGCGCTGGGCGCCACCATCGACTTTGCGTCCGGCCTGGTCATCACCCAGGGCGCCGAGACGCGCACCGTCGACCTTTCCACCGCCACGACCGTGCAGGAACTCCAGAACATCATCCGCGATCTTGATCTTGGTTTGCGGATCGACATCAACGCCGCCGGCGACGCGCTGGACCTGGTGACCGAGGTCGCCGGGCTCGAGTTGTCCGTCGGCGAGAACGGCGGCACCACCGCGGAAGACCTGGGCTGGCGGACGCTCGGCGACGCGACGCTGCTTTCGGACTTCAACCACGGCCGGGGCGTCGCGACCAAGGCCGGCGAAGACGACGCCCAGTTCACGCTCCACGACGGAACGACGTTCGCGGTCAACTTCGACACGGCCACGACCACGCAGGACGTGCTGACCCTGATCAACGCCGCCGCCACCACCGCCGGCGCGACCGTCGGCACCGGGCCCGGGCAGTTCGCCGCGACGCTGGCCACCACCGGCAACGGCATCGTGCTCAACGACAACACCGCCGGCGGCAACGACTTCGTCTTCGAGGAACTCAACCAGTCCCGCGCGATCCAGCATCTTGGTTTCGGCCTGGAAAACAACGCCGCGGCCGGCACCACCCTGACCAGCACCGACGCCGCCACCGCGCGGGTCGAGAATCTTTTTACGCATCTGATCGATTTACGGAATTCTTTGGACGGCAACGACCCGACTGGCATCAGTCTTGCTGCCGGTCGTTTAGAGGACGACATCGAGTCCGCCATCAGCGCCCGCGCCACCGTCGGCGTCCAGGCGAAGCGGCTCGAAGACACCAAGGCACGCACCGAAGACCAGACGCTCACGGAGCAAGGCATGCTCAGTCAGATCAAAGACGCGGACCTGACCGAGGTCATCACCCGTTACCAGCAGCTCCAGTTGCAGTTGCAGGCCTCGCTGCAGACGACCGCGCAAATCCAGCAGCTCTCTTTGCTCGACTTCCTGCGCTGAGTGCGCAAAACCTGCATGCGGATCATGCAGAACACGACGCGGCCCCCGGGCACCCACGGCCAGCCCCACCGCGTCCCGATTCGGCGGCACGACGCCGCCCCCCGCTCATCGGAGGATGCGGGGCAAACCAGGACGGTCGGCCGTGAAGGAACGAAGACGATGAAGATCCAGACCACCCGTTTCGGCACCATCGAGATCGACGCCAGCCGCAAGCTGCGCTTCCCCCAGGGCATGCTCGGCTTCCCGGACTGCCGGGAGTACGTGCTGCTCGAGACCGGCGACGAGTCGGCCGAGCAACAAGGCCCTTCGTTCTGGTGGCTGCAGTCGCTGGACGACCCGGCGTTGGCGTTCATCGTCACCGACCCGCTGCTGTTCGTGCCGACCTACCGCGTGCCGGTCCACCCGCCGCAGATGGCCGAGTTGGGCCTGAGCAAGATCGAAGACGCGCAGGTGCTGGTGATCGTCAACAAGCACGGCCAGACGCTGACCGGCAACCTCCAGGGGCCGCTGGTCATCAACCTGCACAGCCGCGAGGGCCAGCAGATGGTGCTCTCCGACCGCCGCTTCACGACCCGCGTGCCGCTGGCGGAGCTGCCGGCCGAACAACCCGCGGCGATGGCGGGGTGAGGAAGTAGCCAGTAGCCGGTAGTCAGTAGTCAGGAGTGAAACGTCGTGGCTGAATCAAGACCTGCAACTCGAACGTTCACCCAGGTCCAGGCCTGGCAGAAGGCTCACGCGTTCGTGCTGCTGGTTTACAAAGCCACGAAGAAGTTTCCCGACGACGAGCGCTTCGGGCTCACGGCACAACTCCGCCGCGCCGCAGTATCGATCCCGGCCAACTTCGCCGAGGGATACGGCAAGCGGTCCAAAGCCGAGAAGCTCCGCTTTATGGAGATCTCGCGCGGCTCGATCGAAGAATGCCGCTACTACACGATCCTTGCCGGAGACCTCGGGTACACCAAGACCAACCGACTTGCGGACGCACTCGAAGAGGCAAGCAAACTCCTCGCGTCCTACGCCGCCGGCCTCCGCCGGTCCCGACAATCCGCCTGACTACTGACTACTGACTACTGAATTCCGCCGCTGGAAGCGGCGCATCTGGCCCACGGAAGGAGCCGCCCCCCCATGCTGGTGCTATCCCGGCAAAGAGACGAAACCATCATGATCGGCGACGGCATCGAGATCACCGTCGTCGACATCCGCGGAGACAAAGTGCGCCTGGGCATCAACGCCCCGCGCACCGTGCAGGTCCACCGCAAGGAAGTCTACGAAGCCATCCAACGCGAGAACGCCGCCTCCGCCAACGTGCAGGTCAAAGACCTCGGCAGCTTGCAACGCAACCTCACCCCGCGGTCCAAGTCCGCGTGAGACCGTCCACCCCGTAACCCCCGCGACGCCCAGGACGGGCCCGCACTTCCCGGAACTTCTCCCACGCCGACACCCACGCAGTAACCCGCCGGCACGCACCCCGACAATCAAGGAGGATTGTCAATGTCCCGGATCAACACCAACGTCTCCGCCCTCATCGCCCAGAACCGGCTCGCGTCGACCAACGCCGACCTCAACACCCGGCTGCAGCGGCTCTCGACCGGCCTGAAGATCAACCGCGGGGCCGACAACCCCGCCGGCCTGATCGTCTCCGAGCGCCTGCGCTCCGAGATCCAGTCCGTCGGCCAGGCCGTCGACAACGCCGAGCGGGCCAGCAACGTCATCGCCACCACCGAGGCGTCGCTCGACGAGATCAACCAGCTCCTGGTCTCGATCAAGTCGCTCACCATCGAGGCGGCCAACACCGGCGCGTTCTCGCCCGAGGAGATCCGCGCCAACCAGCTCGAGATCGACTCGGCCGTCGAGTCCATCACCCGCATCAGCAACACCGCCAGCTTCGCCGGGCTCAAGCTGCTCAACGGCTCGCTGGAGTTCCTCCAGTCCGGTGCCGTCACCAGCCAGATCGCCGACCTGAGCATCAACGGGGCGAACTTCGGCCTGGACGCGAACATCCCCGTCTCGGTCGAAGTCCTCAACTCCGCCGAACGCGCAACGCTCTTCCTCTCCGGCAACACCACCGGCTCGGTCGGGGCGATCCAGTCGTCGGTCGTTTTCGAGTTGCAGGGCAACACCGGCGTGCAGACCTTCAGCTTCGCGTCGGGCACCACGCTCTCCGCCGTCGCCGCCGCCGTCAACCAGATCCGCGACGCCACCGGCGTCACCGCCCGGCTCGTCTCCGCCACCGACCCGTCCTCGGGCTTGGTCTTCGAGTCCATCGAGTTCGGCACCGACTCGTTCGTCTCCGCCCGCGCCATCGAGGGCGGTGAAGCCTTCCAGACCTTCGACGCCCAGGCCGGCTCCGCCATCCTCCGCGACACCGGCGAAGACGTCCTCGCCATCGTCAACGGCAACCTCGCCGTCGGCCAGGGCCTCGACGTCACCCTCAACACCCCCACCCTCAACGTCGAGCTCACCCTCACCTCCGGCGCCGCGCAGGTCATCAACACCGCCTACGACTTCACCGTCACCGGCGGCGGCGCGACCTTCCAGATCGGCCCGTCGGTCAACTCCCTGCAGCAGGTCGGCTTCGGGCTCAACTCCGTCGCCGCCTCGCGACTGGGCAACGCCCGCTACGGCTTCCTCAACTCCATCACCACCGGCGGCGCGAACTCCCTCGTGGCCGGCCAGGCCCGCTCCGCCTCGGAGATCATCGACGTCGCCATCGACCAGGTCTCCCAGGTCCGCGGCCGACTCGGCGCCTTCGAACGCAACACGCTCCAGACCTCGGTGCGTTCGCAACAGATCGCGCTGGAGAACCTCACCGCCGCCGAGAGCGCCATCCGCGACGCCGATTTCGCCGAGGAAACCTCCGCGCTCACCCGGGCGCAGATCCTCCAGCAGGCCGGCACATCGACGCTCGCGCTGGCGAACAGCCAGGCCCAGAGCGTGCTGTCGCTGCTGGGTTAAGGCACGAATGAAAACCAAGGCCTGGCCTGGTCGCGTAGGCGGCCGGGCCGGTCACCAGGATCGCCGGAGTGACCCCGCCCGTCATGAGATCGACGCAACCCTTCCGCCGCCGCCGCGCGCTCGAAGTCGGGATGGACGCCGTCCTGACCACCGCCGCCCGCGCCCTGGAACGCGGGCACCCGCGCGCCGCGGAGCGGCTGTGCCGGCAGGTGCTCACGCTCGAGCCCGACCACGCGCCGGCGCTGCGCCTGCTCGGGCACGTCGCCGAGCGCGGCGGCAGCGTGTTCGACGCCCTGCCGCTGCTGGGCCAGGCGATCGCGCTCGAGCCCGACCGTGCGAGCTGGCACCACGAGTACGGCACTTGGTGCCGCCGCGTCGGCCGGTTCGCCGACGCCGCCGCGGCGCTGCGCACCGCAATCCGCCTCCGGCCGTACCGCGCCGGGTCGATGGTCGAGTTGGGCATGGCCCTGGCCGCGATGGGCGGCTGCGACGACGCCGAGTACTGGGCCGCCCGCGCCCTGCAGATCGAGCCCGCCAACGCCGACGCCCGCGCACTGCTCGAGTACGTCCTCGAAGCCCAACGAGACCTGGACTTAGAAGCCGACGCTGCGTGAAATCGCCATCCGAACGGACGGGATTAAGACACCCATGTGGGTGCCACGGTCGCTCGCGACCGTGTTGATTGCGCGCTGATGGGTCCGTGATTTTTGTCAGACCACACAATCGCAAGCGGTTGTGTCAATCCTCACGCGAGCTTCTTTGTCGCGACCGTGCCGTCCTTGGTCGTCTTCACCTCGTACCCCGCGTCCTGTAGCTCCGCACGCAGCGCATCCGCTGCCGCAAAATCTTTCGCCGCCCGGGCCGCGTCGAGGGCGGCGCACTTCGCTGTGATATCGTCGTCTGCGCCCGTGTGTGTGCCCGAAGCGTTCGACACCGGCAGAACGCCCAGCACCTGGTCAAACGCGGTCAGCGCACCCACGACCTCGTCCGCATCGTCCGGCGGGTCGGCGATGAACTCGAACACCACCGCCAACGCCCCCGCGATGTTCAGGTCGTCCGCGAGGCATTCCACGAAACGCTTCACCGGTGCCTGCTCCCATAGTCCCGCAAGCGCTTGCGGGGCTGTTTCGGTGTTTGTTGGCGGTTCATATTCGACACGCTCCGCAAACCCGCGCAGCTTCGTCACCGCCGACGCCGAGTCCATCAGCCCTTTGCGCGAGAAGTCCATCTGGCTGCGGTAGTTCGCCTTGAGCAACTCGAACCGCAGCACCGCGGGATCGACGGCTCGGCCCGTAAACGATCCGTCGAGGATCTGCCGCACCGTGAAGAAGTTGCCCTTGCTCTTGGACATCTTCGCGCCTTCGACCATGAGGTGCCGGGAGTGCATCCAGAACCGCGCAAAGCTCGGCTCGCCGGTCGCGCCGCAGGTCTGTGCGATCTCGCACTCGTGGTGGGGGAAGATGTTGTCTTCGCCGCCGGTGTGAATGTCGATGACGTCACGCTTCAGCACCGCCTTGGCCATCGCGCTGCACTCGATGTGCCAGCCGGGGTAGCCCTCTTGCAGTTGCGCCGCCGCCCCGGCGACCCCCAACTTCCGGGGCGACCATTTCATGAGGTGGGTGGGGTCGGGCTTCCACAAAAGGAAGTCGGCCGGGTGCTGCTTGCCCGCGTGGTGCGTCGCGTCGATGCGTCCGCCGGCCCCGCCGCGCAGCTGGTCGAGCGTGTTGCCGCTGAGCTTGCCGTACTCCGGGAAGCTCTGCACCCGGAAGTAGCACGCGCCGTCCGGTGCGATATACGCGTGGTCTTTCTCCAGCAACGTGCCGACCAACTCGAGCATCTGCTTCACATGGTCGGTCGCCCGCGGCATGTTCTGCGGGTACTCGTCCGCTACCTTCAGCCGCAACGCTCGCGCATCTTCGAGGAACGCGTCGATGTAAAACTGCGCGACCTGGTAGGGGTCATCTGGGTCGGCGATCGTGTCGGCATGAGCCTGCCCCGACTTCTTCGATTCTTTCAAACGCTTGGCGGCCGCGGCCATCTTGTCCTCGCCGCCGCCGTCCGCGAGCGCATCGTCGGTCATGTGCCCCACGTCGGTGAGGTTCATGACCTGGTGTACGTCGTGCCCGATGAGTTCGAGGAACCGCCGGAGCACATCCGAAAAGATGAACGTCTTGAAGTTCCCGATGTGCGCGAAGTCGTAGACCGTCGGCCCGCAGTTGTACATCGACACCTCGCCCGCGACGAGCGGCGCGAAGGTTTCGAGTTGGTGCGTGAGCGTGTTGTAGAACTGCGGGGTGGTCATGGGCTCAGCAGCTTAGCGTTCCGGGTCACGTACTTAAGGCTCCAAAGCTTGTATCGCCTCGTCTTCGGGGAAGACGTCTTGCGCCCAGTCGATCAGTTCGGCCGCAACGGGATCGAAGTCCTCGCCGCGGCCGGGCTCAAACTGCACGATGTTGCATTCGTAGCAGAGACGGACTTCCGAGCGTCCCGTCGCGTTTTCAAACACGATGAGAACACCCGGCGTCGGGAGGCAGGCTTTGGCGTAGTCCCATTCGTAAGAGTCATCATCCAGCAAAAGCCGCGTGAGCCGGGAGGTCTGTTCGGCGTCCAGCGGGACCGGGCCGGCCACCCGCTTCTCGTTCTCGCGGCGGGCGGCGCCGTTGAGCCGGTACGCCTCGACAGTGTCGGGGTTCAGCAACACATCTTTTTGTGCTTCTCCGCCCACAATCGTCAAGGCGCTGTCATTTGGTTTGTTGGCACCGCCGAAGCAGCACCCGTGCGTGAACAGTGCCGCAATGACGACGTTCAACGGGGGGATCACACGGCGAACCGGAGATTTGATTGGTTTGTTCTGGTAAGGCATGGTTGATAAACCTAAGGTTGTTTACCATCCAGAATAATAGTGTATCGCGACACGAACGGCCGACACCGTCAACGTTTGGGTATCAGTGCTTATACGAACGGCGTTTGTAGCGAGGCAATGGGTTGCGTTGGCCCTTCTGTTCGGTGTGTTCAAATTCCCATAGCAGCATTCCGCCGAGCAGTAGAAAGGGGGCACTCAGTAGAAAGAGCACGATTGTGGTTGGGATTGGCCATGCAATGAAAGCGTTTTCCGGGTTTTCTGGATCGTATTGAAGATTGGCCGACGTGCCCAAGGAATGACTGATACCTGCGGGAATCGAGTATTGATCGCCATCAACGTGATAGATAATCAGCTGGGAATGATTTGTGCGCACCTTGGGAGGTCGATATCGGCTCTGCGTCAGGCAGTCCGATTCTTCGACGGAAACGACTCGGCCGCTGGTGGTGGACCAACTAAGAACTGACGGCATCACGGTTTGCCGGAAAACCATCGCGCAAAGCAGAAGCCCGCAAGACATGGATAAGGCTGCAATAGCAATTCTGATGTAGGACTTGCGGCTCACGATTGGCCGGATTTTGATCCGGTTGAGCATGAATTAGCCTTGACGGACAGTACTTTGCTCAGGGGCTTGGACTTTCTCCACCGTCACCCTCAGCACCTTCGTCTTCTCCGCTTCGTCGATGACGACCTTGACGCCGTCGTGTTCGAAGGATTCGCCGGGGGCGGGGATGTGGCCCAGGACGCTCACGACGTAGCCGGCGACGGTTTCGTAGTCCTCGTCTTCGGGGAGGTCGAGCCCGAGCGCGTCGTTGAGCTCGTCGATGTGGAGGCGGGCGTCCATGGTGGCGGACAGTTCGTTGGGCGCGACGTCGATGGTGGGGTCGTCGGGCTGGTCTTCGTATTCGTCGTGGATCTCGCCGACGATCTCTTCGAGGATGTCCTCGATGGTGACCAGGCCCGCGGTGCCGCCGTACTCGTCGAGGACGACGGCGAGGTGGACCTTCTTCTGACGGAACTCGGCGAGCAGGTCGCGCACCGGTTTGGACTCGGGGACGACGAAGGGTTCGCGGACGACGTCGTCGAGGTTGAACTCGTGGCCGTCGTTGAGGAAGCGGATGAGGTCCTTGGCGTAGAGGATGCCGGCGATGTCGTCGAGGTTCTCGCGGTAGACGGGGATGCGGCTGTGTCCGGCTTCGAGCGCGGCGGCCTTCACCTCGGCGAGGGTGAGCCCGGCCGGGATGCCCTGGACGTCGGTGCGCGGCGTCATGATCTCGCCCACCGTGGTCTCCGCAAGTTCGACGACGCCTTCGATCATCTGCCGCTGGGTCTCGTCGAAGGTTTCTTCCTCGTCGTGACGCTCGACGGCGTCGAGGACCTGCTCGGCGAGGTCTTCGTCGTCTTCGAGGTCGATGCCCGACAGGCGGCGCAGCACCGGATCGACGATGCGCAGCGGGAAGGTGAACGGCGCGAAGACCACGCGCACCAGGTGGAGGAACGGGATCGACCAGACGAGCAGTTTTTCGCGGCGGTAGCGCGCCCAGTAGACGGGCACCGCGACGGTGAAGACGGACATCAGCGCGATGGCGATCGCGAACGAGATGGCGTAGTGCGGCAGGGGCTCGGTGACGCCGTTCTGTTCGACCAGGTCGTGGGTCGAGAGGACGATGATCAGTGCGCAGACCGCGCGGGCGATGCCGGTGGCGAGCAGGAGCGAGGGGGCCTGATCGACGATGGGCTCAAGGCGGTGGGCCTTGCCGCGTTCGTCAAGCAGTTCGCCGAGGCGGCGCTTGGAGAGCGTCTTGAGCGCGTTGTGGCAGGCGGCGAAGTAGCACGCGAGCAGGCAGGCGGCGAGCAGGAGGATGAGGACGGGGGTCATGGGAGCGCCTCCTGCGGAGGCGTGATCTCAGATTTTCGATTGGCGATTCCCGATTGGAAGACCGGGCCGACGCCCAGCGCGGTGAGCAATTCGTCTTCGCGCTGGTGCATCTGTCGGTAGGCGTCGGGGTCGTGGTCGTCTTCGCCGAGCAGGTGGAGGACGCCGTGGACGGCGTAGAGGAGCAGCTCGGTGCGGGCGTCGTGGCCGCGGGTCTGGGCTTCGCGGACGGCGACGTCGCGTCCGAGCACGAGGTCGGCGTGGAGCGGGCCGGCCGGCTCTTCGTCGGCGGCGGTCGGGTCGCGGTGGTCGAAGGTCAACACGTCGGTGGTCCCTGCGACGCCGGTGTAGCGTTGGTGCAGGTCGGCCATCTGGGCGTCATCGGCCAGAACGATAGTGAGGTTGGGTGGGGCCGGGTCGTGATCGGGCGTTGGCGCGGTCGTGTTCGGCGTGGCGGGCGTGGACGCGGCGTCCAATAAGGCCAGCGCCCGCCCGAGCATGACGTCGAGCCAGCCCTGCGCGGGCGGGTCGGTGTCGGGCGCGTCGAGGATCAGCGTGACGGGCGGGCCGCCCGGCGGCGCGGCGGCGGGGGTGGGGTTGGGTGGCGCGGCGGATCGCGCGGCCGGACTGAGCGGGTCGTCGGCGTCCGGGCCGGCGGTTCCGGGAGCGGGGCTTCCGGGGCGTCCGGGGGAGTGGCGTCTGGGGCCGGAAGGGTCGGGGTCCGCGTCGGCGGCGGGGGGCATGGCGGTGCGGGTCAGGTCGCGGCGGGCGGGGGGAAAAGCAGGGGGACAACACGCGGCCAGGCCCATCCGCCGGGGCACGGCCACGGCGCATGTTATCGGGGGAAAGCGGATCGGCAAAGCGTCGTCAACGCAGGCGCTGCGCGGGGCACCGTGGGGCTCCTCGGGGCGGGTGGGTCACGCGCGGTGGCGTCGGACCATGGCCGGGAGGGCGGCGAGCAGCCCCGCCGCCGCGCCGGGTTCGGGGACATAGGCCAGGACGTAGCCGCTGTAGCTGTCGGGGTTGGACCAGACGGTGATGTTTCCCGACTCGAAGCCGTCCGTGAAGATGCCCCAGTCGCCGGCGATGCCGTTGGGCGGGCCGAGGAACGGGGAACTGCCGCCCAGGCCCGGGGACAGGGTGTAGTTGCCCTGCAGCTCAAAGTCTTCGGAGAGTTTCAGCAGCCGGAGCCGGTGGAGTTCGATCTCGTTGAGTTCGAGGAAGCCCTCGGCCGCGTCGGACAATTCGATCGTGAACGCGCCGTTGTACGCGTCAGCGGGCACCTCGCCCAGGCCCCCGACGAAGAACCCGGCCGTGAACGGCAGCAAGCCCTGGATATTCAACGCGGCCAGCCGGGCGTCGAGGTCTTCCAGGCCCGGGAGCATGCCGAGGCTGCCGGGGTTGACGCGTTGCACGGTGACGGTCTCCTGCCCCGTTAGCACCTCCGTGTCGATGTCGGTGAGGCTGATGATGACATCCGTGGCCGGGGGCGCGAAGATCGGCTGCGACAGGTCTTCCCACAACTCCTCCCCGGAGAACGGGTCGCCCATCGCGGCGGCGGCGGCGTTGGCGCCGATGTTGGAGAAGAACACGCCGGGCGTGACCTCCTGCCCGAAGGGCACGATGCTGCCGACGATGTTGGGTTGGCTGCCGGAGGGGTCGTAGGTCGTGGGGTCGACGACGTTGATCGAGGCCGCGGTGCCGTTGCCGCGGGAGACGATCAACTCATCGACGCCGTCGCCGGTGAAGTCGATGCCGCCGGCGACGCGCACGCCGGTGGTGACGATGGTGTCGTTGAAGAACCCGAACTGATCGATGGGCGGCGCGAGGTCTTCGTCGTCGAATACGTTGACCTGCGAGAAGCCCGAGCCGGGTGCGGTGCCGGTGGCAAACGCCGGGTGATCGTTGTTGATGCCCGAGTCGAGGATGGCGACCGTGACGCCCTCGCCGTAGCTCGGGCCGAACGCGTCCCAATCGACGAACGGCGCCGGCGTGAGCCCCAGGCCGATGTCCGCGCCGCCGGTGGATGGCGGCGGCGCGAATGAAAACGCACGGACCGACGACTGCGGGTTGGCCGCGTCGCGCCCGGGTCCGGTCAGGACGTCCGCGCGACCGTCGCCGTCGACGTCGCCGGCGGCAACGAACACGCCGCCGAGGAACGCGTTGTCGTAGGGGAAGAACGACGCGAGCTCGGTCAGCCCCAGCGTCGCCACGGTCGTGCCGTCGAACACCTTCACGTGTGGCTGCCCGCCCGGCCCGGCGCCGGTGATGATGTCGTCCACGCCGTCGCCGTTCACGTCCCCCGCCGAGACGCGCACGCCGCCCGTGAACGCGTCGCCGAACGGCGAGAACCCGCCGATCGGCGCGTGCGTCACGCCGTCGAACACCCTGACGTGCGGCCCGCCCCGGGGCAGCGCACCGGGCCCGGCCCCGGTGATGATGTCGTCCGTCCCGTCGCCGTTGATGTCCCCGACCGCGACCGTCACCCCGCCCAGAAAGCCCGTCCCGTACGCCTCGAACTCCGACACCGCCCGGAACCCGCCGAAGCTCGACGCGTCCGGCTCATAGACCCGCACGATCGGCCCGGGGTACAGCGGGTTCGTGCCGTTGGACAAGTCCTCGTCGGGCGCCACCACGATCGTCGGCTTCGCCAAGGCCTCAACGGAACCCGAGCAACACATCGCCGCCGCCAGTCCGCCGAAACACCAACGCCACGGAAGTATGCCCATCATGATGCTCTTTCTCCCAGACGATCAGACACGAAACCAAGATGATCCCACAGGATAACGCACCGGTTCAACAGGGATTCCCCGCGCGAAAGATGGGGATACTGGAGAATCCGGCAGGGCGGTTTGGAGACCGTTCGCGCTAGCACGGTGGAATCTGCGCAGCCATCTTTCCGCGGCGTGCGGCGTTCCTGTATCGGCCGGCGTTTTCCGCCAACCACGTCAGCCCGAGCGTGCCCGCGACCACGACCGGGAACATCACGAAGACAAACATGGCGGCCCACACCCTTTCATGGACCGGCTCGCCGGTGCTCAGTTGGGCGGGTTCGTGTTCTGAGAAATGCATCTGCACGCTGTCGGTGAGCGCAGCGATTGGCCCGGCAAAGAGCGCGACGTAAACGAACTGCGCGGCCGCCCTGGCCATCAATCCGGAGAGGAAGAAGCTGGGAATCACCGCGAAACACCCGATCATGCTTTCGAATGAATCGTGTGGCAAGCCCCGCCGGCGGCGCAGCGCCCTAGTCGCGCACACGGCAAGCGGCACGACGCACAGCGCGTTGAGGGCTGGATGCCGGGACGCGATCAGCGCGACGCACGCTAGGTAGAGGGCAACCGAACCCGTCGCCGTTTTGCCGGTCAGCGGGCGTTCCTTACGCGGAGTTTTGACGGCGCTTGAATCTGCGCGGTCGTCGTCGGGAATCCATTCGACTTCCGGCCGATCAGGATCAAAGTCAGAGGGACTCTCGGGTGGTGCACCTCCTTCGCGGAGGACGCGGCCTGCCCCCGCCAACATCATCACGGCGGCGCTGGAGAACAGCAGCCAGTGCCCGGAAAACCCACGCACGATGTACGCCTGATGTCGGTGGTACTCGCTCAACGTCAGTTCGCGGATCAAGGCGCCCCTGATTCTCAAAAAGTAACGCCCAAACTCCTGATACGGCTTGCCGCCTTCGCTCAGCACCAGGAACAGAACGAAATTCGTCAGCGCATAAGCACCGCACACGCCGACAACCGCCTTGAGCCACATGGGTGCCGCTTGAATCACGCCGTCCTGTTTGAGGCCCGTTTCCCCCGCACGATTGGCGTAAACGATGGCCGCGACAAACGGCGGGAAGATCAACACATGCAGCCACATGACGCCGGGTACGGCGTGCATCGGGTTGACGCCGAAGAACGTCGCGGCGTGGGCGGTAAGGCTCAGAGCAAAGACGACCGCCGCGAAGATCATCCATAACCACCGGAAGATCATCGCTCACGCCTTCCTGTGCCGAGATTCACGGACCGGCGGCGACGCCCTGCGGGCAGGCACCGATGCGAATCGAACAGGGGTTTCACACGGTGCCCCGTGTTCATCTGAACGTGTTCACTTCCGGCTCGCATCACTCCGGCAACGGGCAGCCCTTCGTCTTCACCAGCGTCACGCGGTTGCCCGAGTCGTTGAACGACACGTCGGTCATGTACGCCCGCATCAGCATCACGCCCCGGCCGGACGGCACCACCAGGTTCTCCTCCAGCGTCGGGTCCGGCACCTCGTCGGGGTCGAAGCCCGGGCCTTCGTCTTCGACGCTGACCGTGAACTTGTCCGGCGTGGCGTCCCACTCGACGGTGACGTGCTTGCTCGGGTCGCCGCCGTTGCCGTGACGCACCGCGTTGGCGAGTGCCTCGGCCATGGACAGCCGGATCGCGAACACCGCCTTGTCGCTGAACCCCGCCGCGTTCACGTCGTCGAGGATCGCCGACTCGACCGCGGGGATCTCGTCGAGCCGGCTGGGGAAGACGCGTTGGGGCATGTCGTCTTCTCCGCGGGCGGGTCTCAGGCCATGGGTTGATCCGGGGCTTCGCTTCGCTCAGCCCTCGGCTTCGGGGTGGGTGGGGGGGTTTACTTGAAGCTCTTGATGGCCTTGGCTTCGTCGTCGTGGATCTGGAAGAGCTTGTCGAGCTTGGTGATCTTGAAAACCTCGTAGATCTGCTTGTCGATGTTGCTCAGCCGGAGCTGGCCACCTTTCTGGCGGACCTTGTTGTTCACGGTGATCAGCGTGCCCAGCGCCGCGGACGACAGGTGCTCGACGTTGAGGAAGTTCAGCAGCAGCTTGGGGTTGGACGAGGCGTCGATGATCGCGGTCAGTTCGTCGCCGATCTGCTGGATCGCGGACTCTTCGAGGATGTTGCGGTCCTTGAAGACGACCTTGGTGATGCCTTGGTCGTCCCCGACCGCGGTGGTGATGAGGCGGGTTTCGGACATCGGCCGGCTCCGGCGGCAGGGGGCGATTGAGAAAAACCAGAGAATCCAGTCAAGAACGGTATCCCGCGCAACGGGGCAGTGTCAAACGGGGCGCGGCGGCATATGGAAGATCAAGAACATCCAGAAAATCGAGAACATCCGGAAAACCGAAACGGCGATCAGTCCGCATCGAACCCTCGGCCAACCGCGGACCACGATTCACGCCTCTTGGTTTTCTGGATGTTCCCGATGTCCTGCATGTTCCCGATTCGCCAGCCCCCTCTGCACCGCCCACAACGCCGCGTATTTGAGCTGCACCGACGTCGCCGCCTTCTGCGCGATCAGCAGACCGAACGCGCCGTCCAGAAACCCGCGTTTGAGGATGAAGAACTTGAAGAACGCCGCCGCCGGCCGCAGCCACAACCCGAAGAATCCGACCCGCTTGCCCCGGGCGTGCATCTGCCGGGCGACCATCAGCAGCCGCTCGTCCATCCGCCGGCCACTGAAATAGTCCGCGAAGTCTGGCGGGCCCGCCCGCTTGTGCTCCAGGTGCCCGGTCAGCCGCCGCGTCCGGCCCGGGTCCGTCGGTTTGCGGTCCTCGTGCAACGCCTCGTCGGGCCAACTCACCCGCCCGCGGTGGATCAGCCGGCTCTGCCAGTCCGGCCACCACGCCCGCACCGCCTGGCCCATCACCCAGTTCCGCCGACGGACGTAGAGCACGTCCAACCCGTCCAACTCCGCGGCGCTCAGCGCCTGCACCTGCGCCGCCAGTTCCGGGCTCACCTCTTCGTCGCCGTCGAGCACCAGCACCCAGTCGTGCGCAGCCAGCTCGGCCCCGAACTTCTTCTGCCCGCTGTACCCCCGCCACGGCTCGAGCCGGTACACATCCGCCAGCTCCCGCGCGATCGCCTCGGTGCGGTCGGCCGAACCCGAATCGACCACGACGACCTCGTCGGCGAACCGGGCGGATTTCAAAGCCGCCGGCAGCGTCGCCTCCGCGTTCGCACAGCAGATCACGACCGACCAGCGCGGTTTCTGCGGCGTCGCCGCCGGGTCGGCCGAAGGTGGGGACGCCGCGTCGTCGGGCATGCCGCCATGCTAACGAGACGCCGGCCGCGCTCGTGCGGGGCTGCGTGGCGTCAGCTTGGGCTCAACGGTCGGACCGCAAAACCGGCGAACGGCGGGGCTCGGCCGGGCGTAGCAACCCGACCGTTGCCGTCCGCCCGGCCGACGCATATGGTGTGAGTGTCCCGTTTGGAAGTTGTTGCCGTGACCCTGCCCTACAAACTCGCGCTCGCGCTGGCCTGCCTCACCCTGGCGGCCGCGGTCGTCGTGCGTTTCACCGGCGGCCCCGGCACGGAAGACGCGTCCGACGTCGAGGCCGTCGCCCAGAAAACCCTGTACGACACCGCCCGCTCCAAGCCCCCGCCGGTCGTGGTCGAGTCTGAACCCGAGCGCACGGTCGCGGTCGCGTCGTCAGAGTCCGCCGAGGGCCATGTTGACAGTCCCATTGACTCCCGCGTCAACAATCCCGACTTGGCCGATTCGTTGAACGACCTGAACGAACAAAGCGCCACGGACACCGACGCCGACCCCGCACCCGGCCCGCCGACCCTTACCGTCGGGCGCGACCCCCACGCCGTGCCCGCCGCCGGCACCGCGTTCGCCTCCACCGGCCTGGACGGGCCCGAAGAAGACGAGGCCGACGGCACCACGCTCGGATCGATCGACAGTACCGCCACCTTCACCGTCTACACCGTCCGCTCGGGCGACACCTTCGAGGGCATCGCCAAACGCCAGCTCGGTCGCTCCTCACGCTGGGTCGACCTTGCCCAGGCCAACCCGCTCGTGGACCCTATGAAGCTCCGAGTCGGGCAGACCCTCCGCCTGCCACTGCCCGCCCCCGATGAAGCCACCGAAAGCGACACCGCAACCGCGATCGCCGCGCTCGACGAAACCGAAACCGACGAGACGCCCACCGCCGCGGGCATCGCCGACGCCGCCAGCGCCTTGACCACCCCCGCCGCGCCGCAACTCCCCGAGCTGCCCGAGCCGGTCACGCACACCGTTCGCACCGGCGACTCGCTCAGCACCATCGCCGCCCGGTACTACGGCGACAGCACCCGCTGGCGCGCCATCTTCGACGCCAACCGCGACGTCCTCGACGACCCCCACGCCGTCCGCGCCGGCGTCACCCTGACCATCCCCCCGGCCGTCTCCGCGACCGAACGCTCCGCGTCGCGGTAACGCGTCGATATCTGTTTTTCACTGTTTCGGGGGTGCCACGGTCGCTTGCGACCGTGCGATGTCTTGAGCACGCGTAGTGGTTCACTGACCGCACCGTCGCAAGCGACGGTGGCACCCGAGAAAAGAAGTCACAACCCATCGGGCACGCGCTCGTTCTCCACGAGCTGCTCGAACGTCTGGCGCTGCCGCGTCAGGTGCAGCTCGCCGCCGTGGTTCAACACCTCGGCCGCGGCGTAACGCGAGTTGTAGTTGCTCGACATCGCGGCGCCGTATGCGCCGGCGTCGTGGATCACCACCAAGTCACCCGGCCTCGCTTCCGGCAAGCGCCGCGTCTCGACAAACCCACCCTCGGCCTGCGTAAACACGTCGCACGACTCGCACAACGGACCGGCCACCACGTAGTCCAGTTCGTCACCGAGCGCCCGTCCGTCGGCGGGCACCACGCTGAGGTGGTGGTACGCCCCGTACATCGCCGGCCGCAGCAGGTCATTGAACCCCGCATCAATCAACAAGAAGTCCTTCGCGTCGTCGCCGGCGCCCTGTACCTTCGTCGATCGCACCTTCGTCACGAGGTACCCGCACTCGGCCACGAGGTAACGCCCCGGCTCGACCTCCAGCTCGACCTGATCCCCCGCAATCTGTTTGATCCGTTCGTGCGCCTCGCCCCACACCGCAAAGAACCGGTCCAGGTCGAGCCGGTGGTAGTGCTCCGCGTCTTTGCGGTAAGGGATCGGCAGCCCGCCGCCGGTGGAAACTAAATCCAGCCCGGGCCCGCCCGCATCGACGTACGCCTGCACCGCGTCAACCATCGCATCGCCGACCTGCGCGAGGTGCTCGAAGTCCGCGCCCGAGCCGATGTGCATGTGCAGCCCGCGGATGCGCACGCCGTGTTTCTTCCCCAGCGCAATGCAGTCGGCGATCTGCGTGTGCCAGATGCCGTGCTTGGACGACGTGCCGCCGGTGTTGACCTTCTGCGAGTGCCCGTGCCCGAAACCCGGGTTGAGCCGCAGCGTCACGGGGATGTGCGAAAGCCCCGCGTCGCCGAGCTGCGCGATCATGTCCGGGCTGCCGACGTTGACCGGGCAGCCGTGCGTGCGGATCGTGTCGAGCGCCGCGTCGTCAAACAGGTCCGCGGTGTAGACGATCTCGCTCGGCTCGTACCCGACCTTCAGGCCGCGACGGATCTCGCCCTCGGTCACCGCATCGACCACCACGCCGAGCTTGCGCATCAGCGAAAGCAAAGCCAGGCTGCTGTTGGCCTTCTGCGCGTAACGCACGGTCACGCCCGGCCGGGTCAGTTCGGCGACGCGCCGCTCGAGCGTCGCCGCGTCGTACACCCACGTCGGCGTGCCGAAACGCTTCGCCACGTCGAGCGCATCAAAGGGGATCGAAACGGCCGGGGACGCGGGACGGTCGGTGGTACTGCTGGGAGTCATGCGGCGGATTGTAGAGAACGGGCAGACCCACGGCCGCGCCGGTTTCTCCACCGAATCGCGTGTGTTTTAAGCGAGCGTCCACGCCGTACGCTCCGGGGCTCATTCGGCAACGGTTATCATCGCCGCCATGCGGGTGCTCCTGACCAACGACGACGGCATCGACGCGCCGGGCCTGGCGGCGCTCCGCCGCGCTCTCGACGGCGTCGCCGCTTTCACCCGCATCGACGTCGTTGCGCCCGCCAAGGTGCAGTCCGCGACCAGCCACGCCGTCACTTTTCACCGCCCGATCCGCGTCGAGCCCCGCGACCTGCCGTGGGGCCGGGGCTTCGCCGTCGACGGCCGGCCCGCCGACTGCGTCAAGCTTGCCCTCGCCGGCGTCCTGCACGAGCCCGACGCCACGCCGGTCGACCTGGTTGTCAGCGGCATGAACGCCGGCGCGAACGTCGGCATCAACGTGCTCTACTCCGGCACGGTCGGCGCCGCCCGCGAAGCAACGTTCGAAGGCCTGCCCGCGATCGCCGTATCGCTGCACATCGGCGACTGGGATCACGACCACTGGGACCGCGCCGCCGAGCACGCCGCCGACACCGTCCGCGCCACCGTCGATCACGGCATCGACCCCGGCACGCTGGTCAACGTCAACGTCCCCGTTCTCGACGGCGGCGCCGAGCCCGTCGGCACCCGCGTCTGCCCCGTCGCCGCGACGCCCATGGTCAGCGGCTACGACCGCGAAGCCTTGCCCGACGGCACGCACACCTACACCGCGCACCGCGGCATGGACTTCGGCAGCTACGCGCCGGACACCGACGTGGCGTTCCTCTTCGACAAGTTCATCACCGTCTCTCCGCTTCACTTCGACCTGACCTGCCGCGACACGCTGACCAAGTGGGCCGACTTCGCGGGGGCCACCCATGCCTGAGTCCGCCTCGGTCGAGCGCGAAGCCTTCGAGGAGCTGTCGCACCTGGTCGGCACGGGCGACGCCGAGCGCGTCGTCGCGTTCGTGCGCCTGCTCCCGCCGGAGGACACGCCCTACACCATCCACCACCTGGGCGAGGCGGACCGCACGAAGTTCTTCGAGCTGCTCGCCCAGGCGGACGTCGACCTCGCCGCCGACCTGCTCGAACACTTCGATGATGCGCACGCCGCGGACATGGTGTCGGAGTTGCAGCCCGAGACCGCGGCGGTTGTCGTCGACGCGATGGACTCGGACGAGCAGGCCGACGTCCTCGCCGAACTCGACGACGACGACGCCCACGCGATCCTCGAAGCGATGCAGCCGGAGGAGGCCGAGGACCTCCGCCAACGCCTGACCTACGAGGAAGACACCGCCGGCGGGCTGATGATCACCGAGTACCTCGCCTACCCGCAGCGCGACACGGTCGAGATGGTCGTCGAAGACCTGCGTGAAAACGCCGACCGCTACAACGAGTACGAGGTCCGCTACCTCTACACGATCGACGAAGAAGACCGGCTCACCGGCGTCGTGCCCATGCGCCAGATGGTCATGAGCCACCGCGGCACCCCGCTCGCCAGCCTCCGCATCAACACGCCCGTCACCGCCACCGTCGATCAACACGTCGACGACCTCGAAGACCTCTTCGACCGCGTGGACTACTCGGCTGTGCCCGTGCTCGACCCCGACGGCCGACTCGTCGGATTAGTCCAACGCGCCGCCGTTCAGGAACACCGCGGCGAGATGGCCGAGGAAGACCTCGCCAAGGTCGGCGGCATCATCGGCGGCGAAGAGCTCCGCACCATGCCCACGCCCAACCGGGCGCTGCGCCGGCTCGCGTTCCTGCTGCCGATCCTCGCGCTGACCATGGTGTCGGCGTCGGTGATCGTGCTGTTCGAGAACATCATCGCCGCGGCGCCCAACTTGGCGAAGTTCCTCCCCGTGGTGGCCGGCGTGTGCGGGGCCAGCGGCGGTCAGGCCGTCGCCGTGTCGATGCGCGAGATCTCGCTGGGCCTGATTAAGGTCTCCGACATCCGCTGGGTCGTGATCAAAGAGCTCGGCGTCGCGGTGATGCTCGGCGCGGCGATCGGCGTGGTCCTCTTCTTCACCGGTTGGATCTGGGACGGCCAGATCCAGATGGGCCTGGTCGTCGGGCTCGCCGCGCCCGCGGTCATGCTCGTCGCCACCGCGCTGGGCGGCGCGGTCCCCATCGCCCTGCGCGGCCTGGGCCTGGACCCCGCCATGCTTTCGGTGCCGCTGGCCCTGACGGTCATCGACCTGCTCAGCTTCCTGGGCGTGCTGGCGCTGGCGGCCCTGCTGCTTAACGTGGTGAGCGGGTAGCGAAACGTCGCCATTTTCGGCCGGTTTTTCGCGATTCGATATCTCCGAGCCAACGCCACGGCCCAATTTCCATTGTTTTCCATGGGCGGCGCGGTAGATTTATAACGCTGTCGGTTTAACCCTCTTCAGGGCGTGGGGAAAGGTGATTCCACATGACGTTGTTCAGCCCGCCCGTGCTCGGTCGGTCCCGCCGTATTTCGCCCGCCTGCCTTCCTTTTGCGTCGATGCTGCTGGCGCTGCCCGGCCTGTCCGTCCACGCCGCCGAGTACTACGTCGCCACCACCGGCCTGGACACCAACCCCGGCACGATCGACCAGCCCTTCGCCTCCCTCGCCCGAGGCCAGCAGGCCGCCTCCGCCGGCGACACCGTCTGGATCCGCGGCGGCGTCTACGAGTTCAACGCCGGCCCCGGCGCGCCCGCCAACGCCGTCACCTTCAACAAGTCCGGCTCTTTCAACAACCGCATCAACTACTGGGCCTTCCCCGGCGAGACGCCCGTCTTCGACTTCTTCAACTACCGGCCCGTCGAACGCATCCGCGGCTTTTCGATCACCGCCGACTGGCTCCACTTCAAGGGCCTCGAGCTCCGCGGCGTCCAGCAGATCATCACCAACGTCAACGAGTCCTGGGCGATCCGCCTCGAGGGCGGCGGGGCCGACTTCAACATCTTCGAGCAGCTCAACCTCCACCACAACGAGGGGCCGGGCTTCTTCATCGCCAACGGCGGCAACAATCTTGTCTTGAATTCGGACTCCCACCACAACTACGACCCCGACCGCGGCGGCGAAAACGCGGACGGCTTCGGCAGCCACTCCAACGACGATGGCAACGTCTTCATCGGCAACCGCGCCTGGGAGAACTCCGACGACGGCTACGACCTCATCAACTCGCCCGGCCAAGTCGACATCATCGACTCCTGGGCTTGGCGCAACGGCTACATCCCCGACACCAACACCGCCGCCGGCAACGGCGCGGGCATCAAGGCCGGCGGCTTCCTGCTCGACTCCTCACGCTTCCCCGACCCCGAGGACGTCCCGACCCACCGCGTCGAGGGCAGCGTCGCCTTCGACAACCGCGTCCAGGGCTTCTACGCCAACCACCACCCCGGTGGCATCGAGTGGGTCAACAACACCGCCTTCGACAACCCGCGCGGCTTCGACCTGCTCAACGACGTCGACATCGAGAACTGGCCCGCCGACCACTACCTCCGCAACAACATCGCCTTCGACAACAACGACGATCTGCGCAACGCTAACCAAGCGCTCATCGACGACGAGTTCAACACCTGGAACGCCGGCTTCGACGTCGACGCCGCGGACTTCGTCAGCCTCTCTTCGCTCGGGGTCGACGGCCCGCGCCAGGCCGACGGCAGCCTGCCCGACATCGACTTCCTCAAGCTCGCGACCGGCAGCAACCTGATCGACGCCGGCGAAGACGTGGGCCTGCCCTTTGAAGGAACCGCGCCGGATTTGGGCGCGTTCGAGAGCGCCGCTGCGGTCGCGCTCAACGGCGACTACAACGGCTCGGGTCAGGTCGAACAGGGCGATCTGGACCTGGTGCTGGGCAACTGGGGCGTCGACACCGACACGGCCGGCATCCCCGCCGGTTGGATCGGCCCGCCGCCCGTGGGCCAGGTCGACCAGGCCGAGCTTGACGGCGTGCTCCAGAACTGGGGCCAGTCCGACGGCCAGCCGAACTTCCTCACCGTGCCCGAGCCCGCCACCGTGTCCGTGTTCGTCGGCTTCGGCACCGTGCTGCTGACCCGCGCCGGTCGATGACCGCTTCCTCCCTCTCCCGGGCAGGGAGAGGGCCGGGGTGAGGGTCGAACCGCACCATCACTTCAAATTCTCTACGCCGTGGTCACGCGCACACCCCACCCTCCCTGATCCCTGCCTGAAAGGGAGGGAAGGAAAAGGGAACCCGCGCGTCAGCCGGGAGCCGGCGGCTCCCGGTCCGGAACCGGCCCGGTTCCGGCTATCCGTGCAAGAAACACGGAAGATTGTGGGGACGACAACGCCCCTCGGATTCACTTGTGAAAGAACGCCGTGTGCGCCTCTGAGCGAGCCGGGGCGTGTCGGCCCGGTTCCCTTCATTCGGAAATCCGGGGTGACACACCCCGGCTCGCTGCGAAACATCCCGGGGCGGAACCGCCGTCGCGATCCACAGACCCCCAGCCGGCGTCGGTTTTTCAACCCGCCGTCACCGCGTTTCGGATGGGACTCACTCGGGGGGTTCCGGCGGGAGACGGCGTGCGATCGGATTCCATTCCAACCCACCCGCGTCCAAGGCCACGTGTGATTTCACGTTCAAGGAACTCAAGCCCTCACCCACCTGGCACCCACGCGGAGGCCACGCTCGTCTCTCGCACATTCATTTTACCCGCACGTCAAAGCGTCACCGCGAAGTCATCGACAAAGCGTGCGCAGACAAACGAAAGTGATGTCTGCGTACCAAACCTTGTCGCAGGCGATGTGTGCGGGGAGTCTTTCAACATCCGGCACACATCACGCTGCGCGTGAGATGTGCGACCCGGCCGGACTAAAGGTTCAACTGCGCATGCTCGTGGCTGTAAAACGCCAAAAAATGCCCGCCTCCGCATCCCGGACATTTACCCGCAACTAAGCTTTCAGTATTTGTCCCGGATGGGATGGCTGCTTTCACTTTCAAACAATGAATCAGAAGTATTGCATCACGAGCTTCGTCGTTGTACTCGCCGCAATTTGGGCATGCAATAATCAGTCCGCGTTCAGCGTGTTTCCTTGAGTCAGCCTCGCCTAAATCATGGACAAGCGATATAGAATGGCTTAATTGCTTGATCTCAATTTCGATCGACCACAACTGTATTTCGACGCCTTCCCTTTGATATCTTTCGAGTAGCTTCTCTGACGCGCGCCGTGCTTTTTGCCTCGTATTTCGCAGGCGTTGAATCTGGCGTTGGCTTTCAGCCCAAGCAATCTTGTGCTTAAGTTCTTCAATTTTTCGTCCAACTTCTGCGTACGGGACCTCACTGAAACCGCGCTTTGCAATCTGATCTAGCAGTGATAGCCAGTCATCATGATTCCAGCCGTCGGGGTGATCTTTAACCCAAGATTCGAGGTATCCGCTCTGCTCTAGTTCCGTCAGTTTTGATGTTGGCGTTTGCAGCGGATCATTATCCTGCGATTGGACGGTTTTGGCTGGTGTATTTGCCTCTGCGCTGTCTGAACTACCCAGGGTTGACGAGTGAGATAGTGTTCCAAGCAATCCATCGTTTGTACGAAACTTGGCGAAAGGATCGGATGCACTCGAATCTATAGGATTTTCAGACAACATGCGACATATGTCTGAATCCGATGTTTTGTATCGTTCGGCGAGTTCGTTAATCGTCTTGGCAGTGAGATCCTTGAGGATTTGGTCGCGATTATTTTGCATTTCTTCGACTTTACCGATGGCCTGGCAACGTTGTTGAACATCGGAGATTTGAACACACATCGCCTCTCGGTATTCCGAGGCAATCTTTTCACGGTTTTCGTGAGCAAGAGAAACCGTCTGGTTGACGTGACGGGTTTCTGACTCTTGGGCTTTTTCCGAAGCCTTGTTCTTCCGGATCAGTGAAAGTGCTCGTCGAAGCATAGTTCTTGTCCTTTATCGAGATGATAAATCTGCTTCTAGGAAAATGTCCATACCAAACTTCAATGTGGTTTGAAGAACGAGGCGTGAAGATGGGAGTTTTTTCGATCGGGTATCTGAGTTTTATTATCATAGATTGCGAGCTTTCGCGTGGTGTATGCTGCAGGCATGCTTACCCGTGGAAACAAGTCGCGCAGCAGTGGGGGGGCGTTTGTGCCTTCGGGGGATTTGCGGTTTGTGGTGTTGTACGGGCCGGAGGAGATGTTGCAGCGGGGGCATCTGGACGCGTTGCGGGCCGTACTCGGGGAGGAACACGGCGATGTCGATGAACGGCGGTTTGACGGGGGGCACGTGGAGTTGGCGGAGGTGTTTGACGAGGTGCGGGGGTATTCGTTGATGGGCGGGTACAAGCTGGTGGTGGTGGAGGACGCGGACGAGTTTGTGAAGAAGCACCGGGAGGCGTTGGAGCGGTATGCGGCGAATCCGGTGGATCACGCGACGCTGGTGCTTCGGCCGGGGTCGTGGGTGACGACGAGCAAGCTGCACAAGGCGTTAGTGAAGGCGGGTTCGGGCGGCGCGGTGGTGAAGTGCGAGGCGCCGCGGCCGGGCGAGGCGGTGACGTGGCTGGTGACGCGGACGGCGGAGGTGCACAAGGCGAAGCTGGACCGGGACGCGGCGGCGCTCCTGGTCGAGCGGGTGGGCACGTCGCTGACGGCGCTGGACACGGAGGCGGGCAAGCTGGCGCTGATGGCGTCGGCGGGTTCGCGTGGCGGGAACACCATCACGCGGCAATTGGTCGCGGAGGCGGTGGGCAAGGGGTCGGACGAGAAGGCGTGGGAGGTGCAGTCGGCGGTGCTGGACGGGATGCGGAACAATAGTGCGAAGGAGATGTTGGAGACGGTGCATGAGTTGATCGCAGTGGGCGGGCAGCCGGATGTGTTGGTGCTGTATTTCGTGGCGGATTTGATGCGGAAGTTCGCGGTGGCGGCGGCGATGCGGAAGTCGGGAGGCAACGACGCGACGATCGGCAAGGCGCTGCGGCTGTGGGGGGCGGGGGCGTCGACGTTCCACAACGTGAGCCGACAGATCGACGAGGCGACGGCGGCGCGGCTGCTGTCGGCGGTGCTGGACGCGGACGCACGGAGTAAGTCGGGGTTGGGGTCGGCGAAGGGGAATCTCGAAGGGTTTTGCGTCGGTTTGGCCGATGTGGCTTGAGATGGGGCAGCCAGGGCGGGGGTTGGGGTGTGGTTGTGGGTGGTTGATCCGGCCCTTCGCGTTGCTCAGGACCGGCTTAAGGGGGCGATGGGTGGGGTTTGCGGGTGGGGCGTGACGCCGGAGGCGTGGCGTGTGTGGCGGCTTGGTCTGATCGCGAGGTCAGCGCGGGTTGCCGGTGAATCCTGTTCCGACTTGCTCGCATGGAGGCGACATGGCCGGTCTTGAAGACGTTGAACGTGGCGGGGTGTCGGGGGTTCGTCGTGTCGGTGCGGCCCGTGGGGGGCGCTTTTCGACGGCGGGCTTGCTGTCGGCGTGTCTGCTGAGCGCGGGCGCGGTGGGGTTGACGGGTTGTGAAGCCTCGCCGCAGCCGGGCGTGGCGCAGGGGCAGAGGCCTTACGGGGGCGCGGTGTCGCCGTCGTATCGGTACGAGGCGCCGCCGGAGGTGTTGGCGGCGCAGGGCCACGAGGCGGCGGGGATGGTGGATCCGGTGTCGGCGGTGCGGGACCAGCAGACGCATTTGGGGTCGATGGCGCCGCCGGTGGTGGAGGGTTTCGCGGACCCGGACGTGGCGTGGCTGAACGTGCCCGGCGGCGCGGCCGCGGCGCCGGCGGCGGACCGGGAGGTGCTGCGCACGAGCGTGAAGCGCCTGGACGAGCGGGTGGACGCGACGGGCGGCGGCGGGCTGGCTGACGCGGCCCCCGGTGCGGACGGCGGGGCGGCGGGCAACGCGGAGATGAACCTCGACGCGGGCGATGCGCAGGGCGCGGAAGGCGACGAAGGCGAAGGCCCGGGCGAGGCCGCGCCGCAGCCGCTCTACGCCGACGCGACGAAGCTGACGCAGGCGGAACTGCTGGCCGAGCTGCGCGAGCGGTTGCTGGGCGACGATGCGCCGGCGGTGCGGCGGGCGTTGTCGGTGTCGGCGCTGTCGCTGGCGGACCCGACGATCGCGTTGTCGGACGAGCTCAGCGCGGATCTGACGCCCGAGCAGGCGGAGCTGGTGCAGCGGTACCGCACGCTGTTGCTGGAGATTGCGCAGCGGATCGACGCGGGGGACGTGGAGACGCTCGACGCGGAGGAGGTGGCGCGGGCGGTGTCGGGGTTGACGGGCCCACGGCCGGTGACGCTGCGGAACGCGGCGCTGTGTCGGCGGGTGAGCGGGTTCGGGGTGTACGAGCCGTTCGCCTCGCACGAGTTCATCGCGGGTCAGGAGAACCGGATGATCATCTACGCGGAGGTGGAGGATTTTGCGGTGGCGCCGGCGACGACGGACGGCGGTCGGCCGGGCTTCGCGGTGAGCCTGGAGCAGGAGGTGGTGCTGTACAACGAGGCGGACGGGCTGGCGGTATGGCGTCACGACCCGCAGCCGGTGCAGGACGTGTCGCGTCGGCAGCGGCGGGACTTCTGGGTGGTGCAGATGGTGGCATTGCCGGCGAACCTGGGCGTCGGGAAGTACCGGCTGAAGGTGCGGGTGAGCGACCTGCACGGCTCGACGGTGGACGAGGCGACGCTGCCGGTGCGTTTGATCGCGGACGAATCGGCGCGGACGGCGGACGGCTCGGTGAAGCCGCGCGAAGAGGCGGCGAAGGAAGTGATGGAGGCGATGCGGAAGCTGTTGTCGGACGAGGACGACACGGGTCCGCTGCTGCAGCCTTGACGGGGCGTGTCGGCGACAGGCTTTCCACGGTTTCGACGCGAGCGGACGGGACCAGAACGGCACGCCGGCCCTTCGTGCTATAAATCGCCATGGCCGACACCGAGACCAGCATGACGGGGACCGGCAGCACGATCGAAGCGGGCGGCACGGGGGGAGGCGGCGCGGACGGCGGGCCGGGCTTTCTCGTGATCATCTCGGGCCCGTCGGGCGTGGGCAAGAGCACGATCACCAACGAGGTCATCGACCGCCTCGACGCGGCGTTGTCGATCTCGATGACGACACGCCCGCGCGCCGCCACCGACATCGACGGCGAGCACTACCACTTCGTCGATGTGCCGACGTTCGAGAAGGCGATCGAGGACGGCGCGTTCCTGGAGTGCGCCGAGGTGTACGGCAACTGGTACGGGACGCCGCGTGCGTTCGTCGAGGACAAGCTCGCCGCGGGCCGGATCGTCGTGCTGGAGATCGACGTCCACGGCGCGATCGAGGTGCAGCGCAACCTGCCCGACACGTTCGCGATCTTCATCGAAGCGCCGAGCGAGGACGCGCTGTTGCAGCGCCTGCGCGGCCGGAAGCGCGACGACGAGGAAACGATCCAGCGCCGCTTCAACCGCGCCCGCATCGAGATCGCCCACGCCCGGGACAGCGGCGTGTACGACGCGTTCGTGGTCAACGACGCCTTCGAGCGCGCGGTGGACGAGGTGGTGGGGTTGATCCGGGCGGAGCAGCGGCGGCGGGCAAGCGGTCAACGCACGTGATAGAAACTTTCGTGCGTCGTGATCACTTCGGCGATTGAATAGGGCCACGGTTGTCCGGGCGGGTGGCGTATGTACCAGTATCCGGTTTCCGCCCAACGCAGCGGTGTGAACACGATGTGCCAAACCCACGGGCCGGTCATTCCCGGGAAGTCGCCGATATCGATACGGTGCTTCGCAGTCTTGCCATCTGCGAACGATGAATAATGGACCAAGTAATGGTCTTGTCGAACGTGACGGTATTGACCGACATAGCCAATCAGCAGAAACAGACCGATGGCTAGAACGATCAGATTCCGTTTGCGTTTCGGTATCCGCATGGGCTGAATTGGCCATTGTATTGGCCGGACGCACCGGCCGAGCCGCCGCGCGGATTGGCTCTAAACTGTCCCCATGCCCGGCAAGCCCGCGGTCTTCCTCGACCGTGACAACACGATCATCCGCAACGATGGCGACCTGGGCGATCCCGCGCAGGTCGAGATGATCCAGGGCTCGGCGATGGCGATCGCGTCGCTCTGTGGCCTGGGGTTCAAGGTGTTCGTCGTCACGAATCAGGGCGGGGTCGCGCGGGGGAAATACACCGAAGAAGACGTCGACGCCGTGCACGACCGCCTGCGCGAGATGGTCGAGCACGCGGCCAACGGGGCGCGGATCGAGGGGTTCTACTTCTGCCCGTACCACCCCGAAGGCACGGTCAAGAAGTACAAGCGTGAGCACGACGACCGCAAGCCGCGGCCGGGCATGATCCTCCGCGCCGCCGAGGAGCACGGGCTTGATCTCACGCGCTCGTGGATGGTCGGCGACGGGCTGCGCGACGTCGCCGCGGGCAACGCGGCCGGCTGCCGGACGATCTGGGTCAACGGTTTCGCCAAGCCCGACGAGACGCCGGGCAACAACAACGAACACGACGACACGCCCGACTACATCACCGGCACGCTGGTCGAGGCGGTGCGCATCATCGGCACACAACGCCACACCCGCGACGAGCCGCGCCGCCCCGCGTCGCCGCCAGGGCCCGCGCCGCCTTTGAGCGCGTCGCATTCCGCCGAACATCACACCGAACGCGACACCGCCGCCGACGAGCACGCCGGCTCGGATGCGCATGCGTCGTCACCGACCACGACCCCCGCCCCGAGCACCAAGCCGGCCCCCCGGCCGTTCCGCCCGTACGCGCTGCCGCCGAGCGGCCCCGCCGCGCCGCCGCCGGCCGAGCCGTTGGCCAAGCTGCGCCTGGCCGAGATGGTCAACAAGGTGCGCGGCGTCTCGACCAGGAGCGCCCGACGCGAAGGGGCGACGGAGATTGACGGCACGGCGTCGGAGTCGAGGCCTCAGCATGATCGGGATCGGGTCGTGTCCGGTGCCGACCAGGACAACGGGTCGGTCCACGCCACCGACGTACCCGCGACACCTCAGATTGATGTGAGCGCCGACGTGCCGGAGGTGGACACATCACGCGTCGCTGAAACAACGGCACCCCCGGCACCCGCTCGAAAACCCACACCATCCCCGTCTTTCGAAACGGACACGGGAGACGATCCCGAGCTTGCGCCGCCGTCCCCCACCCCGAACGAGTTTTCCGCGGACGCCCCCGGGCAACAGAAGCTGCTGCGGCTCATCCTCCAGGAGCTGCGCGGCCAGCGCGGCGGCGGCGACCACGCCAGCGCGGCGACCATCGTCGCCATGGTCTTCCAGGCCATCGCGGGCGTGTGCCTGCTGGGCGGGCTGTGGATGGGCGCGGGCGACGACGGCCTGTTCATGCGTTGGTTAGGTGCGGCGGTGATCGTGCAGCTCGCGGTGATCGCGCTGCTGCTGTTCGCGCGGAGCGGGCGGGGGTGAGTTCAAGAAGCCAACACGAACTCCATCGCGCGAAGACCCGTTAGCTGCGACGCCACGCGTCGCAGCGAGTCTCAAACAATCTCGGCGTTCTGCCTCGACATTCTGCGACGCGTGGCGTCGCAGCTAGTGCGAACGGTATCCATTCGTCGCGGGTGCCACGGTCGCTTGCGACCGTGCCGTTGACAGTAGTCTTGCGGCCACTGGATGACCGAGGAACACGGTCGCAAGCGACCGTGGCACCCAACCCGCTACGTCTGATTCGCGTTGGTCCTAAGCGCCGATCCGTCGCTTTCGTTCTGCTTTATTCTCCGCCTTTTCCGTGTTTCTTCTCCCGTTCGCCATCCACTAAGATGTCCCGATGTCCGCCGCGGACCCCCCATCCCCCGTGCCCGACGCCCCGCGCCGCCTGCTCGTGGTCATGCCCACGTGGTTCGGCGACTGCTTGATGGCCACGCCGACGCTGCGGGCGCTGCGCCGGGGCCTGCCGGGCACACACATCTCGGCGTACCTGCCCGCGGCGCTGGCGCCGCTGCTGGAGGGCAGCGCGGATGTTGACTCGATCCTGCCGGGGCAGCCGAAGTCCAAGGGCGGGGCGTTTCTGGAAGAAGCGAAGCAGCTCAAGGCCGGCGGGTTCGACGCGGCGGTGTTGTTGCCCAATTCCATGCGGTCGGCGCTCCTGGTTCGCTTGGCGGGCATCCCGCGGCGGATCGGGTACGACCGCGATGGCCGGGGGCTGCTGCTGACCGACCGGTTGATCCCGCGGCGCAGAGGCCGACGGTTTTTGCCCGTGCCGACGCTCGACTACTACCTGCAGTTGGCGCGGTACCTGGGCGCGACCGGCGACGATCCGTCGATGTCGGTCGCGGTGAGCGACGAGGCGGACCGTCGCGCCGAGGCGTTGCTCGGCGAGGCGCACGGCAAGCCGGTGGTGCTGCTCAATCCCGGGGCGCAGAAGCCCGCCAAGCGCTGGCCGGCCGAGCGTTACGCGTCGCTGGCGGACCGATGCCGAAATGAACTCGGCGTCGCAGTCGCGGTGACGGGTTCGCCGGCCGAGCGCCCGATCCTCCAGGCCGTGATCGCGTCGGCGCAGCGCGACATCCTCGACCTGCCCGCGCGCGGCATGGATTTGCATGTGCTCAAGGCGGTGATGCGTCGCAGCGCGGTGCTGGTGACGAACGACACCGGGCCGCTCCACCTCGCCGCCGCGGCGGGCATCCCGGTGGTCACGCTGTTCGGCCCGACCACGCCGGAGTGGACCGAGATCGGTTACGACCGCGAGCGCATGGTCATCGCCCCCGACGCCGGTCAGCCCGAGAGCATCCGGCAGATCACCGTGGACCAGGTCTTCGAAGCGGTGACGGAACTGCTGCAAACCCACGAGCAGCACGACGAGTACGCGGCGCAGCACGAGATGGAAAGCCCGCTCCCCGAATCCGTCGAAGCGGCCGCGGGCGCGTGAGCGAAACCCCCGGAAAAACAGAGGTTTCGGGTCGTTTGCGGGGTGCGTTGCGCCTGGCGGTGGTGATCGAACGCTTCGACCCCGACGCGGGCGGCGCGGAGAAGTCCACGGCGCAGATTATTGATGAACTGGTCAAGCGCGGGCACGAAGTCACGCTGATTGCGGGTTCGTGCCCGGACCACGCGAAGCCGGACGGGGTGGAGGTTCGGCGTTACGCGGAGAAAAAGAGTTCGGGGCCGCTGCGGTTGCTGGGGTTTTCGCGTTGGGCGGAGAAACAACTCAAGGCGAGTGATCGCGAGAGGTTCGATGCGTCGCTTTCGATCACCATGGCGGTGCCCGCGACGGTGATGCAGCCGCGCGGCGGCACGGTGCGCGAAACGCTCGATCGCAACGTCGCGATGCGCCGCAGCGCCGCGCAGCGACTCAAGAAACGCATCGAGGTCGCGCTCGATCCCAAGCAGCGGTTGCTGCTGCATTTGGAAAAGCGTTCGATCCGCCACCCGCGCGTCAAAGCCATTGCGGCGGTGAGCCACTACGTCGTGCGTCAGTTCGAGAAGCACTATGGACTGCACGCGTCGCGCTGCAAGGTGATCCCCAACGCGGCGGTGATGCCGGACGTTTCGCCCGACGAGCGCGCCGCCTGGCGGGCCGAGATGCGCGAGCAACACCAGATATCCGACGACGCGACGGTGTACCTCTTCGCCGCGCAGAACCCGGCGCTCAAAGGCATTCATACGTTGATGCCCGCGTTCCTCTCGGTGTCCCACGGAGGACGCGTTCGATCCCCCGTTCTTGTCCTGGTCGGCGGCGACGATCCAAACGTTCGTCGCGGAATTGCGGACTTGCGCCTCGACGACGCCGTGCGGGTGATCGGCCCGACGCGGGAGATGCCGCGCTGGTTCGTCGCCGCCGACGTCACGGTCCTGCCGAGCTGGTACGACCCGGCGAGCAAGGTCGTGCTCGAGTCGCTGATGCTGGGCACGCCGGCGATCACCACCGCGTTCAACGGGGCCGGCGACCACCTCGAGCCGCCCGGCGGCCCGGTGCGCGGCCGGGTCATCTCCGACCCGGGGGATGCCGCCGCCCTCGCCGCCGCGATGACGGATCTTGGCGATCCGAAGATTCGCGAGGCCTGTTCCGCCGCCTGCACGGGGTTGGCCGAGACACTGTCGATGGCCCGGCACGTCGACGCCCTGGAGGCCCTACTGCGGGAGGTGGCGCTCAACGAGCCGCGACCGTGAGGGAGCGGGTTTCCCGGCGGTTTCGTCCGCTTCCCCTGCTTCCCGCTCCCTGTCGACCGGCCCGCTCCCTGACGGTCGCGGCTCGTCAAAAAGGCCTCGGTCCGCGTATTTGCAGTCCACCGCCCGATTCCGGTACACTCCTCGGCTCGCCGTACCGCGGTCGCGTGCCGTCGGTGTGGCTCCGTTTGCCCGAAATAGCCCCGGTCTTTTCCCGGATTTTCCTATGCCGACGATCAACCAACTGGTCCGCAACCCCCGCCGCACGCCCGTCGCCAAGTCGAAGGTCCGCGACCTGGACCGCTGCCCGCAGCGGCGTGGCGTGTGTCTGCAGGTCAAGACCGTGACCCCCAAGAAGCCGAACTCCGCGCTGCGGAAGGTCGCCCGTGTCCGCCTGTCCAACGGCAAGGAAGTCACGGCGTACATCGGCGGCGAGGGCCACAACCTCCAGGAGCACAGCATCGTGCTCGTCCGTGGCGGCCGGGTCCGCGACCTGCCGGGTGTGCGGTTCCACATCGTCCGCGGCTCGCTGGACACGCTGGGCGTGGACGGCCGGAAGCGCGGGCGTTCGAAGTACGGCGTGAAGAAGCCCAAGGGCTGATCTGGGGTCTGGGGGATGGGGCTTGGGGTTTGGGTGAGACAAAACGTGCGTTCGTTGTTTTCTTTTTCAACGTGGGAGTAATCGGCCGACGCGGCCGGTGAAAGTGGTGACGGTTTACGGTCTGAGTTCTGGCTAAACCCCAAGCCCCAGACCCCGAACCCCACCGACCCGATCCCGGAGTACAAACCATGGGACGTGGATTTACCAAATCGGAAGAACAGCTCAAGCCCGACCCGCGTTACGGCGACAAGGTGCTCGCGCGGTTCGTCAACTGCATCATGCTCGACGGCAAGAAGACCGCCGCCCAGCGCGTGGTGTACGACGCCCTGGACCTGATCCAGGAGAAGACCAAGGGCGAGCCCGAGGCGATCGAGGTGTTCCGCACCGCGATCGAGAACGTCAAGCCCAACGTCGAGGTGCGCTCGCGGCGCGTCGGCGGCACGAACTACCAGGTGCCGATGCAGGTGTCGCGGAAGCGTCAGCAGTCGCTGGCGTTCCGGTGGTTGATCCAGGCCTGCCGGAAGCAGAAGGGCAAGCCGATGCACTGGAAGCTCAGCCGCGAGTTGTGGGACGCCTACAACAAGGAAGGCCAGGCGATGAACACCCGCGACCAGACCCACCGCATGGCCGACGCGAACAAGGCCTTCGCCCACTTCGCGTGGTGAGACGGAAACGCATCAACCTTCTCTAGATTCACAGCCCGCGGCCTCGTCCGCGGGCTTTTTTGTGGGGTGCGGATCGCGCGGATGGGGCGACGGCAGGTGCCGGTCGGAGATGGGGTTCATGGTGTGGATTTGGCTGGGATTTTCACGATTCAATCTGGCATATGGAGCAATATCTGTACGTTGAATCAGCGAGTGAAGCCCGAAATACGTCATCAAAACGCGGATTTGGGATCGTAAGCATCGGGGATGCACGGAAATTGAAGAATATGGGTGGAAAATCCGGTGGCGGGCTATTTTTTCGTTTGTGTGTGGTATCTTTTTGATGGTTCGTTGATTTCCATTCAGTCCCGCGCGACGGTTTCGTTTCTTTTTCGTCGGCGGGTTCACGAACCGATTCACGCCATTTTCGATTCACTCGCAGGAACAGGAGAAGAACGATGGACTGGAGCAAGAAGACCCTGTCGTTGGGCACGGCCGCGGCGTTGGCGGCGTTTCTCGCGCCGCAGGGCGCATTCGCGCAGTGGGACAACGGCAATGCTGACAACGACTGGGACAACCCGCTGAACTGGGGCGGCACGTTCCCGACCGGTGCCAACGCGACGGTGGACCTGGCCGGCGCGGACCGCGCGGTCATCAGCGCGACGCCGACCAACGGCCCGGTGATCGACATCTTCGTCGGCAGCGGCGCGGGCCTGACCGGTGAGCTGGACCTGACCGCGGGCTCGGCGAGCAGCGGCGGGGGCAACTGGTCGTTCGTCGGCCAGAACGGCGGCGTCGGCACGTTCAACGTCGCCGACACCACCGGCAGTGGCGGCATCACCACGAACCTGGCCACGGGTTCCGGCACGTTCACCACCAACCGCCTCTACGTCGGCGGCCGGGACTTCGGCGACGCCGGTACCGGCACGCTGAACGTCAACACGCAGGGCAGCATCGACCTGCTCGACACCGGCGGCCCGACGCTCTCGGTCGGCCACAACCCCGGCGCGGTCGGGACCATGAACATGGACAACGGCACCGTCAACGCCGGCTACGAAGCCTGGTGGGGTGCCGACGGCGAGGGCACGCTCAACATGTCCGGCGGCACGATCAACACCGGTGCCTGGACGGTCTTCGGCCGCGGTAGCGGCGGCGTCGGGACGCTGAACATGACCGGCGGCGCCCTCAACGCCTCTACGGTGGATGCGGCCAGCTTCGTGGTCTTCGGCTCGTTCGGCGGCTCCGTCGGGGTCGGCAACGTCAGCGGCGGCACCATCGACGCCTCCGCGGGCGCCGGTGTGTATCTCGGCGAAGGCGGTACCGGCACGCTGAACCTCAGCGACACCGCCACCGTCACCGGCGGCGCACTCCGCATCGGCCTCAACGACGGCGGCGTCGGCACGCTCGCCGTCACGGGCAGCAGCGTCTCCGTCAGCGTCACCGACGTCTCCCTGGGCCTCGACTCGACCCTGGTCGATACCACGGCGCTGGGCACGCTCAGCTTCGTTGCCGACGCCGGCGGCGTCAGCACGATCCTCGCCTCGGGTGACGTGAACCTCGGCAGCGACGGGGACACGCTGCTCGTCGATCTCACCGGCTACACCGGCGCCCACGTGGATATGCAACTGATCGACGGTGCGACCAGTTCGGGCGCGTTCACGGGGTTGGCCCAGGGCACCCTCGCGGCGACGGACGGCAACGCGAACCCGTACTACATCGACTACACGGTGGCGGGCGACGTCTGGCTGACGACGACCCCCATCCCCGAGCCGGCCA
>JAUIGU010000059.1 GCA_030432595.1 Phycisphaerae bacterium
CTCAGTTCGGCAACGGGGTTGCCGGTCGGGGTGGCCAGCGTGGCGAAGTCGCCGGGCCCGGGCGGGCCGAAGACCACCGTCGGCGGCGGGCCGGGGTCGCTGAGGACGTCCCAGTTGCTCGGATCGTTCCAGTCCGGGCCGGCCGACCCGTTCCAGGGGAAGTTGAGGCCCACGCCTTGCGCCGGGCTGACCACGCAAGCCGACATCACCAACCCCCAGGTGAGACGCGACATGCCGACCTCCTTCTCAATCCCAGGCAGACGTGAATCGAGACATCACTTTATCGCGACAAGGCCATTGAACCAAGGCTTGGATCGGTCGCGTCATCCCCGACAGCCACGGCGACGAAAGATCGTGACCGTCAGAGACAAGGCCAGCAGGGTCGGCTCGGGCACACTGGACCCGGAAAAGTCTGGTCCCGCCGTGTCCCCCCAGTTGAGCAACACGCCGTCGAGTTCCGCCTGGTCGATCAGGCCGTCCGGCAGGCCGTTGGTCCAGCCGGCGGGGATGCCGTTCGCGTCGGTGTCGAGGCCCCAGTTCTGGAGGACCAGGTCGAGGTCGGCCTGCTCGACCTGACCCGAATCGTTGTAGTCACCGGCGATGCCGGAGACGGCGTTGATAATTTCGAGGATCGCCGCGTTGGCGGTGTAGTTGACGACCGCGTCGAGGCCGGCGCCCAGGCCGGTGACATCCAAGGTCGTAAAGGTACCGGAGATGGTGCCGGCTTCGAGGAACGGGAAGACGTCGCCGAAACCGGCGGCGAAGGTGAAATCGACGTCGAGCGTGCCCGCCAGCGTCGCGGTGCCGTCGACCAGGAGCCGGTCGAAGAACCCGGCGGTGGTGTTGGCGATGTCGATGTTGAGGGTGCCCGAAGGGGTCTGTTCGAAGTTGCCCAGCGTCGTCGTGCCGCGGGCGGTGTCGTTGATTTGGAGTTGCCCGGCGTTGCGGACGGCGGCGTCGGTGGTCACGCCGTTGTTGATCCGCAGCAGCGACGCGGGGTTGATGACCAGTTCGCCGCCGTCGTCGTTGAGCGTGGTGCCGCCGACGAGGCGGACCGTGCCGTCCACGGCGAGTTCGCCACTGAGGACGGTCTTGGCGCTGCCGCCGAGGGCAAAGACCGCGCCGCCGGTGGTGCGCAGGGTGCCCGCGTTGACGTCGAGCAGGCCGTTGAAGTTGTGGTTCGTGTCCGTCTCGTAGGTGCCGTTGTCGAGGAGGACGGTGCCGGCACCGGTGGCGAAACGAAGTTCTTTGCCTTCCGCGAGCACTGTGCCATTGCCGGTGGCCTCGATGCGGCCCGCGAAGGTGTCGTTCTGGTTGAAGTCGAGGAGGCGGAGGGTGCCGCCGGCCTGGGTCTGGAGCACGCCCTTCTCGGTGGTGCCGTCGAGGTCGGTGAGTGCGTTGTCGATGGTGAGGGTGCCGGCGGTATTGCGGATGATGTCGTTGTTGATGACGCGGGAGCGGGCGGTGCCCTGGCCCTGGAGCGGTCGGTTGTTAAGCGTGACGACGCCGGTGCCGGTCAGCAGCGAGTTGATGTTGGTGAGGAATACGCCGTTGTTGGACACGGCGGTGTCGAAGTCGGAGTTGAGTTCGAGGGTGGCGTTGTTGGAGACAAAGAGGGTGTGGACGTCGAGGACGTCGCCGTTGATGACGAGGGTGCCGAGGCTGGCGATGACGAAGTCGTTGGCGGCGATGTCGGCGTTGATGGTGCCGGAGCCGGAGAGTTCGGCACCGACGGTGGTCCGCAGGACGCCGTTGCCGTTGATGGTGGTGCCGGCTAAGCGGTTGATCCCCGTTCCCTCGAGCGTCAGCTCGTCTCCGGCATTGGTGAGGTCGATGGTGCCGGAAATACTACGGAGCAATGCGTCGATGCGGCCGATGCCGTTGACGTCGATGTTGCCCTCAACCACGACGTCGCTGCCGCGGAGAAAACTGGGGTTCAAAAGGCCCGTGTTGTTAAAGATGAGCGTGCCGTTGGAACCGAGCCTCCAGAAAGCGGCGGCAAGGCCGAGGTTGACCTCGAGCCGGCCGGCCTGATTGATGATGAGGTCGCTGGAGCCCACCGGGCCGGCGTGATCGAAGTCGTCGAAGGTCTGGGCGTTAACGATGAGCGGGGCATTGATGGTGGTGTCGCCGGCAAAGATGTTGCCGAACAGGTTGCCGTCGAGGGCGACGGTGCCGCCGGTCATGTCGATGGTGGTGAACTCGGCGACGGTGGCGCCGATGACGCGGAGGGTGCCGCCGCCGGTGAACTCGGCGTCGAGCGGGCCCTGGACGGAGTTGAAGACGGTGGCCGAGCTGTTGAGCAGCAGCGTGGCCCCGGCGGCAATGTCAACGTCGGCGTCGGCGTTGAAGGTGACCGGGGCGTTGATCTGCAAGGTGCCGCCGAGGACATTGAGGTTGGCGTCGTTGTTGCCGGTGTCGTTGCCGATCGCGAGGCGGTCGCCGCGGAGGATGCCGCCGTTGGTGGCGTTGAGGTTGCCATCGACGGTCCAGGTGTTACTGGCGACATCAACCTCGAGCAGGCCGCCCTCGAACGTGAGCGTGTTGTCGTAGACGTCGTTACCGATGTCGAGGTTGCCGACGTTGAGGTCGAGCACGCCGCCGGCCTCGATGGTGGTGGCGCCGTCGTCCCAGTTGAGGGTATCGACGGTGATGGTGGTGTCGCCGGTGACGCGCCACAGGCCGCCGGTGCCGAGGCGGTTGCCGGTGCTGGTGGACACGACGTCGCCGCCGTTGAGCACGGTGGTCTTGCCGGTCTCGCCGAGGGTGAGCTGGCTGCCGTTGGTGATGAACTCGATGGTCGAGCCTTCGTTGAAGACGGTGTTGGCGATCAGGCGGGCGCCGTCGGAAGACACGCCGACGGTCGCGCCGCTGTTGAATGTGACCGTGCCGGTGCCGGTGTAGATCGGGTTGAGGACGGTGAAGCCCTCGGACAGCAGCAGCCCGCCGCCGTTGCCGAAGGCGTAGTCCGTCGTGGAATCGACGGTGCCACCGTTGATCTGGAAGAGGCTGTTGACGGTCTCGATGGAGTTGGAAGTGATGGTGAGCGTCGCACCGGTCTCGACGCGGAGCGAGCCGTTGCCGTTGTCCATGTCGAAGCGGTTCACGCTGAACGTGGTGTCGTCGAGGATGCGCACTGGCTCGTCGAAGAACGCCTCGCCGCCGCCGGTGAGTTCGCCGGCCAGGTCGAACGCCATCGAGTCGCTGTCGAGCACCAGCTTCGCGCCCGCGGCGACGGTGGCGACGTCGACGATCGTGATGTTGTCGTGGTCGCGGGAGCGGATGCGGGCGGTGCCGGAGTTGACGTTGATGCGGTCGATCTCGGCGGTGCCATCGGCGACGTCGATGTCGAGCGTTTGGTCCGGCCCACCGGCCACGTCGTCCTCGAAAATGAGTGTGCCGTTGTACAGGTCGTTGCCGCCGCTGTCGTTCAGCTGCGGCACGTACCAGTTGACGCGGGCGGCGTTGCGGATGATCCAGTCGGCGCCGCCGTCGCCCGAGGCGTCGAAGTTGGCGTTGTTGAAAGTGGCCGTAATCCCGTCGACTTCGACCTTGGCGTTGGCGAACAGGTCGAGGTTGTGGCCGGCCGCGAACGTGGCGTCGGCGCCGGTGAACGCGATGGTGGCCCCGTTGGCCACGGCGATGGTGCCGTCGGTGGCCTGGAACTGCTGGTCGATGACCAGTCGGCCGTCTTCGTCGCCCGCGACGGCGGTGTCCACCACCTCGATGCGTCCGCCCGCCTGGAGGAGCCCGCCGCCGGTAAGCACCGCGACATCCGCCGGGACCGCGGGCGTCCCCAGCCCGCCGCTCGGCACGAAACCGTTGTCGACCGTGACGAGACCGCCGCCGCCGAGGATCCAGGCCGACGCGCTGTCAAAAGTGCTGTTGTGCCCGAGCTCGATCGTGCCGTTGAAGGTGTCACGGAGCGGGACGTTGAGGTCGAAGGTCTGGTTGCGGCCGACGCGGACCACGCCGTTCTCACCGACCACCGTCCCGTCGAGGTCCACACGGGCGTTCGTCGCGTCGGCGGCATTGATCGTCAGCGTGCGGGCCGGCGGGGCGAGGATGGCCGTGAGCTGCGTGAAGTAGTTGCCGACCTCAACCACGCCGTCGTTGGTCAGCATGCTGAACGTGCCGGCGGTGCTGATGTCGTTGGAGTTGAGCGTGCCGTTGCCGAAGAACGTGCCGCCGGTGTTGATGTCGAGCACGCCGTTGTTCGCGCCGCCGGGGTCGGCCAGGTCGATGCGCGTCGCGCCCAGGTGCAGCTCGGCGTTGTTGTTGACCGTGATGTTGTACGCCTCGAGCAGGTTGGACCCCACGGAGATCGAGTTGCTGCCCACACCCAGGCTCGAGTTGCCGGAGATGGTGATGTTGCCGTTGACGTCGAGGATGTTGTTGAGCGTGCGCAGGTCGATGCCGCCCGAGAGCGTCAGGCCCATGACCTCGTTGGCGATCGCCATGTCGACGTTGTTGTTGGTGTTGAAGATCGCGACGTCGTCGAAGTCGGGCTCGTCGAAGGGGCTCCAGTTGCCGGCGGAGCCGTTCCAGTCCGCGTTGCCGCCGCTCCAGGTGCGGTTCAAGGCCACGGCGGCGGGCGCCACCGCACCGATCAACCCGGCTGCGACCAGTGCCGAGCCACCTAATCCATAAAACCGCGACCGGCCGACCAGGCCCGACGACAACGCACGACGCAACGGTTTGAACATCTTTCTTCCTTCTCCCGAGATTCCCGAGCCTGTTAATGGCCCGGCGTCAAGTCCACCACCCGCCCCGCACGGGACGGACACAACCCCCCAACCACGCCCACCGCGCACCGAAACACGCAACGCGCTGGGCAACGGCATCGATCGATCGCGTTGCCGGCCGCACCCCTTCAACCGCACAATCGCTTTTCACACACATCGAAGGCATGAACTTCTTCCGCACCGACCACCAATCCGCCGGTCACACAACGAGACGAAACCGGCTTAGGACCGCCCCAACATGATGCGTGAGCCGTTCCATGTCAAGGTGTATCCGTCATTTTAGGGATTGATCAATGCGATCACGTCGTCCGGTCGTGCGCCCGCGCATCGCAAAGCCCCCCGGTTCATGTGCGCGTCATACCATGCAGCTGGATGCTGCTAAACGAGGCGCCTTGCGCAAGGACGGCAAGCCCGGCCGTCTTCACCGTCGGCGACGACATGCCGCAGCGCAAACGCTCAGCAGGAGTGCCGCTTGCGGCTCGGGTGCCACCGCACCTCGGAAGCCCGGGGCGGCGGTACCGCCCCAGTTCAGGAGGACGCCGTCTAGTTCGGTCTGTTCGATCTGTCCCTCCGGCAGGTCGTTGATCCAGCCCGTGGGGATGCCAGTGGTGTCGGTGTCGCGTCCCCAGTTCAGCAGCACCAGGTCCAGGTCGCCTTGTTCCACCTGGCCGCTGCCGTTGTAGTCGCCGGTGATGGCGGCGAGGAAAGAGGAAAGCAGCACGGCGTTGGCCGTCGTGTCGTAGCTGATGAGAAACGAGCCTTCGCCGCCGGTGGTGACGATCCGGCTGCCGTCGGGCAGGTTATGGAACGTGCCGGTGAGGCCGGTTGAGGTCAGCACGGTAAATATGTCGAGCGCGGTGGGCACGAACCCGCCGAGCAGGGCGATCTCCATGATGCCGCCCAGGTCGGCCGTGCCGTTGACCACGAGCTGGTCGTAGTCGGTGCCGGGCGTGCCGGCGGCGGCGATCTCGAGGTCGAAGGTCGTGCTGGTGCTGAGCGTGAGCCCGCCGACGGTGAGTTGCCCGACCGGGTCGCCGGGGGCGACGAAGCCGCCGGGGTTGACGGTGACCGCGCCGGCGACCGATCCGGTGCCGGCGAGGGTGCCGCCGGGGTTGACGGTGACGTTGCTGGTGCCGGTCGCGGAGCCGGCGTTGTTGCTGACCATCAAGGTGCCGGCGTCGATCGTCGTAAGGCCGGTGTAGGTGCTGGCACCGGTGAGCGTGAGCACGCCGAACCCGGTCTTAGTCACCGCGTCGTCGACAAGGCTTGTGGGACTGATGGTGCCGCTGAAGGTGGTATTGGCGTTGTTCCCGCCGACGGTCAGCTCGGCCCCGTTGCCGATCAGGACGCCGCCGGAGCCGGCAAGCCCGCCGATCGTTTCGGAACTGGTCCCGATGCGTAACAGCGTCCCGCTTTCGAGGGTGACCGTGGAGGCGTCGGGGATGGAGTTGCCTTGGGCAAAGACGCTGCCTTCCACGATGTGCGTGCCGCCGGACGCGGTTTCGCGCTGGGTCGGCCAGCTCGGTGATGACCTGCACGGCCGCCTCGCCCGCGTCGGTCTGGTCGAGCCGCGGCGGCGGGAGTCGGTGGAGGCGTGGCTAGCGCTCTACGTCGCCGAGAAGAAGCACGTGCTCAAGCCCGTGAGCCTGAAGAAGATTGAACAAACGGTTGCGAAACTCAAGCCGCACTTCGCCAACCTCTCGGTGCGGGACCTGACCCGGGCCGATGCCGCAGCCTGGCGGAAGCACCTGCAAGAAGAAGGCCTCCGCGAAGCCACCGTCCGGACCCATGCGGGCAACGCCAAAGCAATCTTCCAGGAGGCCGTGGAGCGCCAGCTGACCGTCGTCAACCCCTTCGCGGCGTTGCCGTCCGGGTCGACGCCGAGCCAAGAAACTCGGTACGTCACCCCGGACGATATTGACCGGGTGATCAACGTGGCTCCCGGTACCCAGTGGCCGCTACTCCTGGGTCTCGCCCGCTACACAGGCTTGCGAATCCCAAGCGAGAGCCATCGACTGACCCGATTGGATGTGGATCTCGATAAGGGCCAGCTGACGGTCCGCAGCCCCAAGACCGAACACCACCGCGGCCACGAGTGGTGCCTCGTGCCGATCCAGCCAGCCTAGGCACCGCTGATCCGTGCTCGGCTTGCCGAGCTCCGGTCCGACAGGGAGCGGTTGATCAAGGTCGGTGGGAAGAGTAACGACCACCGCATCGTTAAACGGTTCTGGACCGCCGCCGGCGTGACGCCGTGGGCGCGGCTGTGGCAGACGCTCCGGTCGTCGTGCGAGAAGCACCTCGCCATGCAGCACCCGCAGTACGCGATGTCGCAGTGGCTCGGCCACGCCATCACCGTCAGCGGCAAGCACTACACCAACGGCGTGCCCGCCGAGGTGTTCGACCGCTGCGTCCGCGGCGTGGAGGAGCCCGATGACGCGCAGCGCCAGGCGCAGCGCGCCGGCGGAAACCGCTTGAAATCGCCGGAAAACGGGGACACCACCGGTCGCCGAGAATCCGCGTAACTTCCGCTGCTTTCCGGGAGTTACCACGGTTTTCCGGCGGAGGCCACGACAGGAAAAAGCGGAGAGGGGGGGATTCGAACCCCCGGTACGTCGAAGACGCACACACGGATTCCAGCCGTGCTCCTTCAGCCGCTCGGACACCTCTCCGGAGCAAGCCGGGCATCATACCGGCTCGGGCGTGGCGGGGTGTGGATCGGGCGCGGATGGCCGTACAATGCGGGGATGAGCGAGACCGACACGGACGTGCTGACCGAGACGCCGGCGGAGCCGGGCGCGACTTCCCCGGCCGCGAGGGGTGGAGACGCCGCGCCCGACGTCGATGTCGCGGCGCTGGCGGTGAAGGTGGAGGCGGCGTTGATCACGGCGGAGCGGGCGCTCTTGCCGGGGCGGATCGCCGAGGCGTTGGGGTTGCCGGCGTCCAAGCCGGTGCTCGACGCGGTCGCGCTGCTCAACGAGCAGTACGAGGCCACGGGGCGCAGCTTCCGGATCGAGTCGGTGGCGGGCGGGTTGCGGGTGCTGACGCTGCCGGCGCACGGCGACGTGATGTCGGCGATGCATCAGAAGAAGGACACGGGCAAGCTGTCCCCCGCGGCGTTGGAGACGCTGTCGATCGTGGCGTACAAGCAGCCGGTGCTGCGGACGGACGTGGAGGCGATCCGCGGCGTGGCGTGCGGCGAGGTGTTGCGTGCGTTGATGGAGCGACACCTGGTCAAGATCGTCGGCCGCGCGGAGGAGGTCGGGCGGCCGATGCTGTACGGCACGACAAAGCAGTTCCTCGAAGTCTTCGGGCTTTCTTCATTGAAGGATTTGCCGAAGGTGGAGGAGTTGGCGTGATGCGTGAGCAGTCAGGCGTTATGGCTTCCAAGATTCGGTCACGCGGTGGCTTTCCGACGGCCTTGTGTCTTTTGGTCGCCGCGTTTTTCGTTTCCGGTTGTTCGTCGTACAGATTGCAGGGCCGGGTCATTGAAGGAGCGCGGCCGTCCGTGGAGTTGGTGTCCAAGGACGACCCGCGGCTATCGCAGGAGATCGGGGTACCCGAGGCTGATCTGAAACTCACTCTCGACCCGGATCGGCTGTCGCGTGAGGTCGTGGGGTGGGGAAGTTCGGGGTCGGACGGCACGTTTTCGCTGGGCGTCGATGCGTTTGGGTCCGGCGTGCTGATGCACGAGGTGGAGATCGACGCGCGGCGGGACGGGTTCCTCGACACCCAAGGCGCGTTCATGCTGCCGGGCAAAGCGTCCAGCCGGCGCGTGCTGGTCACGGTGGTGGCGGGGAAGCAGCGGCGCGTGGACGAGCGTTCGTTTCTGGACCGGACGATGGACGAGGCGGAGGTGTATCTGCGGGAGTAGGTGGGACGTGAGCCGGCGTGGTCGTCGGCGTCGGAGTGTGGTGGTGGTTGAGAAGGGTTGTGTCGTATGCCCTTTCGGAAAGACACGGCGGAGGCGGGGTTGGGGACACGGCGGCGCGGGCGGATCACGCTCGGGGCCGGGGGCGTGCTGTATTTGGTGGTATCGGCGATGATCCTGGCGGCGGCGGTCTACACGCAGGCGAACCTGTTGTTTGCAGCGTTCGGGCTGGTGGCGGGCGGTTTGATGGTGTCGGGGATGTGGGCGGTGGTGACGCTGCGGGGTGTCACGGTGTGGCGGGAATTGCCGGCGTACGGCGTGGCGGGCGAGGCGATGACGCTGCGTTATGTGGTGCACAACCGCTCGCGGTTGCCGGCGTTTTCGGTCGTGGTGACCGAGGTGCCGGACCCGGCCGACGCGGAAGCGCTTCTGGATTCTCAGGGGCGGGTGGTGACGGGGGTCGAGGGCTGGATTGTGCATCTGGGCCCGGGACAGCAGGCAACGACCGAAGCACCCTGCTGGCCGACGCGGCGCGGGTTTCTCAAGCTGCAGCGCGTGCGGGTGTGGTCGTCTTTCCCGTTCGGCGTGTTCCGGCGGTGGTACGAATTGGACGTGCCGGGCGAGGTGCTGGTGCTGCCGCGGATGGTCCGGCTGGATCGGCACTGGCTCAACACGACGCACGGGTACGAGGGCGTCGGCACGCGGAGGCAGAACCGGCCGAGCACGACCGGCGAGTTCTTCGGGTTGCGGGCGTACCGCGCGGGGGACCCGCCGCGCCTCATCGATTGGAAGCGTTCGGCCAAGGGCGACCGGCTGGTCGCGCGCGAACTGACCCAGCCCAGCCCGCCGCGCGTGATGGTGCGGCTCGACCTTCATGAGGTCGTACCGCTGGACCTGAAGAACCCGGACGCGCAGCGGGCGCGGGTCGCCGAGGACGCGATCACCCTTGCGGCGTCGCTACTGAATGAGGCGCACCGGCACGGGTACAGCGCCGGGCTCAACGTGGTGGGTGCCGGGCCGGTTTTGTTTGCGCCGCGGCACGGCCTGACCCACCGGGCGGCCATGCTCGACGCGCTGGCCCGGCTGGACTTGTCGCACGCGGCGACGCGCCAAGACGCCGGCTTGTCGGTCCCGTCCGTGGTCGTGACGGCGGATGTTGTCGACACCACGGACGACGGTCGGCCGATCGATACCTCGGTGGATGCCGCGGGGCGTCGTGTGCGGGTGTTGCGGGCGTCCGCCTTGGCGCAATACGCCGCCGCGGATCGGCCTGATGAAGTGGCCGACTTCGAGGCGCACGGCCATGAGCCGATGAGCGCACCGGGGTTTGATGCATCGGGCGTGTCCGAACCGCAGCCGGCCGAGCCGGCGGGGGTGGACGCATGAACCTGGACTACCGTTTCCGGCTACTCGTGTTCGGCCAGGTGTTGCTGGGGATCGTCGCGTTCTGTTTGGCGGAGGCGAACCCGGGGCTGATGTTGCTGGCCGGTTCGCTGGGCGCGGCGTCGTGGTATTTCGCGGAGGGGCCGCGTGCCCGTCCGCTGCCGCGCTGGGTGGTCAACGCCGGCTCGCTGGTGGCGATGGGGATCATGCTCGCCGAGGTGGTGCGGCAGCAAGGCGGCCTGATCGTCGCGATGGGGCACTTCACGATGACGCTTCAGCTGTTGATGCTGTACAGCCGGAAGGAGAACCGTGAGTATTCGATGCTGCTGGTGTTGTCGCTGATCCAGATGATCGGGGCGTCGGTGTTGTCGGTGTCGGTGATCTACGGGTTGTTGCTGACGGCGTACTGCGGTCTGGCGTTGGTAACGGTGCTGCTGTTCCAGATCAAGGCGACGGCGGACGGGGTTCATCAGCGACGGACACGGGCGGCGGCGGCGGCGGGGTACGCGGGGCTGCCGCGACGGCCGCCCATGGTCGGCGGGCAGGGGCTGCGCTGGCACCTGCGCGGCGCGTGGGTGGTGATTGGTGTGTTGTCGGCGATGCTGGCGGCGATGATCTTCATCGCGCTGCCGCGCAGCGGAGACATGCCGATGCTCGGCGTGCAGGCCAACCGCCAGGCGGGCCCGCGGCGCATCGGGTTCTCGCCGACCGTGTCGCTGTCCGAAACCGCGCCGCAGACCGGCTCGTCGGACGCGGTGATGAACATGGCCGTCCGCAAGTTCGGCGAAAACTACGGCAACGACCACACAGAGTTCCTCCTGCGCGGCGCAGCGCTGGACCGGTACGACCCATCGACACAGCAGTGGCGGCGCGGCGCCCTGGTCAGCCGGCACGAGATCCGCCGGACGTTCGAGAACGGCCACCTCAGCCTGGCCGAACTGCCCCACCCCTACGCCGACCTCGAAGCGACGATCACGCTTCGGGCACCTTCGCCGCAGGTGCTGTTCGTCCCCGCCGAGCCGCAGATGACCGGCGGCGCGGTGGGGCACCTCGCGTCGACGCACCTCGAGCAGGTGTCGTTCAACCCGATCGATCAACAGATCACCGGCGGGGAGCCGACGGCGTCGGCCATCATCTACACCGTGCGCGTCGCCGGGCTGCCGGCGCCCCAGCTCGTGGAGCAGTACGCCGCGATGGAAGAGGCGGCGCGGGCGGCGAACTTTGAGTTCAACGCGTTCGGGTTTGATCGGCCGTGGGGCCGGCGGCGCGAGCCTTTGGGTTGGGGCTGGCGGGCGATCGAGTCGCTGCCGGGGTTGGACCGATACGAAGTCCGACGGATGCGCCGGAGCTGGCGAGCACAACAGGCCGCGCTGGGCTTCGACCGCAACGAGCGCGTGGCGTTCGACGCCGAGACGGCGGCGCAACATGTGTCGGAGACCTACGCACGCGGCTGGCCGGTCGAGTCGGCACGCATCCGCGCGCTGACGCTCGAAGTGCTGGCCGAGAGCGGCCTGTCCCGCGACCCTCTGGCCCTGCACGCGCCCGAGGACGCCCGCATCGCCACCGTCCTGGCCGACTATTTGCGGACAAACTTCCAGTACAGCCTGAACAACCCGCGCCCCCGGCCCGGAGAGGACGCGATCGTCGAGTTCCTCTTCGAGCACCAACAAGGCCACTGCGAATTGTTCGCCTCGGCGCTGGCGGCGATGTGCCGGTCGATCAACATCCCCGCCCGCGTGGTGACGGGCTACCGCGCCAGCGAGTACAACACGCTCGG
>JAUIGU010000060.1 GCA_030432595.1 Phycisphaerae bacterium
CCGATGGGGCGCGAACTCGGATTGGTAGACGATGCGCGGTGGGAAGTATTCGAGCGGCGGCGGGACTTGGCAGGACAGCTCTGCAAGCGGTTGCGGGGCGATGGGTCGGGACAGGGCTCCGAACAATCAGTAGACCCGCGTGTCGCCGCGTACCTCGAAGGCGAAGCGCTCTACGCCGGCTACATCGACCGCCAGCGCCGCGAGGCCGCGCGCTTCGCCGAGCAGGAACACGAGCCGCTGCCCCCGGACGTGGATTATGCCGCCATCCCCGGCCTGCGCGCCGAGGCGGCGCAGACCCTCACGAAGTTCCGCCCGACCACGCTCGGCCAGGCCGGCCGGCTCGCGGGCGTCAACCCGGCGGACCTGATGCTGGTGAGCGTGTATCTGCGGAAGCGCATCGTTTCCGCCTGAATCCTCGCCAACACTGTGTCTCCAACCGTCGGCTCGTGTCGCGAGTATCTTGTGCCCATGCCCACGCCCAAATCCGCCGACGCGAAAAAGCCCGACGACTGCCTCATCGTCATCTTCGGGGCCTCCGGGGACCTCACCAAACGCAAGCTCGTGCCCGCGCTCCACTACCTCTGGAAGAACGGCCAGGCACCCGAGAAGTTCGCGATCCTCGGCGTGTCGCGCAGCAAGTACACCGACAAAGCCTACCGCGACGAGGCCTACGACTTCGCCGACAAGGAGTACGAGAGCCGGGCCGACTTCGACGACTTCGCGTCGCGGCTGTACTACGAGGCGGCCGACTCCACCAAGTCCGAGGGCTGGCCGGCGATCAAGGAACGCATCTGCGAGATCCAGAAAAAGCACGAGCTCGGGGCGAACGTGCTGTTCTACCTCTCGATGGCGCCGCAGTTCTTCGAGCCGATTATCGTGCAGATCGGGAGCCAGGGCATGGTCACGGAGGGGCGGAAGTTCTGCACGATCGACACGCACGAGCCGCCGTGGCAACGCATCGTCGTCGAAAAGCCCTTCGGCAGCGACCCCAAGTCGGCGGTGCACCTCAACAACGTGCTCGCGCAGGTCTTCGACGAGGACGAGATCTACCGCATCGACCACTACCTCGGCAAAGAGCTCGTGCAGAACCTCATGGTGCTGCGCTTCGCGAACTCGATGTTCGAGCCGATCTGGAACCACCGCTACGTCGATCACGTGCAGATCACCGCGAGCGAGTCGGTCGGCGTCGAGGGCCGCGGCAGCTACTACGACGGTCCGGCCGGCGGGTCGCTGCGCGACATGGTCCAGAGCCACCTCCTGCAGGTCGCGTCCATCGTCGCGATGGAGCCGCCGATCACGCTCGACGCGTCGGACGTCCGCACCGAGAAGATCAAGGTGTTCAAAGCGCTGCGCGTGCCCGAGCCCGAGGACGTGCCCAACATCGCCGTCCGCGGGCAGTACGGCGACGGCTCGGTGAACCACCGCGAGGTCACCGCCTACCGCGAAGAAGAAGGCGTCGATCCCAACTCGCAGACCGACACCTTCGCGGCGGTCAAGTTCCACGTCGATACCTGGCGGTGGGGCAACACGCCGTTCTACCTGCGCTCGGGCAAAGCGATGGCGCAGAAGAAGACCGAGATCGTCGTCTACCTGAAGCCCACGCCGCACAAGCTCTTCCGCGAGCAGGCCCGCCAGTTCCGCCCCAACCAGATCCTCATCTCCGTCCAACCGAATCCCGGGATACGTCTGCGCTTCGAGGGCAAGGTCCCAGGCACGGGCATGTCCATCAAAGACGTCGTCATGGACTTCGATTACGAAGACCAGTGGAAGGTCGAGCCGCCCGACGGCTACGCGATCCTGCTGTACGACTGCCTGCGCGGCGACCAGACCAACTACAAGCACCGCGACGAGATCGAAAGCTCCTGGGACGCGTGCCAACCTATTTTGGATTACTGGGCCGAGAACCCGCAGGACGATTTGCCCAATTACAACGCGGGCACGTGGGGGCCGAGCGCCGCCGACGTGATGATGGCGAAAGACGGGCGGTACTGGCGGAACGATTGACGCGGATTGCCGAGTGAGGACTGCCGATTGCCCAATGAAGGCATCGTGTTTTCGTCGGCTTACGTTTATTCTGTCTCTCAATCGGCGTTCGGCATCCTTCATTCGGCGATTCCACCATCATGCTCAACCTCCCCGGCACCGTCGTCGTCGCGCCCGACACCGAAACGCTCTTCGAGAAGCTCGGCGAGGCCGTGCTGTCCGCGGCGCTGCGGGCGCTGGATGAACGCAATGTGTTTCACTTCGCGCTCTCGGGCGGCGGGACGCCCGAGCCGTTCTACGTCCGGCTGGTCACCGATCCGAAGTTCCGGCTCATCCCGTGGAAGGACACGCACTTCTGGATCGTCGACGAGCGGAAGGTCGAAGAGACGCACGCCAAGAGCAACATGAAGATGATCCGCGAGACGCTGACGAACCACGTCCCCACGCCTGCGGAACAAGTCCACCCGATGCCCGTGCTCGCCGACGACCCGGCTGGCGCGTACGAAGCGGAACTCGAAAAGGCGTTCGACCGCAAGGTCGGGCGTGACGCGCCGCCGGAGCTGGACTTCGTGCTGCTGGGCATGGGCGGCGACTGCCACACCGCGTCGCTGTTCCCCGCGTCGCCGGCGCTCGGTGTCACGGACCGCTGGATCGCCGAGAACGACGGCGGGAAGGTCGTGCCCCCGCCGCGCCTGACCATGACGTATCCGCTGATCAACGCGGCGCGGAACATCGCGCCGCTGATCGTCGGGGCGGGCAAGCACGAAGCGCTCAAGCGTGTCCATGAACTTCACGAATCTGAGACCGAAGATACGGCCAACGTCCCGATCAGCGGTATTGCGCCCGACGGCGACGGCGAGCTGACCTGGTACCTCGACGACGCGGCCGCCGGGGTATCCTGAACGCGGCATCCGGGCATGTTTCACGCACTTCGAGAAAGGCACGCATCATGAAGTGGCTCAAGCGCCTCGGCCTGGTTCTGGTGGTGTTTGTGATCCTGTTCGTCGGGATTGGGTTGGTCCTGCCGACCACGTACACCGTCGAGCGCTCGGTCGTGATCGACGCGCCGCGCCCGGTGATCCACGAGCTGGTGTCAGACCTGGAGCGCTGGCCGGACTGGGAGCCGTGGACCAAGGCCGACCCGACCGTGACCGTCACGCTCGGCGACCAGACCACCGGCGTGGGCGCGAACCAGACTTGGGACGACAGCAACGGCGGCGGCGCGTTGACATTCACGTCCGTTGATCCGCAGGCCGGCGTGGCCTACGACGTGTCGTTCGCGCAGACCTACGAGTGCGTTGGCCGTGTCACTTACGCCGACCACCCCGACGGGGTCGAAGTGACGTGGTCGATGGACGGCGACACGGGCACGCCGGTGATCGGCGGGTACTTCGCGAAGCTGATGCCGGGCATGATCGGGCCGATGTTCGAGGACGGGATGCAGCGGCTCAAGGCGGCGGCGGAAGCGGCGCCTTCGGATGACGCGACCGATCCTGCCGAGGGCTCCCACCAAGAAGCGTCGTTCTGAAGAGGCTTTTGACTCGGCCGCGATCGGCTGATGTCACAACTCTTTCCACAATCTTCCGCCGGGATAAGGGTTGTCCGCGACGAGTTGATCGATGGCCGCCTGCGTGACCCGCTGGGTCTGCGCGCAAAGCTCTACGACGGCTTGTTTGCGGGGGAGGTCGGCGAACGCGGGCGACGCCACGTCGATCGGCTCGGCGAAGCGCAGGAAGCCGGCGCGCGGGACGCCCACGCGGAGCATGTCGTTGTGCAGGTCTTCGTAGAGGTTGCGGACTACCTCGCCGATGCGGTCGAGGGTGGGGTGGTCGCAGGCGTAGGTCGGCATGTAGCTGACCAGGCGCACGATCAGGTTCAGCCGGGCGTCGAGGTGCGGGTCGTCCGGCAGGTCGCCCTCGTTGAGCCGGCGGTAGTACGCCCGCCGCATCGCCAACGCCCGGTCGGCGTGGGTGAGTTCGTCGTGGGGCCCAATGCCCAGCGTGTGTTCGGTGGCTTCGGCGACGTGTTTGATGACGTTCGGCAGCGCGTCGAGGTCGGCGTGGTGCGGTTCGAGACCCGCGCCCGTCAGGCTGTGGTTCAGCAGCCCGACGGCCAGGCGGCGCAACACCGGCAAAGGCTCGTCGCCGAGCGGTTCGCGGGGTAGCCGCAGGTCGTCCTGCATGGTTTCGACGACGGCATTGAGCGCGGCGCGGGCGTCGGTCATGTGCGTGAACTTCACGGCGACGGGGCTTGCATACAGCCGACGCGACGGGTCCCGCTGCGCCAGTTGCCGGGCCGCACGCAGGGCCAGCAGGAACGCGCCGCGCTGGAACGTGCCGACCACGTCGTTGTGCATGAAGATGTTGCCCTCCGGGAAGAACAGCACCGCGCGGTGGCTGTGGTCGCCGGCGAGGATCTCCATGGATTGCTCGAAGCTCTGCGCGTCGAAGTCGTGCGGGTTGATCGAGTACGCGCCGCTGACGCGCAGCAGCATCGTCGTGGCCCGGCTTTCCAGCGTGAAGTTAGCGTAGTCGGTGACGTACACCGCGGGCAGCCGGACCTTGTTGAGGCAGCAATGGACCGACCACCCGTCGGCGTGGTGCGGGTGGTTCGCGGTGAGCATCAGGCTGTGCCCGGCGCGCGACAGCGCGACGTGCGGCTCGTGGCCGGACCAGGTCAGGCGTTTGATCTCCAGCGCTCGGCCGAGCACGCCGTAGCGGATGTACGGCCAGAACGGCTTGAGCGCCCACGTCCGCGGCCGCGACGGCACGAACCGGTAGGGCTGTCGCGGTCCGATGTCCATGAACGCTCGTCTCTCCGCAAAGTCCGGTCCACGCGGGGCAGGCCCGGGGAAAGCGTAACCGCCGGCGCTACGGCGTGAGCGAGGGCAGGCCCGGCAGCCCGTCGAGGCTCCGGCGGTTCTTCCCGGCCTGGTATTCCCGCACGCCGTCGGGGCCCTTCTTTTCCGCCCATTTCGTCAGCGTGTCGCGTTGCCCGGCGTAGTCGTACCGCGGTACCCCGAACCCGCACGAGTCCGCGATGCGCCCGACGGTGATCCGGATGATCGAACGCACGCCCGGCACCTCGGGAAAACGCGACGCAAGCCCGACGAATCCATCATCGCCCGGCTCGACCACGTCCCCCGTGCCCTGGATCCGCAGGATGTTCGGCGGGCCGTCGAACGCGCAGAACATCACGCAGATGCGCCCGTTCTCGCGCAGGTGCGCAATGGTCTCGACGCCCGACCCGGTGAGGTCGAGGTACGCGACGGTGCGGTCGTCGATCACCGCGAACGTGCCGTCCAGGCCTTTGGGTGAGACGTTGATGAGGCCGTCGTCGCCGCGCGGTGCGGTCGCGACGAAGAACATCTTCTGCTTGCCGATGAACGCGCGGTCGCGGTCGTTGAGGGTGTCGCGGTCGGGCATATTGATTCGTCTCGTTGGTCAGACTTCGGCATTGGGAAGAAAAACGCGAACCATTATTGCCACGGCCGCGCCCCGCGGGTGTCCAGCGTCGTGTTGATGTCGTCCAGCCCGGACTGCACCGCGGCCTCGACCTCGCCGGTCACCGCCCGGACCACCGGCCGCAGCTTCCGGCTACCCGCGAGCCGCTCACGCAAATCGATCGGCTCACCGAACGACACCACCGCCAGCCGGTCGCCCAGCGGCGCGGGCATGTCGCCGAACACGTCCTCCTCCAGCTTCTCCGCCGTCTCGGCAACGCGGTCGAGCGTCGGCTTGTTCGCGACGTAGTCACCCCGGTAGCTCGCCAGCCGGAACGCGAGCATCGCCTCGTCCGCCCACGTCGCCGCCGCGGCGTGGTCCGCGGCGCGGTCGTCGCTGGTCCGCACCTCGTGGATCACCCGCCGGCACTGCCGCACGCGCTCGATCAAGTCGTCGGGCGTCTTTGTCTCGATGCCGAGCTTCTTCTCGAGCCGGTCCAGCACGCCCGTCGCCGCGCCGCGGATCAACCCGGGCAGCCCACTCGCGGGGCCGTGATCCGCCGCGTCGGGGCCGTCGATCCCGCGGTGTTTGAGGTTCCGCCGCATCGCTTCCAGCCCCAGCCGGCTCAGCGTGTCGCGCGGGTGTTCATCCGCGCCCGGCGGGTCCTGCGCGATCGCTTCCGCCACGCGCGCCAACCGCGCCACAACCTCCGGCCGCGCATCGCCGACGTACGTCGCCTTGATCGACACCGGCACCGCCAACACCCGCCCGCCGTCGTCCCCCAACGCCTGCTGCGCCCGCAACGCCAGGAACGCCGCGCCTTCCAGAAAAGGCCCGACGTGGTCGTTCTCCAGGTACACGTTCCCCTCAGGAAACACCGTCAACCCGCAACGCCCGGCCTCCAACACCGCCATCGCGTGCTTCATCGGCCGCGGGTCCGCCGCGTCCCGGTCCACGCTGAACGCACCCATCCGCCGCAGCAGAAACCGGTCGAACCGCCCGCGCAGAAACACGTCGTACGCCGCCATGATCTGCGCCGGCACCTCCAGCCGACGCAACGCCTCCATCAGCACCGGCGCGTCCGCGTGCGTCGGGTGGTTCGGCATGAACACCACCCGGTCCCCCGGCCCTTTCGCATCCAGAAACCGCGACGCCCCGCGCACGTCCACCTCCACCACCCGCTTGATCGTCGGTAAAAAACGGACCGCGTTGTACCGCCGCAGCACCGGCGCGATCACCGGGCTCCGACACGGCGGGAACCACCGAAACGGCTTGTCCGCAAAATCAAGCATGCGCAACCACCAGCATCAGCGTACATGAGCCCGCGCCCGCCGGCGCTCCGACCGATCCCCCGTTGGAGTCGGCCGGTTCAGGCGGCGCAGGCCTGCGGGGCGTCGCTCCAACGCGAGGGCGTGTAGCCCACGACATCCAGGTGCAACTTCAACGCCTCGAACGCCTCCGGGCAGACCCCGCTCCCGACCTGCCGATCCAGAATCTCCAGCACATCCGGCATCGGGATCGTGTCACGGTACGGCCGCTCCGCCGAGATCGCTTCGCACATGTCGGCGACCACCAACGCCCGCGCGGGTTTGCTCAGCTGCTTCGCGGTGAGCCCCCGGTGGTAGCCCTTGCCGTCCAGCCGTTCGTGGTGCGACGCGGCGACGTCCGCGATCCGAGACAGCACGCGCACCCGGGACATGATCCGGTGCGTGAACGCCGGGTGCATCCGCATCGCCGCGACCTCGTCGTCGGTCAGGCCCCCGGGTTTGTCGAGGATCGCGTTCGACACGCCGAGCTTGCCGATGTCGTGGAGCAGGGCGGCGTGACGCAGGTCACGCACGGCCGCGTCGTCCATGCCCATCGCGCGGCCGATGCCGACCGCCAATTCCGACACCTTCTCCGAGTGCTTCTGAGTCCAAGGCGACTTCGCGTCGACCACCTGCCCGAAGCCCAGCGCGATGCGGTCGATCCGCCCGGCGTCCGCCGTAAGCACCAGGTCCGGCGGCTCGTGCGCCGCCACCGCCCGCAGGATGTCCGGCCCGGTCACCTCGGCCCAGAACTTCGTGTCGTTCCGCAACGACAGCAGCGCCTTGACGATCGCGGGGTCGAACCACTTCCCTTGGCGTTTTTTGGCCATGTCCAGGGCCGCGTCCAGCCCGCCGGCCTCGAGAAAAACCTCCACCGTCTGCGCGACGCTCGCGACCCGGGCCAGCGGGAAGATCGCCTCGCCGCGCAGGCCTTCGGGGTGGCCGCGCCCGTTCCAGTGCTCGTCGAGGTCGCGGATGGTCTGCGCGGTCGCCCGGGGCAGCCCGAACATGCTCGCGATCGCCGCGCCGCGTTCGCAGCGGATCTTTACCATCGTCCGCGCTTCGCCGGGGCCGCCCACCCCGATCGCCACGAACCGCCCCAGCTTTTGAATTAGCGACCCGTGCGGTGCCACGTTCCGTGCCGCGTAACGCATCGACGAGATCAGCCGCGGCCAGTCCGTCGTCTTGAAGTCCTTCTTCACCCGTCGGTCGTCTGCCGCGAACAGGTGTGCCACCCGCGCCGCGTTGCTCGAACACCCCAGGTCCTTGAGCTGCAGCGCGTAGAACAGTGCCGAGCGGTCGTGTTCGCTCAGCCCCATCCGCTCCGCCAGCTTCATCCCGATCATGCACGTCCGCAGCGCGTGGCCTTCCGGCTGGCCCTCCGTGATGTCCAACGCGCACGACAACGCACCCACCACCTCCGACAGCGGCGCCGCCTGGTCGGCCGCGTCCACCGTGCGGGGGCTCGACCCCTCCGCGCTCGCCACATCCAGCCAGGGCAACAGCGACTCGCTCATCCCGTCTCCCGCAAAAAATCACGTCACCTCCCCCGGAACGGCACCCGTCAATTGCCCCGGAAACGCGCCGCTCACACGCCTCCGCCATCGACCCGATCCCACGCCCGCGCCACCGCCGACCCGGCACGCACAGGCCCGTTGACGCAACCGGCACCCGGCTATGCCGCCTCTGCGGATTGTGTCGTCGCCGCCCGATTTCCCGTGCAGTCTCGGCCTTTGACGCCCCCCAGCCGCACCACTACGCTTTCCGGTTCGCCCCGGCCCGGGCCGGCCGCGCCCAACCCCCCACAAACGCGTTGTTCCCCGCGGTCTTGCCGCCGCTCCCTGATCCCCGATCCCTCTTCCCCGAACCCCGAAAACCCATGGCCATCGAAACCCTCTACGACAAAGACGGCTCCCTCGCTCCCCTCCAAGGCAAGACCATCGCCGTCCTCGGCTACGGCTCCCAGGGCCACGCCCACGCTCAGAACCTCCGCGACTCCGGCCTCAACGTCATCGTCGCCAACCGCAAGGACTCCGCCAACGGCAAGCTCGCCGCCGAGCACGGCTTCGACCCGTCGCCCGTCGCCGACGCCGTCAAAAAGGCCGACCTCGTCGTCCTCACCCTCCCCGACGAGGTCCAGCCCGACGTCTACGCAAAAGACATCGCGCCGAATCTCGAAGCGGGCAAGACCCTCGTCTTCACCCACGGCTTCAACATCCACTTCAAAACCATCACCCCGCCCGACAACGTCAACGTCATCATGGTCGCGCCCAAAGGCCCGGGCCACACCGTCCGCTGGGAATACGAACGCGGCGGCGGCGTCCCCTGCCTCATGGCCATCCACCAGGACGCCACCGGAAGCGCCCACGACCTCGCGCTGGCTTATGCCATCGGAGTGGGTGGGGGCAAGGGCGGCACCCTCGTCACCACCTTCAAGGACGAGTGCGAGACCGACCTCTTCGGCGAACAGGTCGTGCTCTGCGGCGGCCTGAGCGAGTCCATCAAGAAGGGCTTCGAAGTCCTCACCGAAGCCGGCTACCCCCCCGAGCTCGCCTACTTCGAGGTTTGCCACGAGCTCGAGCTCATCATCAACCTCATCAAGCGCGGCGGCCTCGATTACATGCGCTACAGCATCAGTAACACCGCCGAGTTCGGCGACTACTACACCGGCCCCAAAATCTGCGACGACGACACCAAAAAACGCATGGAAGCCGCCCTCAAGCACATCCAGGACGGCAGCTTCGCCAAAGCCTTCCGCGACGACTACCAAGACGGCTTCAAGTGGTTCAAGCAACAACGCAAAGAAAACGCCGGACATAAAGTTGAGGCGGTTGGCAAAGAACTCCGCCGCATGATGCCGTGGCTCAAGCCGGTGGAACTGACCGACGACGGCGTGAAGGCGGTTTGAGCCGCCCCCCAAAGCTATACCAACCCCATAGCCCCGCAAGCGCTTGCGGGGCTTTCTTTCGCGCAGACCCTACGCTTCCAAATCCTTCTCGACCCACACCGATCCCGCCTGTTCCCGGTGGCCGGGCAGATACTCACGCAGCAGTCGCTCCAGGTGTTCTCGATCCCGTACCGGTAATAGATGCCACCCCCGGGAAAACCACTTGACCCCGTCCCGCCCGCTGGCCTTCCGCAACGCCATGCCCGCGTTGCGTTTGAATCGCGTGGCGAAATCTGTCCCGTGCTGATATGCCGGGCACCGCTTCACGCAGTACGCCGAACCGGAAGTCCTGCATTCGCATGCGGGGCTGTGAAAGCTCAACACAACATGGAGATGTGTCGGCGTCACCGCTACGCCGTGCAACTCAAGCCCGAACCGCTCCGCGACCGCTCGCAGCTCATCACGAAGCAATGCGTGGCAGTCACGCTCAAACTGCGCCGCGTCCTGCGTCTGCCGCTTCCGCCGCGCCGTATTCAACGCGGTGCTCGGTCTCTTCAAGCCCTCGCCACGCTGTACAAAACCTTTCGGATCGTCTTCCTGCCACGAACCGTACGCGTGAATCGTCAAGTGATATACCGGCACCACGCCAACCTACGACCCGTCCCTCCACCTCGCAACCTCCGATCACGGAATCCTCCGAACAGCCCCGCAAGCGCTTGCGGGGCTATTGCACAGGTGTGAACGCCGGCTTTCAACTGCAGACGGCGGTTGCGAGCTATTCACCTAACGCGAGGAAGAAACGGAACAGCCAGTAGGAAGCGACGCCGATCCCGCCGCCCATAAAGACGCCGACAAACAAACCGAGAATCAAAGCGAGGAGCCCCTTGTCCGCAAACAGTTGCCAGGCCAGATATGCGCCACCCGCCATGCCCACCAAGAGAGCGATCGCGGTGGGTCTGTGAAGCCACCAAACCGATTCGACGGCGTCCGATGCGCCGGCAACCGGGTCTCGTCGTTTTTTCTTGTGCAGTGCGATCGTTGTGATCCCTTACGGAGATGAAGAGATGGGAAACATCTGTATTCCCCGCAGCGTAACCGCCGGGTTTCCGGGAGGTAAGGTTTTTCGACGGCCGGTTGCCGCACCTCGTGCGCAGCGTGGTGTGTGCCGGGGCTTCAAACACTTCCTGCACACATCGCCTGCGGCGAGGTACGGCACTCCGAACTGTTTTGTGCGCACGGTTTGTCAGGTACTTCGCCGCGGCCCGTTGACCTCTGCGTAAAATTGAAGGTGGTGAGAAGAGCGTGGCCTCCGCGTGGGTGCCAGGTGGGTGAGGGCTTGAGTTCCTTAATCGTGAAATGACACGCGGCCTTGGACGCGGGTGGGTCGGGATGGATTCCGACGACACGCCGTCTCCCGCCGGAACCCCCCGAGTGAGTCCCATCCGAAACGCGGTGACGGCGGGTTGAAAAACCGACGCCGGCCGGGGGTCTGTGGATCGTGACGGCGGTCCCGCCCCGGGTTTGTTTCGAAGCGAGTCCAAAGCGAGCCGGGCCGTGTCGGCCCGGGTTCCGGACACCGGGCCGGCACGGCCCGGCTCGCGCAGAAGCGCACACGGCGTTCTTTGACATGTGAATCCGAGGGGCGTTGTCGTCCCCAAAATCGTCCGTGCCGTCTTGCACGGATAGCCGGAACCCGACGGGTCTTTTTGCGCCACGGCCGTAAGCCTTGCGCTTTCGCGCACTTGCGTCCATCCTAGGTCTCCCGCCAAGGAGCCCAGGATGGAACGCAAGATCTTTCGGTTCTTACTCGACCACTTCGACCGG
>JAUIGU010000002.1 GCA_030432595.1 Phycisphaerae bacterium
CCGACCCGTGGATGTATCACAAGGCCTGCCGGGTCGTCCGCCTCGACGGCACGTGCAAGATCTTCGGCGACGCCTGCGGACCCGGCTTCATCGACCCGCCGGCGCATGTGCTCAAAAAGAACGACGGGTACCTCGACAAAAACCATTACAGCACGCATGTGAAGTGGGCCGGCGACGAGACCGGCAAGGCCCGCGTCTTCCACTACGGCTGGGTCAAGACCCGCGAACAGCTCGACGAGAAGTTCTCCATGGTCGACAGCCTGTGGTGGGGCACGCTTTCGCCCGAAGAAAAGGCGCGCCGCAAGAACAACAAGTTCGGGCAGTTCATCGAGCGCTACCCGTTGCTCAAGAAGTTCCGCGGCCAACACCCCGCGTTGATGCAAGACCTCATTGCCCAGCACCCGCCGTTCGCGAAGGTCCCGAGCCGCTGGCTCAACCCGCGCTTCTACGCCGAGGTACTCAAGCACGGGTTTCACGGATAGACGACAACGAAAGAAGCCTGTTAGCCGCAGCCCAACGGGCTGCGCGCAGGCCGTTGGCCTGCGGCTAACCAAAACACCCATGCCGTCGCGGTTCAGCCACCCGCCGTCTCCGCGTCGTAACTCAGCGGGCGGGCGTCGTGCATCCTCAGCAATTGTTGACGCAAAAAGATTGGTCGGTCTTCCGCGCCGCGGGCCAACGCCGGCGCGGCGTCGGCGAGGCCGCGACACAACGCCGACAACTCGATCTCCTCCACCGCGTCCACCCGTTGCAGCGCACGGTGCACCACCGCCGCCGAACGCAGCGTGGCCCGTTGCGCCGCGCCGCGCCGCACGCCTTCCAGGTCAATCATCACTGGCATGGCCGCGCCGGGGGCGATGATCAGGTTGGTCGGCTTGTAGTCGCGGTTGGTCAGGCCGGCCGCGTGCATCAGCCCGAGCTGCCGACCGAGCGCCTCTGCCATGCCTCGCCGGTCTTCCCGCGACGCGATCGGCCACCAGCGATCGAGCGTGACGCCCTCGAGCCTGAACATCACCACATACTCGTCGGGGCCGCGCAACGCCAGCGCCAACGGGCCTGCATAAGGCAGCGACGCTTTACGCAAACGACGTGCCCCGAGCCACTGCTTCCAACCGGACGTCCGGCGGATCGGCCGGTAAACGAAACGCTTCAGCGGGTTGAGTTCGGACCGCTTGACCACCCATTCGCGCCCCGCGTGCGACGCCGCCACCACGCGCGACCGCCGATCCTGCTTAAGCGTCTCGCCGTGATGATCGGCCGCGTCCAACACGGCCCGCACCAACTCCGCCGTCATATCCGGCGGCGCGTCCGGCGACAACACGACCCGCGCCGCCGCCCTCACGAACCCTCACCCGCCCCCGGGCCACCGACTTTCTCCAGCACCACCCAGACCGAATCCGCATAGCGATTGAGGTACGCCCGCTGCGACGCGTGGCAGACGCGCTTGAGCCCGCGGGCCACTGCGTTCCGCGGCTGCTCCTGCACGTGTGTATGCACGACGCGTAGCGGGTGACGCTTCGTCTGGGCGTCGAAGAAGTCGACCACGTCGGTCACGTTGAAGAACCACTTGTGGCGGTCCTCGGGCTTCTCGGGCGGCAGGCCGTAGAACCGCGGCGTGCCCCGGCCGCGCACGACCCGGCTGCGCATCGTTCGCCAGCAGTTCGGCAGCGAGATGACCATCGCCCCGCCGGGCCGACAGACGCGCACCATCTCGTCGAACACGCGGTGGCAGTGGTCGAGGTGTTCGAGCACTTCCGTGCAGATGATCGCATCGAAGGACGCGTCGTCGAACGGCAGACGGTCGCACTGCTCAAGGTCGATGACCTGTGTCGGGTCGCCGCCGATGTCGATGCCGTAGTACGACGCCAGGCCGACGTTCTGCTCATCGGCGGCGTGCTCGATGCCGCGTTTCCAACAGCCCACGTCGAGCAAGTCGCCGCGCAGGTGTTCGCGAAACCGCTGCACGACGTATTTCGCGCGGTCGGCACGGTCGGGGAACGTGAGAAACTCGACGGGCAGCGACGCGGGCAGCGGGAATCCCTTTCGGCGGTATACGCGGACTTCGCCAAACGAAGCCGGATCGTAACCCGCGCGCCGTCACGCGGCAAAGCCATGCAAAAGGCTGGGCTTGGGTGCCACCGTCGCTTGCGACGGTGCGCGTCGCCACCAACACACGGTCGCAAGCGACCGTGGCACCCCCGGAACCCGCGCATACAAAGCGAGTCGGTCACGCGCTGGCGCGGATCAGGCCCGTCGGGCGGAACGTCTTGCCCAGCGCCGCGCCGTCGTCGAGCTCGAGCCAGTTGCCCAGCACGTCGGCGTAGATGCTGCGGAAGTCGACGCCGTGCTTGAGGTCGCCGTCGAGCAGGTCGGTCAGCGACGGGTGGTCGCCCCACAGCCCGGGCTGGACCGCGTCGCCGAAGAGGAACACCGGGCCCGCGACGCCGTGGTCCGTGCCGCCAGAGGCGTTCTGTTTCACGCGCCGACCGAACTCGCTGAACGCCATGGTGACGACCCGGCCGGCGTCGCCGGTCTGTTCGAGTTCGCGGTGGAACGCGCCGATCGCCTCGCCGAACTGCCGGACGAGGTTGGCGTGCGTGTTGACCTGGCCGGCGTGGGTGTCGAAGCCGCCGTGGTTCACGTAGTACACCCGCGTGGGCAGGTCGGCGCGGATCATCTTCGCGACCATCTCGAGTTGCCGGCCCAGACCCGAGCCGGGGAAGCTGTTGTTCGTGCGCTGCGCCACCGCGCGGCGGACGCGCTCCGACGCCACCCGGGCGTCCAACGCCGTGCGCTGCACGAACGCGAGCGGGTCTTCACCCAAATCTGTCCGACGAGCGTGCTGCTGATCTAACGGCGTGTCAAGCAGGTCGTCGTAGGTCTTCGACATGTCCGGGTGCAGGTCGCGCCCGGTCCAGCGGAAGTTCTCGGGCGACGCGAAAGACACGGCCCGGGTTTGCTTGCCGTACGTCGCGAGCGGCGCCTCGGCGCCCATGGACACGCAGCCCAGGCCGTCGGCGACCTTGACGCCGTCGAGCGCTTTGCCGATCCAGCCGCGCCCGGTGCCACCGTCGGTCTCGGGCGACGCGGTGTGCCAGATGTCCATGCTCACGAAATGCGATCGGTTGGGGTTCGGATACCCGACGCCCTGCACGACCGCGGCCCGGCCCTGTTCCATCAGTTCGAGCACCGGCCGCAGCCCCGGGTTCAGACCCACGCCGTCCTGCCCCGGCACGCGCAGCACCTGGTCGTCGGGCACGGCCAGGCCCGGGCGGTTGCGGTAGTACGCGCCGTTGCCGAACGGCACCACGGTGTTCAGCCCGTCGTTGCCGCCGGAGAGCTGCACGACCACCAGCACGCGGTCCTCGGGCACGCCCGACTTGCTGCTGACGCGCATCGACGTGTCCGCCATCGCCACGCCTGCCCGGGTGATGAAGCCCGGCACCGTCACCGCCGCCGACACCATCCCCATCCCCGCGCCCAGGAGCGCACGGCGCGTGAACCCGTAGCCGTCGGTCGCGGCGGTGTCGTTGCTGCTCAGTGGGTGGTAGTCGGTGCACATGGGAAGCTCCCTGCGGTCGCAGTGGTCAGTGGTCAGTGGTCAGTGGTCAGTGGTCAGTGGTCAGTGGTCAGTGGTCAGTGGTCAGAATCCTATTAATCACAGAATGGATAAAGCACATGATGAAGTCAGTTGTAAGCCAAGTGCTTCCTTCTTATCTGATCACTGACCACTCAACTCTGCGTCAGCAGAGTTGATACTCCGGCATCGCCGTGATCATGCACAGCAAACCGATCAACGCCTGCGGATCGTCGGCGCCCTTGTTCCTCCCCTCGGCGAAGGCGTACAGCGCCGCACGGCGCGCTTCGGGCACCTGTTCACCCAGAAGCGCGTCGGCCAGGTGGTCAACCACAGCGCGCGGGGTGCGTTCGTCCAGGCCTTCGAGCAGCACCGTCGGGTCGTAACCGGTGCCGCGCGCGTCGAACGGCTGGTCCGGGCGTTTGCCGGTGACGAGATACACGGCGAGGTTCTGGCGGACGTAGAGCGTGGACGTGTTGATCCACGCCTTGCCGCCGTCCCAGCCGTTCACGCTCGGCGGCTCGAAGACGACCTGGCCCATCTGCTCCATCGCCTCGGCGAGCATGCGGTTGTTGCGGCTCGGGGTGCGCAGCGTCCGCATCGTCCCGATCATCAGGTGCGCGGGGCTGCGGATCTTTTTCCCGACGTTGCCCGGGTCATGGAAGTGCCGGCTGGCCAGCACCTGCTGCAGCACCGGCACGAGGTCGTACTCGTGTTTCTTGATCAGCCTGCCCAGGGTGAGGATCACGCGCTGCCGGTCGCGCGGCACCTTGTCCCAGTCGTCGCCGACGTCGTAGACGAAGTGGTCGTAGAGCTTGAGCGCCACGAACCGCGGGCACGCGTCCCGGCCCAGCAGGCGGTTGACGAACGCGTCGCCGTCGTAGTCGCCCTTGGCGCCGAGGATTGTCTTGGTCGACGGGTCGTGCTGGGCCCGGCGGAACTCGAAGTCGTTGTCATCGACGCTGTACCCGGTCAGGGCGCGGGCGCCCTCCTTGATGTCCTGCTCGGTGTAGTTGCCGGCGCCGAGGGTGAACAGCTCCATCAACTCACGCGCGAGGTTCTCGTTGGGGCTGCGACGCGAGTTGCGGTCGTTGTTGAGGTACTTGAGCATCGCCGGGTCGCGGACGATCCGCCGGGCGAGCTGCGCGAAGTCGTAGCAGTGCGCCCGGAACATCGCGTTCTGCTGGTACATCAGGAACGCGTCGCGCACCGCGCGGTGCCCGGTGGCGAAGTGGTTGTGCCAGAGCAGGACCAGCCGTTCGTTCAGCGGCGTTTCGGTCGTGCGCATCACGTCCAGCCACCACCGCTGGATCTGGCGGAACATCGCGCGGTCGTTGCGCTGCGCGGCGAGACGCATCTGCCGCAGGCGTTCACGCTGCTGTTCGTCGCCGGCCCGCATCCGGCGGTACTCGATGCGCTCTTCGCGGCTCGGCGGCTTGATGACGTCCGGGTCCGCGTCGACGGGGTGGTCCGGCACCGGCGCGTCCGGCTGGATGAGCGATTCAATGGCCCGGTCCCGACCAAGTTCATGAAGCCGGGCGATCGCGTTGGCGTCCCCGCCGAACGCCGCGCGTTGCAGCACGTGCCGCGCCGCCGCCGGGGTCCAGCGGCTCTCGGGGATCGGCGACCAGGACGGGTCCATCGGCATGGCGGATCAACGCCTCCGCGTGCATTGTATTGCCAGCCGGGCAAAACCCGACACCACAAAAAGCCACGTCAAGATGGGGTACGCCTCAGGCGGCGTTGCCGTTACGCCCGACGCGCTCAGTTGCTCACCACCCCCGGCCCGTGCGTGTCCGCAGAACTGGGCGCCGCGCCGATCGCGATGGGCAGCCGGATCGTGAACGTCGTGCCCTCGCCGGCCTTGGATTCGACCTCGATCCGCCCGCCGTGTTCCTCGACCACCTTTTTGGTCACGACCAGGCCCAGGCCCGTGCCCTTCAAACCCTTCGTCGAGTGGAACGGCTGGAACAGCCGCCGCCGCGTCGCCGGGCTCATGCCCTCGCCGTTGTCGCGGATCGTGATCACGACCTCGTCCGTGGCGTCGTCGAAGTCGGTGCTCAGCGTCACCGCCCCCTTGTCCTCGGCACACGCGTCCAGCGCGTTGCTCAGCAGGTTCACCACCGCCTGATGAATCCCGCCGCCGTCCAGCGGCAGCGGCGGCATGTTCTCCGCCAGGTCGGCGATCAACGCGACACGCTTGTGCTCGTACTGCGTGCCCATCAGCGCCACCACCTCGTCCATCAGCGGGTTGAGGTTCGTCATCTCCAGCTCGGGCTTGCGCTGCTTCGAGAACGCGAGCATGTTCATCGTCAGCTCGTAAATGCGCTCGAGGTTCCGGCTGACGATGTCCCAGCCCGACTTCACCACCGGCGTGTTGCCCTTGCGCAGCCCGAGCTCGACCACGTCCGCCCCGCCGCGCATGCCTTGCAGAATGTTCTTGATCGAGTGCGACAGCGACGCGACCGTCTGCCCAACCGCCGCCAGGCGCTCGGCCCGCAGGCGCTGCTCGATCAGACGCATGTTCGCAATCGCCAGCCCCGTCTGCACGCCGATCGCGGTGAGCAGCGCGAGCTGGTCTTCGGTGTAGGTGTAGTTCGCGACCTGGCTGTCCAGGTGCAGCACGCCGTACAGCCGATCCTTGTACTTGATCGGTACGCACATCGCCGAGCGGATGTGGTACCCCTGCACCGAATCGCCCGACGCGAAGCGCTGGTCGGTCATCGCGTTGCTGGTCAGCACGCCCATGCCGCGCCGCATCACGTACTGCACGATCGTCCGGCTGTACGGGATCGGCGCGCCCGCGTCCTTGTTGATCCGCCCGGTCACGTTGTCGTGACGCCGACGCACCACCACCGGCTGCGGCTCGTTGCCCGGCTCGTCGTTGAGCAAGACAAACCCGCGGTCCGCATCGAAGTGCTCGAACACCACCTCCATCACCCGTTCCACCAGCTCCTGCCGATCGCGCACGTTGCCGATCAGGTTCAGCAGGTCGTAGATCACGTTGAGCTGGAACTGCGCCGCCTGGCTCGGCTCGGGCGAACTCATGATCACCGAGTCGTCGTTGCTCGGCACCGCGTGCTCAAGCGCGACCTCCATCTCGCCCCGGCCGACCGGGCGCAGCTTCTGCGTCCGTCCCGGCGTGCGGCGCTTGGGGTCCTCGCCGAACACGATCAGCGTGCCGCCGGCCCGCACCTGGTCGCCCGGCCGAAGCATCCGCGAGTCCGTCACCCGCACGCCGTTGACGAACGTCCCGTTGCTGGACTTCAAATCCCGGATGTACCACCGCCCCTCGTCGGGCGTGAGCTCGGCGTGCCGACGCGAGATCGTCCGGTCAGTCAACGGCAACGACTCCGACGACCGCCCGATCTGCTGCGGCTCGTGGTCCGGGAGCTCGAACCGGCGGTCCTTGTCCGGGCCTTGGATGACGGTCAACACAAGCATGAAAGAACCACCGATGAACGCGGATGAACGCCGAATCAGAAAGGGAGTTTAGCCGCAGATTTCGCAGAACACGCAGATTCTTTCAGTCATGATTTCAGGATGAACAGGAGAATCAGGATGAAGTAACGGCGTGTCTAGGCCCGTTCCTGATCTTCATGCTCATCCTGATTCGCTGATTCCAAATCTGCGTCATCTGCGAAATCTGCGGTTCCGTGCTTGTTTCTTATCCGTGTCCATCCGTGTTCATCGGTGGTTCCAACCGCGACTTCCATTTGCCCACCTGCTCTTTGAACCCCGACGCCCCCGCGTTGCCGGCGGTGCGGTAGCGCTGGACCACGTTCTCGGGGCCAAGCCACTCGAAGACGTCTTCTTCGACCGCGTCGCACTCGGCCCGCATCTCTTCGAGGGACAGCTTGCGCAGCTCGAAGCGTTCGAGGTCGTCCGCCTTGCGCACCAGCCGGCCGACGATCTGGTGACTCGTGCGGAACGGCACGCCCTTGGTCACCAGGTACTCCGCCAGCGAGGTCGCGTCGAGGTGCCCGCGGTGGAGCCGCTCGGCGATACGGTCCTCGCGGAAGTCGGACGTACTCACGATCCGCGTGGCCATGAGCAGGCAGTCCTTCACGCAGTCGTACGCCGCGAAGACGTGGCGTTTGTCCTCTTGCAGGTCGCGGTTGTAGCCGACGGTCAGGCCTTTGCACATGGTCAGCAGCGCCATCAGTGCCCCGTACGGCGTCGATGCCTTGCCACGCAGCAGTTCAAGCATGTCGGGGTTGCGCTTCTGCGGCATCATCGACGAACCGGTGGTGAACGCGTCGTCGAGCTGGATGAAGCCGAACTCTTCGGAGGCGTAGATGATCCACTGCTCGGCCCAGCGCGAGAGGTGCATGGCGATGGTCGTGCATCCGTACACGAAGTCCAGCGCCGAGTCGCGCGTGGCGGTGAAGGCGATGGAGTTCCACGGCGGCTGCTCGAAGCCAAGCGCCGTGGCGGTCGCGGTCGGGTCCAGCGGCAGCGACGACCCCGCGATCGCGCCTGAGCCCAGCGGCGAAGCGAACATGTGCAGCACGCACTGGTGCAGGTACCACCGGTCCGAGTCGAACATGCAGCACCACGCCAAACACTCGCTGCCCGCGACGATGGGCTGCGCTCTTTGCAGGTGCGTGTACGCCGGCATGACCACATCGGCGTTGCGCTCCGCCATGGCGACGTACGCGCTGCACAATTCGGTGAGCAGGCCGTACAACTCCTGGGCCGCCTCGCGGACCCACATCATGAGGTCGGTGGCGACCTGGTCGTTGCGGCTGCGCCCGGTGTGCAGTTTCCGCCCCGCGTCGCCGGCCTTTTCGATGAGCGCCGCCTCGACGCACATGTGCACGTCTTCCAGTTCGACCTTCCACCCGGGCCAGGCGTCGCCCTGCCGCTCGATCTCGGCTTCGATCTCTTTCAGCCCGACCTCGATGGCCTTCAGGTCGGCGGCGGTGATGAGCCCGACGCCCTCGAGCATCCGCGCGTGGGCGATCGACCCGCGGATGTCGTGTTTGTACAGCCGCTTGTCCACGTCCAGCGACGCAACGAACCGCGCCGCCAACGGGTCGGCCTCGCTGCCAGAGCTTTTCGCGTGTTCCCAGGGTTTTTGGGCCATAGAACCGGGGAGTTTATCGCCGGGCCAGTTAGCATGCGTGCCGCGGAATCCACACGCCAGCCGAGGCGAAACCATGAAGGTCACATTCGAGGCTGAGAGTGGTTCGAGCCACGCCATCGAGTTGGCGAAAGCCGACTACATGCTGTCCGACCTATTCGGTTTCCGAGGCTTTGGGACCGTCTTCCAGCTCTGCTTGGCGGAGTCCAGATCGCCGGGCCTTCATGCCTGCATGTGGGAGCGGTGGTTTTCGGCGTTGCTCTTTCAGATGGAGATGGAGCGAGACGTGCTGCCGTTCAAGTATGAAGTGCGAAACGACACCGCGGACAGGCATGGCGTTGTCATCAACCAAGAGCGCTGGGACTTCTCTGTTGGCAACGGAGAATGCAGCCTTTCACAAACCTTGGCTTACGAGAGCATCGACGCTAACGGCCTTTCCGGCCGGGGAAGCCGAGTCATCAAATGGATCGACTGCCGCGGCCAGACCACGATCGAGACGGACCACGGCCCGATCAAGGTCTCACGGCGCAAGGTGAACTACCGCTTCTACGACGAACTCCCCGGACTCATTCAGTTTCTATCGGACTTGCCGTCTGACGAGTTGGTCCGTGGGCGTCCTGCCTGAACACCCGGCGAAGCCGAATCAAAACGGCAGCGCATCGTCGTCGTCGTTTTCGCCGAAGTAGTCCTCGGTCTCGGCGTGGCTGTCCCAGGCCTCGTCGTCGTGCAGGGCGGCGCGGTGGTGGCAGCGGATGACCTTTTCCAGGGCCGTGCCCATGGTCGCGCCCAAGGACGAGCAGGCTTCGAGCGCTTCTTCGGTGAAGGGCTGCTCGCGGTCGCGGAACAAGACGATGACGGCCAGGCACTCGCGGTCGGCGTCGTCGCCGGCCACGCAGGGCACGCCGATCACCTCGCTGTCCGCCAGGTACGCCGCGTCGTCGTCGAACCACTGCCGCAGCTCGCGGTTGTTGGTGAAGTGGACGTAGTCCTCGACGCTGGCGAGCTTGGGCGCGACGACGTCGGCGAGGTGCTCGAGCAGCATGTCCGCCGACTCGCTGGTGCAGTCGTAGTTGACGTAGCCGCCCAGGGAGTACTCGTCCATGGTCGCGGGCAGGAAGATCGCCGCGTTGGCCGGGCCGGCCTTGCCGACGAGGTACTCGAGCGTCTTGCGCAGCAGCGACTCGAGGTCGAGCTCGTCCTTGATCACGCCGTTGAACTCGCTGGTCTGCACGACGTTCTGGAACTGCGCAGCCAACTCCTGGTACGCGGTCACCAGGTCGGTGCAAAGGATGTCCACCTGACGGGAGACATCGACGCGGGCGTCGTTGAGCTGCCGACAGAGCCGGCGCAGCCGGCGGATGCGGCGGTTAACCGCGGCGTCGCGCCGGCGGCGCTGCATCGCGCGGTCCAGGCACGGGCGGAGCTGCTCGGTCCCCACCGGGCCCACGAGGAAGTCGCACGCCCCGGCCCGCATCGCCGCGGTGACGGTGTCGAGGTCCGCATTGTCGGCGACGACGACGCTGGTGGTCGGCTTGGTACCGGCGGAGAGCTCGTGGGTGAAGTCGATGCCGCTGCCGTCGGGCAGCTTGTGGTCCACGACCGCGAGGTCGACGGTGTGCCCGGCGAGGTAGTCGCGTGCCTCGGCGGCGCTGGGGACGGCGACGACGCGGACCGGGTGCCGGGCGTCGCCGCAGGCCTCGAGCGGCTGGGCGAGGACGGGCGTGTCCTGGACGAGCAGGACGTGCCGGCAGCGGTTGCGGGCCTTGCGGCGCGGCCGGTGGGGCGACGCGTCCGACGGGCCTTGGGGGTGTTCGGGGGGTTGCGGTGGGGTCACATCATTCTCCGCCGGGGCGTGGACGCTTCGGGGGCGAGGCGTCGGTTCACGCCGCGTGCCCGGGGTTATCCCGGGGTCATGGCGGAGCATCGGTCAGTCGCGTCGGCGGATGAAGCTCAGCCCAGGGCAAGGGTTAAAGTCGCCGTCGTGCCGCGCCCGGGTGTGCTGCGCAGGTCGATTCTGCCGTTGTGCGCGGCCGCGAGTTGTGCGACGCGCGATAACCCCATCCCCACCTGCCGGCCGGCGGGCTTGGCGCTGAAGAACGGGTCCGTCGCGTGCGCCAGCGTGTGCTCGTCCATCCCCTCGCCGTCGTCGATCACCTGGATCACCAGCTCGTCCACCGCCGAATCATCCCCCACCGCCGCGTCGTCCGGCACCTGGTGTGAAGCGATGCGGGCTTTAACGACGATGCCGTGTTTCGGGTCCGCCTGCACCGCGTTCATGAGCAATTCCGTCAACGCGCGGTCCAGGTGCTCGGGATCCACGTTCACCTCCGGCAGCTCGCCCGGTAACTGCACGCCGAACTCCAACTCGTCCCGCCGACGCTTCGCCGGGCCGCTGATCTTCTGCACCACCTTGTTCAGCAGGGCCGGGATGTCCGTCGGTCGGCGCTTCGCCGTCGGCGGGTCCGCGAACATCCGCAGCGCGGTGATCAGGTCCGACAATCGGTGCGTCTCGCGGAAGATCGCCGCCGCCGCCTGGTGCTCCTTGGTCCCCCCGTCGAGCGCCATGGTCAATAACTGCGCCCGGCCGGAAATCGTCGTCAGCGGGTTGTTCATCTCGTGCGCCGCGCCCGAGGCCATCTCGCCCAGCCGCGCCATCGCCTGCGAGCGCGTCAGCTCGCCCTGCGCCTCGGCCAGCGCGGTGTTCGCATCGGCGAGCTCTTCGCTCATGCGTCGCGCGCCGTCGTGCCGGTTCGCCGCGGCGATCGCCGTGCCCCACGTCGCCGCCACTGGCCCGATCGCCTCCCAGCCCGGCAACTCCCCACGGTCGTGCAGCAACACCGCCGACGAACCCCACCCCGACGGCAGCGGCAGCAGCGACACCTTCCGCAGATCGTCCGCGTCCAGCAGAAAGTCCGCGATCCACGGCAGCACACCCATCACCGTCATGTCCGTCCCGCGCTGCGCATCCAGGTCCGCCAGGTCCGGCGCCTGCGGCGGCTGCTCCACGTACTGCGCCCGCCTCGGCCGGCCCTCCTCGTCGTACTGGCAGATCAGCCACGCGTCCCGGTCCAGCACCGACTCCTCCGCGTCCGTCGGCGTCAGCTTCGGCGTGCCCGCGTCGCCCGCCTCCGCCGCCCCGCTGAGTTGCTCATCCAGCGCCTCGGCGTCGGTCGTGATCTCGTCCGTCGGGTCCAGCCCCACCAGGTTCAGCGACGCCGGCGCGTGCCGCGTCGGGTGGATCACCGCGTAAAAGCCCGGCCCCAACAACTCCCGCGCCGACAACGCCACCGCGTCGATCACGTCCTGCACGTTCCGCCCCGGCAGCGCGTGCGCGTGGAACCCCGCGATCGCCGACAACACCTTCGTCTGACCCGCCGCCGCCTTCGCCTTCCGCTCCAGCACCGCGTTGGCCCGGCCCAGCGCGTCGTTCGCGCGCTGCACGCTCTGCAGATACAAATCCACCGACACCTCGTCGCGCAGCCCCATCGCCACCGCCCGCAGCTCGACTTCGTCGAACAAACCCTCCAGCGCCGCGTCCACCGCCACGCCGTCCAGCCCGATCTTCGTCGCCAGCGCCTGCGCATCCGTCCCGGTCGTGAAGTTCCCCGAATACCCCAAATGCCGCTGACGCACGCACAAATCCGCCAGCTGCACCACCCCGATCATCTTGCGGTGCGGCAGCGCCGGCAGCGTCTCGAACGGCGAGCCGTGCAGCCACATCACGTCCTGCAACCGGTGCGGCAGCTTCCACTGCTCCGCCAGCCGCTTGCCCGCCGTGTGGTGGTCCACCCCGATCAGCGAACGCTCGTGCTCCGCGACGTTGTTCTGATGCACCTCCGCCAGCTCGGCGACGCGCTCGTACGCCTTGGGCAGCACCCACGCCAGCGCGAGCTTGCCCACGTCGTGCAGCAGCCCGCACACGAACGCGTCGTCCTTGTTCAGTTCTTTGTCCTTCGCCGCCGCCGCGATGCGCTCCGCCGCCACCGCCACGCCCAGGCAGTGCGCCCAGAACCCCGCGCAATCGAAGTGCGGCCCGACCTTCTCCGGGCACGGGTCCACGCCGTCCTCGTCGACCAGCCCCAGCTTCTTCTGCCGCGCGTCGTCGTCGAACAGCTCCAACACCTTCAGCGACAGCACCAGATTCCGCACGTGCGCGTAACCCAGCAGCAGCACCGCCCGCTCCACCGTCAGGTTGTCGCTCTCCCGCACGCCGCGGTCAGCCCGCCGGCACGCCGACAACACTTTCGCCGTCAACGCCGGGTCCGACGACACCAGGTCGATGACTTCCTGGCTCTGGCTCTCGTGATCCGCGGTCAGTTCCAGCAGCTTCGTCGCCACCGCCGGCAACGTCGGCAACTGGTCCACCTGCCGGAGGATCAGCTCGATACGACGCGTCTTGGGCAGCGTGGCGGCGACCATGGGCGAAGCCAGGCAAAAGTCAAAAGTGAAAAGTCGAAAGGCAAAAGCCGAATAAACAACGCCTCAAGCAGAACCCTTGCATACCCGGTTCTCCACTTTCGACTTTTGACTTTTCACTTTCGACTCGCCTATCGAAGCTCACACCTCCAGCAGCGATTCGATCCGCTCCATCAGCTTCTCGATGTCGAACGGCTTCTTCAGGAACTCGTCCGCGCCCGCCTCCAGCAGGCCGTCGATCTCGTCCTGGTTCACCACGCCCGACACGATGATGATCCGCGTGTGACCCAAATCGGCGTTGTTGCGCACGGCCCGGCAGACCACGTTGCCGTTGATGTCCGGCAGCATGTAGTCCAGCACGATCACGTCGGGCTTGAACGACTCGCTGACCATGCCCGCGTCGTAACCCGTCGCCGCCGTCTTGACCTCGAAGCGGTCGTCCTTGCCGAGCACCTCGACCATCAGGTCCACGATGCCCGGGTCGTCGTCGACCACGAGGATGCGCTTGCGCCCGTGGCTGGGCCCCATCTGGTCCAGCGGGATGTCGTTGTCCTTCATGAAACGGATCAGCTCTTCCCTGGGGATCCGCCGGAACTTGCTGCCCGGCACGCGGAACCCGTTGAGCCGACCCGCGTCGAAGCAGCGGATGATCGTCTGCTGCGACACCTTGCAGATCTCCGCCGCCTCGCCGGTCGTGAAGACCTGCTTGTCGAACAGCCCGCTGTCGTCCGACGAGCCGTGCGCGCCGGAGTTGCCGTTGACGGGTTTGCCGTTGTTCGTGTGCGTGTCGGCCATGGCCGCTGCCTCCCTGTGACACGCCGGAATCCGCAAGGTCGTCTCAACCAACCACCCCGAAGCGACACGTATCGCCGCGGGCCTTGCCCAGCTTGTCCAGGTTGACATCGGTGCAATACCCCACCGGATTAACCCCGCCAACCCCACAACCCGCCATCTTTTCACGTCCAAAACACGGTTACACGCCGACCGCTCAACCCACAAATCAGAAAACGATGACACCACTGCAAACCCTCGGGCTGCTTGCTGTGCGCAGGTTTAGATCGCTCGGCGCGCAGTCCGTTGGACTGCGGCTGAAAACATAAAAGCTTTGCACCGCACGACCTCCGCGCCCTCCGCGCCTCCGCGGTTCAAACGGCTGCGCAACAACGTGCACCCGCGCCCCGAGATAAGCCCCGCTTCTTCCCGACCCTTCCGGGGGCCGGGGGGTGGCGGGGGCCCGCAGGTTGTCGCGGGGTTCCAGGTCGGTGAGGCCGTGTCTCGGTGAAACGAGGGGTCCGCTGCGTCGATGGTATCTGGGTGGTGCGCCCGGCGAGTGGATGCTCGCACGCAAGGCGTAAGAGTTGAAGAATGAGCGCCACCCCACGCTTCGCAAGACCCCCGACGGGACATGAGCCGAGCGAGTCCGATCCGAACGCGACGGCTCGCCGAGGTCGATGCAAGGTGTGCATCAGCGTGGTGCTGCGTGAAGTGGGAGCCGCCGCCGCGTGGGATGATGATCCGGCCCTGGTGAAGGTGGCGATATAAAGCGGCCGACGGTGTCGGCCGTTCGGGGCGCGTGTTTGCGAGCGCTCGACGGCGGCCACCGGCCGCCGCTTTGTAGAGCTGCCGGCTCTTTGACAAGTGAAGCAGGGGCGTTGTCGCTCCAACGTGGCGTCGAGAGAAGAGAAGAAGCCCACGTTCACTGAACGTGGGCTTCGGGGCCTTCAGCCCAAAATGCGCCCCCTTCCGCGCTCGATGCGCGAATCTGACCAGTCGGGGCGGTCTGGAGAAGACGGCTTCGTGAAAAACCGGCAAAGATTTGTGTTTGCGGCGGTTCCGTGGATACTGATGAGGTTCGCTTTCATCTCTCACTCATCAGGTCTCGCGGAGGAAGCCAGCCATGAGAAGCATCCAAGCCTTGTCGGCCGCGGCGTTGGCGTCGCTCGTCGGTGCCGTGTCCCACGCCGACACGCTCTACAACATCACCGACCTCACGCCCGCGGGCTACCACAGCTCCGTCGCCTACGACATCAATAGCGACGGCGACGCGGTCGGCGTCGCGACCAGCGTCAGTGGCGAGGCGTACTTCTACTACGACCACAGCACGGGGCTCTCGACGGTGTTCGGCGTCGGCGTGGTGACGCCGCGCGGCGCGATCGTCGGGACCGGCTTCCGCGAGGCGGCGATCAACGACGACGGATTGGTTGCCGGCTCGGCCCGCTTCCTCGCCGGCGCGACCGAGACCCGCGGGTTCATCTACAACGGCACCAGCTTTACCAACCTGGGCACGCTCGCCGGCGCGCCCGGCACCGGCATCCGCCCCGCGTCCGACGCGCTGGACCTCAACGGCCTGGGCGTTGCCACCGGCACCGCCACCTCCGGCGCGGGCACCACGCCCCAGGAAAGCGACAACATCGACGTCTACACCGGATCGATGTCGCCGATCACCGACATCGACGGCGACCTCACCACGGCCACGCGTTACGACTACGGCCGGGCCATCAACGACGCGGGCTTTGTTGCCGGGCAGAACCAGGACACCAAGGCGACACTCTTTACCGCCGGCGGTGCCGAGACGATTCTCCTGGCCGGGACCTCCGAGGCGGGTGACAACTCCGTGGCGTACGACCTCAACGAATCCAACGACGTCGTCGGCGAAAACATCACCGACAACTCGTCGTTCATCTACGACGGCACCACCGGCGGCGTCACCTTCATCCCGCAGATCGGCACCGGCAACCGCATGTTCGCCAAGGCCATCAACGAAGACGGCGACGCCGTCGGCCAGGGCGACCGCGACACCGGGCTCAGCGGACAGGCCCGCGGCTTCCTCTACGACGCCAGCGAAGGCACCAGCCTCATCCTCGAGGACCGCACCGTCTACACCGGGTCCGACACGGTCGGCCTCTCGGACTGGCTCGAGCTGGGCACCGCGTGGGGCATCAACGACGACGGCTGGATCGTCGGCCAAGGCGAACGCCGGTTCGATGGCAACGGCTTCCCCAATCAGCGGGCCTACCTGCTGATCCCCGAGGACTTCGGCACGGGCGACTACAACGCCTCGGGACAGGTCGAGCAGGCCGACCTGGACCTCGTGCTCCAGAACTGGGGCGACGACACGACCGCCGTGGGCATCCCGGCCGGCTGGATCAACGACCAACCCGTCGGGCTCGTCGACCAGGCGGAACTCGACAAGGTCCTGCTGAACTGGGGCGCAACGAGCGCACCGAGTTTCACGGGCGGCACGGTGCCGGAACCGGCGACGCTGATGCTGCTGATGGCGGGCGGCGTGTGGACCGCGCGGTGTAGGCAACGCTGAAGCCACGACGGCTTGATCACACCAAGGAACGCATCACGAAAAAAGAAGCCCACGCCGTGACGGCGTGGGCTTCGCTTTGGCAGTCTTTGATCTTCGTGAAGTTACTCCGCCGCGGCGGCGGCGAGCTTGTCGTCTTCGACGCCTTCGTCCTTGAGGGCCTGCTTGCGGGAGAGCTTCACGCGGCCCTGGTCGTCAATGAGGATGACCTTGACGCGGACGGTGTCGCCGACCTTCACGATGTCGGTGACGTTCTTGACGAAGCCGTCGGCGAGTTCGGAGATGTGGCAGAGGCCGTCCTGGCCGGGGATGACTTCGATGAAGGCGCCGAAGTCCTTCACGCTGGTGACGCGGCCGGTGTAGATCTGGTCGAGCTTGACCTCGGCGGCGATCTTCTCGACTTCTTCGAGGGCCTTCTCGGCCTTGCCGGCGCCGACGGCGGAGATGTAGATCGTGCCGTCTTCCTCGATGTCGATCTGGGCGCCGGTGGCTTCCTGGATGGAGCGGATCATCTTGCCGCCGGGGCCGATGAGCTTGCCGATCTTGTCGGGATTGATGGTAGTGACCAGCATGCGCGGCGCCGAGTCGGCGATCTGCTTGCGCGGTTCGGGGATGGCCTTTTCGATCATGTCGATGATCTCGAGGCGGTTCTTCTTGGCGAGTTCGAAGGTCTTCTCGATCTGGGCGAGGGTGAGTCCGCGCGTCTTGAGGTCGAGCTGGATGGCGGTGATGCCGTCGCGGGTGCCGGTGACCTTGAAGTCCATGTCGCCGAAATGGTCTTCCTCGCCCTGGATGTCGGTGAGGTAGCAGTCGTCGTGGCCGTCGCCGCCGGTGATGATGCCGATGGAGATGCCGGCGACGGGGGCCTTGATCGGCACGCCGGCGTCCATGAGGGCGAGGGTGCCGCCGCAGGCCGAGGCCATGGACGACGAGCCGTTGCTCTCGAGAATGTCGGAGACGAGGCGGACGGTGTAGGGGAACTTGTCGACGTCGGGCAGGACCGGGGCGAGCGCGCGTTGGGCGAGCATGCCGTGGCCGATCTCGCGGCGGCCCGGGCCGGTGATGCGCTTCGCCTCACCAACACTGAACGGCGGGAAGTTGTAGTGGAGGTAGAACTTCTCGGAGTACTCGTCGCTGAGCCCGTCGACGATCTGCTCGTCCTTGCCGGTGCCGAGCACGGCGGTGACCAGCGCCTGGGTTTCGCCGCGCTGGAAGAGGCCCGAGCCGTGCACCTTGGGCAGCACGGAGACCTCGCAGTCGATCGCGCGGAGCTCGTCGAAGCTGCGGCCGTCGGTACGCGAGCCGGAGCGGATGATCTCGCGGGTGATCTCTTCTTCGAGGTCGTGCAGGTAGGAGCCGACCTTCTTCATGGTCTCGCGGTAGTCGTTCCAGACGCCCACACCCGCGCCGGCGTCGGGCTCGGGGAAGTTCTGCTTCTTGAAGTTGCTCTTGGCTTCACGGACGGCGTCCTGACGGTCGAGCTTGTTGCCGTCGGCGGTCTTGGCGGCCTTGAGCGCGGGGCCGAACGCATCGACCTTGGTCTTGACGTCGGCGGGGATGTCGTAGCTGAACTCCTGCTTGGGCTTGCCGGCCTTGCCCTGCAGGTCCTTGATGAGGGCGGTGACCTGCTTGACGTAGTCGAAGCCGAAGGTGATGGCTTCGAGCATCTCGTTTTCGGGGATCTGGTGGGCGCCGACCTCGATCATGTTGAGGCCGTCTTCGTGGCCGCAGAGCAGCAGATCCAGGTCGGAGTAGGCCTCCTGCGCCTTGGTGGGCATGATGACGGGCTTGCCGTCGATGCGGCCGACGCGGACGTTGCCGATCGGGCCCTGGAACGGGGCGGAGCTGATGGACAGCGCGGCGGCGGCGGCGATGCCGGCGAGGACGTCGGGCTCGTTCTGCCCGTCGTAGGCCAGGACCCAGCACTGGATCTGGACCTCGTCGATGTAGCCGTTGGGGAACAGCGGCCGGATGGGCCGGTCGATGTTCCGCATGGTGAGGATTTCTTTCTGGTTGGGCGCGCCCTCGCGCTTGCGGAAGCCGCCGGGGAACTTGCCGGCCGCGGAGACCTTCTCGCGGTAGTCCACAGTGAGCGGGAAGAAGTCCAGGCCCGGGCGCGGGTCGGAGCGGACGGCGGTGCCGAGCACGACGGTCTCGCCGTACTGGACGCGGACGGCGCCGTCGGCCTGCTTGGCGAGCTTGCCGGTTTCGATGGAGAGGGTGCGGCCGCCGATTTCGAGTTCGACGCGGTGGAAGGCCATGATGAAAGATTCCCGAGCGCGGCAAGGAGTTGAACGAACCGCCCGCGTGGGCTCCGCGCTGGCGTCGGGAGGCGAAAGAGCAGGAAGTCGGAAAGACCAGGCCGGGAACGGTGTAACGCGTCCTCGCTTGCTGGGGTTTCCGGGTTCTTGCTCTGCCGGGTCCCTGACGGCCGGGCGGGCGGCGTCGGCGCTGCGGCCGACAAAAGGGTCGATCGACGGAACGGACCACCGATCAACGAAAACAGGCCGCGGCGTTTCGGCCACGGCCCGTGCGAAATCGGATCAGCGGCGCAGGCCCAGGCGTTGGATCAATTCCTGGTAGGCCGGTCGGTTCTTCTTGAGCAGGTAAGCCAGCAGCCGCTTGCGTTTGCTGACCATCTGGAGCAATCCGCGTTGGCTGGCGTAGTCGTGCTTGTGCTGCTTGAGGTGCTCGGTCAGTTCCTTGATGCGGTGAGTCAGGATGGCGACCTGGACTTCGGGGCTGCCGGAGTCTTTGCCGTCGCGGCGGTACTGCTCGATGAGTTCGGTCTTCTGGGTCTTGGTAATGGACATCGAAAAAGGGTCTCGCGTTAGGGGGTCACCGCGGGTTCAGCGTGGCCCGTGAAGTTGTCCGAATGGAATCGGAACTTCCGGGGGCCGAATCCCGGGTCGAGGCGGCGCACACCGCCGCCAGCGGGAAGGGAGATTGTAGCGGGATTTGAGGGTTTGGCGAATCGGGCCACGCTCGGAGAGCGTGGGCTTCTGGTCTGGGGTTCATTCCGCTTTGCGCCAGCCGCCGCCGGCACCGCGGACGCCGTTGGACTCGGCCTCGCCGTCGCGTTTGAGCTTGAGCAGGGCCGAGGAAGGGTCGAACCCGACCTTGTCCGCAATCTCGCCCTTGGCGATAAAGTCGCGGCTCGCCCCGGGGAGGGCTTTGTAGACAGCGCGGGCTTCCTGCTCCATCTGGGCGGTGCTTTTGCGGGTGCGTTTGCCGGGGGCGGCGGGGCTGCCGGGGGTGGCGGTTTTGGCGGCGGCGGCCGAGGCGGGCGGGCTGGTGTCTTTGAGCTTGAGCGGGACGCGGAGCATATTCGCAACCACGACGGTGGCCTCGGCAACGAGTTGCAGGTTCTGTTTGCGTTGCGTGCGGTCGTCGATCTTCAAACCCTTGAGTTGTTCGTCGATGGCGGCGGCGGCGGCGTTGTAGGCGGGGGAGCCTTCTTCGAGGGCCCGGCCGAGGTTGGCCCGTTGCTGTTCGAGTTTGTCGCGGTCTTCGCCGGCCTTGAGCGCGGCGGGCGAGGGCTGGGCGGCGAACTCTTCGACGATCGGGGTCAGGGTCTTGCTCAGGGTGTCGATCAGGTGTTCTTTGGTCATGGCGGGCCTATTCGATGAAAACGCAACGAGAAACACAAGGAACCCCCACGCGCCACGGTCGATGGGATGGGGTTTGGACGAAACGTCCCGCGCGGTCCCGGCTAGGGATTAGCGCGGCGCGAAAAGGCGATGGGGCCGAGTCGCCGACGGCCGTAAACGCGGGCCGTCGCCTCCGGGGGCGCAAAGCATAGCCGCGGGCCGGGGCGATGTCGAGCGGCGACGGAGTTACGCTTAGCGGCGGCGCACTCGGGCTGAGGTCAACGCCAGCAGCGTCGTTGCGGCGGCCGGTTCGGGGATGACCGTGCCGTTGACCCGGACGATGAAGCGCTCGTAGCGCGTGATGGGCGTGTCGGGGTGCGTGTCGGTGACTTCGAGGATCAGGTGCAGCGTGCTGCCGGGGTCGAAGTCGGCGGTGCTGAGGAAGAGGCTGTCGGAGGAGGTGGTGGCGAGCGTGTCGAGCGCGGCCTGGGGCAGCGTGCCGTTGCCGGCTTCTTCGTAGAACCACCAGGTGTAGTCGAGGCTCTGGCCGTCGGGGTCGAACCAGCCGTTGCTTAAGAGGAAGACGAAGCTGTCGGGGTCGGTGCGGACGGTCTGGGGTTCGCCGAAGCCGGCCAGCGGGATGGGGGCGTGGTTGGCGTCGGCGAAGTCTTCGACGAACCAGTCCATGCGGGCGGCGAACTCGTTCTGGTACGCCTCGCGGAAGCGGGCGATGGTCCACTTGGCCTGGGCGGCGGAGACGTTGGCGGCGGGGTCGGTGACGGGCTCGGGCAGCTCGTCGAAGGCGGGGACGAAGTGGTTGGTGCCGTCGCCTTCGAGGACGTAGCGGCCACCCCAGCCGCCGGTGTCGGGCCGGTTGGGGTCGTTCAGGCCAGTGGGGAAGTAGAACAGCCACGCGGGCGTGTCGCCTTCCTTGACGCCGGCGGAGTTGCGGGCGGCGGTGGCGTTCTGCGTTGCCGAGGGGATCTGGGTGACGGTGTCGGGGTACATCGCGCCCAGCGCGCCGTGGTTGGTGGTGACGTTGGTCTGGGCCCAGGCGGTGGTGTTGAGCAACGCGACGTCGTCGGAGACCAGCGGCACGGCCACGTCCGTGAAGGTCGCCGAGTCGTTCTGGTAAAAGCCGCGGTAGGTCGAGTCGAACCGGCGGACCGTGTCGTCGGGCGCGGCACCCTGGGGCGTGGGGTCGATGATCTGGAGCGTGGGGTAGTTCTGCTTGATCCAGGTAAGCGTGCCCTCGGCGGCATCGCTGTAGCCGTCCTGGTCGTTGATGGCGTGGACGCTGAGCTTGTTGACGAACGCAGTGACTTCGCCGGGCGTGCGGTTGTTGGAGACGTCGAACAGGGCCTGGGCCAACTCGGTCGCGCCGCCCCAGATGGCGACGTTGAGCGGGTCGGCCGAGGCGTCGACGGCGGCGATGATGGCGGTGGACCCCGCGGTGCTGTTCCCGACCCCGACGTTGGAGATCCCGCGGTTGGGGTTGCCGGCGTGGATCTTGGCGAGCAGGGACGCGGCGGTGGGGAAGTCGGCCGAGTGCTGGAGCAGGTTGGCGTGGTCCTGGCCGTAGGCGTTGACGAAGTTCTGGATCAGGTCGGTGCGGGGCGTTGGGTCGGTCTCGCCGGGCACGCCGCTGGCCGAGGCGATGAGGCCCTCGATGCGGAACGCGTCGGCATGGGCGAGCAGGCGAACGAGCGATTGCTGGTCATCCGGGTCGCCGCCGATGTCGGTGGTGATGAGCAGGCGCGGGCGCGTGTCCTGGGCGTGGGCGGAGCCGGGCGTCACGGCCGGCAGGATGCCCAGGGCGGCGCACAGGATCGGTGCGATCCGGCGGATTCGACGGACAAGGGACCGGCGCGGCGTCGGGGTGGGCGTCGTGGGGGTCAACAACGTGGGCTTTCGGGGGGCGGGATCGGCGGTCGCCCGGGCACACGGCCGGTGACCGAGCCGTCCGGGGTGGCCGGGACGGATCGTCCAAGTGTACGCGCAAACACTGTCTAGACCAATGCATATGTGAAAATATCTCGGGTCAGACGACAGGAATCCGAACGTCCGTTGAGCCGGATTGCCCCCTCCGCACTATTTCTTGGAAACGACAAGGTAGCGTGGCCACCTCCGGAACCACGAAGGGACATCACGCATTGACCACAAGGGGGTAGGCCTGGAAAATGACCCGATTCACACGGATCGACCCTGGGTCGATTGGCCGCGAGGCTTGCCCATGGACACGATGGAGCCGATTGAACCCCCCGCCGAGGACGTAACGTCTGCCTCGGACCCCGCGGCCCGACCCGCGCCGACGCGCCGACGCCCCCCTTGGCTAGTGCCCCTGATGATCGGCGGGGTGACGCTGGCGGTGACCATGACCGTGAGCATGGCGATCGGGGTGACGGTGGTGCTGCCGTGGCTCTTCGGCGGCGGGGACGCCAAGGGCGACAACGGCTCGGCCAACGGGGATCGATCTGAGGGTCAACACGTCACGGCGGGCGCCGCCGACGGGGCCCACCGCTGGGTGGGGCTCTGGGAGACGACGACCATGCCGCCGGGGCTGCGCGGCCAGGGCATCCAGCCGGTGAACCTGGTGATGCAGGTGACGCCGGACCGGTTCTACAGCGTCGCGGTGCGGGAAGCGCAGGACCTGGACCTGGACGGGCTGCCCGACCCATTTGTGCTCGGTGTGCTGGAGGCGGGCGGCGGGAAGTGGTCGACCAAAACGTTCCGCGGCGCCCCGGGCCAGGGGACGTACCGATTCGAAGACGGCGAAATCAACGTCGCGTTGCACGTGGTCGACGCGCAGCAGCACGAAGTGACGTGGACGCCCACGAGTTTCGAGGCGCTGCCAAAGCTAGGCGGGTCGCTGCCGGTGCGGGTGCCGGGCGTGGACATGACGGATGCGCCGGTGCTGCCGTTCATCGCGATGGGCCGGGCGATGGCCAAGGACTGGAAAGAGGACGCGGTGCTGCTGCGGGTGCAGGTGCGTAACCCGCGCGTGGGCGGCCGGCTGAACCTGATGCACCGCGACCCGTCGAGCGTGAGCATGACGTTCTACTCACCGTCGACCTACGAGAAGCTGGCCATCAGCACCTTCGGCGACAAGCTGCACCCCCACGAGATGGGCCCGAGCATGCCCCACGACGACACGCCGATCCCCGACGCGGTGATGGAACTCGACGAGGCGATGCGGCTGGCGTCGGAGACCTCGGGCCAGACCGGGCTTTGGAAGGAAGCCGAACTCGCGGCCCACCTCGCCGACGACGGGCGGAAGGTCGGCTGGAACCTGATCCCCGACCCGAACATGAAGGTGCAGCGCCCGGCCGGGCCGACCGTTCCCGGGACGTACCCCGGCGGCGGGCAGGTCGTGACGGTGGAGCGGGCGGCGCGTCCGAGGGCGGTGCTCATCGACGCGGTCAGCGGCGCGACGGTCTCGACCGCAAAGCTCGAGCAGCAATACATCGACGACTACAACAACCTCGCGAACCGCGCCGCCACGTCGCTGCGCAACCTGATCCGCTCGGCCCACGCGACGCCATCGGTGCCGGGCGCGATGCCGCCATCGCTGTCGTGGACGTCTTCCGATTCGGGCCGATCGACCTCCACCGGAACCGACGGCTCGCCCGCCTACGACGCGACCAATGATGCGCTCCAGCGCGCGTGGGAAGCGGGCGACATGCAGGCCTATGACCGCATCGCCGGCGGCACCGGGTCCGACACCGACCGCAGCCGATACGGGTATTGACGCGCGGCGTCTGCTTACGAGGCGTGCAGACCTGACCAGATGGCCGCATTCGACGGGTGCGTACACTGGGCGCATGTCCACCCGCAGTGCCGCCGTTGCCGAACCGTCCGAAGCCGCCACCGAGCGTTACGCCAAGTCCGCCGCCGCGCACGCCGCGGCGAAGAAGGTCATGCCCGGCGGGGTGAATTCGCCCGTCCGCGCCTACAAAGCGGTGGGGCGTGACCCCGTGAGCGTCGTGTCGGGCAAGGGCGCGGTCGTCACCGACATCGACGGCAACGACTACGTCGACTACGTCGGCAGCTACGGGCCGCTGATCCTCGGGCACGCCGCCGCGCCGATCACCGCCGCGGTGAGCAAGGCGCTGCAGCGCGGCACGACGTTCGGCATGCCCACCGAGGCGGAAACCCGCCTGGCCGAAAACGTGGTCAAGGCCGTGCCCGGTGTCGAGGTCGTGCGCTTCGTGAACTCCGGCACCGAGGCCGCCATGTCCGCGATCCGTGTCGCCCGCGGCGTCACCGGACGCAACAAGGTCATCAAGTGCACGGGCTGCTACCACGGGCACACGGACGCGCTCCTGGTCAGCGCCGGGTCGGGCGCGACGACGCTGGGCGTGCCGAGCTCGCCGGGCGTGCCGGCGTCGGTGGTGCAGAACACGGTGCTCGTGTCGTACAACGATCTCGAAGCGGTGCGCTCCGCGATGGAAACGCACCGGGGTGACGTGGCGTGCATGGCGGTCGAGCCGGTCGCGGGGAACATGGGATGCATCCCGCCGGCCGATGGTTATTTGCAAGGTTTGCGTAACCTTTGCGACGAGTTCGACGTGCCGTTGCTCTTCGACGAAGTCATGACCGGTTTCCGTGTCGCCTACGGCGGCGCGCAAGAGCGGTACGGCGTCACGCCCGATCTCACCTGCCTGGGCAAAGTCGTCGGCGGTGGCCTGCCCTGCGCCGCGTATGGCGGGCGCGAAGACTTCATGCGCCACGTCGCGCCCGACGGCCCGATCTACCAGGCCGGCACGCTCAGCGGTAACCCGCTCGCGATGGCCGCGGGCCTAGCCCAACTTGAGACGCTCGCCGCCGACGACTTTGCGGCGTATGAGCAACTCGAAACCACCGCCGCCGCGCTCGAAGCCGGGCTGCGCAAGGCGGCCAAGAAGGCGAAGTGCCCGGTCACGCTGACGCGCGTGGGCTCGATGCTGTGCGTGTTCTTCACCGACACCGACGAAGCCCCGGTCACGAACTACGAGCAGGCCACCGCCACCCGCACCGACCGCTACGCATCGTTTTTCAACGCCATGCTCGACCACGGCGTCATGCTCGCGCCGGCCGCGTTCGAGGCCTGGTTCGTCTCCACCGCCCACGACGACGCGACCACCAAGGCCACCCTCAAGGCCGCGGAGAAGGCGTTCGCCGCGGCGGCAACGATTCAATAGCCACAAGAAGCACAGGAGACACAAAATGGAGGAGCACGAAGCCCGTCAGCTCGCCGACCGGGTCCGGGAGACCGCGTACGCGCTGCACGTGTATTTGCGACACGGGCATCTGGAGAAGGTGTACGAGAACGGACTACGCCACCGGCCGCAGAAACAAGGTCTTTCGGTGACGAGCCAAGTGCCGCTGAGTGTTCGCGATGAAGACGGTGCCGTGCTGGGAGAGTACTTCGCCGACCTGGTGATCGACGGCCAGTTCGTGATCGAGGTCAAGGCGTGCAAGACGCTGGCGGAAGAGCACACCGCTCAGGTCCTGGGCTACCTCCGCGCGACGGGGCTGGAGCACGCTATCCTCGTGAACTTCGGTGCCCCGAAACTCCAAATACGCAAGTTTGCGAAGATGGATTCGTACGAGGCTTGAGACGTTTCTATTCTGTGTTTTTTGTGCCTCTTGTGGCTGAACATCATGCCTGAAAAGACCTTCACACTCCTCGCCGCCGACAAGCTCGCCGACGAAGGCCTCGCGTACATCAAGGACCAGCCCGACGCCGAGCTGCTCAACCGCCCCGACCTGGTCGCGCTCAAGGCCGAGAAAGGTCAGGACGCCGTTGACGAAGAGGTCGGCAAGCTCCTCGCCGCCGGCGGGGTCCACGCGATGGCCGTGCGCTCGGGCATCAAGGTCACGCCGAAGATGCTCGAGAACCCCGGCGACCTCAAGGTCATCGCCCGCGCCGGCGTCGGCGTCGACAACATCGACCTGCCCGCCGCCACCGCGAAGGGCATCCTCGTCGTCAATACCGCCGAGGCCTCCACCATCACCACGGCCGAGCTTTCGTTCACCCTGCTCATGGCCCTGCTCCGCAAGATCGGGCCCGCCTCGCGCACCATGCACGCCGGCGGGTGGGACCGCAACAAGTTCAAGGGCCGGCAACTCCACGGCCTCACGCTCGGCGTCGTCGGGCTTGGACGCATCGGACGCACGGTCGCCGAACGCGCGATCGCCTTCGGCATGGACGTCGTCGGCTACGACCCCTTCGTCAACACCGACCTGCAGCTCGGTGCCCACACCGTCAAGACCTTCCGCGACTTCGCCGACATGCTCCCGCACGTGGACGTGCTGTCTTTCCACGTGCCCAAGACCGAGCAGACCACCGGCATGCTCAACGCCGACACGTTCGCCAAGTGCCGCAAGGGCGTCTACGTCGTCAACGCGGCCCGCGGCGGGATCGTCGACGAGGCCGCCCTGCTCGAAGCGCTCGAGTCCGGGCAGTGCGCCGGCGCGGCGTTGGACGTGTACACGAGCGAACCCCCGCCGGAAGACTTCCCGCTGCGCACGCACCCCAATGCGCTCTGCGTACCCCACCTGGGCGCATCCACCGAGGAAGCGCAGACCGCCGTGTCCGTCGAGGCCGCCAAGGCCTGCCTCGCGTACCTGCGCGGCGAGGGCATCAAAGGCGCGGTCAACGCCGGCGGCGTCCGCGTGGACCTCACCGAGAAGCAGCACGCCTACGTCGCCCTGGCCGACCGCATGGCCACGCTGATCTCCCCGATGGTCACGCGCGGCATCGCCGAGGTCACGGTCGAGCTTTGCGGCAAGGACCTCGCCGCGGCGGCCGGGACGATCGAGCGCACCGTGCTCATCGGGCTGTTGCGTCGGCACTTCGACACGCCGCTGAACGTGATCAACGTCGCGGACGTCGCCGACCAGCGCGGCATCAAGGTCGCCACCACCACCCACGAGACCGGCTCCAAAGCCCCGCAAGCGCTTGCGGGGCTATCGGGCCAGCTCACGCTCACCATCACCGGCCCCGAGAGCGCGACCGACTCGGACACCCCCGCCGCCGACCGCACCCGCCGCGTCGTCGGGCGCGTCTACGACGACGGCCTGCCGCGCGTGCTCGAGATCAACGGCTACCCGATGGACATGGTGCCCGCCGGCCCGATGGTCGTCATCCGCAACGACGACAAGCCGGGCATCATCGGCACGGTCGGCACGACCTTCGGCGCCGCCGGCGTCAACATCGCCGACATGACCATCGCCCGCCGCGCCACCGCCGACGGCAAGGCGTTCACCGCGCTCATGCTCCTGAAGATCGACGCCGAAGCACCGCAGGCGTTGCTCGACGACCTAAAGACCAAAGACGGCATCCTCAAGGTCGCGTCGGTGACGCTGCCGGGGTGTTGAGCGGCATACCAGCAAAATCGAAAGCAGACGCGATTGGCCGTTCCCACTCACAGGCTCTGGCTTCATCGGTTCGCCGTGCCCAGCTTGCTGCTCACAGCATTTGTCGCGTTCTGGGCCGGCACGATGGGGGTGGTGATCTACCGGATGCTGGGTGTCCGCAATGTCTCATCGGGCGGTCTGATTGCGTCGCTCGCCCATGACTATGTGGACTTTGGATTGGGAGCCATCTTCTACGCCACACTGCTCAATGCTGTGGTCGTCGTGGCGTTGTTCGTGTTGCGCATCCCGGTCCGAAGCTGGCTGATTGTGGCACTTCTGCTTTTGGTGGGTACGCCGGTGGCTCTGTTCAGTGGCTTGAGGATCGCGGACTATGTGTGGGATGTAAACAATGGTTGGGACGAAATGGCGTTGTGGTGTGGTCCACAACTGATCGCGCTTCTGGTGAGTTGGGGCCTGTATGCGCCGTTGTCTGCCTGGTTGCCGCGCTATCGCTTATTGGTGCTCCGTGTTGACGACCGACGCAGGAGCCCGTGCCCGCGATGTGGCTACGAGCTTTATGGTTCCGGTGGCCGTTGTCCGGAATGTGGCTGGGAGCTTCCCCCGGCGATTTCGAACATAAAGCCGCCCGAGAGTTAGAACGAATCGCGAGATTGCTGCCTTATAGCTGCGACGCGCCGCGTCGCTGTTTCATCGTCGATCATCGGTGACACCTGCGACTCAGTGCGTCGCAGCTAAGAGGCAGAATGGGTGCAAAACGCTTGAAGCAAGCAAGCTTCACCGGACTACCTCCTGCGGCGGGAGTAGTCACTGATCTGCGGTCCTGACGCGGCTACCGGATGCGTGGAGCGGCATCAGCAAATCTCGTGAAGCAATCAACACGACCCGACGGCGTCTTCAAGCCTTCCGCATCACCACCGTCGCGTCGTGGCCGTGCGGGAAGTAGTCCTGGCGGAACGCGACGTCGTGCGTCCGGTTGAACGCCCAATCGAGCAGGCGCATAGTCGGCAGCCGGCGGGCCGGGTAGTCCTGCGGGGTGGCGAGCGGGCCGCAGCGGTCGGAGAGGAAGTTGAACGCCAGCGCTTCGCGGCAGCCTGCCCACGCGTGTTCAAGGACCTCGAACGCGGTGGCGTCGTCCATGGTGTTGAGCGTGCCTGAGATCAGGGTGATCTGCGGGTCGGTCTCGGCGAGCAGCGCGGGTTGGTGCACGAAGTCGCCGGCGGCAAAGGTCGCGTCGGGCAGGCCGCGCTGGCGGGCGTAGTCGATCACGTCGGGCAGGCCATCGACGCCGTGGTAGTGCCCGTAGACGACCTCGTGCTGACGCAGATACGCCGCGAGGTCGCCCCGGCTGCACCCCGCGTCCAGCAGCCGCTTGCCCGGCAGGAACAACATCTCCGCAAACACCGCGAACCGGCGGGTCTGCGTCTGCGGCGTCGCCCACATCGTGACGTTGAACGACGGGCCGTGCGCGTCCTGGGCGTCGCGGTAGGGCTGGAGGTAGGCGTCGTTCATGGGCGGGCATCGTAGCGCAGGACGACGTACGCAGCGGCCGGGAAATCCGTTGAGTGGTGTAAAGCCCGGAGACGGCCGTCTCCGGGCTTTAGGGTGGCGCAAATCCTTTACATTCTCCGCGATGGCCGACGACACCCACGACCACCCCTGGCTCGAATCCCTGCGCGGTCAGTTTGTCGTCTTCGACGGGCCGGACGGTTCGGGCAAGACCACGCAGTTCCACCGATTCACTGAGCTCGCCGAGGCGCACGGCGTCCGCGTGTGCGAGGTGCGCGAGCCCGGCGGCACCGCCATCGGCGAACAGATCCGCGACCTGCTCCTGCACTACCGCGACGACGAGCACGGCGAGATGGCGCCCTCCTGCGAGATGCTGCTGTTCATGGCGTCGCGCGCCCAGCTCATCGCCGAACGCATCCGGCCCGCACTGGCGGACGGCTGCCTCGTGCTCGCCGACCGGTTCATCAGCTCCACCCTCGCGTACCAGGGCACAGCCGGCGGCACGCCCATCGACGACATCGTCCAGGTCGGGCAGGTCGCGCTGGGACAAACCTGGCCGGACCTGGTCGTGGTGTTCGACGTCGATGAAGCCACCGCCGCCAAACGCCTCAACCCCCTGCTGGACCGCATGGAACAGAAGGGCGCCGACTACCACCAGAAAGTCCGGCAGGGCTACCACGACCAGGCGCAGCGGCAGCCGGAGCGTTACCTGGTGATCGACGCGCGGGCGGAGGAGGATGTGGTGTTTGAGCGGTTGCTTGAAGCAATGGCGAACAAAAGTCGCGGATAACCGCAGGTTTTTAATTGGCCACAAAGATGCACAAAAGACACAAAATGAGCTGGATCAACCCGAAGCTTTGAATCGGAAGACGGCAAGTCAAGGCATATGAAAACCAATCGACGTGGCCCAGCCTTTGAGGCTGCAGACCTCCATATTCGTCTTGGTGCACTTGGCGTCTTGGCGGTCGGTAGAAACCAAATCGCCTTCTGTGGATTATGTGCCGTTTGTGGCCATTTTTCCGCGACCAACTACAAGCCCGCCTCGGCCTTAACCCGCTTGACGTACGCCTTTGTCTTCGGTCCGGCAAACTTTTCCACCAGTTCATTCGGCGACAGCTTCGGGTTCTCGCGGCGCAGCTTGCTCACGCGCGTCGGGCCCATGTGGTACGCCGCCAGCGCAAGCGTGACGTCGTCGTCGAAGCGGTTGAGCAGGTACGCGAGGTAGCGGGTGCCGACGGTGAGGTTGTAGTCCGGATCAAAGAGGTCGCCGTCGGGCAGATCGAAGCGCTGCATCGCGTCTTCGTGGGTGATGGGCGTGATCTGCATGAGACCTTTGGCCTTGGCGGAAGAGTGGGCCTCGGGGTTGCCGCTGCTCTCGGCCAGGACGACGGCCCGCACGAGCAGGGGGTCGACGCCCGCCTGTTCCGCCTTCTCGTCGATCAGGCCGTACCACTGCGAGACCCGGTAGTGCCGAACACTGTCGGCGCACGACCGCAGCGTCCAGGGAAAAATGAACCCCACGAGCAGGATGGCGACGACGAGCACGGGCGGCCAGACGCGCGGGTTCTTCGCGGCCTCCTGCGCGGTCTTCGTGGCCGTCTTGACCCAGTCGCGTCCTTGCATGGGAGCACTCTACGCGGCGCGGGCGGGTGCGGCGTCGCCGAAGGCGCGGGCTTGGTACGCTGCGGCCCCATGATCCGCTCCATGACCGGCTTCGGCGACGCGGCGACGCAGGAACAGGGCGTGCACTACGCCGTCGAGCTGCGGTCGCTGAACAACCGATACTTCAAATGCACCAGCCGGCTACCCGACGAGCTGCTCGGGCTCGAAGCGGAGTTGGAGTCGGCGCTGCGCAAGCGGTTCGGGCGCGGGAGTTTCTCGGCGGCGGTGAAGCTGCGCGTCTCGGGCGAGGCGGCGGCGTCGCAGGTCAACGACGACGCGCTGCTGGCGTACCTGGGGCACCTCAAGGAGTTGAAGTCACGGCTGTCGGACGAGGCGGTGAGCATTGATCTGACGCACCTGCTCGCGCTGCCGGGGGTGATGCAGCCGAACACGGACGCGGACGCGCTCTTGGCGCTGGCCCGGCCGGTGGTGCTGCGGCTGGTGGACGAGGCGGGCGGGAAGCTGATCGCGATGCGTCAGCGTGAGGGCGCCGCGCTCGCGACGGATTTGCGGGAATTGGCGGGCCGGCTGCTCAAGATTGTGGAGGAGGTTGCCGGCCGGGCGCCGCGCGTCGTCGATGAATACCACACCAAGCTCAGCGCCCGCGTGGGTGAGCTGATGGCCAAGGCGCAGCTGAAGGTCAACGAGACGGATTTGCTCAAAGAGGTGGCGGTGTTCGCCGACCGCGCCGACATCAGCGAGGAGCTGACGCGCCTGCGCGGGCATCTGGAGCAGTTCGAACGGATCATCGCCAGCGACGACGGCGAGCCGGCCGGGCGGACGCTGGACTTCCTGGCCCAGGAGATGCTCCGCGAGGCGAACACGATCGGTTCCAAGAGCAACGACGCGGCAATCAGCCAGCACGTCGTCAGCGCCAAGTCCCTGATCGACCGCATCAAGGAACAGGTGCAGAACGTGGAGTAGTCCGGAAGGAGTCAGAAGTCAGGAGTCAGGAGCGATCACGGCGCGTTTATCATTCATCGCAGCGTCTCGAACTGGCTTTGTGGCTTGTCGTGAGTGACTACTGGCTACTGACTCCTGGCTACTTCCGCCCATGCCCGCCAAGCCCGACAAAGCGAAATCGCCCGCGGGGGCCAAAACGACGCCCGGCGAATCGGTCGCGGGCAGCCCCGGGGCGTCGGGGATCAGTTCCGCGGTGCCGTCGGCGTCGATCGGGACGGGCGTGCCCAGCGCGGTCGTGCCCGGGCAGCGCACGAGCTTCAACGCCGACGAGCTGGCGATCGTGCTCTCGCACTACGACGTGGGGATCATCGACGAGATCAAGGACTTCCCGCGCGGCTCGCGCAAGGCGCCGAAGCTGTGGCTCAAGACCGACAAGGGCGACTTCCTGCTCAAACGCCGGGCGCTGGGCAAGGACGACCCGTTCAAGGTCGCGTTCTGTCACGCGGTGCAGATCCATTTAGCCGAGCGCCAGTTCCCGCTGCCGCACCTGGTGGGGACCAAAAACGACAACAACTCGCTGTTCAAATGGGGCGGGGCGACGTACGAGCTGTTCGAGTTCATCCGCGGGACGGGTTACGACTTTTCGCTGGACGCGACGGGCGACGCGGGCAAGGTGCTGGGGTTGTTCCACAAACTGCTGGGCGATTTCGAGAGCGACTACACCGCGGCGCGCGGGACGTACCACCGCAGTAAGTCGGTGATGAACGCGATGAAGGAGCTGCCCAACACGCTGCGCAGCGCCGATGCAGGGGACGCGGCGGAACGGTCGGCGAAGGTCGGGAAGTTCTTGGCCGACGCGTACCTCGACGCGGTCCGGCGGGTCGAAGACGAGGGCTACGCCGAGTGGCCGATGGCGGTCGTGCATTCGGACTGGCACCCGGGGAACATGCTGTTCCGCGGCAGCCGGGTGGTGGCGGTGATCGACTATGACGCGGCACGGTTCGCGCCGCGGATCATCGACACGGCCAACGGGGCGCTGCAGTTCTCGATCCGCGGCGGCGGGGAGGACCCGTCGCAGTGGCCCGAAGACCTGGACCTTTCGCGGTTCAAGCGGTTTTTGCGGGGCTACGACGCGGTGCCGGACGCGATGCTGACCAAGGCCGAGCTGCGCGTGATCCCGTGGCTGATGGTCGAGGCGCTGATCGCCGAGGCGGTGATCCCCATCGCGGCGACGGGGTATTTTGCGAAGCTGCCGGGCGCGGTGTTCCTGGAGATGGTGGTGCGTAAAGTGCAGTGGCTCCGCAAGCACGCGGGGCTGCTCGTGGAAGCCGTGGAATGACCCGCCGGCCGAAGGAACGCGATGCCATGACCGCTCGAAACGATGCATCCCAAAGCCCGTTGGATCGCCGACGGCGTGTTCGTGGTGCCGGGCTCGGCGTCGTGCCATTGGTGTGTCTTCTGATCGTGGTGCCGGGGCGCGGTCAGGCCGTGCAGGACATGGCGGAGCCGGATGAGTCCGGCCCACGGGTCGAGGCGGCGGACGTTCCCCACGCCCCTGCGCCCTCGAGCCTGGCAGCGCGGCTGGCGGCGCTCGACCACCCGGCGTGGGAGGTGCGGCGGGAGGCGACCGAGGCGCTGATGAAGGATCGGCGGACCGGGCTCGACGCGTTGCTTGCCGCCGCGGCCGACCTGCCGCCGAGTCTCGAGCGCGACGTGAGGCTCGAGAGCGTTGTCCTGCACCGCCTGGTGTCGGAGATGGTGACCGAGGTCGCGCAGCCCGGCGACCAGGCGTCGCTAGGCATCACGCACCCGGGCAAACGGCTCGACGCGCTGCCCAACCGCGAAGGTGTCGAGATCGTGGTGATGGACACGCTGCCGGGGTTCCCGGCCCACGCCGTGCTGCGGCCGGGCGACGTGCTGGTTTCCGTCAACGGCCGGGCCATCCCCTCCGCCGAAGACCCGGACGAGGCGCCGCCGATCAAGGACCTGCTCCAAGCGCTCCGCGCCGGCGACACCGTGCCCCTGGGCGTCGTGCGCGACGGGCGGGAGTTGCGGCTGACCGTGACCCTCGCCAGCAGCCGGGCGCTCAACCAGATCTACACGCCTCCACCGGCCACGCTGCGCGTTAACCACGCACAGCAACTCGAAACCAACTGGCGGGAACTGCGGCAACGCGCCGGGATCGACCACCGCACCGACGAATCGGCAACGCCGGCCCCACCCACACAGACCGAACCAGCCGCAGCGCCCGATCCGGCCGCAACGTCCGAGTGACCGGTGTCGTCCGGGCCATCCGGCCCGTCCGGCCAAGCGGCGCGGCCCGACCCGGCGGACGCCGAGTCGTTGTTTTTTCGAACGTTGGTTTGCAAGCCCCCCCGACGGATCGTCGATGCCGGGAGTTCCGCGTCGGACCGGGCACGAGGCCCCGTTCAACCGGAAGCGTTCCGCCGGCCCGCGTCTTCCCAGGGCCGACCGATCCAGGAGGCCGCCGTGCCCCATCCCCGCCCCTTCCGGAGCCGCGCGCCCCATGCGCCGGCCCGGCACCGCATCCTTGACGCCGCGCACCACGCCTGCTGGATGGCCGCGACCACCGGCGCCGTGTATTTGGCCGTGTCGCTCGGCGTCGCCGAGGTCGCGCGGAACCCGATCGTCATCGCCGGGCTGCTGCTCGTGGGCGTCGGGCTGCTGCGCGACGCGAAGCACCGCCTCGCCGGCTGACCATTCCGGGGCCGACACCGCGTGAAGCGCCCACGGCAATGCCGGGGGCGGCGGTTCAACGCGCGGCCGACGCGATCGGCCCAAGGGTTACAATCCGTCCATGCCGGACGACCCCAAACGCAAGCCGGACCCGCCGGACGACGACGGCCTGTACGAGCTCGCCGAGGACCCCGACCTCGACGCCCCGGCCTCCAGCACGCCGCTGGCACCGGGCATTATGCCCACCGACGACGCTCCCGCCGAGTTGGACCCCATGGCCGACGACCGGCCGGCGGCCCCCGCGGGCGAAGGCGGCAGCGGCGGGCGGTCCCACTTCTCCGGCGACGACCCCGAGTACGTCAACCCCGAGATCGCCCGGATGCGTCGCGAAGAGCAGCGCATGGCCCGCGCCGCCGAAGAAGCCGCCGAGGCCGCCCGCAAGCAGAAGTTCATGCTCATCGGCGGCGGGATCCTGGTCCTGCTGCTGATCGTGGCGTATTTCGTGTTGCTGTAATCGTGCCTTGGCGCGTTTGATCACCGTACGGCTCAACCATTCTCTCCCCAACACACAGCGCCGCGCGGCATTGCCCGGATCATTGACAACCACAACCGACCCCGCCCAGGTCCGGCAGCGACCACACGTTGTCATACTTTTCCCACCAGTGCCAGTGCCCCCCGTCGATCCCTAACTCCGCGTCGAAGAGCCTCCGGGCGCTGCCGTCCGCCATCGCGAAATTAGCGCCGCCCTCGACATGTCGATAGCCCCGATCCGGCGTATGGGCGAACAACAAAAACCACGTCCCGCCGTAGTAGGGGTTCGGTTGGGCCGTCGCGCTGTCAGACGTCACCAGCCGTTCAAACGGTTCGAGCGCCTGCTCGCCGAGCATGATGATGTCCGAAGCGTTCTCGACGGCGTCGGGATCGAACGACCACTGCGGGAAGTACATCGCCGGATTAATCCCGTAGGAAGACGCTTGCTCGCCGGGCACCACCTGCGGCCGGATCGCCTCGATCATCGACGCGTCCACGTCGGGACACTGCATCACCGACCCCGCCTCGGGGAGTTGCTCCCGCGAAACCGCCAGGTAATCCGCCAGCGGGGACACCGGGTTGTTCACCGCCTCGCCGTCGCCGTCCGGCCCGGACCAGAACCGGCTGAACACGCCGTAGTCGCTGAAGTACGCGAACTCGGCCGTGGTCACCTGCCGAAGATTGCTTCGGCACTTCACGTCCACGGCCGCCGAACGAGCCGCCCCCAACGCCGGCAGCAGGATTCCCAGCAACAGCGCCGTGATCGCGATCACGACCAGCAACTCGATCAGCGTAAACCCCCCGCCACGGCAACGGCCCGCGCCACATCTGGAGGGGGTTTCGTCCATGGGTTCAAGATACACCCCCACTCATAAAACGCCTACCGATTCTCCTGATTCGTTGTCCGGTCCCGCTCGCCACCGAATGATCAAGCCCCGGCATTGTCCCCGGGGCTTGACTTTCGTCATGGATTCGGTCGCGGGGCTTACGGCCCTTGTTCCGAACCCGGATTTGTCGGTGCCGTCTGATCATCGACCACACCTTGCCCCGGCCGGTGGCCCTCAGACTGCAAAAACGCTTCCGGCAGCGCGTCGGGCGCGACCTCGCGGATGGTGAAGTCGTTGTAGACCACGCGGTAGGTCTCGCCGTCTTTAGGCTTCCACCCGCACAGGGGCACGTCACTGTCGCCCGCGGTCGCGCCGCCGCCGACCCAGCGCCAGTCTTCGGCGGTCTCCGCCAGTCCCGCGAGGAAGATCGCGCCGCGGCCCATCGTGACGCCGAGCTGTTCCATCGTCGGGCCGATCGCTTCGCCGGTGAGCGCTTCCTCGCCGTAGATCGGGGTCAGCACTTTCACGAGGCGCTGGTGGTTTTCCTCGGGGGTCATGCCCGGTCTCATCATCACGGTGGGCAGGCCGGTGAGTGTCTCGGGGCCGAACTCCGTGGGGAAGGGCTGCTCGGAGAGCGCCGCGTAGAGCCGGAGCATCATCGCGAAGTCCTCGGGCTGGGCGTTGCTCATGTCCATCTCGCGGACCTGGTAGCCGTCGGGGATGGTCATGTCGAACATCGCGTCGTCCACCGCCACGTCCCAGCGGAAGTTGTCCATGACGATCTTCGCGTTGGGGTCGTCGGGCAGCGTGGGGTTGCCGAGTTCCCAACGCAGGGGCAGGTTCGTGTCGGCGTCGATCCAGGCCCGGCCCTTGATGGCGCCGGCGTCGATGGCGTAGACGTGCGCGTCCACGCCGTTGAACGGCTCGTCGCGCAGGTATTCCACCTCTTCGGGGTCGAGCTTGGTGAACTCGGAGATCATGTCGCGGGGGTTGTCGCCGCGCGGCAGCCCGGCCATGTCGATCTTCTGCGCCAGCTTCTGCTGCTCGAGCAGCGTGATCATCTGCTGTGTTTCGTAGTCGAAGATCTGGACCATCGCGAAGCTCTCATCGTTCACCTTCATCTCGGCCTCGACCCGCATCGACGCGGGGTTCTTGATCGTCGCCCGCATCGACATGGGCGCGTCCTGGTTCGGCACGCCCATGGTCATCGTGAACGCCATGGTCTGCGCCGCACGGACCTGTCGGACGGCCTGGGCGAACACCGCGTTGCTGTCGAACCCGGAGGGTGCCCACAGCACCACGGTCAACGCCAGCAGAACAGCCGCGGCCGCCGCAAGCGGAGCGAGTGTTCGCATGATCCACCGCGGAGAATGTGAAGCAGGAGGAAGGTCGGTCGCAGGGGAAGCAGACAACACGAGGCGCGTCGCAGCCGTGTGGTCGCCGTTGAGCTGACTCTCCAAAGTCTGAAGCGTCTCGGCGTCATCGGGGCGCGGCGGCAGTTCTGCCTGCTCGAACGCGTCGGCGATCGTCTCAAGCAGTTCGTCGGGCTGGTCGGGTTGCGGAGGACGTTGAACGTTCATCGTTGTTCTCCGGTCAGGGCTTGCGGGTTGTCGGCGGTTTTGTGTCGTGAGGGTTCGGGGCAAAGCTTCCGGCGGAGCGCTTCGGTCGCGCGGTGTACGAGTTGGCGGGCGTTGGCGGAGGTCGTCTCAAGTTGTTCGGCGACCTGCTCGTGGGTCATCTGCTCCATGTGCCGCAGCCAGAACGCCTCGGCCTGGCGCTCGGGCAATTCACACAGGGCATCGCGGACCTGCTCGCGCAGCTCCATGGCTTCGAGCCGGGCCCCGGGCGCGTCGAGTCGGCGGTCAGACGCGGGGAACGTGTCGAGCTGGGCGGGCGACTCCTTGCGGCGGTATTTCAAGCGCAGCCGGTCCATCGCGCGACGGGTGGCGATCTTCCGAAGAAGCGCTGACCAGTTCCGCACGGCCGCGGGGTCGGGGAGCTTGAGCGCGGCCAGAAACGTGTCCTGGTAGCAGTCGCGGGCGTCGTCGGGGTTGGGCAGCAGGCGGGCGGCGGTGCGCCAGACGGCGTCGCCGTGCTGCTCGATGAGGGCTTGGGCGTCGGGCATGGCCGGGGCCTCCGCGGGGCGTCGTTGCGGTGTTATGGTCGCCGGGCGGGCGAAAGTGTGACGTCCACCCCACAATTTCACCACGGACATCACGCTTCACACAGATCGCGGCCCGTCGAAACGGGTCACGCGCAACGTGGCGGACGAATCGGCATTTTCGTCAGTTGCAGCCGCAGCCACCCTCGGCCGTGCTCGAGCCAGACCCCGTCGCGGTCCACGGGTCGTTGTTGGTGTCCCACCCCTTCCAGTGCCGGCCGTGAAGCGGGAGGTCGGCGTGGAACAGTTGCCGCGCGCTGCCGTCCGCCATGGCGAAGTTGGCCCCGTCATCGACGTGCCGATATCCGCGCTGCGGGTTGTGCGACGACAGTTGGAACCACGTCGCGCCGTAGTACGCGTCGGGCCGGGCCGTGACCCCGTCGGAGGCGGCCAGCCGTTCAAACGGCTCCAACGCCTGCTCGCCCAGCAGGATGATGTCCGACGAGCGGCGGACGGCGTCGGGGTCGAACGCCCACTGATCGAAATGCATCGCCGGGTTGATGCCCAACGACGACGCCTGCTCGCCCGGCGCGACCAGGGATTGGATCCGGTCGAACTCGCCCGCGTCCACCGCCGGGCACTGCATCACCGATCCCGCGTCCGGCAAGCGCTCGCGCGCGACGCCGAGGTACCCCGCCAGCGGCGACACCGGGTTGTTCACCGCTTCGCCGTCGCCCTCGGACCCGGACCACAGTCGGCTGAACACGCCGTGGTCGTTGAAGTACGCGAACTGCGCGGTCGTCACCTGCTTGAGGTGCGTTTTGCACTTGCCGTCGACGGCCACCCACTTGGCGGCGCTCAACGCCGGCAGCAGGATCCCGATCAGCAGCGCGATGATCGAGACGACGACCAGCAACTCGATGAGCGTGAAGCCGGCCGATTTGGCGATAGGCACGACCGGAAAAACGGGGCGGCGAGGCATGGGTTCAGGATACCCCGCCGTCCGCGGCAAACCCAGCAAAAACTCTGCGAATTCCCGCGAATTACGGGCCTTCGCACGGTGCCCGCGGGCCCGTGGCGGACGCCGGATTCTGCTAAAATGCCCGGCTCAACAGGCCGCTCCCCACGACCCTCATTTCACGCCCCCGGAAGCCCCGAATCCATGGCCGAAACGCCCCCGGACCTGCCCCCCGACACGCCCGACGACGCCGGCAACTCCGGCGACGCGCCGACCGGCCCGACGAACCTCGGCCGGATCACCGACCTGGCCATCGAACGCGAACTGGCGGACAGCTACCTCACCTACGCCATGTCCACCATCGTGGACCGCGCGCTGCCCGACGTCCGCGACGGGCTCAAGCCCTCGCAGCGCCGCGTGCTCATGGCGATGAACGACCTGAACCTCCGGCCCGGCAGCAAGCACCGCAAGTGCGCGAAGATCGCCGGCGACACCTCCGGCAACTACCACCCCCACGGCGAGGCCGTCGTCTACCCCACGCTGGTCAACATGGCCCAGCACTGGAAGATGCGCCACCCGCTCGTGGACCCACAGGGCAACTTCGGCAGCATCGACCCCGACCCCCCTGCCGCGATGCGGTACACCGAGGCCCGCATGGCCGCCCCCGCCGCGGACATGCTCGAAGACCTCAAGCTCGACACCGTCGACTGGATCGAGAACTACGACGGCACCCGCGAAGAGCCCAAGGTCCTTCCGGGCAAGTTCCCGAACCTGCTGGTCAACGGCGGCACCGGCATCGCCGTCGGCATGGCGACCTCGCTCGCGCCGCACAACCTCGGCGAGGTCTGCGACGCCATCACCGCGCAGATCCACAACCCGTCGATCGAGCTGCCCGAACTCCTCCAGCACATCCCCGGCCCGGACTTTCCCACCGGCGGCATCCTCATGGGCCGCGGCGGTGTGGTCCAGGCTTACAAGACCGGGCGCGGCCGCGTCACCGTCCGCGCGAAAATCCACCACGAGACGCGCGGCAAGCGCAACGTGCTCGTCGTCACCGAGCTGCCGTTCCAGGTCTCCAAGAACGACGGAGTCATCGAAAAGATCAAGCAGCAACGCGCCAACGACAAGCTGACGGAGATCAGCGCCGTCACCGACGAAAGTTCCAACCGCGCGGGCATGCGGCTGGTCATCGAGCTCAAGACCGGGGCCGACCCCAACACGGTCGAGAACCAGCTCTACGCGCTCACGCCGCTGCAGTCGACGTTCTCGATCATCAACATCGCGCTCGTCAAAGGTCAGCCGCGCACGCTGGCGCTGCGTGAGTTGATCCAGTGCTACATCGACCACCGCGTCGAGGTCACCCGCCGCAAGACCGCGTACCGGCTGCAGCAAGCCCAGCAGGAAGCCCACCGCATCGAGGGCCTGATCTACGCGGTGTGCGACATCGACGAGGTGATCCGCCTGATCCGGTCGAGCAAGACCCGAGACGAGGCGATCGAGAAGCTGATGCGGCGCGGCTTCCGCATCCCGGCCGACCACGAGTACGCGCCGCAGATCCCGCAGCGCCTGCGCGACGTGTCGGCCGAGAACGATGTTGCACTCACGCGGGTGCAGGCCGAGGCGATCGGGCGTCTGCAACTCATCCAACTCGTCGGGCTGGAGATCGAGAAGCTGGTCGCGGACTACGCCAAACTGGTCGCCGACATCGAGGAGTACGAAGCCATCCTCGCCAGCGCCGAGCGGGTGAACCAGATCATTCTCGACGAGATTGAGGAGCTGAAGAAGAAGTACGCCGACGCCCGCCGGACGCAGATCAGCGAGGTGGAGGTCGGCGACTTCGACATGGGCGACATGATCGCCGAGCACCAAGTCGCGGTGACCATCACGCACGCCGGCTACGTCAAGCGCCTGCCCGTGGACGAGTACAAGACCCAGGGCCGCGGCGGCAAGGGCGTGATCGGGTCCAAGAGCAAGGACGACGACTTCACCACCGAGGTCTTCGTCGCGGGGTCGCACGACGATCTGCTGTGCTTCACCGATACCGGCCGGGTGTTCAAGAAGAAGGTCTACGAAATCCCCGAGGGCACGCGCACCAGCCGCGGCCGGGCGGTCGTGAACCTGATCAACCTGGCCGAGGGCGAGCGCGTCGTCGAGTTCATGCCCATCCACGACTTCGAGAAGGGCGAGGACTTCCTGCTGTTCGCCACGCAGAACGGCCTGGTGAAGCGCACCGCGCTGGCGGACTATCGCAACGTGCACACCGGCGGGATCATCGCCGTGTCGCTCAAGGACGGCGACGCGCTCATCGGCGTGAAGTACGTCGGCGACGACGACCACGTGATCCTGGGCACCGCCAAGGGCATGGCCATCCGCTTCCGCGCCGACGACGCCCGCGCCATGGGCCGCAACGCCGCCGGCGTCAAGGGCATCAACCTTGGGGCCGGCGACACCGTCATCGGCGTGGTGCGCTGCGACGAGAACGACACCTCCGAGCTGCTCACCGTCACCCGCAACGGCTACGGAAAACGCACGCCCACCGACGAGTACCTCGTGCACTCCGAAGACGGCAGCGTCCGGCCGCAGTCGCGCGGCGGCAAGGGCCGACGCGACATCAAGACCACCGACCGCAACGGCCCGGCCGTCGCCATCCGCCGCGTCACCGAGGCCGACGACGTCATGCTCATCACGACCAACGGCATGATCGTCCGCACCCGCGTGGCCGACATCCGCCAGACCCACCGCGACTCGGCGGGCGTCCGCGTGATCAGCGTCAAGGACGGCGACACCCTCGCCGCCATCGCGCCCATCCGCGACGACGGAGAAAGCGAAGAGGCGGCTCCCGGTGAAACCACGGGGGGTTGAGCGATGCAACGCGGCCCGACGCGAAGGTTTGTCGGCTGGCTGGTGATGCTGGTGTTGATCGTGCTGTTGGTTCTGGTGATGCAACTCCTGCAAGCCGCGGGTTGACGGAGTCCGAGGATGCCCGTTGAGAAATGGTCCGAGCGCACCTGGCTGGTCAAGCTCCCGGACGAGCCGTTGCTGACCGACGAGCTGGACAACCTTTCGGCGGTCCTGCGCAAGTCGGACCCGCTGCCGGACGTCGTGCTGGACCTCAACGACGTGCCGATGGTGCATTCGACGGCGTTGTCGCGGCTGCTGACGCTGCGCAAGATGTTGCTGGACGGCGCGGCGCGGCTGCGGCTGGTCCACCCCAACGACCGCGTGTGGACCGTGTTCCTCACCACCGGGCTGGACCAGGTTTTCCGATTCAGTGAAGACACGGCGACGGCGCTGGCGGAGATGCAACTGCCGCGGTAAGGGGGCCGGCGTGTACTGTCGAAAGTGCGAATACCCGCTGGGGCAAACCAAGGCGACGCACGGGGACTGCCCGGAGTGTGGCTGCGCCTTCGACGCGACGGACCCGAAGACGTTTGCCGTGCACCCGGACCGGCTGCGCCTGTTTCGGAAGCTCGGGTGGTCGGCGGCGGCGCTCACGGCGATCGCGCCGGCGGGGTACCTCGTGACCGTCGGGATGGTTTACGTCTCGGCGGTCCGGCATCTGGGGCGGGCGCCGGACGTTTACGCCGAGTACCCGGACGACTGGGGGCCGGTCGCGGGGTACGCCGTGGGGCAGGGCATTTTGGACTGGCTGTTTGTTGCCGGTTTGATCTCGTGGATCGCGGGCGTGGTGGCGATGTTCGGCTACTACATCGTGTGGTCGGCGATCCGTTTGCCGGACCACGAAACGACAGCGCGTCGGCTCGCGGCGCTGAGGCCGTTCGCGCTGATGGGGGCCGTGGCGGTCGCGCCGTTTGTCGCGTCGATGTTCGGCGACATCTTCTGGTGGTGGGAGTGACGGCGGCTTGGATGCGCCGGGCGGTTCAGCCCGCGTTGCCGGCCGAACCGACTTGGCCCTCGATGCGGGCGACGGTCTGGTTGGCGGTGGCGGTGCCTGCGTCCTCGGGGTCGGCGTCGGCGAGCATGGCCTTGGCCGAGGCGACGGAGTCGGCGGCGGCCTGGCGGAAGGTGGCGGCCTGGTCGGCGAGCGGCGCGGCGGCCTGGGAGAGCCGGCTCTGAAGCTCGGGGGTCTGGTCGAACGCGGCACGGCCGGCCATCGCATCCAGCGACGCGCTCATCGACGCCGCGTAGCCCGCGGCGGTCGCGAGGGTCTGGGCGTGGACGAGCTGCTTGGCCAGCAGGTCGTTTTCGAGGGCGTCGCGGCCGGTACCCGACGCGCCCGAGAGCGCGCCTTGGAGCCCGGACACCGCGGCCGAGGCGTTCTGGCCGGCCGCGTCCAACGGCTGGCGTACCTCGGCGTCGAAGCGCTCGGCCAGGGCGACGGCGGCGGCGGCGAGCGTCTCGGCCTGGGCGGTCTGCTCATCGCGCAGAACGCGGACCGCCTGCTTGGCGTCGGCGCCGGCCTCTTCGAACACCTGACGGGCATCCTTGAGCTTCTCGAGCGCGGCGTCGGACATCGCGGCGTCCCGCCGAGCCAGGACCAGGCCCGACTCGATCTTGTCCAGCCGGATCTCCAGCTCCTGCGCGGCGACGTCGGCGGCGTCGGCTTTTTGCTGGGCCTCCCCGGCACGGTCGAGCAAGGCGTACTTCTCCTCGCCGTCGGCGACGAAGGCCTGACTCTCGAGGCGCGATTTCTCGGTGAACGCTTCCTGAGCGGACTTTTTCTGCGCGTCGATCTGGCCGCGCAGCGTCGAGACTTCGTTGTCGAGCCGGCCGAGCGTCTCGGTCAGCGCGCCGCGGCGGGCGTCGAACTCCTGAATCGCGGCGTCAGTTTTGTCGATGGCGGTCTGCGGATCGACCTGCGCCGCGGTCGCGGTGGCGGCGACGGTGTCGACGGTTTCGATGTCCGCCAGCAGGTTCGCGATGTCGACCTTGATCTGGGCGAAGGCGAACTCCGCCTGGCGTCGCAGGCGGTCGGCGTCCTGCGTTTCGATGTCCGCCAGCAGCATGGCGGCCTGGGCCTTCTGCGTCGCGCTGCCCTGGTTGAAGACGCTCTGCAGCAGCGGCTTGGCCTCACGGAGTTTGCGGAGGCGTGCCTCGCTGACGCTCGTGTCGGGGTCGGGCGACGAGGCGTTGGCTTCGTTGATCAGGGCCAGCGCATCATCGAAGTCGCCCGCGGCGGCGAGGCGGTTCTGGGCCTCCTGGTCGCAGCCGGCGGTGAAGACGGCGGCGCCGGCGAGGCACAGGGCGGCGGCGGAACATCCGAACAACTTCGACAGGGCTTCGGGCATCGGGGTGACTCGTCGGCGGCGGTCGATGGACCGCCTGGGGATCGGGCCGGGGCTTCCCGGGACAACCACGCAGCGGGGCTGCGTCACGGGCGGCGCCGGTCCGTCGGCGCGGGGCTCGGCGGGCGGCCGAGGCGGGGTAATGTACCGCGCCACGCGGGTTTACGGGGGTTCAGTTGGACGGGGCTCAGTTGGCCGGGGCGGGCGTGTCGGCGTCCGGGGCGGCCGGGGCCGCGGGGGGATAGTCGATGCCGTAGTCCGGGGCCGGGCTGTAGAGCGTGCCGATCCAGTCCACGATCCGCAGGAACTGCGGGTCGTCGACCGAGCGGAAGGCCGGCTCCCACCCTTCGACCTGGGGCGCGGGCGAGGTCGCCAGTTCGCGGGGCAGTCCCCATTGCACCAGCAGCGAGTCCGCGGGCGAAACGCGGTCGATCATGGGCACGCCCTCGGGCCCCTTGTAGTTGTGGAGGACGTAGAAGTTGGTGTAGGCCTCTTCGACCGCGTTGGGCCGGGCCCCGAAGAGCTTGAGCCCGTCAACTTGGCCCTGCCCGAAGTGGCGGCGGAAGTAGGGCGCGACGTAGTCGTCGTTGACCGTGTTGCGGTAGGTCGCCAGCGCCGGCGGGTCGGTCAGGATCTCGACTTCACCGTAAAGGTCGCGCAACCGGGCGGCGAAGATCTCTTCCAACTGCTCGTAGGGCGGCCTGCGGCGGAACTCGGCCTGGGCGCGGCGGTCGAGCGGCTGGCCGTCGGCGTCGCGGTAGGACTGGAAGAACTTGTCCAGCGTCTCGCGCGGCACGCGGATGCCGCGCGGCTGGGCGCTCAGGTCCACCTCGTAGACCCGGATCAGGTTGACCTGCTCGGGCGTGAGCAGTTCGCCGGCCTCGGCGGGCTGGGCGCGGCCGGGGTTGCGCGGCGGTCGGCCCTGATCTTCACGCACGCGGCGTGGGTCGTTCCCCGTGTCCACCTGCCGCCGGGCGAGTTCCTGATCCGCCTCGATGATGTTGATCAGGCGGACCACCCGCGGCTCACCGGGGAACAGCCGGGCCAGGTCCTGCAGCTCCCGCAGGGCCAGGTCCAGTGCCTTCATCTCGTAGAGGCGCTGCGACAGCGCGAACCGCCCTTCCAGGTCGTTGTCGTCCAGCTCCGGGCGGGTCTGCGCGTAGTACTCGTCGGCCGTGGGCTTGAGCTCGAACTCGGCAACCTGATCGCGCTGGACCGAGATCTCGATGCCGGAGATGTTGAGCACCACCACCTTGTCGTTCTGCGTGACCAGTTCGCCGGTCAACTCCCGGCCGTCGCGCGTCCGCACCGTGGCCTCGCGCGCCCACACCGCCGGCACCGTCAATACGAGCAATAGCGTGCCGGCCACCAGCGGCACGTACTCACGATTCGTCATCAAGCGGTACATCATGATGCAGGCCTTTCAAAAAACGGGCCAAACCCGAACCACCGCGCAGACGGACCGTCCACCGTGTGACGGCCACCACGCCTTCCCATTCAGTATACGGCTGCATCTCCCCGACCCGAACCCCGGCCGAACGTCAGAGCAGCGACTCGACCTCGGCGATCAAACGCTCCATCCGCACCGGCTTGTGCAGGTAGCCGTCCACCCCGAGCGCCTCAGCGTACTCCTGGTGCCGTTTGCCCTCGTTCGCGGTGACCATCACGACCTTCGGGCAGACCTCGAACCGCTTGATCTTCTCAAGGACCAGAAAGCCGGACCGCTTGGGCAGCATCATGTCCAGCACCACCAGGTCCGGCGGGTCGGACTCGACGATCCGCACCGCCGTGTTCCCGTCGCCGCAGGTCTGCGTGAGCGCGCCCTCGGCCTGGAGCGCGTGGTCGATCGCGGCGCGGACCTCGCTGTCGTCGTCCACGATCAGGATTTTCTTGGCCTTCAAACGCAGGTCGTCGGTGGTGTCGGGCATGGCGTAGCCGGGGAGCGGGTGCGGGAGTAGGTCGTCGGCCAATCGCCAACGCGATGCTCAGTGTAGCGAAGAACACCCCCCCATCTCTCAAGCACCCGCCGAACGCGACGACTCGGCATCGCCCTGCCGGGCACAGCGTTTCGAGCAATAACGCACATTCGCCCAGTCCCGTGCCCACTTCTTCCGCCAAAGGAACGACCGGCCACACGCGGGGCAGACCTTGCTCGGCAGCCGCTGCTGGTCCGGGTTGCCTCGACGGGCCGGCCTGCTCATGACGACGCGTCCGTCTGGTGGTTGCTTGCACGAAAGACCGCCGTGGGTTCGGTTTGTTGCTGCCAGAGCGTCTTGGCCGTCTGCTCGATGCCGCGCAGCATGCCCGGAAAGATGAACCCGTGGGCCGGCAATAGCGCATACCAGTACAACGCACCCGGCAACCCGAACGGCTCGAACACCGCGGTCTGCCGCAGCCGTGCCCCGTCACGCGTCGGCTCCACCTCCCACTGCAGCCACGCCCGGCCGGGCAGCTTCATCTCGGCCCGCAAACGCAGCACACCGACCGCCGGGTCTTGTGGTTCCGGCACCTCTCCCGACTCTCCGGCGTCCATGCGTTCTCCCGGCGCGTCCACGCGCTCCACCCGCCAGAAGTCCAGCGCCTCGCCCTCGAGGATGCGGTCCGGGTCGCGCCGGCCGCGCCGCAGCCCCGGCCCGCCGATCAGCCGGTCGAACAGGCCCCGCACCGCCCACGCCCAGCCCCAGCCGTGGTACCCGTGCGGCCCGCCGAGCCGGCACACCGCCTCGAACACCCGCGCCGCCGGCACGTCCGTCACCAACTCTCTCCGGTCGCGGCAGAGCCCCTCGCGCTCGTCGATCTGACTCGACACCTCCGCGGACGACCCGTCGCGCGTCGAGGCCAATACGCCAGCGCTCTGCGGCGCGCCGCTCCACCGCGTCTCGACCTGGCCTTCGTCGATCTTCCCCAGCGCGTACCGCACCGCCGCGCGGTAATCCAACGGCACAACATCCGGGAAGCGTGCCGACGCCTCAGCCGTGTCCGCGACCAGCGGCTGCGTCACCCCCGCCACCAACGGCACCGCCAGCGAATTCGGGATCGGCGTCACCAGCCCCACCCACCGCGCTGCAAGCTTCGGAGCCAACACCGGCGTCGGGATGATCCACCGCCGCAGCCCGCGCTCCGCCGCGAAGCCGTGCATCATCGCTTTGAACGAAAGCATCTCGCCACCCACGTCCACCACCCCCGCCGGCCCAATGCGCAGCGCCGCCTCCAGGTACGCCAGCACATCACGCACCGCGATCGGCGTCACACTCGTGTTCACCCAACGCGGCGTCACCATCACCGGCAGACGCTCCGTCAAATACCGCACCATCTCGAAACTCGCCGACCCCGACCCGATGATGGGCCCGGCCCTGAATTCCGTCACTTTTCCCGGCAAACGCTCCGCCAGCACCTCCCCCACTTCCGCCCGACTCCGAAGGTGTTCGCTGCGCACCGTGCCCTCGGGTTGAAGCCCGCCGAGGTACACGACGTGCGCCGGCCCGCCTTGCGCTGAGGCGTGACACGCCGTACAGAAGTGCTCCGCCGCCTTTCGATCCTGCGCCGCAAAGTCCTGGCCCGCGTACATCGAGTGCACGAGGTAATACGCGGCGTCCACGTCGTCCAGAACCCCTTGCAACGAGGCCGGCTCGAGCAGGTCGCCCCGCCGCACCTCCACGCGCTGCTCCCATTCCCGCCCGCGCACCGAATCGAAATCCCGCACCAGCACCCGCACGTCGTGGCCCACGTCCAGCAAACGCGGCACCAGCCGCCCGCCGATGTACCCCGTTGCGCCCGTGACCAACACCTTCATGCGGTGATCCTAGACCTCAAGGAGGCTGAACCGCCAAGACGCCATGGTCGCCAAGCTCGCCAAGCGAAGCAAAAACTCACTCAAACCAACAAAGAACTTAAATGTCTTCTTGGTGCTCTTGGCGTCTTGGCCATTCAACCTTCTTCCGTCACCTCCGCGATGAACTTGCCCGCCTTGGTGAAGATGCGGTGCTTGCGTTCGTCATCCATCTTGTTCAGCGTGCCGAGCATCACCGACAGCCGGGCGTTGCCCTCGAAAAAGTCGCGGTGGTGGTCTACAAACCGCCAGTACAAGCCGTCAAGCACCTCGCACCAATCCTCCGACTTCGTGTAGCAGTCGCTCATCTTCACCAGGTAGTTGCTGCCGCAGACGTACGGCTTGGTCGCGAACACGCCGCCGTCGCTCATCAAGCCCATGCCGTACACGTTCGGGGCCATCACCCAGTCGCTGCTGTCGACGAACATGTCCATGAACCAGGCGTACGCCTGACGCGGGTGCACCTCGCAGAGGTTGAACAGGTTGCCCATGACCATGAGCCGCTCGATGTGGTGCGTCCACCCGAAGTTCAAGGCTTTCTTGATCACGTCGTCCAGCGGCCGCAGCCCCGTGGTGCCGTCGTACCAGCAAGGCTTGAGCGTCCGCGTGTGCCCCCAAAAGTTCTTCCGCTCGTGCGTGTCGTCGTAGTGCTGATACACCCCGCGGATGAACTCCCGCCAGCCGATGACTTGACGGACGAAGCCCTCGAGCGAGTTGATGGGGATGCCGTGTTCGTCGGCATGCTCAACCGCGCGCCCCACGATCTCGCCCGGCGTGATCAAACCCAGGTTCATCATCGGCGACAGCACGGAGTGAAACAGCACCGGGTCGCGGTCGCTGAGTGCATCTTCGTAAGGCCCGAATCCCCGGAAGCGTTCATTCAGAAACGCACGCAACCAGGCCAGCGCCTGGCGCCGCGTCGTGGGCAACCAGAACCCATCCGCGTCACCGGGGTGATCCACGAAACGGTCCTTGACCAACGCCTGCACCGCGCGAACGTGCTCCGTCGGCTCTGCCCAACGCGTCTCCGGGACCTCCACCTTACCGGGGAGCTTCTTGCGGTTTTCGTCGTCGAAGCTCCAACGCCCGCCCGTCGGCTTACCGTCTTTGGTCAGCAGCAAATCCAGTCGCTTGCGCTGCCGCTCGTAGAACCGGGCCATGAACGGCTTGCCGTCGCAGTCCTCGACGTACTCCGCGAACGCCTTCCGCGGGGTTACGAACATTGGCGAGGACAGCACCGTCAGCTTCAACCCCTTCCGCTCCGCAAAGTCTTCGATCCGCTGCTCAAACCACTTGTCCTCGATCTCCCAGACAATCAACTCGTCGCAATCGAGCGACTTCGTTTCGTCCAGGTACCGCTCGAGCTTGGTCTCGTACTTCGTCCTGAGCTGCGCTCCGGCCTGGTCTTCGAGTGATTCATAATGAACCGTGCATCCGTGGCCCCGCAGCTCGTCCCGGTAGCTCCGCATCGCCGCGAGGAACAGCACGATCTTCTGCTGGTGGTGCTTCGTGAACGTGCAGAGCTCGTAGTCCTCGGCGATGAAGTACCGCGGTGTCGTGGGGTCCTTGCCCTGCTTCTGCAACTCCGCCCAAGGAAAGAGTTGGTTCCCCAACACCACGAAAACCTTCTTGATCGACGCCATGGCGGACGTTAGGCCGGACGATTCCAACGGGCCGGGTCTAGACTCTGCCATGGCCACCCAGACCATCGACGCCACCCGCATCAAGCCGCTGCACGACGCCGATCCGAACACGTCCGGGCAATACGTCCTTTACAGCATGGAGTCGAGCAACCGGGCCGAGGACAACCACGCCCTGGAGTATGCGGTCCAGAGGGCGAACGAGTTGAACAAACGTCTACTTGTGCTCTGGCCGCTGTTCGGCGACGCCTTCGGCTCGCACCGCCGGCAGAAGCACTTCCTCCTGCAAGGCGTCCGTGAAGTCGGCGAGAAGCTTAAACGCCGAAAGATCAAGTTCGCGGTGCAATACGGCGAACAAGCCCAGAAGACGATCGAGTTCGCGAAGGACGCCGCGCTGGTCGTGGTCGACCGCGGCTACCTCCGCCACCACACCGCCTGGCGCGACGAGGTGGCAACCAAGGTCGACGTGCCCGTGATCGAGGTCGAGACGGACGTGGTCGTGCCCATCGAAACCGCCAGCGACAAACGCGAGCATGCCGCGCGGACGATCCGCCCCAAGATCATGCGACAACTCGACGACCACCTCGTCGAGCTCAAGGCCACCACGCTCAAGAAGGACTCGCTCAACCTCTCGGTCGACTCCGTGCCGCTGGGCGACCTCGCCGCCGTACTCGACAAGCTCAAGCTCAAGGACGGCTTCGGCGGCGAGGACGAAGGCGTCGGCCCGGTCCCGCTGTTCACCGGCGGCGGCGACGAGGCCAAACGCGTCTTCCGCGCGTTCCTCAAGGACAAATTCAAAAACTATTCCGAGCACCGCAACCAGCCGCAGACCTCCGACTGCTCTTACATGTCCATGTACCTGCATTTCGGCATGGTCTCGCCGATCTGGCTCGCCATGCAGGCTCTTGATTCGACTTCCGGGGGCGGGGGCAAGGACGACCGTGACGACTTCATCGAAGAACTCGTGGTCCGCCGGGAGCTCGCCATCAACTTCTGCGCCTTCGGCGACGACTACGACCAGTATTCCGCCATCCCGAACTTCGCAAAAAACACGCTCGATAAGCACAAGGACGACGACCGCCCGCACCGCTACACGGCGCAACAGCTCGAAGACGCGCAGACCCACGACCCCTACTGGAACGCCGCCATGCGCGAGATGCGCTACACCGGCTACATGCACAACTACATGCGGATGTACTGGGGCAAGAAGATCATCGAGTGGACCAACACGCCGCAGTACGCGTTCAAGACCGCGCTGCACCTCAACGACAAGTACTTCCTCGACGGCCGGGACCCCAACAGCTACACCGGCGTCTCCTGGTGCTTCGGCACGCACGACCGCGGCTGGACCGAGCGCGAAATCTTTGGCACCGTCCGCTACATGAACGCCAACGGCCTGAAACGTAAGGCCGACCCGGAGGCGTACGTCGAGAAGGTCGATGAACTCGTCGCCGAGGTCGGTGGGCCGGAGGCGAACCACGAACACGAGAAAGACTCGCTGTTTTCGGGATGACGGAATCTACAACGTTTGCGCCGTGCTCCCGACGAAATCGGAACGCGCTGCTACGGTTCGTGGCATGGGCCAACCCGAACTCCACGTCATCTGCGGCCTGCCCGGCACCGGGAAAACCACGCTCGCCAAACGCCTCGAAACCAGCCTGCCGGGCGTGCGGCTCTGCCCCGACGAATGGATCACCGCCGTCTTCCCCGAGCGGCGACACGGTTATGTCAATCACAACTACCGCGACGACATCGAGCAGCTGCAGTGGCGGCTCGGCAAACGCATGCTTGCGGCCGGGTGCAGCGTGATCGTCGAGTGGGGCACGTGGGGCCGGAGCGAACGTGACCGGCTGCGCGACGAAGGCCGGTCCGCGGGGGCAAAAGTCGCCTTGCATTATCTCGACGTCCCGATGGACGAGATCCGCCGGCGCTTGCTTGCGCGCAACCAGAACCGCGCGGCCGACGAACTCTTCATGCCGCCCGAACGCATCGACGAATGGTTTGCCGAGTGGACAGCGGTCATCGAACGCCCGACGCCAGAGGAGTTCGCGCTTTGGGATGACGCCCGATCTTCCCCGTAGCCACCACTTGTCAAACCGGGGTTTCGGGTCTGGGGCTTGGGGTCGGGGAGACAGGCCGGGCTGGATGCGATACGTTCCGCCGTTCGGAGTCGCGGCATCGCTGTGCTCCAGGCGCGTTTGCAGACCAAACCCCAAGCCCCCGACCCCACACCCCAGAGCACCATGGAAGCAGGCATCGTCGGTCTCCCCAACGTCGGCAAGTCCACGACGTTCAACGCGCTCACCGCCGCGGGCGCGCTCGCCGCGAACTACCCGTTCGCCACCATCGAGCCCAACGTCGGCGTCGTCCCCGTGCCCGACGACCGGCTCGAACGCATCCACGCCCACATCGAGACCGACAAGGTCGTCCCCGCCGCGCTCCGCCTCGTGGACATCGCCGGCATCGTCAAAGGTGCGTCCAAGGGCGAGGGGCTGGGCAACAAGTTTCTCAGTCATATTCGGAACGTGGATGCGATCGTGCACGTCGTCCGCTGCTTCGAGGACGACGACATCACGCACGTCGACGGCGCGGTCGACCCGATCCGCGACATCGAGACCATCGAGACCGAACTGCTGCTCGCGGATATGCAGGCCGTCGAGGGCGCATTGGACAAATCACGTCGGGCCGCCAAGTCCGGCGACAAGGCCGCGAAGGCCCGCGTCGCGCTGCTGGAGAAAGCCACCGCCCTGCTCGACGACGCCAAGCCGCTGCGCCTGCTCGACCTCACCGACGACGAGAAGAAGGAAGCCAAGGCCTTCGGCTTCCTCACCGCCAAGCCGATCCTCTACGTATGCAATATTGATGAAGACGCGCTGCCCGACGGGGCCGGCAACGCGCACGTGCAGAAGGTCCGCGACCGCGCCAGCGCCGAGGACGGCCAGGTCGTCACCGTCTGCGCGAAGCTCGAGTCCGAACTCGCCGAGCTTGAAGGCGACGACAAGAATGAAATGCTCGAAGCCGTCGGCCTGACCGAGCCGGCGCTGGATTCGCTCGCCCGCGCCGCCTACAAGCTGCTCGGGCTGCAGAGCTACTTCACGGCCGGCAAGACCGAGATACGCGCGTGGACCACGCCCATCGGCGCGACGGGCCCCCAGGCCGCCGGCGTGATCCACACCGACTTCGAGAAGGGCTACATCCGCGCCGAGGTCTACAGCGTCGAAGACCTCGAACAGCACAAGAGCGAAAAAGCCATCCGCGAAGCCGGCAAGCTCCGCGTCGAGGGCAAGGACTACGTCATGCAGGACGGCGACGTCTGCCATTTCCTGTTCAACGTGTGACGAGAGAAGCCGATTCAACGCGATATGAGGTGCATGCATAGCTGCAGTCCAACGGACTGCGCGCACGCCATTGGCGGGCGGCTATGAATCTGCGTCATCGGATCATGCTGTCGGCTGGACCGCCGTGGTGCCGACGATAGCGCGTTGAGTTCAAAAGATCGATAAGCAGGCGAACGTAAAGAAAAAACGCGTAGATCGCTGTCCCGATGTACATCACGACGAGCACGAGGTAGAAGAAACCGAAACCCGGCAGGATGAAAATGACCTGCCCGATCGAAAGCAAGATGAAAAAGCCCAGAACCTTGTCGGCGTTCTCCTCGATCTCGGGAAAACCGAAGAACTCGGCGAGCTGCTTGAGAAAAACCAAAAACATCACCGTGCCCAGAAACCCGAGGAAGCCCGCAGAGATGCTCATCAGCGAGCCGTCTTCGGCGATCAAGCTGAGTCCGATCTCGGCCACCGACATGATCAGCGCCACGATCAGCACGCCGCGGGCCTTGGCTTCGCCGGGCACGGCGAGCATCAGGAAGTACGACAGGATCGAAAGCACGGCACCGCCGATCACCAGCAAACCAAGCATCAACGTCGCCTGATCCGCATCCATCGCGAACATCGCCACGATGATTCCGATCACCGAGAGAACGGTCAGCAGGATCGACATCAGCTCGCACCACAAGCCGAACTCGAGCGCAACCATTCCTTTGCTGCGATAGGCATCGCGCCCCGTTCCGTCTCCATCCCCCCGACGCACGTCGCCCAACGCGCGCGGGTCGAACGCCGGCTCGGGTGCCGCGCCGCCGGTCTGGGTCGCGAGCTTCTTGCCGGTGCGCTGGTCGGTGCCGCAGCGCACGCAGATCACGCCGGTCAGCGGCGCGTTGCAGTTGACGCACTTCGCGCCTTGCCGTGCCGGGGCCTGCGCGGCACGCGACCCGCCGTGGTCCGGCAGCGGCTCGGCGAGCGGGATCGGCCCGGTCGAGACGTCCACCGGCACACGGATCGCCGCGCCGCACGGGCACGTCGTTTCACGCCCGGCGAGGGTGGGCTTCCACTTAAAGCGGCGCCCGCAACTCGGACACCCAAATCCCGGCTGGCTCATGGCTCAAACATACCGGGAAATGCTTGGCCGATTCCGCGAGCCGGTTTACAATCAAGCCCACGGATGAGACGCGGACCGCGGCCGATTGATTCGCTCGGCCTTCCTTTCCGGAGCCGCCGCCATGACCCGTGCCCTGCTCTACGACCGGACCTGCCGCTGCCCCCGCTGCCGCCAGGGGTTGGCCGGCATCCCCACCGCGGTCAAGCGCTGCCCGCGCTGCCGCGTCCGCATGGACCCGCTGCGGGTCTGGCGGCACCGGCGCTACCGCGGGTTGATCGAGGTGCCGCGGTGGATGCTGGCGGTCCCGGTGTTCCTGGGTGCGTTGGCGGCGGGGTTGCTGTTCGTGGCCGTCGCGCACGGGCAGGACACGTCGAACCTCGTGTCGTTCATCGCGGTCACCGCGTTCGGGCTGCCGTGGATCGCCGGCGCGTACTCGCGCTGGATCGCCCGCCGGCAGCAGCACGCGAACGCGCCGTCGGCGTGAGGCTTGCTCATTACTTCGGCAACTGGTCCGCGTACTTCGCTTTGAAATCTTCCAGGCTCGACACGCCCTCCGGCAGCGCCGCCTCGTCCATCAGCAGCACCGGGATGCCGTCGCGGATCGGGTAGCGCAAGCCGCCACCGACGGGTCGGGTCGCGACGAGTTCGTCGCCCTGCTGCTCCAGCGGGCAACGCATCAACGGGCAGACGAGGATCGCCAGAAAGTCCGCGTCGACGGTCGGTTCCGGGTGTGTGGCGGCTTGATCAGTCATACCGGGATGCTACCGAGAAATGCACCCCCCTCTTTCGGGGCGGTTCCCGACCGGGCCCACAAAGTGAAAAGCATCACCATACCCAGGCCCACTCGACTCAGCGGACCATTTGCAATTTTCTGCAAGGACACGGCGCTCGCCGGAACAATCTCGACAAAAAAAAGTCTATGCAATTTCTTTACAATAGAATATCAATGGGATCGATAGCAGATCGCTTAGCGCTAAATCTAGAACAATCATGAAAAAGACATTCAAAATAAGTGTATGCCGGATAGATGGCGGTATTAGCCCTTTGCAATAATGCGTGCTGGGGGATCCGCCCAGTCAACCGATTCACTATTGGCTGACGGATCGGCTAGAACACTATGCAAGAAAAAGTCTCACGCTCTGATATCCGCCCTGAATCATCTGCCTGGAAAGCTCTTTGCAACGACCCGAATACCGGGGTTGTTGTCATCGACGCGGACGGGGCGTTTCAATACGCCAACAACCAGGCGGTGACGCTGATCTTTGGGACCGACGAGCCCGCGTCGAAGAAGCTGATCGGCCGGTCGATCACTGACGTGTTGCCGCCCGTGGCCGCGGCGGATCGTTGGCGGGCGATCTCGAAGGTTTTTAAAACCGGCACGCCCGTGCTGTTCCGATCGATCTGCAAGGGGTACCAGAACCACACCTGGATGCAGCCCATCCGGAACAGCCCCGAGGATCAAGTCCACAGCGTCCTGTTGACGATCCGCCGGGCATCGGATGACGCGGCGGTCGAAAGCCCGGTTATCTATGAATACGAGTGCGCCCAAGTCAACGACCTGGGGGAACTCGAAGTGCTCTCATCCCGCGAGATCGAGGTGTTGGCGATGCTCGGCATCCGTGCGGTTGCAGACGCCCTGAAGCGATCCTCCAAAACCATCGAGAAACACCGCGACAGCATTTCCCGGAAACTCAAGGCCAAGACCCGGGCGGATCTGGTCCGACTGGTTCAACAGGCTGGCCTCACGCGAGCGGACGCCGCTCGCCGGGGCACTGCCTAAAAAAAAGCTCGGGGATGGGGTGTTCACCCCATGCGGGACTACCCGAATCACGAGATATTGCTCACTTGCCTGACATGTTTCAGGCACGATTTGAACGGAATTTTCATACAAACTGTGCCCGGCGGCCGTAAACCTCCCCCCCCGTGCGGTCGTCGGGCCTATTTATGCGCGCCGCTACACTCCGGGCCATGCCCGAGTCGATCACCGGACAACTTCTCCCCGGCGAGCACCGTCTGGCGATCGTCGCCGCGCGGTTCAATGAGTATGTGGTCGATCACCTGCTCGCGGCGGCGCTGGACACGTGGAAGCAGCTCGGCGGGAAGGACGAACACCTCACGGTCTGCCGCGTGCCGGGATCGTTCGAGCTGCCGGTGACGGCCCGCAAGCTCGCGGAATCCTGCGACGTCGCGGCGGTGATCTGTCTGGGCTGCGTGATCCGCGGCGAGACGGACCACTACGACCACGTGGTCGAGCAGACCGCCAAGGGGATCAAGGACGTGAACGTGCTGACCGGCGTGCCGTGCGTGTTCGGTGTGCTGACCTGTGACACGCTCGAGCAGGCGGTGCAGCGGGCCGGGGCCAAGATGGGCAACGCCGGCCGCAGCGCGATGATGACGGGGGTAGAGATGGCGAACCTTCTGGAAGCCCTGGACGAAAACGCCCAGGCACCGAAGTGAGATTTCGGGGCGCGGGTCATCGCCGGGCTGCTCGTTTAGGCGAGCAGTCCAAGGGAGGTATCTCTTTGAGTATGTGTAAGTTGCGTCAGCGCAGCCGCCGCGGCGCCGTGGTCGTGATGACGCGGATCGGCGGGGAGTTGCCCGACTCGATGGCCAGCGTCGTGTCGATGTCGGGCTGGACGGTCATGTCCACGGACGCGCGTTGGAGCACCCAGACGTAGTCGGTCGAGGCGTCGCGTCGGCGTTCGAGCCGGAACTCGCAGGCGGTGACGCCGCCGAGCAGCGGGTAGGTGATCGGCGTGCCGGACCCGTCGGTCGTGACGTAGAGCATCTCGTCGGCGGCGCGGTACTCAAGCGTGATGCGCTGGTTGTCGGGGTCGGTGAGGATCAGGTACGACGAGGTCACGACGTCGCCGGTAAAGGTCGGGGTCGGCAGCCCGGACCCGAAGGTGGCGTGGTCGCCGGTGGTCAGCGGGCCCTGCGCGGTGCCGTTGCGGATCAGCGCCAGGACGCGGTGGGTGACCATGCGCGTCGAGACCTGCGTCGAGGTGGACTCGGCGGCGATGGCATACGACTTGAAGCTCGCGTCGATAGCGACCATCGTGGCGGTCAGCAGCAACGCCGTGATCGCCAGCGACACCAGCATTTCCGCCAGCGACAGGCCGCGGCAACGCGCCCGCGCACGGAGCCGCGACGGAGTGTTCCGGTGTTCGTGCGGCCGACGCATCACTTCCCGCCTTCCTTGAACGTCCGCTCCAGCGGCTCGATGGTCAGCGGGCCGTCGATGCCGTCGGGCAGGTACTTGTTGGGGTTGTAGCGGAGCGTGATCTTGCCCAGGCCGGTGCTGGGCAGCTCGGCTTCGAGGTCACCGGAGGCGGAGTCGAAGTAGCCCAGGGTGGTGTTGAACTGCGGGCTGGTGTCGCCGATGACCGGGCCGGTGTCGCTGATGGGCTCGAAGGTGGTGACGACGGTGCCCTCGACCTCGACCTGGCCGCGCATGTCGATCAGGCCGGCGACGATCGTGCCCGAGAGCTTCACGGTTTCGGAACTGGCGTAGCCGTCGTCGAACGAGCCCATCTCCACCGAGAAGTGCGGCAGGAGCAGCGTCGAACGCTGGAACAGGTCCTTCTCGTCGTCGGACAGGTTGGTCGAGTCCTCGATGTTGAACTCGGTGTTGCCGGTGAAGGCGACCTTGTTGCGGGTGTGGGTGTACTCGGCGGGCTGGTCGCTGGTTGAGCCGCCGGTCCAGTTGCCGCTGACGATCGCGCCCTCGAAGGTGCAGTTGTGGAAGCGGACGTTGTTGCTGATGAGCTTGGTGCCGTAGGCCTGGTTGCCCACCGCGACGGGGTCGCCGCCGTAGTCTGTGCCGTTGACGGTGACGACGCGGTCGGGGTGCTTGAACGACCCGTCGGCGTTCTGCATGCCGGCGTAGTTGTAGTCCTCGGCGTCGTTGACCGGCTCGGTCTCGATGTAGGTCACGCCGATGAACTTGCAGTCCTCGAACAGCGCGTTGGTCCCCTTGGGGATCTTCACGTTGTCAAACACCATGTTCCGGTACACCGGGCGGTCGAAGTAGTCGTAGGGGTAGGCTGCTCCGAAGGGCACGGCCTCGCGCGTCGCGGCGCTGGGCGCGACGTATTCCGTCGGGTTGCTCGGTTCGTTGGCCACGGGCGCGGCGGCCTGGGCGGCCACGTCCGTCGTGGCGTCGTCCGCGAAGGCGGCGATGTTGAAGTCCGACGCCGTGAACTGGAAGTCCTCGGCGTGCTGCTGGTCGTCGAAGGTGATCGGGTCGTGGCCGTAGTCCGGCAGGATCGAGCCCTCGACGTAGTCCTGGTAGGCCCCGCCGGCGGCACCGGACTCCCAGTCGCTCTGGGTCGCGAGGATGGAGACCTCGCCGCGGATCTTCGCGTAGAAGTCGTCGCCGTCGATGAACCCGTCGCCCTCGGGGATGCCGTCGCCGTTGCTGTCGTAAGCGTTGGGCGACATCAGCGCGTCGATCATCTCGAAGAGCTGCTCACGCGACGGGTCGCCGGTCGTGCCCAGCTCGCTGGCGGTGACGCGGTTGTCGCCGTTGCCGTCGAAGGCGGCCAGGAAGAAGTCGAAGTCGCTGATGTACCCGTCGCCATCGATGTCGAGCGCGGCGGGGTCGGCGATGCCGGAGGTCTCCGACGACGACGCGATGTTCAGGCGGTTGTCGCCGTTGACGTCGTTGGTGATCAGCGTGCCCACCAGCGCATCCAGGTCGGAGTCGAGCGTGCCGTCGAGGCCGCGGAAGTCCGAGAGCACCTGGACCGGGTGGCCGTTGGTGAGGTTGACCTCGGAGAAGTGCGACCCGACCGCGCCGTCGACCATGACGTTGCGGCCGATCATGACGCGGCTGCGCGACAGGATCGCGAAGGGGATGCGCTTGGTGATGCGCACGTCCTTGGACACCGAGCGGTAGACGCGGCGGTGCTCGGGCGCGCCGGGCGCGGCCTGCGTACCGGCACTGCTGCCGTCGTCGTACGCCGTGACCTTGATGCGGATGAACCGGCCGTCCAGCGGCGCGGCGTTGGAGACGACCCAGTCGATGCCGGCCTCTTCCTTGATCTCTTCCTCTTCCGGCGTCGTCGCCGGGCCGTAGGGCAGGCGGTCGTACTCGGCGCTGTCGTAGTCCTCGCCCGGCAGCGGGTGCGGGGTGAACTTGGCCGTGAAGTCCGGCTCGCCGGGTCCCACGCGGATCGGGCCGATGTTCAACTCAACGATCGGCAGGCCGTGCAGCGTCGTGCCCGGAGCCGGCGTGGTGAACGACGGGTTCGCCTGATTATGCAGCTGGCCGGTCATCTCCGAATGGATCTGCGTGGCGATGGCCTGCCACAGGCCGTAGACGTTGCCGTCCGTGTCGGTCGGGATGCCGTCGTGGATGATGCCGTCGGTCGTGGTGATGTCGGGGCGGTCGTCGGAGTCGCTCCCGTCGAACCGTAGCGCCGCGGCGAACTGGTACTCCATCAGGAGCATGCCGGTCTCGGCGGCGGCGAGCGTGCGGTTGATCTTCAGGTGCGACTCGGCGGTGCGCAGGTTGCCCTGCGAGACGATCGCCATCGCCGCCGCCAGCGACCCGAAGATGACCAGGAACATCATCGCCAGCACGGCGGCCACGCCGCGGCGGCGCGCGGCCGGTCGACGCCGGGCACCACGCTGGGTCGGGATGAACTCGCGATTCCGTTGGTTCATGGTCAGGCCGTCGCCTTCCGCCTCACAAGCTGGGGTGCGGACTTTGCCCTTCGCACGTCGCACGTGCCGATCACTCCGGCACCGCCCAGGTCAACTGCGCGATCTGCGTCTGCCGACCGTCGTTCTCGGTGTACAACACCCGCACCCGGACCCGCATCACGTCCGTCGTGCCCAGCGGCTGCAACCCTTCCGCATCGATCAGATGCACGAGCACGTTGCCCACCGTAATCTCCTGCGTCCACCGGCCCATGTCGGTCAGCGTCTCGCCGGCCGCGTTGATCGGCGGGTTGAGCGTGATGCCCGCGCCCACCCCCGACGTAACCACGCCCGCGAAGTCGTCCAGGTCGTCGTAGTCGGTGATCGCCAGCTCGCTGGGCTCGGGGCCCATGTTCACTTCGCCGGTGATCGGGTCGTGGTGCGGCAGGCCGTACGTCAGCTCGCGGATCTCGTTGGCGAGCAGGTGCCCGGTGTTGGAGCGGACCGCGAAGTCGTTCTTGATGTGGTACGCCGTCTGCGCCTGCACGATCGCCAGCACGCCGGTGCCGATGATCACCGTCGTCAGCGACGCCTCGATCAGCGTGAAGCCGCGGGCGCGCCGGCGGGCGCGCCGGATTTGGCGAATTCGCGATCGGGCGATTTGGCGATTGTTCTTGCGCATCGCGGGTTAATCCACCAATACAACTCGGATCGTGTCTAGTGCTTCACCGTTCATCGACGGGCCTGGCAACTTTCTGAACCCGTCACACCCCGTCCATTCGATACAAACCGGACTTCTTGCCAAGCCGGGGTCTGGACTTCAATCGCCAAACCTCCGATCGCCACACGCCTAGCTCACCAGCGTCGACAGCTTGAAGATCGGGAGGATGATCGCCATCGCGATGAAGCCGACGATCGAACCCATGATCAGGATCATGATCGGCTCGATCATGCTGGTCACGGTCTTGATCGTCTCGCGCAGCTGTTTGGCGTAGAACGTCGAGATCTCGTCGAGCACCTCGCCAAGCTTGCCCGACTCCTCGCCGGCGCTGATCATCTGCACAACCGGTTTCGGAAGAAGGTTGCCTTTGTACATCGGCTGGGTGATCTTCTTACCCTGTTTCACCGAGTTGTAGACACCCTTCCAGAGCCGGGTAAACAGGCGGTTGCCCGAGATCTCGCCGGTGATCGCCAGCGTGTCGAGCATCGGCACGCCCGCGTTGACCAGCTCGCCCATCGTGTGCAGCGAGCGGCTGATGTACAGCGACTTGAACATCTTGTTGAAGATCGGCACGCGCAGCTTGAGCTGGTCGAACCACCAGCCGCCCTTCTCGGTCTTGGCCGTGAAGAACACGCCCAGGCTCGCGAGGATCAGCCCCAGGATCACCGCCCACCACCACACCTGCATGAACGCCGACAGCGTCATGAGGATGATGGTCGGCTTGGGCATCGCCGCCTCCTTGCCCTCGAACACCGCCGCGAACTTGGGCAGCACGAAGGTCAGCAGGAACATCGACACGCCCACCGCCATCACGGCGATCACCACCGGGTAGATCATGGCGCCCACGACCATCCGCCGCGTCTCGATCTGCTGGGCCAGATACGCCGCGATGCGTTCGAGCATGTGGCTGAACTGGCCGGACATCTCCGACGCCCGGATCATGTTCACGTACAACGGCCCGAACAGCTTGGGGTGCTTGTTGAGCGCATCGGAGAATGGCTGGCCGGACTCGACGTCCTGCTTGATCTGGAACAGGAGCTGCTTGAACTTGGCGTTCTCGGTCTGCTCGGCGATGCCCTCGAGCGCGGCCCGCAGCGAGATGCCCGCCCGGACCATGACCGCCAACTGCGTCGTGAAGTTCAGGATGTCGCGCTGATTGGGGCCGGAGCTGTAGTTGAGCGCCTTGAGCTTGTCACCCAGCGCCGCGGCGTTGCCGCCCACCGGCGACAAGGACTGCACAACGTTGCCCTGCGCCCGCAGCAGCTGCGACGCGGCCAGCGCGCTCTCGGCCGAGAGCGTGCCCGTGGTCACCTCGCCGTTGGGCGTCTTCATCTCGTAGCGGTAGTGGGGCATCTTAATTTCAGGAGTCAGGAGTCAGTAGACAGGAGTCAGTAGGCCCGACCCGTTGCTTTGCTCCGTCTTCCATCTCTCCCATGTGGCGTGGCGTCGTCAACTTCTGACTACTGACTACTGGCTCCTGACTACTTCCGATCACGCCGCGAGCTGGCGCTCCAGCTTCTCGGGGTACGCCGCCTGGGCGATCGCGTCTTCCCGGCTGATCATGCCGTTGAAGTAGAGCTCGGCGATGGCGTTGTCGAGCGTCTGCATGCCCAGGCCGCGGTTGGTTTCGATCACGTTGGGGATCTCGAAGCTGCGGTCCTCGCGGATCAGGTTGCGGACGGCCGGCGTACAGAGCATCACCTCCGTCGCGGGCACCATGCCGGGCTTGTCGATCCGTTTGAACAGCGTCTGCGAGATCACCGCCTGCAGCGTGTTCGCGAGCATGGACCGGATCTGGTTCTGCTGGTCCGCCGGATACATGTCGATGATGCGCTCGACGGTGTGCGAAGCGTTGACCGTGTGCAGCGTGGACAACACCAGGTGGCCGGTTTCCGCGGCGGTGATGGCCGCGGCGGTGGTTTCCAGGTCGCGCATCTCGCCGACGAGGATGATGTCGGGGTCCTGACGCAGCACGTGCCGCAGGCCCGAGGCGAAGCTGGGCGTGTCCTGGCCCAGCTCGCGCTGCTCGATGCAGGACTTCTCGGAGTTCAGCAGGTATTCGACGGGGTCTTCGAGCGTGATGATGTGCTTCTGGTAGCGACGGTTCATCGCGTCGATCATGGCCGCCAGCGTGGTGGTCTTACCCGAGCCGGTGTCGCCCGTGACCAGGATCAGGCCGCGCGGCAGGTACGTCAGCCGGCTGATGACCTCCGGCAGGTTCAGGCTCTTGAGCGCGGGCACCTGCGTCTTGATCGATCGCAGCGCGATGCCGATCACGCCGCGCTGGCTGTGCGCGTTCACACGGAAGCGTCCGGCATCCTTGACCTCGTACGAAAAGTCCGCGTCCTTGATCTTGTCGAACGTCTTGAGCTGCTCGGGCGGTGCCATGTGCTCGACCATCGCCCGTGCCGCCTCGGGGGTGATCTCCGGGAAGTCCATCGGGGTCATCACCGTCTGCACGCGGCACATCGGCGGGTGGCCGGCCACCAGGTGGATGTCCGAGCTGTCCATCTCCAACGCCGTCTTGAGGATCGTGTCCAGCTGCATGAAGGGCTCCGAAGATCACGGAAAAACAAGCGGAAAACGGCCCCAACGACCGCGTCGCGCGACGCACAAAGCGCCGCCGGTTGTCGGGATATCGACCACCGACGCGGGCTGGATAAGCCGGGCCGGCCGGGAAAATGCGCGAACGCCCGCGCGTCGGCGTGAAAACGCGAAGTTTTCTCGGACGCGCAGACACCCCTGGAACCGCGCACCGCGGCTGGTCGTGCACGCGACCGGCTCCGTTTCGCTTCGATCCTTCAGCGCCGGTAGCGTCCGCGACCGGTTGCTCTAAAGAGCGCCGCACCCACTTAAACCGCATAACCCCACCGAAACGCTTGGTCGGCGCGACCCGCACGGATACGATGACCCCGTGACCGATCACGCCCGCGAGTCCGACGCCGACACCGCCGTCGCCGAGCCGCAACCCCGGGAATCGCCCCGTGCGGACACGGACGCCAAGCCCGACCGGCCGCCGCGCTACGCCGTGATCCTGCACAACGACGACGACATCGATTTTTCATTCGTCATTGCGACCTTGGTGAAGGTCCTCAAGGTTTCCGCCACCGCCGCCATGCGGTTCGCGCTCGTCGCTCACAAGACCGGCCGCTGCGCCGTCTGGACCGGACTCAAAGAACACGCAGAACTCAAGGCTCAACAGATCAAGGGCGCAGGCATCGACCCAACCGCCACCTGCGAACACCCGCGCCCGATCAAGGCGACCATCGAACCGGTGCCGGGGACGTGAGCCGGCGGCCGGCTCGGCGTGCGGACGGCTTTGCGCGTCGGGACGCCGTCGCGCTCGTCATCGTGGCCGCGCTGATTGGGGCCCTGCTTTTGCCCGTGCTTTCAACCATGCGCCGCACGTCGCGGATGCATCAGAACAACATCCAGTTGCGCGGGATCGTGCAGGGCATGTTTACGTTCGCGCAATCAGGCAAAAACGGGGGAGCAGACGGCTGGTATCCCGGCGTCGACAGACGTGGCCGCGCGATCACGCCAACTCTACAAACGTGGGCCCGAATCGATCCGAACATATTCGGACAGCACAACGCTATTCAAGCCTACGCCGACGACCGCGACGACCCTCAAGACATCGCGTTGGCCGAAATGAATGACCCCGACACCGGTGAGGGCTTCATGCAGTACGCCTTTGCGGAACTCTTGACCGGCGACTTCATTCCCGGCGGCCGGCGGCGTTGGCGACTGGCTCCCGGACTGGAATTCGGCGAACCGTTCGTCGGCAGCAATTGGATGGTCAATCCAAACGACCCGGTGAAAACACGCTTTGAAGCCGGCGACCCCGGCGACACCGGGCGGTTCGACATGTCCAAAGTCTCGTACACAATCCTCAACGTCGCGGTGGACGGGCTCAAGGAGGAGTGGCGCGAAACCGCCAACCCCAACGCGATCATGGTCGCCGACCGTGCCGTCGGCAACGGCGACACGCTCGGTCAGCCCGGAGCCTCGGCAAGCAGCGTCTGGACCCAGCCCGGTTCCGGCCGATGGCGCGGCGGCCAGGCACGCAACGACGCGTCTACGTGGACCGTGCTCAGCCCGCGGATTACCGGCGAAAAACTTACCTACGCCGACATAACCTTCGAAAACGACACCGTCCACAACCTCTTCGCCCACCCCGACGACGAGACGCTCGACCGCAACGACGCCGGCGAGATCGAATCCGATCAAGGCGTGCTGTTCGATCAGGACGAACGCGGGCGGGACACCGGCGTATAAACCCGCGCCGAACGACACGCCGCGCGAGAAAAATAAAGCCCGGAGACGGCCGTCTCCGGGCTTTAAACTTGTGGGTTGTTTGCCATTGTTGTTGTTCGGCCGGGCTTACGCCCCGACCAAATCGTTCAGCGCCGACTCGAACTCGGGCTTGCCCGTGACGCCGACAAACTTCTTGACCACCTCGCCGCCCTTGAAGACCAGGACGGTCGGGATCGCCGAGATGCCGTACTTCACGGACACCTCGCGGTTGGCGTCGGTGTCGAGCTTGCCGACCTTGACCTTGCCGGCGAAGTCGTTGGCGACCTCGTCGATCGTCGGCGCGAGCATGCGGCAGGGCATGCACCACTCGGCCCAGAAATCGACGACCACGGGCTGGTCGGACTGCACCACCTCGGTGTCGAAGTTGGCGTCGGTGAATTCTTGAACGGCGTCGCTGGCCATGGTGGGGTTCTCCATCGGGAGGCCTTTCGTATCCAGTTGGGAGTGTACGGGGCGGGGCGCGGGGATTCCACCGGACGCCGGCGGGCGCCTCGCCGCAGGTTATTGGTTCGGGGTGGTGCTGTACGCGCGAATTCGGTCGCACGTGGTTGTGTGCCGTGGCATGGTTGCCGTGGCCCGGTGGCCTTGGCTCTCGCATGGGGGGGGCCGGTTTGGTGTCGGTCCGCCGTGAACATCCGGGCCGACCGTGGGCTCAACCCCCGCCACCGACGGGGTATTCCACGCCGGCCTCGCCCGCCCTCGCAGCCGACCCCAACCGCCCGCCAACCCCAGAGTCACGCCCACCCCGTGCCCCGCTCCACCGCCGCCCGTCTCCTGCCCCGCCCCCAACTCCGAACCCCACCCCCGACCCAAGCGCCCACCCCGGTTTTCACCCCCGAAACAATTGGGGTTTCCGCGATTTGGGGGTACACTTACCCGGCGGGAGGTCGGGTCGCGGCGGTGTCTGCGTCCCGACGGCGGGCCCGCCCCACCCCTCAACCCGCCGATGGTCCGGTTTTTTGTCCCGTCGAGTGGCGGAGGAAGAATGTTGTTCATGCCCGATCGAATCGTCCAAGCCACGGCGTTGGCCACGCTGGCCGCCGGCCTGTCCGTGCCCGCGTCGGCCCTCATCGTCGACGACCCCGGCAACGCCCGGCCCCTGCTCACCCCGCCCGCCGCCGCCATCGGCACCTGGGGCGCCAACGCCTCCGCCGTCGCCATCGGACCCAACCACATCCTCACCACCCGCCACCAGGACGGCTCCTCCGAGACCCCCACCCTCCGCCAGGTCAACTTCAACGGCACCACCTACAACTCCGTCAGCCAGACCCTCTTCGACGTCTCCGGCAGCGACAACTTCGACGTCCGCCTCGTCGAAATCGAACAGACCAACGGCAGCCCCGCCAACCTCACCGACTTCCTGCCCGTCTACACCCTCGGCATCAGCGAGTCCCTCGTCGGCCAACGCGTCGTCATGGCTGCCCACGGCCTCACCGGCATCAACGAAGACGGCGCCGGCTTCGACTGGCAGGCCTTCGGCGGCGCCAACCCCAACGCCAATTCCTACGGCGTCGCCTTCGGCGAAAACGTCATCGACGCCGAAGACACCCAGAACGACAACGGCTTCAACGGCGACCGCTGGCTCGGCGACTTCGACGCCCCCAGCGCCAACGACAACATGACCTACGAAGCCACCGTCGCCCCCGGTGACTCCGGCGGCGCCCTCATGATGTTCCGCTACGACCAGTGGTGGCTCGTCGGCCTGCCCAACGCCGTCGAAGAGGCCTCCGGCTCGCTCCCCGACGCGTTCTTCGGCCAGGAGTGGTTCGCCTCCGACGTCACCCGCCTCGCCTCCGACATCGAAACCGCCATCGGCGGCGGCTTCGCCTTCCCCGACCCCAAGCCCCTCCCCGAACCCGGCAGCGCCGCACTGCTCGCCGGTCTGGCCACGCTCGCCCTGCGTCGCCGCAAGTAACCCGAGCCAATACACGCAAAAAACCACGAAGCCCACGTTCTCCGAACGTGGGCTTTTCTTTGTTCCGTGCTACCCCTCCGTCTCGCCATCTTCTCCGTACACCGCCGCGTCCGCAAACGAAAACCCGCCCAGCGCCTCCACCGCCGCCGACACCGCCTGCGTGCCCTTCTTCCCCAGACCCCGCGCCGACGCCGCACGCATGAGCTGCGCCCCCGCGCTCGTCACCGGCAACGGCAACCCCGCGTGCGCCGCCGACTCCGCCACGATCCCCAGGTCCTTCAGCAGGTAGTCCACAAAAAAGCCCGGCTCCAGATCCCCTTTCACGATCTTCGGCCCGAGCTTGTTCAACTGCCACGACCCGCCCGCGCCCGCGCTCACCACCTCGATCATCTTCGCCGGGTCCAGCCCCAGCTTCGTCGACAGCGCCAACGCCTCCGTCGCGCCCAGCAGCGCCCCCAACACCGCGACCTGGTTGCACGCCTTGCACACCTGACCGCTGCCCGCCGGCCCGACGTGCGTCACCGCCCCACCGACCACCTCGAGCAACGGCAGAACCTCCTCGAACACTTCCGGGGGCCCGCCCACCATGATCGACAGCGTGCCATTCTTTGCGCCCACGTCCCCGCCCGACACCGGCGCGTCCAGCAGCACGATCCCGTACTCGTGCAACCGCTCCGCGAAATCTTTCGTCGCCACCGGGCTGATCGTCGAGTGATCCACCACGACCAACCCGCGCTTCTCGTTGCTCCCCGCCGCCACGCCCATCACCGAGAACAGCACCTGCTCAACGTCGGCCGTGTCCGTCACGTTCAAAAACACCACGTCGCTCTGCGCCGCCACCGCCGCCGGCGAATCACATAACGCCGCGCCGTGGGGCACCAGCGCCTCGGCCTTCTCCGCCGTGCGGTTCCACACCGACACCGCGTGCCCCGCGTCGAGCAGGTTGCGGCACATCGCCCCGCCCATGATCCCCAGCCCGACATAACCCAACCGCGGCGCCCGCGCCTCGCCCTTGTGCTTCGACTTGCTCATCCCCCCATTGTGACCGAATCCCTCCCACCCCACACGCAGACAAGTCGCCCCAATCTGCCGTGTCCAACAGACATATCACGAAACCTACCGTTAGCCTCCGCCCCACGGGCTGCGCGCCCTGCGCAGGTTCTGGTCGCTTGGCGCGCACTGCGTGGCAGTGCGGCTGAAAACATAAATCATTGCGTCTCCGTGCTCTCCGCGCCCTCTGTGCCTCCGTGGTTTCTCTTCCTGCGCAACAATGCGTGCCCGCGCCCCGAAGTAACCCGGGAGTCAAACACTTCCGGGGGTGCCCGCAGGTCGTTGTGGGGTTCCAGGTCGGTGAGGCCGTGTCTCGGGAAAACGCAGCGTTCCTCTCATCGGCCGACGGGCCGGTCACGAGCGCCGACGGGACAATGGCCAAGGGAGTCCGATCCGAACGCACGGCTCGCCGGGGCTTCCGTTTCAAGTGAGGCAGGCGACCAACCTGTGGCACTTGGAACCGGACGCGTGGTGCTGCGTGAAGTGGGAGCCGCCGCCGCGTGGGACATGAAGGTCCGGCCCTGGTGAAGGTGGTGATATAAAGCGGCCGACGGTGTCGGCCGTTCGGGGCGCGTGGGTTTGCGAGCGCTCGACGGCGGCCACCGGCGGCCACTTTGTAGAGCTGCCGGCTCTTTGACAAGTGAAGCAGGGGCGTTGTCGCTCCACGAAAGCACGAGAGATGAGAAGAAGCCCACGTTCGGTGAACGTGGGCTTCAAGGTCCGTTGGTATCGAGCGGGTACGATGCCGCGATGGCGGAGGCGTCGCCCCAAATCGAACGCAGCAAGCTCGAAGAACTGGCGGCGGCCGGCAAGGTCGCGCCGCCGATCATCAAGCTCGAAGAGACGGATGCGCTGCTGCCCCGGCACTGGACCGCGGGCAGCAACAAGTACTGCGACTTCGAAGACCTCACGGCCGGCGGCACCGCGACCCTTCAAACCTGCTTCGACCAGAACCTCCACCGGTTCGTGGTCTACAAGACCCTGCACGAAGACCTCCGCGACGACGAGACCGAGACCAAGCGCTTCCTCCGTGAAGCCCGCGTCACGTCGATGATCGCCCACCCCGGCACCGTGCCCGTGTACGAGCTGGGGCGCGACGTCAGCGGGGCCCTCTACTTCACCATGAAGCGGCTGCAGGGGCGCAACCTCCGCAACGTCATCGAGCACCTCTCGGCCAAGGACCGCGACGTCGCCGAGGAGTACCCGCTGCCCAGCCTGATCGACGTGCTCATCTCGGTGTGTCAAACCGTCGCCTACGCCCACACGCAGGGCGTCATCCACCGCGACCTCAAGCCCGCCAACGTGCTGATCGGCGCGTTCGGCGAGGTGACCGTGCTCGACTGGGGCCTGGCCAAGGTGCGCGGCGAAAAGATCAGCGTCGCCGTCGACCTGCCCGACGCGGCGCAGGAACTACGCGAAGGCATGCTCGGCGACGAACGCCCGCTGCTCCGCAGCCAGCCCGAGCCGCAGGAGGTACCCGAAGACCTGAGCCTGACCCGGCCGGGCAAACGGTACGGCACGCCGCTGTACATGTCCCCCGAGCAGGCCCGCGGCGACGAGGTCGATGAACGCACCGACGTCTTCAACGTCGGCAGCATCCTCTACGAAATGCTCGCGCTCAAAAACCTGGTCTGGGGGCAAACGGTCGAAGAGGTGCTGGAGCAGGTGCTCGAACGCCCCACGCCCAAACCCAGCGACGAGGCGCCGTGGTGGCGCGAGGTGCCCGACGAGCTGGAGGCGATCTGCCTCAAGGCGCTCGAAAAAGACCCGGCCGGCCGCTACGCGTCGATGGAAGACCTGGCGGAAGACCTGATCGCCTACCGCGCGAACGAGCCGGTGTCGGCGGCGCGGTACGGCTGGTTCACCCGGCTGCGCCGCTGGCAACAACAACACCGCTCAAGCGTGGCGGTGGCGGGGGCGTTCCTGGCGGGGGCCGGGTTGGTGGCGCTGGCGTGGTGGGTGCTTGGATGATTACAGATTTCAAATTGTCGATTTCAGATGTGAAAGCAACCGGCGTCGAGCTCATTACGCAGGCCGGGTCAAACAATCTGAAATCTCAAATCCGCAGTCTGAAATCGCTTCACGCCGCGTCTTCGAGTGATTGCTCGTCGTCGTCCTCGAACGTGTCGGCCGGGGGCGGGAAGGACGGGGCGTCGGCGGGCTCGGTCCAGTCCTCGGCGGAGCGGATTTCCAGTTCCGTTGCCTGCGTCTTGCGGTAGCCGAGCTTGCGGATGACTTCGAGGACCTCGGTCCAGGTGGGGAACGGCCGCTGGTTGACTTTCTTGTAGGCGTCGATGGCCTGGATGAACAGGAACTGCTCGGGGGTCATCTCGCCTTCTTCGGCGCTCTTGGCGAAGTCGGTGCGGCGGCGGCCGGGGCCGCGGCGGCGTTCGAGGCCGGTGCCGGGCGTGCGGGCATCGACCACGTTCTGTCGGCGGTCGGGCCCCTGGTAGCGTTGTTCGTCGGCGGCGTTGTGGTCGGTCATGGCTCGGCTCCTGGCCGCGGGGGCTCCCGCGGCGTTGGCCGAGTACCCACCCGGCCGGTCAGTCGTCGTCGAGGTCGAATTCGTCGTCGTCCTCGTCTTCGTCGTCGTCGAAGAGCTCGTCGTCTTCTTCGTCTTCGTCGTCGAAGTAGTCGTCGTCCTCTTCGTCGTCATCGTCGTCGAAGAAGTCGTCGTCGCCGTCTTCCTCGTCCTCGTCCTCGTCGTCATCGTCAAAAAAGTCGTCGTCGTCCAGTTCGTCGTCGTCATCGGCGGCGAGGAAGCGCGGACGGGCCGACGGCGTCGCCCACCCGGCGGCGGGCCAGGCGTCCGGATAAACGGTGGTGGCGGATTCGTCGTCGTGAAGCGTGGGGAAGCCGGACATGGCGGGGTCTCCGATTCGGGCTCGGGTCACCGGGGGGTTTGTCGGGGTCGTGCGGGTGTTGCGGGCGGCGCGGGTTGGCCGGGTGTTCGTCGGGCGGGTCGGTCTGGCCGCTCAGGTTAGACTGCCCGTCCGGCGCATCTTGAACGGGCGCGTCGGCGTGTGTCAAGCGGCGCTTGGCCGCGTGGCGGGGCCCCGGCGGATCGCCCGCGGGTCCGTCGGTCGGGCCGGGCCGTGACACCGTCCGCCGGCATCGATCTTCCGATTTGTTTGCGACCGTGTCCAAAGAATCCCCCCCACCGTCCGACGCGTCGCCGCACGAGCCGTCCGCCGCGTCGGGGCCGCGGTTGAACCTGGCGCCGGCGGTACTGGGCTGGGCAGTGCCGGGGCTGGGGCACCTGGTCATGGGACAGACCGCCCGCGGGCTGATCCTCGCGGTGACGATCCTTTCGCTGTGGCTGGGCGGGTTGCTCATCGGCGGCATCAGCGTGATCGACCGCAAGGACCACCCGGCGTGGTTCCTCGGGCAGATGTGGGTCGCGCCGTCCTGGCTGGTCAACCACTACCACGACGGCCTGCGGCAGCGCTGGCAGCGCGACGCCGGCACGCGGGCGGATATCGAGCGTGGATACGAGCCGGCCTACGGCAAACCCGAGGAGCAGGGCATCCTCTTCACCGCGCTCGCCGGCCTGCTCAACGTGTTGGCGATCATCGACGTGATCTACCGCGAGCCCTGGCCGGTGCGCGAATTGACGGGCGAGGACGTGCCGGTCATGCCGCCGGTGCCCGAGGAACACGACGACGTCGGCCCGCCACGGCCGCACCCCACCGTAAACCCGGACGCCGCCGGAGGTTCATCGTGAGCGCGGTGCTGGCGTACCGCCCGTTCCTCGAGCCGCTGCCGATCGAGCCGGCGTGGCTGTGGCTGTGCGTGCCGCTGGTGCTGGGCGTGGCCGTGGTCTACAAAACCATCAAGCTGCCGACGCTGGAAAAACTCCCGCAACAGTCGCTGCTGCTGGCGACGCAGGTGCTGCTGTTCATGGCCGCGGGCGCGGGGCTGCTGTCGCTGCTGACGTGGTGGTTCTGAGGGATGAGCAGTAGAGCAGCAGAACAGTAGAGCAGAAAATACTGCATTGGTCTGTGTTTTCTTATCTACTGTTCTGCTGCTTTACTGATCTATCGATCTACCGCAGTATCATGCCCCCATGAAAGACCTGCTCGCCCAACTCGTCGCCGGGGAGTCGTTGACGCGTGAACAGGCCGTCGATGCGTTCGAGCAGATCATGTCCGGCAGCGCCACGCCGCCGCAGACCGCCGCCCTGCTCACCGCCATCCAGCAGCGCGGCGCGACGATCGATGAAATCACCGGTGCCGCGACGGTCATGCGGGACAAATCGACGAAGGTCGCCGTCCCCGACGGGCTGACCGCGATGGACATCGTCGGCACCGGCGGCGACCACGCGGGCACGTTCAACATCTCCACCGCCACCGCCATCGTCACTGCCGCCGCGGGCCGGCCCGACGACCTGGTCGTCGCCAAGCACGGCAACCGCGCCGTCACCTCCAACTCCGGCGCGTCGCAGGTCCTCGAAGCGCTGGGCGTCACGCTCACCGCCGACGGCGACACGCTCACGAAGTGCCTCGACGAAGCGGGCCTCTGCTTCTGCTTCGCCCCGCACCACCACCCGGCCATGAAGCACGCCGGGCCCGTCCGCGCCGAACTGGGCTTCCGCACGATCTTCAACCTGGTCGGGCCGCTCACCAACCCCGCGGGCGTACGCCGCATCCTCATGGGCGTGTGGACCGGCAAGCTCTGCGAACCGCTCGCGCAGGTCCTCGCCGAGCTCGGCGTCGAGCGCGCGATGGTCGTCAACGGCCGCATCCCCTCCGACGACGGACAGCACGTCGATGGCTTCGACGAACTCTCCACCTGCGGGCCCAGCACCGTCGCCCACGTCGATCGCACCCGCGTCACGCTCGAAGAACTCGACCCCACCGCGCTGGACCTGCCCTACAGCCACCCGTCCACCCTCCGCGTCGACAGCCCCGACCAGAGCGCCGAAACGATCCGCAAGGTCTTCGCCGGCGAGACCGGCCCGCCGCGCGACATCGTCGTCCTCAACACCGCCGCCGCGCTGCTCGTCGGCGGCCGGGCCGACGACCTCAACGACGGCCTGCAACGCGCGGCAGAAGCGATCGACTCGGGCGCGGCGCGGAAAACGCTGGACACGCTGATCAAACTCACGGCGGGCTGATGACATGCAGGGACCGCAAGAGGCACCGCCGAACGCCGAGACCCGTCAGCCGGGCATCGCACTTCCCGTAATCGCCGCATTGCTGACGCTCGTTCTTTTCTGGCTCATTGCCACCTTCGATCCGATCCCTGCTTATACCTTCGCTTCAACCGATGGTCGGTTTCGTCGCACCGAATGCCCCGGCAAGAACCACACGCTCGATCACCTCGAAACAGAGTTTGCTTCGTACCAAACGGTTGCCCCCGAAGCGGAACTGGTCAGACTCGAGCCCAAACCCTGGTGGAACCCGTGGGAATGGCCGGGGCTGATCACCAACCGGCGGTGGAGCTACCCCTATCAATCTGCCAACAGCATTCCAGACGCGGACCCCTGGGAAACCGTTTGGTCCGCTGATCAGGACCCAGAAGCCGGTGACTGACGAAGGCTACTACTTGGCATTGGAGAACAGCTCTACTTCCGGCGCGGTCGCGCTGGGGTGCGGCCCCGACATCCTCGGCGTCGAACCCATCCCGCCGCGCAAACGGCACAACGTCGATCTCATGGTCGCGGTTGATGCGATCTGCCGAACCCACGGCGTCAAACCCGATCAACTCGACGCCGTGTTCGTCTCGCTGGGGCCAGGCTCGTTCACCGGGCTGCGCGTCGCCGTGACCACCGCGAAGATGCTCGCGCTGACTTTGGGCATCAAGGTCGTCGGCATCCCCACCCTCGAACTGCTTCGCGCTCAGCACCCCGACGCCGTTGTCGCCCTCAACGTCAAACGCGGCACCGCGTGGTCCGCCCACCCACCCACCTCCGGAAGCGACGGCGAAACGTCAAACGCAGGTTTGAGACCGATCGAAGAGCTCCAGACCCTCGCCAAAAAGCTCGGCATCCCGCTCATCGCCGACAAACTCGACGGCGCGACCCCGCCGCAACCCGACGTCGCCACCCTCTACCGCCTCGGCCACGAACGCCTCACCGCCGGCCACACCGACGACCCGCTCACCCTCGCCCCGGCCTACATCCGCGAGCCCGAGGCGGTCACGCTGTGGGACGAGAAGGAAAACGCAGGAAACCAGAAAACGCAGGAAACGCAAGAAAGCGAGACCGCGTAACCTTTCCGGTTACGGCCAGACATCGGAGTGTCCGATTTCCTGCGTTTCTTGCGTTTCCTGATTTTCCTGCGTTTATGACTCCCCGCCTCGTCATCGTCGGCCGACCCAACGTCGGCAAGTCCTCGCTGCTGAACCTGCTGGCCAAGCGGAAGGTGTCCATCGTCGATCCCACGGCCGGCGTCACCCGCGACCGCGTGTCCACGATGGTCGAGATCCCCGGCACGGAGCGCAACGCCCCGCCGATCACCGTCGAGTTGATCGACACCGGCGGCGTCGGCATCGTGGACCGGCTCGACCTGGGGGCCGACATCGAGCGGCAGGTCGCCGAGGGTCTGGCCGAGGCGGACGTGGTGTTGTTCGTGGTGGACGCACAGCAAGGCGTGACGCCGTTGGACGAGGCGGTGGCGAAACTGCTGCGGACCAGCGGCGCAAAGTCCAAACCGGTCGTGTTCATCGCGAACAAGGTGGACAGCACGACCTTCGAGGCCGACGCGTGGGAGGTGATGAAGCTCGGCTTCGGCGAGCCGGTCATGTTCTCGGCCACCACCAAGCACAACCTGCACGACCTGCACGAAGCGCTGCGCGACGCGATCGACGCCGCGCCGCCGCGCGACGAGTCTGACGACGACACTACCGGGGGCGAACTCAAGATCGCGCTGGTCGGCAAGCGCAACGCGGGCAAGTCCACGCTGCTCAACGCCCTGGCCGGGCAGCAGCGCGTCATCGTCTCGGAGCACGCGGGCACGACGCGCGACAGCGTGGACGTGCGCATCGCCTGGCCCGCCCCCGGAAGTTCCGAAAAGGACGATTCGGACGGCAAGCGTCACCCCAACGCCTTCATCGCCATCGACACCGCCGGCGTCCGCAAGACCAAATCCCTCGACGGCGACCTGGAGTTCTACAGCCAGCACCGCTCGCTGCGTTCAGTTCGTCGGGCGGACGTTTGTTTGTTGCTCGTGGACGCCACGGTGCCGATCAGCCAGACCGACTACCTGCTTAGCCAGGAGATCCAGAAGCACTTCAAGCCGACGGTGATCGTGGTGAACAAGTGGGACCTGGTCGGCGGGCGCATGACGCAGGAGGAGTACGTCGCGTACCTCGAAGACGCGATGAAGGGCCTGACGTTCGCACCGGTCGTGTTCATCAGCGCCAAGAACGCCGAGGGGCTCAAGGAGGCGGTCGCGCTGGCGTACAACCTGCACGACCAGGCGGGCCACCGCGTCGGCACGGGCGAACTGAACCGTTTCTTCGAGCGTATCTTCCACGAGCGCGGCCCGGGCGCGAACAAGCACGGCAAGCAGCCCAAGCTCTACTACACCACCCAGATCGACACGCACCCGCCGACGCTCGCGATGTTTGTCAACGACCCGGAGCTGTTCGACCACAACTACCAGCGGTACTTGATGAACCGCGTGCGCGACGAGCTGCCGTTCAGCGAGGTGCCGATCAAGCTGCTGATCCGCGGCAAGCAAAAGATGAGCGCCGAGGAACGCGTGGCGGCGAAGCTGGAAGAGTAAGGCAGGAAGGAACCGCAGATGGACGCAGATGGACGCAGATTATTCACACGTGTTCGACAGAACGCACCGTCTGCATGTTTAACCGCCAAGACGCCAAGATCGCCAAGTCCCGGCAAACAAGCGGTGTCCGGTGTCGATCTTCTTGGTGTCCTTTGCGTCATGGCGGTTCAATCAAAAGCTCTTCTGCTTCTATCTGCGTTCATCTGCGTCCATCTGTGGTTTACTTCTTCTGCTTCTGCGGCAGAGAACGGCATCGTCTGGTGGGAGGGCGAGGACGCGGTGCGGACGAACGTGCCGGCGCGGTCGCCGTTCGGGCCGGGCACGGGCGGGAACTTCGACGTGCTCTCCGGCGGCGACTGGATCAGCGGGCAGGTGCGCCCCGGCGGCCGGCCATACGAGGCGCAGTACCTGATCGAAGCCCCGGCCGACGGGACGTACACGCTGTGGGCGCGGAAGTTCTGGAAGCACGGCCCGTTCGAGTGGCGCTTCGACGACCAGAAATGGACGCAGGTCGGGCGCGAGGTGACGCTGGCGGACAGCGCGACGATCCGCACGCACCTGGTCGCGAACTGGGTGGCCGTGGGCGACGTGAAACTCACCGCCGGCCGGCACGCGTTTTGGTGGCGGATGACGGACCTGCAGCCGGGCAAGGACGAGGCGGTGGGCTTCGATTGTTTTGCGCTCGTGCCCAGCGACGCCGCGTTCACGCCGCGCGGCAAACTCAAACCGAATCAGCGCGACACGCGCGCCGACGACGGCTGGTTCGCGTGGGACCCGCCGCGCGACGAATTCCCCGAAGACGCAGGCTTCGACCACCGCGATCTGAACGAGGAGTTCGCCGGCATCCACGGGCGCGTCCGCAAAACCGACGACGGCAACGGGCTGCTCCTGGGCGACGGCACGCCCGTGCGCTTCTGGGGCGTCAACGTCAAGCCCGACTTCGGCGACGCGCCCGACGGCCTGCTGAACCACTGGGCGCGGCGCATGGCGAAGATCGGCGTCAACCTCGTCCGCATCCACGGCCCGCTGTGGACGAAACAACACGACCAGTGGCGCGTCGACCCCCGGAAGCTGGAGAACGTTCACCGCCTCGTCGCGGCGCTCAAACAACAAGGGATCTACACCGAGATCAGTTGGTACTTCCCGATCTGGATCGACGCGCGGCACGCGGGCCTGCCCGGGTACCACGACGCGAACATCGAGCACCCGTTCGCGTCGCACATGTTCAACGACCGAGTACAGCGGTGGTACCTCGACACGCTGCGCGACATCGTCACGCCGGTGAACCCGCACACCGGGCTGTCGCTGGCCGACGACCCGGCGGTCGCGATGATCGAACTGGTGAACGAGGACAGCTTCTTCTTCTGGACGTTCAACCCCGACAACATGCCCGAGCCGATCTGGGACGAGCTGCAGGACATGTACGAGGACTCTCCGCACTACGCCGGCGGCGAGCTGCGCGGCGTATGGAACCTGACGCGCGAGGGTCAAAAGAACGCCGGGCGACGCGAGTTGCGTCAGCTCAAGGCGCAGGCGGCGTTCCTGGCGAACCTCCAGCGCGGGTTCTACGAGAAAGCGATCGCGGCGCTGCGCGGGCACGGGTACGACGGCCTGACGGTGTGCTCGAACTGGCACACCGCCGACCCGCCAATGCTCGATGCGCTGGAGCGGTGGACGTACACGGCCGGCGACGTGATCGACCACCACGGGTATTTCGAGAGCAAGCACACCGGCTCGGCGGCGGCGTGGGCGGTGCGCGCCGGCGACACGTTCGAGAGCCGGTCGGCGCTGCAGAACCTCGACGCGCTGCCGCTGCGCGTCAACCAGGTGCGCGGCCACCCGCAGATGATCTCGGAGGTGAACTGGCCGCTCCCCAACGAGCACCGCGCGGACATGGTCTGGCTGGGCGTCGCCGCGCTGGGCGCGCAGGGCGTCGATGCGGTGTGCTGGTTCCAGTGCACGTCGCTGACGGGCGTCGAAACCAACTGGGTGCAGAAGTTCACCATCGACGTGCCGAGCATCACCGGCCAGTTCCCCGCCGCGGCGCTGGCGTTCCGGCGCGGCGACGTGCCGGAGCAGGAGCCGGTCGTGGTCGAATCGATCAAGAGCAAGGACCTGAAAGCGCTGTCCGGCTCGGCGACGGCGAACCACGCGAGTATCGAGGCGTTCCGGGCGGGGGATGCGCAGCAGATCGAAGATTTTGATGGGGTGGACCCGCTGGCGTATTACGTGGGGCCGGTGGTGCGGGTGTTTGATGACCCATCGATCAAGTCGTGGCAAAGGAGCGCCGGTGGCGTGCTCGCAGGCGATGACGTCCATGTTCCGGGGGTGCTGCAGACCAGCCATCCGACGTCGTTGGCGTTGCACGGGCAGTCTCGGTTGAGCGTCCGCCTGGGGCCGGCACCGATCCGTGACTTTGACCTCTTGCCGTCGTCACACGAGATCGCGCCGAGCAACGACGACGGGGCTGTGTCGATGATTTCGTTGGACGGGAAGCCGCTGCGACGATCCAACCGTGTGTTGTTCCAGGCGATCCGCACGGAGAAGCCCTACGGGTTCGTCGTCACCGACGGACAGATCAAGAGCATGGGCGGCGCACCGCTGAACGTGACGACGCCGAAGGCCGGGTTCGCGATTCTTTTCGAGGACGACCGTCCGGCCAGGGCGACCGTGCTCGATGAGAACGGCGACCGCACCACACGGCCGGTTCCGCTGATCGAGAAGAACGGCAGCGTCGGTTTTGACTGGCCCGCGAACACGGTGAGCGTGCTGCTGGAACGGGACGCCGAGCCCATCGGCAACAAGGAGTAGCACTGGAGCAAGACTGGATTCTCAGGCGCGGGCGGATGCCAAGTTCGTGACGCAAAGTTGCTACACGGCCCAGCGTTATGATTTCACCATGGATGAAACCCGTCGCGACGTTCCGCACGAGAAGCTGATCCGCCCGTCGTACGCCAAGGCGCGGAAGGTGATGCGCATCGTCGGGCCAGCGGTGTTTCTGCTGGGGCTGACGCTGACTGCCGTCGGGTTCCTGACGGTGATTGCGGGCGACCCGTTCGACCACCCTTTGCGGGCGGCGTTGCCGTTCGTGGGGATGCCGCTGATGTTTGTGGGCGCGGTGCTGAGCATGTTCGCGTTCATGGGGGCGGTGGCGCGGTACGCGGCGAGCGAGCACGCGCCGGTGGCCGTGGACACGGTCAACTACGTGGGCGAGGGCACGCGGCCGGGCGTGTCGGCGATGGCGCACGCGGTGGGCAGCGGGCTGGGCGTGGGGCTTAGGGAGGCGGCGGCGCATGAAGACGGGGACACGTCGGCGGAAGACGGCGTGCCGGGCGTCAAGGATTTGTCGGCGCGTTGCCCGGCCTGCGACACGCGCAACGATGCGGACGCGAAGTTCTGCGACACGTGCGGTGGGCCGTTGGCGACGGGGACGGAGTGCGCGAAATGCGGCGCGGAGAATGATGCGGATGCGCGGTTCTGCGACGCGTGCGGCGCGGGGTTGGGCGTTTAGCGGGTGCGGCGCAGCCGCCCGCGGGATCGCGGAACGTATGTCCGACATTAAGATCGCGGGACGCTGCGCGTCGACCGCTAAACGTTGCGGTGCAGTTGCGGGAGTTGGTTGATCAGCCAGGCGGCGAAGGCGGGTTTGGGCATCGGGCCCGGCGCTTCGCGATGGCCGTCGGCGGTGAGCAGCACCGGGTCGATGTCGGCGGCGTCCATGGTGGTCAGCGGGTTGGCGACGATGGCGTCGACGCCTTTGCGTTTCATCTTCTCGGCGGCGCGGGCTTCGAGTTGGGCAGGGTCTTCGAGGGCGAATGCGATGACGGTCTGGTCCTCGCGTTTGTGTTGGGCGATGCCGGCGACCACGTCGGGGGTGCCGACGAGGTGGAGGGTGAGTTCCTTTTTTCGCTCTGTTTTGCCTTGTTTTTGCGGGGCTTTCGTGGGGTCGAGGCGGTAGTCGCCGACGGCGGCGGCCATGATGAGCGCGTCGTGGTCGGGGAACAGTTGTTCGAGTTTGCGTTGCAGGTCGTCAACGGTTTCGAAGCGATGGATCGTGAACGGCGGGGCCGATGCATCCGTTGGGACAGGCGTCTCGCCTGTTGACAGGTTGGAAGCCTGTCCCACTGAAGACATCACGGGCCCGAGCAGGAGCGTGGTGGGGTGGCCGGCAGAGGCGGCGGCGTGGGCGAGCGCGAGGCCGAGCGTGCCGCTGGAGCGGTTGCTGAGGTAGCGGACCGCGTCGAGCGGTTCGCGGGTGGGGCCGGCGGTGATGAGGAGGCGGGGCTTCATAAACACAGAAAATCAGGAAACGCAAGAAACGCAAGAAAGAGGCACGCGTTTTACGTGGTGCGTTAACGGCACGGAACGATCGCGTTGAACGTTGATACGAAACACGGGACGCGGTGTGCGGCTTTCAACACGGTCACGCGGTTTCGACCGGGGTCGGCGGGGTGAGGGGTTGTTGGCCGAGGGTGACGATGGTCATCGCGTCGGGGCGGTGCGACTGCACGAAGGCGTTGAGCGCATCAAGCGTGACGGCGTCGACTTCGGCGGCACGTTCTTCGAGGGTGCGGGGTCGGCCGAGGGTGACGTAGTCGGTGGCGATGGCGGCGGCACGGGCCTCGGTGGATTCACCCTGCATGACGAGGCGTGACTTCATGCCGACGATGGCGCGGTCGAATTCGTTTTGGTCCACGCCGTCGGACAAACGGGTCAGCTCACCGACGAGGACGTCGAGGGTTTCCTGGGCGCGGGCGGTGGTGGTGCCGGCGTAGGCGTAGACGTCGCCGCGGTCGGCCTGGCCGACGTACTGGGCGTAGACGGAGTAGCACAGCCCGCGCTTCTCGCGGACTTCGGTGAAGAGTCGGCCGGACATGCCGCCGGAGAGCACGGCGACGGCAGCGCGTTGGAGCACGGCGTCGGGGTGGCCCTGGGGCATGGCGTCGTAGCCGACGGCGATGTGGGTCTGGGTCGAGTCGTCGTGGCCGGCGTGGTAGGTGCGCGGCGGGTCGGCGGCGGGGGTCACGGGCGACGATTCACCGGTCCAGGACGCGCACAACTCGCCGACCTGATCGCGGAGCGGGTCGAAGTCGAGGCAACCGGCGACGGCGAGGACCGCGCCGCGCGGGGTGCATGCGTGCTGCCAGAAGGCGCGGGCGTCGTCAACGGTGAGGGCCTCGAGGTGGGACTTGTCGCCGAGCGGGTTGCGGCCGAGCGGGTCGGGCAGGTGGCGGCGGCGCAGGTCGATCATGGCGCGCTGTTGTGGCTCGTCGTCGAGCGAAGCGATGGCCTGGAGCGCGAGGTCGCGGCAGGGGCCGAAGTGGGCGTCGTCGAGGTTGGGTGCCAAGGCCATGTCCAGCAGCAGGGGCAGCGCTTCGGCGAGGTGGCTGCCGAGCATGGTGCCGGCGATGGCAAAGAAGCGGGTCTGCGCGTCGGTGTCGCGCTGGACGCCGAGCTGGTCGAGGGCGTCGCTGTGCTGGCGGGCGTTGAGGCCGCCGGCGCCGCGGATGAGGAAGTCGGCCATGAGCGGCGCGACGCCGAGCTGGTCGGCGGGCTGCCGCGCGACGCCGGCGGGGACGAGCAGCGTGAGCGCCGCGGACTGCGCCGCGGGCATGGGCTCGGCGAGCAGGGTCAGGCCGTTGGGATAGGTGTGGGTCTGGATCGCCGGCATGGGACGGCGATTGTAACGAGGCGGTGGGGTATGACCGGGTTGTATGTGATGCGGCCCACGCTGAAACAGCGTGGGCTTCGATAGGCGGAGTCGATTGGGCTCAAGCGTGTCGCGGAAGGATGCGTGACTTGGATCAGCCCAGCGACGCGCGGTTGCAGACGTCTACGAGCGCGTCGACCGTGCGGCGGACTTGATCGAGGTCATCGGGGGTCTGCTTGGCGGCCTGTTCAGCGTCGAGGCCGGCTTCGGTGATCGCCGGGAACCCGTAGCCGCCGCCGGCGCCTTTGAGCTGGTGCGCGACCTGCCCGACTTTCTTGATGTCGCCTTGGCCCAGGGCCTCGCGGATCGTCGCGACGCGATCGGGGAGCTCTTCCAGGAAGAGCTCGACGAGTTCTGCCATGTCCGGGTCGTCGGCGTAGGCGCTGACGATGGACGCTGCGTCGGATGATGTGGACATCGGTTTGCCTCCGGTGCCCCCCGTACGGCGTATCGGACACGTGGGCGGCCGGGTTGAGCGGTCGCGCCGACGTCCCATATCTCCAGCCGTGGCGGGGTGCGAGCGGCCCGGGTCAGTCGGTGCGCAGCGACGGCCGGCGCGGGGCCGGCTTCTCGCCCTCGGGCTGGTGGAGAAACTCGACCTGGGCGAAGAGCCCGCTGTCGTCGTGCCCGGCGGCGGCGGCCTCGACGCGGGGGTCGGGGACGCCGGCGATCGACACGGAGGTCGTGGAGCGTTCCCGGCTGGCCAGCGCCGACCCGGGCGCGTGGCCGGGCACGTAGGCGAGGGGCCGGCGGGTCGCGTCACCGTCGCGCGGCAGCGCGGCGAGTTCGGTGCTGTTGATCCGGTTGTAGCGGGCGAGGGTGAGTTCGTCGCCGGCGTCGGCGGGCGTGCGGGCGCGGAAGATGCCGTTGTTGGGGTTGTACCAGACGCCGGCCTGGTCCTCGCGGAGCAGCACGGGGTCCGGCGGGTGCAGGGCCATGTCGCCCGGCGGCGCGACATCGATCCAGGGGTGGCCCTCGTCGGCGAGCACGTTGCCGGGTTGCCGGCCGCCGAACCACGCGGGGTCGATCTGCACCGGGAACTCGGTCGTGGGGTACTCGTTGTTGTCGATGGTCTCGCTGAACTCGAGTGCCGCGTGGTACGAGGTGCGCTCGTACAGCAGGCGCAGCTCGTCGCGCACCAGCGACTCCCGGTCCAGGTCCTGCTGGCCCGTGCGCTGCTGGAAGAAGAACACGCCCACCAGCGCGATCAGGCCCAGGACCACCAAAGCTTCGAGGATGAAACGCATACCTGGCTCCATTCCGACGGACCGCCCGTCGTGAACGAAGCCTCCGATTCAGCGCGGCGCCGGGCCAACGGCCCGTTCCGAGAATCCGCCGCCGCGCCGCACGGGCGTCGGTCTGACCCGCACAACCCGCATCACCGGGCCTTCTCGACGCCCCGGCGCAGCCGTTCCCAGTCGAACGCCGGGCCGGGGTCGGTCTTGCGGTTGGTCTCGTGGTAGTGCCCGATCAGGCCTTGGAAGTTCGCAAAGTCCTCGTCGCTGAGCTCGTCGGTGATCAGGTTGCCGTCGGCGTCGGTGGGGTACTCGTTCTTGATCTTGGGGAAGATCTCGCAGAGCGCGGCGGTGAGTTTGATGAGCGCGTCGTACTGCGCGTCGGTGAGGTCGTACTGCTCGAGGGTGCTACCGTTGATCGTGCCGGTGACGGGCTCGGGGCGGGCGGTGTAGTACTTGCCGGGGTTCCATTGCGTGCGGCGTATGTCGGTGTCTTCGTTGGGGACGGTGACGAAGGTGCCCTTATCGTCGTGGCCGTACCAGGTCTCGAAGGGGTTCTTGCCGTCGGGCGGGTACGCGCCCATGTTGGCGATCTCGATGCCGACCGAGCGCGAGTTGGCGCTGCTGGCGTGCCAGGCGCGTTCCTGCAGGTCGAGGGTCTGGTAGATCGTGCCGTCCACGTCGAGCATGAAGTGGACCGAGAGGAACCGCCGGTCGTGCAGCACGTCGAAGCACACGCCCGCGGTGCCGCAGACGTCGTAGTGGATGACGAACTGGTCGACGACGTCCTGGAGTTTCTCGAGCGGCCAGTTCTTGCGGACGGCGTTGATCTGCTCCTCGGTGAAGTCGGCCATGCCGTTGTTGAAGCGGTTGATGCGCCAGCTGTAGCGCTGGGGCTCGGCGTAGCTGGGCAGGTTTTCGTCGTCCTTGTAGTCGTCCCAGTGGGCCTGGTCCCACTTGGCGAACTGCTTGTCGACGCGGTAGGCGTTGTACCCGCCGACGTCGAGCCAGGTGACGACGGGCGTGCCGATGCGGAAGAACTGCCCGCCGACGATGATGGCGTCGTCGGGGCGCTCGGCGAGGGTGCCGGGCTTGACGGCGCAGCCGGCCGCAACGACCAACAAGCCGATGGCGAACACGGAGGCGGTCAGCGTTTGAAGCGGTTTCATGCGGGCGATCCTTTCGAGGACGTGTTCAGAGGGGTGTTCGGGGTTCGTGCGTGGGTCAGCAACCGGGGTCACCTCGGTAGTGGCCGCAGATGCGGTGCAGCGCGGCGACGCTGTCAGTCAGCCCGCCGGGCCGGCTGCGCTGGCGCCAGTTGGTTTCGAATTCGGGGATGATCGCGGTCATGTCGTAGAGCAACGCGGCGCGGCGGTCGGCGGAAAGCTGCGTCGAGTGGGCGACGCCGTCTTCGAGCCGGCCGCGCAGGTTCGCGAGGCTGTGGTGCAGCATCCGGCCGGCGACACGCAACTCGTCGAGCAGCAGCGCCGCGTCGGCGCGCTTGGGATCGGCCAGCGCGACACCGGCCAATGCGCTCTCCAAGCGCTGCTGGGCGGCGTCGAGTTTTTCGTGTGTCAGCGGCCCGGTCGCGCCCCAGGGCATCTTGAGGTAGCCGTCGTCGCGCAGCTCGACCTCGTCGCGGATCATCGCCCAGCCCAGCACGTTCTCGCGGTTGCAGTCCAGGTCGTCGCGCAGCCGACCCATCTCGCGCACCGCGCCGGCGAGGCGGCCGCCGGCGTCTTCGTAGATCAGCGTGTCGAGCGCGGCGGCGACGTCGAGGCCGCGGTTGGTTTCGAGGCACCACGACGCGGCCGCGCCCATCACGATCCCGGGGTGGTTCACGGCGTGCGGCTGCCAGTGCCCGAAGTCGCCCCACCAGGTGTTGAGCATGCCGGACGTCCCGAACTTCAGCCCGCTCTCGACGGCGTTGACCGCGTTGCCGATCGCGACATCCCAGCGACCGCCGATGCCGACGAACGTCGCGTTGGCCGGGCAGACCATGTAAGGCAAGCCCGCCTCGTGGAACGCCTTGTTCTCTTTGTCGAACGGGTGGTTGAGTTCGTAGCCCCAGTTGAGCGCCATCGCCCCCGGAAGCTCGGACTTCACGGCCGGGAGCAGCTCCGGGGAATGCAGGATGATGTCGCCCCAGTACTGCACCTGCTTGCCGTGCTTCGTGCAGACGTCGTAGACCTTGCGGACAAAGTCCAGGTACACCCGGCCCTTGCCCACGCGTTCGCATTCGCTTTTGCTCTTGCCCTTCCCTAGATCAAACGTCTCATCGCAGCCGATGTTGATCGTGTCGCTGCGGAAGCACGGCAGGAGCTGCGCGAGCATGTCCTCAACCAGCTCGAGGCTGCGCGAGTCAAGCGGGTCGAGCGTCTTGGCTTCGGGCGAAAAGAACGGCTCGGGCAGATCGTCACGGATGAACCCGTCCGGGCACTCGGCAAACTGCCGGTAGGGCTCGTGCTTGAGCCAGCGCTCGAGGTGCCCGAAGCAGTTCTGGTTGGGCACCAACTCGATGAAACGCTCGGCGCAGTAGTCGTCGATCTGCCGGATTTCGTCGGGCGTGAAGGGCGACGCGTCTTTCCAGACTTTCTCGTGGCCGGCGTAGGCGAAGGTGTGCTCGGTGTAGAGCTGGAACTGGTTGTACTTGAGCAGTGCAAAGGTGTCGATGAGCGCGAGGAGCGTTTGCATCGTCGGCACGCGGTCGCGCGACACGTCGAGCATGAACCCGCGCACGGGCAGGTCGGGCCAGTCTTCGATGTGCAAACACGGCACGGCACCGTCGCCATCCACCTGACGGCGGAGCTGCGCGAGGGTTTGTCGCCCGTAGAACACGCCGGCGTCGTCGTGGCCGACGAGGTGTACCGCGTCAGGCTTGAGGTCGAGGGTGTAGCCCTGCGCCTGCGCGACCGACGCTGGGTCGATGGTGCACTGCGCTTCGAGTGTGGCGAGCGGGCAGCGGCCGGCGGTTTCTTCGAGCGTGCGTGGTTGGGGCGCGAGGATCATGCGCACAAACGCTCCGAGATAAACGCGGCGGCTTGCCGAACGTCTTCCACGCGGCTTTCGCCGGCCTCGCGCTCGATAACCAAGTCGCCGTCGTAATGATGCTGAGACAGCACGGTGAGGAAGTCGTCCCAGTCCACGTCGCCCGTGCCGACCGCGACCTCACTGCCCCACTGCCCGGGCGTGTCGGCGGCGGTAGCGTCCTTGAGGTGGACCTGTTTCACGCGCGGCATGAGCATCTCGAGCGCGGCGATCGGGTCGCCCTTGCCGTAGAGGATCATGTTCGCCGGGTCGAAGTTCACACCCACGTTGTCCTTGCCCAGCGTGTCGAGGAAGGCGGTGAGGTCTGCGGCGGTCTCCTGCCCGGTCTCGAGCAGCAGCGTCAGCCCGTGGTCGGCGCACAGCTCGGCGATCCGGCCGAGGCGCTGCTGCACCCGGATGAACACGTCGTCCGCGGGGTCGTGGGGGATGAAGCCGGCGTGGAAGGTGAGTATCTCGATGCCGTGCTGCTGCGCGAGCGCCGCGACGCGCTGACACATCGCCCAGTTGTCGTCCCAGGTGGCGTCGGGCACGACGCCGCCGGTCTGGCGGATCGTGTCCAGCGTGGTGTAGTCCTCGCCGTACGGCCCGATCATGCCGGACACGACTTCGATGCTGCTGCGCTCGAGCGCGTCAAAAAGACCGGCCCAAGTGTCGGGGGCATCCACAACGGGCGTCAACGAGAGCTGAACCCGGCGCAGCCCGGTCGCGCGGACGCGGTCCAGCAACTCGGTCGGGTCCGTCGGCTGCAGCGACCAAGAGCAGACGCCGAGATGGTCGGGGGTCAGTCGGGGCATGAGGCTTCAAACTTCTAGGGGCTTCACAATCTCGCGCAGCGGCGTGTTGTTGATCCGGTACCGCCGCGCATCCGGGTGGTTGAAGTGCCACCACTCCGCCCGGTACACGCGGAAGCCGTGGTCGGCCATGCACGCGATCAACCGGTCGCGGCGTTGACGCACCGCGTCAGACCCGCCGGCGAAGTCGAACGCGGCGCGCTCGGTGAACTCGTCGTAGTCGCTGGGCATCTCGGCCTGTTCGCCTGAGTCCAAATGGTAGAGCCCGATGTCCACCGCCGCCCCGCGGTTGTGGATCGACCCGCGGTGCGGCTTGGCGACGAAGTCCTCACGCAGGTGCTCGGGCGTCACCAGCCACATCGCGACGGTGACGTAGAACGGCCGGTACCCGTCGAAGACCACGATGCCGTACCCGTCGTGCTTCAACTCGGCCTGCACCTTGGCCAGGTCTTCGGCGACCGGGCGCTGCAACACCGCGCCTGCGACCTCGTACACGGCCCCGCCCATGAAGTTGTTGTCCGTCGCGTAGCGCACGTCGAGCTTGAACGCCGGGTCGATCTCGGTCACGTCCACCAAGTCGTCAGCCAGCCATCCACCCTCGGGCTCGTCCTGCACGGGGATCGCAAACGTCCGCGCCTTCTCGAGCGCTTCGGCGATGGGCATCACGGGCTCAAACAGCCGCTCGGTCACGCGGAACCTTCCCCTCCGCCCGATGCCGCGGCGGTACTCAGCGCCGGCGTCGGCTCGGGCCGGTGATCGATGACGCGTTGCGGCTCGCGCCGGCGGGGGTCGGCCAGGAGCCAGCCAAAGACAAACGCCACCGTGCCGCCGATCGGCGCGTACCAGGTCCAGGCAATGTTGTCGCGCAGCGCCACGCCTCCGCCGGCGACGTAGAGCGCAGGCGGCTCGCCGTCGGCCACGACCTGCACCTTGGGCTGGTCGTCGTCGTCCACAAGCACGTCGCCCTTCGCCGTCCGCATCAGGATGCCGCGCTGCCGCGGCGCACCCGTTTCGTCCAGCAACGGCTCGTCGGTGATCGGGTGACGCCAAGGCTCGGCAACGGGGTCGGGGTCGGGGACAACGTTGCCGGCATCGTCGGTCAAGACGGCGTCGGCGTGTACGACCCGGCCCTGTTCGTCAGTCTTGGGGAACGTGCCGTACAGGCACAGCGCCATGACGACCGCGCAACCCAACACGAGGTAACCCGTTTTGAGCAGCCGCCTGTTCCGCAGCGACGGGTCCAGGGTGAAGCTCGCGTAGAGCACCCATGTGAACAAGAGGATGCCGCCGCCGATGCCGCAGGTCCACACCGTCCACCCGTCGTGGAAGCGCGACGCGAACACGGCCAGCACCGCCAGCGGCGCCGACCACACCAGCCCGCGCCCGTTCACCTGGATCGGCAGCCACGCCAGCAGGAACGCCGCGACCAGCCCGCCGACGATGTAGCTGCCCAGCGCCAGAGCCAGGTCGAGAATGGGCACGCCCGTCGCGTCCTTGAACGCGTTGACCGCGAACGCCGCCACGCACAGTGCGATCCCCCAGAACACGATCCACATCCGAGAGATGCGCACGATGCGCAGCCCCTCGGCCTCGTCGTGCTCGACCAATGCCTGCTCGGTCGACTCCGTCAGGCCAAGGTGTTTCGCGCGGGCCGGGAGGTAGACCGCCGAGATCGTCGTCTGCGCGAGGGCCGCGAGGATCGAGGTCAGCGACGAGATCGCCGCCGCGAAGATGCCGGCGATCACCAGCCCCGTCACGCCCACCGGCATCTGTTCGAGGATGAACGCCGGGAAGATCTTGTCGTTCTCCTGCGCCACCTTGAACGCGAAAAACCCGCCGAGCTTCTCGGGGAACACGGTGTAGAACACGAACAGCCCGACGCCCACCAACAGCATCAGCGTGGTGACCAGCTCGGCGGCGTAGCTGCTGAGCATCGCGTACTGCGCGTTCTTTCGGTCCTTGCAGCAGAAGATGCGCTGGGCGAGCAGTTGGTCCGTGCCGTACGCCCCGATGTTTCCGACCACCACCGCGAAGCCCGCGGCGACCAACGTGTAAGGCTCGGTCAGCGAGAACGCCTTGTTCAGGTCGAACACCTTGAACTTCTCGGCGTCGCCGCCGATCTCGACGAACTGTGAAAACCCGCCCGGCAGGTTCGCCAGCACGACCCACAACGCCGCGACCCCGCCGGTGATGAACACGAGGAAGAGCAGCGCGTCGGTCCACACCACCGTCGCGATCCCGCCGAGCATCGTCCAGGCGATCGCGATCAGCCCGATGAGGATGATCGACGACGCAAACGGATGGAGCCCGGTGTAGTCCTGCACCCACCCCAGCTGCTCGGCCATGACCAGCGTCAGCACCAGCGCGGTCAGGTACACCCGCGCCGACTGCGACAGCAAGCCGCCGAGCGTGAACAGCGCGGTGGTCACGCCGCGGGCGCCGCCGCCGAGCTTGTCGCCCATGTAGTCGTACGGGCTGTAGACGCGCTTCTCGTAGTACGCCGGCACAAGCACGAATGTGATGAACAAACGCGAGATCAGGCCCGCGATGATGCCGAGCTGCAGATACGTCATGTCCCCCGCGAATGCGACGGCCGGCACGCCCACGAACGTGACCGCCGAGATCGTCGTGGCGATCAGTGACGCCGACACGGCGTACCACGGCAGCTTGTCGCCGCCGCGGAAGAAGTCCTGCATGTCCTTCTGCTTGCCCGCGAGCTTCACGCCCAGCACGGACACGAGCACCATGTACCCGACCAGCACGGCCCAGTCGATAAGGGTGAAGTGTGCCGAGGGCGACGCGTCCGGCGCGGCCGCCCCGGCCTGTGCGATCCATGTTCCCAAGCTCATGCCGATTCCCTGGTAGCGACGGCCCTGGCGGCCATGCTAACGCGGGGCCGATTCGTGGCGGAACGGGTTGAAGAAAAACGCGCCGCCGATCGACCGGCGCGGCGGACGGGTCAGTCGCGCGGCGGCGCCGACGACGAATCCCGGATGATCAGCTCGGCCCGGAGGATGTGGTCCTGCGGGTCGTCCTCGTCGCGCAGCAGCTTGCCCACCACCGCGTTGACCGCCTGGTGCCCCACCTCAACCAGCGGCTGGCTGAACGTCGTGAGTGCCGGCGAGAGGAACCCCGCGCTCGGCGGGTCGCCCACGCCGACCACCGACAGGTCGTCCGGCACGCCGAACCCCAGCGACGCCGCGGCCTCGTACAGGTCCAGCGCGAGGTAGAACCCACCGGTGAACACCGCGGTCGGCCGGGGCTTGCGGTTGAGCAGGCGCGACAGCTCCATCTTCTCCCGCTGATCGAGCTGGCCGCCCTTGGCTTCGAGGACCGGGCACTGCGCCGCGTCCAGGCCGGCTGCGGCGCACGCGGCGCGGAAGCCGTCCCGCAGGTCCTTGCTCGCCGAGAGCGCGGCGTCGGGCCCGACGTACGCGATCCGCCGGTGGCCCAGCCGCGTAAGGTGCTGCACGGCCTGCTCGGCCATGTCCGCGTGGTCGACATCGAACGACGGCGTCTCCTCCGTCGCCGAACGGGCACCGACCACCGCGATCGTCTGGTCACGGTTGAGCTGTTCGTGGATCGCTGACAGTTCGTCCGCGCCCGGGTTGATCACCAGCACGCCATCGGCGCCGTTGGTCGGGTCCTGCCGCATGCGGGTGATGAGCAGCTCGACCTGCTTATCCTGCGCCGCCTGCCGCATGCCCTCGAAGAGCTGCGAGTGGTGGTAGTCGGCCATCGACGCGTCGGGGTGCATGATCACGCCCAGGCGGTAGCGCGGCGCGGTGCGTCGGCTGCGCTCGATGACGAACGTGCCCCGGCCCTGCGTGCGTTCGAGCACGCCGCCCTGCACCAGCTCCTGCAACGCGCGGTGCGCCGTCACCAGTGAGACCGACATCTGCCGGCTAATCTCCTTGGTTGACGGCAGGCGCGAGCCGGGCTTGAACGTGCCCGCCTCGATCGCGTCCACCAGCGCCTGCTTCACGAGCTTGTAGAGCGGCCGGCCGGGTTGGGCCTTCACCGGGTCCAGAGACGACGAACGGGCCTGGGTCATGGGAACTCCTTCTAATCAGCGACGGCGGAGGGAACGGACACGGCCGCTTCCGTACCGCGCACGGGCGCGGGGCCGTCTTGTCCCGGAAGGTTCGGCGGCGTCCAGCCGCGCAGGCGGACGCCGAGGTTGTTCGCGACGGGCCGGTAACGCCCGTCGCTGGGTCGGTTGGTGATCCACCCGTCGCCGTCGTCGTCGAACCCGGCGTTGACCATGGGTTCGCCGGTCGCGAGGGCGTGGACGAGCAGCGCGGTGCTGCCGCCGCCGTCGAGGTTGACCGCGTCGTCGGCGCCGGCGTCGATCATGAGCTCGCCCAGCTCGACCAGCGTGATGCCGATGCTGTGCCCGGGCCGCCGGCCGTCGATCACCGCGAGGACCAGCGTGTCGCCGTCGGCATCGACGCCCGCGGCGGTGCGGGGGTGCCGGGCGTTGGGGCCAGGACGCGCGGTCGCGCCGTGGTTCTGCCCGTCGATCACCAAGAGCGTGCCGGGCGTGGCGTCATCGTCCGAAGCACCGATGCCCGCGACGCCGTCCCACACCGCCCCGCCGGAGACCGCATCGCCGTCGGCGTTGAGCACCCGGGCCCGCCCGCGCTGATCGAACACCAGCGCCGGGTCGCCCACGCCGCCTGCGTCACCCACAACCCGCGGAGCCGAGACCACCACCCCGTCCGTCACCGAAAGCCCCACGATGTCCGCGATCGTCTTGTTGCCGTCCGCATCCTCGAGCCAGCGGAAGAAGTTTGCGTTCACCGCCAACGCGCAGCCGGTTTCGCTCGTGAACGCATCCGTCGGCGTGAGCACCACCTCGGCCGCCGGGTCCGCCAAGGGCTCGGCCGCGCCGCCGCTGACCACCACCTCCACCCGCGGGTCGCCCAGGTCCACCGTCACCAGGAACCCACGGATCGGGCCGAACTCCGTCTGTATGAAGACCGGCGACAGCGCGATCGGGCTGCCGGGGCCCACCGCGCCGTCCATGCGGACCGACACGTCAGGCTTGGTCACCGCCGGCTCGGCCGCCGTGTCCACCCGGGTCGAGACCCGCAGGTCCACCCGCGTATCGACATCCGACACCGCCGGCGTTTCATCCTGTTTCACCCGCGCCGATCGGCCGTAGCGCGACGAACCACTTGTAGATGACGCACCGGGCTCCGCGGGCTTTACGCCCGAACACGCCGTGAACCCCCACACCACGCACGCCGCCGCCACCCCGCCCAGCATCCGTGTCGTCCACCCCCGTGCCCGCCTCCACGTTGGGGCATGCGGTTGGGTGCGCGTTGAGGGCCAAGAGTGGGCCCGCGTCGCCATCAAACTGGACTGCCTTGGACGCACGCGTGATTCCCGAAGGGTCAGACAACACAACCGCACCGACCGGGCCGCCACCCATACCGCCCCGCTAGGTTATAGAACTGTCCTGAAGATTGCACGCTTTTTCTCCCCCACTGTTTCATACGCGAAATCCCCTCAGATACACCCGGAATCGCGTAAAAACCCGCCTGACGCCCCCAAAACCGCGATTCACGGGGTTGTCGGTCAGCCGCAGGCCAACGGCCTGCGCGCCCGCGTCCCAGAACCACACCTCCACCACACCCCGGCGCGCGGTCCGTTGGACCGCGGCTATGCGAGGGAACGCCTCGGGTTTCGCTTGTCCTCCCGGGCTCTCCCTCAGCGCGGGGCCCCCAGCGGGCGGACCGCCACGACCTCCGGTGCCTCGGCCCCCGGCTCCCACTTCAATTCCACCGCGTAACGCTGCGGCCAGTTGTGGGCTTTGAGGAAGTTGGCGTGGTGGATGGTCAATTCAATCTCGTCAGGTTTGTCGGCAGCATCATTGAAACCCGCGTCCTCCAGAAAAACGCCAATCTCATCGATCGGCAATTGTCGTGCTAACAGAAGCTTGATGTGTCCGGTGACCGAATTCTGTGTGGAGGCCATAGGTTTGATTTCGAGACCTCCGATCTGGACCGAGATTGAAGTCGGCAGAATTCGGCCCTGCTCATGCCCCCACCAATCAGGCAGCCCATCGTCAAGCTCAATGTTCATCATCAGAAAACCCATTCTTTCTGGTGATAATGGAGCAAGTTCGATTGTCTGCGTCGGCCTCCCGCTGTACGCCAGCTCACACAGCGCCGTGTACATCGCATAGGCCTCGCGGATGAGGTAGCCGGGGTTGTTCAGGCGTTGTTCCTCGTCGGGGTTGGTGTAGAAGCTCGACTCGGTGAGCACGGCGGGCACGGTCGCGTGGCGGAGCACGCCGAAGCCGTGCTCGTACATCTGCCGGTCGTTCATGACCGGGCTGGTCTTGCCCACGTCGGTGCGCAGCGCCCGGCCGATCTCGCGCGCGAGGTGCCGGGCGGCGTCGAGTTCGACGGTGGCGTCTTCCGCGGGGCCGTGGAACCAGACGGTGGTGTAGTTGCTCTCGGGCGAGCTGCTGGCGTTGTGGTGGATGGAGATGAACAGGTCCGCGCCGCGGGAAACACCGTGTTCGTCGGGGATTCCCGCGAATTTCGCGCCTTCGGGGCGCTCGAAGTTGTTCGCGTACTCGGCCCGGAGCTGCAGCGTGCTCTTCTGTGCAGGATTGTCACTTCCGGGGGCGTTGTGGTTGTAGTCGCCGATGCGGTCGTCGGCGATGTCGCTGGTTTCTTCGGTGCGGGTCATGCCGACGGTCGCGCCGGCGCGTTCGAGCAGTTGCCGGAGCATGAGCCCGACGCGAAGGTTCATCTCGGCCTCGCGCACGCCGGTGGGTCCCATCTTCCAGCCGTCCACTTCGAGGCTCTTCCCGCCGTGCCCGGGGTCGAGCACGATGACCCAGCCTTCGAGGTACTTGTCCGCGGGGTGGCGGGGCAGGTCGAGAGGCGGGTGCGTCTTCCAATCGTCGGCGTCGCTGAGACGGGCGAGGGCTTCGTCGAGCGTGAGCACAGGGTTGTTGAGTCCTGTCTCGTGTTTTGTCATTGGCACCGGTTTCTCGACGTGGTACCCGTCGCACACCTTCGGGCTGCCGGTACAGGCGGTGACAAACAACGTCATCACAGACAGGCCAAGCCAGGAACAGATGGAGACTGCTCGGGTGCCACGGAAATCAGTCCGTGTGTCTCGGTGTTCGGTGACTCGGCACGGACTGAAGTCCGTGGCACCCGGCAACCGACGGGCCACCGGTCGCTGACGCTCCCGGCTCTGAAAGACGCGGCGTGACGATTCTTGGTCAGAGCCGGGAGCGTGAGCGACCGGTCCGATTTCATGTTGACGGTTCATGATTGTTTCCCCTTGATCATGTGTGCGTACACGCCTGGCTCGGAACCCTCGATCACGGTCGCGCCCACGGCCTTGGCGTAAAAGTCCACGGGGCCGGCCGCGCCGATGATGGCGTAGCCGTAGCCCAGGTGTTTCAGGCCGCGCAGGGCTTCGTGGAGCAGGGCGGCGCCGATGCCCTGGCCGCGCTGGGCGGCGTCGACGCCGGTGGGGCCGAAGAACCCGCGGGCGGTGGTGTCGTAGCTGGCGAAGCCGACGAGTTGGCCGGCCTTGATCGCCAGGACGCAGGGGATGGGCTGGCGGGCCCAGGCGCTGGTGACCTCGCTGACCCAGCCGGGCGAGAAGTGTTCGGTTAGGAAGGCCTCGACGTGGTGCCGGTCGTAGGGCATGGCGTGGCGGAGGACGACCCCGGCGGCGGCGACCCGGGCCTTGACGGGGGCGTCGTCGGGGAGGTCAAATAATTTCACAATAAGGTCGGGCATGGCGTTAGCATGACCGGGATCGCCCCCGCCGCCAAGCCCGGCGTCACTTTGCCCCCCGGGAACCCGTTTTGCCGCCTGTTTCGCCCACCGCCGTGTCCGCCCTGCCCGACGACCGCACGCCCGCCCAGCGGGCCCGGCACTTCATCGAGCACGAAACCGCCTTCCGCCTGGGCGTGCTGCCCACCGAGCAGCCGCACCCGGGCACGCGCGGCTTGGCCGAGGCCGCGCAAAAAGACCCCGCCGATGCGGTCCGCATGATCCTCAGCGTCGATCGCGAGCTGATCGACGCGGCGGACCGGGTGTTCGCGTCGGTGCAGTTCGGGAAGCTGGTCGAAGCGTTGACGCGTTCGCTGAGCGATGACGGAGACGGCCGAACCTCCGGGGGCCGCGTGTTTTTCACGGGCTGCGGCGCGACCGGACGGCTGAGCATCCTGCTCGAGGCGTGCTGGCGCAAGGCGTGCCAGCGGGCCGGGCGCGGCGACTTGGAAGACCGCGTGTTCTCCGTCATGGCCGGCGGCGACTTCGCGCTCATCAAAAGCGTCGAGGGCTTCGAAGACTTCACGGACTTCGGCAAGCACCAGATCGACGACACGGCTGGCCCCCGGAAGTTGAACGAGCACGACACCGTCGTGGCCATCAGCGAGGGCGGCGAGACCAGCTTCGTCATCGGCACCGCGTGGCGGGCGCTCGAAGCCGGCGCGACGCCCTTCTTCGTGTTCAACAACCCGGCCGACGTACTGGCCGAGCACGTCGAGCGTTCGCGCAAGGTCATTCAAGAGCCGGGCATCACCAAGCTCGACCTGTCGCAGTCGCCGATGGCGGTGGCGGGCTCGACGCGGATGCAGGCGACGACCATCGAGCTGCTCGTCGTCGGCGCCGCGCTGGAGATCGCGTTCGACACCGTCGCCGGGGCCGCGCCCAAGCCCGCGACGCACTACCGGGACCGCTACGCCGCGCTGGTGGATGAACTCGAAGCCGACGCCGCGGTGGACGCCGTCGCGGGGCTCGCGGCGTACGAGGCCGAGCTTTACCGGGACGATCGCCTGGTGACGTACCTCGCGGACCAGCTATTGCTGGACGTGATGACGGACACGACCGAGCGCTCGCCGACGTTCTCGCTACCGCCGTTCCGCAAGCGCGGCGACGACGATGCGCTGCCGTCGTGGTCGTTCGTGCAGAACCCGGCGGTGGATACCGACACCGCGTGGCGGACGCTGCTGGGCCGGGACATCCGCGGCATCGACTGGGGCTCGAAGGACTACGCCGGCATGGGCGCGCCCGACGCGATCGTCCAGGCCCCGCCGTGCCTGGACCGCGGCACGATCCGCACCTTCCCCATCGGCGACGAGGTGTTGCCCGCCCGCACCGGCGGCGTGGCGATCACGCTGCTCACCGCCGGCGACACCATCGCCGACGCCGCGTCCAACGTCGCCGCGCGCTTCGCCGACGAGGCGGCGCTGGCCATCGGCACCGAACCGCCCGCCGGGATCGAGCGCGTCTTCCGCGTGCCCGTCAACCTCTGCCACGACGGCGCGATGCAGTTGCAGCACCACCTCGCCGCCAAGCTCGCGCTCAACACGCTCTCGACCGTGAGCATGGCCGTCATGGGCCGGCTGGTCAGCAACTGGATGGTCCACGTCTCGTGCACCAACAAGAAACTCATCGACCGCGGCACCCGGCTGATCGCCGACCAGTCGCACATGGGCTACGACGAGGCTTGCGTCGCGCTGCACGAGGCGATGGCCGCCCTCGCCGCCGACCCCAAACTCGCCGCCCGCACCTCGCCGGTCGCACACGTCATCGCCCAGCACGGCAAGGCATAGCGCCGAGAAGTTGAAACCACCGATGAACGCAGATGAACACGGATGATGTTCCGTCGTGCGATACTTCCCGAAACGACGTAAATTATGAAAGATTGATCGTCGAGTTTTTTCCGCTTGGTTCGGTCTCCGCCTGAGCACTCCCCAGGAACGCACGCCATGACCCGCTTGAATGGTCCAACATTTTCCTCGGTTTTGAAGTCCTTTTCCGTGAGTTCCGTGTGTTCCGTGGCCCTGCTCGCATCGGCGTTCATCGGTGTGCATCCGTGGTTCCAAACGCCCGCCGCCGCCCAGGACAACGCGCTCGACGTGGAGGCCGCCATGACCGAGACCGCCGCCGACATCCCGGAAGTCCCGCGTGAGTTCCGCGCCGCGTGGATCGCCACGGTCGCCAACATCGACTGGCCCACCGAGCCCGGGCTATCCACCGCCGACCAGCAAAAGGAGATGCTCGCGCTGCTGGACCTCTGCGACGAGCTCAACCTCAACGCCATCGTCTTCCAGGTCCGCCCGCACGCCGACGCGATGTACGACTCGAAGATCGAGCCGTGGTCCTACTACCTCACCGGGGAGCAGGGCCAGGCCCCCGACCCGTACTACGACCCGCTCAAGTTCACCGTCGATGAGGCCCACCGGCGCGGCATCGAGGTCCACGTCTGGTTCAACCCGTACCGGGCGATGCACCCCGACAACCTGTCCGGCAACGACACCCTTGCCGACAACCACGTCGCCAACACCATGCCCGACGCCGTCAAGAAGCTCGGCGAAAAGCAGAACATGTGGTGGATGGACCCCGGCGACCGCCGCGTCCAGCAGCAGTCGCTTGACGTCATCGCCGACGTCGTCGACCGCTACGACGTGGACGGCATCCACTTCGACGACTACTTCTACCCTTACCCGTCCTACAACGACGGCAACGACTTCCCCGACGACGCCTCGTACAAGGCGTACCAGGACGCCGGCGGCCGGCTGAACCGCGGGGACTGGCGGCGCAAGAGCGTCAACGACTTCGTCGAAGAGCTCCACAGCGTCATCAAAGCCAGGAAGCCGCACGTCAAGTTCGGCATCAGCCCGTTCGGCATCTACCGGCCCGGGCACCCCGACTACATCAAGGGCTTCGACCAGTACGAAGAGCTCTACGCCGACGCCCACTTCTGGCTCGAACGTGGCTGGGTCGACTACATGACCCCGCAGCTCTACTGGGAGATCCGCAACCCCGACCAGAGCTTTGTGGGCCTGCTGAAGTGGTGGAACGACCACAACCCCGAGGGTCGGCACATCTGGCCGGGCCTGTACACGTCCCGGCTCAACAGCGAGAACCCGACCTTCGACGACGACGAGATCCCGATGCAGATCAAGTGGACGCGCGTGCTCACGCAGCCGTCGTCAGGGCACGTGCACTTCTCGATCAAGGCGCTGCAGAAGGACAGCCGGGAGGTCGCGACAAAACTCAAGGCCGGGTACTACGGCGACGACGCGCTCGTGCCCGCCTCGCCGTGGATGAGCGAAGGGCAGCCGGCCGCGCCGACGTTCACCGCGCAGCGCGAGGACGACACCGTGACCGTGACGCTCGAGGAGGCGCCGCCCGGGCTGGCGTGGGTCGTGCAGGTCGGCGTCGAGGGCCGGTGGACGCACACGGTGGTGCCGGGGACCGAAACCACGACGACGGTCACGCTGCCCGCGCCGCAGGCCTTGGAGGCGGGGCCCGAGGCGACGAACCGCGTGCCCCGTGGGTTCAACGAAGACGAGCCGTCTGACGATCAGGCGGTCGAGCCTGCCGAGCCGGCCAACCCCGACGCGCTCGACATCACCGTCGCCGTCTTCACCGTCGACCGCGCGGGCGTGGCCAGCGAGAAAACGGTCGAGACGATCACGAGCCAGTGGGAACGCACGCCGCGGTAAGCGTCATAGCGGCGTCTTAATCCCCATCGCCCGCAGCCCGCACCAGCCGGCCCACCCGCCGAGGATCGCGGTCACGCCCATCGACCCCAGCGCCGCCACGACCCACCACCACCAAGGCCCGTCCAGCACGCCGGCCAGCCGCAGCGCGAGAACCCCCGCCGCGGCCGTCGTGAGCCCCAGGCCCGTGAGCAGCCGCGCCCGCTTGCCGCGTGCGTCGATGTTGCATTGCATGGCGGAATCGTAGACACGCGCTTCAGGCCAAGCTTTCGAGGTACAGCTCGGCAAGCTCGTACTTGTCACGCTGCTTGCCCGGCGGCAGATCCGACAGGTTGTCGGTCAGGTCCGCGAGTTTGACGGCACGGGCCAGCGTGTCTTGCCCGCAGCGCTGGGTGAACTGGGCGTAGGTCTCGCCGTCACGTCGGCTCAACCGGTCCACCGCCTCGACCACGGCCTCGGGGAAGCCCGCCTCCCGAAGCGTGTCGAGCGTGATCGCCGTGTCCTCCACCGTGTCGTGCAGCCAGCCCGCCACGGCCGCCAGGCCTTCACATCGCGAGGCGACGCGCTGCGGGTGCGTGATGTACGGGTCGCCGTTGCGCCGCGTCTGCCCCGCATGTGCTTCGGTCGCCAGCGCGCGGGCGCGCTCGATCATGGCTTGGATGTCTTGATTGTCTTGGATGTCCTGCTCATTCATCGTCTGCCCGCCTTGTGGTTCGTCCTTCGTTTCCGACCGGACAAACGTACACTCCGGCATGCTCACGCGACAGTTCACCCGCCGGCTGCTGTCCCCCGCCGATGTGTCGCCGTCGCGCGACGACCTCGAAGTCATCGGCGTGTTCAACCCCGCCGCCGTCGCGCTGCGCGGACACCCCGACCACGCCGACGGCACAATCGTGCTCATGGCCCGTGTCGCCGAACGCCCCACCGACCAGCGTCCGGGGTTTCACGCGCTGCCACGATGGGAGGCACCGCCGGTCGCTGACGCTCTCGGCTCCGCCGGGCAGCGCCGATCAGAGCCGGGAGCGTCAGCGACCGGTCCCGTCCCCGGGCAACTCGTCGTCGAACACCTGCCCGCCGAGGAAGACATCCTCGTCGACCCGCGGAAGGTCGTCCGCAAGCGCGACCAGCTCATGCGGCTCAAGTTCGTCAGCCACATCCGCGTCTTCACCCTCACGCCCGACGGACAAACCGTCACCGGCGAGTTGCCGCCCCTGCTCTGCCAAGGCCCGTGCGAGACCTTCGGCGTCGAAGACCCGCGCATCACGGCCATCGCCGATCAGCAGGGCAACACCACCTACTGGATCACTTACGTCAGCGTCAGCGAACACGGGGCCTGCACCTCACTCGCCACGACCCGCGACTTCCGCACCTACGACCGCCTCGGCGTGTGCTTCGCGCCGGAAAACAAAGACGTCGTCCTCTGCCCCGAGAAAGTTGATGGCCGATACGTCGCGCTGCACCGGCCCAACACCTTCCAACGCTTCTGCAAGCCGGAGATGTGGGCCGCGACCTCGATCGACGGCCGGGACTGGGGTGCGCAGAGGCCCGTCTGGCACGGGCGGCACCCTTGGGACGGAGACCGCATCGGGGCCGGCACCCCGCCGATCGTGCTCGACGACGACACGCTGCTGGAGGTCTATCACGGCAGCGAGCCGTCGCACACCAAGGGCAAGGTCGGGGCGTACCGCGCGGGGCTGCTCACGCTGGCCCGGGCGGAGCCGTGGAAGGTCGTCGCGCACACGCCCGAGCCGGTGATGCAGGCGGAGGAACCGTGGGAGATGGACGGGTTCGTGCCCGACGTGGTGTTCCCCACGGGGATCGTCCTGCCCGGTGTCGCGCACAACGCCGTGCCGGGCGACGACGATGAGGCGTTGGTGTTTTACGGCGCGGCCGACACGCACGTGGGCGTCACGGCGTACCGCGTCGGCGAGATGCGGGCAGCACTGCAACCGATGTAGACGCGTCGCGCGCATTGCCAGGTGCCACGGTCGCTTGCGACCGTGCGAATCGCAACAGAACGCCACGCCCATGAGTCCTCGAACACGGTCGCAAGCGACCGTGGCACCCCGACCCCGCCGCGCAAAGACGAAACTCCGGTCAAAGACCATGCCCCGATCCGACGACCACGCTTCCGCAGACAAACCCCGCGTCGGCCTCACCGGCGCGACGGGCTCCATCGGGCGCGTGCTCATGCGCACCCTTGCCGACGACTTCGACCTTGTCGGCATGTCGCGCCGCATCGACGGCACGGACCTCACCGACCCGGACGGCCTGGCCGAACGCTTCGCCGGGCTCGATGCGGTGGTCCATCTGGCGTGGCAGTACGCCGAGCACGCGCCCTCGGGGGCGGGCTACTTCGACAACCTCGCGATGAACCGCAACGTGCTCGAGGCCGCGGACGCGGCGGGCGTCCGTGTCGCCGTCATGGCCAGCTCCGTGCACGCAGACTACTTCTATGACCACAACCCACAGCGCGACGGCCTGCTGACCGTCCAACGCACGCCGCGCGGCAACGGGCCCTACGGCTGCGCGAAGGTGATCGTGGAAGAGATGGGCCGGGAATTCGCCGCAATGCAGCGCGACGCCGGGCCGCTGCGCGTCGTCTGCATCCGCTACGGCGCGGTCACGCCCGACGGGCAGCCGCACGGAAGCGACGCCTGGGAACGCCGCGTCTGGCTCTCGCACCGCGACCTCACCGACCTCATCCGCCGGACGCTCACGGTGGACGCCCCCGAACCGTTCAGCCTGCTCTACGCCGTCTCCGACAACGCCGGCCGCGTCCACGACGTGTCCAACCCCTTCGGCTGGGTTCCACGCGACTCGGCTTCCGCGCTTCCCGGTGGCGATGGGTGAGAGACGCCAACGCACAGGGCGGCGCTGAGCGGGGTCTGGGGCTTGGGGTGTGGGGGTTGCGTGAGCACTTGGCGCTGGCGACCCGCTCCAGAGTTTCGTTCCCGCCCCAAGCCCCATCCCCCAAGCCTCAGACCCGCGCCCCGATCACTCTCAAACAAACCCAACTCCGCGCCCCCACCCGCTCGAGCCAGACATGATCCCCCGTCAGCGCACCATCCACCTGATCTCCCCCGCCGACTTGCCGCCCTCGCGCGACGGGTTCGAGGTGATCGGCACGTTCAACCCCGCCGCCGTCGCGTTCCCTTCCCCCGAGCACCCCGACCGCGTCGCCCTGCTTGTGCGCGTCGCCGAGCGCCCGCTCGAGCGGCGCCCGGGGTTCCACGCCTCGCCCTACTACACCGCCGACGGCGACCTCGCGCTGGATTTCATCCCCGACGACGCCGTCTCCACGGCCGACCCACGCATGCTCGTGTTCCACGACACCGGCTTCAAGCGACTAACGTTCACCTCGCACCTGCGCGTGTGCTTCACCCACACCGGCGAAAAACTCGACGTGATCGGACCTTGCCTCGAACCACCGCACCGCCAAAATGACAGGCTTCATCGTGCGGATCGGGACGCCGGTTCATCAGACTTCGACCCCCTCACGAGCTTCGGCTACGAAGACCCGCGCATCACACAGATCGGTGACGATTTCATCATCACCGTGGTTGGGGCTTCACCCCACGGCGTGGTCACCCAACTGCTCCGCACCACCGACTTCGAGCGCTTCGACACGCTGGGCACCGCGTTCTGCCGGGAGAACAAAGATGTCGTGCTGTTCCCCCGACGATTCGCCGGCCAGTACGCCGCGATCCACCGCCCGACCGGACGTTTCGAGGTGCAGCCGGCCGAGATGTGGCTGGCGTTTTCCCCCGACCTGCGCTACTGGGGCGACCACGCACCGCTCTACGGCATGGATTACGTAAGTCTTGATCAAAACAAGACTTTCGACGCGTCGTCGCGCTGGGACAACGGCCGGATCGGCGGCGGTGTGCCCCCGATCGCCACCGACGCCGGCTGGCTGGTGATCTACCACGCGTCGTGTCGGCCCACGCCCGGCGAACCCATCGGCGTGTACGCCGCCGGTGCACTGTTGTTGGACCTGGAACACCCGTCGCGCGTGCTCGCGGCGCTGCCCGAACCGTTCATGACACCCGACGAAGACTTCGAGCGCGCCGGCTTCGTGAAGGCGGTCGTGTTCCCCACCGGTTACGCGCTGCGCGGCGACGCGTTGGACCTGTATTACGGCGCGGCCGACACCCACGTCGGCGTCGCGCGCTACGCGCTGAGCGAACTGTTGCACGCGCTCGAAACAAGTAAACGGTGAATGCACACACGGCCGTTGCCACTTCAGCCGACGGGTTTATCGGCCGATGCATTCAAGCAGTGACCAGGGTCACGCCGATACGACGCTTACGACATCATGCATCCACTTTGGTGTTGACGCTTCCCCCATAACCTGTTTACGATGATGACAAGCTCCGCGTGCGTTTGAAAGGATTGACGCCATGGCAAAGAAGAGAGCCAAGAAGAAGGCTACGAAGAAGAAGGCCACCAAGAAGAAGGCCACGCGCAAGAAGAAGGCCACCAAGAAGAAGGCCACGCGTAAGAAGGCGACTCGCAAGAAGAAGGCCACCAAGAAGAAGGCCACGCGCAAGAAGAAGGCCACCAAGAAGAAGGCCACCAAGAAGAAGGCCACGCGTAAGAAGAAGGCGACTAAGAAGAAGGCCACCAAGAAGAAGGCCACGCGTCGCCGCGCGACCAAGAAGAAGAAGTAACAAGGGATTCACCCCGGCGTGGCACGTGACACGCCCCCCGAGCCGATGCCGCCGCTCCGAAGTACAGGCGGCCCGGCCCACCCGAAACCCAACGCCACGGAGCTACGAGACAGGGCGGCCCAAAAGGCCGCCCTTCTCTTTGCGCACTCCGACCCCCATCCCACTTTCATCGCGGCTTTCCGGCCGGGTGCCACGGTCGCTTGCGACCGTGCGGCCACCCGAAAACAAAACCCGGCGGTGCGGTCGCCCATCTCGTCCCGCCCAAACCGCTAACTTGCCCCTATGTGGACGCTCCGCCGTGCCCGCGCCATCGACCTGGACGCGCTGCTCGAACTCGCCCGCGCCGCCGGCGTCGGGCTCACCACCTTCCCCGCCGACCCCGACCGCCTCGAACAACGCCTCGCCGACTCCGACGCCGGCGACGCGCCGCTGTTCGTGCTCACCCAACGACGCGCCAACGGCGAACACGTGCTCGGCGTGTCGGGCCTGGTCCGCAGCGTCGGCGCGGGCGCCGATGCGCAGCCCTTCTACGCCTACCGCCTCGAACGCACCGTCCACCACTCCGACGCCCTCGGCGTCCACCACGAGGTCCAAGCGTTGCACCTGCTCGCCGACTACGACGGACCGACCGAGATCGGCACGCTGTTCCTCCACCCCGACGCGCGAGGGAAAGGCCAGGGCCGACTCCTCTCGCTCGCGCGCTTCCTCTATATGGCCAACGCACCGCACGACTTCAAGCCCGGCGTCATCGCCGAACTGCGCGGCGTCATCGACGAACACGGCCAATCACCGTTCTGGGATGCCGTCGGTTCGCACTTCTTCAAAGTCGACTACGCCACCGCCGACGCGATGTCCGCGCGCGACAAACGCTTCATCGCCGAACTCATGCCCCGCCACCCGATCTACGTCCCGCTGCTGCCCGAGCCGGCGCGGAACGTCATCGGCAAGGTCCACCCGCTGACTGAGCCCGCCCAGCGCCTGCTCGAACACGAAGGCTTCCACCCCACCCGCCTCGTCGATATCTTCGACGCCGGGCCCGCGCTGCGTTGCGACCTCCAGGCCATCCGCACCGTGCGCACCTCGACGATCGTGCCGACCGCGGCCGACGCATCGATAAACCCCGACGACGCGCCGACGCACCTGGCCTGCACGCCCGACAACATCGACTTCCGCGCGGTCGCCACGCCCGCCACCGTCACCCCCGATCACGCCGCGCTGCCCGCCGCAGCACTCGACCGACTCGGCGTCCCCCACGGCAGCCCCGTCCGCCTCGCGCTGATCCGCTGATCCGCTAACCAACGGATTCCGCCTGAGTGCTCACTCCCCTCCCTCCGGGAGGGGCCGGGGGAGGGTGCTTTTCTTCCGGCCCTACCCCTCCACCGCCTCCACCAACCCGTCCACCGCCGCCGCCCCGAAGTCCACCCCCGCAAACGCCCCGTGGATCGCCGCGAACGCGTCACGCTGTCTCGCCCGCGCCGCCTCGTCCCGCAGCAACGGCTCCAACGCCCGGATGATCGGCTCCGACCCGCCGAAGTGCGGCACCAGCTCCGGCACCACCCGCCCGCCGTCCTCCGTGCCCGGCAACTCCAGATGCTCGGCCAGCAGGTTCGGCAGCGTGAACGTCCGCGTGCGGATGATCCACCGACCCAACCCGTGCCACATCGCCGGGCTCGCGCGGAATAGCGTCACCATCGGGCAGTCCCGCGACACCGCCTCCAGCGTCGCCGTCCCCGACACGACCAGCGCGCAGTCCGCCCAGTCCAGCACCGCCGACGCGTTGCCCACCGACATCTCCACGCGCCGCGGCAATCGACCGCCCGGGCTGTGACGCTTGATCAGCTCCGCCCGCGTCCGGTCCGCCGCCGCCACCACCACCCGCATCTCTGGGAACCGATGCCGCAGCACGTCAAACGCCCCGAGCATGTCCTTCCAGTTCTTCGTCACCTCGCCGCTGCGCGAGCCCGGCAAGAGCGCCAGCTTTGGCCCACCGTCGCTCGGGAACTGTGACGTGTCCAGCGTTTTTCCTGCCTGCTCAAACAGCGGGTGCCCCACAAACACCGCCGGCACGTCGTGCTCCGCAAACACCACGGGCTCGAACGGCAGCAGACACAACACCCGGTCGCTCAACCGACGCAGCCACTTGATCCGCCACGTCGCCCACGCCCACACCTGCGGCGCCACCAGGTGCACGATCTTCGCCTCCGGCCGGCGCTTGCGCACCAGCTTGCAGAACGACCAGTTCGCCGCCGGGCTGTCCACCGGGACCAAAACATCTAACGCCTTGTCACCGTCTTCGAGCCAGTCGCGCACGAGTTTCACCCGCCGCCGCAGCGTCCGCACCTCCGACACCGCGCCCAGCCCCATCTTGCCGTGCTGCGTCGTCTCCTCCAGCAGCGTCGCGCCCGCCGCCTCGAGCTTCGGCCCGCCCAGGGCAAACGCCTCCACATCCGGCCAACGCTCCCGCAGCCCCGTCAACAACCGCGCCGCCAGCACGTCCCCGCTGGTCTCGAACGCCGTGAACAACACCCGTCGCGCCGGTCCGCTTCCTTGCATCAATCCAGAATACCGGCGCGACGCCCCGAGTTCCCGTAACCTTGAAACCCATCACGCCCCCGACAAAGCAAACCCATCACGAAAACCACAGCCAGCCGCAGCCCAACGGCTGCGCGTCGGCGCAGGTTATGATCGCTCGTTCCGCACTGCGTGGCAGTGCGGCTGAGAACATAAATGTTTCGCGTTGCACGACCTCCGCGCCCTCCGCGCCTCCGCGGTTCAATCGGCTGCGCAACAACGCGCACCCGCGCCCCGAGGTAAGCCCCGCTTCTCTCCGGAACTTCCGGGGGTGGCGGGGGCCCGCAGGTTGTCGCGGGGTTCCAGGTCGGTGAGGCCGTGTTCTGGTGAAACGCGGGGTCCGCTGCGTGGATGGAAATGGGTGGTGCGCCCGGCGAGTGGATGCTCGCACGCAAGGCGTAAGAGTTGAGGAATGAGCACCACCCCACGCTTCGCAAGACCCCCGACGGGACAAGGGCCAAGGGAGTCCGATCCGAACGCGACGGCTCGCCGGGGTTGATGCGAGGTGTGCATCAGCGTGGTGCTGCGTGAAGTGGGAGCCGCCGCCGCGTGGGACGAAGGTCCGGCCTTGGTGAAGGTGGCGATATAAAGCGGCCGACGGTGTCGGCCGTTCGGGGCGCGTGTGTTTGCGAGCGCTCGACGGCGGCCGCCGGCCGCCGCTTTATATGGCTGCCGGCTCTTTGACAAGTGAAGCAGGGGCGTTGTCGCTCCACAATGGCAAGGAGAGAAGCGAGAAGCCCACGCCGTGACGGCGTGGGCTTCGGGGGCGTGTGTGAATGTGGTGCCCCCCCACCGGGTCAAGATTCGGAGGTCGGTTCCGTCCGGTGCGTCAGCGCGCCCCACCCGTAGAGCAGCATCGCCGCGGCGAACAGCATCTCTTTCTGCTCGTTGAGCTGCTCGAAGTAGTTGATGTACAGCGGGTCGGTCTTGTGGTCCGGCTGGGTCGCGATGTAGATGTCCTTCGCGGTGCTGAGCGCCAGGCCCAGGACGACCGCGAGCGTCGCGGCGCCGATCGGCACGGCGGGCCGCCACTCGCCGGGCAGGTTCAGCGGTCGCCGGAACAGCCAGACGGCGGGGATCACGAGGAACACCGTCATGATGAAGACCGAGCCCAGCCCCTGCACGGACACGAGGTCCGCGGTGTTGTGCAGGTTCAGCGTGACGTCGCGGTCCTGGTCGCGCTCGCCCACGCCCCAGTGCAGAAACGTCTGGCCCCAGTTCACCTCTTCGCCGGCCAGGAACACGCTCGCCAACGCACACACCGCGACCAGCGCGTAGCCCCCGTGGCGGTCTGGCCAGCCGCGCAACCCCGGCGGGCCGAAGTCCGGGCCCGGCCGACGCCGCCACAACCCCCACGCCGCCCATGCGAGCAGGCCGCCGCCGACCAACGCACACGCGAACGTCGTCATCTCCACCGCCTGGTACTCGCGCATCTGGTCATTGAGCACGAAGCGGAGATAGAAGTCCGGCGCGACGGCGTAAATCAAGGCCGGCACGGCCACGAGCAGGACGGGGATCGCGTAGCGGAGCGTCGTCATCGCCGGAGCGTAACGGGGGCGGTCGCGGTGCGTGGGTTCGCGCTCGACGGGGTCAAGGCGGGGACAGGAAGTTGTTGGCGGTCACGCCGGGCCAGTCGTCGCTGCGGAACGGGCTGGCGGGCAGGCCTTCCGCGTTGATCAGTGTCGCGTCGGCGGGGTTGTGCTGCCAGCCGTAGCGCACGGCCACGGGTTGCGGCACGGCGTCGGACGTGACGCGCACCACGTCGCCGTCGATCGTCGCCTGCGCCTTGTGCCAGACGCGGTCGGCGCCGGCGAGCGTGAACCCGCCGAGTTCCGGGCTGCCTTGTGGGTCGTTCTCTTGGCCTTCTCGCACGGCCAACGGCGAGCCGAACAAATCGAAACGCACGACGGCCTGGCCTTCGGTGAAGAACGCTTCGCGGAACAGCGGGCCGGACTTGACGACGTCGCGCTGGCCGTAGGTGTCGACGAGCGCCCAGCGCGCGAGCCGGTCGCCGACGTCGTGCTTGTTGCGGGGGTGGATGTCGGCGGGGTCGCCGATGTCGGTGATCACCGCCATGCCCGTCCGGCCGACGTGCCGAAGCGTGTTGAACTGCGCGTCGCGCAGCTCGGCCCAGCCGCTCTCGACGGGCTGGTCCTGGAAGGGCGTGAAGTCGGCGAGTTGAACCATGAAGAACCACAGCGGGTCGCCGCCGCCGGCGTCGCGTTGCCCGAAGGTCGGCTCGGCGAACGGTGCGGCGCCCCAGGCTTGCCGCCAATCTTGAATCATCGCGGGCATCAGAGCGCGGTACTGCTCGGAGCGGCCGGCGTTGCTCTCGCCCTGGTACCAGACGGCACCGCGGAGGGCGAAGGGCGTGAGCGGGTGGATCATGGCGTTGTAGAGCTGGGCGGGCGCGTGGACGTGGCCCGGGCCGTAAGGCATCGCGAAGTTGGCGGGGCCGGTGATCGCGCCGGGGTCGAGGCGGGTGGCGTAGCGCGGCGCCCACCACTTGGACAGATCGATCGCCTCGGCGTCGTCATCGCCGGACGGAAAGAGCTTCATCGCCTCGGCCGGCCCGGCGAGCCCGCCGTCGGCGTAGCGGTCGAACACACGGACCGCGATCGTTGTTTCGCCCGCGTTCGCGAGTTCCGCCGGCACGGTGTAGCGGCGGGGTTGCTGCCACCACTGCGACGTCTCCACGCCGGTGCGTCCGACCTCGACGCCGTTGACGTAGGTGATGTCGAAGTCGTCGATCGCGCCCAGGTTCAGCGTCAGTTCCCGGCCGGCCCAGTCCTCGGGGACCTCAACGGTCGCGTAGTACCACGCGACGCCGTCGAAGTCGTCGGGCATCAGCAGCGGCGCGGGGCGCGCGGCCAGGGCCGCCTCCCCGGGACCCGCGGCGAGTTGTTCGGTCTGGCCGTCGTCGCCGGGGTCTTCGTGGTACTGCGGTCTGTCGCCGCGCTCGGCCTCGCGCTGGGCAAGGACCTCATCCCAGCGTCCGGCGATCTCGTCGAAATGATCGAGGATCGGCTTCGCTTCGGGCGTGGCGTCCAGCGTCGGCCGCGAGGTCCACGCCTCGATCCGCGTGCCGCCCCAGTTCGACCCGATCAACCCGACCGGCACGTCGAGTGCTTCCTGCAGACGCACGCCGAAGTGGTACCCCACCGCGGAAAACCCCGCCGCAACCCCCGGGTCTGACCGCGCCCAACGCCCGCCGGGCAGGCGGTCCTGAGGCTGGGCGCTCGCGGTGTTGGGCCCGACGTTGAACATCCGCAGGTGCGGACGGTCCGACGCGGCGATGAACGTCTCGGCACCGTCGGTCAGGCGCAGCGGCCACTCCATGTTCGACTGCCCGCCGCACAGCCAGACCTCGCCGACCAGCACGTCCGAGCGTTTGACGGTCTCCGGCTCGCCGTTCTCGCCGATGGCGCGGACGGTCAAGACGCGCGGCTCATACGACGCCGGCATCGCGGGCAGTTCCACGGACCACCGGCCCCGGTCGTCGGCCTGCGTCTCGGCGTAGCCGCTGCCAAACGAAACCGCCACCGCATGCCCCGGTTCCGCCCAGCCCCACACCGGCACGGGCTTGTGCCGCTGCAGCACCATGTGGTCGCCGAAGACCTTCGGCAGTTCCAACGCGTGGCCGGCTTGCGGCGGCACAACGCACACGACCAACACGAACCACGCAACAACGAGGTGAAGGATGCGGATAGGCATCCCGGCAGATTACCGCGCCCGCGAACGGCGAGACGCAACGCCCCAGCCCGCCAGCACGACGCCGAGCGCCGCCGCCGGCTCGGGCACGACGCCCGGGTTCTGCGAAAACTCCGGCGCACTCGTGCCGCCCCAGTTCAACAGCACACCGTCGAGCTCGGCCTGATCGATCACGCCTTCGGGCGGGTCGTTCACCCAGCCGGCGGGGACGCCGGCTCCGCTTCCGGGGGTGGTGTCGAGGCCCCAGTTCTGGAGGACCAGATCGAGGTCGCCCTGTTCGACCTGGCCGGAGTTGTTGTAGTCGCCGAGGATATCCGTGGTGAGTGTGGAGATGAGAACGCCAGCGCTGCCGTCCGTAAACCCGATAGTAAAAGAAAGCTGACTGTGATCGTTGAACGTCTGTAGCTGGGTGTTGCTACCACCGAAGCCGCTGATCGACCGGATCGACGAAACAGTGCGTTCATCAACCACCAGCGGGTCCGGGTTGACATCAATGACATCGCCAGTGCGGACGACCAACCGGAGTAGGCCCTGGTGATTGCTCGCGAATACACCGAGGTTTTTCGTGGCATCCACGCCTAAGCCGGTTAGCTCGGCGGCAAACGAAACCCGGCCTGCGTCATTCAACACCGGGACGGAGCTGAATCGATCAAAAGTGATTCCCGGCCCTGCGTCCGGAGCCGCGTCGCCTTCTCTAACAATCAAAGAAAGCGTTTCGGCGTCCGCAAGGTAGAACGCGCGATCATTAGATACATCGACGTTATTGCCCGAAAGCTTTACCTCTAAAGCAACTTGTCCTAGGTTGTTGAGAGTTGAGATTTGATCGAAACGGTCGAGGTAAGTGTCGGGACTGATTCCGGGCGCGACATCTCCACTTCGAGCGATCAAGTTTAAGTTTTCAGTATTCCCAAAAATTAGACCGTGCTCGTTGGTCTCATCCACCTCGGGCCCGGTTATCCCAGCAACAAAGGCGACGTGCCCGGCGTTGTTCAGGGTCGGGTCCGAAAAAGCAGTAAATGTTTCACCGATGGCATCACCCGGCACTGTATCGCCTGCGCGCGTCACCACATGCGTTGTGCCGTCGACATTGCTGAAGACGGCGTTGTCGTCCGTAGCACTTACACCCGCTCCCTCAAGTCCGGAGCGAAAAGCGAACTCGCTGAGATCGTTGACGTGGAGTCTGGCCGGGCGTCTCAGATCGAGCAAGACATCCGGCCCGGTGCCGGGGGCCGAGTCGCCGGCTCGGGCCGCCAATTCCAAGACGCCGCCGTTCTCTGCGAATAGGCCGTAGCTGTTGCTCTCGTCCACGGCGTCGCCCTTGAGGTAGGCCTGAAACGCGATGTCGCCAGCGGCGTTGATGGATAGATCGAAGAACGCAAACCCTCGACCCGCAAAACCGAATTCGACGTCAGGGCCGACTCCCGGCGGGGGTTCGCCCTGCAACGCAATCAGGCTAATGGTTCCGTTCTGCGAAGAGAGCACCGCGGAGAACGTGCCGCCGAAAGACCCGGGGCCGCCCAGGGGCGCGGCGAAGGAAACCTTCCCGCTGTCGCTCAAGACCGGGGGGTACTGTAGGTTCAACACCTCCGACACCGAGCCGATCCCCGCGATAGTTTCGCCTTGACGAACCACGGACACCAGAGAATCGCGGTTTCCGGAGTAGATACCCAAGTCGTTGTCGCTCTGAACACCAGTGCCTGTAAGCTCGGCGCGGAAGGCGACCTGACCGAGGTTGTTGAGCGCGACATCGTTGAAACTGCTGAAGCTCACCCCCGGGTCAGCGCCCGGTACAGGCAGCCCAGTCAGCGCGATGGTTTCGAACGACACGCCCGAATAGGCCGGCCCGACCATAACGGCTACCAAGGCCGCCTCTGCAAACATTTTGAGCCCGGAACCCATCATCTCGCCATCTCCGAGTGATTAGCCGAAACAACCCAAAATGCACCTTCGCGCGACCGGGTTAGCACACGTCGATAGTATATTTCATTACAGGGGATATACCTATTCCCCCGGGATGTACGAGATCACGCCGGCCCACGGGGAGCTCGCGGTGGCGTAGCGCTTTTTGGGGATGCGCCCGGCGCGGTACGACAAGCGGCCGGCTTCAAGGGCGTGGCGCATGGCGTGGGCCATGGTGACGGGGTCTTGCGCGTGGGCGATGCCGGTGTTGAGGAGGACGCCGTCGGCGCCGAGTTCCATGGCGATGGCGACGTCGCTGGCGGTGCCGACGCCGGCGTCGACGATGACGGGGTAGTCCGGGTCGCCGCCGGACGCGGGGTCCTTGAGCATTTCCAGGATGATGGTGATGGCGTTGGGGTTGAGGACGCCCTGGCCGCTGCCGATGGGCGAGCCGGCGGGCATGACGGCGGCGGCGCCGGCGTCGCGCAGCTTGCACGCCATCACGGGGTCGTCGCTGGTGTAGCACAACACCTGAAACCCGTCGGCGACGAGCTGTTTGGTCGCGTCGAGCGTGCCGACCGGGTCGGGGAGCAGGGTCTTCTTGTCGTTGAGCACTTCGAGCTTGACCCAGTCCTTGCCGGGGTTGTCGAGCTGGTCGAGCAGTTCACGGCCGAGGCGCGCGACGCGCACCGCGTCCTCGGCGGTGAAGCAGCCGGCCGTATTCGGAAGGATGGTGTAGCGCGACGTGTCGAGGTGGTCGAGCAGCGACTCGCCTTGCTCGTTGACGAGGCGCTCGCGGCGGACGGCGACGGTGACGGCGTCGCAGCCCGAGGCGTCGAGGGCGTCGCGCATCTGTTCGAAGGTGGCGTACTTGCCGGTGCCGACGATGAGGCGGGAGTTGAGCGTGCGGCCGCCGACGGTGAGGGGGTGTTCGGTGGCATTGGAGGTGGCGGCGGTCGTCATGGCGGCATTCTAGGAAGTCGAATCGCCGGGCAAATTAACGCAGAGGGCGCAGAGAGCTGGAGACGCAGAGGAGAGAACCCTTGTCACCAAGCCCATCGCGACTGCACCATCTGATGAGGGCAATCGGTCCGGAAAAAAGATGTCTTCTCTGCGTCTCTGCCCCTCTGCTTCTCTGCGTATGGCGTAGGCGCGAAGCCTCATCCCCCGCCGACGAGCGTGACCATCTCGACGGTGTCGCCGTCTTGGAGTTGGGTCGTGGCGTGGTCGCGTTTGGGGACGAGTTGTTGGTTGACCTCGACGGCGACGGGCTGGCCGGTGAGGCCGTGGTGGGCGAGGAGGTCGGCGACGGTGAGGGCGGTGTCGCCATCGCTTCCGGGGGAGGGGGCGAGGGTTTCGGGTTGGCCGTTGACGGTGAGATTCATGAGGGGTTTATGGTAGGCGGATCCGGGGCTTCGCTTTGCTCAGCCCTCGGCTTAAGGGGGAAGTGCCGGGGGAGGGTTAGGTGGGTGATGGTGGTGGGGGTGGTTTCGCGTTGGGGCGTGAGTTGCGGTATTTTTGGGGGATGGCTCAGGAGGAAACGGCACATCCGGCGGCGGGCAAGGGCGTGAAAATGTCCGAGCCCGAGACGAGCGCGCAGTACGACGTGTGGTCAAAGTTTTACGACAACACGTTCGGGGCGTTGGTGCACCGTCGGCAGACGCGGGCGATCGCGGAGCTGCGGATCAAGCCGGGCGATCGCGTGCTGGACCTGGGCGTGGGCACGGGGCTGTCGCTGACGAAGTACCCGACGGACGCGAACGTGGTGGGCGTCGATCTGTCCGGCGGGATGCTGCGGAAGGCGAAGGACAAGCTGGACGCGGACGGGTTGCACCACGCCGAGTTGGTTCAGGCCGACGCGATGCACACGCCTTTCGCGGACAGCAGTTTCGACCACGTCATGGTCAGCCACGTGATCAGCGTGGTGAGCGACCCGAACCGTTTGCTTCAAGAGTGCCGACGGATCGTGAAGCCCACGGGCACGATCGTGGTGCTGAATCATTTCCAGAGCCCGTCGGCGGTGGTGGGTTTCTTTGAGCGGGTGCTGAACCCGGTGTTCGTGAAGATCGGGTGGCGGAGCGATTTGACGCTGCAGGAGTGCGTCGAGGGGTTGGGTCTACACGTGCTGTACCACTTCAAGCTGAGCTGGTTCGACTTCTGGCAGATCGTGGTGCTGAGCCCGACGGCGCGGGGGCCGATGCCGGCGACGGACCTGCCGCGCGGCGCGGCGCTGGCGGCGGGGTGAAGACGAGCGGACGGGGTTGGGGAGGTTGGGGGCCGGGATGTTGGCGTGGGGCCTTGCGGGTATCCTGCGGCCCGGCATGAAGCGCACGGCGACACGGATGATCAGGGAGTGGTTTGCCGCAGCCGCAGGCCAACGGCCTGCGCGCTCCCGCCATCGGCGCGCTAGCCGTTGCCCTGCGGCTTTGAACGTGCGTGGCGTATTGGGTGTGGTCGCGTGGGTTTTCGTGGCGAGCTTTGGACTCGGGGGCGGGTGCAGCAGCGCTTCGGGGCAGGCGGTCGTGCTTGATCGGCCGGCCGTGCTTTCGGGGCAACGCGCCGCGACGTGGGAGGCGGACGGGCACCGCTACGTGTACCTGGACCGCGCGGCGGGCGTGCGCGTCGGGGCGATGGGCTTCGAGGGCTCACGGGCGCTGGTGCGGATCACGCGAACGGCGACATCCGGCTCGTCGTTGGTGGACCTGGCGGTGGTGATCGACGACGCGGCCTCGGTGGTGGAGCACGCGGGGGATGCGCCGGCGGACACGGCGGTGGGCGCGGCGGCGGAACGGCTGTTGGTGACCGCGACGACGCGGGCGGGGGTGTCGCTCGAAGTGGATGCGCTCGAACGGATCGACGGCGACCCGGACGCCGCGTTTGTCCGCGCGGCGTTGGGTCGGCTTGAACGCTACGACGCCTCGGTGACGCGCGTAGTGGTGCCCGACGAACCGCCGGCACCGCTTTTGACCGAGGCGCAGAAACAGCGTCGCGACGCGGTCGCCGCCGAGGTCGCCGAGCGGCGAAAGCGCTTGATCGATCAGGCGCGTTCGCAGCCCGGCCCGCCGGGTGAGTTGGTCGAGGACGCCGCGGCGCAGACCCCGCCGCCCGACCCGGGGGTGTTGCCCGCCCGCGGCGTGGTGAGCTACCAGGCGGGCGGCGTCGTGATCGATCTGGCCGACGCGCAGGACGGCGACGAGTCGGTTGTGTCCCTGGTGGACGGCGTGACGGTGATCTTCGAGGACTACACGCGCGGCCGAACGGTGTCGCTGCGGGCGCGGCGAGCCGTGCTGTTCCTCCGTGAGAAAGATGACGCCGACGCGGACAATGAACTCGCCGTCGGCGACAACGCGCTCGACGCTGGCGACCTGGTGGGCGTGTACCTCGAAGACAACGCGATCATCACCGACGGCGACTACACCGTCCGCGCCCCGCGGGTGTATTACGACCTGCAGAACAACCGGGCGATCCTGCTCGACGCGGTGATGTTCACGTACGACCTGAAGCGCAACGTGCCGCTGTACCTGAGGGCCGAGGTAATGCGACAGACCGCGGCGCGGTCGTTCACGGCCGAGGGCGCGCGGTTCACGACCAGCGAGTTCCACGAGCCACACGTCGCGTTGGGGGCGGGCAAGGTCACGGTATCGCAGTACGAAACCGAGGACGGCGTCGTCGGCCAGAGCGTCGACGCGTCGGGCATCACGCTGCGCGTCGGCGAAACGCCGGTGTTCTACTGGCCGCGCTTCGCCGCCCGCGGGACCGACACGCCGCTGCGCCGCGTCAAGGCCGGGTACAGCAGCAACGACGGCGTCACCGTCGAGACCGAGTGGGACCTGTTCGGCCTGCTCGGCCGGGAAGAACCCGAAGGCGTCGAGGCCAACGCGCTCATCGACGTACTCGGCGAGCACGGCGTGGGCCTGGGCGTCGAGGCGGACTACGAACTGGACGACATGTACGGCAACATCGACGCGTATTCGCTGCTGTCGGACAACGGCGACGACGACCTGCCCCGCCGGGGTTCGATCGATCAGGACGGCGAGACGCGCGGCTTCGCGCTGGTCCAGCACCGGCAGTCTTTGCCCAACGGCCTGGACGTCTCGGTCGAGGGCGCGTACGTGAGCGACGAGACGTTCCTCGAAGAGTTCTTCCTGGGTTACGCCGAGGAGCACAAGCCGTTTGAGACGTCGCTCTACCTCGACCGCCGCGACGAGGAGACGCAAGTCACCGCCCTGCTCAAAACCAACGTCAACGACTTTTTGCCGCAGACCGACGCGCTGCAGTCGCCGGGCTACACGGTCGACCGCTTCCCGGAGCTGGCGTACCGCCGGCTGGGCACGCCGGTGTTCGACGATGCGCTGACGTGGTACAGCGAGAACACCGGCTCGGTGATGCGTGCCCGCTTCGGCGAGGACACGCCCGCCGACCGCGGCTTCAACAATGCGCAGTCGCTCGCGACGTTCGGCATCCCCAACACGACGAGCTTCGAGGACGCCGCCGACGCCGCGGGTTTCCCGGACGACACCGTGCTCCGCCTCGACACCCGGCAGGAACTGCTGCTGCCGCTCGAAGCCGGGCCGGTCAACATCACGCCCTTCGCCGTCGGCCGCGTCACGGGCTACGACGAAGACTTCGAGGACTTCAACGGCAACGACGACCAGGCCCGCCTGTGGGGCCAGCTCGGCACGCGCGTCAGCACCGAGCTGCACCACACCTACGCCGACACGCAGAGCCGGGTCCTCGACCTCGACGGCATCCGGCACGTGGTCGAACCCAACGCGACGATCTCCTGGGCCGAGTCGTCGATGGACCTCAACGAGCTGCCCGTGTTCGACGCCGACGTCGAATCGATCACGCAGGGCGGCACGTTCAAGCTCGGGCTGAACCAGACGTTCCAGACGCGGCGCGGCGGCCCGGGCCGGCAACGCACGGTCGACTGGGTCCGGGTCAACAGCTACGTCGCGTTCCAGACCGAGGACGAACTCGATACCGAGGCGTTCGGCCGGTTCTACGACTACCGCCCCGAGTTCGCCCGCGGCGGCGACCACTTCTACACCGAACTGCTCTGGCAACTCAGCGACGCGGTCGGCGTCGCCGGCGAAGTCACCTACGACTTCGAGGACGACACCGTCGCCCAGTGGCGCCTCGGCGGCACGCTGCAACACACCCCGCGCTTCACCAGCTTCCTGACCTACGAAGAGCTCGACCCGGTCGACAGCGCCGTGCTGACCTACGGCCTGAACTACCAGCTCACCACCAAGTACCGCGTCGCCGCTTCCCAAAGCTTCGACTTCTCCGGCAACTCCCGCCGGGTCCTCAACCTCGCCCTGGAACGCAAGCTCCCGCGCTGGCGCTTCCTGGTCACCGCCTCCTGGGACCAGCTCGAGGACGAACAGACCGTCGGCTTCGTCCTGATCCCCGACGGCTTCGGCGGCGGCCGGGGCATCGGCACCGGGCTGTTTAACTGAATCAAGCGGCGACGGCGTGCGTCTTCCTACCTGGAAACCTGCGGCGCGGTGTTTGCGCGGCTGGCGGAGTACGCGGTGAAGTGCGCGGTCCGGGCGACCGAGAGCTGTCCGCTGCATCGAACTAATTCATGCTGGAGTTTGACATGGATTTCACGTTACTTTGCCGCAGCCTGACGATTGCGGTCGTCGTCGTTGTTGGTTCGTTCGTGCCCACACCGTCTCGATCGCAAACCCTCGAATCCGGCGTATTCGAAGCGCCTCCACTCGTCTTGGAAGAGATCACGCGGGTTCATCGTGGGGCGACGCTCAACATCCGCGACGGGGCGACGGGTTCACTCATCGTGGCGGGCGCGACAGGACCGACACCGGGCAGCGCCACCGTCAACTTCACCGGCGGCCATGCCAATGCCGTGTTGGCGTTGCTGGATACGTTCATCAACATTTCCGGCTCGCCGATCGACGGACCGACAATCGGAGGTATTCAAGCCGGACAGAATGTCGTCGTCGATATCGACGGCGGAAAGATCGGAGGCATCTTCGCCTCAGGGAACGCTCAAATACTGCTTTCGGGCGGTGTCATCGAGAATACTCTTTCCGCGGGGCCAGGAACCTCGGTGGAGATTCGTGGTTCCGGTTTCCAAGTCAACAGAGTCTCCACACCGAGCGGCGTGCTGAACTTGCCGCTTCTCCTGGATGCCCCTGAAGCAACCACCGTCACCGGCGTGTTTGAGAGCGGGACACCGTTTGTTCTTTCGAATTGGACCGGAGACAACATCGATCAACTGGCGCTGGTGGATATTTCTGTGCCGCCGGTCAGCCTCGACCCGATTGAAGTTTCAAACGGTGTCGGCCCGGTGGGCCTTCGTCCGGGCCAACGCCTCAAACTCAGCGACACCGGCTCGCTGCCGGATCACTTCACCGCGGTCGATGCCACGCTTGAGATACAGGGCGGGATGGTGGGCGAAGGGATGCGTTTGGCGAACACCGGAGCCTCGTTCTCCGGAGGCGCTCTTGTTGACGCGATCCTGTTTGGTGGGACCGGGCTCGACGTGTCGGGTGACGTCACGATCGAACGGCTCCGCTCGCTTGCCGGCAGCACGGTCGAAATAACCGGCGGCTCGATTGAATCGGCGTGGGTGCGCCAGGGCAGCAACCTGACGATGTCTGCCGGTGACATCGGCCGCATCGAGCCTGGCGGGTCACTGCGCTTCTCCGGCGGAGTGTTCGGCGATGTCAACAACACGCCCTTCGTGTTTGACAGTTTCATGAGCCTGCTCGGAAACGAGTTCATGCTGAACGGGCGTCCGATTTCTGGCTTCTTCAAGTTGCAGTCGCGCAACGATGTGCTCACCGGTACCTTGGCAGACGGCTCGCCGTTTGTCATCGGGTACGGCGCGGGCGACACCGGCTTCGACGACCTCCGCATCAATCTGCAAACCATCGGACTGCCGGTCGCCGACCCCGCCCTCATCATCATTGACGGCGACATCGGGCCGAAAGGACTCCGCGGTGGTCAAGCGCTTCGGTTGCTGTCGGGTGGGCAACTGGGTCGGAACTTTGCGGCCGTGGAGGCCGAGATCGAAGTCTACGGCGGGTACATCAACAGCAATCTAGAAATCGTTTCGTCCAACCTTCTCGTGACCGGTGGGGAGATCGGCGACCACTTCAGCGCGCAGCTTGGCAGCCACGTCGTGATCGATGGCGGAGCCGTCGGAAACGACTTCGAGGCCTACCTCGGCAGCACGATCCTGCTTGAAAGCGGGTCCATCGGCGAGGACTTCCGGGTCAACACTGGCAGCGTGTTCAGCATGCTCGGCGGCGAAGTGGGCACAAGGTTCACTGTCCTCGATGGCGGTCGCGCGGCGATCTATGACGGGGTGTTGCTGGGCGATGCGTCCGTTCGGGCAGGCGGCAAGTTTGATCTGCGTGGCGGTGAAGTTCAAGGAGACATCCACATCGGCGCCGGCGGTCGGCTGCACCTGGTCGGAGGCGATGTTGCCGGCGTCACCGCGGACCCCGCGGCGGATGTCAATGTCGTCGGCCAATCGTTCGCCATCGACGGCCAACCCATGGATGGACTGACGCTGGGTGAAACGCTGCTGATTGTGCAGCGTGACGTCGTGCTTTCGGGACAACTGGCCGACGGGTCGGCGTTCAGCCTCGATCTGAGCCTCCCGGTCTTCGAGCGCGGTCGGCCCGTGTCGCCGGGGGTATCCGCGGAGGCCTTCGTCACGGTGACGCTCGTGCCGGAGCCTTACGCGGTGCTGGGGTTGCTGGCGTGTGTCTTGGTCCGACGCCGGGAAAGAAGGCGTTTCTACGCGCGAGTGATGGCCGCATGAGCGCGAACGTATCAACGCAGTGGGGGCAATGATTGCTCGTCGCGTCGCCGATTGACGGTTTCCAACGCGGCGGGAAACCCGCGCCACCATTTCAGCAACTGTGACCGGCTCACGTTCAACGCGTCGGCCGTCGCTTTGTCATCCCAGCCTTGCGCCGCCGCCGCGTCGAGGGACTCGGCGAGGATCGCGGGTGCGTCGGTGTGTTCCGGGTTGACGGCAATACGGCGGCTGGCGCAGCGCGAACGCCACAGGGGCGACGGTTCAACCCACGGTTCGCGGACGGCGACCGCGAGTTTCATCCGCAGGCGGAACACGGCGGCGTTGTGGTTGTCGCGCTGGCTGCGGCGTTCGGACGCCTCGGCGGTGGTGCCGGTGGGGGTGTGGGTGAGGCGGACGGCGGTCTCGACCTTGTTACGGTGCTGCCCGCCGGGGCCACCGCGTCGGCCGCGCGTGACTTCGCACGCTTTGAGCAGGTCGTCGTCCGGTAACGCCGCGGGGTGCATGGGCGGAATCTAATGCATTCTGCATCCTTTCTGCCTCTTAGCTGCGACGCACCACGTCGCAGGTGTCACCGGTGATTGACAACGAAACAGCGACGCGGCGCGTCGCAGCTAAAAGGCATTCATCTCGCAATGTGTTCTAATGCGCGGCAAAGCATGGTTCCGGGGGTGCCGCGGTCGTTGGCGACCGTGCTTCGCGGCGATTCAGACGTGACCTGATTGAAACCATGAATCAGGGCTCTCGGCACTAGCACGGTCGTGAGCAACCGGGGCACCCGGAAACCGGGCACGCATCGCTGTTGCCGGATCGTTATCGTGCCGATCCCAAACTCACGCCGTACTTGCCCATGAACGACCCGCAGACCAACCCGCCGCCGACCCGCTTGGAGAAGCTCGACGCGTTCATGGCGGCCAACCCCTGGCACCCGCGCGTCGTGCCGTACTTCGTGTACATCGTCGGGCTGACGCTCACCGCGTTCGTGCCCGGAGGCGACCGCGCCGCGGCGCTGGCGTACCTGCCCATCTACTTGGTGATCAACGCGGTTATCCTCTGGCTGCTCTGGCGGTACCGCAAGCTCACGCCCGAGCTCAACTTCCGGTTCCACTGGACGGTGCTCCCCTCGGCACTCTTGCTGACCGCGGCGTGGGTGGCGTTGGGGTACGGGTACAACACGCTCTTCTTCGGTGAGTTGAAAGAGGTCCCGTTGGAAGACAGCGAGCCGTTCGGCGAGCTGATGGCGGTCGGGGCGGGGCTGTTCTGGGTCGTGTTCGCCTGCCGGGGGCTGGGCATGTCGATCACGGTGCCGTTGTTTGAAGAACTGTTCGTGCGTTCGGCGCTCTTGCGTGGGATGCACCGGTGGCGGCTGACGAAGACGGGGCTACTCCAGGTCGCCGCGGATTTGCCGGCGGTGGGCGACGCGGTGGCGACCAAGCCGGCGGTGGTGAAGGCCCAGTCCGAGCCGGCGGCGTTTACGGCGCAGCTCGCGAACACGCCGCTGGGGCGCGTGACCGTGTTCGCGACGGCGGCGTCGACGTTCATCTTCATGCTCGCCCACATGCCGCGCGACTACCTGGGCTGCATCGCCTGCGGGATCGTGTGGTGCTGGATGGTGTGGTACACGAACCGTGAAAGCCTGCCGGACGAAAAACGCAAGGGCCTGGGCCCGGTGATCTGGTCGCACGGGCTGGTGAACGCGGCGCTGTGGGTGTACTCGTACACCACGAACGACTGGCAGTTCCTTTGACCCCGATCCGCAACAGGCGGAACCGGACGCCGCAGTCTTCGCTTCATTCGGCCGCCGCGAGACCGGCGCGCCCGTCGGGGTCGGCGTCGTGGGGGCCGGTGTGCAGAAACGCGTCCGCGTTGGCGACGTCGGCGTCCTTGTCGGCAAGCCCCCCCGGGTCCCGGCCGACGCCGCCGCGTGCATTTATGCCGGGGTCGTCTTCGAACAAGTGGTCGCGGTCAACGATGACCCATCCGTATTTGAGCCCGTCGATCACCGGGGAGGGTTCGGTGGCGACACTGGCGTCGTTGCGCGCGACGCCGCCGCGCCACTGCCCGCTGTGGGGGTCGGTCCACACGCTGCTGATGCGCGAGCCGACCTCGGTGTCGCCACCGGTGTTGCGGTCGCCGAGGACGACGGCCCGGGTGTTGACGGTCTCCTTCCATTCCGCGGCCCGGCCCGGGAACACCGGCGCCTGCCCGACCCCCGCGCCCGCGCCGCCGTAATCGAGAAAGGCGTAGGAGTAGTGGCCCGGCTGTTCGGGCGTCGGCGGCTGCAGGTGGTCGCCGGGGACGGGCATGATGACGTCGGGGTCGGCAGGGTTGAGGAAGTATTCGGCGTTGCCGGCGGGGATGAAGTCGCCGGCCATGAGCAGCGCAAGGGCGTTCGCGGGCGTGCCCGGCGGCGCGGTGAAACGCGCGCCGTCCTGGCCGGCCACCGACCCCGGTGCCACCATGCCGCGCGGATCGAGCCCGGGGTAGAAACCGTCGTTGCCGGCGGCCTTGTTGCCCTGCGCGAAAATAAACAGCCCCTGCGTGGTCCCGCGGAGTTGGGTGTTGTTCTGCATCTGCCGGGAGGTTCGGCGCGCGGTGCCCAAGGCGGGCAAGAGGATGCCGATCAGGACGCCGATGAGCAGCAGGATGGCGAGGACGCCGAGCGCTTCGAGCGGCGTGAAGCCGCGCTGACGGTGCGAGGGGCGAGGCATGGGATGCTCCCGGGGGGGGTCTGAACCACGACATCTTAGACGCCCGCGGCCGACGGACACACGAACGATTCAGGGCTTCGTGGCCACGCTCTAAGAAGTTCTCCCCGCCCGTTCCCGCCACCACAACGCCGCAAGCGTGCGGATGATGACCACGCCGGCCCGGACGCTGCCGGTGACCGAGCCGCTGATCTTGCTCTTGCCCGCGTGGCGTCGGCGGTAGGGCGTGTCGATCTCGAGCGTGCGCAGGCCACGCGTGGCGGCCTTGTATTGCATCTCGACGGTCCAGCCCCAGGTGCGGTCCTGCATATCGAGTCGCTGCAGCGCGTCCCAGGTGACTGCCCGCATAGGCCCCAGGTCGCGGTAGCGCCGGCCGGTGAGCAGGCGCATCAGGACGCAGGCCAATCGGTTGCCGAAGCGCTGGTGCGGGTCGAGCGCGCCGCGCTGCTGCGGGACGCGTCGGCCCAGCACCAGGTCGGCGTCGCCGCGGGCGAGCGGTTCGAGCAGCGCGGGCAGCATCGCCGGGTCGTCGGCGAGGTCGGCGTCGAGGAAGGCGACGGTGTCCGGAAGTTCGGGCGCGTCTTCCGCGATGTGCCGCAAGGCCGCGAGGCAGGCGCCGCCGTACCCGGGCCGGGGTTCGTGGACGACCGTGAGCCCCGCGTCCCGCGCGAGGTCGGCCGTCCCGTCGGTCGAGGCGTTGTCGCACAGCACCACGCGACGCAGCGTGCCGTCTTCGACCAGCGGGCGCAGCGCCGCGGCCAGCGCGGGCAGGTTATCCGCCTCGTTGCGGGCCGGGATGATCAGGTCGCATCGCACGGCGGCACGATATGCCGAAACCGACGGCATAACGCCATCCCCTGCTACGATGCCCGCCGCATGCACATCCGCGACATCTTTGCCAACACGGAGACGACGTTCTCGTTCGAGTTCTTCCCGCCCAAAACCCCTGAGGCGGCGGAGGATTTATTCACGACCGTGCGGGAGTTGCAGGCGCTGCGGCCGAGCTTCGTCGACGTGACGTACGGGGCGGGCGGATCAACGCGGGACCTCACGCACGACCTGGTGCTGCGGATCAAGCGCGAGACCGACACGCCGACGATCCCGCACTTGACCTGCGTGTGCCACAGCGGCGCGGACCTCGACGCGATTTTGCAGCGCTGGACGGACGAGGGAGTGGGCAACATCCTCGCGCTATCGGGCGACCTGCCGCGCGACAAGCCGGACTGGGACCGGGGCAGGGACGCGTGCCGGTACGCGGCGGACCTCATCGGCTACATCAAGAAATTCACCGAGACGCACGGCCACCCGGATGCGCGCGGGTTCGGTATCGGCGTGGCGGGCTTTCCGGAAGGCCACCCCGACACGCCCAACCGCATGCTCGAGATGGACCACCTCAAAGCGAAGGTCGATGCCGGCGCGGACTACATCTGCACGCAGCTGTTCTTCGACAACCACGACTTCGAGGACTTCCGCGAGCGCTGCACGCTCGCGGGGATCACGATCCCGATCCTGGCGGGCATCATGCCGATCACGTCGGTCAAAGGCATGCGGCGCATGGCCGAGCTTGCGGCGGGTTCGCGCTACCCAGCGGCGCTGCTGCGGGCGCTGGCACGCGCGGGGGACGACGAGGCGGCGGTAAAGCGCGTCGGCGTGCACTGGGCGACCGAGCAGTGCCGGCAGCTCCTGGACCGCGGCGTGGCGGGGCTGCACTTCTACACGCTGAACAAGTCCGACGCGACGCGGCAGATTTATCAGAACCTCGGCGTCGCCGACTCGGCCGGTCTGGGCGGCGGGTGACGGCGCGACGTATGGCGTTTGGCCCGGTTTGTTCGAACGGCGTCAAAGCCCCGGCTTGAACGGCCGATAGGTCGGCGTGCGCTCACTCCGAAATTGGTTGTGGATGGGTGGCGTGGCATCGCTCTGTGTCGCAGCGGTGTCGGCGCGGGCGCAACTCGTGTTATCGGAGTCGCCGGAGGTCGTCTGGAACGCGCCCAGCGCGGTGGACCCGGGCAACCCCGGGCAGGTGCTGCTGCAAGAGGCGAGGCTGCACGTCGATACGGCGTTGCGCCCCGGGCAGGCGGACCGCGCGTCCTGGTTACGCCGCGCTCGGCGGGCTTACGCCGAGGCACTCCACGCCGACGGCCTGAACGACCGGGACCGTGCCCACGCGCGGCGTGCGCTCCGCGCGATCGACGTGCTTCTGGCACCTCCCCCCGAAGTCATCGCAAACACCGATCCGGTTGCGTCGCCAAGTCCGCCGCCCGGCCATCCCGTCGTTGGCGATGTGCCCAAGAGCGATCCGCGAGAATCCAAGGCAGAAACGTCTCCGCCACCGGCCCTTGAGCCGCCGGCCGTGTCCGTCTCGCCCGCCTCCATCGCTTGGCAGCGCGGACGCGCCGCGTTGTGGGCGATGCACCAAGATCAGACCCACTGGGAGTCGCCGCTGGACGCGGACAACCCGCCGCTCCAACACGCGGCCACGGCGCTGGCGGTCCTGGCGCTTGCACCCGACAAATCCGGGTTCGAACACGCATTCGACTCTGAGGAACAAAAGGCGAAATGGGAACAGGCACGGGCGGCGCTGCGGTCGGTGGAACCGCTCGGCACCTTTCCCGCGGCGTTCACGGTGCTCGCGTGGTCGAATGAATTCAGCCCGTCCGAAGCGTGGCGCCGACTTGGGCCGGGCATGAACGCCGACGGCCGGTGGGGCCCCGCGACGCACCGCCCCGCCGACGGCGCGACCGCGTTCCACACGCTGGCCGCGGTCGCCGCGCTGACGCGTATGGACCATCACAACGCGGGATTCGACTCGGACGACGCATCTGAGCGTGACACCGACACCGTGCCCTGGCGGACGCTCGCGGCGTATCTCGTGCTGCAACAGCACCCCGACGGCGGCTGGCCCGACCCGTGGCAGGCGTCGCCCGCCACTTCTTTGGGTACGACCGCAGAAAACCAGGTGGCCCAATTGCCACGTGACGTCATGCCCAGCGATCCGGCGGTCAGCGTCATGTCACGCTTGACGCTTGAGATGGTTCTGCCGCTGTTGAATGATCCGGCCGACCGTGCCATGGCCCGTGAAGCGATGCAGTTCGGCGACGCCTACCTCTGGATCCATCTCGACACCGAGAACAACCCGATGCCCGGGCGGTTCCGCGCCGCGCTGCCTTGGGCACTGGCCCACCTGCACGACACCGGCTACGGGCTGCGGGTGCGGCGCGAGTTGCGAGACCGGGCGCAACGCTGGTTGCTCGCGTCGCAGTTCGAGGACGGGAGTTGGGGCGGTGCCGCCGAGACCGCGATGGCCGTGCTGGCGTTGCGCGAGCTCGTTGAAGAGCCCGCGGCCTACGAACTCATGGCCGACGTGCCGACGCCTTGACGTTTCGCATCACCCCACGCGTTTTGCGCGGTTGTGTTACTGCATCGGGCGCAGGCGGATGAGCATCACGATCTGCGCCTCGCCGCCGGGCACGCCCTGGGTCATCAGCGCCCGGCCGAGGTTCAGGGGCAGCGGGATGGTGGGTGCCGGGGGGATCGCCGGCCCGTCCTGGTGCTGGGCCTGGAGCACGACGTCCACCGCGCCCGCGTCCACCGCGTTGACCGGCTCGCCACCGCCGGCGTCGTCGGGCAATTCCTCCGGGTCCTGAGCGCCCGGGCGCTGGTCCGGCGGCAGCGTCCAGGGGTCGCGGGCCAGCCCCAGCACGAGGTAGCGGTCGCCCGTCACGGCCAGGCGGATCGCGAGTTCCTCGAACAGCCGGCCGTCGAGCAGCTTCTCTTGCGCGGTGCGCGGGCGGAGCATCTGTCGCGGCTTGTGGTGGTGGGGCGTGAGCTCGACCCGGCAGAACCCGCCGGGCTGCGGGCGCACGGACATGAGCAGGTGCAGCCGGTGGCCCGTGACTTCTTCGCGTTTGGGCGCGAACGGCGGGACGGTGAGGTCGGCGTAAAACGCGGCGCGCAACGGCCGGGAACGCACCAGCGGCGTCGGCGTCGGGCCGGCGACGATGCGCTGCTGGCGGTCGTCCCAGGTCTCGGGCAGCGCGTCGATGAAGTCGTTGAGCCGGCTCGCCGGCAGCAGCCCGACGCGCAGCCCGTTGCCGTGCCACACGCCGCGGGTCAGGGCGGGGACCACTTCTTCGTCGGCGAGCGCCCACGCCCGATCGATCCCGCGGTCCAGCGGGATGAGTACGGTGGTCACCCGCGCCTCGGCGGCGGCGTCGGCGGTGATGACAGACTCACCGGGCACCTCGTAGATCGTGCCCGTCGCCGGCGGTTCCGCGCTGCGGATGTCGTCGAGCGTCTCGTCGGGCATCGGCGGGCGCTCTGCGGTCGGCACGGTCTCGCAGCCGTTCGACACTGCCAGAACGCACGAGCACATAAGGCCCCACACCAACGATCGCGACCACGCTCGCTGCATCATCCGTTCATTGTACCGGCAGCCCCGCCCCCAACGACAAACCCCCCGCCGGACTCGGCGAGGGGTTCGAGGTCTGTCACGGACCAAAACGGAAACGGTACGGAAATCAAAAAACTCGTCACGGCGCGGCGGGTCGGAGCGCCCGGGCACGCCGAAGATTCAGTTGACCTGTTCCTTGAGGTTCTTGAGCGCGCGGACGCGGACGTTCTTGCTGGCCGGCTTGGCCTTGAACATCATCTCTTCGCCGGTGAAGGGGTTGATGCCCTTGCGTGCCTTGGTGGCCGGCTTCTTGACGACGGTCATCTTCGCCAGACCCAGCAGGTTGAACACGCCGTTCTTCTTCAGCGACTTGACCATGATGCCTTCGAGCGCGTCGCACACGGCGACGACGTCCTTACGCGTCATGTCGGTCTGCTCGGCGATGGTGCGGTAGACCTCGGCCTTGGTGGGGGCCTTCTTGGTGGCCGCGGCCTTTTTCTTGGTCGTCTTTTTCTTAGCCATGGTGCTCTCCTTGCGAGGGGCCGGCCAAATGGATGCGGCGCGGCCCGGTGATGCGGTTCCTCCGTGACAGAGAGGACGGGGCGGCGGGCGGCGGCGATCACGAGCGGCCGGTCCCGCAAACCCCTGTTTTTCCCGAGCGATTCCAGCCCGGACCAACGCGGGGTCGCGTTTGATGCGGCAAATCCTGCCGTTTTTGTCACCCCGCGTCAAATCGGCCTAGCAAACAAGGGGTTTTCAACACCGCCGCACGGGGCAATACCGGGCCGCCCGGACCCGCCCAGACCCCGCGCGAGCGGCTCAACGCGGGGCGGGGTTTCGTCGGCCGGGCCTGCCAACCTGACAGCGCCGGACCGACCGAGCCGACCGCTGGCAGCACAAACCGGCCGTGACGGCCCGGAATCGCGTATTTTCCACTGGCACCGCGCTTGCCTCCCTTGTCCGCCGGGCGCGGTGCGGCCGTGCCCGCATCCGTGTTTTCCCGCACAACGTCCCGATAGCCCCGCACCGACGGTCCCAGGCAGGCCGGCCCGCACGAGATGGCCGATGAGTCTGGGACAGGCACCGGGGCCCGACCAGGAAGGAACCCACACCATGAGCAAGACCATCGGCATCGACCTGGGCACGACCAACTCCGTCGTCGCCGTCATGGAGGCCGGCCAGCCCAAGGTCCTCATCAACGCCTCGGGCAACCGCACCACGCCCTCCATCGTCGCCTTCACCGACAAGGGCGACCGCCTCGTCGGCCAGCCGGCGCGGCAACAACAAGTCACCAACCCGCAAGGCACCGTCTATTCCATCAAGCGCTTCATGGGCCGACGCGCCGGCGAAGTTGAAGCCGAGCAGCGCATGGTGCCCTACGAAGTGGTCGGCACCGGCGACGACCTGGTCAAGGTCCAGGCCAAGGGCAAGGACTACACCCCGCAGGAAGTGTCGGCGATGGTGCTGGGCAACCTCAAGAAGACCGCCGAGGACTACCTCGGCGAGAAGGTGACCAACGCCGTCATCACCGTCCCCGCGTACTTCAACGACTCGCAGCGTCAGGCCACCAAGGAGGCCGGCGAGATCGCGGGCCTCAAGGTCGACCGCATCATCAACGAGCCGACCGCCGCCGCGCTCGCGTACGGCCTGGACCGCAAGACCAACGAGAAGATCGTCGTCTTCGACCTGGGCGGCGGCACGTTCGACGTCTCCATTCTCGACGTCGGCGACGGTGTGTTCGAAGTCCTCGCCACCAACGGCGACGGTCACCTCGGCGGCGACGACTGGGACGAACGCCTCATCAACTACCTCGCCGACGAGTTCAAGAAGTCCGACGGCATCGACCTGCGCAACGACCCGATGGCCCACCAGCGCCTCAAGGAGGCCGCCGAGAAGGCCAAGATCGAGCTGTCGCAGCAGCAGGAAACCGCGGTCAACCTGCCGTTCATCACCGCGACGCAGGAAGGCCCGAAGCACCTGATGATCAACCTGACGCGGGCCAAGTTCGAGCAGCTCTGTGACGACCTGTTCGACCGCCTGCGCGGGCCCTGCGAGACCGCGCTCAAGGACGCCGGCCTCTCCGTCGGCGACATCGACGAGGTCGTCTTGGTCGGCGGTTCCACGCGCATGCCCAAGGTCCAGGTGATGGCGCAGGAGATCTTCGGCAAAGAGCCCAACAAGAGCATCAACCCCGACGAAGTCGTCGCGCTGGGCGCCGCGATCCAGGGCGGCGTGCTCCAGGGCGACGTCAAGGACGTGCTGCTGCTCGACGTCACGCCGCTCAGCCTGGGCATCGAAACGCTCGGCGGCGTCATGACCAAGCTGATCGAGAAGAACACGACCATCCCGACCAGCAAGAAAGAAACCTTCAGCACCGCGGCCGACAACCAGAACGCCGTAACCATCCACGTGCTTCAGGGCGAGCGCGAGTTTGCCAACGACAACCGCACGCTGGGCAAGTTCGATCTCAAAGACATCCCGCCGGCCCCGCGCGGCGTGCCGCAGATCGAGGTCGAGTTCAACATCGACGCCAACGGCATCCTCAACGTCAAGGCGACCGACAAGGCGACCGGCAAGGAGAAGGACATCACGATCGAAGGCAGCTCGGGCCTGGACGAGGCCGAGATCAACCGCATGAAGCAGGACGCCGAAGCCCACGCCGAGGCGGACAAGAAGAAGCGCGAGGTCATCGACCTCAAGAACCAGGCGGAAGCTGTCGTCCACGAAACGCGGAAGCAACTCGAGGAGCACGGCGAAAAGGTCGACGCCGAGGTCCGTGGCAAGATCGAGTCCGCCTTGGCCAACGTCGAGGACAAGGTCAAGGGCGACGACGCCGACGCGATTAAGGCGGCCCTGACCCAGCTCCAGGCCGACAGCCAGGAACTGGGCAAGGCCGTGTACGAAGCCGCTGCCGGGGCCTCTGGGACCGGCGCTCAACCCGGCCCCGAGGCCGCTGAAGCCGGTTCAACCGCCGATTCCAGCGACGACGACGTGATCGACGCGGAATACGAGGTCAAGAACTGACCAATCGCTATAATGCGACACGCTCGCGAAGCGACCCCAACCCGCCCCACCCACCCCGCGGAGCTCCCGGCGTCAAGCTGGTGAGCTCCGTTTTTTTACGCTCCTCCCGGTCCGTCGCGAACGCCATCCTTGGCTTCCATGCGAAAACGGTCCCGTTTGTCGTAATCAGAAAACGAAGCAAACGGGTCCGCGGTTTTCAGTTCCGGGCGGTGTCGCTTCATTCCCGACGCAGGCCCGCTAGCGCTCCTTCCGCTCGCCCCATCCGCAGGCCGCGCTCGAACGCCTGTTCGTCGGCCGCGTCCCACGCGGCGTCTTCGCGCTGCTTCGCATCCTTGACCGCGATGTCGCCGGGCCGACGCACGAACAACCCGCCGACCGCCGCCAGGATCGTCGAACCCAGATAGACCCACGGCGCCGCCGACCCGGTCATCGGGGCCACGCCGCGCCCCAACCGCCCCGCCGCGACCAACTCGTCGCCCCAACCCACGCCCGGATGCCGCAGCGTTTCGAGCGCGGCCTCGGCTTCTTCGACCACCCGAAACGCCTCGGCCCGCCGCTGCTTCGCCGCCTCGACCACGCGCGCCGCGCGTTCCACCGCCAACCGCAGTTCGCTCGCCAACGCGCTGCCCGGGTGCCGCGCCTCGATGGCGTCGAGCTGCGCCCGCAGCACCGCGAGCTGCTCGAGCGCCGGGTCCAGCCCCTCGTCGATCGATTCCGCTACTGACCGCGCCTGCGCGAGCCGAACCTCGTACCACGCGACACGCTCGGCCGTGTTGGTCCCGCAGCCCGACAAACCCCACACGCCACCACACACCGCCACCCACAACACACACACCTTCAGCATCAGAGCGACCTCCAGAAAAAGGAAGGAAACGCTCTCCGCTCTGCCGGCGACCCACGCGGGCCGCGATTAAGTTGATTGAATCGGCGCCAACTACCTCGCCGCAGCGAGTTTCGTCGTCACCGGGTTCAACTGCGTCACCGGCCGGCCGTCCCACTTGACGAACGCCTCGATCGCTTCGTATTCCGCGAGCCCGAGCTTGTCGTAGACCTCGGCGGTTGCGCGGTTGCGGTCCTCGGCCCGCTGCCAGAATTCACGCGGGTCGTTACCGGGGAACAGCGCCTTGTCCTTCTGGCTCTCATGCTTGAAGATCGCGTGACGCTTGCGCATCAATTCTTCGGGGCTGATCGGCACGGCGAGCTCGATTCGCTCCGGCTCCCACTCCTGCCAGGCCCCGCGATACAGCCAGACCTCGCAGTCGTCGTACCACTTCTGGTCTTTGATTTGCTCGATCGCGGCGAAGATCGCCTGGAGACAGACGCGGTGCGTGCCGTGCGGGTCGGAGAGGTCGCCGGCGCAATAAACCTGGTGCGGCTGGAGCTTGTTGAGCAGGTCGACGATGATCTTCACGTCTTCGTCGCCGATGGGTTTCTTGCGGACGGTGCCGGTCTCGTAGAAGGGCATGTCCAGGAAGTGCAGGTTGTCGTAGGGCACGCCGCACGCGCGGCCGGCGGCGCGGGCCTCGCCGCGTCGGATCAGCGCCTTGATCTTCTGCGTCTCGGGCGAATCGACCTGGCCGGGCTGTTTATTCTTGATGAACTTCTCGATGTGGTCTTCGATGGCGTCGGTCTGTTTCTGGTCGATGCCGAACGCGCGGTTGAAATCGGAGGCAAAGTCTGTGAAGCGGACGGCGTCTTCGTCGAACACCGCGATGCTGCCGGAGACCTGATAGGCGACGTGGACTTCGTGCCCCTGGTCGGCGAGGCGGATGAGCGTGCCGCCCATCGAGATCACGTCGTCGTCGGGGTGCGGCGAGAAGATGAGGCACCTCTTGGGGAACGTGCCGTCGCCCTTGACGATGTGCGTGGTCGGACGCTGCGCGTCCTGCGGCTTGCCGCCGGGCCAGCCGGTGATGGTGCGCTGCATGACGCCGAAGACGTTGACGTTGATGTTGTACGCCGGGCCGTGCTCGGCGATGAGGCCCTGGAGGTGGTGCTCGTTGTAGTCCTCGTCGGTGAGTTTGAGGATCGGCTTGTCGAGCTTCATCGCCAGCCAGGTGACGGCCTTGCGGATGAGTGCGTCGTCCCACGCGCAGTCGCCGACGAGCCAAGGCGTGGCGAAGCGGGTGAGCGACGCGGCGGCGGCGCCGTCGAGGAAGAAGGTGGTGTTGTCGTGCTGCTGCAGGAACGACGCGGCGACGACCGGCGTGACCTCGCCTTCAATCGCCCGGGCGGCGATGGGGGCCTTGCCCTCGCCGAAGGCGACGATGATGACGCGGCGGGCGGCCATGATCGTGCCGACGCCCATGGTGATCGCCCGCTTGGGCACGTGTTCGAGGCCAAAGAAGTCGGAGGCGGCGTCAAGGCGGGTGATGCGGTCGAGCCAGATCATGCGCGTGCGCGAGTCCATGGTCGAGCCCGGCTCGTTGAAGCCGATGTGCCCGGTGCGTCCGATGCCCAGCAGTTGGATGTCCAGGCCGCCAGCCTCGGCGATCTTGTCTTCGTACGCGGCGCAGAACGAGGGGACGTCCTCGGCCGAGAGCGTGCCGTCGGGGATGTTGATGTTTTCTTCGGGGATGTCGATGTGGTCGAAGAGGTGCTCGTTCATGAACCGCACGTAGCTCTGCAGCTCGTCGGGCTGCATCGGCCAGTACTCGTCGAGGTTGAACGTGACGACGTTCTTGAACGACAAGCCTTCTTCCTTGTGCAGGCGGATGAGCTCGCCGTAGATGCCGGTCGGGGTCGAGCCGGTGGCCAGGCCCAGCACGGCGTGGGTGCCCTCGGCCTGGCGCTGGCGGATCAGCGCGGCGATCTCAGCGGCGACGGCGCGGTTGACCTCTTCGGGCTGGGCGAGGACGCGGGTGTCGATGTGCTCGCGGACGGTGGCGGGGTTCCGTTCGGTGGCTGTGGATCGGAAAGCGGTGGTCATGGGGTCTCTCGCAAGAATCGCGGGCAAAACAAAATAATAACTTGTACGATATTAAATGGCAAGAAGATTGAAAAACATGTTAAATTGCTGCAGTGATTGATTTTGCAACTCTATTCAATCGGCTGGAAACCGACGTGTTGCGGGTCGTTCGGAGCCGCGGGCGGGTCAGCCGATCGGAACTCGCCGTGGCGTTGGGGGCCCGTCCCAACTCGGTCGGGCAGGCGGTCGGCAGGCTGATCGACAAAAGACTCCTGCGGGAGTGCGATCCCGAGGCGGGGGCGACCGGACAGGGAAGGCCTCGCCGACCGCTCGAGATCGATGGCGCGGGTCGGCACATCCTGGGCGTGGCGGCGCAGGGCCACCCGGCCCACACGGAGCGACACGATCTGAGCATCCGACCGGTCAACCTGCTCGGCCGGGCTGTCGGCGCCGCGTGGCGCGGCCCGGCGGATGGCGTCGGGCTCGACGCGCTGAACGGGTTAGTCAACGACGCCACGCTGGGCATCGCGGTCACGACGCCCGGCTTGATCGACCGTGAAAACCTCGGGCGTGATGAGCACTCGGCCGTTCGCAGCGTCCGCGCAGCCGTCGAACGGATCGGCCGGCCGGCCATGATCGATAACGACGGACACGCGTTGGCGGCGCGTTGGCAACTGACCGGCGGCCACGGCCGGACCTTAGAACCGCCAGGCAAGACCGAGGCGTCGGACGAGGAGGTTCTGTTCATCCGGTTGGGCGACGGACGCATGGGCGCGTCGGTAATGATCGGCGGCCGACCGAACCGTGGGTGTGTGATTGGCGGCAACGAGTTGGGCCACACGCGGCTGCCGGTCGATACACCGCGCTGTTTCTGCGGGCAGACCGGCTGCCTGGAGCGGATCGCCTCCACGGCCTTTGTGCATGCGCGCGGCGCGAGCACAGCCCGCACGTTGCCCGAGTTGTGCAGCGCGTTCGGGCGCGGCGCCGAGGCGGACGACGCGGCCGTGTCGGCGATGATCGGTCTGCTGGCCATCGGGGTGAGTAATGCGGTGCAGTTCCTGCGGCCGCACCGCGTCGTCGTCGTCTCGGAGATGTCGCGGTACACGGCCTTCTTCGACGCATGGCGCGAGGAAACGGCGGCGCTGCTCCTGCCCGAACTGCGACGACGGGTCTTGATCGAAGCGTGGGACGAGCCCCTGGCGTCGCCCGCGGAGTCGGCGGCGCACCTCGGCTTGGCGGCGATTTACGACAAGGCTTGGTGCAAGGCCTGAGCCCGCGATCACGAAAGAAAACGTGTCCGTCAGCGCGAACGCAGCCGGTACGCCGCGAAAAGTTGATCGTTGATGTGTTGCGCCGTCAGGCCCGTCTCCCACGTGCGCCGCGGACGACGGCGGGACCGGTCGAGCCAAGCTTCGAAGTTGCCGTCGGCCGCGCGGTCAAGAGTCATCGCCGCGTCCACAAAACGCGGGTCCCTTTCGCCGCCCGACACGGCATCGAGCACGTTCTGTTCGTCGCTTACATCGGCGTTGCGGTCGCGGACAACGATGCTGCGCTTGCCGTGTTCCCGCGGCCAGCCCACGACCGTGTTGTGGCGTACCGTCACGCGGTACCCGTTGACCGGTTCCGACCACGAGCCGAACTCGGTAATCTCGATCGCGCCGGCCCAACTCGCGTCGCCGGTCTTGGTCAGCAGCAGGTTGTGCTCGATGAGCGCGTGTTCGACGGGCCAGGTCTCGATGCCGTAACCGCGCCGGCCGTCGGGTTTGTCGGTCATGTTGTCGCTCTCGGTGACGACGTTGTGGGCCACCACGGAAGGCGCCAACGCGAGGTACATGCCCAGCGCGTTCCGCGCGAACAGGTTGCCGGTCGCGCGTCCGCCGGGGCGCAGCTGAAGGCCGTACGACGCGCCGCGGGCGATGACGCTGTCGGTGACGGACACGTTCTTGCAGTCGTGCTGGATGTAGAGGTTGTGGTTGAACTTGGTGCGGAGGCCGCCGTCGGCGTCGTCGGCCCAGCCGTTGTGGTCGAAGACGCATTCATCGACGGTCAGGCCGTTGACGCGTTGGGCGTAGATGCCGGCGCTGTGCCCGCCGCGGTCGCCGTCCCAGTGCGACCAGGCGTCGGTGAAGATGCTGCGCCGCAGAACAACGTCGCGGAGCATGTTGTCCCGGCCGTTTTGAAGCACCAGGTGCAGCCCGAAGCGGTCGAAGACGCAGTCCTCGAGGTGAAGGAAAGTGCCGTTCGCGTACCAGCCGATCCCTTTTTCGCGGTACGGCACCTGGTTGGGGCGGAAGTCGGCGCGGTCGGGATCACGCCGAGCCGCAACGACGCGCAACCCCTGGATCGCCAGGAAGTCGACCCGCGAGCCGGCCGTGGTGTGCAGCAAGCCGCCGCCGTCGGTGAGGATCGTCGGTCGGTCGCCTTGGCCGTAGACGCCGACGACCAGCGGGAATTGCCGGTCACGCCCGGAGCGGGTCCAGTGGCCGAAGCCGCCGTGAAACGTATCGCTGGCCCGGAGCAGGAGGTGGTCGCCGTAGCCGTTGCGGACAAGTTGCTTGGCGCGGGCGAGGGTGCGAACGGGGTGGTCTGCGTCCAGGCCGTGGCTGCGGTCGTCGCCGGCGCTGGCGACGTGGATGGCGCGGGCTTCGGGGTGCAGGGGCCAATCGGTGAACCCGTCGTCGTCGCGCTGCGGACCCAGATCGGCACCGCCGGCGTCCTGGCCCGGGTCGCTCGACGCGTCGCGGTCGGCACCTTCGACCACCAAAGCATGCCGCGCCATCGCCACGACCTGCCCGTCCCGCCGCCACAGCGCCTGCAACTCGACACGGCCCGCCGGGAGCCCCGCCATTACGCCGACCGGCAGTTGCACGGGCGACGCGTGGAACCGAACGACAAAACCATCGACCATCGCGCGTCGATCTTCCGACCAGGCAAGCACCAGCAGGTCCGCGTCGTCCGGCCAGCTCTGCGGGGTCGCGATCGATAACGCCTGTTCCTGATCGGGCTCGAGCGAAACGTCCCACAGATCGGGAAAGCCCGGCGCGAACGAAACGGGCCCGGCCGACGGCGTTGGATCCGGTTCGCTCGGTTCAGACGTTGGCGGCGGCGCTGCCGGGCCATCGCCTGCAGTACTTCGCACCGTGACGCGTTGATCCGGATCGGTGACCGTGACCCGGCCGCCGTCATCGACTTCGATGGTCACCTTGGCGGTGGCGATCAGCGTGAGCACCCCGAGAAGCATCAGCGCCAAACCCCACACCCACGGACAGACAAAGACTCGCGACATACGCGTTCCCCAAAGACGATCGATCGGCACGACTGCGGGACACGCGCCCGGGGCGGCCGACTGGGCCACGTCGGGTTCAGCGTCCGGTTTCGTGCGCAACGAGGCGCAGGGGGTGGGTCGCGAGGTTGATTCCATGCGGTATTGCAAGGGCGATCGTGATGGGCGGTTTTTTGGTTCTGCCGGTCCTGCCGCGCGGATCTTGGCGCAGGTTTACGGTGCGGTTCCGTTTACGGCCGGATCGGCGGGCGGTGTCCCGGGCGACAAGACGGACTCGGAGGCGAGCCCGAAACGGTGGGCCCGCGCCGATTCCCGCGCCAGGGTCGCTTGGTCCGCGTCTCGGACAACGCGCCACCACGCGGCGCGGACCCAGTGGCGCGGGGAGCCCGTGGCAACGATGCGAAGCGTCGGTTCCTCTGTAAAAACAGGGTCGGGCTCCGGGTGGGCACCCGCCACGATACCCCGTGGACTAGACGTGATCTCGTCGCCGATCCCTGGAGCATCGCCTGAAGGCTCGCTCGAAAGCCACGTCTGTTCCTCATCGGGACGCGCGGTCGCGTCGTCGTTCATCATTGGTACCCAGTGCGAAGTAGCCGTGACAAAGTGTCGGACCACGCCCGGATCGAGCCGCGGATCGAGCAGCAGGGAAACGGGGACGCGGCGGATCGGTGCTTCAAGGTGTGTCGGTGGTTCGAGGTAGAGCGCCTCGTCGCCCCCCACAAAGAGTCGAACGCCGACGCCGACATCGCCGGCCAAGACGGTGTGCGCTCGCCGGGTCGCCAAGTCGAGGACAAGAAGACTGTCCGTCCCGGCGTCGTGAATGAACGCGGCTTGGTGACGCAGGTCGATGGCGACGCAACGAAAGTCGGCCTGGGGCGACACGTCGTACGGCGGATCAAACCACCACGCGTCCACGACCCGGCCGGTCAGCGGCGACATCGCCACGAGCTTCGCGCCGCCGGGCACGATCGGACCGCCGCCCAGTCGGCCGCGGTCCAATGCGAACACGACTGACCCGTGTTTCGGGTGGTCCACGGTCTGAACGTCGATAACATCGACCCACTCGCGCAACGCCGGGTCCTTCACGCGACTCGACCGCAACGCCTGGGGGTGCCAGGTCGCGTCCGGAGCCGGCGAACGGCGGTGGGACGCGTCCCGCCACCACAGGGTCGTGCGGGGCGGCAGGTGGCCGGGGGCCACGTCGCGTCGTTCGACGACCGGCGTCTCCCACGGGTCGCCGACCTGAGCGGAGATGCCAGACGTGACGAGCCACGTTAAAACGCCCACCGCTCGGGCCAGGACGCACCCGAACCGTCGCGGCGGATCGCCGACACTCCACGCTGCCCCAGGCTCCGGCATATCGGAGGTATCGGACGATTTCTACAGGGTTTTAAGGGGTCAACGGGCCTCGTTCGGCCCGAACGCTGAATAGGGGCGGCAGGATTCGAACCCGCGACCAAGGGATTATGAGTCCCCTGCTCTAACCACTGAGCTACGCCCCCGTTGGGGGTTCTGGCTGGGGATTGTCGGGGATTCCGGGCCGGCCTGCCACAACTGGGTCCGACGTGCTAGGTTTTCCGAATGAGCGAAACATTCCCGGAAGGTTTTCTCTGGGGTGCGGCGGCCGCGTCGTACCAGATCGAGGGCGGCGCCCGCGCCGACGGGCGGTCCGATAGTGTCTGGGACGTCTTGTCGCGCTGGCCGGGCAAGGTGGCCGACGGCCACACCGGGGACGTCGCGTGCAACCATTACCAGCGGTACGAAGACGACGCTGCGCTCATGGCCGACCTGGGGCTTCAGGCGTATCGCTTGTCGATCGCCTGGTCTCGCCTATTCCCCGACGGGACGGGGTCGGCCAACGAGGCGGGGCTGGAATACTACGATCGCGTGATCGACGCGTTGCTCGAGCGCGGCGTTCAGCCGTGGGTCACGCTTTTCCACTGGGACCTGCCCAACGCGCTGCAACGCCGGGGCGGTTTTCTCAACCCCAACATGCCTGACTGGTTTGCGGACTACACCGCGACCATCGCGAAGCGTTACGGCGACCGCGTGACGAACTGGTTCACACTCAACGAGCCGGCGTGCTTCATCGGACTGGGCCTCCGGGACGGCATCCACGCGCCGGGCTGGGTCTTGCCGATCGGCGAGGTGCTGGTCGCGCAACACCACGCGCTCATGGCGCACGGCCGCGCGGTACAGGAGTTGCGCGAACACTGCAAGGCCGCGCCGCGCATCGGCTGCGCCCCCACGGGCAAGATCGGCATTCCCGCCAGCACGGCGCAAACGGACCTCGACGCCGCTTATGACTGGACCTTCGACCTGGACCTGCCGGACGTGTCGATCTTCCACTACGGCTTCATGGGCGACCCGGCGATCCTGGGCCGATACCCCGAAGGCTTCGACGAACACTTCGGGCACCTCATGCCCAAAGGCTACAAGCATGACTTCGCGGTCATGAAGCAGCCGATCGACTTCTTCGGCATGAACATCTACAACGGCAAGACCATCCGCGCCGGCGACGACGGCCGACCCGCCGAAGTCGAGCGCCCCGTCGGCCACCCGGTCACGATGATGGACTGGCCGGTCACGCCCGACTGCCTGAGCTGGGGCGTCAAGCACGCGGTCAAGCGGTACGGCCTGCCCGTCTACATCACGGAGAACGGCTGCGCCTCGATGGATTGGGTCGCGTCCGACGGCTGCGTCCACGACGCCGCCCGCGTGGACTACCTGGACCGACACCTCGCCGCCTTGCGCAACGCCGTGGTCAAGGACGAGGCGGACTGCGCCGGCTACTTCCACTGGTCCATCATGGACAACTTCGAATGGGCCGAGGGTTACCGCAAGCGGTTCGGGCTGGTCTACATCGACTACGCGACGCAGGAGCGCATCCCCAAGGACTCGTTCCGCCGGTATCAGGAGATCATCCGCACCCGCGGCGCGTGCCTGCCCGCTGACCCGGCCCCGCTGCGCTGAGATTTTCAAACAGACGTACGATGGACACATGTCGATCGGCCGAGTCGTCTTGCTTTTATTGTTCGTGCTGACCGTGACCGGGTGCGGACGCGCGACGTTCGTGGTGGGCCTGGGTCCCGGCGATCAACGCCTGACCGAGACGCAGGTCCTGCGCGACGGGCGGTGGGGCTCACGCAAGGTCGCGCTGATCGACGTGTCGGGGCTGCTGACCAACACGACGCGGCGCGGCCTGCTCAACACCGAGCCCAACCCCGTCTCGTCGTTTGCCGAAGCGCTCAACCGCGCGGCGGCGGACCGTGACGTCGCCGCGGTGGTCGTGCGCATCAATTCGCCCGGCGGCACGGTGACGGCGTCGGAACTGATGTACGGGGAACTCGTGCGGTTCCGCGAGACCACGGGCAAGCCCGCGGTCGCCGTCATGATGGACCTCGCCACCTCGGGCGGGTACTACCTAGCCTGCGGGTCGGACGTGATCTTCGCCCAGCCGACCACCATCACCGGCTCGGTCGGCGTCATCCTGCAAACGGTGTCGGTCAAACCGGCGCTGGAGCGCTGGGGCGTGTCGCTCGACGCGATCACGTCTGGACCGAACAAGGACGCCGGCTCGCCGCTGTCGGACCTGAGCCCCGAGCAGCGTGAAACCCTCGCGGTGATGGTCGATGACTTTTACGCCGGGTTCCTCCGTGTCGTCCGGCAACACCGCACCGAGATCCCCGAAGAACATTTCGCGCAAGCCACCGACGGCCGCGTCGTCACCGGGAGAAAGGCCCTGGAATGGCAGTTGGTGGACCGACTCGGCGGGATCCACGACGCGTTCGACGAAGCGAAACGCCTCGCGGGCGTCACCCACGCCGATCTGGTGCGCTACCACCGCCCGCTCGATCAACCCGGCTCCGCGTACGCGTCATCCGGCGTGTTGGCTGGGGCTTCCGAGACGCGGGCGGTGCAACTCAATCTGTTGCAACTGAACCTGACCGAAGCCACGCCCGGGTTCGGGCTGCCGCCGGGCGCGTACTACGTTTGGACGGGCGAAGCGCCGTGACCGTCTGGCCCGCAGTTCCTTCAAGTGACCATGACCACGATCGATCTGCAATGCCCGGGGTGTGAGACGCTGCTCGAACTGGACCGCGGGTTTGCCGGCGGGGTGTGTCGGTGCAGCGACTGCGGGACGCTCATGACCGTCCCCGACAGCGCGGCGGATCGGCCCGAGCGCCTCGAACGCCCGGATGCGCCGGTTCAACCGCAAAGCCGCCCCGATTCGCCTTCCAAGCCCAGCCGACGTGCTTCGACAACACGCACCAAACCCACGCGATCCCGCTCCCGCGAACCCGAACCCAAGGGCAAACAGACCTACCGCACCGCGTCGGGCCGAACGATCACCGTCGATCACGACCGCGTGATCCCCATGGCCCCGGTCAAACGCCACGCGGTGCGCGCCGCGACCGTCCTGGTCTTCGTGGCGGTGGTCGGCGGGGTGCTCGGCCTGTGCGGGTTCGGCGTCTACCTGATGTGGAGCAGGCCCGACGCCAAGCAAGTGGCCGAAGCGCAATACGTCGAGACGTTCCAATTCGACCCCGACGCGAACCCCTACACCATCGCCGCGCCGCACGTGCTGGGCCTGCCGCTGACCAACCGCGTAGCCGTGGTCTACGACACAACCACGCTCACGGCCGACCAACTCGCGTCGGTCAACCCGTTGCTGCTGGACGGGCTGCGCCGCGGCGATCCTGCGGTCGCCGTGACGCTCATCGCCAACCGCGCCCAGGGCGAACTCGACACGCTGCTCGACGAACGCCCGCTGGACCGGGTGGACACCGAGGCCTTACGCCGGGACCTGGCCGACCTGACCGCCAACGCTGCTGGGTCGCCCCTGATCAGCGCGACCCAGCGCGCGCTCAACGACGACCCAGAGGTTCTGATCCTGGTGACCGCCCGGCGAGTTGACCAGGCGGAAGCCCGCGCGGTCGCCAACCTCCTGCCCCCATCTGGCGTCCGGCTCGACGCGGTGATGATCGACGCCGACAGCTTTGCCCTCGAAGACCTGACCCGGGAGCACGGGGGCCACTACGTCACCCTCGCATCCGACCAAGAACTGGCGGACTGGCAGCCGTAACCCGATGTGGTATGCCGAGCGGTCTGGGATTCAGATCGGCGACGTCACGCCGTGCAGCAGCGCATCGACCTCGTTGAGGAACTTGGCCAGGAAGAAGTTCGCGATGATGATCGCGATAAACCCGGTCACGAAGGCCTCGGTCGTTGCGCGCCCCACGCCGGACGCGCCGGCCTCGCAATGAAAACCCTTGAAACACGCGATCAGGCCGATCAGCAGCCCGAACACGACCGACTTGATCAGTCCGGTGATGACGTCCCACGAATCGATGAGGTACGCCGAGAAGTCCCAGTATTCCCCGCCATCGACGCCGAAGCCGACGACGACCGTGAGGTACCCGCCGTAAATGCCCAGCAGGTTCGAGAACACGGTCAACACCGGCAGCATCAACACACACGCCAGCACGCGCGGCACGACGAGAAACCGGATCGGGTCCGTGCCCATCGCCCGCAGCGCGTCGATCTGCTCCGTGACGCGCATCGTACCCAGCTCGGCCGACACCGCCCCGCCGACTCGCCCTGCGATCATCACCGCCGCCAGCACCGGGCCGATCTGCTTCACCACCGACAGCCCGATCGCCCCGCCGAGCCGCGACTCCTGCCCGATCTGCGCCAGCGGCTCGTAGCTCTCGATCCCGATCACCGCGCCCACAAATAGCCCGACCAACGCGACGACCGAGATGCTGCTGACCCCGACGATGTACATCTGCGGCATGAGCAGGCGGACCGTGGAGCCGGGCTTGGCGGTGAAGGTCCACCGCGCTGCGGCCCCCGCGAAGCGCGAGAACACGCCGAACGCCTCGAGCCGTTCGAGCACCGCCGCGCCGAGCTGTCGGACCTGATCGAGCATGGTGATCGTCACAAACCGGGTGGCCGCAGTGTAACCCTGCCGGTGTGACGTTTCGTCGTTGGGGTCAACCTCGCTCGACCGGGAACCGCAGCGTCCGGGACGGCGTCACCACCGCCCGCATCGGCACGTCGTGCGGCTCGACGACAAGTCCTTCCACCACCTGCTCGTCGAACGCGATCCCCACCGTGAAACACCCCGGACGATCTGCCAGAAAGCGGTCGTAGTGCCCGGCCCCACGCCCCAGCCGATGGCCCGAACCCCCGTCAAACCCCAGGCCCGGCACCAGCGCCACCTCCGGCGACGCCACTCGGCGATCTTCGCCGAGCATCGCCGCCCGCGGCGCGAGAATCCCGAACTTCCCCGGCTCCAAATCCTTCAACGAGTCGATCCGGCACGCCGACATCACCTCGGCGCTTTCGATCACCGGCAACGCGACCGCGATGCCCGACGCCAGCAAATCTTCGATCAGCGTGTACGTCGGCACCTCCGACTTGTCCGACGCGTACGCCAAAATTGTGATCCCCGACTTGACCTCCGGCAGGGCCAGCACGCGCTCACGCACCGCGTCACCGCCGCTCAGTCGAGCCGGCTCGTCCAACGCATCCCGCAGCGTCCGCAGGCGTCTTCGCCACGCTCGCTTGTCGTCATCCGCCGGTGATGCCATTACCCATCACCCCGTTCGTGCCGCTCGGCAAACATGCCCAACCCGCCGGCCTGCTGCGCCTCCTCGGCGGCCGCGTGCTCGTGGTTCTGCGTCGGGTCGATCCGCAGGTAAGGCGAGAGCCACTTCACCGCCAGGTAGATAATCGGCGTGTCCACCAGCGCCGCGACCAGCTTGAACACGTACCCCGCGAGGATGAACGACACCGCCAACTGGAACCACACCGGCTGGGCATCGTTGATCGGCAGGCCGTTGGGGCTCTCGGGGTCGAACACGTTGAACGTCAGGTACGTGATCAGGATGACTGCCACGGTGTCAACGAGTTGACTGACCAGCGTCGAGCCGTTGTTACGCAGCCAGAGGTGTTTGCCATTCGTGAGCCTTTTCCAGAAATGGAAGACCTGCACGTCGATGAACTGCGCAGCGAGGTACGCGATCATCGACGCCCCGACCGCCGCGAGCGTCGCCCGACGGACTTCATAAAACAGCGGCAGCCGATCCGCCGCGTCGCGCACGAGGTCGCCCTGCACATCCACCGCCTCCCACCCCGGAAGCACGCCGCCCAGCCAGAGAATGAACAACACCCAAAGGTTGAGGATCAGCCCGACGAAGACCACGAAGTTGGCCCGGGACCGGCCGTAGAACTCGGAGATCAGGTCGGTACACAGAAACGTCACCGGGTACGGCAGCACGCCCACCGCGACCGCGAAGGTCAGCGTCCACGTGTCATCGCCCGAGCCCATCGGCACCGACGCGAGCTTGATGAAACGCGTCACCCCCAGGATGTTCAGCATCGCCAGCGTGCCCAGGAACAGCCCGGCCATCACCAGGAACACCCGCTCCCGCCGACGCTGCAACACCTCGGGCGCAACCGGCGGAAGGTTCGCAAAACGGTTGGCGTCGCTCATCGCGGGGCCATGCTAGCGCATCGCTGGCCGCGATGCCCGTAAACTGTGACCGCCCCTCCACCCGCGAGCCCGCTCATGACCACCACTTCCACGAACCCCGGACGCATCTACGACGGCGACGGCGACACGCTCGTCTCCGAGCAGAACCTCACCGAGAAGCTCGTCATCGTCCCCGAGGGCAAGAGCCCGTCCAGGCCCGACGCGACGCCGCGCATCCGCATCATGTGGGGTCAGCACCTGCTCGACGACCTGCTCGCCGGGCGGTACCGCTCGCTGGTGTGCGCGGTGAACACCGAGAACAACGCGCACGGCATCATCGGCCAGCTCGCCGCCCTGCTGCCCGCCTCGCCGTGGACCGCCGAGTCCATCACGCAGCACGCCCGGCAGTTCGTCGGCCGACAGCAGACCACCGTGCTCAAGTACGACTTCGACACCGTCGAGTGCCTCGCGCTTCTGCGTCCGACCGAGAACGACACGATGAGTCTGGACGATTTGGGCCAGGGCCTTGGCGTGGTCCGCGGCATGCTGTCGCGGCGGACGGACCGGCTGCCCGTAGCGTCGGTGTCGTTCCTGGGCGCGCGGGCGAACCGGCTGGTCGGTGCCGACGGCACCGAGCCCAGCTTCGAACAGGTGCTCCGCGTGATGGCCGAGGCCGACTTTACCGGTGACGTCTACCCGGCTGTGTGGATGTGGGACAGCGCCCCGACCGCCCTGTTCGCCCGGTACCCGTTCCCACGTTCGGTGGACGACATGCGGGCCGGCGGGTTCTGAAACGTTAAGACAGGAAAGAAAACAACCGGCAAACAGGACACGAACGTTCACCCGCACGTGAAGTCGTTCAATACCGGTTTCCTTGCCGTGGCTTTTCTCGGGCAACCTGCTCTATAATGCCGCCATGCCGTCCGTCGATCTCCTCGACATCGTGAAAAAGACCAAGTACCCGCTGGAGGCGTTTTTGTTCGTTCAGCGCGGGCTGGACCAGACGGTGCGCGGCATCCACGGCGAGATGGACGAGGACGACGAAGACCTGTTGCTCGACGACCCCGTGCAGTCGTCCCGCCACGTGTCGGGTCGGCAGCTCTGCGAAGGCCTGCGTGACTACGCGATCGAGCAGTACGGCATGATGGCGCTGACCGTGCTGCGCTACTGGGGCATCCACCGCTGCGAGGACTTCGGCCGGATCGTCTTCGCGATGGTTGACGCCGGCATGATGCACAAGACCGACGGCGACACGCTCGAAGACTTCGACAACGTCTTCGACTTCCGCGAGGCGTTCGGCCCGGGCACGCTGGTGCTCAACTGAACCACGTAATCAACCGATGAAACCCTATACGAAGCCCACGTTCAGCGAACGTGGGCTTCTTCGATGAACTGAGCCCCCGCGCCCCGCGTAAACTCTGCACCATGCCCGAGATCGAAGTCGGCACCGAAACCGAGACCGCCACGCACTGGGCGTACGACGTCCGCGTGTTCGACCAGGGCAGGACCCACACCCACCGCGTCACGCTGTCGTTCCAGGACTACGACCTGTGGTCCCACGGCCGGGTCCCGCCCAGCCAGGTCGTCGACGCCTGCTTCCGCTTCCTGCTCGACCGCGAGCCGGCCGACGACATCCGGGAGCACTTCGACTGCTCGGTCATCCGCCGGTACTTCCCGGAGGTGGATCAGGAGTTGCCGGCGTTGGTGTGAAGCTTTGTGAACCACCGATGGACACGGATGAACGCCGATTAGAGTTTGTCCGCTTCGTCGTTCTAAAGCAGGACCCACAATCTCACTCTGAGTTGGGTGTTTTTCAGGCAGCGTTCGAGCTTCGTGAGACTGGAACGCTGTCGGTCCACGAAGAAGAGCGCTTAGAACAAGAATTGTCCTGGCTCCGCATGCATTTGAAATCTCCCGCTTGTCTGCGCGAATCCGGCAATCAGCGGGCAATCGCCTGGTTCCATCCCCGAGCCCAGCGTCCAATCGAGAAAGTCAGAAACATCGCCGGTCTTCTTGAGGAGCACGGATTCCATGTCCGCATGATCAAAACGCATGACCCGGGAACCGTGATATACGAAGACGGGTGGCAGGTCATTGCGAAACCACGAAGGCGGTAAAGACTATCCGCGTTCATCCGCGTTCATCTGTGGTTCCATCTCTCGCGGCTCGCGCGGGGAGGATTCGACAATCGTGATCTCGCCCTCGGCCGGCAGTTCCTTGGGCGAATCGGCGCCGAGTTCCTTGAACCGGCGGGTCTGGCTGACGACCTGGGTCTCGAAGCTGCCGACGAACTTGTTGTAGTGCTCGACCGTCTTGCCGACCGCTCGCCCGAGGTTCGAGAGGTGCGACACGGCGGTGGCGACGCGCTTGTGCAACTCCTGCCCGAGGTCGCGGATCTGCTTGGCGTTCTCGGCGATCTGCTCTTCGCGCCAGCCCAGCGCGACGACCTTCAGCAGCGACACCAGCGTGGTCGGTGTGGCGATGACCACGTTGCGGTTCATCGCGCTCTCGATCAGCTCGGGCTTGCGCTGGGCGGCGGCGTACAGGAACGATTCGCCCGGAATGAACAGCACCACGAAGTCGGCCGTCCGGAAGTGGTCCTGGTACCGCTTGCTGCCCAGCTCGGCGACCTTGTCCTCGATGTGGCGGACGTGGCGCTGCAGCGCGGCCTCGCGGTCGTGGTCCTCGATCGCCTCGGCGGCGTCGATGAACGCGGTGATCGGCGTCTTCGCGTCCACCACGATCTCCCGCCCCCCCGGAAGTTGCACCAGCATGTCCGGGCGGAGGCCGCCCGAGCCCGAATCGACATGCGCCTGCTCAACGAAGTCGCAGTGCGCCACCATCCCCGCCAACTCGGCGACGCGGCGGAGCTGCAGCTCGCCCCACTGCCCGCGGACTTCAGGACGGCGTAACGCTTTGACGAGGTTCGCGGTCTCGTCGCGCAGGCGTTTCTGGTCTTCGAGCATCGAGCCGAGTTGCTGGCGCAGGCCGCCGTACGCTTCTTTGCGCGATTTCTCGATCTCGCCGATGGCGCGGGTGGCCTCGGCGAGCTTTTCCTGCACGGGCTTGACCAGCGCTTCGATGGCGAGCTTGCGTTTGTCGAGCTCGGTGCTGGCGTCCTTCTGTTTGCCGGCGAAGGTCTGCTCCGCCCTTTTTAAAAACTCGTCCGTGGCGTTCTTCAGCGTGTCGCCGGCGAGGGCCTTGAAGGTCTGCTGGGCCGCGGCGTCGGCCTTTTTGAGCGCGTCCTGGAAGCGGGCTTCGTTTTCTTTCAGCCGTTGATCGAAGTCGGCCCGCGCCTGATTGGCCAGCGCGAGTTCCTTGTCGAGCGTGGCGACGCGTTGCTGCTCGGCGTCGATCTGGTCGGCGTAGCCCTCGATCGCGCGTTCGCGTTCGGCGACGGTGCGCTGGGCGTGTTTCCAGAGGCGGTACAGCAGGACGGCTACGACCGCGGCCGCGAGGAGCGACACCGAGACGATCGCCAGCGCGAGTTCAAGGATCATGCGGCGATTGTACCGCGTGGTGACGCGGGGTTCGGTGGGTGTTGGGGTTTTTCGAGGGGGTTGAGCGGAATGACATAGGAGAGCCCACGTTCAGAGAACGTGGGCTTCGGTGGGAAGGTTGATCGTTGGCGGGTGGTTACGCCTGCACGTCGATATGATGGAAGTCGGCGACGGGCGTGGGCGGCGTGGCGTCGGCCGAGTCCACCGCGTCGGGACCGTTGGGCGGCACGGCACCGGGCGGGAGGTCGTGGGGCAGGTCGTAGAGCTGTTCGTAGCCGGGCGCCTGGCGGTCGGGCAGTTCGGCGTCGGGGTCCTCGGCGTCCTCGGGGGCGTGGAGGCGCTCGGTCATGAGCTTGGAGAACTCGGCCTGGTCGGCGGCGCGGTCGTTGCGGGCCTTGTCGCGCTGGCGCGACACCTGCTGGGCGTTGTGGGCCGACTGGGCGACGCCCGCGGCGACGCTGGTGGAGATCGTGCTCATGGGGCCACCTCTCGGGGGCGACGGACGGGCCGTGGCCGACGTCTCGACCACTGTTCATTCATCGGCGGTTCGGTCGCCACGCTTGAACGAAACCGCTCTCTGGGTCCCAAAACCGGGCGATTATGGGGCCGAGGCTCGGGCTCGGCGGGTCGTTGCGGTTCGGCCCGGTCCGGCCGAGGATGGGGCGATGTCTGGCGGCGAGCTCGACAAGGCGTTGTGGGAGTCGGTGGCGGGCCGGCCGGCGTTGTTAGAGGCCGCGGCGAAAGCGGACCCGGCGTCGCCGGCCGACCTCGCGCGCCTGCGCAAGCAGGCCGACGCCGACGCGGTCCGCGTGGCTCTTCAACTAGTCGCGGCGCGACGCAAAGCGGTGGCGAAGTTCGGCCCGACGCTGTTCGGCGAGGGGGCCGAGGCGTTGGTCGCCGACCCCGACGGTGTCGAACAGGCGACGTCCTGGCGGGCCGCACGTCCGAAGGCGCAACGTTTCGCCGACGCCGGCTGCGCAATGCCAACGGACCGCGCACCCGTGGTGGACCTGTGCTGCGGCATCGGCCTGGATGCCAAGGCGCTCGTCGCGGCCGGCTGCGATGTGGTCGCGTACGACGTCGATGCGGCGCGGGCATGGATGGCCGCGCGGAACGCGGGGTGCGCGGTCGTGCAGGCCGACGTCACGGCGTTGCCCCCCGAATCCGTCGCCGGGCGTTTGATCCACCTCGACCCCGCGCGGCGGGTGCGCGACGCCGGCCACACCGCGTCACGCCGGACTTTAGCGCTGAACGACCTCGTGCCGTCGCCGACGCAGATGCGGCCGTTGATCCAGGCGGCGGCTGGTGCGGCGGTCAAGCTGTCGCCGGGCGTGGACGCGTCGGCCGTCCGCGATGTGTTCGGCGACGGCGAGCTGTGCTTCACGAGCGAGCCGACCGGCACGGGCCGACGCCGCAAGCTCACGCAGGCGACGTGGTACGGCGGTTCGCTGCGACGCGAAGCCTCGAGGTGCGCGGTGTTGACTTTTGACGAAACCACGGACGGACAAGACGCCCAAACACGCAACCACCCCGACGCGGCCGCGACCTTCGAAGTCTCCGGAAAGCCCGTGCCTTCCACCGACCTTCCCGTCGCCGGGCGGGCTCAATACCTCGTGGTCCCCGACCCGGCGGTGGAGCGGGCCGAAGTGCTCCATCTCTTTGGTTTACCGACTCTCCACCCGGGTCTGGGCGTGTTGACCGCGGACCAAACCGCGTTTGACTCCGGCGACGAATCGGACGCAAGCTCGCACACCGCAATACCGACGCGTTCAGAGCAAGCCCGGCTCCGGTCGCACGGTGCGGCCTGGTTCGAGGTCGCCGCCGACATGCCCTGGCGGGAGCGCACGGTGAAGCGTTGGCTGGCCGACCACGACGCGGGGGTGGTGGAAGTCAAAACGCGCGGCCGGGCCGTGGAGCCGGACGCACTTCAGCGTCGGCTCCGCGGCGACGGCCGCGCGTTGTTTACGGTGTTCGTGCTGCGGCTGGGTCCGAAGCAACACGCGTACATCACACGTCCCGCCGGCGGCTGACCAGCACGGCCAAACCGCCGAGCAGCAGCGCCGCGGCCGCCGGCTCGGGCACGACCCCCTCGCCGACCGCTTCGATCGCGTCGATGTCGAACGCGCCGAAGTTCTGCTGACCGGGCACGCCGAAGCTGAATGTCGACAGTGCGTAGGCGTGGTCCCAGAGGTGGCCGCCGTGCGACAGGAACGTCGCGCCCGTCGGATCAAGCACAAAGATCTCCGAGCCCGTGGCGTAGTACCCGTCGGGGTCGGCCGGGTTGGGGATCTGGTCGATGCTGAAGATGATGCGGTCGGTATCGGGACCGCCGGTGGGGTCGCGGTCGAATGACGTGTCTTCACCGATGATGTCCTGCACCATCAGCGCGTCGAGGTTGAGGTCGTCGGGCTCGACGCTCGTGGGCAACGCGCCCAGCAGGGACGTGACCGCGGCTTCGATGGTCGGCAGGTCGATGTACGGCGTGCCGTCGGCGTTGAACACCGACACCGGCGGGCCGGCGAACCCCGTCGCCGCGTCGAGACGCAGCGAGAGCTTGTCGGTGTCGGCCACCAACGCGGGCTCGGGACCCCAGATCTCCAGGCCGTCGATGTCGTCGGGCAGCGGCATTCCGTTGATCTCGGCCTGGGTCGCCCAGGTGCTCTGGATGTCCGGGCCGTTCGCGCCCCCGAACACGCCGAGTTCATAAGAAATCTCGCCCGCGCCGCCGACGGTGTTGCCGTTGCCCAGCAGCACGGCCGGGCCCGACGGGATCGTCATCGGCGTCGGCCCGGGCGTGTACCCGACAAAGTCCTTGTCCAGCGAGAACAGCAGGTGCGCATCGTCGGCCAGCAGTTCGTTGAACAAGTGGTCGGCGTGGTTCGCGATCGCGTCGATCTCGAAATCGACCAGCACCGTCGGGAACACCGGCGGCGAAAAGTCCAGCCCGTTCGCCACGCCGCCCGAGCCGTCCCACGCGACGATTTGTTTGGGGTCGAGCGCCGTGCCCACCGCCGTGATCTCGTGGTCCAGGTCGTGCGAATACTCCTTGCCGGGCACGATGCTCGGCGGTGCCAGACCCGGGCCCAAGGTCGGCGTCCCGGGGGCCAACCCGCCGTAGGGGATCGTCGCCGACGCCGTGCCCGCACCAAGCCCCGCCAAAGAAAACGCCGCGACACCGGCCGCGCCAATGAATCGTCCACACATGGTTCAAGTCCTCCCTGTTTCGTGGGGTCGAATGACCGTTAAAGAAGCCGACGGATCCACATCCCCCGTCGCCCCCGACATCGCATCACCGTGACGCGCCACTGCGCGACGGGACAGCCGAGATGCACTGCCAAGGTTACCAAGATGGCCACCGGCCACAACGCCGATTCCCCGCACACGGTTAGGGGACTTCCCGCGCGAGACGGTTGCGAGCGGTCGTTTGGCTCTCCGCCGCGCCGCAGCTTTGCCAACGCCGGGCCGTCGGTTCCCCCGTCCGCGAGACCCGCAGGCGGTAACATCCGACCGTCAACTCCGAATCTCTTCACCATCGCTGGGGAACGCCATGACCAACGCCCACGCCAACCTGACCACCACGCTCGCGGAAGTCTCACCGTTGCTCGCCCAGCCGGATGGAAGCGGGCTATTCGGCGGAGCCGGGGCGCTGATCCTCGTCGCCATCGTTCTGGCAATCCTGATCGGCTTCGCGGTCTTCTTCGTCCGCCGCTATCGCCGGTGCCCCCCCAACCGCATCCTCGTGATCTACGGCAAGGCCGGCGGCGCCCGCACCGCCAAGTGCCTCCACGGCGGCGCCGGCTTCGTCATGCCGGTGTTCCAGGACTACGCGTACCTGTCCCTGGAACCAATGACCATCGACATCGAGCTCACGTCGGCGCTGTCCAAGAAGAACATCCGCGTGGCCGTTCCCTCAACCTTCACCGTCGCCATCAGCACCCAGCCCGAGATCATGCAGAACGCCGCCGAGCGTTTGCTGGGGCTTCGTGAGCAGGAGATCGCGCTGCAGGCCCGCGACATCATCCTCGGGCAGATGCGTCTGGTGATCGCGACGCTGACCATCGAAGAGATCAACACCGACCGCGAACGCTTCCTCGACCTGGTCAACAAGAACGTCAACTTTGAGCTCAACAAGATCGGGCTCTACATGATCAACGTGAACGTCCGCGACATCACGGACGAGTCGGGCTACATCGAGGCGCTCGGTAAGAAGGCCGCGGCCGAGGCGATCAACCAGGCAAAGATCGACACCGCCCAGGCCGACCGCGAAGGCGCGATCGGCACCGCGGCCGCCGACCGCGAGCGCGAGGTCAGCGTGTCCGAGCAGGTCGCCCAGTCGTTGATGGGGCAGAAGCAGGCCGAGCGCGACCAGCGCATCAAGGTCGCGTCGCTCGAGGCCCAGGGCATCAGCGGCGAGGCCGAGGCCAAGCGTGAACAGGACATCGCGATGGCGAGCCAGGGCGCGCTGGCCGTGCAGGGCGAGAAGGAGGCCGAGGCCCAGCAGCGCATGCGCGTCGCCGAGCTCGAAGCGACCGCGGTGGACGGCGAGAACAAGTCCAAGGCGCAGATCGTCGACTCGCAGGCGACGCTCGCCGAGCGTCAGGCCGAGGCACGCCGGCGCGGCGACGTTGCGCTGGCGCAAGCGAGCCGCGACGTGTTGATGGCGGAAAAAGAGGAAGAGCTGGCGCGGATGGAAAAGGAGGTCATCGCGAAAGAGATGATCGAGCGCCAGCAGGTCGAGATCACCGCCGACGCCGAGGCCGAGCGCATCCGCCGCGTCGCCAAGGGTGAAGCCGACGCCGTGCTCGCGAAGTACCTCGCCGAAGCGGAAGGTATCCAAAAGGTGCTCGACGCCAAGGCCGAGGGTTACGCCCGCTTGATGGCCGCGTGCAAGGACCGGCCCGACCTCGCGCCGAGTCTGCTGATCGTCGAGAAGCTGCCCGAACTCGTCGCCGAGCAGGTCAAAGCGATCCAGAACCTCAAGATCGACAAGATCACCGTGTGGGACGGCGGCAACGGAAGTGACGGCAACGGCACGGGCTCGACCGGCAACTTCCTGCGCGGCCTGATCGGCTCGCTGCCGCCGATGCACGAACTCGCCAACCAGGCCGGCATCGACCTTCCCGAGGTGCTGGGCACCGTGCGCGACGCGGAGGCGAAGGCCAAAGCCAACGCAGAGCCTGCACCGCCGAAGGGCGAAGGTCCTGCCGGTGCGTGAACTCTTGAGCGAGCGCGCCAATGACCCTCGACCCTTTTGGCTGGCGGCCCGTCGCAAACCGTGCGGAACCTTCCGGGACCGGCGGGCTTGACGACCACCCGGCGGCAACGTTCTGGACGCAGTGGTTCACCGGCGTGGCCGTGCCGATCGCGCTGCTGGGTTACGCAGGGTGGCGCATCCTGGCCGGCGAGATCTGGGTGCCGTTCCGCGGACGCCGGGGGTATTTCGGAACCTGGCTGGACGGCACGGAACTCTGGTGCGCCGCGGGCGTCATGCTTGGCGTGTCGGTCGTATTGCACGCCCACGCCTTCTGGGGGCAGCGCTACGCCCCGGACCACGCCGGCCTGGTCCTCGCCAAAGCCGGTGGCTTGCTGATCGCGCTAGCCTGCGGGTGTGTCTGGGGCTGGCGGTGGCTGACGACGGGATGAAGCCAAGACCGCGGACACGAATTCTCTCTTCGCTCGGGAACCTCTATTCCACCGACCACGTCCAACCGCCCGGAGACCCCGTGTCTCCGGGTTTTTTGTTGCTGTGGCCCCGGCCGACGCCCCGGTCGGAACCTTGAAAGGAGCCCCCATGCGTCCGTTCCCGTTGAAATTGAACCTCGCCGCCGCCCTGACCGTGCCCGTGTGCCTCGCCCTGCCCGCCGTCTTGCCCGGGCTCGCCCAGATCGCTCGGGCCGAGAACCGCGTGACCATCGCGCCCGGCGAGGACGTGACCGTCGTCATTGAACGACCCGCACCCAAGCCCGAGCTCGCACCCACGCAACCGCCGTTCGAGGGCGTCCGCGCGACCGTGGATGTCGCGCTGCTGCTGGACACCTCCAACTCCATGGACGGGCTCATCCACCAGGCCAAATCACAGCTCTGGACCATCGTTCAGCAGTTCGCCCGGGCCAAGAAGCACGGCCAAACGCCGACGCTGCGCGTCGCGCTCTTCGAGTACGGCAACACCAGCCTGCCCGCCGCCGAGGGCTACCTCCGCCAGGTCGTCCCGCTCACCGACGACCTGGACACGCTGTCCGAAGCGCTCTTTGCGCTCACGACCAACGGCGGCGACGAGTACTGCGGGCAAGTCATCGACGAGGCGCTCAACCGGCTGGACTGGTCCAACGAGCCCGGCGGGTACAAGGCCGTCTTCATCGCCGGCAACGAACCCTTCACTCAGGGGCCCGTGGACTACCAGCAGGCCTGCAAGCGCGCCATCGAGGCGGGCGTCGTCATCAACACCATCCACTGCGGCGCGTACGGCAGCGGGATCGACGGCTTCTGGCAGCACGGCGCTCAGCTCGCCGAGGGCAAGTACCTCAACATCGACCAGGACCGCGCGATCGTGCATATCAGCGCCCCGCAGGATGAAGTCATCCTCAGGCTCAACCGAGACCTCAACGGGACGTACCTGTGGTTCGGCGACGCCGAAACGCGCGGCCGGCTGCGCGAAAACCAGGCCGTGCAGGACCAGAACGCGTTCGGGGTGTCGGAGTCGGTCGCGGTGCAACGGGCCGCCACCAAGGCCAGCGGCGCCTACCGCAACGCGGGGCGCGACCTGGTGGACAGCTACGAGGCGGACGACACGATCCTCGCCACGCTGGACGACGAGGCGTTGCCGGAAGGCTTCCGCGGGTTGTCGATGGAGCAACGCGAGGTCAGGCTGCAAACGATGTCCAAGGAGCGGGCCGACCTCCAGGCGGAGATCCAGAAGCTCAACGCCGAGCGTGAGGCGTACGTCGCCGCCGAGCGGCGGAAGCGGGCCGAGGCGGCGGGCTCGACGCTGGGCGACGCCGTGGTCGATGCGGTGCGCGAGCAACTCGCCGACGCCGGGTTTGCCGTGGATGCCCCAGAGTCGGCGGAGTGAGTCCGCGGTGGTTGCTTGGCGACACCTGAACGCGGCCTGACGAAACGCCCCGCTCCCCGCGGGGTTTTTTCTTGGGGTTGATGCGGGTTCCGCAGAGTGGGGCCGGCAGCGACGGTATAGTTGAAACGGGAGAGTGAGGCCGGCCGGCGCTCGATCCCGTCGGCGGTTTGATCTGGGCACACGCGATCTGGAGCGGGACACGGATGTCGGACACTTTGCTGCGGTTTCGTCCTGCGCGATGCGCAACCTATTCGGCTTGCCGGGCAAGGCGCAGCGATGCGCGGCGTAGCTTGACGCGGCTGAGAAACGCCGCGCTGATCAGCTTCTTTGGTTTGTGCAGCGCCCCCGCCCTCGCTGAAAACGATTTGTCCGGCGACGTGATCTCCGGCAGCCCGGTAGTCAACTTTCAGCCGTACGAGACCTTCCGACTCCGCCTCGCGCCCGCCGCCACGCCGGAACCCGGTGCCGCCGCCCTGGGGTTCCCGACCGACCTGGTCTTCGACGCCAACGGCCGGGGGTATCTCGCTGAACTCACCGGCGACGTCCGGCTGATCCACCCCGACGGCACCGTCGCGGCCACGCCCGTCATCGACGGCACCGACTACACCGACCTGCCGCGCGGACGGGACATCGGCATGACGTCCGTCGCACTGCACCCCGACTTCCTGACCCCCGGCACGCCCGGCTACGGAAAGATCTACACCGTCGAGTCCGGCATCGACCACCTGCAAGGTATCCAGAACGGAGACCTCGCCGGCGTCAACCGCCTCGACCCGGGCGTGGCCGACTTCGCCCCGCTCTACAAGCCCGTCGGCATCGACGAACGCTTCAAGGCCAACACCGAGCACCGCTCCGGCGTCTTCGAATACACCGTCGATCCCGGCAACCTCGCCGCCGGCTTTTCCCAGCGCCGCGAGGTGTTGCTGACCCACCAGTTCCACCACGCGCACAACCTCGGCGACCTGCTCTTCGACCCGCGCGCCCAGCCCGGAGACGACGGCTACGGCCTGTTGTTCGTCTCTTCCGCCGACAGCGGCAACGGCACCCGCTACCAGAACAACGCCAACGGCCCGGCCGGCAGCCCCGGGCCCGGCTCCACCCTCGCCGACGATTCGGTCTACGGGCGCATCCTCCGCATCGATCCCCTCGATCCCAACGCGCCCGGCGTGGACCTCACCGACCGCGCCGTGTTCATGGGCACCGACCCCGCAAACCGCAACCAAACCCTCGCCAAGTTCTCCGTGCCGATCAACGGTCAGGCGAACCCCTTCTTCGTCAACGACGGCCAGGTCACCGGCAACGACCTCACCTGGGCGTACGGCCTGCGCAACCCCTACCGCATCTTCATCGACCCCGAAGAACCCACCAACACCACCACCATCTGGGCCTCCGAGACCGGGCAACAAAACGTCGAAAGCGTCCGCACCGTCCAGGCCGGCTCCGACGGCGGGTGGGGCATGCTCGAAGGCGGGTTCTTCTATCTGCAGAACTCGGACAACGACACCGCCACCCCAACGTTGATCCAAGGCCTGAGCGAATCGCAACTGCAGAACACGCAGATCACCGTCGCGCCCCCCACCGGCGTCACCACGCGCAGCCTCGGCGACCCGGAGATCGCCCGCATCCTGCAGGTCGACTTCCCCGAGTTTCAGTACGACCACACCGACGGCGTCAGCCCGATGGGCGGAATGATCTATCGCGGCGGCGACATGACGCCCCTGCAGGGCATGTACCTCTTCGCCGAGTACCAAGGCAGCTCGGACTCGATGCTCACCGACCCCGACGGCCGGACCATCGGCGACCAGGCCGTGATCCTCGTCGCCGACCCGGACGACCCGCTCGGGCAGGTTTATGCGATGTCTACGACGCTCGACTCGCCGGACGTCCCCGAACGCATCCTCGGGTTCGCCACCGCGCCCGACGGCGAAGCGCTGTTGTTCGGCTTCAACTTCGGGCCCGCCGGCCCCGAGGGTGTGGTCTACCGGATGATCCGAGTGCGGACGGTCATCCCCGAGCCCTCGACCGGCGTGCTTGCGTTGGTCACGCTTTCCTGGATCGAGACCGAACGCCGCCGCGGTCAGGCGTAACCGCACCGGCCACCGCGTCAGACCCCGACTTCCTCCGCGTACCACGCCGCCACGCCATCGCCGATAATCGGAACCGCGCCCGCCTCGAGCACCCGGCGGATCGCGTCCCGGTCGCCGCCGCAGATCACCCGCACCTCGCCGCGCACCTGCGTATCCGTCGCCGCCCAGCCGTCGGGCTGCGCGACCGCCCGGGGGTGCGTGTGCGCGTTGACCCAGTTCGCGAACATGCACACAACGCCCAGCGGGTGGTTGCGCGGGTTGCGCCGCGACGGCCAGCCCTCGCCGAACGTCTGGACGCCCGCCGCTTCGAGCCGCTCGCGCAGGTCCATGGCCGGGTGCTCCGCCGGCAGCGTCGCGACCGCGTCGAACCCGATCGCGCTGCCGGCTTCCAGACTCGGCTCCAGGCATCGCGCCACGTAGTCGCGCCAACGCGGCGCATCGGCGACCAGCGCCCGCACGCTCGGCGTGTCCCCGATCGCGCCCAGGTAGTCACACGTCTCGACCGTGCCGCCGATAGCGCGCGACTGATCGTGCAGCCAGCGTGTGCCCGCCACCCAATCGACGCTGGTCATGCCGCCGTGACCCAACGCGTCGAGCCTGAGGAACTGGTCGAACTCCATCGGCCCGGATGCCGCCACACCGCCGGGGTTGTGCCGGTGAAACTTCGTGAACCCCAACTCCAACAGCGGGCCGTAGTGCTGTTTGTGCCACTCGATAAAGCCGAGCCGGGGGATGTCCCGCCCGATGCCGCGCACCGACGTGTCCCGTGAACTGTGCCCGATGTTGGCCCCGACGATCGCCCGGAATCCCGGCATTTGTCACCCCTGTAGATTGAATGAAATCGTGGAATTGCACGGCCCTTTGCCGTCACCGAAGTCCCCCGATTTTACTCGCCGCGTTTCCGTTTTTAAGTCGCATTGCCCGGCAAAGCCTGCGCAACATCCGCACACGTTCTGCAACCAACGCCAGCGCTCACGCCGTGCCCAACACATAGGCCACGTTCAACGCGTTGAACCCCGCGTGCACCATCATCGGCGGCCACAGCGACCCCGTCCGCTCGTACAGGAACCCGAACACCACGCCCAGTAGTGCCAATGCCGGCAGCGCAACCCACGGCACCGCACCCGCGTGCAGCAACGCAAAAAACACCGACACGCTCCCGATCACCGCCCAGCGGTGCCGCCGCCCCCACCACGCCAGCAGCGACGTCTGCAACAGCCCGCGGTTGAACAACTCCTCGGTCAGCGGCGCGAGCACCACGGTCGAGACCGTGAGCAGCGCGATGCGTCCCCATTGCCCGTCGTCCTTCATCGCGGCGTACTCGACGAGCAGGTCGTGCTGGATCGGCGGCGGCGGATCGCCCCACCAGGTCGCCAGCGCGGTGAAAAACACCTGCGCCGCCATCGACAACAAAAGCCCCACCGGCAACGCAATCAACACCCAACCCAGTTCGCGCCCCGGACGACGCGGCACCAACCCCAGCCGACGCATGGCCGACGCCTTCCCGCGCGGCGATGCGCAGCGCCAAAGCAGCCACGCCACGGGCGGCCCGAACGCCAACACCTGCGAGACGATCACCAGCCCGGGGTGGTATGCGCCGGCCGACGTATCCGACGACCCGCCGCCGCTCGACGCCAGCCCGCCGAGAAACCCGCCGGCCATGAGCCCGCCGCAGAACCACAGCCACAGCCCGATCAGCGCGTCCCACGCGGAGAGCCCGACGCGGCGGTTCGGCGACCGCTCCAGGCCCCGCGCCGACAGCGCCCCCGACCGCCAGAGCACCAGCACCAGCACGAACGCCACCGGCACCACGCCCCACGCCAGCCACTGCTCCCACGCCGCCGGCACCCGCTCGACCGCCTCCAGCACCGCCGCGTCCGGCATCGGGACCGCATCGGCCGAGGTTTCCACCACCTTTTCCAGAATCTCGGCGGTTTCTGACGGGGCGGGCGCGGCGGTCGGGGGCGGGGTCTGGAGAATCATGCGCAAGTGAGATTGCCCCGGCACGCGAGGCATCGTACCCTTCACGATTCGGGATTTTTCGTGACGCCCGGCCCGAGTTGTTGCAGGGGATAAGGATGTCGATGCTGCCTTCGTGGTCTCCGTTCTTTCAAGCCAAGGTCCGCATGCAGGGACGCGCAGCGCAGATGGCCGGCAAGGTCACGCGGCGCAGCCCCGAAAACGACCAGCTGCTCGCCGTGGACGTCACGGACGACGACGGCACGCACACCGTCACCGTCGAGGCCGACGGGCGGCAAGGCGTCGCCGAGTGCACCTGCGACACGTACGCGGACGGTCAGTTCTGCCCGCACATCTGGGCCGCCGTCCTGGACCTGGCCCACGGCGACGAACCGGCCGAAGGCACGGCCACGATCGCCGACCTCGCCAAGCTCAAGCCCCGCCCCCCCAAGGCCCGCAAGCGCGAACCCGGCGTCGTGCAGGAAACCAAACGCGGCGAGCCGCGCTGGATGAGCCGGCTCACCCTGCTCCAGCCCGGCGCCCAGGCCGAGCGCGCCCGCACCCGCGCGATGGACGCGCTGGCCAACGCGCAGCGCCAGGTCTGCTACGTCGTGCTGCCCGGACCGTCGCGCCGCAGCCGCGCGATGGTGGTCGAGTTGCAGCAGCGCTCCGCGATCGCCACGGGCTGGTCCAAGCCGCGGCCGTTGAAACTGTCGTCCGACAACCTCGACACGCTGGGCGACCCGGTGGACCGCGAGCTGGCGGCGCTGCTGCTGGGCGCCGGACGGGTCGCGCAAGACGAGCCGGTGCGCTTGCCGCGCGGCCTGACGCAACACGCGACGTACCGCCTGGTCGCCGGCGCACAACGCGCGCTGCTGCGACGGATGATCGACACCGGCCGGTGCTTCGTGAACATCGCCGATGAAGACCTCGACGAGCAGGTGCTGCGCCCGCTGCGCTGGGAGCTCGACGCAGACGCGCCGCTGGCCGAATCGGGCCACGCCCACAGCAGCGAAGACCACGCGCTGGGCGCCCCGACCGGGTCGGGCCTGCGTCCGGGGCGCGTCTCGACGTGGGTGCCGTGGCTGGTCGGCCGGCCGGCGGCGGGCGCGCTGCGCCTGGAGATGCAGCTTCGTCGTGACGGGCGGCGCGTGCCCGCGACGTCGCCGCTGCTCGTGCTTGGCGGGCCGGACGGCGTGGTCATCTTCGCCGAACCCCTGGACCGCCGACGCCGACGCCAGACCGTGGCGGTCGCCGCGCGGTTCGACGACCGCGAGGCGCTCGCGTGGGTGCAGCAGTTCCGCGACTCCCGCTTCGCCGACGACGCCGAACGCGAAGGGCTTGAAGAAACCGAAGACGACGCGCCCGGCACCATGCTCGTGCCCGACGAACAGGTCGCCGGCTTCCTCGAACGCCTGTACCTGCTGCCGCAGCTCCCCGAACTCGACCTGCCCGACGGCCTGGGCTACCGCGAGCAGCGCATCGAGCCGCGCCCCGTGCTCGAACTGTTCAGCCCCGGCACCGCGCAGGCCGCCGAGCTGGGCGCGACGCAGAAGAGCCAGCTCGCCGGGCGCATCCGCTTCGACTACGCCGGCGTGCGTGTGAGCCCGACCCAGCCCGGGCGGTTCGTGCCCGTCGCGGCGGGGGTAGAAAGTGAAAGTGCCGGTGTGAGTACGAGTGACGAGGAAGAAGGCGGATTGGCCGACGCCGAGGAGATGCAAACGCTGCTCTCCAGCACTGACACCAACACGGACACCGACACGACTCCCGCCACCGCCGTGCTCGACGCCGTCGAGACCGAGACGCACGGCGACGAGGGCGAGGCCCGCCGGCTCATCCGCCGCAACTTCCGCGCCGAGCGCGAGGCCATCGAGCAGACCGCCGGCCTGGGCCTGCGCTCCAGCTCCGCCGCCACGCCCGAGGCGCTGTTGCTGCCGTCCAAGCACGTGCCCGTCGCGGTGAGCCGGCTCCTGCTGCACGGCTGGGCGGTCTTCGCCGACCAGAAACTCATGCGCACCGCCGGGCCACCCGCGTTGTCCATCAGCTCCGGCATCGACTGGTTCGAGCTGCGCGGTGATGTCAAGTTCACCGACGACGAAGGCGCCGAGCACGTCGTCGCGCTGCCCGCCATCCTCGAAGCCGCCCGCGCCGGCCGACAGATGATCGAACTGGACGACGGCACGCAGGGCCTGCTCCCCGAGCAGTGGCTCGCCGAGCACGGGCTGCTCACCGCCATGGGCGAGCTGCACAGCGACCACCTGCGCTTCCGCACCTCCCAGGCCGCCATGCTCGACACCCTGCTCGACGAGCAGGACCTCCAACGCGTCGACGACCCGTTCCGCGAAGCCCGCGAGGCGCTGCGCGGCTTCGACGGCATCCACCCCGCCCAGCCGCACCCCGACTTCCACGGCACGCTGCGCACCTACCAGCAGCACGGCCTGGGCTGGTTCGCCTTCCTCCGCCGCTTCGGCATGGGCGGCGTCCTCGCCGACGACATGGGCCTGGGCAAGACCGTCCAGGTCCTCGCCATGCTCCAGCAACGCGTCCACGAGCGCGGCGACCAGTCGCAGCCCTCGCTCATCGTCGCGCCGCGCTCCGTCGTCTTCAACTGGCTCGACGAATCCGAGAAGTTCACGCCGGAATTGAAGGTCCTCGCCTACACCGGCCCGGACCGCACCCAGTTCGTCGACAAGCTCGAAGACTACGACCTGATCGTCACGAGCTACGGCCTGATGCGCCGCGACGCCGAACGCCTCGCCGACGTCACCTTCGACTACGCCGTGCTCGACGAGGCCCAGGCGATCAAGAACCCCAGCTCCCAGAGCGCCAAGGCCGCGCGGCTGCTCAACGCCAACCACCGCCTCTCGCTCACCGGCACGCCCGTCGAGAACCACTTGGGTGACCTGTGGTCCATCTTTGAGTACCTCAACCCCGGCATGCTCGGCGCCAATGCCCGCTTCGCAGACCTCGTCCGCGGCGCCACCGCCAACATCGACGCCGACCAGCTCGGCCCCGATTCGCCGCCGTCCCTGGAACCCACCACGCCGAGTGCCGAGGAGCAACGCGAGGAAGCGCCGGATCAAACCGAAAACCGCACCCATCCGGATGTGGTTGATGCCGCCTCTCAACACGAAGCCCCAGACACCCTCGACAATCGGCAATCCGAAACCGGCAATCAAAAAGCCTCCCCGCTCCACCAGCTCGCCGCCGCGCTGCGCCCGTTCATCCTCCGCCGCACCAAGGCCCAGGTCCTCACCGACCTGCCCGCCAAGACCGAGCAGACCATCCACTGCGAGATGGAGCCCGCGCAGCGCAAGGTCTACGACGAGCTGCGCACCTACTACCGCGGCACGCTCATCAACCAGCTCGACGCGGACGGCGTCACCGCCGGCAAGTCGCTGGGCCGGTCCACCTTCATGGTCCTCGAAGCACTTCTGCGGCTGCGCCAGGCCGCGTGCCACCCCGCGCTCATCGACAAGGCCGGTATCAACACCACCGGCGCACCGTCCGCCAAGCTCGACGCGCTGCTCGAGATGCTCTCGGAGGTTTTGGCCGAGGGTCAGAAGGCGCTCGTGTTCTCACAGTTCACGTCGATGCTCTCGCTGGTTCGCCAGCGCTTCGACGAGTCGGGGATCCAATACGCCTACCTCGACGGCCAGACCCGCAACCGCCGGCAGGTCGTCGAAGACTTCCAGACCGACCCGGACCTCCAAGTATTCCTCATCAGCCTCAAGGCCGGCGGCGTCGGTCTGAACCTCACCGCCGCGGAGTACGTCTTCATCCTCGACCCGTGGTGGAACCCCGCCGTCGAGCAGCAGGCCATCGACCGCACGCACCGCATCGGCCAGACCAAGCCGGTCTTCGCCTACCGCATGATCTGCGAAGACACGGTCGAGCAACGCATCCTCGAGTTGCAGAAGCGCAAGCGCAACCTCGCCGAGGCCATCGTCGGCGGCGAAGAAAACGTGCTCAGCTCGCTCACGCGCGACGACCTTGAAGCGCTGCTGGCCTAACCCCCTCTCCCGCTGGGAGAGGAACACCGCCCCTTCCGCTAAACTCCCACCGCGCGGCACCCTTCTAAGCCCTGCCCGCCGCGAAGACCCCGTTTCCCCGGAGTTCCTTATGCCCAGCGGCAACGCCGTCATCGGTCAGTCCGGCGGACCCACCGCCGTCATCAACCAGTCCCTCGTCGGCGTCGTCGAAGGCCTCCGCGCCGAAGCCGACTTCGACGGCAAGATCCTCGGCGCGCATCACGCCGTCGCCGGCATCGTCAAGAACGACTACCTCGACCTCACCGACACGCCGCAGGACGTCCTCGACCGCGTGGCCGAAACCCCTAGCTCCGCGCTTGGCTCGTCGCGCGACAAACCCGATGATGCGTACTGCCAACGCATCTTCGAGTCTTTCGAGAAGCAGGACGTCCGCTACTTCTTCTACGCCGGCGGCAACGATTCCTCCGACACCTGCCGCATCATCGCCGAGAAAGCGCAGGCCAAGGGCTACGACCTCAAGGCCTTCCACGTCCCCAAGACCATCGACAACGACCTGCCCGTCAACGACCACACGCCCGGTTTCGGCAGCGCCGCCAAGTTCGTCGCCCAGGCCTTCATGGGCGACAACCTCGACAACGCCGCGCTCCCGGGCATCAAGATCAACATCGTCATGGGCCGACACGCCGGCTTCCTCACCGCCGCGTCCATGCTCGGCCGGCGCGACGGCACCAGCGACGGCCCGCACCTGGTCTACGTCCCCGAAGCGTCGTTCTCCGAAGACAAGTTCCTCGCCGACGTCGAACGCGTCTACACCAAGCTCGGCCGCTGCCTGATCGCCGTCTCCGAAGGCATCCACGACCAGGACGGGACCCCCATGATGGTCAGGCTTCAGGACGAGGTCGAAAAAGACAGCCACGGCAACGTCCAGCTCTCCGGCAGCGGCGCGCTGGGCGACCTGCTCTCCGACCTCATTAAAACCAAGCTCGGCGACAAGCTCAAGAAAAAGCTCCGCGTCCGTGCCGACACGTTCGGCTACCTGCAGCGCTCTTTCGTCGGCTGCGCCTCGCCCGTCGACCAGGCCGAGGCCCGCGAGGCCGGCAAGAAAGCGGTCGAAGCCGCGTTCCACTCGGAACGCCCGTCGGGCTCGATCGCCATCGTGCGCACCAGCGACGCGCCGTACACCGTCGAGTACCGCACCATCGACATCAGCGAGGTCGCCGCGCAAACCCGCCACCTCGATGAGAAGTACATCGTCGACGGCTGCGACATCGACGCGTCGTTCAAGGTTTATCTGGCTCCGATCGTCGGCGACCTGCCGGCGATCGAAACGCTGGTGTAACCGACCCGCGCCCAGCCCGCCCAGGTTTTCCAATCTCCCGCGCAGCCGTCGCGATGCTGTGGTTTCGCGCCCGCACACCCTTTATCCCTTGGTATCGGGGCGAGGACTGTTATCTTGCGTGGGACGCACACGCGACACACGTTCGGCATCCATCTTCGAGGGAGAAAGTCAGTGGGCATCATGCGTTTGACGGGTCCGGGTCGGTGGCTCCGGGACAAAAAACTCCATCTACTTAGTGCAACGCTGACGTGCGTCGGGCTGCCGGCGTCCGCCATCGATTGGGACGGCAACTTCCCGGTCGATGGCAACTACGACGGCAAGATCGACGACGTCAACAACTGGGACCCGGCGATCCTGCCGTTCCCGACCGTCGGCGTGGACTTCAACCCCAGCGCGACGTACACCGTCGCGTTCGGCGTCGATGTGGAGACCGGCGGGGCCCAGATCAGTGCCGGCGACGTGACGTTCATGAGCCTGCTGGGTTCGACCAACCCGGTGTACGCGATCAACAATAACCTCCGCGTGTTCAGCACGCTCACGCTCGACGCCGTCGACCTTACCTCCGGTTCGTCGGCCGACCTCACGGTCCTGATCGAAGACGGCGGCACGCTGACTGCCAACGACGCGGTCATCACCTCGCCCAACCAGATCAACCTGTCCAACAACATCGACAGCGCGACGCTGAATCTCAACGGCAGCATGATCAAAGACGCGATCGGTCTGCTCGCTTCCAGCGCCGGCGCGACGGGGGCCCGGGTCCGCCTTGACCAGGGCTCGTCGATCGACATCGTCAGCGCTCCGATCGGCAACATTGTGCGCATCGGCAGCAACCAGGGCACGTTCGGCCGGGTCGATGTGCTCGACGGTTCGACCATCGCGGCGGACGCATCCTTGTTCATCGCCGACTTAGCCCAGGCCGGCACGCCCTCGCCGCTGAGCGTGCTGGAAGTCAGCGGTACGGGGTCGAGCTTTGTCCAGGCGGCGGGGCGTTTTTCCTTTATCGGCAGCGCCGATGTGAGCGTGCTCAACGATGTCGGCCGCGCCACCGTGCGCGACCTCGGCGAGATCGAACTGGGCGGCGACCTGACGCTCTACAAATCAGGCGTGCTCGAAAACCTCGGCGGCATCCTGCGCGTCAAGGGTGTGGCCACGATGAACGGCACGCTCACGCAGAACAACTCGACCGCACCGACCGGCTCGACCAGCGTCACCAACTTCGACGACGCGACCACCTTCAGCGCAGGCTCGACGATCAACCTCGACGGCGGCGGCCTGAGCTTCAACGGCGGGCTGACCTTCGACGCCAACGCCACGCTCAACCACACCGGCGGCAACCTCAACCTCTTCGGCCCGGCCACGTTCAACCCCACCGAGATCGGGTTTGGTTCCGCCGCGGGCCTCCCGGCGACGTGGCGCATCCGCGACGATGTGGTCTTCGCCCAGCGACTTCGCTTGGGCAACGCGGCCGGCACGCTGGGCGCGATCGACCTCGAACCCGGCGGCGTCCTCCGCAACAACGCCGGCGGCGGGTCGAACGACCTGGTTGTCGGGTTCGACGGCAACGGCAGCCTCAGCGTCGGCGGTAACAGCTTGGCCGACATCTACGACGACCTGATCGTCGGGCAGAACGCCGGCTCGGCCAGCGTCGTCACCGTAAGCGGACTGAACGCCCTGCTGGACGTGTCGCGCAACGGCACCGGCTCCAACGCCTTCGTCGGTTTCAACGGCACCGGCGTCCTGAACCTCCGCAACCGCGGCTACATGAACGTCGGCAACGACCTGGTCATCCAGGCCGGCACCGCCGACCCCGCCGCCACCAGCCTCGCGACCATCGGCAGCGAGACGACCGGCGGCGACCCCGCGACGCTCAACCTGACGGTCGGCAACAACCTGCTCATCGGACCCGTCGCCCAAGGCTCCGCCACCGGCGAACTGGTCATGGCGCGTAACGGCTACGCCGAGGTCGCCGGCCTCACCCGTGTGCGCGGCGGCGGCATCTTCACCATGGAAAACAATTCACGGCTGGTCACCAACTCGTTCACCGTGGACGCCGGCGCACAACTCAACCTCAACGGCGGCATCCTCGAGATCGACGGCGGGCTCGCCGAGTTCAACCACGGCGCGCTCCGCCTCGGCTCCGACGACGTCGACGCGCCGATCGACAACGCCCACCTCCGGGTGGCCAACGGCGGCGTGGCCCGCACGGCTTTCGATATCGAACTCAACGACGCCGTCGAAGCGGGTTCCGTCGAGGTCAGCGGGCTCAACAGCCGGCTCGAGCAAACCGACATCAATGCGGACACGCGGATCGGCGCCGGCGGCACCGGCACGCTGGTCGTCCTTGGCGGCGCGTCCGCGGCACTGGGCGACCGCCTCACCGTCGGCGACGGGTTGGGCAGCATCGGGTTCGTGCGGATCGACGGTGAGGACACGACCGCCCCGTCGTTCCTCCAACTGGCCGGCGGCGCCCCGTCCGCCGTCATGCTCGTCGGAGCCAACGACGCCACCGGGCAGGTCTTCGCACGCAACGGCGGGGTGATCGACGCCGCCGGCGACCTGATCCTCGGACAAAACAGCACCCCCGCCGCCATCGAAGCCCAGATCCTCGCCGACGGCACCGGTGACGCCAACGCCTCCACGATCTCCGCCTTCCGCATCGAGGCCCACGGCCCGCGCTCCTTCGTCAACGCCGACAACGGCGGCGTCGTCGGATCGCAGAGCACCATCACCCTCAACGACGCCTTCCTCCGCGCCGACGGCGGCACCATCATCACGCCGCACCTCATCCTCAACACCAACCCCGACACCGCCGTGGACTTCATCAACGGCGGCGCTCTGCAAGCCTCGCAGGTCACCGGCAAACTCGTCAACGAGTCCGGCGTCGTCCGCCCCGACACCGGCAACGGCTTGTTCTCCAACCTCACCGACGACCTGAACATCTCCGGCGAATACGTCCAAGGCGACGGCGCGACGCTCGAAATCCAACTCGGCGGCACCACCGCCGGCACCGACCACGACCGCCTCATCGCCGACGTCGTCACGCTACTGACCGGTTCGGTCCTCGACGTCCAACTCATCAACGGCTTCACGCCCACTCTCGGCGACCAGTTCGAAATCGTCCTGGCCAACGGTGTGCTCGGCACGTTCACCGACACCTTCGGCCTGGACATCGGCGGCGGGCTCGCGCTCGACCTCACCTACCTCGCCGACCGCATCTTTCTCGAAGCCATCGCCGCCGCCGACCTGCTCGGCGACTACAACGACTCCGGCCAGGTCGAACAGGCCGACCTCGACTTCGTCCTCCAGAACTGGGGCGACACCGACGTCTCCGACGTCACCGCTTGGGTCAACTTCCCCGACGGCAACCCCTTCGACGGACTGGTCGACCAGAACGAACTCGACGGCGTCCTCCTGAACTGGGGCGACTCCACCGCGCCGGACTTCGCCGCCTCCGCCGTCCCCGAACCGGCCGCATGCTTCCTGCTGATCACCACCGCCGTGGGGTTACGTCCAGCTTCGCGACGACTCAAGCGACGATAACACCCGGCCCAAGCTCCGACGCACAGGCTTGACCACGCCGCCGACTCACGCGCCGTATCTGTCCGAGAACTCACAGCACTGTGTCAATCTGGGAAAAGCTCGTCCTCACGCTCGGGGAAACCAGTGCTTGGTGCATTCCATTGGCGTGGGTAGACTCGAATCGCGAATCGTGGGGCAGCGTGGCCGACCCGGTCGTTACGCGGCCCGCCTATAGAAACCACCGACCGCGTCGGGGTTGCACACCGGGAGAGAGTTCGATGTCGATGCCTACGTTCGTCTCCGCGCTTTCACCGCGACTTGGGTCAATCACGTCCGTCGCCGTTTGCGGCCTGCTCTTGGCCGTCCCCGCGTCGGCCCAGGTGTTCGCCCCGGGCCCTTCGTTGCCCGGCCTGTTCGACTCCGTGCTCGACGTGCCCAGCCCCCCGCCGGTCGGCGTCTCGGTCTCCGGCGGCGTCGGCGGCGTCGCCGGCCAGACGACGCAGCTCAACCTCAACACCAACGGGTCCGCGACCAACAACTTCACCGCCGCCTCCGGCGCCGAGGTCAACATCGACGGCGGCACGGTGGGCAATAACTTCACGTCGCTCGACGCCAGCGAGGTGAACCTGCTCAGCGGCAACATCGGCCTGAACTTCCGCGCGGATTCCAACCGGGTCGGCATCTCCGGCGGGAACATCGACGACGGCTTCACCGCCGACATCGGCGCGCGGGTCAACCTTTCCGGCGGGAGTATCGGCGAGAATTTCCGGGCGCTGGCGGGCAGTGTGGTCAACGTCAGCGGCGGCAACATCGGGCGCGACTTCACCGCCTCGGGCAACTCGACCGTGAACGTCTCCGGCGGCAGTATCGGCGAGCGGTTCACCGCTGACAGCATCACGCTTGACATCACCGGCGGCACGGTGGGCAGCAACCTCGATGCGATCAACAACACGACCCTCAACATCTCCGGCACGGCCGACGTGTCGAACAACCTCGATGTCGGCTCCGGCAGCGTCGCGAACATCTCCGGCGGGACGATCGGCCCCGGCGCGGAAGCCCTGGCCGGCGGCGTAGTCAACATCAGCGGCACGGCCGACGTCTCCCGCGTCGATGCCGAGAACGGCGGCGTGGTCAACATCTCCGGCGGCGAGGTGGGCGTCGGCGTCCGGGTCGAGACCGGCGGCGAGATGAACATCTCCGGAGGTTTGGTCCGCAATGGCATGCTGGCCTTCGCCGGCAGCAGCGTGCACGTGTCCGGCGGGATCGTCACCGACCTCTTTGAGGTCTTCAACGACGCCGAGGTGGAGATCTCGGGCGGCAACGTGGGGCGGTTTATGGATATCGAGGGCACCGTGGACGTGACCGGCGGTGCGTTGGACTCGAGCGCAAGAGTCTTCGGGGGCGGCGTGTTGAACCTTTCGTCAGGTTCCGTAGGCAACGGCATCGAAGCTCTGGACGGCTCCTCGGTCATCATCACCGGCGGCGACTTCGGCTTCGGCACCATGGCCCGCAGCTTCAGCCTCATCGACATCAGCGGCGGGACCGTCGGCCACAACTTCACCGGCGAAGTCGCCAGCGTCGTCAACATCTCCGGCGGCACCATCGGCGACAACTTCGAGACCGACGGCGTCGTGAACCTCACCGGCGGCGCGTTCGCGGGCAGCTTCGAGGCCACCGCCAACGCCCAGGTAAACCTCTTCGGCAGCGACTTCGAACTGGACGGCGTCCCGGTGGCCGGCCTCACCCCCAACGTGCCGACCACCATCTACACCCGCGGCGGCGTCACGCTCACGGCCACGCTCGAGGACGGCACGCCGTTTGACCTCGACCTCAACACCCTCACCCCCCCCAACCCCGGCGACGACTTCGTCGACTTCGACGCCACGCTCACCGTGACCTTGATCAGCAGCGCTCTGCTCGGCGACTACAACGACTCCGGCCAGGTCGAACAGGCCGACCTCGACTTCGTCCTCCAGAACTGGGGCGACACCGACGTCTCCGACGTCACCGCCTGGGTCAACTTCCCCGGCGGCAACCCCTTCGACGGGCTGGTCGATCAAAACGAACTCGACGGCGTCCTCCTGAACTGGGGCGACTCCACCGCGCCCGACTTCACCGGCACCCCCGTCCCCGAACCCGCCGCCGCGCTCGTGTTGTCGACGTTGGCCCTGACACCCCGCCGTCGAATCTGAACCATCCGCACCAACACATCGAACGATGCAATGCCCCCAGCCGCAACCCCAAGGGCTGCGCGTCTCGGCGCAGGTTTCGGCCGCTCGTTCCGCACTGCGTGGCAGTGCGGCTGAAAATGTAAATCCTTTCGCCTCTTTGCTCTCTGCGCCCTCCGCGCCTCCGTGGTTTCTCTTGCTGCGCAAAAACATGCGCCCGCTTCCCGCAGTAAGCCCCGCTTCTTCCCGACCCTTCCGGGGGCCGGGGGTGGCGGGGGCCCGCAGGTTGTCGCGGGGTTCCAGGTCGGTGAGGCGGTGTTCTGGTGAAACGCGGGGTCCGCTGCGTGGATGGTTTATGGGTGGTGCGCCCGGCGAGTGGATGCTCGCACCAAAGGCGTAAGAGACGAGGAATGAGCGCCACCCCACGCTTCGCAAGACCCCCGACGGGACACACGCCGAGCGAGTCCGATCCGAACGCGACGGCTCGCCGGGGTTGATGCGAGGTGTGCATCAGCGTGGTGCTGCGTGAAGTGGGAGCCGCCGCCGCGTGGAGTTTGATGCTCGGCCCTGGTGAAGGTGGCGATATAAAGCGGCCGACGGTGTCGGCCGTGCTCGGGCGTGTGGGTTTGCGAGCGCTCGACGGCGGCCACCGGCCGCCGCTTTATATGGCTGCCGGCTCTTTGACAAGTGAAGCAGGGGCGTTGTCGCTCCACGAAAGCACAAGAGAAGAGAGAAGCCCACGTTCAGTGAACGTGGGCTTCGGGGCAATCCCGTGACATGGCCGGTTAGTTAATCATAGTTTCCCGGTACCATCCGACGATGCCTCATGAAACCATGCACAGCCCCATGAAAGTCGTCCAATGTTGGGACGACGCGGTCGAAGAAGACATCCGCCTGACGGACATCCTCCGCAAGCACGGCGCGAAGGCCACCTTCAATCTCAACCCCGGCCTGCACGGCCCCGAGCGCAGCGGGCCGTACAACGAGAAATGGAAAAAAGCGATCCGACGCTTGGCCCGCGGTGAACTCGTGTCGGTCTACGACGGGTTCACCATCGCGAATCATTCTGACACACACCCCTGGCCGACTCGCATCGACCTCGACGACTGGCGGCAAGAAGTTAAGGACGGCCGCAAGAAACTTCAAGACTGGTTCCAGCAGCCCGTGAGCGGCTTCGCGTACCCGTTCGGCGATTACGACGACGCGACCGCCGCGGTCGTGGCCGACGCGGGCCACGTGTACGGCCGAACCGTCGGCAAGCAGACACCGTGCCTGCCCGCCGAACGCCCCGAGGCATGCCACCCGGATTGCCACTTCCTCGACGACGACTTCTGGGCCCTCTACGAGCGAGCGAAGGCGTCGGGCTGCGGCGCGTTCTACTTCTGGGGCCACAGCTTCGAGCTCTACACCGAGGACGACTGGACGGCGTTCGACGCACAGATGGGGCGCATCGCCGCGGATAAGGACGCGGTCTGGGCCGAGGTGTACGAGCTGTTCGCGTAAGCGCAAAAACAAAGCCGCGTCTGTTCGACACGGCCTTGGTGCGGCGCGGCTTCGTTCCGTCGTCTCTTCCCTGAATTCGTCCCTGGATCGGCCCGGGTGGGCGTTTCGCCGCGGTCTCTCTTCCCCTTGGCCGGGGCGTCAAGCCTCGGCGGGGCGATGTGGTGGATCAGTACACGATGGCGGTGGCGTCCTCGACGGCGTCGATCACCTGACGCACGTGGAACGGCTTTTTCAGGTAGCCGTCGAAGCCGTTGTTGAGCAGGTGCTGGGCCTGGCCGTCCGTGAGCTTGCTGGACATGGCGATGACCTTGGTCATCTGCAGGTCGTCGGAGCCGCGAACGAGCTTGGCGATGTCTTCGCCCTTGATGTCGGGCAGGTGCATATCGACGAACAGGACGTGCGGGCGGAACTTCTCGGCGGTGACGCCGGCGGCGAACCCGCCGTGGGCAATCTGCACTTCGTAGCTGGCCTGCTCGACCAGCACTTTATTCAGAACCTGAAGCGTCTCGGACTCGGCGTCGACGATCAGCACACGCGTCGCGCCGGACTGCAAGCCGTCCAGCGGGATGTTGTGCTGCTTCATGAAGCGGATCAGCGACGACAGCGGGATCCGCCGGTCCTTGGAGCCGGGGATGCGGTAGCCGCGCAGCTGGCCGGAGTCGAACCACTTGGACACGGTCCGCGGGGCGACGTTGCAGATCTTGGCGACTTCGCCCGTGGTCAGGATGTCTTTCTGCTTGGGCATGCTCGGAACCTCGGCCTTTCTCCCCGAACGCGGGGCCTCCGTGAGCCGACCCGGACCCTGCCGAGAGCGTGCTCAACAGGCACATCGGCGCATTGAGGCGGCGAATTGACCGGCAGGGACGGAAAAACCGGGACGGACGTCGCCGCAGGACGAATCCGGCGACCGATCACGTCCGTTAACTTCGGGATAACCACGTTCACAGTGCCCGGCAGTCCCGATAACTGTTTACGCCGGACGCCGACCGTGCGTTGCGACACGGCGGGCGTGGCCCGTAGACTCGCGCCATGCTTGAGGCGATCGTGTTTGATTTCGACGGCGTGCTCGTGGACTCCGAGCCCCTGCACTACCAGGCGTTCGTGCTGATCGCCCGGTCGCTGGGCATCGAGTTGACGTTCGAGCAATACGTGCAGACTTACATCGGCTTCGATGACCGCGATGCGTTCCGGGTCATGCTCGAGGTCATCGGGGAAGCACCGACCCCACAACGCATCGCGGAGTTGAGCGCTGCAAAGCAGCCGGCGTTCAACACCATCGCCGAGTCGGCGGCGGCATCGGGTTCGATTGCCGTGCCGGGGGCGGTTGAACTTCTCGACCGTGCGATCGACGCGGGCTTGAAGGTCGCCATCGCGAGCGGCGCAACCCGGGCGGACATCGAACTGATGCTGGGTATACTCGACCGCCGAGACCGGTTTAAGGTGATCGTCTCGGCGGACGACGTGGAACACAGCAAGCCGGACCCGGCGAGTTACGCGAAGGCGGCCGCCGCCCTGGGCGTTTCTACGGATCGGTGCTTGGCCATCGAGGACACGGTCGCGGGTCTTCGATCCGCGTCGGCTGCCGGGTTGAAGACGCTGGCGGTCACCACGACGCACGAGGCAGCGCTGCTGGAACCGGAAGCGGACCGCGTCGTTGAAACGCTGGAAGGTGTCACGCCCGATCAACTTAAGCAATGGTTCGCGTGAGGAGATGCAATGATGGCGGATGATGCGCCGCTCATGTTGAGTGTCAGCGGGATGCGCGGTCTGGTCGGACGGTCGTTGACGCCGCCGGTGGTCGCCCGGTACGCGGCGTCGATCGGCACCTGGCTCAAGCGCTCACGCGACACGCCCCGCCCGCACGTCGTGGTCGGCCGTGACTCCCGGCCATCGGGACCGATGTTCGAGCACGCGGCGATCGCGGGTCTGCTCGCCGTCGGCTGCCGGGTCACGCGGGTCGGCGTGCTGAGCACCCCCGGAGTCGCGGTCATGGTCGAGCACCTCGGCGCCGACGGCGGGGTGGTCCTCACCGCCAGCCACAACCCCAGCCCGTGGAACGGGATCAAGCCGCTGCGTTTCGACGGCGTCGCCCCGCCGGTTGAAGACGTCGAGCGATTGATCGCCGACTTTCACGACGATCGGTTCGCATACGTCGGGGTCGATGAACTTCAAGCGGTCGCCGAGGAATGCTCGGGCGTCCAAACCCATGTCGAGAAAGTCATCGGTGCGGGCATCGACGTAGACCTAGTCCGCGCGGCCGGGCTCAGCGTCGTCGTCGACAGCGTCCACGGCGCCGGCGGTGCCGAGGCGGCGGCCCTTCTCGACACACTCGGCGTACAAACCACCCACCTCTATCACGAACCGACCGGCCGATTCCCCCACACCCCCGAGCCGACCGCCGCCAACCTCACCGAACTCTGCGAGCAAACCTGCGGAGCGGACGCGGCCGCCGGCTTCGCGCAGGACCCGGACGCCGACCGCCTCGCGATCGTGGACGAAGCCGGCCGATACATCGGCGAGGAATACACCCTCGCCCTTTGCGCCTCTCACTTGTTGAAACCGGGGGATGTCGCCGCCGCGAACCTCTCGACCAGCCGCATGATCGACGACGTCGCCGAGCGCATCGGTGCCAGCGTCGTCCGTGCGCCCGTCGGGGAGGCCAACGTCGCCGCAGCCATGCGGGCCCATGGTGCAGCCGTCGGCGGCGAAGGCAACGGCGGCATCATGTGGCGACCCGTGACTCAGGTGCGTGACTCGCTCGTCGGCATGGCCGTCGTACTGGAGATGCTCGCCCGAACCAAGCGAACCCTCTCCGAGCTTGTGGCCGACATCCCCCACTACACGATCCTCAAAGACAAAGTGGAGATCACCCCCGGCAGCGCCGGCCCCGTGCTCGAACGCGTCCAGAAGCTTTTCGACGGAAATGCAATCGACACCCAGGACGGCGTCCGAATCGACATCGATCGCAGCTGGGTCCACGTTCGGCCGAGCAACACCGAGCCCATCCTCCGCGTCATCGCCGAATCGCCGAACGCCGACGAAGCGCGTGCACTAATCGAGCGTGTCCGCGGCGTGCTCTGACCCTCAGCCCGCACTCTCGCCGCCGACGATCTCGACCTCGTCGGTCAGCCGGGCCCCTTCGGTCGGAGTCAACGTGACGCGCAGCGTGGTGGCTTGCTGCGCCGGGGCGATGTTGTCGAGCTTGAGGCGGAACAAGTACCCGCGAATAATCGGGTCGTAGAACGCACGCTGGTCGGCCAGGTCGCGGAGCTCGACATCCCACCCGTAGAGGCGTCTACCGAGCGTCCCATCGCCGCGCCCGCTCGACGCGAACAATTCGCACCGCACGCTGCCCGAGCTCTTGATCGAGTCGCCCATCTCGTCGCGCAGCTCGATCCGGACTTCGAGCAGCGGCACGTCGTTCTCACGCACGAACTGCGTCGATGGATAGATCCGCATCGACCGCGGCATCGGCCGCCAGCGCGACGCGGCGTCGTCCATTGTGGGCACCGCCTCGACGCCGCCTTTTACACATCCGCCCGCCAGCCAAACCCAGGCCATTGCGGTGCAAACAAATCCAAGTTGGAAGAATCTACGCGTCATCGGACAACGAATCATCCACGTCATGCGGCGGCCTCCGCGAGGGGTTCAAGATATCACGTTGGAAGCTCCTCGGCTCCATCAGCGCCTGCTCCAGCAGCCGCCTCAACGCCGATTGTGTTTCTTCGAAACGGATGACCGCCCGGGTGTTGCGCTCGATCAGATCGGTCAGCACGGAAACCTCAGAGCGTTCGTAAAGCATCCGGTCGTGCGCCTCGGTGAGTTGCCGCTCGCGCTGGCGAGACATCATCCGCTCCCAAGTCCACAGCACGCCCATCAACCCGGCGACGCCGAAGTTGACCACCTGCGAGAAGAAGTCGTTGGGTGTTTCCAGCATTCTTCAAACCCTCGCGGTAGGAACCACGTGGAGCGATCGCTCCTGGTCGATCACGCCGTCGCCGTCGAAGTCGAACGCCACGCGGGCGTGCTCAAAGACCTCGGCGAACCGTCCGCGATAGAACGCGGCGTGCTGCCGCCACTGCACCGACTGCTCCTCGGTCCCGATCGCCAGGGAATAGATGTGTTCCAACGCCCGGAACACCTCCAGCCGGGCGATCAGCCGCGGGTTCACGATGCTGTCGATCGTGTCCTGAGCCGTCGGAGCGTCGAGGTCGACGCCAAGCTCACGGAGAACCGTTTGGCTCGCCAACTCGCGTTGCGGGGCGAAGTTGCGAAACACCACCGTCGGAGCCCCCGCATCGGTGCCGGGCATCGAAGGGTCGTCGGTTGAACCACGGATCAGCGACGTGTCGCAACTGCTCGCGGTGAGGACCGAGACCACCTCGCGCGGCGCGTTATTGAGAAGGAAAACCGAGCCGGCCTCGACGCCGGCGTCCGCGAGCGTGATGGACGACAGGCTCAGCACCCCGCCCGCGAGGCTCACGCCGGCGCTGAGGGTGTAGGGAGTCTGCCCGGCCCAGGTCACGTCGTTGAGCAGCGTGGGGCAGACGGCCAGCAGGTCGCGGTCTTGGCTGAAGGACATGTCGGGTCTCGCATGATGGTTGAGGAAACGGAGCCGGCGGCGGGGTGCCGCCGGCCCGCGGCAGAGAGAAGAGCGGTCAGGATGTCGCCAGGTTGCGGATCACGCCGTGCGCGTTCTCGTTCCGCAACTCGAGCGTGTACTCGCCGAGGACTTGCCCGGCCTTGCTGTCACCGGTCGTCGCCAGCGGATGGAACCCGAAGCTGCGCCCGGACAGCGGAAGCACGTCGATGCGCGAGCTGTCTAGCAGCAACAGCGTGTCGGCCGGCACCCACCGGCTGAGGATCACCCGGCACACGCCGAAGTCGGACTCGTAGACGCTGAGCAGGTCACGGAAGCGCGTGTTGCGGGCGTCGTAGCCCCGTGCGCTGGCGATGAACCCGTTGAGCGCCCGTTTCTGGAAGCCGTTGACGACGATCGTGTCAATCCCGCCCGACGACGCCTCCCAGATGCCGCGCATCGCGGCGTTGAGCGTGTCCTCGTCGAGCGCGGCACTGCTCGCATCGGTGACGTTGGTCGTCAGCATCGAGAGGACGCCCTTCATGCTGCGCCGTGTGCTGACGCCGCCCTGCGGGTCGGTCGCGGGCGCGACGCCGTTGATCACGCTGTTTTCCAAGTCACGCAGCAGTTCACGCAGGCGCTCCTGCTTCTGGTAGTCCATCTCGTCGGCGACCGCCGCCTGGGTCGCCGCCAGTTGCGAGCCCGAGACCTCCACGGTGGACGCGAAGATCTGCGTGTAGTTCTGCCGCCGCGTGCGGTTGGTGAAACGTGCCGCGTCGGCGTCCTGGCCTTCGAGCGCCGCGTTGCCGATGATGCGCAGCGGCGTGGCATCGACCAGGCCCTCGGCCGTCGTCCCGCCGTACCCCCGCACCACGGTCACGTCGTTGCCGGACACGCCGCTGACGAGCATCACCTCGCGCGAGCCCTCGACCTGCACCAGGTCGCCCGCGCGAAACACCCCGCCGTCCACCACGGAGAAGCCCGTCTCCGTGGTCGAGCCCACGACGAGCCCATCATTCACGTCGCTGGCGTTGGGCAGCAGCGTGTCCTCGAGCCACTCGTGGACGGTGCTGGTCGCCGACCGCTGCGGGTCGCCCAGGTGATCGAGCAGCGGCGTTTCGTAAGGGCTCACGATGCCGACGACGTCGCCGACATCCTCCGCAAGTTCCGGCAGGGTCGCGCCAGCACTGAACGTTGCTTTCCCGGTAAATGACATACAAACCTCCGATCCATTCGAAATCAAGAAGACAAGAAACGACAAGCGAACAGGACGGCGGACCCGAACCACGCAACGTCTGCCGACGATGCCGAGTCGCGCCAAGCCGGTCCGCACCTATTCGCCGCGGCGCAGCCGCAGGTAGCGCAGCAGGTCGCGGCGGTCGCCGGATGTCACGGCCTGCTCGGCGGCGTGGTCCAGGACCGACCCGCCGTGGTCGTCGGGGCTCGGCCCCATCGCCTGCGCCGCTGCGCGGCGCTGCCGGAACAGGTACGGCTTGTGACGGCGCAGGTCCGCCACCGCCGCCGCCACGTCCGGCTCGTCCATCTGCCCCACCGCCGCCTCGGTCAGCAGACGCGCCACATCCAGGTCAACCGCGTCGGCCTCGCTGAGCAACGTGTCGATCCGCTGCCGCCGCTCCAGCGACGCGATCACCTGCTCGTTCTCCGACAGCGTGCGCGTCAGTTCATCGACCCGGGCCTGCAAGGCTTCCATGGCCTGCTCGGCAGACTGGGCCCGCCTGCGGTAGCGGATCGACTCCGAAACCGGGACAAGCTTGTCCGGCTCGCGCTCCGGCGATGGCGTAACGACAGAAGCGCTGCTTGCCGCCGGATCGTGCTGCGCGTGGACTTTGGTGGTGTCGTGCGTTGTGTCGATGTTGTTTTTCATGCGGGGTCTCCAGTTCATGGTTTGCTGTTGATCTGCGTGCGTACTCAATGCACGGCGTCTGTATTCGTTGACGAATGGCCTGGTCGACCACCATCACCGGAAGCGTCCGCGTGGTCGTGGGCTTGCATGTCCGCGTATCCCAGCTCCGTCAGCACCTGTTCGCGCGGGACGCCCAGGCGGACCTTCCGCTCGGCCTGCTCCAGTTGTTGCGTTCGGCTCTCCGGGAACGGGTCGGGCCAGTCGATGCGGACCCGGCGTTCTTCCGGCCGGCTGGGCAGCAGGCCGTGGACGTCCGCCGCGTGCAGGATCAGCTCGCAGCAACGTTCCAAGCCGGCGCCGTAGGCGATGCGCTTCTTCTCCGTCCGGGCCAAAAGCCCCAGCAGGACGATGCGTACCGCGTTCTCGCTGGTCAGGTTGCCCACCCGCCCGCGGAGCACGCCCGCCGCGATCGGCGAAACGCCCGACGTCTTGTCCATCGCCTCGCGTACCTCGGTGATGTGCGCGTCTTCCGACGGCGTGTCGGCGTCGCCGCCGAACGACTCGATGCTCGCGTCGGGATTGTCGGTTGCCCACATCTGACCGGGCCCGACCGGGCGTTCGGTGAAACCGTCCAGGCCCTTGGCGAGATACATCTTGAAGCTCGCCAGCGTCACGCGATTCGCGCGGTCGGACAGCCGGGTGTTGAGTTCGTCCTGGAGCGGGATCAACGGCTCGACGTCGGACAAACCCGCGTAACTGAACGGCTGCGGGAGGTTCTGGATGTGCACGACCGGCACACAGCCCAGGACGTTTGTCGTCTGTTCAACGCGCTTCCCACGCCGGATCACTTCGACGTTCGACGGCGTCCAGCACTCGATATGTTCTTCAACCACCCGTGTCGAGCGCGACGCATTGCTCCCCCAGGGCGGACGCCACGACCGCGTCTGCGTCCGGTGCGTGAGGCGTTCCGAGTGAACGACGTACGCGTCGAGCAGCCGGTAGTCCCCGGGGTTGACCAAGGGCACTGCCCGCGGCGCCTCGATGAGTTCGAGCATGAACCCACCCGCCGCGTCGCCGGGGTCCGGGTCGCAGCGGACGACGATGTCGGCGCTGCCGTACACCGACCCGCATAGCGCGAGGTCCTGCAAAAAGGTCACGCCGCCGCTCGCGCGGAGCACGGCGTCGAGCAACGCGTTGATGCGCTCGGCTTGACCGGGGTCCGCCGACCGCGAACGGATCGCCACCGGGCGGCCGAACATGAAATCGACCATGGCGTGAACCCGCCAGGCGATGTCGTTCTCGATGACGGCCTTGCCGGGCGATCCATCGTCGGCTCGACGCAACCGCGCGGGCAGGCCCTCCTCCTGCTCCCACCGCCCCGGCCGCAGCGACCGGTTCCGGTAGTACCTCCAGAACCGCCGCAGCCCGGGCAGGACGTCCCGCCGGTGGGCTACCAAGAGGCTTTCGAGTAGCACGGGCGACAGCGTGTCAGGTGCGTCGGGTGAGGCGAGGTGCGGCATGCCAACGGGTCTCCGGGGTGACGACACCTCTGGGAGCCCCTCCACATCCGCGCGCATACAACCCGAATACAGTCCCCGAAATCACGTTTAAAACTCTTAAATACGAGTATTTACGGACGTGGCTAACTTTATCGCTCCGCTGTTTTCTTGGCCAAATTCTGCGCACCATCACGGAAATGATTGCATAACAGCCGATCATGCTCTACAAATAGGCATTGCATGGATCAACTTGAACAAGAATTGGTCATTGTCGAGGAAATCACTCAAATCCTCGGCGAAACCTTGGAATTGTCCGAGGTCTTTCAGCGGGCCATGTCGCTCCTGAAGGCCCGTCTAGGCGTCCAGCGGGCGGCCTTGGTGCTGATGGACCCCGCCACGGACCACTTGCGGACGGTCGCGTCGGTGGGGCTCACCCCTGCCGAGCAGGAGCGCGGGCGTTACACGCTCGGCGAGGGCGTGACCGGCGGGGTGATTGCCACCGGTGAGCCCGCCATTGTCGCTGACATCGCCAAACACCCCGCGTTCCTCAACCGCACCAAGGCCCGCGACATCGACGCCGCCAGGCCCGACGTGCCCGGCCCCATCAGTTTCATCTGCGTCCCGATCCGTGACGGCGTCCAGGTGGTCGGTGCGATCAGTGTCGATAAAACCTTCGAGAACGACGCCCGCTTGGCCGCCGACGCCCGCCTGCTCAAGATCCTTGCCGGCGTGTTCTCGCAGACCGTCCGCATCCACCACCAAGTCCAACTCGAAAAAGACACCTGGCTCGAAGAGACCCGCCAGCTCCGCGACAACCTCCGCGAGACGTACCGCTTCGACAACATCATCGGATCCAGCCCGGCCATGCTCGAGGTGCTCAGCACCATCGCCCAGGTCGCCAACTCCCGCGCCACGGTGTTGCTGCTCGGGGAGACCGGCTGCGGCAAAGAGCTGATCGCCAAGGCCGTGCACTACAACTCGGCGCGACGGGAAAAGCCGCTGATCCGCGTGAACTGCGGGGCGCTGTCACGCGAGCTGCTCGAGTCCGAACTGTTCGGCCACGTCAAGGGCGCTTTCACCGGGGCCGTCCGTGACAAAATCGGTCGGTTCGAGGCCGCCGACGGCGGAACGATCTTTCTCGACGAGGTCGGCACGCTGGACATGCAGCTCCAGGTCAAGCTGCTGCGCGTCCTCCAGGAACGCGAATTCGAACGTGTCGGCGACCACCACACCATCAAAGCCGACGTCCGCGTAATCGCCGCCACCAACCTCGACCTCGAAGAGGAGGTCCGCAAGGACAACTTCCGCGAAGACCTGTACTACCGCCTGAACGTGGTCACCATCAACCTGCCCGCGCTGCGCAGCCGACGCGAAGACATCCCGGTCCTCATCGATCACTTCTTAGACCGATACAACCGTGAGAACCAGCGCGACCTCCGCAAGATCAGCCGGGAGACGCTCAACTCGCTCATGCGTTACCCCTGGCCCGGCAACGTGCGCGAGCTCGAAAACATGATTGAACGCGCCGTCGTCCTCTCGTCGGGCAACGAATTCACGGAAGACCTGCTGCCCCTGCCGATCCGCATGTTCTCGCAACAGGTCCGCGGCGACCGCAGCGACGAATCCATCGACGGCCAATGCCACAAGCTCGCCGAGTCCGCGATCCGCCAGTACCAAGCCCACGACGGCGAGGTCTACGACATGGTCATCCACCAGGTCGAACGCCACCTCCTGCGCGAGGCGTTGCAGCACAACGGCGGCGTGAAGATCCGCACCGCCGACTTCCTGGGCATCAACCGCAACACGCTGAACAAGAAGGTCAAAGACCTCGGAATCGAGGGGGATTGAAGCCGTGATTACAACGCATCGATCACCATTTTCGCGATATCGTCCGTGCCGTACCCGCTGCGGTCCAGTGACTTGCCGGTGAAATTCGGGGTGACTTTCTTGACCGCCGCGCCGATGCGCTGCCCACACTTGATCGCTGTTTCATCGTGCTTAATCCGGCCCGTTTCGCGGAGCAACAGGCCGAGCGAATCGATCGTCGCGATGGGGTTCGCCTTGTTTTGACCCGCGATGTCGGGGGCGCTGCCGTGAACGGGTTCAAACATGGACGGCGCTGCGCCGTCGGGGTTCAGGTTGCCTGACGAAGCAATGCCCATGCCGCCGGCGATGGCGGCCCCCAGGTCGGTGATGATGTCGCCGAACATGTTGGGCACGACGACGGTGTCGTAGACCTCGGGCGCGTTGACCATGTACATGCAGCACGCGTCGACGTGGTGGTACGCGGTCTCGACGTCGCTGTAATCGCCGGCGACCTCCGTGAAGGTGCGGTGCCAGGTCTGTCCGACAAACGTGAGCACGTTGGTCTTGTGTACGAGCGTGAGGTGCTTGCGCGGCCGGGTCCGGGCCAACTCAAACGCGTAGCGGACGCAGCGCTCGACGCCGAACCGCGTGGCCAGCATGGTCTGGTTTGAGACTTCATGGGGCGTCTTTTCACGGGCGACGCCGCCGAGCCCGCAATAAAGGTCTTCCGTGTTTTCGCGGACGACGACGAAGTCGATGTCTTCCGGGACCTTGTTTTTGAGTGGCGTCTCGATCCCCGGGTAGAGCTGGACGGGCCGGAGGTTGATGTACTGGTCCAGCGCGAAGCGCAACTTGAGCAGGATGCCTTTTTCAATCACCCCGCCGGCCAGCCGCGGGTCGTTGGGCAGCCCGCCGACGGCCCCGAGGAAGATTGCGTCGAACCCGCGGAGCGTGTCGAGGTCCGCGTCGTCGAGGACGTGTCCGGTCTCGAGGAAGTGGGCGGCGGAGAAGGGGAACCGCTGGCTGTCGTAGGTGAGCCCGTCGGCGGCCTTGGCTGCGTCGAGGATGGAGAGCGCGGCGTCGACCACTTCGGGGCCGATGCCGTCGCCGGGCAAGATGGCGAGGCGGAGGGTCATAGACAAGACTCGGGTGGGGGTGCGATCAAACCGGGCCGGGCACTGATAGCACACCGGCCACAGGCGGGCAAGCGTTCCCGGAAACTCGTTTCCCCGATCATGGCCCGACCGCGACACTGGCCACGGCGGCCGGTCGGGGCGTATCGTGTCGGCATGACCACGCTCCGTTCTGCCGACCCGGACACCACCGGCATCATCATCGTTGACCACGGCTCGCGCCGCCCGACCAGCAACGAGATGCTCGAGCGCTTCGTCGAAGCGTTCGCGCAGCAGCGGGCCGGGACGTATCCGATCGTCGAGCCGGCGCACATGGAGTTGGCCGAGCCGTCGATCGCGACCGCGTTTAACCGGTGCGTGCAGCGCGGCGCTACGCGGGTGGTCGTCTGCCCCTACTTTCTCGCGCCCGGCAAGCACTGGCACCAGGACATCCCCAACCTCGCGCGGGCGGCCGGACTCCAACACCCCGACGTGCCCTACGTCGTCACGGCCCCGATCGGGCTGGACCCGATGATCAACGACGTGATCGCGTCGCGGCTGGACTATTGCCTCGGCCAGATTGACGGGCGGCACGACGAGTGCGAGTGGTGCAAAGGCACCGGTCGCTGCGCGATGAAACGGGCCACCGAAACCGAAGCCGTCGTGTTCGAGGGGTGACGAGACGATGCGACGCTAAAAGCCCGGCGGCGGGTCTTCGTCGTCTTCGTCTTCCGGGTAATCGTCGTCGTCTTCATCCTCGTCGCCGTCGCGATCCAACGGGTCGCGGCCGCCGAAGAGGTTGTAGGGGTCTTCGTCCTCCTCGTCTTCGTCATCGTCCTCGTCGTCGGGTTCGGCGTTCGACGGCCGGTGCGGTCCGGGTCCGCCCATCCGTGCGGACGACGCCGCCCACGCGTCGCCGATCGCCGTGACGGACGAACGCAACTCGCGGAGTTCGACTTCCAGGGCGCGGTGCCGATCGAGCGAGCGCCGCCACACCGCCAAAAGCACCGCGATGACTGCCAACCCCAGCGCCCCCACCGCCGCCAGCAGCGCGATGCCGACCCAACCCTGCACCAGCAACTGCAATTGCTTATTGCTGTGGGAAGTGTCAGCTTGGCTGATCAGGATGGGCAAGAATCGGAGCATCACAACATCCTAATCCGGAGACGCCGAGAAGCGCCCGTCAGTCCGCCGCCGGTTCCACGGTCTCCGGCCCGCGATAGGTACAGACCGTTTTGCCGGTCTCCCAGACACTGATCTCCGTCAGATCGCCGGCTCCGGGAACGTTCCCGGCAAGCATGTCCCAGATCACCCCGGCGATGTTCTCGACGGACGGGTTGCGGTCGGCGAACGCGGGCACGTCGTGGTTGAGGTGCTTGTGGTCCAGCGGCGTCACGACGTGGCGATCGACCGCGGCATCAAGGTCCGCGATGTCGAGGCTGCGGCCGGCTTCGTCCACGGGCACACGCACCACGACCTCGAGCGTGTAGTTGTGCCCGTGCCCGGCCGGGTTGTTGCACTTGCCGAAGACGTCGCGGTTCTCCGCCTCCGACAACCCCGGCACGTGCAACCGGTGCGCCGCGGAAAACTCGTAACGCTGTTTGTAATTCACGAATCTCGGCATATCGGGAACCCGAACCAAAACCGAAGTGTAAGGCGTCAGCCGCAACGCCAAAGAAAAAACCGTGTGTCCGAGTGCCGGCTGGAGGGCGTCACACATCTCGAACAGCAGCGGTCCGAGCCGGACCGGCCCCCCGGAGCGTTCGCGCTGTGCCGCGTCAGACATATTCGGCAGAACATGCTTGCGGACCGCGGTGTCGATGTCGCGGATGTTGATGAAGTACCCGGTGACCGAATCGGCCTCACCCCGGCAGGTGACCACCAACTCGAAGTACCGTGCGAGACCACGCGGTGCCGGCCAGGCCGCGTAGGTGTTGTGACGCCCGCCCTCGAACCCGCCGTCGGCGTTGAGGCAAAAACGAACCGTGCGCGACAACTCCAACATGCCGGCGAGTATAGGACCCAACCACAACGCGCTCGGAGTTCGTCGTCCCGGCCGGGTATCTTGACGGCGTGGTGACGCACGCAGATAAACCCGGTGGCGGCGGTAGTGCTGCAAAACTGATCACGGCGGCCGTGGTGCTGGTGCTGATCGGCGTAGTCGGTGTGTGGTGGGCGCTGGGCGGAATGAGGGCCGCCGACGATCCGGTGACGCTTGCCCAGGCCGAGGCCCGGGCCCAAGTCTTGAGCGAGCGATTTGAGGCGGCGCTGATCAACCACCGCGACCCGCGCCCGCTTCTGCCCGACATCGAACAACTCGCCGCCGACCGCCCCGACCTCGCGGATGCGCACCGCCTGCTCGGTCAGATGCACAGCGTCCAGGGCCGGAAGCAGGAGGCGTATAACGCGTTCGCCCGCGCGTTGACGTTGTCCGAAAACAACGCCGAGCTGCAGGTCCTGGCCGGTGCCGGTGCCGAAGAACTCGGGCACTGGCAAGACGCCGAAAGGCACTACGCCGCCGCCCGCACGCTGAAGCCCGACGACGCCGAGGTCTGGGTCCGTCTGGCCAACGTCGCGATCAAGCAGGGCCACATCGACGAGGCTCGCGGGATATTGACCGAGGCCATCGAACGCGACCACGCGCTTTACGAAGCGCACGGCCTCATGGCGACAGTCCAGACCACAGACGGCGACGAAGAAGCGGCGCTTGCTTCGCTGGAACGCGCGTACAACCTGCTTCTTCCCAAAGGCGGAAAAGACCTGCAAAAAGTCGCGCTGCGCCTGGCCGACCTGCTGCGAAGTCGCGGCGAGCCGGTGGTGGCCGAGAAAGTCCTGCGTCTGCCCGAACCCGAAGACTATTTCACCCCGGAGATCATGGCCGCCCACGCCGACGCGCTCGACGCCGCCGGCCTCGCCGATGTCGCCGGACAGTATTACCAACAGTGGTCCGTGCGTGAACCGGCCAACCCGCTCCCCGCCGCCGAAGCCGTCCACTGGTACCTGCGCGGCGGCGACCTCAATCAGGCCCGCGCGATGCTCGTCGTCCTCCGCCGCATCGACGCCCGCCACCCGCGGATCCCCCAGTTTGAACGCGACCTCCGCGAATCCGCCCGCCCGGAATGACCGACCCGACCCACCGGGCCGCCCGTATACTGACACCGCCTCGGGGCGTAGCTCAGCTTGGCAGAGCGCCTGCTTTGGGAGCAGGAGGTCGCACGTTCAAATCGTGTCGCCCCGATTGAACACCCGTTATCCCAACCCAGCACGGCTTGCCACTTCCGCAGTTGTTGAGGATGACGCATCCTCGACATCACGCGCCACGCCAACGCATGACCACCCTGCCCGCAACGAATCCCGCCCGGCACGATGTCCGACTGCCTCAGTGGCAGCCCGTGACAAACGCGGCGGCGGCTTCGGGTAACACGGGTCACACGGAACGGACCATCGGCTACGTCCGCCTCTCGGTGACGCGCGGGTGTTCCATGCGTTGCACATATTGCCGACCCGACTTCGACCGTGGCCACGGCGAGACCGCGTTTGATGCCCGCGATTACGCGTTTCTGATCCGACACCTCCACGGTCGGTTCGGGTTGCGAAAGGTCCGCCTGACCGGCGGCGAACCCACCACCCGCCGGGACTTGCCGGAGATCATCCGGGCGGTGCGCGATGTGGGCGTGCCCGATTTGGCCATGACCACCAACGGCCTTTCGCTGCGCCGCGACGCCGAATCACTCCGACGTGCCGGTCTTCGCCGGATCAACGTCAGCCTGGACACGCTTGACCGCGCCCGGTTCGCCGCGTTGACGGGGGTGGACGGGCTTCCTCGGGTTTTGTCCGGGATCGCCGCCGCGTTGGACGCCGGGTTCGACGTGGTCAAACTGAACACGGTCGTCGTCGCGGAACAGAACGAAGCCGACCTGCCGGGCTTGCTGACGTTCGCCGCAGACCGTCAACTTCCGTTGCGTTTCATCGAGTTGATGCCCATGGGCCCGTTGGCCGGGTCGTGGTCGCGGCGATACGTCCCGGCCGAACGGATGCGTGCGGCGTGCGCGCCGATGGTCCGGCGCTGGGTGCCCGACAAGGAGCCCCTCGGCTCGACCCGCACACGAGATGCGGCGCGGATGTGGACCGCCGAACTGCGCAACGGCCGGCACGCCCGTGTCGGATTCATCACGCCGATGAGCGACCACTTCTGCGCGACGTGCGACCGCCTGCGTATCACTGCGGACGGCGACATCTACCCTTGCCTGATGGATCAGCCACGCGGCAACCTCGCCGACGCCGTCGCCCGCCGCGACGCCGACGCCGTCGATAAAGCGTTGGACACTGCGTACGCGGGCAAGCAACCCAGCCACCCACCGATCGCGCCGGGGATCATGACGCACTTGGGCGGCTGAAGTCGGTCGTCGGCCAAGCACACGGAAGCAGCAATGAAGGATGATGTTCGCAACGACGTCCGGGCAAGCGTCCGCCTGTTCGGCCCGCAGGCCGGGCTCAGCGGAAGGCGAACGATCGACGTCAGAATCGTCCCCGGCGTTACGACGTGCGCCGACGTGCTCACGCAGCTCGAATCGTCGTGCGCGGCGCTGACAGACAGTCTGGCGAGCAGCCGCCTGGCCGTCGATCACGAACTTGCCACGACAGACACCCGGCTCACAGGCGACGAAGAACTCGCGTTGATCGGCATGGTCGGCGGCGGGTGAACGAAGAACAAAAAAGCAACAAATCGGTTTGGACCGATTCGGTCCGCCGCGCTTGAGTTATATGGTCGCGTGGCTCACCGAGCATCGTCGGTGATGCCCGGCCAGTCGTCCGTGCGGAACGGCGACGCGGGCAGGTTCGCCGAGTTCACCAAATTGGTCCACGCCGGGTTGTCGTCCCATCCGTAACGCACCGCCTGCGGCTCGGGGACCTTGGCCTCGCTCACGACGATCGTGCGGTCGTCGATGATCTCGGCCACGGCCCAGCGGAACTTCTGGTCGGGGCCGCAGATCACGAAGCCGCGCGGCGGCGCGCTCTCAACGGTCGCCAAGCCGTCGCCGACGTGGTCAAACGTGAGGTACACGCGGTCGCCCTCGATCCGATGCGATTGGTAGATCGGCCCCGTCGGCACAACATTGCGGCCGTAGGCTTCGTTCAGCGCCCATTGCGCGAGTCGTTGACCGACAGGCCGTTTGGCGAGCGGGTGGATGTCCGTCGGGTTGCCCACATCGGTCGTCACGATCAGCCCGACGTGGTCGAGCTTCTGTGCAACCCGCAGCTGACTCTCGCGCAGCTCCGCCCAACTGAACGTGCCGGGCGGCACGCGCGGCGGTGAGACGTACCCCGGCAACTGCACCACGCCGAACGGCAGCGCCTCGTCGCCCCAGCCCGCACGCCAGGCCTCAATCATCGCCGTGAGCGTGAACTCGTACTGCCTTGCCCGCCAGACGTTGGACTCGCCCTGGTACCACGCGAAGCCGCGCAGCGCGAACGGTTGGAGCGGGTGGATCATCGCGTTGTACAGACCCGCGGGCATGTACCGCTCGGCCGGCGGCGAAGGTTTCTTGAGCGTCGCTCCGCCTGGGTTCGGACTGCCGTTGTTGGTCATCGCAGACTGGGCGGCCTCGTACTCGGCGAGCTCGGCCTCATAGTCCGCGATTCGCCGCTCGTGCCGATCAAGAAGCGGTTGCAATTCGGGGTCGCCCTCCATCGCGCCGTGCGGGGTCCACGCTTCGACCGGCGTGCCGCCGTAGGCGGTGTGGATGATGCCGACCGGCACGTCGAGTTCGTTCAGAAGCTCGAGCCCCATGTAGTAGCCGACCGCCGAGAAGTCCCGCGCGTCGCTGGGATTGCAGCGCACCCACGACGCGTCCAGGTCGTCCTGGGGCGTGTCCGCGACCGCGCGTTCGACCCGGAACAGCCGAAGGTTCTCGTGGGTCGCCTCCGCGACCTCGTTCTCGGCGTCTTCCATCTTTCGCAGCCGCATGTCCATATTCGACTGCCCGGAGCACAGCCAGACCTCGCCGACCATCACATCTTCGAGCGTGTGCTGCTCCGTGCCGACGCCGATGACGATCGTGTGCGGGCCACCGGCGTCCATGGGCTCGAGCGTGACCGCCCAGCGCCCGTCGTCGCCCGACTCCGTCTCATGCGACTGCCCGGCCATGCTCACCGTCACCGTCGCGCCGGCCTCGGCCCAGCCCCACAGCGGCGCGGGCTTGTCACGCTGCACCACCATGTGGTCACCGATCACGGCCGGCAGACGCAACGACTGCGCCGCTACGCCGGAAGAACAAACAACAACAACAAGGAAGATCGCCGCAAGTGCTCGCATCGGTCGTGCCTTTCGATCGGGTTGCAGTGAAAAAAGTCAGGATCGGTGCCGCACCATCGCAGCGTCTGCCACACGCGGCGGGCTCAACGGTCGTAGTACTTCAAGGAATCGAACCAAACCGTCGACGTGCCGGGGTCCTGGTTGTAAACACCGGCCTTGAAGTAGTTGTCCAGGCCATCCCAGTACGCCACGTCTTTGCTGATCAACGTGACGTCATCGATCTTCACTTTCATCGTGTTGTCTCTCACCTTGATCTCCGCCTTAAAGAATCCGGTCGGCCTGGGCCCCAGGTCGATCCAATCGGCGTCGAGGTTGCTCAACGAGATCGGCCGGCCCGGGTCGGCGGGGGTGCGGATCGCCGCCCAGAGGTGGTCGTCCTGCCCCGCTCGCGAACGGCGCCAGGTCAAGCGGATTAACGGTTTGTTGAGTCCGCCGGTCACGTCGTGGATCTGCATGAACGTGAATTGGTTCATGCTTGTGTCGGCGGGGTAATCAACCTTGACCCGCCCGATCATCTTCTGCCACGTCGGGCTGGACGTCTGCCAGTCGCCCGTCATCTGGCGAAGCTCGGAGCGGTTTGAGTCGCCCGACACCGTAAAGGTCATGTGCGTTCCGGTCGGATCGAGGCTGAAGTATTGATTGGATTGTTCGTCGAATTCCCCGTGCGGGATCAAAGTCGAGCTGGTCGGAGCCTGCAGCTTGGAGCCGTCGAGCACCGAGCGGAACTTCCGGAGGTTGTAGGGCGCGTCGGGGTTGGCCTGCGCATTCGTCAGCGGAACAGAGACACCGCACAGCAGCAACGCACCGAACCAACCCATGATGTTCTTCTGCACACGCTTAGTCATGGAGCCTGAACGACCTTTCATGGCCAAACCTTCCGAATCGGGGAGAACGGGACGCCGCGCTACTCCGAACGCAGTCACGGATCAACGGAACGCACGCCGACGCTGGAACAAACCTGAAAGTAAAACAGCGCCCAAGGCGGGCTCGGGCAACGTGTGGCCGCGGAAGTCGGGCACACTAGATGAGCCCCAGTTCTGCAAGACACCGTCGAGCTCCGCCTGATCGACCAACCCCTCGGGCAGGTCATTGATCCATCCGCCGGGCACGCCCCCGCCGCCAATGTCCAGCCCCCAGTTCTGCAGGACCAAATCAAGGTCGCCTTGCTCGACTTGGCCGTTGCCGTTGTAGTCGCCGGGCAGCGACACGACCAGAAACAGGGCGTCGAGCTGCGCGTCGGACAATGCGCCGTCCAAAGAAAACACAATCGCGTCAATGGAGGTGGACTGCTCCCGCATGCCCAGCCGCAACTCGAGGGGCATGTTCACGTTGGACGCGTTGATCTCGAAGGTGCTTCCGGTCTCCCAACGCCATGTGCCGTCCGAGGTCGTGCTGTCGTTGATGTCGGGGTCCTGGTCGAACGCGTCGGCGCGATAGAAGCTGTCGCTGCTGCCGGAATACCCCGCGGTGCGGAAGTACGAGGTATAGGTCCCGACTTCGTCGAACTCCAGGTCGAAGGTCGCGATCGCATCGTGGTCCTGGGCCGGCAGATCGACGCGGTCGCCGTCGGGGGCCGAGATCACCTGGTTGCTCAGCGAGCCGGCGACGGTCTCGAGCGTCCACGTGTCGCCGTCGCCGTTGGGGTCGAGGCGGTTGGTGAACGAGTCGGCGTAGAGCGCAACGAATCCGGCGCCGCCGATCTGCCCCGGGCCCGGGCCCGGTCCGGTGCCCGGGTCGCCGGGGCCGGCGCTGAGGTCGAGCCAGCTTGCGCCGACGTCGTCGGCTTCGAGCGGCTTGCGCACGATCGACGCGGCGGAGACTTCGTCCGCACCGACATCGAACAATCCGATGCGGGCCTGGCCGTCCATGTCCACACCGATCAGCCCGCTGTAGTCCCCGGACCCGCCGTTGATCGCCGGGCTGCCGGCGGCCGGGCGGTACAGTCCGTCGGGGCCTTGCACGAGTTGCGGGTCGACCTGGTTGATGCCCGGACGAGGAGAAATCCCCAGCGACCCGCCAAACGCAATATTGCCCTCCCACGTGAACCCTGAACCCTCGGCGCCTTCAAACGCTGGCGCCGCGTTGTAGATCAGGTTGTTCGCGATCGTGACGTCTTCGGGCAGCAGCGTCCGGCCCGAGCTCCCGAGGCCGTCGTCAAGCTTGATCGCCGCGTCGGAGATGTTCACGATCGTGTTGTGCGCGATCACGGCATCTAAGACCTGGGCGTACTCGCTGAGTGCCCCGCCGTCCACGCCGGCGGTCAGGACGAGCCCCCCATTGGCCCGGCCATCCAGGTCCTGCAGGTAATTGTTCACGATGGTGTGGTTTTCACCAATGATGCGGACACCACCGGAGCCGCCAACGTTATCACCCAGAAAGAAGTTCCCCTCCACGTTGTTGTCGTTGCCGTGGCGAAGCGTCAGCGTGGCCGAGGTCCGACGGAAAGTGTTGTAGCGGAGCTGGTTCTGCCCGGACTTGACGGAGATGGCCTCGATCTCGCCGTTGACCTCTTCGAAGAGGTTGTTCTCGACCACCGTGAACGAGTCCGACAACGATTCGTTGGACGTGCCGATGCGGATGGTCTCGAATCCGTTGCCGTTCCCGACGGGCCGGCCGGCGAAGTAATTCGCGTCGATGCGGTGGTTGTCCGCCGCCGCCGAGTCGCGCCAGACCGTCACGGTCACGCCCGAGTGGGTCTGGTTGTCGAAGGTGTTGTGGTCGACGCGGTTGTTGCTGCCGTACATCGAGACCCAGAAGTAGCGGGTGTTGATGTCGGCTGGGTTGTAGTCGGTGATGGCGGAGTTGGTGAAGCGCGAGTTGGTCGCGTCGCCGTTGCTGCCGGTGAACCGCACGACGTGCCCGGACGACAGCGCGCCGCCGTCGAAGTGAAGCCCATCGACCGTGAGGTTGTCGCCCGAGATGTCCAGGCGGGAGCTGCCGTTGAGGATGACCTGCCCCGGGGTTTCGGCGCGCAGCGTCAGGTCGTCGCCGTTGAACCGGATGTACTGGTTGGTCCACGTGCCGTTCTGCATGACCAGCACGTCGCCGGCGTTGGCGGTCTGCAGGGCGCTGGCGATGTCTGAGGCGGAAGAAACGGGGATGTCCACGGCGTGGACACGGGCGGGGTAAGCCACACCGGCGGCGAGTGAACACAGAGAAAGGAGGGCGTACTTCATTTCGATCCTCAACCCGGTCGGGTGAACAATCCCGAAAACTAATGGCGGACCCCGGCCAGCGAGAATCCGGTGATCAGGAACAGAACCCCTGCGGTCGGCTCGGGGAGGTTGATGCCTTCGAGTTCCGCGATGTCGCCTGTGTAGTTGCGCCGCAGCAGCATCGCGTCGGCGAAGTCCACGTCGCCGTCGCCGTCCAGGTCGCCGTCCGCCCAGCCGAAATCGCCCGGTGCCCCCGCCACGCCCGCGTAGTTCTGCGCCAGGGCCATCGCGTCCGACAGATCAACGTCGCCGTCCAGGTCCAGATCACCGTAGTCGGTGCCCGCCACCACGCGCAACCACGCGTCGATGTCGTCCGCGTTGACTTGTCCGTCGGCGATCAGGTTCATGGCGTCGCCGGGCTGCGCCGTGTCGCCCAGCGCGTCGAACAACAGATCCACGTCCCTCGCGTCGAGTGTTCCGGAGCCGTCGTAATCGCCCAGCACGCCCGGCGTCGCGACCAGGTCGAGACGCGCCCAATCGACCGCGGCCGTGTCCCCGATCATCGCGTTGAGCCGGCCGTCGCGCAGGTCGGCGAGCGACACGCCGAGCAACTGAACCACAATGATTTCGCTGCCGGTCGAAGTGATGGGCTGGGGGTAGCCGAGCACGGCAAGCGACCGCGTGTCTTCGATGCGTTCGAGCGCGAGGAGTTTGGAGGACATCCCGCCGCCGGTGTCGCGCAGCGCGAGCGTCAGCGTCGCCGCGGCGATGTACTCGCCGGGATCGACCTGGAAATCGAACGTGAACGGCACGAACCCCGTGACGCCCGTGTCGTCGAACCCGCCCAACCCGCGGCCGAAGAGCCCCGCGAAATCTGCGACATCCTGTGCCCAGCCGGCGTCCACCGGCGCGGCGTCGCGAGAACCCGCGCCGTCCACAAAGAACTCGTCGTAGTCGCCCAGGTGGTACTCACGGAACGAGGCATCGGCGAACCGCTCGCGGTCGGCCAACTGGGCGTAGTAGAGGCTGCGCGTGTCCACGTTCGCGCCGTGCTGGTCGTAGATGCCCGGGTCATGCGGGTCGAATTGCGTGTTGTTGATGATGCCGCCCACCGAGCCGATGAGCCAGTTCTGCGCCGTCGGCGGGTTCTGAACGGTGAAGCCCTGAGCGGTCGAGTTCCACACGACCATGTTGCCGCCGGTCCAGCCGTGCCCGGTGCCGGCGTTTCCGCGGTTGCGGATGTTCAGTTCATCCCCGCCGACGGTCACGTTGTCATACAACGCCCCCGTGCTCCAACGCTGGTGCGGCCCGGTGTCGGCGTGAGAGTTCACGGACGTCACATCGACAAACACGTTGGGCCCGGTGTTCGGCGAGTTCTGAACGAAGTCGTGCCGGCCCTCGGTCGAGAGCAAGTTGCGGAACAGCGAGAGCTGGCTGTTGTTTTGAAACGCGTAACGCCGTCCGCCGGTGATGATCGAAATCGGATCGAGGTTCGTTGAGTCTTCGACCGTGATATTCTTGGCCCGCGTGTCCGCCTCGACCAGCGAGTACCAGAAGTGCTCTGCCGTGACATCCCGCACGAAGCCGTCCTCGATCCGGTTCATGTAGATCAGGCTGCGGGCGTGGTTTTCGTCGGTGTTGTTGCCGGCCTGGTAGTCCGAGACGCCGCGAAGGTTCTCGACGCCGACGTGGTTGATCCGGCCGGACCAGTTGTATTTGTAGAGCGTGCCACCGCCGTACTGCGCGTCGAGCGACTGCGTGATCGGGGCGTTGAGAAACACGCGGTCGCCTTCGACGCGTGTCACCACGCGGTCGTGCTGCCGATCGAAGTTGCCCTCCGCCCACTGCACCACCGTGCCGCCGTCGCTCCGCGGCGGGATCTGGTCCATGCCCAGTTCTTCGATCCAGGCCTGCGTACTGGGGCGGTACACGTTCACGCGGTCGCCGACGTTGAAGCTGCCCGCGTCGGCCACCCGGAAGCTGGTTGCCCCGACGGGCACATACTTGTCGAGCACCGCCTTCTCGCTGCCGGAGACCTTCGACCACGAGCCCGAGCCTTCGATCTGGATCACGTCGCGCTGCGACGTACCGGTCGCGCGAATCACCGTGCCGGCCCCGGCGTCCTGGCCCGAGCCGCGCAGGACAATCCCGCTGCTGTTGATGGTGACAAAGGTGCCGACTTGAAACTCGCCCGCCCCCAGCTGCACCGCCCCGCGGAACCCGTTGGTGCCGATGGGCATCGCCGCGACCTGGTTGATCGCCGCCTGGATCGCAGCCGTGTCGTCGCCCGCCCCCGGTTGCACGGTCACCACCGTCGCCACGTCCGGGACGGCCTGCCCGAACCCGTAACCCACCATCGAGAAGTCCACGATGCGGTCGCCGTTGGGCTGCGCGTGGTACATCAGCTGACCGTCGGCACCGGGGTAGACCCACGTGCTCTCGGCGGCGTGCGACGCCCCGGCCATCGCGACGATCCACCCCGCCGCGAGACCCAAATAAGACGAACGACGAAACATCGGTTTGGCTCGGTCTTTCTTCTCCATGTTCTCATCGCCGGGCGAGGCCCGACGCGCCATAAATAGGTTTACGCCACGGGCGGCTCGACGACCACCGAATCTGCCGGCGGCGTTTCTTCTGAATCTTCCTTCACGCGCCCCGCCCACCACAGGCCCAGCCCGGCGAGCACCACGAACCCGCCGACGAACAACACCTCAAACCGCTGCGCGAACCGCTCCTGCGGGATCAGCGTCAACAGGCAGACTCCCGCCCCGACCAGCGCGGCAAAGAAGCCCATGATCCGCAGTTGTGACACGTCGTTGCCCGGGCCGACCTCCGCGGCAAAGTCGACGGGCCGGTGCATGATCTCGAAGAAATCGTCCACCTTCTTCGCGTACGCCACGGACACCGTGTTCCAGAACGGCATCGTCAGCAGGAACACCCCCGCCCCCACACCGACAATCCAGAACACCTTCTGCTGATAATTGAACGGCTCCAATGCGATCCGGTCCTGGCCCGCCAGAAACGCCACGACGCTAGGGATCATCGCGCCGATCAGCGCGGCGATGGCCGCCCAGCTCGGCACCCGACGGATGAAGAGCGCCAGCAGCATCGGAACCGCCATCGGCAACGCCAGCAACGCGCCCACGTCGAGCATGTTCTCGAACACACCCTTGCCGCCGGTCTGCGCGAAATACAACGCCATCGTGATGATCACGCACCCGAACAGGAAGGAGAACGCCTGCCCCCAGCGGTACTGCGCCCGCTCCCCGGGCACGTCGCGTCCGGCGACCCGGCAGAAGATCGGCAGCACGTCCCGCACGAAGATCGCCGAGTTGCGGTTCAGCCCCGAGTCCATGCTGCTCATCGTCGCCGCGAACATCGCCACCGCCATCAAACCCGTCATGCCCGCCGGCAGCAGCATCATGCTGATGAACGCGTACGACGCCTCGGCCGGCTTCTCCACGCCCGCCTCGGCCATCGCCATCACCTCCGGCGCGTACAGCACCCGCGCGACCATCGGCGGAATGAACCACACCAGCGTCCCCAGCAGCATCATCGCGCAACCGACCCACGCCGCCTTCCGCGCCGCCGCGCCGTCCTTCACCGCAAAGAACCGCGGCGCCGCGTTGATCCCCATCATGTTGAACGACTTGTAGACGATTGTCGCCACCGCGAACCAGAGCGTGTACTTGTTCTCCTTGAACACGCCCGGCTCGTTGATGAACCGGAAATCTCGGGTCAGGCCCTGCGCCTCCACCTGTTCCACCAGGCCGCCGAACCCGCCCACCGCGCGCAGCGAGACGTAGGCCACCAGCACCGTCAGGGGCATCAGGATCAAGAACTGAAGGAAGTCCGTCGCCATCACCGCCCAACTCCCGCCGAACACGGAATACAGCAGCACCACGATCCCGACGCAGACGATGACCGCCTGGAGCTCGGTCTCGATCGGGATCGACGCCCGGCCCAGCAGCTCGACGACGCCATCGAAATCAAACACCGCCGAGGCGAAGATCGCCAGGCCGTACAGCCACAGCGCCGCGTAGCACACACCCAGTACCATCGTGACCCAGGCGTAGAACTGCTGAGTCGCCGGGTTGAAGCGCCGCCGGATGACCTCCGGGGCCGTGATCGCGCGGAGCTGGCGAAACCACGGCGCCAGCCAGATCGCGGTGACGGCGAAGCCCAGCGCGTTGCCCAGGAAGATGATCGTCACGCCCAGGCCCGACTCGAACGCCGCCCCGGCCATCGCCGTGAACGTCACCGCGCTGAACGACGACATGAACGCGCTCGCGCCCACCAGCCACCACGTACCCTTGCAGCCGTTGCGGAAGTAGTCCGACACGTCCTTGTTGAACGCCCGGAACGTGAACCCGATCGCGACAAGCACGAGCAGGTAAGCGGCGATCACGGCGTATTCAATGTTCATGACACGTATCGACCACGGACAAAACCTCAACCGACGTGACGCAGACGGCCGGTCCCCCCACAAGCAACCCCCGGCAAGACCACCAACCGGCCGCCTTGCCACAACCGGGACGTGCGAGAAACTGCTGCGTGCTGCGACCGCCTATTTCGGTGCGCGTCGAGTCGGTCGTTGAGGACCTTATTCAAATGCAATGTCGAACTGCAGATTCCGAGTGCCGTTGGGGTCGCGGGCCACAACAGCCGCCTCGGGTTTCTCGAGCGAGGTGACGTGCCCGTCCATAAACAAATAGTTGGCGCGTCCTTCGGCGGTGGCGTTGCCGCCATTTTGAAACTTCGTGTCGTCCAGACCGCTGTGTCGGTCGGGTTCGCCGGATTCCCAGCGGTACTGCTCCCTCAATTCACCGGTCTCTCGCGTCGGCTCAAAGTATACGTAGGTGTTCTGGCTGACCGTGCTGGGCCGCACTTTCAGGTGTTGTTGAAAGCTCGCTCCGCTGATCATCGTGCCCGTCGCGTTTCGAATCGTGTCCTGAAGCAGCCAACCGGTCAGAGGCCGGTTCTGACCGAAGTCGCCGTATCCTTGCTCTGATGTCGATGAGATCGGGAAATACTCCTCGGCACCGTTTTCGACCAGGAACAGGTTGTAGCCGTAACCGGTTTTTGTCGTGTTGAGGTTTCCGCTCGGCTGTTCGGCTCGAGAAAAATCGAACTCCGGGCAGTGGAATTCTTCGCGGATGAACCTGCTTCGATCGTTGGTCTCTTCGTACTCCGCCTTGTCGCGGATCATGACGTCGACCAACTCCTGGAACCAGAGGATCTCTCGTTCAAACGCCCCGTTGTTGTCTACTTCGGCGTAGGAATACGGGACGATCCGCCCGCCGTTGTCCGCACTCCAGACCTCGTTTGCAACACCAAGTTGCTTGAGGTTGCTCTTGCACGCGACGTCGCGGGCGGTCGCTCGGGCGGCCCCCAGCGCCGGCAAGAGGATGCCGATCAGCAACGCGATGATCGAGATCACGACCAGCAGTTCGATGAGGGTAAAGGCGTGGCGATGACGCATGGTCAGCTCCTGGGGACCGGGGGGATTGGGATTGAAGATTCGGATCGGGTGGAGCCTACGTGGCTCGGTGCAAAGCCCCGGCGCGGCCGCTGGGCCGCGAGGGACAGGAGGAATTGCTTCAAGCGCGGCGGCGACGGGCCAACAGCCCAGCCGCGGCCAACACACCCAGCACGGCCGGCTCGGGCACCGCGCTGCCGGAGAAGTCCGGGACGCTCGTGCTGCCCCAGTTCAGCAGCACGCCGTCCAGCTCGTTCTGATCGACGAGCCCGTCGAACGCGCCACCGCCGGGGAAGTTGATCCAGCCGGTAACGTCCGAGACGTCGGTGTCGCCCCAGTTGGAGAGGACGAAGTCCAGGTCGGTCTGCTCAACCTGCCCGCCGTTGTCGTAGTCGCCCTCGATCGAGGTGGCACCGCCGATGAACTCGACCTTGATGTTGTCGAGAACGTAGTCGAAGTCGACGGTGTTTCTGAAGACCATGTAATGGTAAGTCGGATCGAACGTCGCCAAGTCAGGATCGGTCAGCGGGTCGTCGCCCATGATGGTGGCGGAACCATCGGCATCCGTGACGGTGTAAGTCGCGGTCAGCATCGTCTCGCCTTCGACATCCATCAGACCCCACTCGGAGACAAAGCTGTGTTTGTTGGTGGTGCTGATGTCCAAGCCCATCACGTCTTCATCAGGCGCGGTCGAGAACGGGGCCGCGACGGTTTCGCCACCCCCCGACAAGATGCTGGTATCGCCCGCGTTTTCCGTCCGCTGGCGTGCGCCGTCGGCTGAGCGGAGCACGACGACCGCATCGGTACCGACGAGGACGCGCGAATGCAAACCAAAATCGGGCGCGATCGGCCCGTCCGGCAGATCGAAATCGCCGGACGCGCTACCGAAGGTCTGACCGCCAAAGTCCTGCCCCAACGAACCGTCGGCGTCGGCGTACACGCCCAGTCGCAGCGCGGCCGTGGCCGTGGTCGGCAAAGAGTTGGCGTCAAGACGCATATCAAAGCTGTAGCGGATCGACGTGCCTTCCGTCAGCGTCACCGGCTGGGAAAAGGGGATGTACCACTCCGCACCGCCGCCCGCCGACTCGACGAACAACGCGTTGCCGCCGCCGAGTTCCGTGTCGTCGGCGACAGTGAAGCGCGGTTTAAAGCCGTCTTCCGGGTTGGAGAAGGCGTCCCCGCCGAACACGTTGCCGGTCAAACCGTCGGTGAAGTCCAGATCAATCAGGGTCGTCTGGCCCGCCGCGGGCAACGCGGCGAGGAGCCCGGCCGTCAGCGAAAGAGTCGAGAGCGTGCGAATCATGAGAAAGTCCTCCAGGTAAGAATCAAACACAAGGGGAAGTCAGATCAATGAAACACGAATGCGGTGGATAACGGAAGCAGTCGCTCGATCGCCCCCACGCAAACGGAAACGGCGACATCTTTAAACAGCCCAGCGAACGGGAAGCGCGGGCCCGGCGGTGGGCCGGGGCCGCGGCGGGGGTTGCGTCACTTGCGGCGGCGCAGCATGGCGAGGCCGCCGGCCGCGAGCAGCGCCATCGACGCGGGCTCGGGGACGGGGATGAACTCGATCTTGATATTGGAGAAGTCGATGCCGTTGTCGGGCTCGCCCTGGGCGTTCGTCGAGCCGAACTGGTTCGAGTTGATGTGGAAGCCCAGGAAGCCGAGGTCCACGGAGTCGAACGCGTCGGTCACGGAGTGGGTCGCGCCGTCGAGCGTGCCGGTGAGCTCGACCTCGGTCGCGCTGATGCGTTCAATGGTGAACGACCCGGTGTACTGGGTGTTCGCCATGAAGACGTAGGCGTTGTCCGGGCCCGAGGGCGAGATACTGCTGAACGACCCGCTGCCCGTGGTCGACATGAGCCGACCGGTCGCCGAGTTGACGTCGTGCTTGCGGAAGTTCAGGTCGTCGGCACCGTTGTCCACGTCCATGTCGAGCATGTAGCCGGGCAGGCCCAGATCGCCGGGGCCGCCGTTGCCGACGCTCCAGCCGTACAGGGCGTTGGGCGACCCGCTGGACGCGGAGATGTCGGCGTCGAGGCCGGCGCGGCCGAGCGTGTCGTAGAGCCCGACGCGGAAGGACGAGTTCCCGCCCGAGCCGACGGTGGCCGGGGTGGTGAAGGTGTAGGTGGCGGTCAGCTTGTCGCCGACGTTGGCCAATGTCTGGGTCGGGAAGACGGTGTGGATGCCGCGGCCCGAGGTGCCGGTGACCAGACCCAGCGAACCGGGGGTGATCTCGGCGCCGCTGCTAGAACTCGACGTCCACCAGTTGGTGTCGAGCGCCCCGGTCTTGGCCAGGTCGCCATCGGCGAAGCTGTCGTCCACGATCACCACGGCCGACGCCGTGTGGGTCGTCGCGACCGCCGCCAGCGCGGCCGCCGCCAGACCACACGTTCGCCATCGTTTCGTGTCAATCATCATGATTCAATTCCTCCAAAAAAGAAAAGAGAGTGAAAACCAGAAAAGACCAAACCAAAATACGTCCGGGGGCCTACACAGCCGAGCCCGGTGACAACGTCGATTCCGGCAGCACCAGCCTAGGCTGGATCCACAGCACAGCCCGCGACATCGAACGCGAGTCCGGCTCTTCGAGACGACGAAGCAGTTGACGCACGGCCTCGGCGCCGATCAGGTCCGGCTGAATGTCGATCGCCGCCGGCGCCGGCGACAGCGCCCGCAAAATCGGGTCGTTGTCGCACGCCACGACCTCGACGTCCCGGCCCGGCTCCAGGCCGATCTCCCGCATCGCCTCGTACACCATGAACGTCCACCGCCCGCGCGGCACGAACAACGCCGTGGGCCGCGGCGACTTGGTGTCCAACTCTTCGATCACCCCTTCGAGCGCCGCACGATCCACTTCCGACGGGTGCGCGTCGTCGGGGTTCTGGCATGCGGCGTCGAGTACCACGCACCGTGCGCCCGCTTCTTTGACCGCCGCGACAAAACCGTGTTCACGGTCCATAAACCCGCGGTGCGACTCTTCGATCCGCAGAAACGCGAGCGTCTCGTGGCCGCTGCCGATCAGGTGCTCGGCCGCCATCCGCCCCACCGCTTCGTTGTCGGGCGCGACCCGGTCACCCCAGTCGCCCGACTCGGTACGCCGGCTCATCATCCACACCGACGGGAACTCGCGGAGTTTGTCCGCCACCGTTTCGTCTGGCGGGAAGCCGTGCAGGATCAACCCGTCCACCTCGCCCTTGGATACCGCGGGGGGCAGACGTCCGTCGTCGCCGACCTTCGCCAGCGTCATGTTCAAACCCAGCTCGGCCAACGCGGACTCCACCGCGTCCACCGCCAACGCGGCCACCGGCGCCCGCATGGGCGTGCGATCCGTCCCCAGGAACAACACCGCGACGCTGCCGGAACGGACGTTCGGCCGGTCCTTGGGCACCGGGCCGCGCCGCTTGGCCGGCGGGCTGTAACCCAGCTTCTTCATCGCGGCCCGCACCCGTTCCGCCGCCGAGTCGGACACGCCCGGACGGTCATTGATCACGCGCGACACCGTCGCGTGCGAAAGACCGGCCAATTTGGCGACCTGGACGATGGACATGCCGTAAATGTACAGGGGCCACCCGTACATTACAACTCTTTTTTCCAGACACTGTCACATTTTTCTTAACCATAATCCGTACAAAATACTATCAAAACGGTGTGTCAATCCAGGCGATTTAGGTTCGATTCGTGGCTTGTCCAGTGTTTTTTTGCCTGATTATTGCGGAAAAACGTCGATCAAGAACGCGAGAATATTTGTTGACACCGCCGTACATTTCGCTGTACATTTCAGCTTTATCGCTGTACATTTCCCTGAACATTGTGACGCTTCCCCCTCCATCGCCCCCTCAAGGCCTATATCCATGATCCGCCTCCCCCTTCTCGGTACGCTGCTGCTCGCCACGGGCCTGGTGCTCGGTTGTTCAGCGATTTCGACGAACTCCCACGCCCAGGGAGACCAGCCCGCGACTTTTGAGGGCGTGCTGCTCAACCCCGACCACATCACCGCCGTCCGCGACGCCCTGCGCAACGGCACCGCCACCGCTGAACAGGAAGCGGCGCTCCAGACGCTGATCGCGCTGGCCGACGACGCGATGAGCCTCCCGGTCGGGGCCGTGACCGACAAGCCCAAGGCCGGACCTTCAGGCGACAAACACGACTACGTCTCACTCTCGCCGTATTGGTGGCCGAACCCCGACACCGCGGACGGCCTGCCGTACATCCGCAAGGACGGCCAATTCAACCCCGAGCGTGACAACTACGACGTCGCCCCCCTTTCGGACATGGCCGACGCCGTGCGTTGGCTCGGCTTCGCGTACTACTTCACCGGCAACGAGGCGTACGCGAAGAACGCCGTCGAGCGTTGCCGGGTCTGGTTCGTCGATCCCGAGACCCGGATGACGCCGCGCGTGCAGTACGGGCAGTTCATCCCCGGCGTCGAGGACGAAGGCCGGCACCTGGGCATCATTGAAACCGTGCGCCTGCGCTGGTTCCCCGACAGCTTCAACATGCTCGCCGGCTCTGAGCACATGACCGACGACGTCCGCGACGGTGTCAAGCAGTGGTTCGATGACTTCGCCCAGTGGCTGATGGACAGCGACTTCGGCACGGCCGAGCGCGTGTACCCCAACAACCACGGCACCTGGGCCAACGCCCAGACCGCAACCTACGCCCGCTTCGCCGGCCGAGACGACATCGCCGACGAAGTCCTGGCGACCATCCCCGGCCGCATCGCCGCGCAGATCGAGCCCGACGGCTCGCAGCCGCACGAGCTCGAACGCACCAACGCCCTGCACTACAGCGACTTCAACCTCCGCGCCCACATGGACCTCGCGACCCTCGGCGATGCGTACGGCGTGGACCTGTGGAACTTCAAAACCGACGACGGCCGCAGCCTCCGCGCCGCCGCCGACTTCGTCCGGCCGTACTACGCCAACGAAAAACCGTGGCCCCACCAGCAGATCAACCCGCGCAAGGGCGTCCACATGGCCACCGCGATGCGCGTCGCGGCGCAAGGCTTCGACGACCCGCGCTACGAAGCGGTGATCCCCGAGCTGATGAAGCTCGAAAAGTTCACCGACGAGGGCCACGTCTGGCTCGAATTGATCATGCCCGAGGCCCAGGAGTAGCCACGGACGGACGCAAACGCGCACCGATGAAGCCAAGCAAGTTGAATCTTTTGTTCACGCAACGCCGCAGACGCCGGTGATGGAATAAGCTCTCCGACCGAAGCGAGATCCGCGTCTGTCTACTTCCATCTGCGGCAATTACACACCCATGCAAACCACCACGATCCCCCACACCGATATCGAAGTCACCCGCGTCGCGTTCGGCTGCATGTCCACCGCGCCCAACCCGACCTACGACGGCATCCCCGACGAAGACGCCGTCAAAACCATCCACGCGGCCATCGACCACGGCATCACCTTCTTCGACAACGCCCCCGCCTACGGCAACGGACACGCCGAGGAACAGCTCGGCCACGCCATCCACGACCGCCGCGACAAGGTCGTGATCGCCACCAAGGCGTCAGGCCAAACGCTCTCGGCCGACGAGATCAAAACCGACTGCGAGGCGAGCCTCAAACGCCTCCGGACCGACGTCATCGACCTGCACCAGATCCACTGGCCCCGCCGGCAGGTGCCGCTCCAAGAATCCCTCCGCGCGATGGAGGACCTCAAATCCTCCGGCAAGGTCCGCGCGATCGGCGTCTGCAACTTCGGGCCCGAGGACATGGCCGAAGCCGTCGGCCTGACCACCGTCTGCACCAACCAGATCGTCTACAGCCTGCTCGCCCGTGGCGTCGAGATCGAGACCGCGCCCGTCTGCCACGAGCACGGCGTCGGCCTGCTCTGCTATTCCCCGCTCGCCCAGGGCCTGCTCACCGGCAAATTCAAATCGGCCGACGACGTCCCCGACGAGCGTGCCCGCACCCGGCACTTCGCCTCGACCCGCCCGCAGGCTCGCCACGACGAGCCGGGCTGCGAGGCCGCGACTTTCGCCGCGGTCCAGCGTGTCGCCGAGATCGCCGAGCGCGTCGGTCACCCCGTCGCGCAGGTCGCTTTGGCGTGGCTGCTGCATCAGCCGAACGTCACGGCCGTCCTTGCCGGGGCCTCGAAGATTTCTCAGGTCGAGTCCAACGCCGCCGCGGCCCAGATCAAACTCGACCCCGACACCATCGCCGAACTCGACGACGCGACGCGCCCGGTGAAGGAAGCCATGGGTGCCAGCCTGGACATGTGGGCCACGCCGGCACGGACCCGTTGACCCGTATGCGTTTTTCGGGAAGCCCGAGATGACCGACCGCGACGACAAGCCCGAATCCACCCCCCCGGCGGGTGCCCCGCTGCGGCTGGGCATCGCCGGCCTGGGGCGCAGCGGCTGGAACATCCACGCCCAGAGCCTCCAGCTTCTGCCCGAACATTTCGAGGTCGCCGCCGTCGCCGACGGCCAGGCAGCGCGGTGTGAAGAGGCGAGGCGCGCGTTGGGCTGCGCGGTTTACGAAGACGTCGAATCCTTGCTGGGCCACCCGGGTCTGGACGCGGTGGTGATCGCCACGCCCAACACCCTCCACGCCCGGCACGTCATCGCCGCGTTCGAGCACGGCCTGCACGTCGTCGCCGAGAAGCCGATGGCCATGAACCTCACCGAGGCCGACGGGATGATCGCCGCGGCGGAACGTGCCGGCCGCGTCCTCGCCCCGTTCCAGAACCGCCGCTTCGAGGCGGGTTACCTCAAGGTCCTCGAGCTGATCCGCGGCGGGGCGTTGGGCCGGGTCGTGCAGGTCCGCATGTGCTGGCACCAGTTCACGCGCCGCTGGGACTGGCAGGTCGTGCGCGAGCGCGGCGGCGGCCTGCTCAACGTCAACGGAACGCACCTGGTCGATCAGGCGATCCAGTTCTTCGGACCCGGGCCGATCGACGTAACGGCCAACCTCCAACGCGCGCTCAGTTGCGGCGACGCCGAGGACCACGTCAAGGTCCTGCTCCGCGGCGACGGGCCGACGGTCGATATCGAAGTCACCAACTGCTGCGGCTACCCGCAGGACCGCTGGCTGGTCATGGGCACGCACGGCAGCCTGCGCGGCACGCCCGACAAGCTCACGTGGAAGACCGTCGACTGGTCAACCATGCCCGAACGAACACTCGACCCCCGACCCTTCGCCGCCGACCGCGCCTACCCGCACGACGACCTGACGTGGGTGACGCACCAGTGGGAGAGCGGCGACGACTTCCGCCAGCCCTACCTCGCGTTCTACCGGGACTTCCACGCCGCGGTACGTCAAGGCCGTGCGCTGCACGTCACCCCGCAGAGCGTGCGCCGCACGATCGACGTGGTCAACCGTTGCTACGCCCAGGCCGACCTGAACCCACCGCACGAAACCTCGGGTTTCAACGGCCGCAATCGCGCGGTCAATGGTCACGACCTGGCGCCCGCCGAACCCACAGACACGTCCACGCGGAAAACGACCACCCACCAGCCCCGCCCGTCGCGCACCTGACCCTTCGGAGTTCGCCGCGATGCGGGAGATGTACGCAAGCCTGATGCCCGACCTGATCGGCGTGCGTTGCACGGTCGGCGAAACGATCGACCTCGCACAACGCCACGGGTTCGCCGGCGTCGACCTGCGCCTCAACCGCGATCCGCTGCCGACCGACGAACAAGCCCGAGAACTCCGTAAACAGATGGACGACCTCGGCCTGACCGCGGGGTACTGCTCGATCCTGCCCAACAAGATCAGCGTCACCGCCGACGAATGGAACACGCACCGGCCGCACCTCGAACCACGGCTCGACATCGCCGCCGCGCTGGGCTTCACGCGCTCGACGACGGTGGTGCTCCCGTTCCACGAAATGCTCGCGTTCGACGAAGCGATGGCCGAACACGTCGCGCGTTTGCACGACGTGTTGCCGCACTTCTCCGACCGTGGGCTGTCGTTGGGCCTGGAGTACGTCTCGCCCGTCACGCGGCGGGCCGGGCAACCCCACGAATTCGTGCACGACCTGCCAAGCATGCTCGGGCTGATCGACGCCGCGGGCAACCCCGCGAACCTGGGCATCATGGTCGACAGCTTCCACTGGCACTGCGCCGGTGAAACGGAGAACGACCTCGCCGCGCTGCCCGCCGAGCGCATCGTCACCGTGCACGTCTGCGACGCCATCGCGGGCCGGCCAACCGAGGAGCAGGTCGTGCAGGAGCGCGAATTGCCTGGCGACTCCGGCGTGATCGACCTCGACGCGTTCATGCGCGGGCTGCGCCGCGCGGGCTACACCGGCCCGATCACCGCGGAGCCTACGCACCCGCGCTGGACCGATCTGGCCGCCGACGACGCGTGCGCCGAAACAGCCGATGCCGTGCTGGCCTGCCTGCATCGCGGGCGGTGAAAACCGTGATCCGGTTTTGCTCCCTCACCCACGGCATTACGCTGTGGTCGTTCAATATCCATGTCGAGATTGACCCCATGAAGTCGCTGCCCATCAAAGACGTAATCGTGATCGAGACCGCCCCGTCGGCGCGGAACCTCGTGATCGCCAAGGTCGTCACCGAAGAGCCGGGCTTGTACGGCCTGGGCTGCGGCACGTTCACCCAGCGCTACGCCGGCGTCTCGGCCATCCTCCGCGAAAACCTTCGGCCGCTGGTGATCGGCCGCGACGCGCTGCGCACCGAAGAGCTCTGGCGGCTGATGATGTTCAACGGCTACTGGCGCGGCGGCCCGGTCCTGAACAACGCCGTCAGCGCGATCGACATGGCGCTCTGGGACCTCAAAGCCAAAGTCGCCGGCCTGCCGCTGTACCAACTGCTGGGCGGCAAGGTCCGCGAGGCCGCCGCCGTCTACCGCCACGCCGACGGCACAACCCACGACGAGCTCGCCAAACACGTCCGCGCCCACCTCGACGCCGGCGTCACCCACGTCCGGCTACGCCTCGGCGGCGGCGCGGCCGAGACCTACCGCAGCGGCGAGGCCGGCGGCATGGCGTACGGCGGCGTCAACGACGACCCCGTCCCCGCGCCCGACGGTGCCCTGCCCGGCGCGTACTACGACGCGCGCAGCTACGTCGCCACCACCCTCGACGCCTTCGCCCACATCCGCGCGACCTTTGGCGACCGCGTCGAACTGCTCCACGACGTCCACTCCCGCCTGAACCTCACCGAAGCCATCCGCTTCGCGAAGGAACTCGAACAATTTCGCCTGTTCTTCCTCGAAGACCCGCTCGCGCTCGAGGACTTCACCGCCTACCGCCAGCTCCGCGCCCACACGAGCACGCCGATCGCCGCCAGCGAACTGTTCACCAACCCCGAGCAGTGGCTGCCGCTCGTGCAAGAGCGCCTGATCGACTTCCTCCGCATGCACGTCAGCGATATCGGCGGGCTCACGCCCGCCCGCAAGGCCGCGATCGTCGCCGAGCAGTACGGCGTGCGCACCGCGTGGCACGGGCCCGGCGACTGCTCACCCGTCGGGCACGCCGTCAACCTGCACCTCAACCTCGCGTCGCCGAACTTCGGCATCCAGGAGTTGCAACCTTTCGACAAAACCGCCCAGGCCGTGTTCCCGGGCTGCCCCGAGTTGCGCGCCGGGTACCTCTACCCCAACGACAAGCCCGGGCACGGCGTCGACCTCGACGAAGCGCTCGCCGCCGAGCACCCATGTAAAGCCGAAGTCCCGCAGTGGACCCAGGCGCGCCGGCCCGACGGCTCGTTGAACGCGCCTTGACATCGAACACGCGCCACGGGCGGTAAACCACGCCCTCCCTATGCCACCACGCGCCCGGCCGGCCGATTCAGCCGAGCGGGCGCGCGTGGCACAAAAGGAGGAGTCGGTTGTGGTCCGTCAAACAGAAACGCTCAACGCCGACGGCGGCCCGCCGTCACCGCGGCCAGACCCAAAAGGCCCAAGGCCGCCGGCTCGGGCACGCTGCTGCCGCTGAAGTCCGGGGCGCTGGTGCTGCCCCAGTTGAGCAGGACGCCGTCGAGCTCGTTCTGGTCGACGAGGCCGTCGAACGCGCCGCCGCCGGGGAAGTTGACCCAGCCGGTGACGTCCGAAATGTCGGTGTCGCCCCAGTTGGAGAGCACGAAGTCCAGGTCGGTCTGCTCGACCTGGCCGCCGTTGTCGTAGTCGCCCTCGATGCCCTCGGCCCCGAACACCTCGGTGATCAGGCGGATGTTGTCGATGAAGACAGAGCCGCTATCGACATTGGTGTTAACGCCGATGCCGATGCTGATGATGCCGCTCGAGGCGTTGAACCCCTCGAAGGGGGCGTTGGGTTCGACGGCCCCGCCGCCCAGAGCTTCCAACGTAGACAGGTCAAAGGCCACGGTCTGCACCACGGGGTCTTCCCCTTCGGCGGGCGGGTTCACCCCGACCGAAGAAGGTGCCTGCCAGAACTGCCCGTCCCCGTCATTGAGGTAGAGGATGTACGACGTGTAGGGAAATTCGATGCCGGGATCGACGTTGAGCGTCGCTTCGTCCACGATGACGTCGAAGGCAAACTTGGTGTTCTCGATGTCGTTGTCGAACAACGCCGCAAAGTCATCCACCTCCTGCTGTGTCGCGTTGACGGCGGGGCGGCCCGAGTCGGGGTCCGGCACGACCCGCCCGCCGAGCGCGTCGATGTCCGTGGCGTTGAGATAGAACTCCGTGCCCCATTCGAACTGGTCCGCCGAGCCAGGCGCGCGGATAATCGCCAGGGACTGCGACCCTTGGCTGGCATGCGCGGTATCGACGGCGTGCGAGGTGACGTCGTGCTGGAACGACCCGCCCCAGTTTTCAAACCCCGTCTCGAACGACATCAGCGGCGTCTCGACGATCGTCGGCGGCTCACCGACCTGGAACACCCGCGCGGTCTGCGCGAACGACGTGCCGTCGTCCGGGTCGAACATCTGGATGCCCCAATTCACCACGCTCTCGGGGTCGGGGATCGTGCTCAGGTCCAGCGAAATGCGGTCGTCCGACCCCGTCTGGATCGTGATCAGCGGGCTCTCATAGAAACCGGAAGAAGTGTTGATGTACGTCTTCACCGACATCGGGATCAGGTCCGGCATGAACCCGATGTCGAAGGTGTCAAACCCCGACAGGTCCGTCAACTCCGGCGTGTCCTGCTGCACGACCACGCGGCTGAACCCGTCGGTCCCGGGCGCGAAGTCCATGTCGTAGATGACGCCGTCGTCGCCGTCGAGCCCGTACGCCGTGCCCGGCCCCGTGTACAACGCGCCGCCGCCGCTGAAGTCCGCCGTCACGTCGGTGATGTCGAACAGCTGCGCCTGCGACGGCGAATACACCAGCGCCGATGCTGGCGCAACCAGCGCGGCCGACGCCGCCAGGCAAGAAACGATTTGAAGAGAGTGTTTGCCGATCACGGTGATTGTCCTCCTAAAGACAGGGAAAAACCGGGGAAGAAACAGGGAAAGCATAGGTCAGGGTCATGCGTTCAGCGGTCCGGGGCGTACCCGCCCACCTTGCCGAACGTCTCGTTTTGGATCTCGAAGCGGTGCATGTCGTCGGTGTCTTTGAACGCGACGGAGCCGTCGCGGCAGGCCCGCATACACACCGGCCGCAACCAGCCAAGCCATCGTCGGCTCGGGCACCACCACCCCGCCGAAGTCCGGCGACGCCGTCGCGCCCCAGTTCGACAACACGCCGTCCAACTCTTCCTGCTCGATCAAACCGCTCGGCAGGTCGTTCAACCAGCCGGCCGGGATGCCACCGACGCCCGTGTCCAGCCCCCAGTTCTGCAGCACCAGGTCCAGGTCGCCCTGCTCGACCAGGCCCGACCCGTTGTAGTCGCCGGCCAGCACCACCACCAGCGGGTTGCTCACGAAGTCCGACAGCCACTGCGTGGCCGGCACGTTGTCGGGCTGATTCGCCGGCAGCGACGCGTCCATGTTCCACTGGCTGCCGTCCGAGCCGGACATGCCCCACTGCCAGATGTGCATCGCCTCGAACGTGCCGTCCGCCGCCCGGCCGTCCAGCGCCCGCAGGAGCGCCTCGAAGCCCATGATCTGCTCATCGGTGTCGACGTTGCCGTTGTCCACGTTGTTGTGCTGACGCACCGCGCGGTTGAAGGGCAGCAGGCCATACTCCGTGAACACGATCGGCAAGCCCCCGCCACTCTGGCGTGCCTGCGCGAACGGGATGATCTCGTCGTCGAGCAGCTCGTTCCAATCGTCCTCGACCAGGCCGATGAACGACTCGTTGGGATACGTGCCGGAGTTGTTGGCCGAGAAGTTGGACGCGACGGGAAAGTACGCGTCGATGCCGAGGAAGTCGATTGCGGGGTTGTCCCAGATCGCGCTGGCTAGGTTGCCGTTCGCGTAGTTGTCCCAGTTAGACGCGTAGCCGAGGTCGCCCGTGAAGGCGGCGTCGGCGGCGGAGATGACGCTGGACCAGTTCGAGTTATTCCCCGAGTTCTGCACGAGCGCCCGCAACTCGGTGCCGACGGTCAGTGCATCCGCGCCGCTGGTCTGCGCCATGGCGGCGACGTCGGCGATGTACTGCTCGTAGTCGCTCCAGAAAGTGTTCGATGTCGATGTGCCGGGCGTGGGGTTCCAGAAGCCGCGCCAGGTCGCAAAGTTCTCCGGCTCGACGAAGGGGTTGACCGTGACCTTCATGCCCAGCGACTTGGCCCTTGCGACGCCTGCCGCGACATGGGAGAGCTCCGCGCCGCGCTGCGACGTCGTCGCGATCGTGCCGGTGGTCTGATTGAAGTACCGCACGGGTGACAGCGAGACCTCGTCGAACCCCGCGTCGTGGACCTGCTGCACCGCGGTCTCCCAGACGTTCGCGCCGTTGCCGCCGAAGTTCCACCACGACACGAGGTTGAACCCCATGCCCGGGTCGACGCCGGGCTCGTAGGCGCTGGGGTTCGCGCCAGACGCTTGGACCGCAAACAAACCTGCGGCGGCTAAAGCGGCGCTGGATGTGGAGGGTAAGAAACGCATGGCGGGGAATGTTTAGATCATCTAGCAGGGAACACAGAACGAAGGTGCGGGCACATCACACCGCGAACCGCCTCGCCAACGGGGAAAACTCAGCGGTCGTCGTCGTAGAAATAGAGGTTGTCGGCAGCCGTGTCCCTTTGATGGAACAGCCCCATCTCTTTGGGGTTGTGCATCGCCACCGAGCCGTCCCTGTAGCCGGTCGCGATGTACGAGGGGGTCTTCGCCAGCGGCAGACGCGTCCAGTCGAGCTCACCGGTCCCACCGCGTGGTTGCCAGCGAAAATCTCCGTTGCCACGGTTGATGGCCCCGTTCGCCGAGCCGCCGATGTGAGGAAGCCAGCTCCCCCACTCCCGGATGGAAAGCGCCGCCGTGCAAGCGGTGACCGTTTCCGTGTCCGCGTTGTCTTCGAGCGAAAAGGGGAAAGTGAACTCGTCGCCGGTGGCCCGGTCGATCATTGCAGCACGCTCGCTCTTGAACCCGGCGTACCACATCCATTGAAGCCAGAGGATATCACCGTCGCGGTTTACCCCACCCCGCGAGTAAGCGGGGTCGTCGGTGGTGAAATCCTCGTCGATGACATCGATGCTGTATGCGTTGCACCCCATCGAGGCCGTGGGCATGCCTTGCTCATAAAGGTCCCGCGCAATGCGGTAGTTGTACCACCCGCTCATGAAGCCTTCCGTCCGCACGTCTTCCAGGGTCCCGGTCGCGTCGCCCCAGATCACGCCGCCGACGGGCAAAACGCCGTCACGATCCACAGCCCAGGTCACGTTGGCCGTCACCCATTGACGGAGGTTGGACATGTCTTGGGTTTGACGCGCCGCCTGCCGCGCCGCGCCCAACGCCGGCAACAGGATGCCGATGAGCAGCGCGATGATCGAGATCACCACGAGCAGTTCGATCAGCGTGAACGCGTCACGCCGGGCGCGGTCTGGCGATATGTATTGCGGGACGGCGGTCATGGTGAGGGGCTCCATCGGTGGGCGATCGATTCGTGGGCGATCGGGCGGGTGCAGACATAGCCGAGCTTGTCCGCGGCCGGCGCTGCCGCGCGGGTCGGTCCGGTCACGCCCTCCATCGTCGTCACCGCAAACAGCGACGGCACGGGTCGGACGGTCAGTCCGTTCATAAACAGGGGGAAAGGGCAAGCCATAAACACACGCTTCATCAAACCCGCAGAACCGCGCGGGCTAAAAACCCGACTTCACTGCAACCCGTCAAACAGGAACGCCACATCCGTCACGTTGCCGCCGGGGTAGAACGATTCGGTTTCGTCGAGCATCCAAAACGACGACGACCCGTCGCGAAAACTCATCGCCACGCCGTCGGGCTTGTACTCCTTGGGCACACGCTCCCACCGGACGCCGGTGCCGGGCCCTGAAGGCATCCGCACATTCACGGACCGCGCCTCGTTCGACCCGTTCACGTGCGGGACCCAACTGCCGAAGGTTGCGCTGTTGTTGGGGAAACCGTGGGCGCATGCCGCGACCATCTCGCTGTCGGCGTTGTCTTCCAGGGTCGTTGGGAAGTGGAAGTCCTTCTGCGCTTCGAGCGCGGTCTGGATGCCCGCGGGTGTCCCGCTGCCCGGACTGGTGGTCGGCAACCCCGCAACGTGCAGCCAACGGATAAATAACCGGTTGTTGGGTCGATCAACCCCGCCGCCGCGGGTGTAATTGGGGTCGTCGGTCGTGAGGTCTTCGAGGATGAGGTCCTGGTCGTAGGAGTTGCACCCGTAAGACGAGAGCGGCATCCCGTAGTTTTTGAACAGGTCGATCGCGTCGTCGTAGTTGAAGAACCCGGTCAGGCCGTTGTAGTTGGATTGCACGTTGTCGTAGACGCCCTTGTTGTCCACCGTCCGGGCGGTGTGCGCGACGACCCATTGACGCAGGTTGCTGACATCGACGGCGCGTTGCGCCGTCTTCCGCGCCGACCCCAACGCCGGCAGCAGGATGCCGATGAGCAGTGCGATGATGGAGATCACCACGAGCAGTTCGATCAGCGTGAACGCGCGGCAACGCTGCGGTCGGTCGAGTTGGGTTCGCGGGGCGAGCGTCATGAGCGGAGGGTCCGTCGTCAGAATTCGGAATCGTTTGCGTGCGGGGCGGTGCAAAACGCGAGGCGTGAACAGAGGCAAAGGTCAAAACACGAAGCAAAAACTGGGCAAAAAGTGTTCCGCTTCGTCAAGCGTCTCGGCCGGTGTGACCGGCCGGGACGCGCGGGTTGCGGGAAGCGGACTCAGCCACGGCGGCGCCGCAGCGCCAACGCGCCCAGGCCCAGCAGCGCGGCGCTGGCGGGCTCAGGGACGATCTGGATGTTGTCGGCGTACCAGGTGCTGATGCCCCGGCCCCCGTCGACGTTGGGGCCGAACGTCAGGCGGTAGAAGCTCGAGTTGGGGACCATGCCGGCGAAGTTGCCGCTGTCCAGCGGGATCGAGACGTGGACGGTGGTGTCCGTCGCGCCCTGGCCGATGCCCGCCACGTTGTCGACCTGATTGAAGTTGTTCTCGTCCTGGAACGAGAAGGTCAGGTTCGAGAAGCTCGTGAACGTCGGCAGGTCGTTGACCAGGAACGTGAAGTCGAACTCGAGGGTCTTGCCGGCCGGGTTCGCCAAGGCATCGCTGATCGCGTTGTAGACCGCGTCTTTATCGCTGGGGTTGCCGGGGTCCGGCACGCCGGTGACCCACGACGCGTCCCACGAGAAAGCTCCGCCATCGTGGCTCATCGACAGCGCCTGGGCGCTGCCTTCGGTCGCGCCGTTGGGCGAGAGGCCCACGGCCTCGGTGCCGTTGCCGAAGCCGGAGATGTCCCAGCCCTGCTGGCCGGACTCGAAGTCAAACAACAGTTGCCCCTGCGCCCCGCCGGCCAGGGCCAGCGCAAACGCCGAAGCGGTCAAGGTGGTCAGCATTCTCGTCATGATTCAATCCTCCAAAAGGGAAAAGGTGAAATAGACCAGGGAAACACACGGACACGGGATCGAGCCGGCGGCGGCCGGCCGGGTGAACCTTCCGAACCGTCAAGGCTCGGAGTTTGTTTCAACAGGCACGCCGGCGCGCGGCCGACCCGGCTGCGGCGGCGGGGCACAACTGCGGCTGTCGTCCATCGAATACGGGATCGCCCGGGCCGGTAGCGTCGGGTCGTCGTGACGCAACGCGCCGCGGATCATCTCCACGCCGACCTGCCCCACCGACGCGAAGGGCACGACCATCGTGCGGATCGGCAGCCCGGTCTGCTTGCGCAATTTGTCGGGGTGGAACGCGATGATCGACAGGTCGTCCGGGATGCTCAGCCCCAGCGACGCGGCGGCGACCCACGCCGCCACCGCCTCGTGCTTCTCGTAGCACACCAGCGCCGTCGGGCGGTCCGGGCCGGAAAGCAACTGCTGCACACGCTCGGCCCCGTAGCCGAACACGAACCCGCCGGTGACCTCCACGGCCGCGGGCTGCCGCCCGGCCTCGTGCATCGCCTCCAGGAAACCGTCGCGCCGGTCGAACACGCTGTAGTGCTTGAACCCCGTCACCTCGCGCTCGTGGTGCGAGATGAACGCCAGCCGCTGGTGCCCCAGCGACAGCAGGTACCGCGTCGCGTCCCGCGCCGCCCCGAAGTCGTCGGGGTACACGCAGTTGCTCGGGCCCTTGGCGTTCAGCCAGACGTGCGGCACCGGGCTGTCGGCAATCAGCGTCGACCACGACTCGGGCAGCTCGCCGACGTAACTGATCAGCAACCCGTCCACCGAGTTCTCGGTCAAGACGCGCGGCAGCGTCTCGGGGTTGTGGAAGCCCTGCGGCGGCAGCTCGCTGACCTGAAGCCGTTCCCCGCCGCGGCTCAACCCCGACTGCACGCCGTGGATCAGGCTCACGTCCAGCGATTCGCACAGCGGGTCGCTGCACGCGAGCAGGCCGAACGCGCCGAAGCGTCCGCTGCGGGCGGCGCGGGCCGCGGTGTTGGGCTTGTAGCCGAAGTCCGCGGCGATGCGGCGGATCTTCGCGGCCCGCTTGATGGCGGACGGCCGGTTCTCCTTGTTCTTGCCGTTGAGCACGCGCGAAACGGTCCCGACCGACACACCCGCGTGCTGCGCGATTTCGGAGATGGTGGAAGCCAAGGCGGGCCTCAAAAAACGGAGTGGCCGACGTCAAGGGCGGAATCAGCCAGGAAATGCGGCGAACCAGAAAACAGAATCGTTACCAAAATCTACCCCGATACCACGGGCAAGTCAAGCATATTCACACCAGCCCGCATAATTTGAGGTAATCGATTTACATAAGTAAAAAACGGAACATTGGCCCGTTCGCGCCGATGCCTTGGGAAGAAAACCTGCAAACCATTCTGTTTTCTTCGGGGATCGTTGGTGTGACCCGCGTTCAGTGGTCGGGGGTTGAGCTCCAGGGCGAGTCCGCCATGCGGTCGGTGATCTCCAGCAGCGCCCGCACGGTGTGGTAGCCGGACTTCCAGTTGTTGCCTTTGCCCGGCTGTCCGTTACGTAGTCCGCTTGCGGTCACCGACCACCACCAGCCGCCGTGCTCCGCGTCGATCAGGTGCTCGGCGGTAAACACCCAGGTTTGCGCAAACGCTTCCGCGTACGGGGCCGGGTCCTCCGCCAGCGTCGCCATCAGATGGAACGCGTTGAGCGCCTCGGCCTGGGCCCACCACACCTTCGTCGTGTCCGTCGCCGGCCGGAACGCCGTGCCCTGGTCGTACAGCCCGCCGCGCTGCCGGTCGTAGCCGTAACGCCACGCGTGCGCGGTCAGCTTCATCGCCCGGCCACGCACCGCCGCCACCGCGTCGTGCCCCAACGCCTCGGCCGCTTCGAGCAACAAGTACGTCGTCTCTACGTCGTGCCCGAACGAATCATGATCGGGCACGGGCGTCCAGTCGGCCGTGAAAAACAGGTTCAAACACCCCGGCTCGGTGTAGACCCGCCCCGCCACGATCCGCAGCAGCGCCGCGAGTCGGCCGCGCAGCTGCTCGTCCGGCCAGACGCGGTACAACGCCGTGTACGCCTCGAGCAGGTGGATGTGCGTGTTCATCGACTTGTAGCCGAACGCCGTGCCGATGTTGTCCGTCGCCCAGACGCCCTCGTCCGTCAGGGTCGGCGGGATCGGCTCGCCGGCACGGTCGAGAGCCTCGACATAGCCGCCGTACTCCGCGTCGGCGGCGTGTTCCTCGAGCCAGCGGTACGCGCGTTGGGCGAGTTCGAGCGCGTCGTCGTCTTCGGTGAGCCGGTAGACGTTCGCCGCCGCGTAGACCGCAAAGGCCTGGCCGTAGATGTGTTTGGAAGCACCGGCTTCACCGACGGGTTGGCCATTCCGGTCGAGTTCCCAGAAGAACCCGCCGTGCGTGTCGTCCCACATCGCGTCCCTCAGAAAGGCAAGGCCGTGCCGCGCGTGCTCGGCAAACCGTTCGCGGTGCCCGGGGCGGCGGCGCCCCACCTCGGCGGCCAGCCAGGTCATCCGGGCCTGAAACACCAGGCCTTTTGACTGTTTTTCGGCTGGCAGCGGCGTCCAGTCGTCGTCAAAACTCGCGATAAACCCGCCCTGTTTCTCATCCACACAACGCGGGTACCACGCGTTCAGCTCGGCCCACATCACCCGCTCCAGGTCCTGGGCCTTGGGTGTCGCCACGCCGGCCGACGCGACGCCCGCCACCCAGATCGCCGCCGATAGAAACACGATGGTCCGAAGGGCTTGGATCACGGTTCAGAGCTCCACCACGGGATGAGATGAGTTTCTAGATCGAAGAAATACGTCCACAGAATCCGCGAGTACACCTCCGAAGATAGCGTAAAACCTCGGCGATCGTGGCGAAGACACATTAGGAAACTGGTTTCTTGACGACGGCAACGGGCCTGCTACCCTGCCGCGGATGAGTCGGCCGTCATCCCCCTCGATCTCGCAGGTCGCCAACCGGTCGGGCGTTTCCAAGTCGACGGTCAGCCGCGTCCTCAACAACCACCAGCACAACTTCTCGGTCAAGGACGCCACCCGGCGCCGCGTCCTGGCCGCCGCGGCCGAGCTCAACTACCGGCCCAACCCCATCGTCCGGTCGCTCAGCGCCAAACGCACCAACCTCATCGCCCTGCTGGGACTCACCGACTTCGGCTCGGGCATCCGCGGCGGCATCGAACTCGCCGCCAACGCGCTCATGCACCGGCTGTACGCCGACGGCTACGAGTTGTGCGTCAACGTCCTGAGCCCGCGCGAACCCGCCTTCGCCCCGCCGCGCTGGCGCGTCGATGGCGCGATCGCGATCAACAACCACGACGCCCAGCAGATCGACGCGCTGGACCGGTCGGGGTTGAAGTACGTCACGGTCAACGGCCCACCGGGCCCGCACGGCGCGTCGGTCACCGTCGACGACGACGCCGGCACCCGCGCGGCCGTGCATCACCTCCGCACGCTCGGGCACCGGTGCATCGCCTACGCGCCGCCCGAGGAATACAACCTGCACGACAGCCTCCACCGCCGACGCGACGCCTACGCCCGCGCGATGGACGAGGTTGGGCTCGCCGCCGTGCCCGGCTACGACCAGCTCGGGCGCAGCGCGTTCGACACGCTGCGCAGCGCGGTCCGTGACCACGGCGCGACCGCCGTCATCGCGTACCACGACCAGATCGCCATCAAATTGCTCCGTGCCGCGGCGACGCTCAACCTGCGTGTCCCGCACGACGTGAGCGTGATGTGCTTCAACGACCTGCCGCCCTGCGGCGACCTGGTGCCCTCGCTCACCGCGATGGCGCTGCCCAACGAGCAGATGGGGGAACAGGCCGCGGCGCTTCTGCTGGAACAGACTGAAAACCCGTCTTCAGATCCCAGACACGTCAAGCTCCCCGAGCGCCTGGTCATCCGCGAATCGACCGCGCCGCCGCCGAACGTTTGACGCAACCACGCGGACGCGTCGCGTCTTCTCCGAACGCACGGCTTCCTTGCTTCGTCTCCACGCACGTCCCGGTCAAAGGTCTCGCCCATGTCCATCCCTTCGATCCCCCAACTCGTGCTCGTTGCCGGCCTGACCCTCGCGTGTGTGCTGACGCTGTGCCCGGACGCTCACGCTCAGAACCGCCGGCAACGCCGGGAGCACCCGCCCATCGTCCCCGCCGCTCCGATGTACACGGACCAGCGCACGCCCGCAGCTGAGCTCACGTCCGCACGAGAAGCCCAAGCCAAGCGCGGCGAGCTCGTCACGTGGTCGTTCGACGTTTCCGGCACGTACGACAACCCGTTCGACGCCCGGCAGGTCCGCCTCGACGCCGAGGTCACGATGCCCGACGGGGAGACCGTACTTGTCCCCGGCTTTTTTGCGAAAGGCTTCGAGCGTAATGGGCACGACGCGGAAGGCGAAGAGGTGCTCACCCCGACCGACGAAGGCGGCTGGTCCGTGCGCTTCCGCCCGTGGCAGGCTGGCCAACACACGGTCGCGTTCACCCTGGGAAACCAGGGCCAAACGCTCGACGCCGGCCGCGCCACCCTCGACGTCGATGACGTAGAGACGCGCGGCATGATCCGTGTCAGCCCGCACAACCCGCGCACCTTCATGTTCGACAACGGCGACAGCTACGTGCCCGTCGGCATCAACATGGCCTGGCCCGGTCCGCCCGGCACGCACAACTACGACCGCTGGCTCGGCGACGCCGCGCCGCACGGCGTCAACTGGGTCCGCGTCTGGATCGCCCCGCACTTCAACCGCCTCGCCCTCGAACGCCCCACGCTCGGCGTCGGACAGATCGACCAGACCTCCGCGTGGAAGATCGAGTACCTGCTGAACCTCGCCGAGCAAAATGGCATTTACCTCATGCTCTGCTTCGACGCGCACGGCGGCTTGTCCACCCGCGTCAACCCCGCCTGGCACGACAACGCCTACAACGCCAAGAACGGCGGGCCGTGCGAGAAGCCCACCGACTACTGGACCAACCCCGAAGCGCTCGCGCAGCAGCGCAACCGCTACCGCTACGCCGTCGCCCGCTTCGGGCACAGCCCGGCCGTGTTCGCGTGGGAGTTCTTCAACGAGATGCAGTTCACCGACGAGGACGAGCTCTACATCGGCACCATCCGCGACTGGCACGAACGCATGGGTCGGTACCTCAAGTCGATCGACCCGTATCAACACCTGGTCACCACCAGCGGCGCGCCGGATTATCGCGAGGACCTGCTCGAAGTCATCCCCGATCTGGACTTCGTGCAAACCCACACCTACAGCATCGACAACGCCGCCGACGCCATGCGCCGCATCGCCGCCGAACGCGCCGAGGCCACGACCAAGCCGCACCTGTTCGGCGAGATCGGCATCAACCCCGGGCACGGCTTCGCGGAGAAAGACGAAGACGGCGTGCACCTGCACAACCTCATCTGGGCCGGGCTGTTCACGCAGACCCCCGCGAGCGGCATGACCTGGTGGTGGGACAGCTACCTCGACCCGCTGGACCTGTGGTGGCAGTACGGCCCGGCGTCGCGCTTCATGGACGGCGTCCCCGTCGCCGACGGCCCGATCCGCGAGCTGACCGTCGAGAATCTGCGTCGCGCCACGCCGATTGACGAGCTCAGCCCGCGGTTGCTGCGCATCAGCGGCAGCCACGCGTACTGGCAGCCGCACGCGTCGAACCTGCCGCGGCGGGTCGAGGTCGCGGCCGGCGGCGCGGTGACCAACGCCCAAGATCTGTCGGGTCTGCTGCACGGCGAGATCAACCATCCCACGCTGCGCAACCCGGTGACGATCGCCGCGCAGTACGAAACGCCGGGCACATTCGCCGTCGAGGTCACCGAGGTGTCGGCACACGGCGGCGCATCGCTGCGCATCACCGTCGACGGCAAGGTCGCGCTCGACAAGACTTTTCCCGACCCCAACGGCGAAGAACAGGGCGGCACGACCCGCGACTACAACGGGCACTACACCATCGACCTCCCCGCCGGGCCGCACGAGATCACCGTCGAAAACCCCGGCGCCGACTGGATGCGCGCCCGCTACGAGTTGCTCGGCCCGGTCACGGACGAGACCCCCTGGCTCGATATCCATGCCGTCACGCTCGACGCGGCCGAGGTCGGCGAACCCGCGGCGCTCGTGTGGTTCCGCAACCAGGACTCGGTCTTCGACCGCGCGATCGCCGGCATCCCCGTCGAACCGGTGCCCGCGGCGAAACTCGACCTGATCGGCGTGCCCGACGGCGACTACGAGCTGCAGTGGTGGGACACCTACAAAGGCGAGATCACGGACACCGCGTCCGTCAGCGTGCGCGACGGAAGGCTGAACGTTGAAGTCCCCGAGGTCGAGCGCGACGTCGCCCTGCGTTTGATCCGACAGACACCGGTCGGGTCGGGTGCGGCCGACTTGACACCGTAACACTCACGTGCCGGGTGCCACGGACTTCAGTCCGTGCCGACCGACGGTGATCGAAGAAGCACGGACTGAAGTCCGTGGCACCCAGAACAGAGCACCTGTCCGTTTATTTTCTGATTTCCACGACTTACAAATCCACCCCGCCATGAGTTCATCTTCCACGACCGACACCGCGCCCGCCGCGCTCCGCCGCATCGCCCTCTCTCGCGGCTGGACGGTGTGTGCCCTCGACTCGAAAGACACGATCCCGGACCACGTGAGCGGCAGGACATTCCCCGCGGCCGTGCCCGGGTGCGTGCACACCGACCTGCTCGATTCCGACGCGATCCCCGACCCGTACCTCGACCGCAACGACGAACACCAACCTTGGGTCGGCCAGACGTCGTGGCGTTACGCGTGCACGTTCACCGTCAACGCCGAGGACCTCGCCTCCGACCGCGTCGATCTGGTCTGCGACGGGCTGGACACGGTCGCCGACCTCACGCTCAACGGCCGAACCGTCGGCCGCAGCGAGAACATGCACGTCGGCCACCGCTTCCCCGTGAAAGCGGCGCTGCGCGAAGGGCACAACGAGCTGGTCATCGACTTCGCCGCGCCGCTGCCGTTCGCGCAGGACCTGGAAGACCGGATGGGCACGATGCCGATCACCGGCTGCGGATCGAACCCGCAGCTCCCGCACAACATGATGCGCAAGATGGCCTGCAACTTCGGGTGGGACTGGGGCCCGGCCCTGGTGACCGCGGGGATCTGGCGGCCGATCTACCTCGAAACCTGGAACAACGTCCGCATCGACGCGGTGCGCCCGCTGGTCACGAGCGCCAACGAACAACGCGCAACCGTCGATGTGCACATCGACCTGGACCGCCAAGGCGACCAAGCCCACGAAACCACCACCAAAGTCACGCTCCGCGACCCCGACGGTGAACCCGTCGCGGAGACGACGGCCGCGCTGGATGCGCTGAACCACAAACCGGTCACGCTCGACGTCACGAACCCCCGGCTGTGGTGGCCGATCGGCTACGGGCACGCCTGGCTGTACACGCTGACCGTGGAGCTGCTCACACCGGAAGCGCCGCACCCGGTCCACACCTGGACCCGCCGCATCGGCCTTCGCACGTCGCGCCTCGTGACCGACCCCGACCCCGCGCCCACCGCGTACGGCCAAGGCCAGACTTTCCATCTCGAGGTCAACGGCCAGCGCGTCTACTGCAAGGGCGCGAACTGGATCCCCGACGACTGCTTCCCCTCGCGCATCACGCCGCAGCACTACCGGCAGCAGGTGCTCACCGCGCGCGAAGCCAACATGAACATGCTCCGCATCTGGGGCGGCGGCATCTACGAGGACCACGCCTTCTACGACGCCTGCGACGAGCTGGGCGTCATGGTCTGGCAGGACTTCACCCTCGCCTGCGCGTGCTACCACGAGCACGGCCCGTTCCCCGGCTGGATCGACGCCGAGGCGCGCTACAACGTCGCCCGCCTGGCGCACCACGCGTCGCTGGTGCTGTGGAACGGCTGCAACGAGAACGTTGTCGGCGTCTTCGAGTGGGGCCAGGACTGGCGCGACCTCCGCGAACAAAACAAGCCCTGGGGCGCGAAGTACCTGCTCGAAACCTTCCCCAAGGCGCTCGCCGACCTCGACCCCGTCAAGCCGTACTGGCCGGCCAGCCCGTACAGCGGCACGATGGACATGTCACCCAGCGTCGAGGACCGCGGCAACGTCCACATCTGGGACGTGTGGAACGGGCAGGGCGACTGCAAGAACTACCTGTCGCACACGCCGCGCTTCTGCTCGGAGTTCGGGTTCCACGGCCCGCCGTGCTTCGCGACGCTCGACCGTTCGATCCCGCAGGACCAGCGCTGGTACGACTCGCCCGCGATGGTGCACCACAACAAGCACAGCGGCGGGCAGCCCCTGGCCAACGAGCGCATGGGCGACTACTTCGTCCCGCCCGAGAACTTCGACGACTGGCTGTACCTCGCGCAGGTGGTGCAGGCGCGCTCGATCGCGATGGGCGTCGAGTGGTTCCGCGCGCTGTCGCCGTGGAACAGCGGGGCGCTGTACTGGCAGTTCAACGACTGCTGGCCGGTCGCGAGCTGGTCGGCGGTGGACGGCGACCACCGACGCAAACCCCTGTGGTACGCGACGCGCCGGTTCTTCGCCGAGCAGCTGCTGACGATCCGGCCGAGCCGGCCGCTGCCCAAGGGCGACCCGTTCGGGCCGTTGTCGGTCTACCTGCACAACGACCACGCGCACCCGTGGACGGGCGAGCTGCACGTGGCGTTGCACCGCGTCGACGACGACAGCGGCGGGCGCAGCCTGCTGACCCGGCCGATCGACGTCGCGCCGCGCGGCCTGCTCAAGGTCGACCTGCCCGAAGGCCTGGAACTGGGCGTGGATGCGTTCCTGGTCGCCAGCGTCGGCGCCGAGCGCACGTGGTGGTGGCCGCACCCCGACCGCGACGTGCCGTACCCCCAGCCGGAAATCGACGCGACGGTCACACGCCAGGGCGAGACCTACGACGTCACCTTCGAGGCCCGCTCGCTCGTGCGCGACCTCTGCCTATTCGCCGACCGCCTCGACCCCGACGCCAGAGTCAGCGACCAATTGCTCACGCTCCTGCCCGGCGAGCGCGCGACGATCCAGGTGCAGAGCGACCATTCCCTCTCGCCCAAGGCGCTCACGAAGACCCCGGTGCTGCAGTGCGTGAACCGGTTCGGGGCAAGTACACGCGAATAACGAAACGCCGAGTTGCCAAGCTCTGCCGAGGGTGCCACGGTCGCTTGCGACCGTGCGCGGAACAACACAACGACGGGTTCGATCCGTTTGACATCACGGTCGCAAGCGACCGTGGCACCCGCCGTGTCATGTCGAACCTTTCCACCCGGGCTCGTTACTGCTCCGCCACCGCGCCCGACTCGGCACCGTCGCCCTGACCGGCTTCGACCGCTTCTTCCGTCGGGGCCGCCCCGCCGGGCGCTTCGATGTTCAGGTCGTCGTCGTCGAGGTTCAGCGGGCCGTGCGCCTTGAGCTTCTCGACCCACCCGCTGCCGACTTCCTTCAGGCCCGCCCAGTCCTCGACCGGGACGTAGCGGGCCACCGGGTTGGGCATCACGCCCTGCAGCCCGACCTCGCGCTTGAGCAGGTCGAGGATCGTCTCGCTCTGCGTGACCAGCCGCAGCGCGACGTCCTTGTTCTCCGTCTCCAGTTCGCCGGCCTCGAGCTGCGTCGCGATCAACGCCAGGTACCGCGCCGCCGCCTGCACGAACGACCGCCGCTGCGCCGCGTTGAACTCGCCCGAGCCGCGGAGCAGCATGTCCTGCATCCCCGTCAACTCGGGCTGGTACGACAGGTTCGGGTTCGCCGCGTGCAGCGGAACCCGCGCGTTGAACACCGCCAGCGTCGGCGTCGCGCGGACGCCCAGGTCCACCGACCGCATCGCGTCGAGCATCTTGCCGGCCGCGAACGCGTCCGGCTCGGTCGATGCCGACGCGGCCAACGCTTCGATCAGCCCGCGCTTGTCCGCGTCGCTGAGGCCCAGCTCTGAGTTGGGGATCACCTCGCCGATCGACTTGGCCGCGACGAAGCGCACACCGGCGCTGCTCTCGTCGCCCAGCCCGATCTTCAGGACGTCGATCGTGCTGCGGTCCACGATCCGCCGGGCGAGCATCATGCCGTTGATCTTGCCGATCACCGAGAACCCGCCGATCTTCTCGCGCAGCCGTTCGGAGAGCACGCGGAAGTACTGCGACTGGAACGCCGTGCCCGCCCGCAGGTCGTTGAGTGGCTTGAGCAGCGCTTCGCGCGCTTCGGCGATGGCCTCGGGGTCTTCGCCCTCGAACTCCGCGAGGTGACCGTCCACGAACGCGCGGACCTCCGCGGCCTGCGTGTTCGTCCACGCGCCGGGCGATTCGAGGATTGTCTGGTCCAGCTCGTCCGGCTGGGCCAGCGCCGCGGGCGCGAGCGCCATCAACACCAGCGCGCACCACGCCCCGGCCGCGACGGCCAGACGCGACCGCGTCCGGGAACGGGGACGACGGGCGGTCGTCCGGGGGGCGGGGGCGACGGTTCGTTCGGGAAGTAAGGTCACGCAGGCACTCCGCTGGCCGGGATACATCGCACGTCACGCGGGCCGTGGCGCGGCCCCTCCGCCGGCCCGTCCGTGAGCCTCCCGCACCCGCCGCCGGACCACCCGAATCACACCGGCCGGACCCCACCGCCGGCCTTCCCCGCCGGCGGGCCACGCACCAAACCCACGCCCTGCGCAGACGGAAACCGTACCCGCAGCCACGCCGCGCTGTCAAAGCTTCCGCGACACCCACGCCCCCCGCCACAGGTCTCAACCGCCCTTCGTCTCGCCCACCTGCCGCCGCACCGCCGCCCACACCGCCTCCACCGGCACCGTTCGGATCAACCCGTCATCATCCCGACGCTTCCGATAATCCACCGCCCCGTCCTCCGCGCCCTCGGCCCGCACCACCAGGTGCCGCGCATCCACCACGCCGCTTCCGTCGGCCCCCTCGCCCGGCCAAACCGCGTACCCCCACGGCCCCACCAACGCCGGGTCCGTCGGCCCGAACACGCTCACCGTCGGCACGCCCAGCCCCACCGACAAATGCAGCGCCGCCGAGTCGTTGCAGACCACGAGTTTCGCGCCCCCGATCACCGCCATCAACTGCCCCACGCTCGTCTCCGGCCAGAGCACGCGCGCCGCAAGCCGCTCCAACCCCCCCTCACCATCCAAGTCTTTTTCGATCAAGCCGGGGCCTGAGCGCTGCGAAGACCCGGATAACGCCCCTTCAAACCCCGCTTTCAATGCCTCCCGCTCGCCCGGCCCACACACCACCGCCACCTTCGCGCACCAACCCTCCCGCAACAAACGCTCCGCCACCGCCGCGTAAGACTCCACCGGCCAACACTTGCACCCCCACTGCGCCGTCGGCGCGAGCACAACATAGACCCCGTTCTCCGTCTCCTGCTCTCGTCGCCAACGCGACGCCCACGCCTCATCCGCCTCTCCCACCCGCAACCCCATCGCCGCCACCGGCTCCACCCCGTCCGCCGCCAACAACCCCAGCATCCGCTCCACCGCCCACACCCCACCCACCTCCGACTCAGATTCAGATTCAGATTCAGATTCAGATTCAGATTCAGATTCTGTTGAAGCCCACGCTCTGTGAGCGTGGATTGCCCCGCCCCGTTTCACTTCGTGCCGCACGTTGCACCCCAACCACCCGCCCTCGCGCGCATCCGCAAACCCCACCCGCCGCCGCGCCCGCGTCGCCCACGTCAGCAACCCCGACCGCGCCAGCCCCTGAAGGTCGTACACCACATCGAACCGCTCCCGCCGCAGCCGCCGCATCAGCCCCCACACCGCCGCCGGCTTGTCCCGGTCGAACGCGATCACCTCGTCCACGTCCGGGTGGTGCCGCACCGCATCGACAAACGGCCGGTTCACCACCCACGACAACCGACACCCCGGCCAACGCCGCTTGATCGATACCGCCGCCGGCACCGTCCGCGCGACATCGCCCAACGCGCTGGGCCGCACAATCAGCACGCGCTCGGGAGCCTTAGCGTCCGAGCGCTCGCCGCGCGGGTCTGGGGGTTGGGGGTTGGGGGTTGGGTCAGGCACGCCGACTTGTCTTCCAAGGGTGTTTCGTAAGCCGTTCGGCTACATTACCCCTTCGGCCCCCACCCGAATGCCCGCCCGCTTCCTGTCTTCCCTCAACCCCGAACCCCGCACCCCAACCCCCAGCAAATGCCCACCGCCCTCATCTCCGACATCCACGCCAACCTCGACGCCCTCGAGGTCGTCCTGGCCGACATCGAGCGCCGCGGCATCGACACCATCTTCTGCCTCGGCGACATCATCGGCTACGGCCCCAACCCCGTGGAGTGCCTCGACCTCGTCCAACAAAAGTGCGAGTTCTCCATGATGGGCAACCACGACTTCGCCGTCCTCTACGAGCCCACCAGCTTCAACACCTCCGCCGAGCAGGCCGCTTTCTGGACCCGCAAACAGTTCGAGCAGGAACCCGACGAACCCACCCGCCGCTGCCGCTGGGAGTACCTGGGCAACCTGCTCATCCGCCGCTGGGTCGACAAGGCCGTCTTCGTCCACGCCTCGCCCCGCCGACCCATCAACGAGTACGTCTTCCCCGACGACGTCATCACTGCGCCCACCAAGCTCGACGCCATCTTCGAGCGCATCGAGACCCGCTGCTTCTGCGGCCACACCCACGTCACCGGCGTGTTCACCGACGAGCCCGACTTCTACCCCCCCGCCGACCTGGGTAACGCCTACAAGTTCGCCCCGCACGAAAAGTGCATCGTCAACCCCGGCTCCGTCGGCCAACCCCGCGACCGCGACCCCCGCGCCTCCTACGCCATCCTCTACGACCAGGGCGAAAAAAGCGAAGAACAAAACGGCGAAGACGCCGAACGCGTCGAGTTCGTCCGCCTCGAATACGACATCGACAGCGTCATCAAAAAAGTCGAAGCCATCCCCGACCTCAGCGACTTCCTGGGGCAACGGTTGCTGGAGGGGCGGTGAGCGGTGGACCTGTTCACGCCACGGTTCTGGCGTTTATTCAAGTACGCTTTTCACAGTTCAATCGCATTTGCATCGATCATCTGGCTATTCGCACTGGCCATCGGGATAATCGGCTGGTCTTTCGGAATGCTCTTCGGCTGGGTCTTTGTCACACTGCTTCGTTGGGAAGGCTTGAACCTATTCGAGAACTGGCTCGGTGATCGTTATCAAGCTTTGCCCAACGGCGTTATATGGTTCTGGCTTTTCGGTGCGATCGATGCCGGAGTGTTTGTCGCGGTTTATTTGATGGCTGATCTTCTCTTGCCGCCACTCAAACCGGATAGTCTGCTGGCACTTGAACCCACAACATTGATTTTGGCGATCTCCGTAGGTCTGGCCGTGATTCCTGTACTGATAGGGATACCTTGGTCAGCACTTCTGTGGCTGGGATTTCGTCCGCCGCGCACCACTCCTCCCATCGAGTCTGACTTGTGCGATGAGTGAGACGGGTGCCACACCTCATGCGAAACTACGCCCGAGGTGTGGCACCTAAACCTTCTTCCGAGGTTGACCGTCTCAAGTTTCACTTGAAGCCCGCGGTCTTCGACCGTGGGCCACTCAGCCCTCCAAGGGCCGGGCTTCTCGACACGCCCCACCCTCAATCCGGCCCGCCCCCACACCGCCTGCCCCGGGCCTGTTCGGGGACTGCGCCCCCATTCATTTCCCGTTCATCCTTGCAAGCGTCTAAATTACCGCCGTTCGTTCCCTCGTAGGCCCGTTTCGGGCAAGGCGGTTGTGATGCAGGTGTTGATCGTCGGGGGACCCTCGGAGCCGCGGGACGCGCTGGCGGCGGACCTGGACACGCAGGGGCTGACGCCCGAAACCGTGGACGGCGTGCCCGACGCCGTCGCCGCGGGGACGGACAACGGGTACGCCGCGGTCCTGGTCATGCTCGACCGGCCGGACACGCTGGTCGACGACCTGCGCGTCCTGCGCGAGCGGCTGGGCGAGCCGATGATGGTGCTGCTGCCGCGCACCGACGACGACGCGGACGGCGGGGACACGCACCACCTCGCGGCCGCGCTCGACGCCGGCGCCGACGACGCGCTGGCCGCGCCCTACGACCGCGAGGTGCTGTTCGCCCGGCTGCGGGCGCTGGTCCGCCGCTGCGGGCCCGGCGCCGCCAGCGTCGTCCGCTTCGAAGACCTCGAGCTGGACTACGACGCCCACCGCGTCACCCGGGCCGGCCAGGACATCAAGCTCACCGCCAAGGAGTTCGACCTGCTCACCCTGTTCATGACCCGCCCGCGGCGCGTGCTCTCGCGCGAAGAGATCGCCCGGCACGCGTGGGACCGCAACTTCGACGCGTTCTCCAACGTCATCGAGGTCATCATCTCCCGGCTGCGCAAGAAGATCGACCAGCCCTTCGACACGCCGTACCTGCACACCGTCGTCAACCGCGGGTACATGCTGTCGGTGACGCCGCCGACGGAGTGAGTCCGAAGGGGCAAGCCGAAAGACGGTTAATCAAGCCCCCCCGGCCGGTTATCCGGCGTTCATCCGCCGTGCGTATCGTTCACCTTCACCTCCCGCCGCCTGTCGCGGCGCATGTCGAAAGGGCGACGCATGCTCTATTGGGCCGTAGTGTTTTTCATCGTGGCGATCGTCGCGGCGATCTTCGGGTTCGGAAACATCTCCGAAGGCGCCGCGGGCATCGCGAAGATCCTGTTCTTCATCTTCGTCGTGCTGTTCGTGATCTCCCTGGTCCTGAACCTCGCGAAAGGCAAAAAGCCTTAGCCGCACTTCAGGAAACGCAGACCCCTCAACCGCAAGACGCACAGCCGCAGCCCCACGGGCTGCGCGCTGTGCGCAGGTTCTGGACGCTCGTTCCGCACTGCGTGGCAGTGCGGCTATGAACATAAACACCGTCCTCATCACGACCTCCGCGCTCTCCGCGCCTCCGCGGTTTCTCTTGCTGCGCAGCAAACCCAAACCCCGCCCCGACGTAAGCCCTCGGGAGTCAACACTTCCGGGGGGCCCGCAGGTTGTCGCGGGGTTCCAGGTCGGTGAGGCCGTGTCTTGGTGAAACGAGGGGTCCGCTGCGTGGTTGGGATTGGGTGGTGCGCCCGGCGAGTGGATGCTCGCACGCAAGGCGTAAGAGTTGAAGAATGAGCGCCACCCCACGCTTCGCAAGACCCCCGACGGGACAAGGGCCAAGGGAGTCCGATCCGAACGCGATGGCTCGCCGGGGTCGATGCGAGGTGTGCATCAGCGTGGTGCTGCGTGAAGTGGGAGCCGCCGCCGCGTGGGATATTGAAGTCCGGCCCTGGTGAAGGTGGCGATATAAAGCGGCCGACGGTGTCGGCCGTTCGGGGCGCGTGTGTTTGCGAGCGCTCGACGGCGGCCACCGGCCGCCGCTTTATATGGCTGCCGGCTCTTTGACAAGTGAAGCAGGGGCGTTGTCGCTCCAACGTGGCGTCGAGAGAAGAGAGAAGCCCACGCCGTGACGGCGTGGGCTTCGGGGGATGCTGTTTAGTTGTCTCTTTTGGGTTCCGTCAATCGGTGCCGGCTTACTTGAACATCGCCGGCGACTCAGCGGGCGCGGGATTGTCCATGGGGACCACGGCGCCGGCCGTATCGGGCGCGGGCGCGTCTTCCACGGCGGCGACGGTGCGCCCGGGCATGGGGACCAGGAAGATCTCGACGCGGCGGTTCGCTTCGGTGCCGTTGGGGTTGTTGGGCGCGATGGGGCGTTGCTGCCCGTAGCCCGCGATGCTCATCCGGCCGGCGGGCACGCCCGCGGTGTTGAGCTCGCGCATCACGCTGATGGCGCGGAAGGCGGACATGCCCCAGTTGTCCTCGTATTTCTGAACGTTGGCGGCGTTGCGGACCGGGACGTTGTCGGTGTGGCCGACCACGCGGACCTCGTAGTTCTGCGCGGCCGGTGAGTTGAGCACGCTCGCCAGCTCGCCGAGCACGCCCTTGGCTTCGTCCTGGACGTCGGTCCGGCCCAGCGCGAAGGTCACGTCGCTGCGGAAGCGGATCATGCCGGTCTTGGGGTCGAAGGTCATCAGGTTGGGGTTGGCCGCGGCGAGGCGTTCGAGCTCGCTGGTCAGCACGGTCGGCAGCGGCGCGCCCGCGGCGTTGCGCATCGCGGCGAGCGCTTCGTCCAGCGAGGCCTGCAACGCGTCACGCTCGGCGGTGAGCGCGTCGATCTGGGCCTGCAGGTCCGAGTTGGGGTTGGCCCGGCCGCGGAGCATCGCCAGCTCCGCTTCCTTGTCGTCGAGCTGGGCCCGTAGGTCGAGGATCATGTCCTCGGAGGCGAGGTACTTGTTCCGCCACTGGTCGGCCGCGTGCTGCGAGACGCAGCCGGTGCCCAGTAAGGTCAGGCCGGCCAACAGGGCGGGCAGAGCGGGAGACACGAAAAACTTGATCGCCGCATTCATGGTCATCGTTCCTTGCACAAGGGGCGGTTCGGTTCGGGCCGGCCCGGTCGCGGGCGTCCGACACGGAGCGTAAGGGCGCTGTTTACGCCCGGCAGCGACCTGCGGTTCCGCAGAACACGGGTCACCGCGTCGGAAAACGCGAGTGTACCAGAGCGACATGAGCCTGCCCGGCGGAGCGCACAGGCGGCGCACGGGCAGGACGGAACCTCCAGAACGAACAGGCCTGAACGAAAGACCGGGCTGGACGGCACCGGGCCCGATAACCTTGGGCCCGATGCCCTCGCCGCCCCGTTTGCTGATCGCCGGCGCCGTGCTCGACCCCGCCGGCGGGCTGCACCGGCCCGGGGCGGTCTGGGTGCGTGACGGCCAAGCCGAAGCATGGGGGCCGGCGGACGAGCTGGAAAAGGCGCACGGCCACGACGCCGCGGTCACGAGGTGGCCGGACCGGCTGCTCACGCCGGGCTTCGTGAACGCCCACGCCCATCTCGAACTGACGCACGTGGGACCACAGCCGTACCCGGGCGACTTCATCGCGTGGGTGACGATGCTGCGGGAGCACTGGCCGGGCGAGGGTGAGGCGTTTGCGAAGGTGCCGGACCTGGCGTGGCTGGCCGACGCGGCGCGGGTCGGGGCGCGGCAATCGTTGGCGGCGGGGGTCGAGTTTGTCGGCGACATCCAGCGCGGGCCGGCGGTGACGGCGGCGGTCCGTGACGAGGGGTTGGGGGGCGTCGGGTTTCTCGAGTTGTTCGGGCTGGGCCCGCCGCTGGACGCCGACGCGTTGCAGCAGATCGCGACCGACCAAGACGCCGAAGGCTGGCAGCCGCACGCCCCGTACAGCGCTGGCCGGGCGGTGTTCGAGGCGGCGGCGGCTTCGGGGAAGCCGGTGAGCACGCACCTGGCGGAGATGCTGGAGGAGCACGCGATGGTCGCCGACGCGGCCGGGCCGTTCCGGGACTTCATCGCGGCGCGGGGCAAATGGGAAGACGGCTTCACCCAACCGGGCCGGTACGGGGAGGGGTTGACGCCCGTGCGGTGGATGGAGCCGGCGCTGCGGACGACGCCGTGGATCGTGGCGCACTGCAACTACGTCACCGACGACGACCTCGCGCTGCTGGCCGAGACGGGCGCGAGCGTGGCGTACTGCCCGGTCGCCAGCGATTACTTCGGGCACCCCACACAAGATCACCCGGGATTCCACGAAAAACACTTCGGGGGGGGACACCGCTACCGCGAGATGCTCGACGCCGGCGTGAACGTCTGCCTGGGCACGGACTCGGTCGTGTGTCAGCCGGCCGACGAAGCGCAGCCGCTGGGAATACTGCCGCAGATGCGGTTCCTGTACCGGCGCGACGCGACCGAACCGGCGTTGCTGTTCCGCATGGCGTTGCAGAACGGGCGGGCGGCGCTGCGGCACGACGGGTCGGCGACGTTGCTGGCGTCGATGCGGTTCGACCCGGGCGACCCGCGTGACCCTCGGGTTCAGGTTTTAGGGAGCGATGCGTTGTGTGGGAGCGTTCTCTTGCAATGCTCCAAGGCTTGGCGACGCGTCGAGTCGGCCGGTTGATGCCACGGACTGAAAAAAGCTTCCGGGGGCGGCGCTTGCGGGGGCTTTATGCTTTGGTCATGACGCAGGCCGACGCCAACCTCCGTTCCGCCCTGGCGTGGATCGATTCGCAGCACGGCGCGATGGCCGATCGGGTCGCGCGGTGGTGCCGGATCAACTCGGGTACGGCAAACCAGGAGGGCGTCGAACACGTCGCGGCCGCGGTGCTGCCCGTGCTCAAAGCGTTGACCGACGACGTGACGCGCGTGCCGCTGCCGGCGTACGAGACCGTGGACGACGCGGGCCGGCTCACGCAACACCCCGTCGCCCCGGCCATCGTCGCACGAAAACGCCCCGACGCGCCGGTGCAGGCGTTGCTCGTCATTCACCTCGACACGGTCTACGGGCCCGAACACCCGTTCCAAGACGTCGCCACCTCCGACGACCAACAAACCATGCACGGCCCGGGCGTCGCCGACGCCAAGGGCGGCCTGGCCGTCATGCTCACGGCGCTCGAATGCCTCGAACGTGCCGAGCCACAACACCGCGACCGCGTCGGGTGGACCGTGCTGCTCAATCCCGATGAAGAGATCGGCTCGCCCGCCTCGATGTCGCTGCTGCACGAAGAAGCCCGCAAGGCCCACGTCGGCATGGTCTACGAACCCGCGCTGCCCAACGGCGACGTCATCGCGGCGCGCAAAGGCTCGGGCAATTACACCGTGACCCTCCACGGGCGCAGCGCCCACGCCGGCCGGGAATTCTTCAAGGGGCGCAACGCGGTCACCGCCGCGGCCGAACTCGCGTTGCAGCTCGCCGCGCTCACCGACGAAACCACCGGCACCACCGTCAACGTCGCGAAGATCGCCGGCGGCGGCGCGAACAACGTCGTGCCCGACCTGGCCGTCCTGCGCTGCAACGCCCGCGTCGCCGACCCCGCGGCGCGTGAGAAGCTCGAGGCCGCCATTGCCCTCGCCGTCGGCACGCTCAACGCCCGCGAGGGCTTCGCCGCCGAGCTGCACGGCACGTTCAACAACCCGCCCAAGCCCCGCACGCCCGGGCTCAACCATTTGCTCGACCAGCTCGCCGACGCGGGCCACGTCGCCGGCGTCACGTTCGGCACGCAAGACTCCGGCGGGGTCTGCGACGGCAACAAACTCGCCGCCACCGGCCTGCCCACCATCGACACGCTCGGCCCCGTCGGCGGCCACATCCACAGCCCCGACGAAACCCTCAACCTCGACTCCCTCGTCCCCCGCGCCAAACTCTCCGCCGCCCTGCTGCTCGGCTACGCCAACGGCCGACACGAACCCCCACCGCGCGATTCATAAAAGCAAATCACAGAGGAAGAAGAGGCACGGAGACACAGAGAGAACATTGAACCGCAGATTTCACAAATTTCGCAGACGATTGAAGAAGAAGCCGTTTCAAGATGGACAAGATGAAACAGGATGAAGACAGAGATTTGCTCTCATCCTGATTCATCCTGTTTCTGCTGTTTCGATCTGCGTCATCTGCGAAATCTGCGATTTCCCTCACGGCTCTGTGTCTCTGTGCCTCCTTGGCTTCTGTGATATTTCGCGCCGGAAACCGAGATCCCACGAATCTCCAACCGAAATGCCTGAAGTCTTATAGGATTCCCGCATGTCCACCACCCCCCTGCTTGCCGAACAGCTCGTTGACGACCCGCGGGTCGCCGAGGCCCGCAAACTCATTCATGCCGCGCTCGACGAACAGCGGGCCAAGCTCACCGGGGTCAAACCCGCCGACCCCGCCCGCAAGCAGAGCTACGACGCGACGCTCGAGCAGTTCTCACAGCAGCGCGGCGGGAGCCTGTGGTACCCGTACCTGGGTTCGGGGTTCGGGTCCGGGCCGTTCGTCGAGCTCGCCGACGGCTCGGTGAAGTACGACATGATCGCGGGCATCGGCGTGCACTTCTTCGGGCACAGCCACCCGGCGTTCGTCGATGCCTCGCTCGACGCGGCGCTCACGGACACGCTCATGCAGGGCGCGCTGCAGCAGAACGCCGACAGCGCGAAGCTGACCGACTCGATCATCCAACTCGCCAACGCGTCGGGCGCGAAGCTCAACCACTGCTACCTCACGACGTCGGGCGCGATGGCCAACGAGAACGCGTTCAAGATCGCGTTCCAGAAGGCGTCGCGCGACGGCAAGCCCGCCGACCGCATGCTTGCGTTCCAAGGCACGTTCTGCGGGCGCACCCTCGCGCTGTCGAGCATGTCGGACAAACCCAACAACCGCGTCGGTCTGCCCCATGCTTTGAAGGTTGATTATGTCCCGTTCTACGACGAAACCGACCCGGAAGGCTCGACGAAGCGTTCCGTGGACCGCCTGAAGGAATACCTCAAACGCTGGCCCAAGCACTACGCGGGGTTCAAGTTCGAGCTGATCCAAGGCGAGGGCGGATTCTACCCGGGCACGACCGACTACTTCATGGCCCTGATCGAGATCCTCAAGAACGAGGGCGTCGCGGTCATTGCTGACGAGATCCAGACGTTCTGCCGGACGTCCCGACCGTTCGCGTTCCAGCACTTCGGGCTCGACGAACACATGGACCTGGTGAACGTCGGCAAGTCGACGCAGGTGTGCTTCACGCTGTTTACCGACGAGTACAAGCCGCAGCCGGGCCTGATCGCGCAGACGTTCACGGGGGCGTCGTCGTCGATCAAGGCGGCGCAGTTCGTGATAGACACGTTCGCCAACGGCGATCTGTACGAACGCGACGGCAAGGAGGGCAAAGTGATGACGCTCTCGAACCGCTTCCGCGGCCGCATCCAGGCCATCGCGGAGAAACACCCGGATTGGGTGTCGGGTCCGTACGGCCTGGGCGCGATGATCGCGTTCCAGCCCTTCGACGGCACGATCGACGACGCGAAGGCGGTGTGCACGGACCTTTATGAAAACGGCGTGGTCGGGTTCCTGTGCGGCCGCGAGAAGGCGCGGGTGCGGTTCCTGCCGTCGGTGCCGGCGTTGACGGACGCGCACATCGACGCGGTGTGCGACATTCTCGAGGCGTCGCTGGAGCGGGTGAGCAAGACGCGCGGGTGATTTGGTTTCTCCTCCCTCTCCCTTCCAGGGAGAGGGCCGGGGTGAGGGTCGCGGCGCGATCTACAACTGAAAAACAAGTTCGAGGTTTGAAGTAGTCGTAGCCCAACCCCCACCGACCCGCTTCGCGGGCCACCTCCCCCTGAGAGGGGGAGGGAGATAAATGACCTCGCTTCGGTGGATTGAGAGAAGAACCGAGCACCCTCCCCCGGCCCCTCCCGGAGGGAGGGGAGTGAGAAGAGCATGTCCACACCGCTGCCGCCCAAGACGTTGCTGCGTGCGATTGCGCCGGGGGACGCGTCGCCGTTGGTGGAGTTGATCCGTCAGGCGGGGCCGGGGTTGGCGACGCTGCCGCAGACGGTGGAGCAGCTCGAGTCGGTGATCGCGTTGTCGGAGTCGGGGGCTCGGCCGACGTTCGTGCTGGAGCGGGTGGACACGAAGGGCGTCGTCGGGTTGTCGTCGATCATCGCGCACCTTCCGGACGCGGCGCACACGGTGACGTGCGAGGTCGAGCATCTTGAGCACACGTCGCGGCTTCGGCCGGACGCGAAGTTCGTGGGGGCGACGGAGTTGTGCACGCTGTTTCTCACGCCGGAGATGCGCGGCGGGGGGAACGGGCGTTTGCTTTCGCTCGGTCGTTTCCTGGACATCGCGAACCGGCCGGACAATTTCGCGGAGACGTTGATCGTCGAGCTGCGCGGCGTGCTGGACGAGGAGGGCGTGTCACCGGTGTGGCGGGCGGTGTGCGATCAGGTGTTCAAGATCGATCACGTGACGGCCCACCGGCGGCTGCGGGAGGACCCGGGGTACTTGGCGTCGCTGCTGGACGACGGTTGGCTGGACCTCAAGGCGGTGCCTAAGCCGGTGCGCGAGTTGCTCGGGCGGGTACACCAGAACACCGAACCGGCGCGGCGGCTACTCGAGGGCGAGGGGTTCGCGGACACGGGCTATGTAGATCTGCTCGACGCCGGCCCGGTGCTGGCGTGCCCGCGCGACGACGCCCGGATCGTGCGCGAGAGCGTCGTGGTGGAGGTGACGGCGGTGGTGGACACGGACGCGGCGCGAGACATGCTGATCGGGACGGCGGCGGGCCCGCTGCGTTGCTGCCGGGGCGTGATTGATCCCGAGGGCCGGCTGGCCGAGCCGGCGGCGCGGGCGTTGGGGGCGGGGGTGGGGGACCGGGTGCGGTACGCCGCCCTGAAGCCGAGCTGAACCATGTCCGGGCGGCCGGGGCGGCGACCGGATGGGGTTTTGCACGGCGGCGCGATCCTCTAAACTCTTAGGGATCATCCATATTTCGTCCGTTCTTCAAGCCTTCCGGACCCTTGCATGCCTCCTCAGATTGAATCGATCAACCCGGCGGACCAGTCCGTCGTCTGGACCGGGCCGTCCGCCACGGCGGAACAGGTCGCGCAGGCGGTGTCCCGCGCGAACGCCGCGCAGCCGTCGTGGGCGGCGACGCCTTTGGACGAGCGGGTAGCGGTGCTGCGACGTTTCGCCGAGGCCGCGGCCGCGCAGGTTGAGGACGTGGCGGCGCTGATCAGCGCCGAGACGGGCAAGACGATGTGGGAGAGCCGGGGTGAAGCGAAGCTTCTTGGCGCGAAGGTGGACGCGACGCTGGCGGCGTGGGAGCAGCGCTGCGGCGCGGAGGCGTTTTCGATGGGCGCGACGACGGCGCTGACGCGTTACGCGCCGCACGGGGTGATGGTCGTGCTCGGGCCGTTCAACTTCCCGGCGCACCTGCCCAACGGGCACGCGGTGCCGGCGCTGCTGGCGGGCAACGCGGTGGTGTTCAAGCCCAGCGAGAAGACGCCGGGCACGGGCGAGAAGCTCGTCGCGCTGTTCCACGAGGCGGGCGTGCCGGCCGACGTGATCCAGTGCGTGCAGGGTGCGCGGGACGTGGCCGAGAGTTTGACGCACCACCCGCACATCCACGGCGTGCTGTTCACCGGCAGCTACCCGGCGGGGCGTTCGATCAACCAGGCGTTGGCGTCGCGGCCGGAGGTAATCGTCGCGCTGGAGATGGGCGGGAACAACCCGCTGGTGGTCCACGACCCCGCGCCGCACGGCACGTCGCCGGGCGACGCGGCGTTCGACGAGGCGATCGACACGGCGGCGTACCACGCGGTGGTGTCGGCGTTCGTCACGGCCGGTCAGCGGTGTACCTGCGCCCGGCGGATCATCGTCACGGACGGGCCCTGGGCGCAGCCGTTTGTGGATCGTCTGGTGGAGCGGGCGCAGGGGTTGCGGGTCGGGCTGCCGGGCGACGACCCCGAGCCGTTCTACGGGCCGGTGATCTCGGAGCGTCAGGGGCACGAGGTGCTCAAGACGCAGCGTGAATGGATGGCGCGGGGCGCGGAGGCGTTGCTGCCGGCGGCGTCGCTGCGGAGCAACCCGGCGTTGATCTCGCCGGGCGTGCTGGACGCGACGGGCGTGGAGCTGCCGGATAGCGAGTGCTTCGGGCCGTTGACGACGGTGGCGCGCGTGCCGGACCTGGGCACGGCGATCGCGAAGGCCAACGCGACGCGGTACGGGTTGTCGGCGGCGCTGGTCTCGCACTGCGCCCAGAGCTGGGAGCGGTTTCACACGGGCGTGCGTGCGGGCATCATCAACTGGAACGGCCCGACCACCGGCGCGTCGGGGAAGCTGCCGTTCGGCGGCGTGGGCCGTTCGGGCAACCACCGCCCGGCGGGCTCGTTCTCGGTGGACTACTGCGCGTACCCCGTGGCGTGCCTGGAGCCCGAGGCGCTGACGATGCCGGGGACGTTGATGCCGGGGACGGAATTGCAGCCGCAACAGGCGTGACGCACGCGATCATTCATTCGGATGTTTTGTTGGCTCGGGCACATCACCCGTGGCCACGAGGTTTTCAGGCCCGGCGCGCCAACGCCGCGACCAGCGCGCCCGGTTGATCTGAACGAACAGGGCCAAAGCCGAGGTCAACACCACGAAGATCGCCTGAATCGCGGGGACGTGCGCGAGGACTTCGCGCTCGAATTCGTCGTCCCAGGGGCGGTCGGGCAGGCCCGTGTGGAACGTCATCGCCACCAGCGACAGCACGCCGGCCATCGCCGGCGAAGGCGAGCCCAGGTACAGCACGGGCAAATGGTCGCGGCTCACGATCGCGACGATCACCCCGACCATGATCGGGAAGACCCAGAGCCCGAACAGCGCGAGCAGCACGAACCGCGCCTTCAACCGTTCAGCCAGGCCGTGGAACAGCAGCACCGTCGGCACGAGCACGAACATCGGCGCGGCGATCCACCGCCATTCCATCGCCCCCTGGAACAGCCGATCGTTTCCCCGCGCCACGGCGATCAACGCCGCGTACCCCAGCACCACCACCACGACCGACCCGACCACCCACCGCAGCGCCGGCGCCGCGTCCCAGGCCGCGGGCACCACTGACCGCCCGGCCTTGCGCGCCCGGCGGTGACCGCGCAACGCCGTGTGCCGGTCCGGCGTGATCAGGAACGTCACAAACAACAACGCCGCCGCCGACACGCCGACGTAGAGCCCCATCAACCACCCGAACACGCCCGGGGCATGCACGCTCATCTGACTCGCCACCCGCCGCAGCCAAACGCCCTCGCTCAACGTGGACCACAGCGTCCCGACCAGCAGCACGTGGACCCCGACGACAAACAGCAGCCCGAACGGCTTGGAGAAGCTGTGCCAGCCGGCGTCGATCCACTTGCGCCGAACGACCGTGAACAACGTGAGCAACATCCCGCCCTGCAGCAGCAGCGAGAACCACAGCGGGTTCACCGTCCAATTGAAAAAACGGACGTCGTCGTACATCCGCAGGACGCGCCCCGGGAAGCGCGGCCCGCCCTGAGCTTGGATCACTTCCGCGATCAGCGTGAAAAACGTCGGGTAGATCGTCAGGTACTCGAACACCCACAGCCCGACATACGAGAGCTGCGGCAGCACGAGGTACAGCACCACCACCATGCCCACCGAGACCACCGCAGACTGCCAGGGCTTGCGGCTGACCATCCCCGCACACAGCCCGGTCATGTGGTACACACACACCGCCGAGAAGAACACGGCGTAGTACTTGCCCAGCCGCAGCCACGACAGCTCGGCAACCCACGCGGCGTACAGCACGAACGGCACGGTCAACGCGAACAAAAAATATTCACGCGACGGCAGCCCGAACAAATAACCCAGGATCTTCGTCGTCGGCGACAACGGCGTCATCCGCTGGTAGTCCAGCAGGTCGCGGTCACGCTCGCGCGCGATCCCGGTCGCCAGCGCCATCGTGCCCATGCCCATGAGCACAACGCCCTGGATCAGCAACATCGGGAACAGGGCCGCCTTCGCCGCGTCGGTGCGCGGGCGGTCGAGTTGGTAAACCGGCCAAAGGTACGTCACCAGGAACACGAAGCCGATGACCGTGAACCCGAGCACGCCGTAGATCAAAAGGTGTCGCCCGCGCAGCCGCGCCCGTCGGCAACGCTGCGCGATGGGGTTGCGCCACACGTCGAACCACGGCACCATGTGCCCCGCGCCCACGGGGCGCACGGGATCGAGCGTTGTCGGCGTCTCGGCGGTGAGGGGCGGGATGGCGGCGGGTTCGTTCATGTCGGTTCGGTGAGACTGCATATGCCGAAATGCCGGTTGCCACGGACTTCAGTCCGTGTGCCTGGGTTTCTGTCACTCGGCACGGACTGAATTCGTGGCACCCGAAAAAACTACGACACCTCCCGCGCCCCGCTCTTGAGCATCAGGTCCTCGATGCCGCGCTTGCGTTCGTAGAACCCGCACACGGGCAGGCCCTTCTCGACGAGCGTTTTGAGCAGCGCGGCCGCGTCGCCGTTCTGCCCGGTGAAACGCAGGGTGACGATGTTTCCGTGGGCGTCGGTGCCCGACACGTGTTCAAGCTCGGCGAAGTCGTTGACGTACGTGTCGGCGGGTTCGAGCAACTCGATCACGATCTGGCGGTGGTCCTCGAGCGCCGCCGACAACGCCTCGATGCGCCCGCAGTGCGTCATCACGCCTTTTTCCATGATCCCCACGGACGTGCAGAATCCGGAAAGCTCGGTGAGGATGTGCGACGACACGAGGATCGTCGCGCCCTCGTCGGCCAGGCGGCGGAGCAGGTCGCGCAGCTCGATCCGCGCGATGGGGTCCAGGCCCGACGCCGGCTCGTCGAGCAGCATCACCGCCGGCCGGTGCAGCAGCGTCTTGGCAAGCACCAGGCGCTGCGTCATCCCGCGCGACAGCGTGCCGGCCATGGCCTTGCGTTTTGCGGAAAGCTGCACGAGGTCGAGCGCTTCATCCACGCGGCGTCGGCGATCCGTGCGCGGCAGGCCGTACGCCCCGGCGAACTGGTCGAGGAACTCGAAGCATGTCAGGTCGTCGTGCACCGGCGCGAGGTCGGGCATGTAGCCCAGGATCGCGCGGGCGTCGGCGGCATGGGTCGCGGTGTCGTGCCCGCCGACGTACACCTCGCCGTAGGTCGGCTCGAGCAGCGTGGCGAGGACTTTGATGGTCGAGGTCTTGCCGGACCCGTTGGGCCCGATGAGCCCGAACACCTCGCCGGCCCCGACCTCGAAGCTCAGCCCCTTGACCGCGGTGACGTCGTCGTAATCGACGCGGACGTCCACGGTGCGGATCATGGGCTCGGCAACAAACGGCGACATCCAACCAGTATGACGGATGCCGATCCACAAGATTGCGCCGACCGGACACGCTTTCGCGTTGTTGGGAGTGTGCCGTCAGGAAACCGCCGACGCTTCCGCACACGTCCGGTCCACCGCTTCGGCGATGCGTTGGAGCTGCGGCATCAGCTCGGCGAGCGTTGCGGGGGTGATGGACTGGGCGCCGTCGGTCCAGGCCTTCTCGGGGTTGACGTGCATCTCGATCGCCAGGCCGTCGCAGCCGGCGGCGACGGCGGCCTTGGCCATCGCGGGGACCAAATGGGCCTTGCCCGTGCCGTGGCTGGGGTCGATCACGACGGGCAGGTGCGTGCGGTGGTGCAGCTCGGGCACGACCGACAGCGACAGCGTGTTGCGAGTGTGGTCCTCGAAGGTGCGGATGCCGCGCTCGCAGAGCACGACCTGTGTGTTGCCCCCGGAGAGGATGTACTCGCAGGCTTGCAAGAGCTCGTCGAGCGTCATGCTCATGCCGCGCTTCATGAGCACGGGTTTCGGCGAGTCGCCACAGGCTTCGAGCAACTTGAAGTTCTGGCTGTTGCGCGTGCCGATCTGGAGCATGTCGGCATACTCGCTCACGAGCTCGACGTCGGTGGTGGTGAGCACCTCGGTGACGATGGGCAGGCCCGTGGCTTCGCGCGCGGCGGCGAGCATCTTCAGGCCGTCTTCGCCGTGGCCCTGGAAGGAGTAGGGGTTGGTGCGGGGCTTGAACGCGCCGCCGCGCAGCGCGTGGGCGCCGGCGGCCTTGGCGGCCTGGCCCGCTTCGATGATCGCGTCTTCGCCCTCGACGCTGCACGGGCCGGCGATGACGGGGATCGCGTCACCGCCGAACGTGACGGCCTGCGAGTTCGTCGCGGGCCCGCCGATGGTGACTTCGCTGCGCTGCTTGGGGTCGGCCTTGGCGGCGAGGGTGTAGGGCTGGAGGACTTTCATGACGCGGTCGACGCCGGGCGCCTGCTCGAACTTGTCGCCGTCCTTTTTGCGGTCGTCGCCGATGACCGCGACGACGGTGAGGTTCGTGCCCTGGATCGGGTGGTCTTTGAGGCCCATGTCGCGGACGAGCTTGCAGACGTGCTCGACGTTGTCCTGGGTGGCGCTAGGGTGCATGACGATGATCATGGGGCGGTCCTTTACATTGCCGAATGAGGAATGCCGAGTGCCGAGTTCGGGACAACACAACGGGTGCGTTTGTGGCGGATTCTGTTCATTGGCAATCGGCAATCCGCACTCGGAAATAAAAAAACCCGACGCTCGCCGCATCGGGGTTTGAGGGCTTGATTCTTCAAGAATCCAGCGGGCTCAGACGGCTCCCGACACGGCGTGTGGCCGTGCAAACCAGAAAAAGCCGTCAAAATAGAACCGCGTGGACATGCCGTAAGTATGCCTGCGTGGCCGGGAATGTCAATCTTTTATCGCGGAGGTCTTGGTGAATCGCCGGGCGACGGCGTCGGCCGCGAGCTTGGGTCGGCGGTACTCGTCGAGCAGGCCCTTGTTGTTGAACGCACGAGGACGGAACAGGGCCCGCCCGTCGTTGTACGTCCGGCCGTCGCAGAACTGCCAGAGCATCACGCCATTAATGCGCGGGTCTTCGTCGATCTTTTCGAGCACGGTGACGAGCAGGTCGCGCTGGTAGTCCTCGGTCCAGTGGCCGTGGAGCGCGTCCCGCCAGCCGTAGATCGCGCCGGCCCCGATCTCGCTGACGATCATCGGCTTGTCGCCGAGCCCGTTCTTCTCGAGGTGTTCGAGCGCGCGGTCGAGCAGCGGCACGATCGTGTGCAGCGGGCGCGGGCCTTCTTCCGCGTCGGCGTACCAGCCGGGGTAGACGTTCAGGCAGACGATGTCGACCAGGTCAAGATTCAAATCATCAAACGGCTTCATCGACGCGAACGTGACCGGTCGGCTCGCGTCTTCCTCCTTCACCGCCGACACCAACCGTTCGAACACGGGCCGCGAACTCTCTTCGTGCGAGAAGGCTTCGTTCAGGAACCCCCACATGATCACGCTGGGGTGGTTGAAGCTGCGTTGCACCATGAGGCGGGTCTGCCGTTCGCAACGTTCGACAAACAGCGCATCCTCGAAGTGCTCGGGGTGGGCCTGCCAGCCGAGCGATTCTTCGAAGACAAGCATCCCGACCTCGTCACACAGATCGAGGAAGCGCGGGTCCTGCGCGTAGTGCGCGCCGCGCACGACGTTGCAGCCCAGGCGTTGGAGCCACTGCATGTCCTGCACGAGCTGCGTATCCGGCAGCGCGGGGCCGTATTGCGGGTGGGCTTCGTGCCTGCAGACGCCGCGCAGCTCGACCGGCTCGCCGTTGATGCGGATCTCCCGGCCGACGACATCGACCTGCCTTAACCCAAAACGGGTTTCGTAAACATCGTCGCCGAGCGTCAACGCCAACACGTGCAGGTTCGGCGACGCCGGGGACCACGGGCGCGGGTCGGGCACGTCGAGTTCAACGGTGGTGTAGGTGCTGTCCCAATGCACGCCTGGAAGTGCTTTCGGTGCGACGCCATCGAAGGACGCGGCGAGTTCCGCGTCCTTCGACACCGCGTCGAACGCTTCGAGGTCCACCGCGATGCGCCCGGCTTGAGCATCCAACACACGGACCTTTGCCGAACGGATCGCGGGCCCCGGCAGTTCGCGCAGCCAGACCCCGCGGTAAAGCCCGCCGTACAGATAGAAATCCGCGTACGGCTGGATCAGGTCCGACGACCGCGCGTGAACGACGTTGCTGATCACGACGTCGATGTGTCGGATTTCATCCTTTCTCGGCGGGACGCGGACTTCCCAGCCGGTGTAAGGCAATTCGTGTTCCGCCAGCCGGTCCCCGTCCACGAACAACGCCGCCCACAAACCCAGGCCGTCAAACCGCAGCACCGCTTCCGCGCCCGGCGTCACCTTCACGGTGGTCCGATACAAACCGACGCCACGCCGGCCCGCCCACCGCGGGCAAGCGTCGAACACGCCGGGCACGCTGATCGTGTCGTTCGTCGAGTGGTCGCCGGGCACGACGCGGGCTGCGTCGACGTCGTCGCCGAGGTAAGCAAACGACCATCGGCCGTTGAGGCTGGCGGTGCGGTCCGACGCGTACCGGGGGTAGGGCATGAGGCTCATGGCCGCCAACATACCGGCTCATCGCCACACAAAACGATGCGGTGGTTAATCGGCTTTGGCCGCGTCGATCAGTTGCTGAGCGATGGCCCGCGCGTCCTGCGCCGCGCCGTCGTCGCCGAGCACAAGCCGCTGCGAGATCGCGCCCTGGAGCAGGATCAGCCACTGCCGCGCGATCGCCGCCGGGTCTTTGAGTTTTGCCCGTTCCGCGAGGGTTTCGAGGATGTCGCCGGCCCGTTCGTAGTGCTCGGCCGCCTGCGCGTGGATCGGGTCGCCGGGCATCGGGAACTCGGCGCACGCGTTGATGAAGATGCAGCCGTGGAATTGCTCTTGTGTGAAGTAGTCGTGCAGCACGTCGAACACCGCGAGCAGTTGGTCGGCCGGGTCGTCGCCGCCGCGTTCCACGATGTGCTGCGTGTAGAACAGCATGTCGATCTGGTCCCGCCGCGCGAGCGCTTCGACCGCGAGCTGGTCCTTGGACTCGAAGTGGTTGTAGAAAGTGGTCTTGGTGACGCCGACCTCGGCGAGGATGCGGTCCAGCCCGACGGCGTGGAAGCCGCACTCCATGAACAGGTTCAGCGCCGCGTCGATGAGCCGGTCGCGGGTGGAAGTCCCGCCGGGCCCGAGCCCGAAGAGTTCGACGGCGGTGCGGGGGGTGGCGGTCATGGTGAGGGTGGAGGTCATGGTGTCGGCTCCGTGGGGGTAACGCATTGGCCGCCGCTGCGGCCGTCCATACCCCCATGCGAGGTTTACCTCTAGTCAACCCAATCTTGACCACGAGTCAAGCCCGAAACCCTCAAACCCATCGTATGGTGTGCGTCGTCCGCCGCCGGGCCCGGCGTGTATTGCGGATAACCCTAATCGCTCCCGAGACCCTTTCCCCCTTTTGCTTTTGCATTGGAGATGCCCATGCCTGCGACCACGACCGACGAGACACAGAACGGCACTGCGACCGCGACGCTTGAAAAGAACTTCGACGAGGCCAAGGCCGAGGCCTTCGCCGAACGCTTCATGACCGCCCTGAACGAGTCCGCCCTGGTGGTGATGATCTCGGTGGGCCACCGGACGGGCCTGTTCGACGCGATGGACAGCCAACCCCCGCTGACCTCGCCCCAACTCGCCGAGAAGGCCGGGCTCAACGAGCGGTACGTCCGCGAGTGGCTGGGCGCGATGACGACCGGGCGGGTTGTGGAGTATGACCCGAGCAGCCAGACGTACTTGTTGCCCGCCGAACACGCGCGCTGGCTGACCCGGCGGGTGTCGCCGGAGAACATGGCGGTGACCGCGCAGTGGGTCGCGGTGCTGGCCGGCGTCGAGACCGAGGTGGTCGAGAAGTTCAAGCAGGGCGGCGGCGTGCCGTACCAGTGCTTCCACCGGTTCCACGAGACCATGGCTGAGGAGAGCGCCCAGACCGTGGCCGCCGCGCTGCACGAGCACATCCTGCCGATGAAGCCGGAGCTTTCGACGCAGCTCGAAAAGGGCATCGACGTGCTGGACGTGGGCTGCGGGGCCGGGCGTTCGGCGTGTGCACTGGCCGAGGCGTTCCCCAATAGCCGCTTCACCGGCTACGACCTGTGCGAGGAAGCGATCGCGATGGCGACCGCGGAAGCAAAGAAGCGCGGACTCAGCAACATCACCTTCGAGGCCCGCGACGTCACCGCGCTCGACGTGGAGGACCGCTTCGACCTCGTCACCGGCTTCGACGTCGTCCACGACCAGAAAGAACCGGCCACCGTGCTGGCCAACATCTACCAGGCGCTCAAGCCCGGCGCGACGTTCCTCATGCAGGACATCGCCGGCAGCAGCCACCTCGAAAAGAACCTCGACCACCCGCTGGGCACGTTCACCTACACCATCTCGACCATGCACTGCATGACCGTCTCGCTCGCGCAGGGCGGGCAGGGCCTGGGCACGATGTGGGGCGAAGAGCTGGCCGAGTCGATGCTCAACGACGCGGGCTTCGAAGGCATCGAGAAGCGCAAGCTGCCGCACGACATCATGAACGTGTACTTCACGATGACCAAACCCGCCCGGAAGTAAACAAACTAAAACCCAAAACACAGGAAAGCGCGGCGTCGGAAACGATGCCGCGTTTCTTATTTCCTTCTTTCGGGGAATTGCGGGCTACGCCGTCTTGGCGTCGAACTTGAGGTTGGCCTCGGCCTTGCGGTCCTTGAGCACCTTCGCGGGCACGCCGCCGGCGATGGTGAACGCCGGGACCGACTTGGTGACCACCGCCCCGGCCGCCACCACGCTGTCGCGCCCGACGGTGACGCCGTCGAGCACGGTCACGTTCGCGCCGACCCAGACGTGGTCTTCGAGCGTGACGCCGCCCTTCTCGAACATCGGCTGGTCGAGGATGGGCATGTCTACGCGGTCGGTGCCGTGGTTGCCGCCGGCGATCATGTAGCAGTGCCCGGCGATCAGCACCTTGGTCCCGATACGGAACTCGGTCTCGCTGATGAGCGTGCAGTTGCACGAGATGTTCACGCGCTCGGCGAGCACGAACTTCCCGCTGTTGGGCCCCATGGATTTGCACGACAGCACGGTGTTGCGCCCGATGACCGTGTCGGCCCCGAGGTTGATCGCGACGTCCTGAAACCCCTTGGCGTCGAGCACCGCGTGGTCGTCGATCACGACGTTGTCGCCCAGACGGATGCGGTGCGGGTGGCGGATTGTCACGCCACGACCGATCACGACGTTGCGTCCAACGTGCCCGAGGAACGTCTTCCACAGCTTGCGCCGAAGCAGGATGCCCAACGCCCCCGGTAGGTTTTGCGTGCAGAGCATCACGAGCTCGAACCACATCAACCCCAGCAGCGACTTCCGCCCCAGCACCAGCAGCATGTACTTCGTAAGCGCGGACGTGTTCTCGTCCTTGAGCATCGCACGCAGCTCGGAGTCGGCGTCGACTTCGGTGCGCTGCGGCCCTTGCGGGTTGGACGCGGTGTCGGGTTCGGTGCGTTGGCTGGTCATCGTGAGACGGGTTTGGGGACTGGGGCTTGGTGTTTGGGCGGCGACGCTTCGTCTGAGTACTTTCGGCGGACACGGGCGGGGAAACGAGCGACACCCTAGCCGGTGCCCGATGTTTCCCAGACCCCAATCCTCAAGCCCCAGACCCTCGCCCCGACGCCCCTGTGCGACGGCAACGCCGAAGATCACGCCGCGGCGGGCTGCGCTTGCGGCGCAGGCTCGGCCATCCGTGTTTCGTTGGGTAAACCTCGCACCGCCGCGTCGAACGCGGCGCGGTCGACCGGCGGGCCGATCAAGCCCTGCTCGTGGTACCACTGCGCGGTGCGGTACACGCCCTCGGCCATGCTGATGCGCGGCTGAAAACCCAGCACCCGCTTGGCCTTGGCGTTGTTGAACGCGCGGGCCTTGATGTAGAACTCGCAGCGGCGGACGTGCAGCGGCGGGTCGATCTTCAGCGGCTTGCACAGCGTCTCGCACACCTTCGCGGCAGCCAGCAGCGGGCCCAGCGGCCAGTGCACCTTCGGCGGTTGCCCCCCGACGGCGGCGGCCACCAACTTCACAAAATGATTCAGGCTGACCCAGCCGTCGCCGCAGAGGATGACCAGCTCGCCCAGCGCGTCGGGGTGGGCGCCGCAGAGGATGATGCCATCGACGAGGTCGTCGATGTAGGTGAACTGGTAGGTCACTTCGCCGCTGCCGAACATCGGGAACCGGCCCTTTTGCACGCCGCGGAAGACCTTGAGGAAGCGCAGGTCGCCGGGGCCGTACATCCCGGCGGGCCGGAAGATGACGCCGGGGAAGCCGTCGGCGATGGCCTCCTGCATCTTCTTTTCGCCGGCGAGCTTGGTGTCCTGGTAGATGTCGCCGGGGTTGTAGGGCGCGGTCTCGTCGGAGGGGATTTTCGAGACGTGGCCGTGGACGCCGACGGTGGAGCAGTGGACGGTGCGCGGCACGCCATGGTGCTTCGCGGCGGCGATCACGTTCTCGACGCCGGCGACGTTGACGTCGTGATAGTACGAGTCCGGGTGGCCGGCGGTGCGGAAGACGGCGGCGATGTGCTGGATGAGTTCGACGCCCTCGGCGGCGCGTTGGAGGTCGTCGAGGCTGCGGATATCGCCGGGCACGAGCTCGATGCCCTGCGCGGCGAGCTGTTGCGCGGGGCCGGCCTGCGGGTCACGGACCAAGGCGCGGACGGCGTAACCGCGCTCCTGCATGGCGCGGGCGAGGGCCCCGCCGGTGAAGCCGGTCGCGCCGGTGACGAGGGCCTTGGTGCCGGGCGTGATGGGGGCGTCGGGACTCATGCGGCGGAGGAATTGGTGGTCTGCGTGCCACGGACTTCAGTCCGTGCGTTTTCGGGAACGCCTCGGGTGGGCGGCACGGACTGAAAGTCCGTGGCACCCCCGGGGGCGGCGCTCAACCCAAACTCCGCCGCGACGTAATCGTAGAGCGCATCCACGCGGCGGCGGTGGGCGGCGTAGGTGTGATTCGCTTCGATGAACGCCCGGCCGGCGAGCCCAAGCTGTTCGCGGCGCTGCGGGTCGGCGGCGAGTTGGGCGATCGCGTCACCGAAGCCCTGCGGGTCGGCGGGGGCGAGCTCGCACACGCGGCCGTCCACGATCTGCGAATGCGTCGGCAGGTCGGTGAGCAGCACAGCCTTGCCCGAGTGCATGTAGGGGAAGATCTTCTGCGGCGTGTTGATGCCCTTGATGCGCGGCGCGGTGAGGATGTCCGCCTCGGCGAGCAGCTCGTCGAGCTGGTCCGCCGGCCAACGCCCGAGGAAGTGTGTGCGGTCGGCGACGTTCAGGTCGCGCGACTTCTGCGTGTAGGTCTCGATGTCGGCGTCGTTGCCGCCGGCGATGACGAGCTCGACGTCGGCGTCCTTCGAACGCGCGTGGGCGAAGCCTTCGAGCAGCAGGTCGACGCCCTGGTACTTCTCGAAGTTGCCGACGTACATGAGGATCGGGCGATCCGCGGGCAGGTCAAGCTTCTCGCGAAGGAAGCCGGTGGGCTCACGATTCGGATCGGCGAGCTGTGAGATGTCGTGCAAGGTCTCAATGTGTTTCGCGCCGTGCTTCCGCGCCAGGTCCGCCAGCGCGTGGCACACCGGCGCGCACGCGAGCGCGCCTTGGACCGCCTTCTTTTCACAGACGTTGAAGAACCCGGCGAAGGGTTTGAGCTTCGCCTTCTTCTCGACCATCTGCTGGGCGATCGAGCTGTCCATATCGTAGACATAGGGGATACCGGCGGTCGCCTTGAAGTAGCGGGCCATGAAGACCGCTTCTTCGCCGGCGTGGATCACGTCGGGCTTGACGTCCTTCACGAGCTTACGGGCGAGCTTGAACAGCAGCCGGTCGGCCTTGAGCTTTTTTCCGGAGAACCCCGGGCCGATGTCCTTGAGCGTCGGCGGCGCGTCGATGCGGTGTAACGTGACGTTGGGGTAGGTGCGATCGACGCCTTCGTGGTACACGGCCGCGTGGACCTCGTCGCCGCGCTCAGACAGCGCGCGCAGCAAAATGTCCAGGTCGATCGGGGTGCCGCGATCGACATAGAAGGCGTGCGGCGCGATGACCAGGATTTTCACGATTCTTTTCCCCTGTCGGTCAACTTCGAAGCCCGGCCCACGGTCGGCTCAGGCGGCGGCCTCGGCAGACGAACCGGTCGACTGCCGCGGCACCGGCGCACCCGAGGGAACGGCCGGGAGTTCGAGGACGTCCCGCAGCGCGTCGGCGGCCTCGGCGGCGACGCGCGGGTCGGCGCCCCAATCGGTCCGCCGATGGATCATATCGTCGAGATACACCACCGATTCGAGGCGGGCGACGCGTCGGAGTTCGTCCGGACGGTCGAGGTTCGGCCGATAATCCGCAAAGTCGAGCGCACTTTCGGCTTCGGGCCGGGCGGCGGCCTCACGGTAATCGCGGAGCTTGCGCCCGAACACGCGGCGCAGCGTCTGCTCGGCGACCAGGCGGGCGGTCGTGTACTTCACGCCCGATACGCTGAACAGCCCGACGGGACCATCGGCTCGGCCGTGGTCGATCCAGACCGGACGGTGGGCCGTGTGCTCGGTGCCCGGTTCCTCGGCGGGCAGCAGGCCGCAGTAGACCCGCAGGACATGCGACCGGTCCAGCGTCAGGCCGGGCACGGCGGCGTTGAGGTCGTCGAGGAACGTGTTGATCTGCGCGTCACTGGGCTGCGGGTCGTCGAGCGGCGCGTCCTGGGGCCAGGGCGCATGGAACGTGCCCGCGAGGATGCGCGGCGTGCCGTCGACGGTCCAGGGCAGGACGAAATACGTCCGGGCGTCGTCCTGCTTCGGCTCGACGGCCACGGCACACGACGACAGCGGCTCGTGATCGATCAGCAGGTTGAACGCCACCGACGGGCGGAACAGCTCGGTATGCGCGCGGTCGGTGTGCTCGGCGAAGGCGGCGCAGCGCGGGCCTGCGGCGTTGACGACAACGGGCGCGTTGAACGTCTGCGTGTCGCCGGTGACGGTGTCGGTCGCTTCGATGCCGCTGGCCCGGCCGCCGTGGGTGTTGACGGTTTCCGCGCGGACGTAGTTGAGCGCGATCGCGCCGGCGTTGGTCGCCCAGCGGAGAATCTCGATCATCAGGCGTTGATGGTTGAGCATCACGCCGTCGTACCAGCGTCCGGCGCCGCAAAGGCCGGAGGGGTCGACGCGTTGGAACAAATCATGCGTCGCGGTGCTGTCGATCAGGTGGCCGTGGGGCAGGTGACGGTCGGCCCGGACGCCGGCGTTGCGCCGCCAGGACAGCAGGTCGTTGAGGCGCAGCGCCGTGCCGAAGGTGGATCGCCGTTTGAGCCCGCGGTTGTAGAGCGGCATGAGGCAGGGCAGCACGCCCACCAGGTCGGGGAAGTGCCGGAGGAACCACCGCCGCTCGCCGACGCTCTCGAAGAACCGCCGCAGGTCCATGCTCTGGAGGTAGCGGAGCCCGCCGTGCACGATGCGCAGGGCGTTCCAACTGGTTCCGGCGTTGAAGTCGTGGCGCTCGACGAGCAACGCGCGATAGCCCCGCCGCGCCGCTTCGAGCGTGAGTGTGATGCCATACACCCCACCGCCGACGACGATGACGTCGTACTCTCGGCCTTCGGCGGCGCGCGGGTTGCGGGTCAGGTCGGGCATTGGTTTCGGGGTACAGGTAACAGGGACCGGGGATCCGTCCACGGAACACGTGCGTCGCCTCGACGCGGATTTAACGCGTATTACAGCACACCTTTGCCTTTGAAGAGTTTGCGGTCCAGGCGCAGGGCGAGCTGCTGGTAGACGGCCCGGGGCAGGGAGACGTGGTCGCCGAAGCGTGGCGGGACCGGGCCGGCCGCGGCGAGGCGCGTCTTCACTTCGCGTCCGAGCGTTTCGCGGCGGAAGGTGCCGTCGAGCCGGACGCCGAACCGGCAGGCCTGGCGCTGGCAGGAGCGCAGCGGCAGCGGGTCGGTGCCGGGCAGGATGGTCACGCGGTGGGCGGCGGCCTGGTCGAAGTGCGGCGGGCGCGGGCCCAGCGTCGGGCGGCCGCCGTTGTCCCCGAGCACCAAGCCGTGGTCGGCGTGCAGTTCGATCAGCCGGGAGATGATCTGGCCGCGCTCCCCGGTCCACTTCCCGAAGCCGTAGGGCACCACCGGCAACGCGTCGCGGCCGCGCACGGCGGACACGGTCTCGGCGATCGGGCGGCCGTACTCGAACTCCGCATCGACGCCGAGCGCAAGCACCTCGAGACGTTCCTGCGTAATGATCTGCCGGCCGGCGATGACCGCCAGCGCCAGCTCGCCGTCGCGCTGCGCGAACATCACGAAGTCTTCCTCGTTGGGGTTGAATGTCCACGCCCCGACCCGGTTCCGGTCGTGCCATTGCCGGAAGACATGTTCGCCGCGCGTCTCGGTCAGCATGATGACGCCGAGCCCACGGCCGAGCCGTTTCGCGTTGTCGGCCGCGGCGTCCAGGAAGGTTTCGTGATCGAACGCGCGGTAGACGTGGACGTGCGTGTCCACGCACAGCGGCCCGGGGATCAGGCCGGTCTGTTCGGAGGCTTGGGGTTCGGTTGCGGGGGGCGGCTCGGTGATGCTCATCATGTCGTCACCCCCGAACGCACGGGGCCGGCGGTGTCGGAGGGCCGGACGCATCGCGCCAACGCCCACCCCAGCGCGGCCATGAGCGCGGCGAAGCCGAGTTCGGTGACCAGCGTCAGCGCGTGGTGCCCGACGTCTTTCCAGTTGGAGTGCTCAACGCCCACGAACAGGTAGATCGGCGATCCGACGCGGTCGGCGTTGATCGGCCACCACAACCCCACGCCCCGGCCGGGCGTCAGCCAGTCCATGAGGACGTGCGAGGCGTACGCCCCGGTCCCGATAACCCAGAGCCAGCCCCAGGGCAGCGCGGCGTCGCCGAGGTGATCGCCCGGTGGATTGCTTCGAGGCGGGAACACAAGGCCGCGCACCAGCACCGCCCACACCACGCCGAACAGCCCGGCCAGCAGCAGCGAGTGCGTCGGCCCGCCGTGGAGTTTGAACGGCCCGGCACCGAGCACGAGCCCCAGTGCGATGTCGAGGTCGGGGGCGAGCAGCGCAAACACGACCGCGGCTTGGAATAGCCACCGCCGGCCACGGGTCAGCGCACGCAACCGCGCCCTCAGCGGCGGGGCCACGGCCAGCAACAGCGAGCTGTGGGCGAGTGGGGAAGGCATGGAGAAACCCGTCGCTGCCGGTCCGGGCTCTGAAAAGGCTGTGCGTCGCGAAACAGAGCCGGGAGCGTGAGCGACCGGTGGCTTCCGCGTCTCACGCCGCGTCGGTCATGCGGGGCGTGCTGTGTTGGCCCGGCGTGTCGCCGTTGGTCGGCGTCGCGGCGGTGAACACATCGCGCACTTTGTACGGCGGGCGGTTCTGGCTCTCGTGGTAGATGCGCACCATCAGCTCGGACAGCACGCCCATCATCAGGAAGATCACGCCCATCAGGAACGTCATCATCGCGAACAGCACGAAGATGTTGTCGTTGAGCATGACCGGGCTGTTGTGCTCGGTGAGCCAACCGAACTTCTGGATCAGCGCCACGAACAGCGACGCGAACGCCACCGCGAACGTCCCGGCCGCCAGCTTGCCGAAGAAATAGATCGGCTTGGTGAGGTAGTCGCCCAGGAACTTCACGGTCAGCAGGTCCAGCAGCACCTTGAACGTGCGCTTCAGGCCGTATTTCGACGCCCCGAACTCGCGGGCGCGGTGGTTGACGACCATCTCGGTGATGCGGGCGCCCCGCCACTTGCAGATCGCCGGGAGGAACCGGTGCATCTCGCCGTAGATCGTGACGTCTTCGAGCACCTTGCGGCGGTACGCCTTCATCGAGCAGCCGAAGTCGTGGATCTCCGTGGTCCACGTGAGCTTCTTGATCAGGCGGTTGGCGATGATCGAGGGGAACCGGCGGGAGAGCAGTTTGTCCTGCCGCTCTTTGCGCCAGCCCGAGACGATGTCCCACTTGCCGGGCGCGTCGCCGTTCTCGTCGAGCTTGGCGACCAGCCTGGGGATGTCGGCGGGGTCGTTCTGCAGGTCGCCGTCCATGGGCACGATGACCTTGCCGCGCGCGTGGTCGAAGCCCGCGGCGGTGGCGGCGGTCTGGCCGAAGTTCCGCATCAGTTCGATGACGGTGACGCGCGGGTCGCCGGCGGTGCATTCACGCAGCGCGCCGACGGTGTCGTCCCACGAGCCGTCGGAGATGAAGAGCACCTCGTAGGCGTCGCCCGCGGCGGCGCGCTCGTCCATGACCTCGGCGATCTGCGCGTAGAGCTTGGCGACGCTCTCCTGCTCGTTGTACACGGGGACCACGATGGAGACGTCGAGCGACGCGCGGGAATCGGCGGTGGAGCGTGGCGTCATGGGATCGAGACCCGTTGGGAGTAGGAGGCGTCGTGCGGGCGCGCCGCGGGACCGGTCGGGTCCGCGGTGTTGTCCCGTTCATCGGCCGGGGGGGGCGGCGGCGTTGGGCCGTCGTGATTATCGGGCACGGACGCCCGGGCGGTGCGGACCCACTGCGTCTGCGGCCCGGTGACCATGCCGGCGTAGATCGGGAACTTCCAGACGGCGTACGCCGGCGCCAGCGCCAGGGTCTTGAGGTCGATCACGCCGCGCCCGAACCGCAGCGCCACCGCCAGGACGGTCAGCCCCAACAGCAGCCCCAACGCCGTCAGCGCCCAAGCCGGCCACCACACGCCGGCCGCCGCGCCGTTGACCACGCTCAACCCCCACGCCGCCACAAACAAGAACGCCAGCAGCGACAGCGGCGGCACCGCGAGGTCCAGCCCGACCGCGAGCAGGCCCGGCCGACCCAGCAGCCCCTTGGCGATCAGCTTCGGGCTGCGCGTCAGCATGGTCGTGAGGTAGCCCTGTTCCCAGCGGGTGCGTTGGACGAGGGTCGCGTCGCTGTCGGCGGGGCGCGACGTGACGCCCGCTTCGAGGCAGAAAGTCGCGGGGTGGCCCGCCGCCAACAAGTCCAACCCCATCGACAGGTCCTCGACCAGGTCGTGCCGGGCCAGGTCAACCGCGTCGAGGGTCATCCAGGGGAAAGCCATGCCCGTGCCCTGCAACAAGGCCGGCAGTTGGAACGTGTGCAGGCCGCGCTGGCGCACGACGTTCTTCACGAGAAACGCGAAGGTGGAGATCTGCCCCATGCGCTGCGACGCGGCCACGGGTTCGAGGACGTACGCGCCCTGCACCGGGAACCCGCCGTTGCCCGCCACCGCCGCGAGGCGGCCGAGCGCATCAGGCTTGAGCAGGCAGTCCGCATCGATCAGCACCACCACCGCGGGCGGGTCGCGGCGCAAGGCGTCCATGCCGGCGGCAAGCGCGTAGCTCTTGCCGCGCCGCTCCTCATCAAACCGCTCCACGACCTCGACGCCGTCGTATTGGCGGGCGACGTCGGCGGTGGCGTCGGTGCAGTTGTCGGCGACGACGACGACACGGTCGCCGGGAAGGGTCTGCTCGAGGACGGAGGCGAGCGTTGCGCCCAGGCCCGCTGCTTCGTTGTGGGCCGGGATGATCACGCCCAGCCGCGGCCGGGCCTGCGGGATCGCCGCCGCCACATGTGGCCGGGGCGGCAGGAAAGCGAGCAGACACTCGACGATGAACACCACCACCGGGACGGCGACGGCCAGCCCGATCAGCACAGTCACGATGGTCAACGCGGTCGTCAAGGCGTGTCCTGTTGAGCAACTCCCACGGCCGCGGGCACGGCCGACATCTCCTCCACGGCATCGACGACGCCCGGAGCCCCGTCAGCACTATCGGCGGTCACCGGCGCGGCGCTCAACCCGTCGATGGTCGCACGTAGCTTCGCCGCCTCGGTCGCCGCGTCGTGCCGGGCCCGGACGCGCTCGGCACCGACACGGCCCCAGTCGCGCAGCTGCTCCGCATCGGCCGATAACACGCGCTCCAGCGCGCCGACCAGCGCATCGAGCGACCCGGCCGGCACGAGCTGCCCGCACCGCTCGTCCACCAGTTCCGGGATGCCCGCGACGTACGTGCTCACCACCGGCCGCCCCATCGCCAACGCCTCCATGATCACCACCGGCAACCCCTCGGCGAAACTCGGCAACACCATCGCCCGCGCCGCCCGCAGATGGTCCCGCACCTCCTGAGCCGAAGCCCAGCCGGTGATGGTGACGCGGTCACCGATGCCCTCGGCGTCGATCAGCGCCTCGACCTGCGGCCGCATGTCGCCGTCGCCGACGAGCACGAGTTCGCCATCGAAACCGCGGCGCTTGAGTTCCGCGACGGCGCGACACAGCAGTAGTTGACCCTTCTGCTCGCACAAACGCCCGACGCACACGAAACGGCGGTTGGATGAAGCGTCCGGCACGTCGGTCACTGCGCCGGGTTCAAAGAACACCGGGTCCAGCCCGCAGTGCACCTCGACCACCTTGTCCCAGTGTTCGGCGTCGAGCCAGCGGTAGAGCTGACTGCGCCCGAAACTCGAGATCGCGACGACGAACGCGGCGTCTTCGGACTTTTCTTTCAACGACAGCGCGTGCGGGCCGTCGAACTCCTCGGGGCCATGCGCCGTAAAGCTGTACGGGATGCCGGTGAGCGTGTGCGTCAGCCGGGCGACCGCGGCGGGGTTGGTGCCGAAGTGGGCGTGGAGGTGGCCCACGCCCTGCGCTTCAACATGTTTGGCCAGGGCGCACGCCTCGGCGAGGTAGACCAGGTGTTTGACGACCCCGGCATTGGGGTTGCGCCGCCCCATCGCGACGGCCTTCTTCAACGCCGAACACCACGGCCCGGGGCGTTTCAACAGATTCGACAACACCGGGCCAAGCAAACCCTTCACGCCGCCCGCCAGCAGCACCGTGGTCTTCGTCGCCTCGTCCCGGTCGTCGGGGTCGGCGAGCTGCCCGCCGTCGCGGATCGAGAAGCGGACGACCGGCCGGCCCGCCGCCACATGCGCGCGGATTTCCCGGCGGATGAAGCTGTGGCTCACCGCCGGGTAGCGGTTCACCAGGTACGCCAGGGGTCGGGGTTCGGGCATGACTTCAAGCCTACGCGAGCACCACCGCGTCCGTGTTGAGCCCCACCCGCCCGGCCTCAGGCCGGCGGCACGCCCAGGACCGCGCCGGCGGGCGGGCCCGTGATCTCCGTGTCCTTGCGGTTCCGCGTCGCCAGCGCGTCGTCGTTGCGCAGCGGGCCGTGCGCCTCGATCCACACCGGCGTCTGCGCTTCGTTCACCAGGCGCGTCGCGTTGGGCTTGCCGCGCAGCAGGCACATCCACTGGTACCGCCGGAGGAACCGCCGGAAGGTCAGGTCTTCGTAGCGCGGCTTGCTCTGCGCCATGGCCTTGACGAAGCCCCACCACATCGACGCCCCGCCCAGGACCGCTGGCGGTCGCGTCATGCGGTAAAGCGCGCTGGCGGTCATGTACGCCAGGCTCGTGCCCATGAACCACTGCCCGAAACCGTGCCGTTGCCGGCCGGTGAAGATGCCCTTCTGGCTCGACCCCATCGGGCGCAGGTGGATGAAGCGCAAGTCGTCGTGCTCCCACGAGCAGGCGATCCAGCCGTGCATCCGGCAGCGGTGGCAGTCGATGCCGTCCCACATCACCTGCGAGACGAACCCGCCGATCTCTTCGAAGCACGCCCGGCGGTAGAACTTGATCATGCCGACCGACATCTCGTCGCCGCACTTCTCGCTGACCAGCGATCCGGTGAAGTCCTTGGCGGGGTTGTCGGCGCCGGGGTAGTACGGCTTGCCGGAACACGTGCCGAAGCGCGGGTTGCGCTCCATCTGGTTGATCAGCGTCTCGAAGTACCCTGGCGGCAGGTCGAGGTCCATGTCGATCTTGCAGACGTAGTCGTAGTCCTGAGGGTCGATCGCGCGGTAGCCCTCGTAGAACGCCTCGATGACGCCCGGGCCGACACGCCGCCCGCCCGCGTTGGTGCGGCGGACGACTTGCAGGCACGGGTGCTTCTTCGCGTATTCGTCGAGGATCGCCGGCGTGTCGTCGGTCGATCCGTCATCGACGACGACCCACTTGGTCGGCGGCTCGGTCTGGTTCAGCACGCTGTCGAGCGTGCGGCGCGCAAACTCGGCCTCGTCCCGGACCGGGCTGATCAGGCAGTAGCGGCGGCTCATCGCGTTACGCCCCTCTTGGGCGGGTTGTTGATTGGCGTTGCAGGCGCTGACTCTTGCCCCCCGTGTTCATGCCCCGATGCGCCGGGAAACGCTCCGTCGAACGCGGACTCGAGCCGGTCGAGGTTCACGTCGGCGGCGAATTCTTCGGCGACACGGGCCCGGGCGGCCTTGCCCATCCGCTCTCGCCGGCGGGGTTGCGTGAGCACGGCGTCCAACGCCGACACCAGCATATCCACGTCGCCGGGTTCGACCAACGCCCCGCAGTCGGCATCCACAATCAACTCGCGGATCGCCGGCAGGTCGCCGCTGATCACCGGCTTGCCGCACGCCATCGCCTCCATCAGCACCACAGGGATGCCGTCGCGGTCACCGTCGTCCGCGGGCACGCACGGCAGCGCAAACGCGGTGCAGCCGCGCATGCGCGCCCGCACCTGCCGGTTGCTCGCGTCCCCGGTGAATTCAACGTTCCGCGATAGCTTCAAATCCTGGACCTTCCGTTCGAGGCGACCGCGCTCCGGGCCGTCGCCCATGATCACCAGCATCGGCCCGGCGGCGCGACCGGTTGAACCTCCGTCCGAGAAATCCCGCCTTAATCCGTGCCGCTCCAGCCACGCCGACCACGCCTCCAGCAGGACCGCAAAGCCCTTCTTGGGCACCAGCCGGCCGACGGCGAGCAGTTCGATCGCCCGGAGGTCTGCCTCCGGATCGCCCGACCTTGCCTCGTCATCCTCGACGGGCGCAAACTCGGCGAGGTCCACACCGCAGCGGATCACCGGCAGTTGGGCATCGCGCAACCCCGCCTCCACCTCCCGGTAGAACCCGCGGTGCCACGCGCTGATGCACGCGACGAAGTCTGCCCGGCGAAGCTTGGCCCGCAGCAGTTGCCGGTCCCGGAACAGGTCCGCCGCGTGGCCCGTGAAACTGAACGCGCAGCTCAGCGCGTCCGCGGCCACCATCGCGATCGTCGCGGGCACGTGGGCCATGTGCGCGTGGATGCGTTGCACCGCGCCGGGTTGGTTCACGTCGCCGAAGCGTTGCCGGAGTTGCCGCGCGAGCGATAACCCGCCGAGCATCTGCCCAAACACCTTCGGCCACGCCGTGAACTTCACGTCGCGCGACCCGCACACGTCCCGCACCAACCGCCACGCCACGCCCGGCCGACGCAACAACTCGCACAACCCCCGCCCGACGAAACCCGGCGCATACACCACGACCGCCTCGCACGCCAGCGCATCAAGCGCCGGCTCGCCGAGGTCCCGCTCCGGCACACGGACCGACGCCGGCACCACGCCGCGCCCGCGCGCCCGCAGCCCCAGCACCTCGCGGTACACAAACGTCTCGGAACGCTTGGGCAACTGCGATCCGACGTACACGACCCGGCCGGCCGGCGCGGCGTCACGCGTCATCGCCCGCCTCCGCGTTCGCGTCGGGCCCGTAGCCGTCGCGGAACCGCTTGACCGTCGCCGGCACCCCCGCCACCACCGCCCCGTCGGGGACGTCGCGCGTCACCACCGCGTTCGCCGCCACCACCGCGCCGCGCCCGATCGTCACGCCTTTCAATACCACCGCGCCCCGCGCCACCCACGCCCCGTCGCCGATCTGCACCGGTGCCGCGTCGTGCGGCTGCTGCCGCATCGGCTCGCCGGGCGCGACGCCGTGGTTGCCGTCACGGATGCCGACGTACTCGCCGATCAGCACGTCGTCCCCGATCTCCACCGCCGCGTGCGACACGATAAACGTCCCCGCGTTGATGCGGACGTTCGACCCGACCGTGATCGAGCCCGCGCCCGCGGTTTCCAGCCACACGCGCGCCCCGAACCGGACGTGCTCACCCAGTTTCAGCCGGCAGCCCGGTGACGCGTCCACCGCCCCGTCGAAACGCGTGGTGCGCGGCACCGTGCCGTCCACCCGCGCCCGCAGCCGAACCAGCGCGCGGTAGCGCACACACGCCTGGCCCACACCGTGCAACTCCCGGGCCAGCGCCGCGTGCGCATCGGCCACGGCGTCGTAGATCGTGTACACCACATCCTTCATGGCTTAACCCGCGCCCGCCCCCGCCGCCGGAGCGCCCGGCGCATTCGCCCCGGCCTTGTATTCGATCAGCCCGGTGCGCTTGCCGGTCAGCCGGCCCCAGAGGTACTGCAACACGCCCCAGCCCGCGGCCGGCCGGCACGCCACGTTCGCCGCCGCGTAACGCAGCGAGTCGCCCCACGGGTACCCGCGCATCACGCACCAACGCATCATCCGCGCCGTCCACCACGCGTACGGCAGCATCAACACCAACGCCGCCGGCCACCACATAAACGCGGCCACGACAATCAACACCGGCAACACCAACCCCTGCAACACCAGCGCCACCGCCCGCGTCAGCCAACCCCGGCCGTGCCCCTTGCGGTGCAGCCAGCCGACCTCCGCGTAAGCGTGCCCCGACCGCCGGCTGCGCTTCCAGTACTCACCGAACCGCCGCATCGCGATGTCGTGCCAGCACATCAAACCGTCCAGCCGCTCGATCCGCCAGCCCGCGTCGCGCAGGCGATAACTCAGCTCCGGCTCTTCGCCGGCGATCAATGTCGGGTTCCACCCGCCGACCTGCGCCATCGGTCCCACCCGCACCAGCGCGTCGCCGCCGAAGTACGGCACCTCGCCCGGCTCCAGGTTCCAGTCCATGTCGATCAGCCGGTTCCACACCGACCCGTCCATGTCCTCCTCGTGCCGACGCCCGGTCACCGCCACGATGTTTTCGTCGGTGTCCAGGTGCGCCCGCGCCGCGTCGAGCCAGCCCGCTTCCATCACGCAGTCGCCGTCGATGAAGTGGACGAGGTCCACCGGCGCGTGGCGCGCCAGCCAATCCAACCCCGCCTGCCGGCCGCGCGCCGCGGTCATCTTCCCGCCCGACAACTCGACCACCGCCACGCCCAGCCCGCGCGCGAGGTCCACGCTGCCGTCGCTCGACGCCGAGTCGACGTAGACCACCGCCGTGTCGTCACGCCGCACCGACTCGAGACAACGCCGCAGCCGCGGCCCCTCGTTGCGGCCGATCACCACGACGCCGACTTTGTTCGTTTCCGTCGCACTCACGCCGCCGCCTCCGTCCCCGCCCCCGGAAGCGACGATCCCGAAGCCGACGCGTCGTTCAGATTTTCGGGATGTTCTCGATGTTCCTGATGCTCTTGATTTCCAGCGTTTTCAGACTTTCCCGTGTTTCCTGCTTTTTTGATCACGGCCGGCACCCCCACCGCCACCGCCCCGGCCGGCACGTCCTTGACCACCACCGCGTTGGCCCCGATCTGCGCATCGTCCCCGATGCGCACCGCGCCCAGCACCTTCGCGCCCGCGCCGACGTTGACACGGTCGCCCAGCACCGGCGCATCGTGCACGCGCTCGAGCGTCTTGTTGCCCAGCGTGCAGCCCTGCCGGACGTGGCAGTCGTCGCCGATCACGCACTGGCCGTGGATGACGACGCCGTGCTGGTGCTCGATCACCAGGCGTCGCCCGATCTTCGCGCTGTAGGGCAACTCGATGCCGTAGTGGTTTCGCACATGCCGGTACATCCAGCGGTACACGACCGATAACGGGGCACGCGCCGGCTGCGGCACGCCCATCCGCCACACGCCGAAGCGGTACACCGCCACCGCGCGGAAGCCGGGCTTGGTCCAGTCCCGGCCGTGCGCGGCATAGTCCTCTTTCAAAAGCGCCCACAACCCCAGGCCGTCCGCGCCGCGCCCGGTGGTCGCGTGCTCGTGCAACGGCGGCGACTCCGGAGACGCCGGGGGCGGCGGCTCGGGGGCCGCGCTTCGGGATGACGAATCGGGGTCGGGTGCCACGTCCGCATAACCTCGTCGGGGGCCTCGTCGGCAATCGGCATCGGGCCGATACAACCTGCGATAGTACCCCCATCGGCACAAAACCCCGCCGCCTGTGACCCCCCACCCACGCCCGGATCGCCCGCGGGGTCACCGACGCCTCCGCCCATGAAGCTCCTCGTCGTCATCGTGAACTACAACGGGTTCGGCCTCACCGCCGACTGCCTCGACGCCATCGCGCCCCTCATCGACGAAGTCCCCGACACCCACGTCGGCCTCTGCGACAACGGCTCCGCCCCACCCACCCTCGCAGGCGACCCTTCCGACGCCGAGCGCCTGGCTGCGTTCATCGATCAGCGCGGCTACGGGGACTGGTGCTCGCTCACCGCCATCACCCCCAACCTCGGGTTCACCGGCGGCAACAACGCCATCATCCGGCAACACTTCCCCCCCAAGCCGAGCGATGAGCGCAGCGAATCGCCGGATCCCCCCGACTACGTCCTTCTCCTGAACAACGACACCCTCGTCTACCCCGGCGCGTTCAAAGCCCTTGTCGACTTCATGGACGACCCGGAGAACATCAAAAAGAAGATCGGGTGCGCGGGCTCTCGTTTAGAAGACCGCCCCGTGCCGAGGGCTGAGGAGCCACGCGACGAAGCCTCGGATCAACCCGGCAACCCCCAGGTCTCCGCCTTCCGCTTCTTCAACCTGCTCAACGAATTCCAGGGCGCGACCAAGCTCGGCCCGCTCTACCGCCTGTTCAAATCCAACGCCGTCGGCATGGACATACCCCCACACAACGCCCCCGCCGACTGGGTCGCCGGCGCGTCCATGATCATCCGCCGCGAGGTCATCGAACAGGTCGGCGCCCTCGACGACGGGTACTACACCTACTTCGACGACATCGACTATTGCCACAGCGCCAAGAAAGCCGGCTGGTCCACCTGGTACGTCCCCGCCTCGCGCGTCGTGCACCTGGTCGGCCAAACCACCGGCGTCACCCACGCCAACACTGACGACGCCGCAAAGCAACAAAAAGCCGCCAAACCCCGCGCCGACTACTGGTTCCAGGCCCGACACCGCTACTGGCTCAAGCACCACGGCAAGCTCACCGCCGCCCTCGCCGACCTCGCGCTCATCGCCGGCACCGCGATCTGCCGGCTCCGCGCGGTGTTCGGCGGCGATGACCACGGCCTGCCCGCCCGCTTCCTGCGCGACTGCATCAAGAAGTCCGTCTTCGTCGTCGGCTTCCAGACCCCGCACGTCGTCAATCCCGCGACCGGCACGCCCAACCCCACGACGCCGAACGTGGTGGAAATCGAAGAACCCTCCAACGCGGTCGCGTAAGCGAAGGGGACCGGTCACGCGTCCGCGTGAACCACGTCCAACGCCCGACTCAACGCGTCGACATCGATTTCGATCGGCCGGGCCTGGCACGCGCGCAGCAGGCGCTTCTCTTCCACCAGCTTCAGGTCTTCGCTGCGCAACCGGCCGGTCACCGCCGACCACGCCCCACCGACCGCCGCCGTGAGTTGGCGGTAGCAGTCCACGACGTACCCGGGGTGGAACAACTCAACCACGCGCGGCCGACGCTTCGCGAACGCCAGGTTCGCCACCGCCGCGCCGTGCACCGCGACCACGGACTCGGCGTTCCGCATCGTCGCCCACTGCTCGATCATCGGCAGGTCTTCGAAGTAGCGCGTGAAGTAGCCGCGCTGCCCGAGCAGCGACTCGACCTCGCCGTGGTTCACCAGCGCCCGCGAACCCCGCCGCGCGATGAAGACTTTCGCCGGCGTGTCCGTGGGCCAAGGCTCAACGAGTTCCGCATCACCAAGAAGCCGCGGCAGCCGGGCCTCGTAAAACCCGGCGTCGGCCGAGGTCGCCACGCACCGCGTGCCCCGCACCACCGCATCCGTCCGCACGGTTTCCACGCCCAAGAGGCGACACACCTCCTGCGTCATCGCCGTCGCCCGCGCCCGCAACACCAGCACCGGCTCCACCCCCGCCACCCGCACCGCCTGCAGCCGCGGCAGCACGTCGTAAAGCACGTGCGCCAGGTTCGCGTCGGTCTCGTTCCGCGCATCCAGGAACGGCCGGTGCAATGCCAGCGTCTGCATCGCCGTGAACTTCTGTTTCAGCCGACGCGTCCGGTGACGCCAACGCGACTCCGAACGGCCGAAATTGCGGAGTTGGCTCTCGGCCGATCCCTCCAGCCGAACCGTCACCGGGGCGTACTCGATCTCGCGCCCCTCCAGCCACAGCTCCCGGACGCGCGGCGACAACGTCCCCCCCAACGCAGTCGGAAACGTGAACAGCCACGCGTCGGAGACGCGCAAACGCGCCGCAGGCAACACCACCCGGTCGTTATCGATCGCAGTCGGCACGGTCAAACTTAGCTCCACGGGTCGCGCCGCAGGCGCGGGCGCGAACCACTAAGTATACCGGGAGCGATAAAAATCGGCAATAGCATCCCACGCTTTTACTTCGTCAAAACCGAGCGCCGCCGCGTCGGGCGTGTCGGTGTTGATGCGGATGCGGGGCTCGGAGAACTCGGTCTGCTGCGCGAGTTCGAGCTCGCACGGCAAGCCCAGGCGGGGGCGCATTGCGGCGGCGAAGCGTTCGGCAAACGCGCCCTGACTCTCGATGTAGCCGCACGGGCCGACCGTGCACGCCGAGCCAGGCTGGGTCTGGAGCATCTCGGCGCACTGCGTGTACACCCGGGCGAGCAGCTCGACGTGGATGTTGTCGCGTACGTACGCCGGCGTGTTGCAGCCCGCGGTCTTGCCGGCAAACCAGGTCTTCACGAGGTAGTTCGTGAAGCGCGGCTCTTCGTACGGCCCGAACGGGTTGGGGATCACGAACTGCCCCAGCGGCACGCCGGAAGCTTCGCAGTAATACGCGAACATCTCGGCGGTCAGCGCCTTGCTCAGGCCGTAGGGCGAAAAGTGAGGGAGCTTGCCGCCGCCATCCGTTGAGCCTGCGCCCTGCCCGCCGGCGAAGACGGAGTTGGTCAGCAACACGGCGGCGTCGGGGTTGCCACTCCGCAGCGTGTCGAGCACAGGCTGTAGGTTCTTCGTGTTGTTGGTGACCGCCGCGCTGGCGTCGAAGTCGGGGGACTTGTAGTTGGTGACGTCCGCCGCGTGGTGGCAGAGCAGGTCGAAGGGTTTCGATTTGAGCGCCGTCATGAACGCGTCGTCGCCGAATGCGCATCCCCACACGGGTGTGCAGTGCGGCTGTACCAACGCGATGCGCTGTTCGCGCACCCCGCCGTCGGCGTAATCCGCGGCGGCGCCACGCGTAAAGGTGGCGGTGACATCGTGCCCCGCCTCGGCGAGCTGCTTGATGAACCAATAGCCCGTGAACGAGCTGCCGCCGGTGAAGAGGATGTTCATGTTGCGTTCTATAAAGCCGCGGACGGTGTCCGCGGTTCCCCTTGTGCAAACATTCTTGCGACACGTTCCGCCGACACCGTCGGCGGCTTGATATCAAGCGGTCACAACTCCCAGGTGCCAGCTCGGATCAAAGTCGCGCCAGTTCGCGTCCTTGTCGCTGAGCACCTTCGGCTCGGCGGGCCACTCGATGTTGAATTCCGGATCGTTGTACCGAATGCCGCGCTCGGCGTCGGGGGCGTAGAAGCTGTCCACGAAATAAAACGCCTCTGTGTCGGGCTGCAGCGTGATGAACCCGTGGGCAAACCCCTTCGGGGCGTACATCATCGTGCGATTCTCGGCACTGAGTTCGGCGCCGAACCACTGCTTGAACGTCGGCGAGTCGGGGCGTAAATCAATGATGCAGTCCCACAGCGCGCCCTTGATGCAGCGGACGACCTTGGTCTCGGCCGCGTCGCCGAGCTGGTAGTGCATGCCGCGCAGCGTGCCGACGTCGGCCGACGACGAGTTGTTGACCTGCACGAAGTTGGTCACACAGCCCGCGCCGTCGAACTCGTTCTCGCAGAACACACGGGCAAAGAACCCGCGTTCGTCGCCGCGCTTTTCGAGGTCGATCAGGTACGCGTCTTTCAGAGGGGTGGGGGTGAATTTCATGAACCTGCATCAATCTTACGTTGCGTCGAAGAATGATTGCCGCGCACAAAACGGGCAACTTTTCTAACCATCCATATGGCGGTCAAACACACGAGGGCTGGCACGCCAACATCAAACAACAATGAGTACCAATCCGGAGTTTGCTGGACTTGATTACTCATGATTCCAATTTCATGCCCCCGCTTCCACGCCGATGCGGTCGAACCGGCCCTTGAGGGTGCGGAGGCGGACGAACTGGTCGCCTTCGAAGTCCTTGGCGCTGAAGCCGTGGTCCACCATCTTTTTGTGCAGCTCTTCCATGCCCGATTCAAGGTTGTACTTGAGCTTGAAGTCGGGGAGCAGGTAGTTGAGCTTGTCGAACTTCACGCGGTAATCGCGGGAGTCTTCGCCGTGCTCGCCGGTGTAGACGACCTTGGCGGAGGGAATAAGGCGTTCGACCTGGTCGCCGACGTCCTTGACCTGGTAGTTCTCGGTGTTGCCGCCGATGTTGATCGCTTCGCCGTTGATGTTGTCGGCCGGGGCTTCGCTGAACGCCACGAACGCGCCGGCGATGTCGGCACAGTGGATCAGCGGGCGCCACGGCGAGCCGTCGGACTTGATGCGGATCTCGCCGTACGACAGCGCCGACCCGAGCAGGTTGTTCACGACCAGGTCGATGCGGAGCATCGGGCTGTGGCCGTACGCGGTCGCGTTGCGCAGCCAGGACACGCAGAAGCCGTCGTCAGCGAGCTCGGCCGTCTGTTCTTCGGTTTCGATCTTGCTCTTGGCGTACGCGGTGAGCGGATTGAGCGTGTCGATCTCGGCGAGGGCTTTTTCGGGGTCGTCGCCCTTGCCGTAGACGCTGCAGCTACCAGAGAACAGGAACCGCCCGACGCCGGCGCTTTTGGCGAGCTTGGCGAGGCGGACCGACGCGTCGCGGTTGATCGAGTACGTGATCTGCGGGTCCATGTCGCCCATCGGGTCGTTGGAGATGGCGGCGAGGTGGCAGACCGCGTCGATGCCGTCGAGGTCTTTCTCCGTGAGGTCGCGGACGTCCTTGGCCAGCTCGGTGTCGGGCTTGACGAACGGCTCCCACTCGCAGCCCTCGAAGAGGTTGACGTCCACGCCGGTGACGGTGTGTCCGGCTTGCTTGAGGAGGTCCACGAGGTGGACGCCGATGTAGCCGCGGTGGCCGGTGACGAGGATGTTCATGATGAAGTGTCCCGTGGTTAGTGGTCAGTGATCAGTGTCGTTCACCGAAGCTTGCTCTTTTTTCCTGATCACTGGTCACTGACCACTGATCACTTGCTGAGCTTCGCTCAGCGCGGCAGCCACGGCGGGTTGCCGGAGGTCCACAGTTTATTCAGGCCGTCCCAGTCGCGTTGCGTGTCCATGCACTGCCAGAAGCCGCGGTGCTTGAACATCGCGAGTTGACTGTCTTTTGCGAGCTGGATGAGCGGGGTTTTCTCGAGGATGAGTTCTTCGTCGCTCTTGTCGAGGTATTCGGTGAACCCGCGGCGGAAGAAGAAGTAACCGCCGTTGATCCAGTTGTTGGCCAAGTCGGGCTTCTCGGCGAACTCGGTGACGGCGTCACCGTCGAGTTTCAGCTCGCCGAAACGTGAGGGCGGGTTGACGCCCAGCACGGTGCCGAGCTTGTCGTGGCCGAGGTGGAAGGCGAACTCTTCGGTGAAGTTGGCGTCGGTGACGCCGTCGCCGTAGGTCACGGCGAAGTGCTCGGCGTCGCCGAGATACTTGTCGGTGGCGATCGCGATGCGGCCGCCGGTCATCGTGAGCTCGCCCGTGTAGGCGACGGTGACGGACCAGTCCTGGTCGTGGTCGACGCTGTGGACGTTCACTTCGTTTTCACCGGCGAGGTCGACGGTGAAGTCGGAGTTCATCGCGGCGTAGTTGAGGAAGTAGTCCTTGATGGATTCGGACTTGTACCCGGCGCAGAGGACGAACTTCTTGAAGCCGTGCCGGGCGTAGGTGCTCATGATGTGCCAGACGATCGGGTAGCGGCCGATCTGGATCATGGGCTTGGGGCGGAACTCGGTCTGCTCGCGGAAGCGCGTGCCCAGGCCGCCGCAGAGGACGAAGACGGGGACGTTTTCCGGGGCGGCGGGGTTCGCGGAGGGGCTGGGCATGGCGGGTTCGAAGGTCGGGGTGGTCGTGGGGTTGTCGGTTACATCGACTGCGCGGCCGCGTGGGTTGTCGGGCGTGATTCTCGGACCCGCGCAGCGGTCGCGCGGCGGTTATGGGGTCAACCGCGAGCCCGTGGCGGTGCCCGCGGTCAGTGGTGCGGCCGGTTCGGGGCGGCGGCCGTTCGTCGTGTCGCCGCGTGGTTCGTCCCGCACGGGCACGGGCCGGGCCACCCGCCGCGCCGCCGGCGCCGCACTGGTGAGCATCGAGCACAGGCCGCCGGCGAAGAGGATGAACATCGGGTTCTCCATCGCGTTGAGCAGGCAGTCGACCTGGTACAGCACCAACACCGTGACCAGCACCGTCACCGGCGCGATCGACGGCGTAAACCACACCCGCGGCGGATAACGCTTCATGAACAGCAACGCCGGCATCACCAGCGCGAGGAAGAACGGGATCAACCCGACGAACCCCATCTTGCCGAACAGGATGATCCACATGCCGTCGGTGGCGGTGCGGTTGCCCCACTCGTCGCGCACCAGGTTTCGACCGTACCCGCCCCACCCGAACAACGGCTTGCGCATCGCCTTGTCGGCGAGCTGGGTGTCGTTGTCGAAGCGGTATTCCAGGGACTGGGCACGGTCGGCGCTGATCGATTGGACGAACGAAATCAAGCCCTCGCCGGTCCAGAAGTTCTGCGAGCGGACGGCGATGAACACCGGCGCGACGCACAGCAGCATGATCATGAATGCCCGCGTGCCGCCCAGCCGCGTCGCGAGCAGCACGCAGAACCCGCCGAACGCGAGCACCAAGGCGCCCAGGCTGTTGCAAATCAGCGCGGTGACACCCAGGATCGCCACGACCCACCACGGCTGCACCTGGTAGCCGCCCAGGCGGAACGGCGTGCGGGCGATCCACAGGCACCAGGCGATCAGCGCCGCGGCGCACATCCACATGCCGGTCATGAGCCCGGTCTGCATGAACCCGCGCGGCCGGAAGAAACCGCCGCGCACGGCGTGCACGAAGTGGTGCGCGTGGAACCCGTACACCCATCGGTGCAACTGCGGCGACATCCGCGCTTCGAACCAGCAGATCGGCACGTACGCCAGCGCCCCGGCCACGAAGCACAGCGCCAGCACCTGCATGTCCTTGAGCGTCGTGAAATACAGCCGCCCGATGAAGTACGGCATCAGCCAGACCGTGCCCAGTGCCAGCGCCTCCGAGATCGCGTCGCGCGGCGTCATCGGCGGACTGTTGGTCAGCGTCGTCATCACCGGGGCCACCGTCGCGAACAGCACCAGCGGCAGGTCGATCCACCGTGGCTTGAACGTCATCAGCCGGCCCGGGTCGAACAGCAGCACGCCCAGCAGCACGCCGAACGACGTCGCCGTCATCTTCGTGTACGTCGGGATGTTCGGGAAGTCGTACTTGGCCATCGGCAGGAACAGCCAGGCCAGGAAGAACGACCACAGCACCGCCCGCTTGGGCGTCGTCAGCAGGAACAGCGCCATCACGAACGGCAGCCAGGCGAGCATGACCAGGTTTGCAAGCATGGCGTCGGTTCGGGGAGGCGGGGCGTGCGGCGGGCAAAGCGGCGGCGCGGGCAAGTTCTCGGTCGTTGCGGCCCGGGCCGGCGCGGGCCGGACCATGAACGTCATCGGCCCACGGGCCGACGGGCTTTCAATGGCTCACGCGGCGTTGGACGGCGCCGTCGCGGCGTCGTGGTCTGAATGCTCGGCGGCCAGCGTTTCGTCACGGGCCGCGGCGGCTTTCAGGACGGCTTCGAACCGGTCCGCCGCGTCGTTCCATGTGTGCGCGGTCGCGGTGGCGTGGGCCCGGTCCGACATCGCGCGCCAGGCCGGCTCGGCCTGATTCACCACCTCCACGATACGACCGGCCATCGCCTCGGCGTCGTCCATCGGCACCAGCCCGCCGACTTCGTCGCCCAGCAGTTGCGGCGCCGCGCCCGTCGGCACGCCCACCACCGGCGTCCGGCACGCCATCGCTTCGAGGATCGGCAGCCCGAACCCCTCGCACCGGCTCCCGAACAGCCACACGTCGCACGCCGCGTACAAATCCCGCAACGTCTCCTGCGGCGGCGACTGCCGATACACCGTGCCCTCCGGCACGCCCGCGCCCTCGTCCGGGCCGCAATGACCAAACGACACCACGCGCAGATTCCGCAACTGCAGCTTCGCCAACTCGACCGCCGCCTTCATCGCGTCCGCGCCCTTGAACGCGACGGTGGAATGCATGTACCCCACCGTCGGCACGCGCTGTTTCCCGCGCGGCGGCGCGTGGAACTGCTCGATGTCCACCGCGTTGGGGATCACGTCCGTCGGCGTCACGCCGTGTTCTGCGAGAAGGTCCGCCAGCCACTGCGCCACCGCGACGCGCGTCATCGGGAGCTTCCACGTCGCCTCGACACGTTTGGGGTCGATGCCGACTACATGCGAGAACACCCGCTCGTCGTGCTGGATCAGGTACACCGGCGCACCCTTGTTCGTCGGCAGCGCCGCCGCCCACTCGGCGGTCTCCCACCACGTCGCGACCACCACGTCCGCATCCGGCACGTCCGCCTCGCCGATCGGCCCCGACGAGTTCAGGTGCCGCACCGGCACGCCCAACTCGTCGAAATGACTCCGCATCGGCGCACCCAGCGACCACGACCCGCCCGACAACAACAGCGACTTCACCCGCGTCTTCACCCCGCCCAGCGCCTCACGCGTCGCCACCACCTCCACGTCGTGCCCGCGGTCACGCAGCGCCGCCGCGTACAGCGCCGCCACCCGCACGCCGCCTTCCATCGCCGGCCGCTTCATTAAAAACGTCACGCGCATCAGTCGCCCCTCCCGCGGTCGCCGGTCGCGGCCACCGCCAACTCCGACGCGCTCAACGCCGACAACCGCGCCACCGGCGCGGACACGCGCGTCGCCGTCGTCTTGCCGTCCTTGCCGACGAAGACCGGCCCCGTGCTCAGCGCCGCGACCGCTTCCTTCAGCGCCGGCTCGGCGTCGCTGAGGTACCAGTTCGCCGCCGACACCATCTCCGTGTCGCTGAACACCCACAACACCCCGCCCGACCGCTCCACCTCCATCGCGATCTCACGCAGACGCACCGCGCTGGACACCACCTCGCCGCCGGACACCAAATCCACCCGCCGGCCTTCCTCGGTCAGTTTGGCTTGGTTGTACTGGCCCTCCGTGCTCGCGACGTAGTCCACCCGGCCGAGGTAGTACCGGTAATTCGCCGCGATGTGCACCGGGCCTACGACCAGCACCGTGTCGTTTTCACCGATCTGGTCCTTCGCCGCCAGCGACGCCGTCTTCTGGTCCTGCGACCAGCCCGCGTAGAACTTGAAGTTGATCACGCTCCGCACCGTGTCCTTCGTGTCGCCGTGCTGACGCGTCGTCACCGCGTACGCCTTCGCCGGGTTCAGGTCCTGCGTCACGATCATCAGGCCCAGCAAACCCACGCCCGCCACCGCCGACGGCACCAGCCACGCCGGCCCGGCCTTCACGCGCTCACGGACGATCGCCGCGCCCCACACCCCCGCCGCCGCCAGCAACAGCAGCATCAACGGGTAAAGATGGAAGAAGTAACGCGACTCGCTGAACTGCCACTGCAATTCGCTCGTCACCAGGATCGGCGCCGCGATCGCGATCAGCAGCAGCCACGCGCCGTTGGCCCGACCGCCGCGCTCCGTGCCCCGCGCCGCCAGACGCGCCACGACGTACACCGCCGGCAGCATCAGCACCATCATCCGCTTCCACCCCGGCACGAACCACTGCAGGAAGTAGTGATGCACCGCCGGCGTGTCCAGCACCGCGGGCACCCACTGGTGCTTGCTGATCGTGTCGTGCTGCCAGAAATAAAACACCCACACCGCCATCGATGCGCCCACGCACGCCAGCGTCACCAGCACCGGCGGCGACAACCAGTGCCGCCACGACCGCACCCGCCACGCCGCGAACACCAGCAACGCCACCACCGCCAGCATGAACTGCTGAAACGCCGCCGTCCACACCGCGGCCAACAACACCGGCAGCCACAGCCGGCCCGAGCACGGCGTGTCGTCCGCCAAGTCTTCCCCCCGCCGCGGCGCCGACAACGCGCGGAGCTTCAACCACACCAGATACCCCGTCGCCGCCGCCGCCGGCAACGCCGCCAACGCCAGCACCCACGGCGTCTCCGACCACGCCTGCTCGAGATAACGCACTACCGGCAGGTTCACCGGCGGGAACAGCCCCAACACCTTCGCCAGCAACGCACCCGCCGCGCCGCCGCCGAACGAAAGCTCCGCCGTGCCGTCCGCCTTCACGTCCGGCCACGCCGTCGCCAACGACTCCTGCAGCCCGCGCCACACCTTGTTGTACCCCACCCACAACACGCCGCACACCGCCGACTGCGCGAAATAAATCGCCTTCGTCCGCGTCGCGTAACCACGCAACGGCAGCACCGCCCAGAAGCACAGCCCCAGCATCACGCCCAGGTCGTGCACCGACACCGTCAGCATGAACAATACCCAGTACGCCACGCGCCACGACCGGTAGCCACGCCCGTTCCGGAGGTACCCTTGCATGAACGCGAGCACGCCGAGCATGTACAGCAACTGAAACAGCGAATAAAACCGGCCGTACCGCGCGTACTCGACCTCCCACGCCGACAACGCCATCATCCCCGCCAACAGCAACCCGGCGAGCGCCGCGAAGAGCGTGTTCGAACCTTCATCCCCGGTGCGCCAGCGCACCCCCAACATCAACCGCGACCCCAGCACATACGCCACCGGGATCGCCAGCAGGCTGAACACCGCCGCAGGGGCCCGCAGCGACCACTCGCTCAACCCGAACAACTTTGCAGACAACGCCTGCGCGTACAGGAACAGCGGGCTGCGCCCGTACACAAACCCCGACTCCAGCTTCGGGTACCCGTGCGTAAGCACCGCCTCGACCGCCAACGCCTGGAAGCCCTCGTCCACCTGGATCGTCAACGCGTCGAGGTTCGCGAAGCGCAGGTACCCGCCGACCAGCACGAACAGCAGCAGCACCGCCGCCACCGCGAGGCGTAAACCGCGCGGCGAAGAGGCTTCGCCCTGCGCCGTCGAATCCGGCGGCATTGTCGTTTTCTGCGTGGACGTCTCGGCTTGCATCGTTTTCATCCCACACCCTCCCCGGCAGTGCTCCGTCCGCGCAGCGCGGGCAGGACACACAGCTTGAACAGGTTAATCCACCCCGTCGGCGCGATCGGCCGCGCCCGCACCGCCGACCACCCGGTCCGCAGCCCCGCGCCCCACCGCCCCGCCGACACCTCGCGCCACGACCGCCCCACCAGCATCCCCTGGATCTGCCCACCGACGCTCATCGCCTTCGCGGCCTGCGACGGCGGCGGCTCGGCCTTGCCCTGGGCCAGGTCGTCCGTGCCCGTCGCCACGCGCTGCCGCGCAAACTTCCGTGCCTGCTCGGTCAGAAACTCGCGCTGCGGGCTCGGCTGCGTGTGCGTGCTGCTCGCGTGGTGCAGCCGGTACGCGTACGCGTTGCCCGGCAAATACCACACCCGGCCGGACGTGCCGATGCGCAGTTGCAAGTCGACGTCCTCGGTCCCGATGAAGTAGTCGCGGGCGCCGTCGAGCTGCCGCACCCTCTTCATCCGCACCAGGAACGTGCCGAAGTGCGTGCGCGTCTCGCCTTCGCGTAGCTCGTTTGTGATCTCGGCCGGCTCCTGGCCGGTGCCAAGGTCGGACACGAGCGTGCCCTTGGGATCGACGGTGTAGAACGATCCGCAGACCGCGTCGTATTCGGTGTGGGCATCGAGGAAGTCCGCGTGTTCCTTCAACCGCCCGGGCGGGAACAGGTCGTCCGAATCGCAGCGCGCAAAGTACTCGCCGGTGCATTCGGCCAGCCCCGCGTTGAGCGCCGCGGCGATGCCTTTCTGCGGACCGGGGATCACGCGCACCACGGCGCTGCCGATCGCGTCCACGACCTCGGCCGAGCGATCCGTCGAACCGTCGTCCACCACGATCAACTCGACGCACACGCCGTCCTGCTCGATCACGCTGCGCACCGACGCCTCGACGAACGCCTCGGCGTTGCGCATCGGCATCACGACCGAGACCTTAGGGCCGTTCGGACGCGGCGACTCCGGGTTGAACGCGTTTGCCGCCGTCACGCCGCCTTCCCTTCCCACGGGTTCGTGTTGCGGTCCAGCGCCGGCTCGTTCGTGTCGGTCGTCTCCTGCCGCCACGCCGCGGACACGCGCCGGTCGCCGCTACCCGGCTTGACGCCCAGCACCGACTTGCCCCACAACATCCAAGCCTGCTTGCTCCACGGGCACAGCCGCAGCGCGTCCCACCCGTACGACGCCGACGTCTCCAACTCCCCGCTCTGCCACGCCCACCATCCGTAAAGCAACGCGTACTCCAGCCGCGACGAGCGCGCCTCGGTAGGCCGCCACAAATCACCGCCCTCGAACGGCCGGGACTCGCCCCGCCGCGCCCACGCCTCTTCACAAGCGCGCTTGCAGTGGTCACGCTGCACGCGCCCCCGCTGCGCGCTGGCCGACTTGTTGTGCAGCCGGTACTTCGTCAACGGCTCGGAGAGGTTTGCCAGCTCGCCCAGCTCGCCCAGCCGCAGGAACATCTCGAAGTCTTCCGCTGGCGAAAAGCGCTGGTCGTAAGGGCCGACCGTCTCCAACGCCGCCGCCCGGATCATGCACGAGGGGTTCGCGATCGCGCAGTGGCCGCGCAGCAGTTGGTCCTGGATCGTGGCGTTGTCGGCGGGCCGCTTCTCGACGGTCAGGAACCGCCCGCGCTCGTCGATCAGCGCCACGTCGCTGCCGCAGCACACCACGCCCGGGTGCGCGTCCATGAACGCGACCTGCTTCTCCAGCCGCGTCGGCTCCATCACGTCGTCCGAGTCCAGCCGGGCGATCAACGCCGCCGTCGCCGCCGCCACCCCCGCGTTCGCCGCCTCCGCGATGCCCGCGTTGTCCTGCTCGATCAGCCGCACCCGTTCGTCCTGCGCCGCGAACGCCCGGGCCAACGCGCCGCTGCCGTCCGTCGACCCGTCGTTGACCATGATCAACTCGAAGTCGCGCAGCGTCTGCGCCATCACGCTCCGAACCGTCTCGTCCAGGAACGCCTCGACGTTGTACACCGACATCACCACGCTCACGCGCGGCGTCTTTCTCACCTCGGGACCCTGCGTCACGCGGCCGCCCTCCCCTCCGCACGCGCGGCCCGCACCGCTTCGGCCAGCTTCGCCGCCGCCACGGTCAGCCCACGCGCTTCAAGCTTCAACGAATCCGCCACCTCCGCCGGCGACGGGCCCCACCCCCACCTCGACTTCAGCCACAGCATCCACGCTTCCTTGCGCCACGGCGCCAGCCGCACCGCGTCCAGACCGTACGACGCCGACGTGCCCAGTTCCCCGCTCTTCCACGCCCACCACCCGTACTGCAGCGTGTACGACAACCGCGACGCGCGGTCCGCGCCCGGCCGCCACCGCGTGTGGCCCTCGAACGGCCGCGTTTCCCCGCGACGCGCCCACGCCGACTCGCACGCCCGGCGGCAGTTCGCCCGCTGCTCCCGCCCCTTGCGCTCGCTCACCGACGCCGCGTGCAGCCGGTACCGCGTCAGCGGCGCGCTCACGTTCGCCAGCCGGCCGACCTCGCCCAGCCGCAGGAACACGTCCAGGTCCCCCGCCGAGGTGAACGCGCTGTCGTAGCCCCCGATCTTCTCGAGCGCGGCCCGCCGGATGATCGACGACGGGTGCCCGATCGCGCAGTGCCCGCGCAGCAGGTCTTCCTGGATCGCGCGGTCCGCCGTCGGCTTGGCCTCGACGGTCAGGAACCGGCCGCGCCCGTCGATCAGCTTCATGAAGCTGCCGCAACACACCACGCCCCGGTTCGCCGGCGCGCCCATGAAACCGACCTGCTCCTCGAGGCGCTCGGGCTCGGCGGCGTCGTCCGAGTCCAGCCGCGCCACCAGCGGCGACCGGCACGCCGCGAGCCCGCGATTCGCCGCCGCGAAGATGCCCGCGTTGTCCTGCTCGATCAGCTCGATGCGGTCGTCGGCCAGGGCGTACGCGCGCAGCATCGCGCGCGTCGATTCATCCGAGCCGTCGTCCACAATCACCAACTCGAAGTCACGCAGCGTCTGACGCAGCACGCTCTCCACCGCTTCGGGGATGAAGGGGGCGCGGTTGTGCGTCGTCATCAAGACCGACACCTTCGGGGTCCGGCGAGTCCGTTCGCTCATGAGAGGCCTCCGATCGACTTGGCGGCGTCCTTGACCGCCTCGAACCACACGCGGGCGTCCTCGCCCAGCGCGACAAATGTTGACATCGTGGCCAAGCTCACCCACAGCATCCCCAGCGCCAACGCCGTGGCCACCACGAGCATCACCAGGTCCAGCTTCCACTGCCACAGGCCCTGGCGACGTGCCAGGTGCGCGTCCACCGGGTACTTCAGCCACTGGCTCGCGGCCAGCCCCAGCAAAAAGCCCGTCTCCCCGCCCAGCGCGTAGCCCACGCAGCAACCCACCGTCACCAGCAGCCACTGCGCCGTGACCGTCACCGTGTTGTAGACCGTCTTGCCCGTCGACAGGTACGCGTAGCTGTAGCTCGTGTTGAGCATGCCCGCCAGCGAGTTGATCGCGATGACCTGCACCACCCAGCCCGCGCCCCAGTACTCCACGCGGTACAGCGTGTAGAACAGCGCCGGCCCCAGCGCGATCATGCCCAGCAGCACCACGTAGATCATCCCCACCACCGTCAGCCGGACGCGCCACAAAGTGCGGTACGTCTGCTCCGGCCTTTCGCGGTGCACCTCCGACAACGCGGGGAACCCGATCGTCTGCCCCAGCTTCATCGCCAGCGTCGGCCCGAGCATCGCCAACTGCACGCCGATCCAGAACACGCCGAACGTCGCCACGTCCGTGAAGCTCTGCAGCAGCAGCTTGTCCGACTCCATCGCCAGGAACGTGATCACCGTCGAGAGGAACAGCCACTTCCCGAAGTGGATCAGCTCCCGCGCCGCCTCCTTGTCGAAACAGAACCGGTTCCGCAGCCCCGGCAACAAGTGCGACAGCGACGTCCGCATCACCATCATCACCAGCGAACCGAACACCAGCGCCCACACCGAAGCGTCGACCAGGTACGCAAACGCGATCATCGCCACCGCCTGCACGGCGATCGACGACAACTCGATCAGCATCATCCACTTCACCGCCAAATTGCGGTTGGCCGTGAACCAGTTCGTGGATTGGAAGCCCTGGATCAACGCCGTCAGCGCCGCGACCGGCAGCACGACGTCGAGCATGCCGCCCGGCCCCTCCCACCACAGGCTCAGCGGGATCGCCAGCACCGACGCCACCACCCACAGCGCCGCGCCGCGGAAGACCTGGATCGTCCACGCCGTGTTGAGGAACGCCGGGTCCTGCCGCTTGTTCTGGATGATCGCCGGCCCGATCCCGATGTCGGAGAACATCTGGAGCCCGACCAGCACAATGGTGACCAGGCCCATGAGCCCGAAGTCGTCGGGGGCCAGCACCCGGGCCAGCACGATGTTGCTCGCGAAGCGGATGACCTGGCTGCCGCCGTAGGCCCCGACGGTCCAGAACCCGCCGCGCACGGCCTTCTTCTTCAGCCCGCCCGTCTGGCCCGACTCGACACCGGGACCGTCGTTCGCCGACGCGTCCGATAATCCGGCGGCCGGAGGCGATTCACGGGCGTCAGCCGGCACGGCACCTCCCTGCGCGGCGTCCGGGCCCGACGCCGGCGGCGTCGGCTTCAATTCGGCCCCGGCGGGCAGCTCACCGGCAACGCTCTGGGTCAAACCAAGCTCTCCCTGGATCACGGGCTCCACGCGGGGGCGCGTACGGGGTCCACCGCCCCAAAACCGCCGCGCCACGCGGCAAAACGCCCCGCAGCGGTATCGGCCCGATGCCCGCCGCAGTGCAGATAACGCCATTATCGGCCGTTGTTCAACGCCGACGCCCGCAAATCACACCTTACGCAGCCCGCCGCCCCCGGGTTTCGCCCCGCGATGGCCGTCAAGCCGCCTCGGCGGCGCGGGGCCAGCCACGCCCCCGATCAAGGATCTCCGGCACCCCGACGTAGTTGTACGCCCGCCACGGGAACTCGTGGGCGTCCCGGAACGCCTGCTGATCCATCGGGGGACGATCGGCCAGGAAGTCCTCCAGGAAGAACACGTCGTAGCCGAGGTCGTCCCGGAAGAACGCCCACATGGTGTCGCTGTCGTAGTCGAAGGTGTCCATGCCCGTGCGGGTGCACTCGAACACAATCAGCGGGCGGGTCCGCCGGATCGTCTCGATGCCGCCACGCAACGCGGCGAGTTCGGCACCCTCGATGTCGATCTTGATCAGGTCGAGCGGTTGATCGGCGGGGTACACCGCGTCGATCGTTTGGAGCGGCATCTTGAGCTCGACGTAGTCGGCGTCGCTGCCGTGCCGACGGAGCCCGGAGAAGCCTCGGCGTTTCGAGTTGACGTAGAACGTGGTCTCGCCCACACGGTCCGACAGCGCGAACTGGTGGACCGTGACCTCGGGAAACTTCTTCCGCAGCCAGGCGGCTTTCTGCGGGTCGGGCTCGACAGCGGTGATCTGTCCGTCCTTGCCCACCTGTCTCCTCAGCATCCCGATCATCGAACCCAGGTGCGAACCGACATCCATGCAGTGCGCACCGGATTTGAGAGCACGGCCGATGACCTGATCGATCAGGCGGTCTTCCTCGGCGAGTTGTGCGAGACCCGGCCCCGCTTTGCGCCGACGACGACGATCCAGCAGGTATTGAACATGCTTGAGCGGGGGCTCGAGCGGTGTATCGACCGCCAAGTGCTTGAGATACAACTTGGTTTGGTCAAACATGCAGAGACTCCGCGGTCGGGAGGAAAACCCTCCGAATGATAACGGTGGCGAAGGTTCCGAACGCGTTGGTCGTGTACATCTCGGGCGCGGCTCAGTCGTAGGGCAGGAACTCGAAGCCCGACTCGATCCAGTCGGTGGCGCCCTTGGCGGCGAAGCGGTCGTCCCAGGCACCCCGGCCGCGCTGGACCGCCTTGCGGAGCAGGCCGGCGTGGTCGCCCGTGCCCACGGCGCGGGCGTAGCCGTTGAGGTCGCGGCCGGGATCGACGAACGGCGGGTCGCTGCCCCCGCCGGACGCGCGGTCCAGGAGGTTCCCGGTGTCGGCGGTGATGTTCGCCGACCCCGTGGCCTTGACGATGGAGCGCTTGCCGTTGTCCAGGGGCCAGTCGGCGATGATGTTGCGGCGGATCGCGACGTTGAAGCTGCCCGGCGGGTCGATGATGTCGTCGCGCCAGCCCATCTCGATCGCGCCGGTCCATCCCGCCGTGCCGGTCTTGTGGGCGAAGAGGTTGTCCTCGATGTCCGCCTGGCTGCACGGCAGGACCTTGACGCCCACGCCCAGCGGGTAGCCGCTGTTCATGTCGTTGCCGTGCAGGAACACGTTGCGGCGGACCCGGCTGTGCTCCTCGGCGACCAGCAGACCCCAGGGGTTGAACGCGAAGAGGCTGTCCTCGACGATCCCGCCGCCGCGCAGCTGCACGCCGTTGTGGCTGCCGCGGGTGACGACGCACCGGCGGAAGTTCACGCGCTTGGTGTTCTTCTGCACATACACGTTGTGGTTGAACTTGGTCTTGCTGCCGGTGTCGCCGGGCTTCCAGCCGTTGTGGTCGAAGAGCGACTCGACAATCTCCATGTCGTGTACGCCATCGACGTACATGCCCGAAGAGTGCGAGACGCTGTGCTTGCCGTACGCGTTGTTGCAGATGATGCGGTACAGGCGGACGTTGCGCAGCGACCCCTCGCTGGGTGCCTGGAAGCACAGGTTGTCCTTGTACCACTCGAAGTGGCAGTCTTCGAAGTGGATGTCCTCGCCCTTGGCGTACCACGCGACGCCGCGCTCCTGCCAGGGGGCGTTGCCGGAGTTGTAGTCCGGCGAGGACGGGTCGCGTTTGTTGCTGTAGGCGTGGATGCCGACGAACGCGACGTGCCGGACGGTGCCGTACGCCTTGACGAAGTCGTCGCCGTCGGTCTTGAACAGCGGACGTGGCCCGCTGCCGTAGACGCCGATGACCATCTTCTCGTTGCTGGAGCGCCCCGACTTCTCGAAGCTGCCCAGGCCGCCGCGGAAGGTGTCGCCCGCCTTGAACAGCAGGTGGTCGGGCTTGCCGCTGCGGAGCAGGTCGTACCCGCGGCGGGGCGAGCGCAGCGGCGCGTTGGGCGAGAGGCCCGAGTTGCTGTCGCTGCCGGACGCGCTGACGTAGATCACCCGCGAATCGCCCGACGGCGTGAACGTCGTAAAGCCCGCGCCCGCCGGGATGGGCGTGTTGTCCACCGGCTCGGGGTCGGGCTCGGTGACGGGGGCGTCGACCGTGACGTTCTTCCGCGCGACCTGCACCACGCCGGCCGCGGTGCGCAGGTGCGCCTGGAGTTCGACCCGGCCGCCGGGCAGCTTGTCCAGCCGCGCGTTCTGCACCCGCCGGTTGCTGCCGGTGAGCGCGTGGGCGAAGGCGTCGATCATGCGGCGCTCGTCGTGGTGCCAGGCGAGCATGAGCACCGAGCCCTCGCCGAGGTTGCCGCCGACGTTGACGTTGATGACCGCGTTGGAGCCGGCCTTGTAGGCCGACGGCGCGTTCGCCGCGAACCCGACGGTCGGCGCGGGCTCGGGCGCCGGGGTCGGTGTGGGCGTCTCGGCGGGGTTCGTGTCGGTGATGTCCGGCGTGGTGCCGCCCGAACTGCCGCCGCCGGTGTTGCCCGTGTCGTCCGGGTTCGCGTTGTCGCCGGTGTCGTTGCCGGTCCCCGTGTCTTGCCCCGGGTCCGGATCGGAATCTTGACCGGTGTTGTTGCTGTTGTTGTTTCCCGACGGCGGCGACGCGACGGTCACCGTGTGCGAGACCTTGCGCTTCACCTGCCCGTCCTCACGGACCAGCGCCTGCACCTCGTTGACCCCGGCCGGCAGCTTCGCGAGCTGCGCCGCGGGGATTACGAACGGCGCACCGTCCAGCTTGACCGCGAACCGCTCGACAACCGATTTCTGCCCCAGCGACCACGCGATCACCAGGATGTCCGCGTCCTCGGGCAACGCCCCGCCCACCGACAACGCGAGCGTTTTCCCGTCGCCCGGCGTGATCGCTGTCGGCGCGCTTCGGGCGAACGACACGTCCGGCAAACCGCCGATCGGCTTCGCCTGCGCCGCCACCACATTCACCACCCGCCGCGCCGTCTGCACGAACGACTTGCCGTGACGCACGTGCAGTTGCAGCTCCATCCGGCCCGTCGGCAGCTCCGCCACCTTCTCGCCGTCGACCTGCCACGGGTCCGCCTCGACGGCGTGGGCGAATTCGTCCACCACCCGCCGCCGGTCCATGTCCCACGCCAGCACCAGCACGTCCCCGCCGTCGGGCATCGCGCCGTCCAGCGTGATCGGCAGCGCCCGGCTCACGCCGCCCACCAGTTCGTTGGGCACCGCGCCGAACGTCGCGCTCGGCAGCGTCGCGTTTCCGTCCAGCTCGACCGCGATCGGCGCAACCGCCGCCGCCGGGGCCCCGGTCGGCTGCACCGCCGCGTCCTCCACCCCCGCCGCGTCCGCGCCACCGACCCGGAAGGTCAACCGCTCAACGCCCCAATTCACGCCTCGGAAATACGTCGTCGCCGTCAGCGTATAAACGCCCGGCGCCGCCTCCCGCGGGTCCCAGGCCAAAGGCGTGCCCGTCGATCGGCTCTCGGCCAAATGCAGCCGACGCCCCGACCCCCGCGCCGCCACCGCGCCGCCCGGGCCGCGCAGCTCCAGCGTCATCCAGTGCGTCGGGCCCCGCGACTCCGCCCAGATCACCGCCGGCTCCGAGAGCGTCTGCCCTTCCGACACGCCGTACACCCGCGGCGCTTCCGCCCCGGCCGGCCACGCCACCGCCAGCAGCGCCAGCACCATCAAGGCCGCGTACACCACAACCACACGCCCGGCCTGGTTCGTTCGTAAAAACATCCTGAAGTCCTCGTGGAACAAAAAGGTCCACGACCCCATCGACCCCATCCTCCGCCTCAGCCACGCCTACCCCTGTGTCGCCTCGGGAACCTTCCCAAGCCGTAACGCCTGTATCGCCTGTGACGGTCACGCCACAGCGAGCGCAACACGATAACCCGAACCGGACATTGCCCCGCCCCGCACGGATGTGACAAACGGGGGTGCGACCCGTCACTGGCCAGAATCACAACAGAAAGCGCCCGCCGAAAAGGCGGGCGCTTCGCATGAAACTCAATATGTCGTTCGCGTCGGCCGGCTTACTTGCGGCGACGCAGCATCGCCAAGCCGCCCAGGCCCAGCAGGGCCGCGCTCGCGGGCTCGGGGACGTAGTTGAAGTTGACGTCATCGACGTACACCTGCTGGTTCAACGCGCCGCCGAAGCTCTGGATCGCGTACACCACGCGGGCGGTGTCGGCCCCGGCCGGGATCACGTCGGCGAGGATGAACTCCTCATAGGTGTCCTGCACCGACGGCCCGTCGGTGATCTGCGTGCGGCTGATCTCGACGTCGTTCACCGAGTCACGCCACTCGATGCGGATCTCGCTGCCGCCGGTGTCGCCGATCAGCTTGTGCCAGCCGCTCCACCAGGCCATCTGGCCGGCCAGCGCCGGGCTGAACTGAACGTCCTGGAACGCACCCGCGAACTGGTTCGCGACCCCGTTGATCATCAGGTCCAGGCTCTGCGCACCGGTCCGGGGCATCTGGCCCGACTCGGCCGCCGGGGCGTCCGCGCCGGAGGAGAACGCTTCCCAGGACCCGACAAACGGCGCGCCGTCCATCGTGAACAGCCCCGGGTCCTCAAAGCTCGGGTCCACAACCTGGTTGGGGTTGTCCAGGTGGGCACCCATCGCCGACGAGCCCACAAAGGCCACCGCCGCGGCCGCGCTCATCACACTCTTCCACATCTTCATGTTCCTACTCCTTCTTCAAAGAGACCGGGGATAGACGAAATCGACCCGACATTCTCGCCGAGCGTCCGTCAAGCATATCACGATTTCCACGCCCTCCAAGCATGAAACAGTGGTGAAACTGTTTATTTTTTCGGCTTTCCGCCTCGTTAATCCCGATCGCGGCAACGGCGAGTGTTTCATCCCTGATTCACTTTCCCAGTTTGCCGCGCCCCGGACACGGCACTCCAAATCCGATCGACGGCCCACCCGACCGCCGCCGCTACCACTTGCCTTCCGGGCAGGCCTCGTCCGCCAGCCGCGTCTTGGCCAGCAACTGGCACCGGCAGACGCCGCACGTGCTGGCCGGGGTCAGCACCGTGAGCCGGTGCGCCTTGCGCGTGCCCCGCGCCGCCGGGCACGCCGCACACACCTGCCGCCGCCGCCGCCGGGTCGCGTCGTCCGCCGGGTTCACCCGGCCGATCACCCGCGCCCAGCCGACCGCCCCGCGCCAACCGCGTCGCCACCACGCCTCGGCCGACGCCCCAGGCACCGCCGCCACGCCTTCCTTTGGAAGCTCAACCGCTGCAATCTCAACCGTCGCCGCCATACGCACGCTATCGGACGCCCCGCCCCGCCAGCATCACCCGCCCACCCTTATCGATGCCCATCAAACCCCGGCAACACCCGTCCCGGCAGTTTCACCCCGTTTCACCCCCCGCGCCGCCCGCCCGGCGCGATACCTTGATCCTCACGATTCACGTCTCCCCCTTTCAAGGAGCCAACCCATGGCCGACCCCTCGCCCCCCGGCGGCGCCTCCGACCTGCGCCACACCTACTTCGCCACGCTCCGCGAGGAGATCCTCCAGGTCAAGGCCCGGCTCAACCGCCTCGTCGTCACCGGGCTCATCGGCCTGCCCGTGCTCACCTGGTTCGCCTACGCCGGCAACGAAGAAGGCCGACTCAACCTCGTACTGCTCATGTCGCCGATGCTCGCGCTGATCCTGCTCGTGCAGTACTTCGCCGAGCAGGCGTCGATGATGCGGGCCGGCCGGTACCTCTACGAAAAAGTCGAGACGTCCGGCGACGACTGGGAACACTGGATCAACGAGATGCGCAGCCGCACCACCGAGCCGCCGGTGTTCGGGCTGTTCGTCATCGTCATCTTCGGGTACGTGATCCTGATGGGGTCGCTCGCGGTGACGAACCTGCTGGCCATCGAGCCGCGCGAGCTGAGCGTGCTGATGTACCGCGTGTGCCTCATCGCCGTGCCCGTGATCTACGGCGTGTCGCTGCTGTGGGTGCTGATCGTGCTCGCCCGCTTCTGGCACAACGCGTTCCGCGCGGTGTGAACCGCGCCACCGCACCGCGCGCGGAATCCCCGCCGACTTGAAAAACCACACATTCACCCCGAAGCCCACACCGTGACGGTGTGGGCTTCTTCCTTCTCTCACACCTCCGTGGAGCTCCTTACGCCCCTGCTTCACATGTCAAAGAACACCGTGTGCGCCTCTGGCGAGCCGGGCAGTGTCGGCCCGGAATCCGGGGTGACACGCCCCGGCTCGCTTTCGAAACAAACCCGGGGCGGGACCGTCGTCACGATCCACAGACCCCCGGCCGGCGTCGGTTTTTCAACCCGCCGTCACCGCGCTTCGGATGGGACTCACTCGGGCGATCCCGGCGGGAGACGGCGTCGATCAGGTTCCGTCCCGATCCACCCGCGTCCAAGGCCACACGTCAATTCGTGATTAAGGAACCAGACCCCTCACCCACCTGGCACCCACGCGGAGGCCACGCCCTTCACTCTGTACTTCAATTGTATCCGCCCATCGTTCCGCCACGGATGAACTACCGGGCAGACCGTGCGCAGGAAACCGCAGATGCCCTCCGCGGCTTTGTGATGCGGCGTCTCTTACAAAGCCGCCGACGGCGTCGGCGGGCGGACGTGCGCAGAACACGAGTCCAAGTTCAGCTGCGACGCCACGCGTCGCAGAGGTTCGTAGACCGTCCGGGCTCGTCTGCGACGCGTGGCGTCGCAGCTAAGGCGCGGGACTCGACACGCTCGTTCCTTGTGTCGCGTACATGTCGTCCGACGATCAAAAGCCATCGCCGACGCTCATCACCACCGGCACGATCAACCCCTCGTCGTCGTATTCGATGCGCTCGAGCGCGGTGCTGCGGTGCCCCTTGTATGGCCCTCCACCGTCGCGCCCTTCCCAGCGGTGGTAGGCGATCCATGTTTGGCCCGTGCGCGGATCGACGAAGAAGCTGTGATGGCCCGGGCCCTTCGCGATCGGGTCGTCGGCAGCGCTTTGCAGAATGCACCCGCGGTACGTCCACGGGCCGGTCGGGGCGTCGGCGGTGCTGTAGTGCACGCTGTACCCCGCGCTGTTCCACGAGCCGTGCGAGTAGCTGAGGTAGTACACGCCGGTGCGCTCGTGCATGAACGCGCCCTCGGTGAACGCGCGCGGCTGCTCGACCTCCACCTCGCGCTTCAAACTCGCCATGTCGTCGTTGAGTTCCCACACGCGCAGCGTCGCCCCTCGGCTGCCGCCGGCGTAGAGGTACGTCGCGCCGGTCGCCGGATCGCGGAACACCATCGGGTCGATCGCTTCGAACTGTTGCACCGGGTATCCGGTCGTGTCGGTGATCAGCGGCTTGCCCGAATCCACGAACGGCCCGGTGGGTTGGTCGCCGACCGCGACGCCGATGCGCGACGGGTGCCCGCCGACGGAGAAGTAGAAGTAGAACCGCCCGGCGTGCTCGTGGACCGCCGGCGCCCACGCGTTGCGCGTCCCGGGCTCCAGCCACGACACGTCTTTGAAGTGCAAGATCGATCCGTGCGCTTGCCAGTCGCGAAGGTCGGCCGACGACCAGGCCTGGAAGTGGTCCCCGCCGTTCGTGGGGTAGACGTACACGCGCCCATCAAACACCGCCGCGTGCGGGTCGGCCGCGTGTTCGAGCACCGGGTTGGCGGGCGGCGTTTGCGCGGCAGCGTTCGGCACGGCGGAACCAACGAGTAATAAGGCGACAACGAAACACCACAGACGAAAACCCACGTGAATCATGATGACCACACGGTAGCGACCCGCCCGCCCGTCCTTATAAAGCGGCGGCCGGTGGCCGCCGTCTCCCCCACCACCCGCCACCGGATCCGACCGACACCGCAGGGCGCTTGAACAAGCCGCCCCACTGCACCGCACGCCGGTTCCGCGCGTGAATCTGCAAGTCAATCTCATGTGTCGGTGTAACCCGAAATGCCGTAGAAACCGCGGCCGGCGAAACTTAAAATGGAGGGTGTCGGATCGGGCCACGCATGCGACCACGCCGCTCGGCCGGAACGACGACGAACCCGCGACGCCCCCACGAAAGGAGTTCCCCATGTTGACGCTTCACGAAGGCCAGTGCGGCCTGTGCAAACACTTCGGCGAGCACGACAACGCACCGCAGCTTGTGCAGGTGCGCACCAGCAAGTCCGCGCCAGAAGACCTCAAGGCCGACTGCGGCCACCCCAAACTCGAGCCGCTGCACCTGACCGTCACCCCCGACTCGGGCTGCGAAGGCTTCGAAGCCGCCGCGGCGTAACCCCTGCGCCCGCGACACAGGTCTGAATCGTCCCCCAGCCTCGCAAGCGCTTGCGGGGCTTTTTCATGCGCGAGCGCGCAGATCGCCGCCTTTATAAAGCGGCGGCCGGTGGCCGCCGTCCGGGTGGAAGCGCGACCCGAAGACGGCCGACACCGTCGGCCGCTTTATACGAGAGCATTTCGACGCGGGGCTTTTTCGTGCACCGCCTTGACGGTCAAGCATGAATGGATGGCGGCGCGTCACCGCGCCCGTCGGCCGCGCCGCAAGAGCCACCCCGCGCCCAACGCCGACAGCCCGGCGGCGCTCGCTGGCTCGGGGACCGGCGCGAACACGGCGTCGCCGAAGCTCACGCCCGCCGGCACGCACCACACCGAGATCGCGCGGTGGCCGGCCAGGGAGGCGGTGCCCAGGTCGATCGTGAACGACTCGTCCACGTACGGCGAGCTGCGCAGCAGTTGGCTGCCGATCGCGTAGCCGTCGCGGAAGCTGATGGGCTCGGTCGGGTCGCGGACCTCGTCGAGCCAGAAGAACACGCTGATCCCGGTGCCGTCGTAGTGGAAGCCATCGACCTGGAGCGTGTGCTCATCGACGATGGTGACCGTGCCCGCCACATCGTGGAAGCGCGTCTCCAACTCCGCCTGCCACCCGGCCATCTCGAACCCCTGCCCGGCGGCGGTGACGACGCCGGCCCACAGCACCACGGCCAAGGTCAGGACCAAGGCCCCCACCCCACCGACACGACCCGCTCGAAACCACACACGCACGGCCAACCTCCTCGTCACGAAACACACGGCACCGTCTCCACGGTACCGCACAACCGCCGAATCACCGGAACTATTCCCGGCATTCCCGAGGTGATCCGTATCAAGCGGCGGCCGGTGGCCGCCGTCCGGGTGGAAGGGCGCCCCGAAGACGGCCGACACCGTCGGCCGCTTTATACGAAGCCACGCCGACGCGGAGTGAACGCCCGCAGCCGGAACATGGCAGGTTCCGGTCCGGAGGCTGCCAGCCTCCGGCTAAACGTCACGACGATGTGGGGAGTTCTACGCTCGAATCTTCATATCACCGCGATAACCGAGCGGTGCTTCGGTCAAACGCAACTGAGGTTCGACGTGGCCCTTACGAAATGCCACGTTGTGAATCGAGTTTTCCTCGACATCTTCGTTACCCCACTGATCCCAACCGTCACGCGGGAAACGGGCGAATAGTTCGAGACGTGGACTTGGGGAACACGATTCCACGATGTCGTAGATCTCGTCGGGCTTGCGTGAGTGTTCACGCTTTCGCGTTGCGAGAAGATTGACCTGGGTACGCCCTGGCTGTTCCGTCCGCATCCGACCACGCACCCCGAACAAGATCAGTTCGGTCACGTTGCGGAAATAAAAACCCACGCCACGCCCATCCGGGCCACCGTCTTTACGAACCTTGAACCAGACGAGGTTCGATTTGTACGTGAATCCCCAAGCCTCCATCACCTGAAGTCCCTGCATCAGTAGTGCATTGGGGACCCAGAGGTAAAGGTGAGATTTTGCGGCGGCGAGTTTTGGCACCGGGAGTTCCATGATCTCCTTGAGCTCCATCGTCGGATACCGCAAGAGCCGACGATGTTCCGGCGCGACTTTGCCCGTGCGGTTCTGAAACTGCCATGGCGGGTCCGCGAGGATGGTCGCATATGGACCAGAAAACTTTGACGCCAAATCTTCGGCCGGCGTGCTTGTTGTGTCAGTTTCTGCCATGGCTATTTCCCAGGATTTCAATCTTACACGATGATATTAGCAGGCAATCCAATCAACAGCAGTGGACAAGGGTTTCCCACACCTCGAGCGACCCTGGTCTCAAGCTTTCGCCAATGGGTCGATGCTTCCCCGAACTTGCTCTTCACAAACGCATGCGACCAACCTTCAGGAAACGCGCCTTTCGCTTTCACGGCACGTAGAATCCCCGCCTTTTGTTTGCTGGTTGGCTCGTAGTAAGCAGACAGATCGTCAAACGAACCAATGCCTTGGCGTTTAGCGAAATCTAGGATGATTCTCGGAATCGCATCTTGAAGTGATCGACCACGGGTAATAATCCCCCCGACAGAAATCACCCCGTCTGCATGAAGGCGCTTGAAATTCTCCAGGTCCCGGTCGTAAAAAGGGTCTTTGTTATTCCATTCGATTTCAAGAGCAAATGTGTGATCGCCAAATTTTTTGACGTGATCGATTTCATGTGAGATCGATTCTTTCTCTTCACCGTCAACAATCTTTTTAATCTCGAAATTGTGTTTCACCCACCCAAACCGTTGGCTAAGGTCGCGACGGATTCTTTGGGTCAGTTTCCCTTCACCACCACCGCTCTCAACAAGTTCGCGCACCGGAAGTTCGACCGACTCTAGGATTTGCTCAAGTTCCGCAACCGCGGCTCCCATGTCATGCGTCAAAATCGCTTCTGCATGATGAAGCGCAAGGATTTCGAAGCCTCGCTCCTTGAGCTTTTCAAACATGATTAAACCCCCAGCGCCTTGCTCATCGTCGTCCCCAAGTCCGCCGGCGACTCGGCGACGTGGCAGCCGGCGTGGCGCAGGGCGTCGAGTTTGCTTTCGGCGCCGCCTTCGCCGCCGGAGATGATGGCGCCGGCGTGGCCCATGCGTCGTCCCGGCGGCGCGGTGCGGCCGGCGATGAAGCAGGTGACGGGCTTGGTGACGTTGGACTTGATGTAGTCGGCGGCGGCTTCTTCGTCGGTGCCGCCGATCTCGCCGATCATGACGATGCCGTCGGTTTCATCGTCGGCCTGGAACATCTCGAGCAGGTCGATGAAGTTGAGGCCGCGCACGGGGTCGCCGCCGATGCCGACGCACGTGCTTTGTCCCAAACCCTGCTGCCCGGTCTGCCAAACGGCTTCGTAGGTGAGGGTGCCGGAGCGGGAGATGATGCCGACGGCCTTGCCGGTTTTGGATTGGGAGACGTGGGTGTGGATGTAGCCGGGCATGATGCCGATCTTGCATCCGCCGTGGGTTTCGGTGTCTTTGTCGTCGTGTTTGATGCCGGGGGTGATGACGCCGGGGCAGTTGGGGCCGAGCAGGGTGCAGTGGGGGAAGTTGCTCTTGAGGGTTTTCTTGACGCGCATCATGTCGAGGACGGGGATGTGCTCGGTGATGCAGACGGCGAGGGTGATGCCGGCGTCGGCGGCTTCGAGGACGGCGTCGGCGGCGAAGGGCGGGGGCACGAAGATCATGGACGCGTTCGCGCCGGTCTCTTTGACGGCCTGGGCGACGGTGTCGAAGACGGGCAGGCCGTTCTCGTCTGTTTGGCCGCCCTTGCCGGGGGTGACGCCGCCGAGCATGGCGGTGCCGTACTTGAGGCAGCCGGTGGTGTGGAACTGGCCGGCGGAGCCGGTGATGCCCTGGGTGATGACCTTGGTGTTGCCGTCGACGAGGATGCTCATGGTGGGTCTGGGGTTGGGGTCTGGATCGGGGTTGGCGGATCCGGGGCTTCGCGTTGCTCAGCACCGGCTAAAAGGGATGTCGTGCGGGGTCGCGTGGGTTTCGGGGGTGTTCCGGGGGTGCGACTTTCCGGGGGGCGGAGGATAACGGATGGGGCGCGGGGCGGGCTTAGGATGCGGGGATGGCAGCGGGTGCAGAACACAACAGCGCGGTCGGCGACGGAGCGAGGGCGTCGGCGAGTTGGGTGGAGGTCGGGCGTTACGCCAACGGTCTGGACGCGGACCTGGCGGTGACGCTGCTGGCGGGTCAGGACATCCCGGCGGTGCTGGACAACCGCGAGTTCGTGGGGATGGACTGGATGCTGGCCAACGCGACCGGGGGGATCAAGGTGCTGGTGCCGCCCGAGCACGGGATCGAAGCGGCGAAGCTCTTGCGGTTGTCGGAGCGTTCGCGCGGCGGGGACGTGCGATTGGGCGAGGCGGGCGAGTTGGAGGACGCGGAGGTGTGTCTGCGTTGCGGCGGGCGCATGCCGATGGGCGACGCGGTGTGCGACGCGTGCGGGTGGACGTACACGGAGGAGTTGGAGTCGAGCGAGGCGTTGACTCAACACGAAGGCGACGTATCAGCTGCCCCAGAACCCCGAGGATTGTCACCCGCGTTGCGTCTGTTGTTGCTGGCGTTTTTACTGATCATCATCCTCGCGCTGATCGAAGGTTCGGTTTTTCGATTTCCGTACTTTCCGGTATACAACGAACGATTTCCAGGATGGTGGTGGCGTTGAGAACCTGACCATTAAAACGACAACGCCCACGGCGGCGAACCGTGGGCGTCGTCGAACAAGGGAGTGGGAAAGGGGAAGGCTTGGTCTCGGGGAATCCGGTCGGGTTACGCGACGCGTCGCCGGCGGAGCATCGTCAGGGCGCCGAGCGTGCCCAGCGCCGCGGCGCTGGCGGGTTCGGGGACGACGCTGATCTCGATGGTGGCGAGCAGTTCGCCGGGCGCGAGCAGGTCGGTGACGGTGACGCCGGCCGGGGTGCCGATGCCGGCGAAGTTGTCGAGCTGGCTGCCGGTGACGGCGGTGACGACGCCGTTCTCATCGGTGGGCGTGTTGGCGACGACGGCGAAGGCGGCGCCGAGGGTGTCGTTGACTTCGGTGCCGGAGTCGTAGAGGTCGCTGCCGAAGATCTGGATGGTGACGGTGCCGGAGGGGTCGACGATGTTGCCGGCGTTGTCGAAGACTTCGTAGGCGAGCGGGTCGCCGTTGCCGATGAAGGTGTCGTTGGAGGGGATGACCATGGAGGCGAAGGAGAACCAGCGGTAGGCGGCGGGGTTGGCGGGGGTGACGAACCCAAGGCCGGTCTCGCCGGGATCGATGACGGGGGGTTGGCCCGCGCCGCTGCCGAAGCCGGCGGGCCCGGTGGCGACGCCCTGGAAGTTGGGGTGCGCCGCGCTGAAGGCGGCCTGGAGCCCGCCGACGATGCCGTCCTCGGCGAGGTCTTCGAGTTCGGTGCCGCCGAGCGGGACACTCGCGGCGCTGCCGGTGTCGAAGAGGTCGAACGTGCCGTCGTGGAACCCGAACCACAGGGGCGTGAGGAAGAAGTCGGAGTTGCCGTGGTTGGTGATGGCGACCTGGATGTCGCCGTTGGCCTGGGCGGCCGCGTCGTTGGACCAGGTGCTCACGCCGACGCCGGCGCACGCGACAGCTCCCGCGATCAGAAAACGATTCATGACTCTGCTTCTCCTACTGGAAGGGTGAAAAAGAAAAACGCAATCCGCAAAAAAGAAACGCGCAGCACCCTTCGATGGGGGGTGAACCGGCGGGCGTCGCGCGTTATTCCGTGGTCGCGAAAAAAAAGTGGAAGGTGTAGGTGGTGCGGTGTGTGTCTTTGATGACTGCAACCCGCGCGGGCAAACCCCGACGGCCGCGTGGCCAAAGCGCGCACGCATGCTCTACATTGCGGTCGTGGTTCACTTTGCTTTCAGTGGCACCGGCATCTTGCCGGTGGTCGGCCGCGAGGCCGAAGGGGGCCGCGTTTTCGCCTGCGGCGAACCACCGGCAAGATGCCGGTGCCACTAAAAGTGAACCCGTGCCTACATTGCCGGCATGCCCGCGACACCGGCTTCGCCTTCCGAACCGCCCAAGCCCAACGCCAAACGCTGCGCGTGGGTGAGCAACGACCTGGCGGCCGCGTACCACGACACGGAGTGGGGCGTGCCGTTGCACGACGAGCACAAGCTGTTCGAGTTTCTGATCCTCGAGGGCGCGCAGGCCGGGCTGAGCTGGGACACGATCCTCAAGAAGCGTGAGCACTACCGCACCGTCTACGACGGCTTCGACCCCCGGAAGGTCGCGCGTTACACCGAGACCAAGCAGGCGAAGCTCCTCGCCGACGCGGGCATCGTGCGTAACAGGCTCAAGGTCGCGTCGTCGGTGCGCAACGCGAAAGCGTTCCTCAAGGTGCAGAACGAATTCGGCGGTTTCGACGCGTACGTGTGGCGCTTCGTCGATGGAACGCCCGTGCAGAACCGTTGGAAGACGCTGAAGGACATCCCCGCGAGCACGCCCGTGTCCGATGCGCTGAGCAAAGACCTCAAGAAGCGTGGCTTCAACTTCGTCGGCAGCACGATCATGTACGCGTTCATGCAGGCGACCGGCATGGTCAACGACCACACGACCGACTGTCATCGGCACGCGGCGTGCTTTCAACATCAACTAAAGTGAAGCAATCGGAAGCAAGAAGCGCCGGCGCCATAACGCTCAGGAGCATGATCAAATGAATGCCTGTTGCCCGATTCATCAGTTCATTCTTGGTGTGTTGATCTGTGTGACTCCATGCCCCGCGCAGTCCGAATTGGATCAGGGTCCGGACGCGTTCGGTGACGAGCCCCCCACCCGGGTGGTCGTCATGGTCGGCAATCACGCGACGGTCGCCGAACTGGGCCGGCCGATCGAGCTGGTTTTCGACGGCAAGCGGCAGCTTGTCACCATCATTCCAGATTCACACAAGACGTTCGAACACGGCCCATTGCGGTTTGAGTACCCAAGCAACATGTCGTTTGGATACGCGCTCCACGAAGGCACAGCACACGAATGGAAACTGAAAGGGCCAGACGTGGTGCTTCAGGTTCTGTGGATGCCTGACCCGGACTTCGCCGCCGGCCCGTGGACCGACGCATTCGCGGTAACAATCAGAAAAAAGTACGGCTTAAAAGATGCCGAGTTGACGCCTGAACATCTTGAGTTCGGGGGGTTCGACTTGACCGGCTACAAGCTTGCCGCGCCGCTGATCGGAGGCGAGTTGATCGTTCAGTCGTTTTGTTCGATCGACACGATCAGGGGGCCTGTCATGTTTGTTCTGACGCAATCTCCGCCCGACCTGGCCGACGATACCGATGGCTATGTTGAGTTGATGGCCTCGCTGAAGGATTCATTGCGCGTGGAAACCCACGCGAATCAGGCCGGCCACTGAATCGGCCTAATTCACCGGGCAACGAAGACCCTGTGCCTATCATGTGTTCGGCCCGCCGGGCTGTGTCGTTGCCGTCCCCTCCAACCGGGAGTTCCCGATGAATGTGCTTTCTCCTTGCCGTGTGCTGACCACTGTCCTGATGGCCTGTTTGATGTTGGTGTTCTGTGTCGACCCCGCCGCGGCGTTGAAGGTCGGCGACGACGCCCCGCCGCTGCAGCAGGGCAAGTACGTCAAGGGCGACCCCGTCAAAGAGTTCGAGGACGGCAAGGTGTACGTGCTCGAGTTCTGGGCGACGTGGTGCGGCCCGTGCATCAGCGCGATCCCGCACGTCACCGACCTGCAGCACCAGTACGCCGACGACGTGGTGATCATCGGGCAGAACGTGTGGGAGCAGGACGAGTCGGCGGTGCAGCCGTTCGTCGCGAAGATGGGCGACCAGATGGACTACCGCGTCGCGCTCGACGACAAGAGCAAGGACGCACAGGGCGCGATGGCCAAGACGTGGATGGAGGCCGCCGAGCAGAACGGCATCCCCTGCTCGATGATCGTGGACCAGAAGGGCAAGGTCGCGTGGATCGGCCACCCGATGTCGATGGACGGCGTGCTGGCGCGCGTGGTGGCGGGCACGTTCGACCCCGCCGCCGAGGCGCTGCGTAACCAGAAGCTCGAAGCGATGCAGCAGGAGATGATGGCCGCGTTGCAGGTCGGCGACATCGACAAGGCCCTGGAGGTGGTGGACCGGGTCGAGGCGCTCGCGCCGGAGATGGCACCACAGATGGCGCAGGCGCGGATCGCGCTGCTCGGCCAGGCCGAGCGTTTCGACGAGATGGCGGTCGTGATGAAGGCCCGCATCGAGGCGAGCGACAACCCGGGCGAGTTGAATGAACTGGCGTGGATGATCGTCGCGCCCGACTCGCCGATCCCCGACGGCGCAAAGGACCTCGACGCCGCGATGGCCGCCGCCGTCGAAGCCAACGAGCGCACCGACGGCGAAGCGCCCGGCATCATCGACACGCTCGCCCGGGTCCACCACCTCAAGGGCGATCACGCCAAGGCGATCGAGCTGCAGACCCAGGCGGTGGAGTTGAGCAAGGACACGCCCGAGATGCACGAGATGCTCAAGGCCACGCTCGAGGAATACAAGGCCGCCGCGGAACAGCAGTCGTACTGGGACGCGTTGCCGATGATTGAAGTGTTCGGTTGCTGACGCGCCCGGGGGTGCGCGGCCGGGGGCGCGCGTGGACGAACACTTGAAACCTGAGACCCAAGCCCGCGCTCGCCGGATCGAGCGCGGGTTTTTCAATGGTTGCCTGAACCCTTTGGCGGGGCCCGGCTCGGCCGCAACCGTAGAATCCCCGCCGCATGCCTACGCTGCTCACCGCGACCGACCTCGAAAAAACCTACGGCACGCACACGCTCTTCACCGGCGTGGCGCTGGGGCTCCACGACGACGACCGGCTCGGGATCATCGGGCCCAACGGCGCGGGCAAGTCCACGCTGCTCAAGATCCTCGCCGGCCTCGAAACGCCCGACGCGGGCGAAGTCATCCGCCGCAGCAAGATGCACGCCGCCTACGTCCCGCAGACCGACGACTTCGGCGGCCACGACACGCCCCGGAAGGTGGTCGCGGCGTCGGCACGCGAACAAGACACCCGCTTCCAACTCGACCCCGACACCCGCGCGGACATCACGCTCTCCAAGCTCGGCTTCGACGACACGCACCCCACGCACGCGCCCGACGCCGACGTCGCCACGCTCTCGGGCGGTTGGCGGAAACGCCTTGCCGTCGCCGCGGCAATCGTCAACGAGCCGGACCTGCTGCTGCTCGACGAGCCGACCAACCACCTCGACCTCGAAGGCGTGCTCTGGCTGGAGAACTTCGTCCGCAGCTTCCGGGGGGCGACCGTGTTCATCACGCACGACCGAACCTTCCTCGAGACCGTCGCGACGCGCATCGTCGAACTGTCCACCGCGTACCCCGACGGCACGCTCGAGGTGAAGGGCAACTACACCGAGTTCAACCGCCGCAAGGACGAGTTCCTCGAAGCGCAGGCGGCGCAGCAGACCGCGCTGGCGGGCAAGGTGCGCCGCGACACCGCGTGGTTGAAGCAGGGCATCCAGGGCCGGCAGACGCGCAACAAATCGCAGGTTGATGACGCCGCGCAGCGCCGCGACGAACTCCAGGCGCTCAAGGGCCGCAACGCCGCGCCGACCAAGATTGCGACCATCGACTTCCAGGCGACCGAACGCAAGACCAAGAAACTGCTCGCCGCGCACAACCTCACCAAAGCGCTCGGCTCCCGGAAGCTGATCAACGGCCTCGACCTGCAGCTTTCACCGGGCATGCGGCTCGGCCTGCTCGGTCCCAACGGCTCGGGCAAGACGACGCTGCTCCGCCTGCTCACCGGCGGCCTCGCGCCCGACGCCGGCACCGTCAAGCCCGCGGCCGAGCTGCGCATCGTCAACTTCACCCAACACCGCGAAGCGCTCGACCCGCGCGACTCGCTGCGCACCGCGCTGTGCCCCGTCGGCGACACCGTCGACTACCGCGGCAAGCCCGTCCACGTCGCCGGCTGGGCGCGGCGGTTCCTCTTCGACCCGTCGCAGTTCAACACGTCGGTCGGCGACCTGTCCGGCGGCGAGCAGGCCCGCATCCTCATCGCCAACCTCATGCTCCAGCCCGCGGACGTGCTCATCCTCGACGAGCCGACCAACGACCTGGACATCGCGTCGTTGGAAGTGTTGGAGAGTACGCTCGCCGAGTTCCCCGGGGCCGTCGTCCTGGTCACGCACGACCGCTTCATGCTGCGCCGCTTGTCCACCGACATCCTCGCCCTGCGCGGCGACGGCACGCACCAATCCTTCGCCGGCTACGACCAGTGGGAAGCCGCGCAAAGCGAACGCCCCACCCCGGTAAATGCCGTTGATCCAAAACCCAAGCCGAGGGCTGAGCGCAGCGAAGCCCCGGATCAATGCGACCGCAAACCCACCACAAGCAAAAAACTCTCCTACCACCTCCAGCGCGAACTCGACGGCATGGAGGCCGCCATCCTCGACGCCGAGGCCAAGGTCGAACAACTCACCGAACAGTCCGGCGACCCCGCCGTCATCGCCGACCACGTAAAACACGCCGCCGTCTGCGCCGAGTTGGGCGACGCCCAGCAGGAAGTCCGCCGCCTCTACGACCGCTGGGCGGAGTTGGAGGCGATGCGGTCGTCGTAACCCGCCTTGTTATGATCCGCCCACGATGAGCAACCAGGCCCAGCCGATCTCCGAAGACGACGTCCGCCACGTCGCCAAGCTCGCCCGGCTCACGCTCAACGACGAGCAGGTCCACCACTTCACCGACCAGCTCGGCGCGGTGCTCGGCTACATCGCGCAGCTCGGCGAGCTGGACGTCGAGGGCGTCGAGCCGCTCGCCCACCCGCTGGACCTGGTGAACGTGCTGCGCGAGGACGTCGCCCAGCCCGGCGCCGACCGCGACGCGATGCTCGCCAACGCGCCCGACCGGCAGGATGCGTTCTTCAAGGTGCCCAAGGTGCTCGGCGACGGGGGCGGCGCGTAAGCATGGACGTCACGAACACCACGATGCTCGGGGTGCGCGACGCGGTCGCTTCGAAAGAAGTCTCCGCGGTCGAAGTCACGCGGGCCTACCTCGACCGCATCGAAAAACACAACGAAGCGCTCGGCGCGTACCTCGAAGTACACGACGAACGCGCTCTGCAACGCGCCGCCGACGTCGACAAAGGCCAACTCACCGGCCCGCTCGCCGGCGTGCCCATCGCGGTCAAAGACCTGTTCTGCACGAGCTACGGCAAGACCACCGCTTCGTCGCGGATGCTCGAAAACTACCGCTCGCCCTTCACCGCCACGGCGGTGCAGCGGCTCGAAGACGCCGGCGCGATCATCTTGGGCAAGACGTCGATGGACGAATACGCCATGGGCTCGTCGTGCGAGACGTGCGCGTTCGGCGGAGCGAAGAACCCGTGGGACCCGTCGCGCGTGCCCGGCGGCAGTTCCGGCGGCAGCGCCGCGGCGATGGCCGCCGACCTGTGCGCCGCGGCGATCGGGTCGGACACCGGCGGGTCGATCCGCCAGCCCGCGGCGCTCACGGGCGTGGTGGGCATGAAGCCGACCTACGGCCGGATCTCGCGGTACGGCATGATCGCCTTCGCGTCGTCGCTGGACCAGTGCGGCCCGTTCGCGCGGACCGTCGCCGACGCGGCGCTGCTGCTCAAAGTCATGTCGGGCGTGGACCCCATGGACGCGACCAGCGCCCCGGTCGACGTCGAACCCGACCTCGACGAGGTCGAACGGGAAGTGAAGAACCTGCGCATCGGCGTCGCGAAGCAGTACATGCTCGAGGGCGCGAACGACCCGGCCGTGCAACAAGCCACCGACGACGCGATCAAGTTCTACGAGTCGCAGGGCGCGACGATCGTCGAGGTCGACCTGCCGCACACCAAGTACGGCATCCCGGTCTATTACGTCGTCGCCACCGCCGAGTGCTCGTCCAACCTCGCGCGGTACGACGGCGTGCACTTCGGGCACCGCACCGCCGAGCCGGCCAACGACATCGTCGAGCTGTTCAGCAAGTCGCGTGCGGAAGGCTTCGGCGACGAGGTGAAGCGCCGCATCATGCTCGGCACGTACGCGTTGTCGTCGGGGTATTACGACGCGTACTACAACCGGGCGCTGAAGGTCCGCCGGCTAATCAAGAACGATTTCGACGCGGCGTTTGAGCAGTGCGACGCGATCCTGTGCCCGACGACGACCACGCCGGCGTTCAAGATCGGCGAGAAGGCCGACGACCCGCTGAGCATGTACCTCAACGACGTGTACACCGTGAACGCCCCGCTGGCGGGCATCGCGGGCATCTCCCTGCCAGCCGGGACGACCGAGGTGGACGGGAAGGCGTTGCCGGTCGGCGTCCAACTCATCGGCGACGCGTTCGCGGAGGCGAAGCTGCTGCGCGTCGCGCGGCTGTACGAAGCGGGGCATGATCACTGGAACCTTCGTCCCGCGCTTTGATTGGCCACAAGATGCACAAAAGTCACAAATCAATGCGTTGAAGGGCAAACGAGCGATTTCATCTTTTCTTTTGTGTCTTCTGTGCCTTTTGTGGCCACTGCTCTGAATCAAGAAACACACCATGCCCGACACCCCCCTCTACCTCGGCGTTGACCTGGGCGGCACGAACATCCAGTGCGGGATCGTTTCCGGCAAGCAGGTCACGCACCGTTCGAGCACGAAGACCAAGAAGGATCAGGGCCTGGACGCGGTGCTCGAGCGCATCGCGAAGTTGCTCGAGGGGATCGTCGATGACGCGGGCCTGAAGATGTCGGACATCGCCGGCGTGGGGATCGGCGCGCCGGGCGTGATCGACTTCGACAAGGGCGTGGTGACCCTCGCGGTGAACCTGGGCTGGAAGGACGTGCCGTTGGGCAAGCTGTTGAGCAAGCGGCTGGACGGCATGCCGGTCACCCTGGACAACGACGTGAACGTCGGCGCGTGGGGCGAGTACCGGGCGGGGGCAAGCGAGAAGTTTGATTCGTCGCTGGCGGTGTTCATCGGCACCGGCATCGGCGGCGGTCTGATCTTCGACGGGCAGCTCTTCCACGGCCACCACATGACCGCCGGCGAGATCGGGCACACCGTCTACAACCCGTTCGGGCTGACCGGGCGGCGCACCGTCGAGAACATCACATCGCGCACCAACCTCGTGCAGCACCTCACGCAGCTCATCCACACTGGGCACAAGTCTGTCGTGACCGAGCTGGTCGACGGCGACCTGTCGAAGATCCGCTCCAAGGTGCTCGCCAAGGCGGTGGAGAAGAAGGACCCGTTGACCCTGCAGGTGTTGCAGCACGGCGCGGACGCGTTGGGCGTGGCGATCGCGAACGCGGTGACGCTGCTGTCGCTGCCGTGCGTGGTGGTCGGCGGGGGCCTGACCGAGGCGGTGGGCGAGCCGATCGTGGAAATGGTCCGCGCGAGCTTCGAACAACACGTCTTCCCGGATGCGCTGCGGAAGGTTAAGGTGGTGCCCGGCAAATTGTTCGACGACGCCGGGGTCGTGGGTGCCGCCCTGCTGGCCCGCGACCGCCAAGGGTAAAGACGCCGCTTTGACCGTTGATTGCCCGGAGAGGACGGGCAAGTCCCAACGCCGTCCCGCCACGGAAAAACCGCTCTGAACAGCGGACAACGGGGTTTTTAGTCGGCGCTAATGTTAAAATGGGCAAGTTGAACGCGGATCAGCCGGTTCGATCCGCCGTCATTTTGTGTAGGGCCGGCACGCCCGCGGGCGATACCAACAGCGCACCCATTGCTTTCTCCCCTCCGCCCCGTTGTCGCTTCGGCGGCAGCGGGGTTTGTTGTCTGGGCGTTGGCCGGCGGCGAGGGGAACCGACGTTTCGTGTTATCGGACGCGGCTCAAGCGAACCCGGCGCCCGACGAGCGCCGCCGCGGCGAGAAAGAAACCAACCGCCGGCTCGGGGACGACGCGGCCGTCGGCGAGGCGTTGCACGGCGTCGGCCCACTGTCCCGGGGTCAACGCGTCGGCCTGGTCCGGCGTGAGGGCGAGGGCTTCGAGCTGCGGCGCGGTGAACGCGAAGTTCCGTCGAAGCGTCATCGCGTCCAGGAAGTCGATGTCGTGGTCGCCGTCAGTGTTGCCGGCCAACCACGGCAGCGCTTCGCCGGCGTCGGCGGAGCCGGTGAAGTTGGCGAGCAGGCGTTGGGCGTCTTCGAAATCGACGTCGCCGTCCAGGTCGGTGTCGCCGGGCAGGGTGTTGGCCAGGCCGGTGATCCACGCGTCGGCGTCGAGGGCGTCGATGACGTTGTCGGCGACGAGGTTGAAGCGGGCGCGGTTGTACAGCCCCGAAGGGCCGAAGGACGCGAAGAGCTCGTCGATGTCGTCGCCGTCGAGGCTGCCGTCGTAGTCATAGTCGCCGGTGACGGGCGGGGCGACGTCCCAGCCCAGGTCGTCGAGGCCCGCGACGTCGAGGTCGGTGATGAGCTTGCGGCGTCCGAGCAGGATGTCGGGGTCGAGGGATGCTTCCTGGGAAGTGGGGGTGTTATAGATGTGGCTGAAGGTGAAGTTTTCCCAGTGCCCGCCGGCGGATTGGAGGTCGATGAGCGGGGCGTTGCCGTTGTTGGCGGCGGTGGACTTGGGGCCGGTGAAGGTGTTGCCGGTGATCTGTGAGTACCACGAGTCGGCGGTGCCCAGGCCCAGGACGTGGGCGAGCTCGTGCAGCGCGATGGAGTAGAGGTCGTTCTGGTTGCCCGCGGGGAACTGGGTGTGGTCGAAGTTCCAGTTCTGGCCGAGGTCGAAGGACAGGAACCCGCCCCAGGGCGCGAAGTCGTCGGCGTTGTTTCCGGTGTGGATGCCGGGTTGGCCGCGGGTTTCGATCAGGGTTTCCCACGCCGCCGAGCCCGACGCGCCGTAGGTGCCCGGCCCGGCCTCGGCGAGGCCCGGGAGATTTTTCGCGCCCACGTACACGCGGATCGTGTCGGCGGGAAGGGACGGGTCGATGATGTGCAGCCCGCCGGGGTTGACGCCGGGGTCGTACGCCTGCTGGCTGGTCGAGGGGTGCTCGAAGCGGATGTCCCACGTGTCGCCGCCGGTGGGCGTGATGGGGGCGAGCGTGTCGGTGAGGATGTCGCTGTAGAACTGCCCGGCCTTTTCGAGGGTGGCCCGGGCGGTGGGGTTGTCCAGGAAGAAGCGGTTGGTGTCCAGGGCGTAGCTGAACGAGACGGTCAACCCGGCGGCGGGGGTCGCCACGACCAGGGGGAGCAGGAGCAGACAAGCCGACAGACACCGCGCGGGCACGCCGGCCGGTTTGGCCCGGACCGCGCCGGCGGGCACGGCGCCCGCCCCGATGAACTGCACTTCACGCTTCACGGCACCGTTTCTCCTGCGGGGCGGGGCCGGTCGGGGCCCGGGAAGCCCGGCCAAGCCGAGCAAGGATAGCACCGACCGGGCCGGTTACGAACCGTTTTGTCGCCGATTCACGACGCGCCGCCACCGGCGGAAACGGCGAAATACGCCGCAATTACCCCACGTTAACCGTTTTTTCTGCGCGATTGACTCTTGACAAAACGGCGGACGTGGGGCATCTTCTCAGGAAGTCTGCGGGGGTCGGGGTGCCTTGGCGCATGGAGAAGTGAGCTTGCGTGATCAAATCAACGGAACGGAGACGCCATCGGTCCAACCCGGTCGGCGGATCGGCAGTACCGATGCCTCGCGCGCGGCCCGGCGGTCGGCGCGCCTGGCGGGGTATTCGGCGGCGGTGACGGCGGTCGTGGCGGGGGCGGCCGAGGCGGAGGAGTTCTTCCTCGAGTTCGAATTCGAGATCCCGCAGTTCACCAACCAGCCGCTGGACCTGAATCTCGACGGCACACAAACCGACCTGAACCTGAAGAATTACATCTTCAACGGCGGCAACTACCAAGGCGCCACGGTGCCTTATGCCCCGGGTCAGATCGTCGGGTTCACCTCGGCGCAGAGCTCGTTCCCCTACGTCAGCGTGCTGCAGCCGGGCGACCCCATCAACGCCTCCACCGTCGGGCCTTCGTTCTACGGCAACATGTCGTACAACACGAACACCCCCAACGCCCAGTGGAACCTGGTCGATGACGGCTACCTCGGGCTGTCGTTCCCGGCCGGCGACACCACGTTCTACGCGTGGGTGCGGGTCGATGTCGACAACGCGAACGGCACGATGTACCTGCACGACGCCTACGCCTCGGACGACCCGGCGGGCATCGTCGCCGGCCAGGTGCCGATCGCCACGCTCGAGGGCGACTACAACGACTCGGGTCAGGTTGAACAGGGCGACCTGGACCTGGTGCTCACGAACTGGGGCTCGGACACCGATCAAAGCGGCATCCCCGCCGGTTGGGACAACGACTTGCCCTCGGGCCTGATCGACCAGGCCGAGTTGGACGGCGTGCTGCTGAACTGGGGCAACGCGGTGGCGTCCCCGGATTTCGGCGGTTCCCCCGTGCCCGAACCCGGCGCCCTGGGCCTACTGGCCGCGGGGGCGGCGGGCCTGACCGCGATGCGTCGCCGCCATCGATTTTGGCGGGAAGCCGAGTAGAATGAATGTCTCCCACACGGGCCTCCCGTGTCTGCCTGCGTGATGTTTTCAACCCCGGAGTGAAGGAAGAAGCCACGATGAAACCGACCCACGACCAAGCCACCCGCCTGACTAAGTACTCCCTGGCCGCCGGTGCCGCCGCGACCGCCACTGCCGGCGCGCACGCCGCCGTGCAGTACTCGGGCCTCCAGAACATCGACATCGCCCAGTTCAATTCTCAGGATCTGAACCTGGACGGCGACGCGTACAACGACATCCTGCTGAAGAACTATGTCTTCGGTGGCGGCCCCTACCAGGGCGTCTACGTCAACTTCGCGCCCGGCAAGGTCGTCGGATTATTCAGCGGCTTCGGCTACGCCACCGCCCTGAACACCGGCGACCTCATCGACGCCACCACCACCGCGGGCGGCCCGTTCCAGGCGTCCCTGGCCTACGGCGGCAACAACCCCAACGCCCAATTCAACAGCGTCACCGGCGCGTTCATCGGCCTGGAGTTCCCCATCAACGCGACGAGCCACTTCGGCTGGATCCGCGTCGACATCGACAACGCCGCCGGCACGTTCAACATCGTTGACTGGGCCTACGAAGACCAGCCCGGCGTCGGCATCAACGCCGGCGACGGCATCCCCGAGCCCGGCAGCCTCGCGCTGCTCGCCGCCGGCGCCGTCGGCCTGGCCGCCAAGCGCCGCCGCAAGACCTCGGCCGCGTAAACCCGCCGGCCCGCCCCTTCGCTTCGCGCCATGGCGCGACGATACGAACCCCATCCAGCCCGGTCTCTCATCAGAGGGTGGCCGGGCTTTTCTCTCTCCCGGCTTCGTCACGCATTCTCGCCCGACCAGCCCGTCCCGACGTCGCCCCGACAACTCCCGCCGATCAACCCGCCCGCGTTGTCTTCCCGCCGTCCGTTGAACCGATTTACTCCGCATGGCTGAACGCATCGCAAAACGCGTGCTGCTCATCGGCTGGGACGCCGCCGACTGGCAGATGATCCGCCCGCTCATGGACGCCGGACACATGCCCGCGCTCCAAGGCCTGATGCAGCGCGGCGTCTGGGGCAACCTCGCCACGCTCCAGCCCGTCCTCTCGCCGATGCTCTGGACCAGCATCGCCACCGGCAAGACCGCCGACAAGCACGGCATCCACGGCTTCACCGAGCCGCTCCCCGACCACTCCGGCATCCGCCCTGTCTCCAGCGTCAGCCGAACGTGTAAGGCGCTGTGGAACATCCTGTCCCAGAACGACCTGCGCTCCAACGTCGTCGGCTGGTACGCCTCGCACCCGGCCGAGCCCATCAAAGGCACGATGGTCTCCAACCAGTTCGAGCACCCCGTCGGCCCGCCGGACCAGCCCTGGCCCGTGCCCGACGGCGCGGTGCATCCCGCCGAACGCGCCGACGAGCTCGCCGAGCTGCGCGTCCACCCCACCGAGATCGACGCCACCGCGGTGCTGCCGTTCCTGCCCGACGCGAAGCGCTTGATGGAAAAAAACGACGAGCGCCTGCGGAAGTTCCGCCAGCTCATGGCCCAGACCGCGTCGATCCACGCCGTCGCCACGCAGCTCGTCGCGCAGGACGATTGGGACCTCACGGCCGTGTACTACGAAGGCATCGACCGCTTCGGGCACGAGTTCATGGAGTTCCACCCGCCCAAGATGGAACAGGTCAGCCAGGAAGACTTCGACGCCTACCGCCACGCGATGGAAGGCATCTACCGCTTCCACGACATGATGCTCCAGACGCTGCTCAAGCTCGCCGGCGACGACACCGCGGTGATCCTGCTCAGCGACCACGGCTACTACAACGACCACCAGCGCCCCGACCCGCGCGAGGGCAAGGCGGGCCCGACCGACTGGCACCGGCCGTTCGGGATGGTGTGTATGGCCGGGCCGGGCGTGAAACCCAACGACCAGCTCTTCGGCGCGAGCCTGCTGGACGTGACGCCCACGGTGCTGCGCCTGCTCGGCCTGCCGGTGGGCATGGATATGTCCGGCCGCGCGTGGGTCGAGGCCTTCGACCCGCCGCTGACCGCCGACCGCATCGTGAGTTGGGAAGCCGTCGAGGGCGACGCGGGCCAACACCCCGCCGACGCCGCGGGCGACCCCGAAGCCCAGAAGGCAGCGCTGCAACAACTCATCGACCTGGGCTACGTCGAAGCGCCCGGCGAGGACGTGCAACAGAGCGTCGACGACACGGTCGCCCACAACGCGCTCAACCTGAGCACCGCGTTGATGTCGATCAACCGCCACGCGGATGCGCTCGAGCTGCTCGACGGCCTGCCGGAGAAGTGGCAGACCCAGGACGCGCTCAAGCTCAAGGTCGCGCTGTGCTGCCTCGCCGCGGGGGACACGCCGCGCGCCGAACGCATCGCCGCGGAACTGGCGGACAAGGACGACGGCCCACTGCGGGCACGGATGCTGCTGGGCGCGATCGCGATGAGCCGGCGGGACTTCGGCGCGGCGCTGGAACACTTCACCGCCGTGGAATCGGCCGCGCCCGAGACGCCCGGGCTGTGTACCCGGCTGGGCGGCGTGTACCTCCAGACGCGCCAGCCCGAGAAGGCCGAGCGCGCGTTCGAAAAAGCCCTGCGCCTCGACGACGACTCCGCCGTTGCGCTCGACGGCCTGGCGCAGGCGTGCCTCGCGCTCAACCGGCCCGACGACGCGCTCGACCACGCGCTCAGCGCCGTCGGGCTGGTCCACCACTTCCCGCGTGGGCACCTGCACGTCGGCCAGGCGCTCGCGGCCCTCAAAGACTACGAGCACGCCGCTGAGGCCCTGGAGTTGTGCCTCCGGCAGGCGTCGCAGTTCGTCGAGGCCCACCGCGCCCTGGCCGAGGTCTACCGCCAACTCGGCCGCGGCGACGACGCGGCCCGCCAGGACTTCCTCGCCGCCGAAGCCCAGACCCTCCGCCGGCAGAAGGCCGCCCCGACGGCCGCCGCCCCTGCCCCCGACTCAGGCCTCGGCTCCACCGCATAACACGCGCGGGATTCCGACCTGCGCCCGGTACAATCTCCCGCTTGCTCTTCCCGCCCCGACGTGAACCCCCGCCATGAACCGCCCCCAACCCCAAGCCTTCACCCTGATCGAACTGCTCGTGGTCATCAGCATCATCGCGCTGCTGATCGGCATCCTCCTGCCCGCCCTTGGCGCTGCGCGAAAGACGGCACGTCAGATCGCCTGCGGCAGCAACGTGCGACAGGTCGCCATCGCGTTCAACGCGTACACCGTGGACCACAACGGCAGCGTGATCCTCGTGGATCACGACAACGACATCGACACGACGAATTGGCTCGCACCGGGTTTCCTCGGCGGCGTCCGCATCGTGACCCCGTCGGTGAATTACGGTGGCAACGACGTGTCCGGCGGCATCAAAATCCAGAACCTGCGCAACGCCGTCCTTCCCTCGAATTTCGGTGTGCTCTACGCCGAAGGTTACATGAGTGATCTGATCAGCCTCTGGTGCACCGACCCGCCCCTGGACGGTCAGTTCGAGCGACAGATCCTTCCGTATGACGAGGAGTACGGCATCCAGCAATGGGGGCAGAACCGACAGATCGGCTATGGTTCGTACCACATCCGTAACGAGTATTTCGAGCGCACCTCCCCGGTGAAAGCTCCCAAATGGATGCCTGTCCCCAGCATCGACGATTTGGGCAGCGACTGGATGATCGGCCACTGCCCTCGCTACATCGACAACGCCCCATATGTGAAAGACATCGAACGCGCCCACAGCGGCGCGGGCATCAACGCGATGTATTCCGACGGCAGTGTCGGCTTCCTCCAGGCCGACGCCACCTTTGAGGAAGCTTCCGAAGCCCCCGAGATCGGCACGTGGTACAGCTTCATCGACTCGCGCGGCGAAGAGCTCGACCGTTACGACGACAACCCGTAAACGCCGCGTGTCGGATGCGTGATTCAACCCGACGGAGAAACGACGTGTCGCCTTGCGCCCACAACCTCGGCCACGCCCTCGCCGCCGGCGTCGTCGCGGCCGGCACGGGCTTGAGCGCGGCCCCGGCGACCGCCGCCGACTTCGACTTCTTCGGACGCAGCGGCGACGGCATCACCCTGGACTTCGGCCGGTTGCCCGGCGTAAACCCCGGTGCCGCGTTCACCAACCTCGACCTCAGCGCGTTCGGCTCGCACGTCGGGCTCACCAGCGACGTGCTCGAAGGCACCGCCTTCGCGCAGACCGGCCGGCTGTTCGTCTTCGCCGACAACGACCGCGGCCCCGGGCGCGGCGGCGACACCGACCCCGACGCCCCCGGGTACCAGGGCACGTTCGCCGGGTCGGTCGACATCGACGGTGTCACGCACGACTTCTCGGTCACGGTGCAGCCCGGGTACACCGGCGTCGGGCGCGGCGCGGTCGGTCAGTCGCTCGAGCGCCTCGGCGGCACCAGCAACAACCCGCTGTTCGTCGCGCAGCAGCAGCAACGCCTCGCGTACCTCGACTTCCAGCGCGACGGCGGCGGCAACCCGGACATCACCGGCACGTTCGACACCGCCACCGACGAGGCGCTCCGCACCTTCCAGGCCGCGTTCGTCGGCGGGCTCAACACCACGCAGAACAGCGTCGATGGCATCGTCGGCCCCACCACCGCGGGCTGGCTCAACGCCGGCAACGCCCCGCGCTGGGAACGCCTGCTCCCCAACGCCGACATCAGCAGCGTCTCGTCGTTCGAGCCCTACGCCACCTCGTGGGCAGTTGAACTCATCCTCGCCGCCGCCACCGACGCCAAGGCCGCCACCGGCATCGACCAGCGCGTCACCGCGCTGTCCACGTTCGACGGCTACGGCTCGTCCGCCATCCACTCGACCCACCGCGCCGGCATGGACATCGACTTAGGCATCCCGCTCGAAGCCCGCAACCTGGGCAACGGCAGCCTCAACGCCGGCGAGGCCGACGCCGCCGACTTCGCCCGCGCCTTCATCGACGCGCACCTCCACCACGACCTCGACGTCCGCGTGTCGCGTCTGCTCACCTCCAACACCGACCTCTTGGGCGCCATCAACGGCACGCACCCCGGCGGCGCGACCTACGACTCGTCCGGCGGCCACGACGACCACTTCCACTTCGACGTCACCCCGCTGGGCCAGGACGCCCCCGCGTTCAACCTTGCCGGCGACTTCAACCTCGACGACGTGGTGAACGCCGACGACATCGACCTGTTGTATCGCAACCTCGGCGGCGACCCGGACACCTACAGCCTCGTCGGCCGCGGCACCCCCGTCGTCGACACGTTCGACCTGACCCACCTGGTCGAGACGATCCTGGGCACGACCTTCGGCGACGCGAACCTGTCGGGCCAGGTCGAACAGGGCGACCTGGACGTGGTCCTCCAGAACTGGGGCCAACTGGGCGTCGGCTTCGCCGGCGGCGACGTCAACGGGTCGGGGCAGGTCGAACAGGGCGACTTGGATTTGGTGCTGCAGTTGTGGGGGCAGACGGGATCACCAACGTTTCAAGACATGAGCGTGCCGGAGCCGGCGGCCGCCGCGATTATGCTTCTTTTTGGCGGGGTCCGCCGACGGCTGAATCGGCACTGAACGCATTTGCCAGCGGCGCGAGCGTGCGTCATTCAAGATCGACAATCGCCGCATCGGCCTGCTTTTTGCGGAACGCTTCGAGCTTTTCTCGCAACTCCGGCCGGGTGTTGCCCAGGATGGCGACGGCCAGCAGTGCCGCGTTCTTAGCGCCGCTGTCGCCGATGGCCAGCGTGCCCACCGGGACGCCGCCGGGCATCTGCACGATGGACAGCAGGGAGTCCAGGCCGCTGAGCGCCTTGCTCTGCACCGGCACGCCCAGCACGGGCACAACCGTCCGCGCCGCGACCATGCCCGGCAGGTGCGCCGCGCCGCCGGCACCGGCGATGATGACTTCCAACCCGCGCCCGGCCGCGGCGTCGGCGTACTCGAACATCCGCCCGGGGGTGCGGTGCGCGGAGACGACCTGCGCCTCGTAAGGGACGTCGAACTGCGCGAGCAGGTCCGCCGCGTGCTTCATCGTCGGCCAGTCGGACTTCGATCCCATGATCACGCCGACGAGGGGAGACTCCGTGTTGCTACTCATCGCCTGAACTCCGGGTGGGAACCATCATTAAATACAGATTGACACAGATGAACACAGATCGATCCAATTGACAACTTCAGGCGTGACCCGTCGCGCACGCTCCGGGCTCCGATGAATCCACGCGTCGTTCCGTCAGAGCCGGGCGCGTGAGCGTCCGGTTGGTTTTCTCAACGGGCGGGATGCGCTACGCTGTTTCCGCTCAACCGCCAACGCCCCCGGAGATGCAAGCTATGGCCCTCACCCCCTCCACGATGCTCGAACTGGGCACGACCGCGCCCGACTTCGCGTTGCCCGACACCGACGGACACACCGTTTCGCGCGGCGACTTTGCCGGCCGACCGCTGCTGGTGATGTTCATCTGCAACCACTGCCCGTACGTCAAGCACGTCGCGATGGAGTTGAAACAACTCGGGGACGATTACGCGGACCGGGTCGGCGTCGTGGCGATCCAGAGCAACGACGTCGCGAACTACCCGGACGATTCGCCGGAGAAGATGAAGGCCGAGAAGGCGGCGCGCGGGTGGGCGTTTCCGTACCTTTACGACGCGACGCAGGAAGTCGCCAAGGCGTACACGGCGGCGTGCACGCCGGACTTCTTTCTGTTTGATGCGGAGCACAAGCTCGTGTACCGCGGGCAACTGGATTCGACCCGGCCGCACCGGATCAGCTCGGGCAACTACGACGACCGCGACGGCGCGGCGAACGGGGAAGACCTGCGTCGCGCGTTGGACGCGGTGCTGGCCGGCGGAGCGGTGGGCGGGGAGCAGGTGCCGTCGATGGGGTGCAACATCAAGTGGAAGCCCGGCAACGAACCGGCGTACGCGTGAGCATGCGTCCAAAGCCGACGGCGGGGTCGGCGGTGCTCGGTGTGATTACGGATAGCGCCGGTGATGCGTGTTGGGTGTTTTGTTTTTAGGATGCCCACGGTCACAGACCGTGGGTATCGAGGGGGATGTGGTGGGGCGTCACGCGTTGGCGGTTTGTTGGACCGCGTAGCGTCCGCGCTGGTTGATGCGGGCGTGGACATCGTTGAGGACCCAGTGGAACAGCAGCAGGTGCAGGGACTCGACGATGCCCATGTCGTCGAGTTCGACGTGCAGGCCGTCGTCCTGGAGCTGTTTGAGTTTGCCGCCGGTGTAGCCGGTAAGCCCGAAGGTCTCGACGCCGTGGTCGCCGGCCCAGCGGACGGCCTCGAGGATGTTGGCGGAGTTGCCCGAGCCGGAGATGGCGATGAGCAGGTCGCCTTGCTTGCCGTAGTTCATGAGCTGCTGGACGAAGACCTGGTCGTAATCGAGGTCGTTGGCGGCGGCCATGATCCAGCCGAGGTTGTCGGTGAGGGAAAGGACGCGCAAGCGTTTGCGGTCGGGGTCGCGGAGGTGTTCGTCGGGAATGGACGACTTGCCCAGGTCCTCGGCGAAGTGCGAGGCGTTGAGGCCCGACCCGCCGTTGCCGATGATGAACACGAACCGGCCGGCGTCGTAGCGCTGCACGATGGCGTCGGCGAGGCGGCGCATGGCGGCGGCGTCGAGGTTCCGCGTCTGTTCGGCGGCCTTGACGAGGTAGTCCGGGGCGTCGTGATCGAGTCCAAGCATGGGTCGTGCGGGTCCGGGTGAGCGTGGCCAACGCATAGGGTAGCCGAGCGCGGGGCTGGGGTCCGGGGCTCGGGGCACGGAAGAAACTCGGAGCGAGCGTGCTTTGGCGATGCAGAACAAGTTGCCCCACGCGATCAGACCGCTCCCCGTTGAATGCATCGCGACGAACCCCAATCCCCAGACCCCAGACCCGCGCCCCGGTCACCCTGCGCCAACGGCGTCGAGCGTGCCCAGAAACGCGTCCACCACCGCCGGGTCGAAGCTCGTCCCGCGCTCGGTGCGGAGGGTTTCGACCACGCGGTCGGGCGGCCAGGCGTCTTTGTAGACCCGCGGCGAGGCGAGCGCGTCGAAGACGTCCACGACGTGCACGATCCGCGCCGGCAGCGGCACGGCGTCGCCGGCGAGGCGGTCGGGGTAGCCGGTGCCGTCGTGGTTCTCGTGGTGGGACCGGGCGATCACGCGGGCCAGGTCGAAGAAGGGGTTGGTCCCGAGGATGCGTTGGCCCTCGACGGTGTGTTTCTGCATCGCGGTGCGTTCGGCGTCGGTGAGTCGGCCGGGCTTCTTGAGGATGCCGTCGGGCACGGTGATTTTGCCGACGTCGTGGAGGATCGCGGAACGCCCGAGGTGCTCGGCGAAGTCGTCGGGCAGTCCGAGCGCCAGCGCGGTGTCGCGGGCCATGCGTTCGATGCGGCGGACGTGGGCGCCGGTGTCCGTGTCGCGCGCTTCGGACGCCACCGCGAGCATGGTCAAGGCGTCGACGTTGGCGTCGTGCAGCTCGGCGGTGCGTTGGCGGACGCGCTTCTCGAGCTCATCGTTAAGTTCCCGGCTCTCCAGCGCCGTCGCGACGGCCTGATCCGACAACCGAGACACCGTGGTCAGCAGTTCGTGCTGCGCCGTGGTGTCCAGGAAGACCAGCACGCGGTGCGCCGCGAGTTCGCCGGCATCAAGCAAGCGCCCGGCCGCGGTGACCGCCCGGGTCTGGCCGTCGTGATCGAAAACGATCTCACGCGGGACGCCGTCGTTGAGTTCGGCGGGATCGACATCGCTACGCGGGGCGCGGCCGAGGAGCGCGGAGCATTCTCGGCCGACCGTGTCGCACCAGGGCGGGTTGGCGTGGACGAACCGGCCCGAAGCATCGAGCACCGCTGCCGGGCAGGGCAACAGGTCGAGCGCGGCGAAGACCGATGCGGCGTTCATATCGCGGAAGGATACGGGCGGGCCGTTTGGAGTCGAAAGTCGAAAGTAGAAAGTCGAAAAGCGATAGTGAGAAGTCAGACCTCAGAAGCACGGACCGGGGGTGAAACGGGATCGAAGCCGCGTCCCGGGCCTCGACCTGCCGCTGTGGTCATGCCGATTACGTCTTTCGCCTTTTGACTTTCGCCTTTTTCCCGGGACTCACACAAACGTCGCTTCGAGCAGCGTGAAGTCGTCGTCGAAGCGGGCGTGGCCCAGGTGGGCGTGGAGGTCGGCGACAACGCGGTCGAGGCGCGAGGCGCTGGGGCCGTACGCGGCGTCGGGGTTCGCGTCGGCGGCCGGGTCGTGGTGGGCGTGCTTGGCGAGGATGGCCGCGAGCCCGTCGATGCCGAGCATGGGCTCGTCGGGGTCGTCGTTTCGGCGGACCTCGAACGCGCCGTCGCTGTAGAGGTACAGCCGGGCCCCGGGCATGAGCGCGACCTCGCGGGCGTGGTAGGCAAAGTCCGCGTCGACGCCGATCATCAGGCCCGGCTCGCCGAGCGCAGTGACTTCTTCGACGCCGGGCACGAACAGGCTCGCGGGGTGGTGCCCGGCCGCGCAGTAACGCAGCGTGCGCGTGTCGGGGTGGTACACGCCGTACCAGAGCGTGACGAACTTGCCGTCGTTTTGTTCCATCGGGAACGCGCGGTTGAGCGCGGTGAGCACGGCCTCGGGGCAGCGCCAGTTCACGCCCGGCAACGTCATGTTGCGGATGGTCTGGAACACCGACGCCGAGTGCAGCGACGCGCCCACGCCGTGTCCCGAGACGTCGAGCAGGTAGAGCGCGGTGCGGCCGTCGGGCAACGCGTGGTAGCCGAACAGGTCTCCGCCGACCGCGGAGCTGGCGTCGAAGCGCCAGTCGAACCGGACGGGCCCGTCGCTCGTCGGGGCCGGCAGCAGCGAGGTTACGTACTGCCCGGCGGCTTCGAGCTCGTGGGCGAGCCGGCGCTGCGCCGCGTCGCGCTCGGCGCGGGCGGCGAGGAGCTCTTCCTGCGCTTCGATCACGCCGACCAGGCCCAGCTCGCGCTCGGCGAGCTTCGCCAGCTCGGCCAGCGCTTCGAGGTTCACGTCCTCTTTTTTGCGTGGCCGGGAGTCCACGACACACAGGGTCGCGACGAGGTGGCCGTTCGGGCCCCGCAGCGGGAAGCCGGCGTAGAAACGCACATAAGGCTCGCCGGTAACCAGCGGGTTGTCGGCGAAGCGTTCGTCGGCCGAGGCGTCTTCGATGATCAGCGGCTCGCCCGCGGCGATGGTGTGGCCGCAGAAGGACTGGTCTCGGGGGATCTCGCGCTTGCACACGGGCACGTTCTGGGCGGACTTCATGAATTGCCGGTTGGCGTCGACCAGGGCGATGTAGGCGGTCGGCACGCCCAGCACACGCGTGGCCAGCCGGGTGAGCTGGTCGAAGCGTTCCTCGGGCGGCGAGCCGACCAGGCCCAGGCGGCGGAGGTCGTCGAGGCGCTGCTGTTCGTTGTCGGGGATGGGCGGGGCGAGCATCACGGAAGCGTAGAACGCGGATGGGCCGGCGGCTATTCCGAGCGGTTCGCTTTCCTTTAGCATGCGTCCCCAGCGTGGAAGCGGTGCTCCCCTATCTCCGCGGATTGTTCGGGCTGGTGGTGTTGTTGTCGCTGGCGTGGGCGATGTCGTCGCACAAGCGGCGGGTGCCGTGGCGCGTGGTGTTCTGGGGCATCGGACTGCAACTGACGCTGGGGGTGCTGATCCTGGGCACGGGGGTGGGGCAGGGCGTCCTGGCGGCGGCCGCGAACGGCGTGCAGAACTTCGTCGAGGTCAACACCTTCGGCGCGGACATGTTGTTCAAAGACCTGTCGAATCCGAAACGGACACAGCGTCACCTTCCGGACATCGAGGGCTCGGGGTTCATCTTCGCCTTCGCGGCAACGGGCTTGCTCGTCATCATCTTCTTTTCGGCGCTCATGTCGGTGCTGTATCACCTCGGGATCATGCAGGTACTCATCTGGCTGATTGCCCGCGTGATGATGGTCACCATGGGCGTCAGCGGTGCCGAGGCGATGGCGATGGCGGCGAACCTGTTCGTCGGGCAGACCGAGGCGCCGCTGGTGGTCAAGCCGTATCTGCCGGACATGACGCGCAGCGAGCTCAACGCGCTGATGACCGGCGGGTTTGCGACGGTCGCGGGGTCGGTGCTGGTGGTGTACATGTCGTTTTTCGCCGACGCGCTGGGGCCGTTGGGCACGACGATCGGGCCGCACCTGCTGACCGCGTCGGTGTTGTCGGCGCCGGCGGCGTTCGTGATCGCCAAGATCATGCTGCCCGAGGTGGGCACGCCCCAGACGGCCGGCAAAGTCGAGCTGCGCATCGAGCGCACCGCGGACAACGTCATCGAGGCCGCCGCCAACGGCACCACCGACGGGCTGAAGCTGTACCTCAACGTGATCGCCATGCTCATCGCCTTCACCGCGCTGGTGAAGCTGGTCGACTGGCCGCTGGGCGCGCTCGGCCACGCCGCCTTCAAGATGCCGGCCACGGGCAACGACGCGCTGTCGCTGGCATGGATCTTGGGCTGGGTGCTCTCGCCGGTGGCGTGGGCGATCGGCGTGGACAACTGGACGGACGCGCGGCTGCTCGCCGGGCTCATCGGGCTCAAGCTCACGACCAACGAGTTCGTCGCGTTCGGCGAACTGGTGACCGCCGCGACGCCCCCGGAAGCCGCCGTTCCGGTTTCAGAAGCCGTCGACGCAGGCTTGACCAGCGCCGCGGACGCGACCGCCGCGGGCTCGTCGCTCTCGCCCCGGGCGGCGCAGCTCGCGGCGTACGCCCTGTGCGGCTTCGCCAACTTCGCCAGCGTGGGTATCCAGATCGGCGGGATCGCGCCGTTGGCGCCCAACCGCAAAACCGAGTTGTCCCGGCTGGCCCTGCGTGCCATGCTGGGCGGGGCGCTGGCCTCGGCGTGCACCGCGGCGGTCGCGGGCATGTTCTTGTGAAACGCAACAAACACCGTAAACCCAGAAAACGCAGGAAATGAAGGTGTCTATCCGCAAAGCCGATACAACCCACGGCTGTGCCCGGTTCTGAACCGGCACGCCCCGGCTTTTTTCTTGCGTTTCCTGCGTTTTCTGGTTTCCTGTTCTCCACCCCATGGCCCGCCGGAAGCACAAAGACCCCAACGACCCCGCCCGCCTGGCCCGCATCGCCGCGCGCCGCGAGATCGACGAGGCGCTCATCCGCCACTGGCCGGGCCTGGTCGAGAAAGAGGACGACGGCTGGGTCATGCGCTTCTCCAAGGCCTACACCCGCTGGGCCAACGCCGTGTTCCCCATGGAGGCCGGCCGGTACCCCATCCAGAACAAAATCGAGATCGTCGAGCCGCTGTACGTCCAGCAGAAGCAGCGCCCGCTGTTCCGCCTGACGATCTACACCCAGCCCGAAGACCTGGACAAGTACCTCGCGGACAACGGCTACGCCCGGGTCGGACGCACGTCCGTGCTGACCTACGACCTCACCGCGCCCGCGCACGACGGCGACGTGGAACTGCTCGACGCCCATGCGGACCGGCTCGTGCTCGGCAACGACCTCCACGAAGGCGACAACGGTCACCCGAGCTGGCTCGACGCCACCAACGCGTGGCTGGCGTACGGCATCGACACCAAGATGCCGCCCGCCCGTCCGGACGTGCTGAAAAACTTCCTCTACGACACGCACTACGCGATGCACCTGCACGACGGCAAGCCCGCCGCCGCCGCCGTCTTCGTCGCCGATGCCGACGAGAAGCAGGGCTTCATCACCAACCTCATGGTCGACCCCGCCTTCAACAAGACCGACGAGATCGGCCAACGCGTCGCGCTGGTCCGCGAGCTGATCCGCAAGGCCCGCGCGGCCGGCCTGCACCGCCTCATCGTCGAGGCCGACATGGAGAAAGACGACCTCCACGAACACCTCACCGCCCGCTTAGGCCTCGAAGAACGCTACCGCTACTGGTACCGCGCGAAGATGTTCTTTTGAGGAAGTAGACAGGAGCCAGTAGTCAGTAGCTCCAAAAAAACCTGCATGACCACCTCGGACTCACCACTCCTGACTACTGGCTACGGACTACTGACTACTCAACCATGGACCCCCGCTTCACCCGCCTCGAAGAAAAGATCACCTTCGTCGAGCACCAGCTCGGCGAACTCGATGGCGTCGTGCGCGACCTGGGCTCCACCCTCGACGCGATCGCCCGCAAACTCGACCACGTCGCCGACCGCCTCCAGCAGCAGGAAGAAAACCAGACCACCCCCGCCGGCTCCGACGGCCCGCCCACCGACGAACAACTCGAAGAGGACCGCCCCCCGCACTGGTGACGCCGCGGACACCGGCGAGCCCTGCCCGGGCCCGCCGACTTCCCGGGATATCCACATACTCTTCACCACAATCCACACGCTTCACACCGGACGCAAACGTGCTCGAACGCGGATCAAAGCGGCCTGAGCCACCGGGAACGCCCTGTGCCGGTTGTTCCGTGTGAGCGGCGCAAGTGATATAAAAAACGGGGCCGAAGCGCTAGCAAACCGTGAGCGCGCAGGTACGCTTTCCGCCCCATGATCCTCCCGGCCAACCCCCCGCGCACGATGACCGGCCGCACCGTCCTCATCCTCGCCAACCCCTACAGCGGCACCGGGCCCAACCGCCGGTGGGTCGAGGACTTCGCCGGCCGACTCCGCGACACCGGCCTGGCACCGCACATCGTCTGGGAGCCGGCGCAGCGCCGCGATACGCTCCGCCGGCACCGGCACCTCGTCAACGGCAGCGCGCCCATCGTCATCGCCGCCGGCGGCGACGGCTCCATCGCCGACGTCCTCAACGACATGGCCGCCGCCCAGGCCCTGCACCTGCCGTTCACCACCCTGCCCGTGGGCAACGAGAACCTCTTCGCCCGGCACTTCGGCATCGACCGCCGCCGCACCGACGCCCTGGCCAACGCGCTCGCCGACGACGTCGCCGTCGACCACCCGCGCACCCTCGACCTGGGCCGGGTCACGCACGCGGACGGCGCGTCGCGGCTGTTCTCGCTGATGCTCGGGGCGGGCTTCGACGCCGACGTGGTCCACCGTGTGGACCGCTGGAGGCGCGACGTGCCCGGCGGGACCGGGACCGGCGAACTCCGCCGCGTCAACTGGTCGTCGTACGGCCCACGCATGGCCGGGGCGCTGCGCCAATACGGCTACCCGCCCATCACCCTCACCGCCGACGACCGCGCGCCGATCACCGGCGCCCATGTGTTCGTCTTCAACCTGCCTGAATACGGCAAGGACCTGGGCATCTGCCGCGACGCCAAGGCCGACGACGGCGTGCTCAACTACGTCGTCTTCGAGAAGCCCGGCCGGCTGCGGCTGCTCAACTACCTCCGCGCCGCGGCGATGGGCCGACACACCCGCCGCGCCGACGTGAAGCACGGCACCGCCCGCACACTCACCCTCGCCGCCGATCAGCCCGTCCCGCTCCAAACCGACGGCGACCCGGCCGGCACGCTCCAGCCCGGCGCGGCGACCACCGTCACCGTCCAGGCGGCCTGCCTCCACGTCGTCGGGCGGTAAAACGCGAAGAAAACAGCAGCGCCACGCTGATGCCAAGCGTGCCCATGCCCGGCTCGGGAACCGCATTGACCTTGGACGGCGGCGCTAACGCATCCCCCCAGTTCTGCAGGACGCGATCCAGTTCCGTCTGCTCGACCAACCCGCGCGGCAGGTCGGCGACCCAGCCCTCGATGCGTGTCCGCCCGTCAGTCATCATCCCCCAGTTCTGCAAAACCAGGTCGAGGTCCGCCTGATCGACCAGGCCCGAGTTGTCGTAGTCGCCGGGGAGCGCGGGGCCGGCGGTACTGAACTCGACAATCTCGATGCCTTGCGAACGACCGACCTTCAACTCAAGACGGGCAACCTGAGAAAAATCGATATCAGGCCATTCCGTGAACAACAACTCCTGCACGCCCGACGCATTAAACCCAGTCTGTGAGAAATAGATGTCCCGGCCGTAAACGTCGGCCGTTTCGAACAAGCTGATGGCCGTCAAAACGCCGGACGATTCCCCAAAATCGACGCGGAAACGATCGGCTCCATCAATAAGTAGATCGATAGACTCATCACCTTCTTTTGGCGAGTAAGCCGTGTAGAAATAGCCGTATGAAGAAGGACCAGGCAGTGTTAAGACCAAAGCGCTGCGGCCCGTATCGACCGTCAAAACCTGCCCGTCGCCGGCACCATTGAAAGCCCGGTTCCGCAGTTCGCGCGACCCATTCAGGACTTCAACCGGGTCCAAGCCGGTTTGCACGACTGGATCATTGCCGCTGCCGTCATTGACCAGCTCAATCGGTCCGACCGAAAAGCTGTCAATCAGTAACCCCGACGCCGGAAACGAAGTCGTCAAACCTATAACGGCGGTCAGCAGGCAGGATGTTCGATCAGAACTTCGCATCAGAACTAGCTCCGGAAGAGGGCACACCAGCCTATTCCGCCCTGGCCATTACGGGAAGTCTTTTTTGCGACACAGGTTGCCGACCCGTCGCTGACGCACCGGGCTCTGATGGAGCGAACCGCCACGCGCCCGTAATCAGAGCCGGAAGCGTCAGCGCCCGGCCGGGCCGCGTGGACTTCACCCGCCCCCGCCGCACCGCGTGGTTGACCCGCCCACAGGCCTCGGCTACCTTATTTGGCTCGCTCCACCCGGCCCACCCCCGCCTTTTTGAGGTGTTCCCATGGTTCCCGTTCAACGCAAGACGCACTCCCAGACCCGTCAGGGCCGGTCGCACGACGCGCTGACGGCCACCCACGCCGTGGACTGCCCCAACTGCGGCAGCCCCAAGCGGCCGCACGCCGCCTGCCGGGACTGCGGCTACGTCCGGCCCGGGCTGCAGCTCAAGGGCAAGGGCGAGGAGTGATCTGGGGTACGGGGTTGGGGGTCTGGGGTTCAGGGTTCCGCATGGATCGTTCGGGCCGAGCCGTTTCGTCGTGATCGGCTCGGCGTTTGTACGCGCATCGACTGCCAGCCACCCACGCGGTCGTGTACGGCGTGTCGATGCGGGGTGGTGGTTCACTTTTAATTCTTGACGAGCCGCGACCGTGAGGGAGCGGGCACACGCGGCCTGAAACCCGCTCCCTGACGGTCGCGGCTCGTCCGAGTGAACCTCACCCGATGCGGGCAAGCCCGCGGCCGGTGCGGTATGTTTGGGCGTCTCGGGATGACGCGTGTCGGCCGCGTGGCCGCGCGACCCATCGCCCCTTGCCTCTCGGATCAGGAGCCCCGACCTTGCGAATCGCGTTGGACGTCATGGGTGGCGACAACGCCCCGGACGCGATCCTCCAGGGGGCGCTCGACGCGGTCGACCTGCTCAAAGACGGCGGGCATGTCTGCGTGCTCATCGGCGACGCCGAGATCATCCAGGAAGGCCTCGTAGAGGCCGGACTCCAAGGCTCCGCGCAATACGAGATCGAGCCGACCACGCAGGTGATCGGCATGGCCGAGACCCCGACCAAAGCGCTGCGCGACAAACGCGACAGCTCGCTGGTGCGCCTCGGCGAGCTGGGCCGGACCAAGGCGGGCGACAAGTACTGCCCCGTCATCATCTCGGCCGGCAACACCGGCGCGACCGTGGCCACCGCGCAGATGCACATGCGAAGATTGCCCGGTGTACACCGGCCGGGCATCGCGATCGTCCTGCCGACCTTCCACGGCCCGGTCGTGGTCTGCGACGTCGGCGCCAACCCCGAGCCCCGCGCGCCCCACCTGCACCAGTACGCCCACATGGCCAGCGTCTACGCCGAGACCGTCATCGGCATCGAAAACCCGACCTGCGCCGTCATGAACATCGGCGGCGAGGAAGAAAAAGGCACCCCGCTCGTCCGCGAGACCAACGCGCTGTGCAAGGAAGACGACGCGCTCAACTACGTCGGCTACGTCGAGGGCCGGGAACTCTTCGACGGCAAGGCAAACGTGGTCATGACCGAAGGCTTCACCGGCAACGTTGTGCTCAAGCTCTCGGAAGGACTGAGCAAAGGCATCTTCGAGACCATCGCCCGCAAGGCCTTCGAGATCGACCCCGAGCTGGCGATGCGCTTCGAGCCCGTGGTCAAGAGCATCTACGAAACGTATGACCACCACGAGTTCGGCGGGGCGCCGCTCCTGGGCGCCAACGGCATCTGCCTCATCTGCCACGGCAGCTCCGAGGCCCGCACCATCCGCAACACCATCCGCAACGCCATCGCCTACGCGGACCTCCACGTCAACGATGCCATCGTCCAACGCCTCGAGCGGGCGGGCAACCACCGCGGCGAGGTCACGGCCTGACCATGCCCGGCCGCGTCACAACCCCCGACGTCCAACGCCTCGGCGTCCGCATCGCCGGCACCGGCGTCTGTCTGCCGCCCCGCCGGGTCTCCAACCACGACATCGCCCAGCGCGTCGATACCTCCGACGACTGGATCACCAAGCGCACCGGCATCCAGACTCGCTACTTCGCCGACGACGCCACGACCGTCCGCGACCTCGCGCGCGACGCGCTGCTCGCAGCACTCGAGGACGCGAAGGTTGAAGCGTCCGACCTGGACTTGGTCATCCTCGCGACCATCACGCCCGAGATGGCGTGCCCGTCCACCGCCGCCCGCGTCGCCGCCGAGGTCGGCGCGACGCCCGCCGGCGCGTTCGACCTCGCCGCCGCGTGCTCGGGGTTCGTCTACGGCCTGAACCTCGCGTCGTCGTTGATCGAATCGGGGCGCAACCGCTGCGTCGCCGTCATCGGGGCCGAGACGTTGTCGCGTCATGTGAACCACGACGACCGCCGGACGTGCATCCTCTTCGGCGACGCCGCGGGCTGCGCGATCCTCCGCGCTGACGAAGACGCCGGCCCGCCGAGCGCGACCGCTTCCGGGGGCCGCGGCGTGCTGCACCAAGCCATGCACTCGCGAGGGGAGTTGTGGTCCGCGCTCTACATGCCGCGCGCCAACAAACACATCCCCCCGGAACTCGACCCCGCCGTCACCACCGAGCCCGGCTGGAACGGCCAGCTCGACGCGCTCCAGATGCACGGCCAGGAGGTCTTCAAGTTCGCCGTCATCCAGACCTGCGACATGATCCAGGAAGCCCTCGACGCCACGGGCCTCAAACCCGACGACCTCAAGCTCATCATCCCGCACCAGTCCAACCAGCGCATCATGGCCACCGCCCGCGACCGCTTCGGCCTGCCCAAAGACAAGCTCTACATCAACATCGACCGCTTCGGCAACACCTCCGCCGCGTCGGTGCCGCTCTGCCTCCACGAATGCCGGACGCAAGGCAAGATCACCGACGGCGACCTCGTCCTCTTCCTCGCCATCGGTGGCGGCATGACGTGGTCGACCTCGCTGTGGCGGGTGTGATTGATAAATGATGAGAGATGATTGATGAGTGAAGGCATCAACCATGGGAACGCAAGAGCGAGGCGAGATGTTAAAGCGGTTCCGGGCTTTCGGCGTCCGGATCGTGAAGGCATCCGCAAAACTTTCTGAGAAACCAGCATGCCGTTCGCTCGCGAAACAATTGCTGCGGTCGGGTACGTCGGTGGGGGCCATCTACCACGAGGCCTGTCACGCATCGACCAAGCGGCACTTCATCACGACGCTTGAGATTGCACAACGGGAGGCGCGCGAAACGATCTACTGGCTGGATCTCATTGCCGACGCCGAACTCCTTCCCGCCAAACGCCCCGAACCACTTCGGCAGGAATGCGACGAACTCACCGCGATCCTCACGGCAAGCATAAAGACCGCCAAGTCTCGTGCCTGAAATCATCACTCATCATTCATCTATCATCAATCCCATGAGCGAAGCGACCCCCGACATCCTCCTCTGCCCCGGCCAGGGCGCCCAGCACGTCGGCATGGCCAAGGCCTGGTTCGACGCGCACCCCGTCGCCGCCCAGACCTTCGCCGCCGCGTCCAAAGCCCTCGATTTCGACCTCGCCGAGCTGTGCTTGCAAGGCCCCGAAGACAAACTCAACCGCACCGACTTCGCCCAGGTCGCGATCTACGTCGCCTCCGTCGCGGGCTACCAGGCGCTCGTCGAAAAAGGCGCGCTCGGCCCACTCGCCGCCACCGCGGGCCTGTCGCTCGGCGAGTTCACCGCGCTGCACCTCGCCGGCGCGTACGACTTCCTCGAAGGCCTCGAACTCGTCAAGCTGCGCGGCCGCGCGATGCAGGACGCCGCCGAAGCCTCCCAAGGCTCCATGGTCGCCGTCACGGGCGACGTCACCGAAGACAGGATCAACGCGCTCTGCGATCAGGCACGCGGCGATTCAATCCTGGTCCCCGCCAATTTCAACTCGTCCATGCAGGTCGTCGTGTCCGGCAGCGTCGATGCCTGTGAACGCGCCGTCGCCGTCGCCTCCGAGATGGGCTTCAAACCCACGCCCCTCGCCGTCGCCGGCGCGTTCCACTCGCCGCTCATGCAGCCCGCCGCCGACCGCCTCGCTGACGCGCTCGACCAAGTCAATTGGCAGACCCCCAACACGCCCGTCTACTCCAACGTCACCGGCGAGCTCCACGACCCCACGCCCGCCGCCATCAAACAAAAACTCGTCGACCAGCTCACCCACCCCGTCCGCTGGTCCCAGTCCATGGAACACGCCGTCCAAACCTACCCGCCGGACCAACACCGCTACGCCGAGCTCCCGCCCGGCAAGGTCCTCACCGGCCTCATGCGCCGCATCGACAAGGCAACGAAAGTCACCAACTTCGCCGAGCCTTCGTGAAACCAAACCAGGCGAACCGCCAAGACGCCAAGACCGCCAAAGAAGAAACCGTTCGCCGCAGACTTCGCAGATGAACGCAGATTGATTATTTGAAGCACGAAGCGAAGGTCGCGCAATCCCCCTAGGCCAAACGAAGCGTCACCCGCGTCCCGGCCATAATCCCTGCTTTCTCCTAATCTGCGTACATCTGCGAAATCTGCGGCAGAATAAGGAATCGCTTCGAAATCAAAAGAGCAATCGAGCCAAGCCTTTTCTAACTCACTCATTCCCGTCTTGGCGTCCTTGGCGTCTTGGCGGTTCAAACGAAAGTCTCCCAAATGTCTGAACCCCGCGTTGCCCTCGTCACCGGCGCCTCCCGCGGCATCGGCGCCGCCACCGCCAAGGCCCTCGCCGCCGCCGGCTGCCACGTCGTCTGCGTCGCCCGCTCCGTCGAAAAGCTCGAAGCGGTCAAGAAGGAAATCGACCCCGACCACGTGCCCGGCAGCGCGTCCGTCGCCACCTGCGACATCTCCGACGCCAAGGCCCTCGCCTCGCTCGTCGACGACACCGCCGAGGCCCACGGCCGTCTCGACATCCTCGTCAACAACGCCGGCATCACCCGCGACAACCTGCTCATGCGCATGACCGACGACGAGTTCGACGACGTCATCAACACCAATCTTCGTTCAGTGTTTGTTGCCTGCCGCGCCGCCACCAAGCACATGATGCAGAAACGCTTCGGCCGCATCATCAACATCGGCTCCGTCGCCGGCGTCGTCGGCAACCCCGGCCAGGCCAACTACGCCGCCGCCAAGGCCGGCCTCGCCGGCTTCTCCAAGTCCCTCGCCAAAGAGATGGGCAAGCGCGGCATCACCGCCAACGTCGTCGCGCCCGGCTTCATCCAGACCGACATGACCGACGTCCTCCCCGACAAAATCAAGGACTCCGTCAAACTCATGACCGCCGCCGGCCGCATGGGCCAGCCCGAAGAGATCGCCGCCGCCGTCGCCTTCCTCGCGTCGGATGAAGCCAGCTACGTCACCGGCCAGGTCCTCTGCGTCGACGGCGGGATGACGATGGCTTGAAGATCACCACAAGATTTGCGGTGCAGACCGGATTACTTTGATCGCTTTGAAGAGTACGACAGCAAACGCGGCACCCGTCACAACGAACGTCATCAAAATGGCCAGTCTGACTGCCCATTCGTGAGCACGATCGGGATCGACGAACCTCCGCGATATCTTGCGGATCGCCAAGTCTTCAGCGACATTCGGTTTCGGACGCGACATCAAAACAACTCCATATCAAGACGAGCGCCAACGCCGATTGATTCACTTGAGTTCCGCCGCGCCGTACAGGTGCGAGTACTTCACGCACTGGATCAACACGCTCTGAAACTCCGCGGGGTCCACGCCCGGCGGGACGTCGTAGGTCTGTGGGCCGGCGAGGCTTTGCAGCTTGCCGACGATCACCGCGTTGCCGTCGGCCATCGCGTTGTTGCCCGTCGCCTGTTCCGGCGGGACGGGCGAAAGCACAACGTGCAGGTCCGGGCCCGGGTCGGTCTGGAAGTCGTCCGTCAGTTCCAGGTGCCAGTGGTCGACGTCGGCGACGATGCGGAACCCGCCGTGCGTCGCCTGGTTCTCCCGGCCGGCAAACACCCCCGACCACGCGACCGACGCCGCTTCCACCACGACCGTCTCGCCCTCGGGCCCCGAACAACCCCACAACCCCGCGGCGGACACAATCAAGAACACCCAAGCGACGGTCGGGACGGGGCATGAAGACATCCTGGCTCCAAAGAGGGGGACCCAAAGTCTAGCGCGGTGGCGCAGGTTCTGGTCGCTCGGTCCGCACTGCGTGGCAGTGCGGCTGAGAACGTAAATGTTTTGCTCTGCACGACCTCCGCGCCCTCCGCGTCTCCGCGGTTCATTCTGCTGCGCAACAACGTGTACCCGCTTCCCGAGATAAGCCCCGCTTCCCTCCGGAACTTCCGGGGGGGGGCGGGGGCCCGCAGGTTGTCGCGGGGTTCCAGGTCGGTGAGGCCGTGTTCTGGTGAAACGCGGGGTCCGCTGCGTGGATGGTTTATGGGTGGTGCGCCCGGCGAGTGGATGCTCGCACCAAAGGCGTAAGAGTTGAAGAATGAGTGCCACCCCACGCTTCGCAAGACCCCCGACGGGACATGGGCCAAGGGAGTCCGATCCGAACGCGATGGCTCGCCGGGGTCGATGCTGGGTGTGCATCAGCGTGGTGCTGCGTGAAGTGGGAGCCGCCGCCGCGTGGAGTTTGATGCTCGGCCCTGGTGAAGGTGGGAAGGTGTTTGGGGTGACGCGTCGTTGCCGGGTGCCGCGGACTTTTGGTCCGTGTGCTTCGGGAACCACGGCACGGCCGGCACGGACTGAGAATCCGTGGCACCCCCGACACGCCTGCCGGCTCTTTGACAAGTGAAGCAGGGGCGTTGTCGCTCCATCGTGGCGTCGAAAGAAGAGAAGAAGCCCACGCCGTGACGGTGTGGGCTTCGGGGGCGTGTGGGCGCGAGCCGGGCGGGTTGCGTTTTTGCATGCCTTGACGCGGTGCTGCGGTTGGGCCGGGTACGCTGTGGGGGTGAATGATCTGGGTTGTGTCACGTTGGCGGCGGGGGTGGCGGACTGGTGGCTGGGCCTGCGCGAGTTGAGCGCGGGCGGGCCGGACGTCGAGTGGTCGCTCGCGCGGCCGCTGCCGGGCTGGGCGTGGGTGCTGATCGTGTTGCTGGCGTTGGGTTTTGCGTGGTGGGCGTACCACCGCCAGTCGGGGGCGCGTCCGGTGCGGGGTCTGTTGGCGGGGTTGCGTGGGTTGGTCGTGTTGTTGGTCGTGTTTTTGTTGTGCGGCCCGCAGTTGGTGCGGCGGGAGGAGCGCGTCGAGCCGGACGTGTTGGTGATGCTGGTGGATCGTTCGGCGTCGATGGGCGTAAAGGATGTCGAGACGGGCGCGGGCGTGGTCAGCCGGGACGAGGCGTTGCGGGAGGCGCTGGCGGCGCAGTGGCCGGCGGTGGCGGCGGGGATGGCCGAGGACCGCGAGGTGGTGTGGCTGGGGTTCGGGGACGGGGTGTTTGCGTTGGGGAGCGGAAACGCAGGAAAAGAAGAAACGCAGGAAGTACAGGAGAACGAAACAGCGGACCCACGGACGGAGTCCGTGGGCTTCGATGACGTGGGTGGAGGGTTTTCGGTTGAGTTGGGCGAAGCGTCGCAGCCGGGCACGCGGTTGCGGACGGCAGTGGAGGAGGCGGTGCGGCGCGCGACGGGCCGGCCGGTGGCGGGGGTGGTGGTGTGGAGCGACGGGCGCAGCGGCGAGTCGGTGTCGGCGGGGTTGGTGACGCGTTTGCAGCAGTCGGCGGTGCGGGTGTTCGCGGTGCCGATGGGCGCGGCGGAGCCGGGCGTGGACCTGGGCGTCGCGCGAGTGGATGCGCCG
>JAUIGU010000023.1 GCA_030432595.1 Phycisphaerae bacterium
AGGGTGATGCCGGCGCGGTCGTAGACGGGGGGTTTGTGCTCGGCGAGGATGAAGAACGAGCAGCCGCGCTGGTTGATGCGGGGGTCGAGGCCCGAGGTGTATTTGAGGCCACGCGAGACGGTGAGGCGGATGTGCACGCCGTCACGCATGTGGTTGGCTTCGAGGGTTTTTTTGAGTTCCGCGACGAGCGTGTCGTCGTCGGGGTAGCCGGCGTATTGCAGCATCGCGGCGCTCTTGCGGAGGCGGGCGAGGTGTTCGTCGAGCTTGAAGATCGCGCCGTCGTAGAGGCGGAGGCCTTCCCAGACCGCGTCGCCGTTCTGCACGGCCGAGTCGAAGGGGGAGACGCCGGCCTGGTCGCGGTGGACGAGCTTGCCGTTGATGTTGACGATCAGGTCGGCGTTGGCGGGGTTTTGGGGTTGGAGCATGGGGGCGGGATGACGGTTGATTGGAGGGGAAGATCCGGCTCTTCGCTGCGCTCAGAGGCCGGCTTAAGAAGGCGGGGGAGTGTTGGTTTCTGGTTGCGTTATTGACGTTCAGCGGATGCGGTGTTGGGCGAGTTCTTGGTAGAGCGGTTGGGCGCTTTCGATCAGCGGTTCGTAGCGCGTCGGCACGGTGTCGGTTTTTTCGGTACGGCGGGCGAAGCCGGTGGACTGGTGGACGCCGGCGTACCAGTGTTTGGCCCAGACGCCGTCGCTGTCGCGCGGGCCGGGGGGCCAATTCAGCATGCCTTCGTCGAACGGCAGGCCGACGTGTTCGCAGAGCTTGGTCAGCACGCCGCGCGGGTCGGCGAGGACGTCGTCGCTGTCGATGACGGCGGGTGTGGTGCCGGTGCGGTCGGCGGCTTCACGGAACAGTTCGCGTTGCCGGGGCAGGCCGATCTCGTCGAGCGTGACCTCGGGCATGACCTTGGCGAAGGAGCGCACGACGTCGCGTGGGTCGCGGATGAGGAAGACATGGCGAACGCGGTCCATCCACGCGGTCGGCACGCCGGCGATCATGTGGTGGCACATGTGCTTCTGGTAGTGCAGGTCGATATCAGGCGGAAGGGGGGCGGTGAGGCTCTCGGCGACCTTGGCGGGGTCGGTCTCGTGCTGCGTGATCACTTCGTCGCGGCCGGGGTGGTCGAGGCCGGGGTTCTGCCGGAGGTAGTGGGCGTAGAACGGCTCGTCGGCGACGATGGTGCGCGGACGGTTGCCGAACGAGCGCATCATCGCGGTCGAGAGGTTGCGCGGCCCGGACCACATGGCCAGGTGCGTCACGGGTGTGTCGGTTCGGAGGGATTCGGGACCGGTGGGGGGATCGGCGGGCATGGTGACGCGACAACCTAGCGGCCCAGTTCGCTGCCCGGGGCTGAGAAAAGCGTTGGCCTGGACCCCGAATCGTTATAGAATTGTCTGCGAGTCGCCCGTTTTCCGTTGTTTTTGCGTGGCGACAGGAGAAAAACCGCATGCCGACCCCGGAAACCCCCATGCCCCCGCATTTCGCGGGGCCGCGATGCGAGCCGCTCGAACCGCGGCAGTTGCTTTCGAGTGTGCCGCTGGTGCCGGTGGGGTCGCAGCCGGAGGGCGGGCTATCGGACAAGATCGTCTACCTGCACGGCGGGCACGGGTACACGGCCGACAACCTCAACAGCGGGAACTGGTCGTCGCAGCGGCCGAACCTGCTGGGGATGGTGGAGGACCTGGGCAACCAGGACCAGATGTCGTTCCTGGCGGACTACCTCTGGCAGGCGGGGGCGACGGTGGTGCCGCTGCGGCCGGTCGGGCACCAGCCGTTCGAGGTGGTGCTGGACAACGACGACGCGGAGGTAACGTTCAGCGGGAGCTGGAGCAACAGCAGCTCGTCGATCTACTTCGGCGATGCGGGCGACGTGCCGTACCGGTTTGCATCGACGTCGCTGACCGAGACGGCGTACGCGCGGTACCGGCCGGACCTGCCGTCGGAAGGTTACTACCCGGTCTACGCGTGGACGCGCGCCGGGTCGGACCGCACCGAGCAGTTGTACCGCGTCCACCACGCCGGCGGCACGACGGAGGTCACGGTCAACCACCGACGCGTGGGCAACGGGCTGGTGTATCTGGGCACGTACTACTTCGACCGCGGCACCGAGGGTTACGTCGATATCTCGAACCGCTCGGACGAGACCGGCCGGGTGGTGATCGCCGACATGATCCGCTTCGGCAACGGCGTGGGCGACATCGACCGCGGCGGTGGCGTGTCGGGCGAGCTGCGCGAAGACGAGGCGGGCCTGTATTGGGTGAAGTGGCACGTCGATCGTTCGCAGGGCATCCCCGACAGCGAGTACCGCACGTCGTCGGACGACCGCAGTGCGACGGTGTCGTTGTCGCCGCGCTACGCCGAATACATGAACCGCGAGGCGGACGGCTCGCTGAGCGACCGCGTTTTTGTGAGCTTCCACTCCAACGCGGGCAGCGGGAGCAACCGCGGCGTGCTGGGCCTCTACAACGGGAACAACAACCCGTCGACGGCGACGCCGAACCAGCTCCTGCTCGCGCAGACGCTGGCACAAGAAGTCAACGACGACCTGGTCGCCCAGGCCGGGCAGTTCGAGCACGACTGGCTCAATCGCACCACGGTGGTGCTGGACCGTAGCGATATCGAGTTCGGCGAGATCAACAACCTGCGGATCAACAACGAGTTCGACGCGACCATCATCGAGACCGGCTTCCACGACAACCAGCAGGACGCCGAGATGCTCCGCGACCCGCGGGTGCGTGACGCCATCGCCCGGGCGACGTACCAGGGGATCGTGAACTACTTCAACGACCTGGACGGCGCCACGTCCACCGTCAAGCTGCCGGCCCCGGTGACGAACCTGCGGGCGCTGCCGATCGGCGCCGACGGCACGGTCGGGGTGGTCTGGGACGCCCCAGAAGTGAGCGGCCACGCGGGCGACGCGGCCACCGGCTACCGCGTCTACGTCTCGACCGACGGCACGAGTTTCGACGGCGGCACCGACGTCGCCGGCGGAAGCACCTTCGCGTTCATCGACGGCCTGGACCCGACGCAGGGCGTCTACTACTTCAAGGTCGCGGCCTACAACACCGGCGGCGAGTCGCTCGCGCCCGACGTGGTCGCCGCCACGCCCTACATCGGCGAGCAGTCGGTCCTGATCGTCAACGGCTTCGACCGCCTCGGCCGGGCCCAGAACTTCGTGCAGGACTACATCACCAGTGGCACGACCGAGCGCCCACGCCCGCGCTTCTCCAACAGTTTCGACTACGCCGTCCAGCACGCCGAGGCGATCGAGGCCTGGGCACCGGCCGGATTGTCGATCTCGACCGTGCAGAACGAGTCGGTCATCGCCGGCACCACGGACCTTTCGGACTACGACGCGGTGGTCTGGATCCTGGGTGAAGAGTCCTCGGCCGACGACACGTTCGATTCCACCGAGCAGGCCTTGGTCGCGTCGTACCTGGGCGGTGGCGGGAAGCTGTTCGTCAGCGGTGCCGAGATCGGCTGGGATCTGGACAACCTCAATAACGGCCGGGCGTTCTACAACGACACGCTCCGCGCGAACTACATCGCCGACGACGCGAATTCCTACGCCGCCGATGGCGAGGCCGGGACGATCTTCGAGGGCATCTCGCTGGACTTCGACGACCAGACGTACATCTACGACGTCAACTTCGCCGACGTACTGGCCGTCTCGAACGGCTCGACGCTGGCGATGCGCTACGACACCGGCGGTGGGGCGGCGGTCCAGCACGGCAACGCGCTGGTCATGCTCGGGTTCCCCTTCGAGACCATCCTCAACCGCCAGGACCGCTACGACGTCATGGCCGCGGCGCTGGAATACTTCGGCATCGACGGCGGCCTGACGCACGTCGAGGTGCTGGTGGACAACGATGACGGGCCGCCGAACTACATCGAGGCGAGCGCGAACTGGTCCGACGCGGCCGGTGGTTACAACGGCGGGACGTATCGGGTGACCAGCGGCGGCGTTTCCGACTTCGCGACGTGGTCGGGCTTCATCCCGCTGGCCGGGAAGTATGAGGTGCTCGTGCACACCCCCGGGACGCCGGCACCGGCGGCTTCAGAAGTGCAGTATTCGGTTCAGACCTCCGGCGGGTTCGTTCAGGTCGATTTGAATCAGGCCGTCGATCAGGACACGTGGCGGTCGCTAGGCGTTTACGAACTCGACGCCGGCGACAACACGCTCGCGCTGCTGACGCAATCGGCGTCCGGCAACGTCGCCGCCGACGCCGTCCGCTGGCGGGCCGTCTTTGACGACCTCGCCGCCGGCGACCTCGACCTCGACGGCGATGTCGACTTCACCGACGCGATGACCTTGCGCCGCAACTTCACCGGGGCGCAGGCCGACGCGGGCATGACTTGGCACGATGGCGACCTCGACTTCGACCAGGACGTGGATGCCGACGACTACGCGATCCTGCTCGGCGCGTTCCAGGGCAACACGAACCGGCCCGACCCGCTGGTGCCGGCCACGAGCGTGCTCGCCCTGCGCGACGCCGATGCGCTCGAACTGACCCAGGGCCAGCGCATCCCGCCGTCGCAGGCGGGGGTGCTCAACGGCACGTCCGCGCCGCTGCTCGTCGGGGCCTCGGCGCCACTGTCGCCGCAACCGTCGGCACAACCGCAGGCTCGAGTTCAGACGCAAACCCGCCAGACGCAGCCGACGACACGCCTCCAGGGCCGGGCGGCGCTGCACGCGGCGAATCTCACACCCGTCGGCACGTCCGCGGGCACGACGACCGACACCGCCGGACGTCAGACGCAGGCTCCGCAGCAGCAGGCGGTTTCGTGGCGGAGCCCACGCGCCACGCAGACGCTGTGGACCAAGCGCCCGGTCCAGACCGTGCTGGAAATCCCGGCGGACGAGGATCGGCTCTGACCGGCAGCGCCGCGGCCGCGCCGACCCGGGCCGGGACCGATACGGCGCACAGAGCCCGCCGATTTAGCCGATGATGGGGGCATGAACGACGCCACGACCACCCTGCCCGCCGACGCGCCGGTCCGCGCCCTGGTCGACCGGCTGGTGCGGTTCGACGGCCCGCCGGATCAGTTTTTACGCGAGCTGATCATGGCCCAGTGCCGGTTCGCCGAGGTGCCCGCTGGCGCGTTCATCCGCCTGGGCGACGAGCACCGCGTCGAGGTGCTCGCGTCGCACCCGGCGATCCAGCCCAACGACACGCCGCCGGTCTGGCTCGCTCAGGCGGTGCAGGTGCTGCGCGAACAGCCTGCCGACCAGGCCGGGCAAACCCGCCTTATCGGCATCGGTCGCGGCGACGGAATGTACGGCCAGACCGCCAGCCAGCACATCATCCTCCTTCCTACCGCGGGCACGACCTCGCTCGACGGCGTCGAGGCCTTCGTCGTCCCCACCGGCGACCCCGCCGCCGCGAAGCAGTGTCAGCAGCGCCTTGAACTGTCGCTCGCCCTGCTCACGCTCTACGAGATGCGCCGCACCCTCGTCCAGCGCGACGCCGACCTCAACGGCCTCGCGACCGCGACCAAGGTCCTCAACGCTGCCAACGCCCAGACCCGCTTCCGTGCCGCGGCGCTGGCGTTCTGCAACGAGCTGGCGTCGCGCTTCGGCGCCGAGCGCGTCAGCCTCGGCTTCCTCGAAGGCAAGTACGTCAAGCTCCGCGCGATGAGCCAGACGGAAAACATCAACCGCAAGATGACGCTGGTCCAGCAGATCGAGGCGGCGATGGAGGAGTGCCTCGACCAGGACGTCGAGGTGTTCACGCCCGCGCCGCCGGACGCCGGGTTCGCCAGCCGCGCCCACGAACAACTCGCCCAACGCGAGCACACGCAGGCGATCTGTTCTCTTCCGCTGCGGCGCGACGGGGAACCGGTCGCGGTCGTCACGCTCGAGAAGGCGCAGGACCAGGCGGTCGTGCCCGGCGAGATCGACTTCCTCCGCATGGCGTGCGACCTGTCCGGGCCGCGCCTGCTCGAGCGGCACGACGCTGACCGCTGGATCGGGGCCCGCCTCGCCGCGTCCACCCGGCGGGGTTTGTCCGTCGCGCTGGGCCCGACGCACACCTGGGCCAAGGCCGCGGCCGTGGGTCTGCTCGCGGCGGTGCTGGCGTTGATCTTCGTCGAGGTGCCGTACCGGATCGACGCGCCCTTCACGTTCGAGGCCGTGACCCGCCGCGCGGTGCCCGCCCCGTTCGACGGGTTCCTCAGCGAAGTCAACGTCGAGCCCGGCGACGCCGTCGCCGCCGGCGCGACCCTCGGCGGACTGGACACCGACGAGATCCGCTACGAACTCGCCGAGCTCCGCGCCCAACTCGCGACGCACCGCAAAGAAGCGGACCTCGCGCGACGTGAAGGCAAGGCCGTGGACGTTCAGATCGCCCAGGCCAAAGCCGACGAGGTGTCGGCTCGCATCGACCTGCTGGAGCATCGTTTGACGCGGGCGCGCCTGCGCAGCCCCGTCGACGGCAAGGTGGTCGAGGGCGACCTCAAGCAGCGCTTGGGCGCTCCGGTGCAGCGGGGTGACGTGCTGTTCGAAGTCGCGCCGCTCACCGAGCAACGCGCCGAGATGCTCGTCTCCGACGCCGACATCACCGAGATCGAAGAAGGCATGACCGGCACCCTCGCCGCCGCCTCCGCGCCCGGCGACCCGCTGCGGTTCGTGGTCGAGCAGATCCACCCCATCGCCGAGGTCGTCGAAGACCGCAACGCCTTTCGGGTGAAACTCAAGCTCGAAGAGTCGCGCCCCTGGCTGCGTCCAGGCATCGAGGGCGTGGCGAAGATCGACGTCGACCGCCGCGCCGCCGGCTGGGTCTGGACACGGGATGCGCGGAACTGGCTGCGGCTCAAGCTTTGGTGGTGACCCGGCATGGCGATCGAACGCCCAACCTTTCACGAATCCTGGTACCGCGTCGCGGAGCTCAAGCCGCGGCTGCGCGGGGTCGTGCAGGTGTTCCGCCAGAGCTACCGCGGCCAGACCTGGCACGTCCTGCGCGACCCGGGCAACAACCAGTTCTTCCGGCTGGACGAGTCGGCGTACCGGTTTGTCTCGCTGCTCGACGGGAAACGCACCGTCGGCGACGCCTGGAACACGGTCGGCGAACAGCTCGGCGACGCGGCGCCCACACAGGGCGAAGCGATCCAACTGCTCGGGCAGCTCTACACCAGCAACCTCATCACGGCGGAGCTGCCGCCCGATGCCGAGGGGATGTTCGATCGGTACAAGCGGCGTATCCAGCGGCAGGTCGGCGGATACTTGATGAACATTATGTTCGCCAAGATCCCGCTCATCGACCCCGAGCGGTTCCTGGAAAAGTGGAAGCACGCGGTGTCGTGGGTGTTCGGCCCGGTCGGCATCGCGCTGTGGCTTGTCCTGCTGGGCATCGGCGGGTGGCACCTGGCGGGCCGCGGCGACGACCTGTTCCGGCAGGCGGGCAACGTGCTCGATCCGTCGAACCTGTTCTACCTCTACGGCGGGTTCGTGATCGCCAAGGTGATCCACGAGCTCGGCCACGGCTTCGCGGTCAAACGCTTCGGGCGCAGCGAGCGCGTCGAGGCGGAGGTCCACACCATTGGGGTGATGCTCTTGGTGTTGATGCCCGTGCCGTACGTCGATGCGTCGGCGTCGTGGGCGTTTAGAAACAAGTGGCGGCGGGCGTTCGTGGGCGCGGCGGGGATGTACGTCGAGCTGGCCGTCGCCGCGATCGCCGCGGTGGTCTGGGCGCGCACGACCGACGGCAGCGCGGTCCACGCGCTGGCCTACAACGTCATGTTCATCGCCAGCGTGTCCACGATCCTCTTCAACGCCAACCCGCTCATCCGCTTCGACGGGTACTACATCCTCAGCGACCTCACGGAAACGCCCAACCTCTACCAGCGCAGCAACGACTACCTCAAGTATCTGGTCAAGAAGTTCGTCTACCGCGTGCGCAACCCACGCAGCTCGGCGCACCGCCCGGCCGAACGGTGGTGGCTGACGGTGTACGGCGTCGCGTCGTTCATCTACCGCATCTTTCTGTTTGCGGGCATCCTATTGTTCGTGGCGGATAAGTTGTTTTTCGTCGGCATGGTGATGGCCGCGGTGTCGATCATCGCGTGGGTATTCGTGCCGCTGGGCAAGTGGGTGAAGTATCTGCTGCTGGACGCCGAGCTGGAACGGACGCGCGGCCTCGCGCAGCTCGCGTCTGTCGGGTTCGTCGCGGCTTTGTTGGCGGCGGCAGGGTACATCCCGCTTCCAGACCGGGCGCGGGCGACGGGCCTGGTCGAGCCGACGCGGTTCGAGCCGGTGTATGCCGGAACGGACGGCTTCGTGGTCACGGTTGCGCCACAGCGCACGCAGGCCGAGGCGCTGCTCGCGGTGGACAGCGACAACGCGGACCTACTCGCCGAGCGCGACACGCTGGCGGCGACGATCCGTCGGCTTGAAGCCGAGCGGCGTAAAGCTAGGCTCGAGGGCGTGGCGGAGTCGCAGATGGTGGACGACCAGATCGCGGCGCTGCGGGCACGGGTCGACCGCGCGAACCGCGAGATCGATCGATTGCTAACCCGCTTGACCGGCGAGGGCGTCTGGGTGCCGGCCGAGGAAGATCGACTGGCGGGCCGATTCGTCCGGCGCGGTGACGCGCTGGGGGTCGTGGCGTCTCTGGACGACACGATCATCCGTGCCGCGGCCGACCAGTACCTCGGCCCGCAGCTCAAGGACACGACGCTGACGACTCAGGAGGTGGAGATTAAAACGCCGGGCCGGCCCGACGTGACGTACCGCGGCGTGATCGAAACGGTCAGCGACGTCGGCCGCGAGGAACTGCCGTCGGCGGCACTGGGTTACGCCGCGGGCGGCCCGATCGCGACCGACCTGACCGACCCGGAGGGGCGCAAGGCGGCGGAGCAGTTCTTCGAAGTCAAAGTGCGTCCAACAGAGTTGCCCGACGGTGCACCGCCGCTGCGCGCCGGGCAACGCGTGACCATCCGATTCACGTTCGAGCCCAAGCCCCTACTTGAGCAGGGGTGGCTGGAGCTTCGTCGGTTGTTCCAGAAGCGGTTCCAGATTTAGCTACTCGCCTACAGCATGGATCGAAGTCGCAGTAAAAGCACGAAGCGTTCTCGCCACGAACTCAAACGGATCGTCGAGTCGATTGTGCGCGAGGTCCGCGGGTTGGACGCGCGAAGCCTTGCGTTTGTGGTTGATGAGTTGGAAACCACAGGACGGCCGATCGAGCAAGTTCGCGTGTGGGGCACGCTTCATTTCCTCCCACGCAAAGACGACTTCTGTTGTTTCGAGCCCGGTTGCCACCTATGGCCTTTCGGTGACGTATTGGAAGAGATGAGCGAACGCTTGCGGTCGCGATTGAAGCTCTGGCAACGGGTTGAACTGGAGATCGTCGGCACGAATGTGGTCGTTCATGAAGTGGCTATCGCAGACCGGGGGGTCGTGTGAGTTTTGCGGCCACTCCCCGAGACGCTCGCCAGTTGGCGAACCAAACGACTGAGCCGGGAACAGATTACGTCCCGCCCTCGGCGTGGTGGCGGACGATGGCGACGCCGCCGCGCGGGCCTAAGGATTTGCGGGGGATGGATGCGGCGTGGGACACGGCGTTGAGCTACGCCGTGCCCTGGGTGCCGCGGACGGGGCGCTACCTCCGCAAAGCGAAACGGGTGCTCGCGTACGACGCTGAACTGTCTGCGCTATCCGATGAAGAACTGCGGGAACACACCGCGGTTCTGCGCGAAGCGGTGCGGCGCGGGCGCGACACCGCCGCCGACCGGTTCCGCGCCTTCGCCCTGGTGCGCGAACACGCGTCGCGGGCGTTGGGGCTCAAGGCCTACCCGGTGCAGGTCGCCGCGGCGTTGGCGATGGCCGACGGCTGCATTGCCGAGGTCGCCACCGGCGAGGGCAAGACGCTGCTGGCGACGATGCCCGCGGCGGTGGCGGCCTGGCGCGGGCGTGGTGTCCACGTCATCACCGCCAACGACTACCTCGCCCAGCGCGACGCCGAGACGATGCGCCCGGTCTACGAGGCGTGTGGCCTCACTGTCGGGTTTGTCATCGGCGAACTCGACCCGCTCGCCCGCCGTGCCGCGTACCACTGCGACGTGACCTACACGACCAACAAAGAGGCCGCCGCCGATTTTCTGCGTGACCGCCTGGTGCAGGGCCGGACGCGCGGCCTGCCGGACGTCATGCTCGACCGCATCACGGGCAAAGGCGTGTCGGCCCACCGCATGGTGCAACGCGGGCTCGAGTACGCGATTGTTGACGAGACCGACGCCGTACTCATCGACGAGGGTGTGACCCCGCTGATCATTTCCGGCGAAGCGCCCAACGCCGAGTTGACCGACGCGTACCAGACCGCGTCGCTGCTGGCGGACCGCTTCCAGGCCGGCCAACACTTCAAGGTCGATACGCAGTTCCGCGAGGTTCGGATGACCCCGGCGGGGCGCGACCACCTTTTCTCGATGTCCGAAGCGTTCGGCGGCGCGGTGCGCGGGCAACGCCGGGCGGAGGAACTCGTGACCCAGGCGCTGACCGCGCGCGAGCTGTTCCACCCCGGGCAGCACTACGTCGTGCAGGAGGGCAAGGTCGTCATCGTCGACGAATCCACCGGACGACTCATGCCCGACCGCACGTGGCGCGAGGGCCTGCACCAGGCGATCGAAGCGAAGGAGGGCATCGAGGTCACCGCGCCCAAGGACACGCTGGCCCGCATCTCGTTCCAGCGCTACTTCCGCATGTACCGGCACCTCAGCGGCATGACGGGCACCGCGTGGGAAGCACGACACGAGTTGTGGCGGACGTACCGCACGCCAGTGGTCCGTGTCCCGACGAACCGGCCGTGCGTACGTAAGGTCCGCAAGGACCGCGTGCTGCCGGATCGTGAGACGCGCCGGCAGGCCATCGCCGATCGTGTGCAGGAGTTGCACCGCGAGGGCCGACCGGTCCTGGTGGGTTCGAGGTCCATCTCCGAGAGCGAAGCGCTCAGCACGCTGCTGCTCCAGCGTGGGTTGCCGCACGAGGTGCTCAACGCGGTCCGGCACGAACAAGAGGCGGAGATCGTTTCACGGGCCGGGCAACCCGGAGCGATCACGATCGCGACGAACATGGCCGGCCGCGGCACCGACATCGAACTGGGCGAAGGCGTCAAGGAGGCGGGGGGCCTGCACGTGCTTGCCGCCGAGCGCAACGATGCGCGACGGATCGACCGCCAGCTCTTCGGCCGCGCCGCGCGGCAGGGCGACCCGGGTTCGGCCGAGGCCGTCATCGCACTCGACGATGAGGTGATCCGCCGCTACGTCCCCACGCCGGTCCGCGCGGCGCTGGGCGTGTTGATGCCGCGTGTGCTGGTTCGACTGGCGCAGCGCCGCGCCCAGAAACGCGCGGTTGCCCAGCGCCGCGGCGTGCTCAAACGCGACCAGTGGCTCAGCGAATCGCTGGGGTTTGCGGGGGTGGAGTGATGCGGACGCGCGGTCCGTTGGACCGCGGCTAACCAGGGCGCAATTCTTATCAGTTCTGTGACGCGGTGCGTTGGTTGAGTTCTGCGTCGTAAAACACCGAGAACCCCGCAGGCAGTTTTTCGTCCGGGTTGTCGATCTCGAACACGCAACGAAAGGTGCGGCTGGCCGAGTCGATCAGCGGGTCGATGGTTTTGAGGGTCGCCGGGAGCGGGGCGTCGGTGATCGACGGGTCGGCACGGAGGGTGTAGTCCGCGCCCGCTTCGAGCTTGCCAAACATGGACAGCGGCATGTACAGCTCGGCCTCGAGCGGGTCGAGCTGGACGATGACCAGGATCTCGCTGCCGCGTTGGAGCGTCGCGCCCGGTTCCACGAGCGTGCGCAACACGCGCCCGTCGAAGGGTGCGTGCAACTCGTGCTGGGCGAGGATTTCCAACTGGAGGTCGCGTTCGGCGGCGGCGAGCTTCATGCCGTCCTGCGTGCTGGCAACCTTGGCGATCGCCTGGTCGCGCTGCAGCCGGGCGCGGCGGACCTCCCACTCGCTGGCGGCGTTGCTGGCCAGGGCTTCCTCGGCGCGGTCAAGCATGATCTGCATCTCGTCGCGGACCAGCTCGGCCTCTTCCAGCGCGGCCCGGCTCTCGGCGCGGACCTTCGCCTTGAGCACCTCGACCTGCTGGATGCGGTCGTCCATCTTCGCGACCACCGCGCCGGCCTCGACGGGCTGGTTCTCTTCGAAGGGCAGCGACTCAAGGATGCCGTCCAGCGGCGCCGCGAGCGTGACCTGCTTGCTGGGGACGACCAGGCCCTCGACGGGCTCGGCGTGCGCTGCGGTGCTGACCCACCCCAGCGCCGCGATCGCGGCGGCCGCGACAAACCTCGACGCCGGGTGGATTTTGCACATCAGTTGTCACCGTCCTGATTGGCGGGCGCGGCACCGGGGGCGGCCTGCTGGTTCTGCGGCATCTGGATCTCGCCGAAGCGCTCTTCGTAGGCGCGGATGATCCGGCCGAGCTCGATGGCGATGCCCTTGGCGGTGCGGTAGTTCACGACGGCGCGCTGGTCCCAGTTGATCTGCACCATGCCGGCGGGGGCCTTGGGGTCGGCCTGGGGCTGGCGGTTGACCTGCACCATGTTGAAACCCAGGTCGAGCATGACCTCGTCGGTGGTGGTGTGCACGCGGAACGCGTTGGCGTAGTGCGTCTGCATTTTGTCTTCGTTGACGCGCAGGCCGAACTGGCGCTGACCGCTCTGGGCGTTGGTGGCGTTGGGGTCGGCTTCGGACATCGGAACTCCTCGGTACGGGGGGCAAACGGTGGGGGGAAATCGGAACGGAGAGACACCGTATCACACCCGGCGGGCGCGTGGTCAGCCGCCGGTGTCGTCCAGCGGCACGATTTGGACGTCCCACCCGGGCGCATCGGGGGGCAGGGTCGTGAGGCGCTCGAGGGGCACGTCGGCGTTGGGCGTGGTCTGGTAGAGCAGGATTCGCGTCAGGTCGCCGTCGGGGTCGCCGGTGACGGCGAGGACGGGGAGCATCGTTTCGGTGTCGAACCACGCGTCGAACGGCTCGGCCTCGTTTCCGGGGTGCGGCGTGAAGCGCAGGCCGATGGCGTCCTCGGGCACGTCCGTCGCGCGGGGGTCCTCTGGCGCGATGAAGGCGACGGCATACCGCGCTTGCACTTCCTCACGGTTCAGGCGGATCGGGATCGGCAAGGCGGCCCGGGCGTCGTCGCCGTCGGCGTCTTCGGGGGCGAGTTGTCGGCGGGTGGCCTGCTTCTTCTCGTAGTCGATGTCGAGAAGCCAGCGGCCGTCGAAGATGAGCCAGCGGTCGACCGGCTGCACCGCGCCGCCGATCAGCTCGCGCTGAAAGTGCACGGCGAGGCGTTCGTTCGGCTGATCCGCGTCTTCGTCCGGTGCCGCGTAAAACAGGTCGCCCACTCGGACCTGCTCGTCGCCCAGCAGCGCCTGAATCGTCTGGTGCCGGACCTTGCTGTGCAGGGTGCGGACGTCGGCGGCGCGGGCTTCGATGCGTTCGAGCCAGGTGTCGATGTCGGGTGCCGCCTCCGCGTCGTCTGGCCCGGGCACGGGTTCGGGTTCCTTGGGAATCGCCGCATCATCGATGTCGCTCTGCGGAATCGCGACCGGGCGATCAGGCGGCGCTGCGCTTTCCCTCTCCGTGCGCTGCGATTCAGGTTTCCCAAGATCACCCGTTGACTCGTTGCCCGCGTGACAACTCACGCTGACCAAAGCAATCGAGGCGATCAATGCCATCAAGGCAACGACTCGGAAGCGCCCCCGACCGATCGCACAGATCATCGGTCGTCTTCGGGTTGCGTGGAGGCGGCCTGGGCCTGGGGGAGACCCAGCGAGGTCGCCGAGACCGGGCGCAGGTCCGTGCCCGGCCGGGAGACGGCGGGCGCGTCGCGGTCCAGCCCCGCGCCGCCGACGGGCAGCAGCAGCGGGGTCATGAACACCAGGACTTTGGTGCGGAAACTCAGACGCCGGGTCCACATGGGCGTCGAGTATACCGGCCCGCCAAGAGGTCTGTGAAGGTGGGTAAAACCGCATGTTGACCGTTCTACGCCGATCGCGGCCCGGGGTTCGTCGGCCCGGGCGCGGCGATCAAACGGATGTGCTTCGGCACCCGCGTCTCAGCCGACCGGATCGACCGGGAACCGGCGGAAGACGCTGCGGGTCGGGTCCATCTCGCGCACGGCGTCGGCGACGCGGTCGGAGAGCCCGCCGAGGTGGCCCACGAAGTAGCCCGCCAGGCACGGGTGCGACGCCAGCCGGTCGAGCTGGGCCCGCACGGCGTCGGACGGCCGGCCGTTCTCGTCGATCGGGACCGACTGCACCAGCAGGATCCCCGCGCGGTCGGCGGCGTCGTAGAGCGTCTGGTCGCCGTAGTGGTCGCGCACCAGCAGCAGCGACTCGCCCGTGGCCGGCAGCAGCGCCGCGGCGTCGGCCTGGTCGATCACGAGCACGTCGCGCACCTCGCAGATGCGGCCGTTCACCAGCAGCACCGGCTCGAAGTCGTGCCCCAGCGCCCGCTCGCGACGTACCGACGCCAGCCCGAACGTGACCCGCTGCTCGTCCAGCGGCTCGTCGTCCGCCAGCAGCGCGATCTTCAGCGTGTACAAGGGTTGCTCACCCATGCCCGACGGCCACCAGCGGTGCGGCGCACACAGCTCGAACCGCACGCTGCCCTGCCCGTCCGTCTCAAGCCGCATTGGCGTGTCGCCCTCGTCGAAAAACCCGCTGTCGCCCTCGATCTCGACGTGGACCACGACCGCCGGCCGGGGGTCCTGGTCGGCGGGGCGGCAGTCTTCGGCGGCCAGCCCGGGCCGGACGCGGAAGTGCGTATCGATGACGGCCACGTCTTCGTCGACGTAGCGGACCAGCGGACGGACGGATTCAAACCTCAGCGGCGCGACCATACATGGACTCCAGAGACTTCGGAGAACACAGGCCCGACTCTATGATGTGATCGGTTTGGCGGTCCGGTCAAGCCGAGTTTTGGTTTTTTCGTCTTGCCTCGTGTTTTCTGGAGGTCTTGCGTGTTGTTGCCCCGAACCCAGTCGTTCCAAGCCCCCCGGCTTATCGTGACGGCCCGCATCGCGTCCTTGTTCTTCATGCTTTTGTTATGCGCCGCCGGCCCCACCGGTTCGGCCCGGGCACAGCCTGAACTCACCGCCTACGAGACCCGCCACTACGTCATCCACACCAACCTCTCGCGCGACGAGGCGCTCGAGTACGGCCTGCACATGGACCTGATCTTCGCGGAGTACGCCCGCACCCTCCGCGCCCTGCGCGGCGAGGCCCGCTCCAAGCAGAAGATGTACCTCCTCCGCACCTACGACGACTACCACGCCACCCTCGCCCCGTACGGCATCGACGCCACCGGCTCGGGCGGCATGTTCTTCTACCGCGGCAACGACACCGGGCTCGCCACCTTCATCGGGCAGCGCGACCGCGGCGAGATCTTCTCCACGCTCCAGCACGAAGGCTTCCACCAGTTCGCCTTCATCAAAGCCGGCGACAACCTGCCCATCTGGGTCAACGAAGGCCTTGCCGAGTACTTCGGCGACGCCATCGTCGTCGCGGGCAAGGTCCGGCACGGCATCGTCAACGCCCGCCGGCTCGAGCGCGTCCGTACGGCCGTCGAGAACGACCGCGCGATCCCGTTCGGAGACATGCTCACCATCGAGTCCGAGCGTTGGCTCGCCCAGTTGCGAGGCGGCTCGGCGTGGGGCAGCCTGCAGTACGACCAGGCCTGGTCCATCTGCCATTTCCTGATCCACGACTCGCGGAAGGTCCAGTCTGGCTTCGAACGCTACCTCGTGCTCCTGAGCAACAACCGCAACCCCGACCGCGCCTTCGCGGAAGCCTTCGGTTCCAACGACCCCAAGCCGTTTGAGCAGCGCTACCGCAAGTTCCTCGCCGACCTCGAGCCTGACCACTACAGCGCCGCGCTGTCACGGCTGCGATTCCTCGCCGCCGGCCTGCAATACCTGCACCGCGACGGCGAGCCGATGCCTGACGACCTGGAAGGCCTGAAGTCCGCGCTGCGCGACCGCCGCTTCGCCCTGACCCACCAGACCCACGGCCAGCAGACGGTGTACGACGCGGCCGACGACGACCTGTTCCTCTACCACGACCGCAGGGACGAGGCGCACGCGTTCGAACTCTCGGCCGTGGACGGCGAGCCCCTGCCGACGATTGTGGCCGCGCAACTCAGCCCGCCCGCCCGCATCGTCTGGCAACACGACGCGGAGACCAACGAGCTGCGGTCGGAGGTGAAGTTCGGGCGGTGAAGAATGAGGAAAGGGGGCGGGCGAGTGCGCCGTGCAAGAGGGCGGTATTCGTCACGGCACATTCCGTGAGATAACGAATCGCTCGCTTAGACGCCGCTCGCGATCCCCGGATCAACCGAGGATGCCACGCCGGGTCAGTTCTTGCTCGTCGATACAAACGGCCTAAAGGTGTTTCTTGATCACTGTCGAATCATCTCGGCATCGGTGCATCCGAGATCACCTATCCCAAACGCGACAGACACGGTGATATGCGACAGAACGTGACTCGGGAACATATCTCGGACACGGCAGCCTGAACGCTCGCCTGCTATCCTATTGGGACTGGCCAACCGGGAGATTGAAAGATGAAAACCTTCAGAGTCGGCGTAACGTTCCTGATTACTTCGGTGATGAGTATGGCCGCGTCGGCGGGTCTGTTCGGTCAGCTCGAATTCAGTCACGAATTCACCACAAACGTGCAATCGCCCAACGGCTTGCTTGCGTCGATGTCGACGACCGGTATCGTCATGGACGAGTCGGCTGAAACCGTGACGGTCTTGGGCGGCGGAGGGTTTTTGAATGGAAACGGATCGGTCGCGGTCAAGCGCGTGTTTACGTTCGACGGCGACTTTGTCGGCGAGTCGATCTACCCGGAACTCAACCGAAACACCTTCGTGACCTTCGGCTCGGCGGCGCTCGACCGGGCGACGGGCGACATCATCGCGGGCAGGTTGGCGTCCAACACCGCGTACACCATTACGCCGGCAGACGAAACACGCTTGGTTTTTTTGGGGTTGAGTATTACGACCGATATCGCCGCGATCGCAACGCACCCGGACACCGGGAATATCTGGGTTGCCACAACCGAGGGAGTCACCCAGAGAACGGAAGTGGTTTACGAGTACACGCCGGGGTTTCAGCAACTGAGCAGGATCCCATTGCCGGACATCGGGTTCCGTTTCCGTGGCCTCGATATTGACCCACAGACCGGGAATTTTCTTGCCGGTGGAAGGGACGAAGCATCGCAGGAGAACATGCTGGTCGAGTTTTCGCCCGACTTCTCTACCCGGGTGTCTGAAACAGGCTTCGGCGATTTCATGATTGGCGGCATTAAGAACCCCCAATCCCTGGCGATTGACGCGGAAAGCCGCCAACTGTTTGTCGCGGAGGGCAATGAGAGTCGAATCCTGGTCTTCGATGTTGTTCCCGAGCCATCGTCGGCCGGGCTGCTTGTCGCGCTGTCGTCGGTTCTGTGCCTTCGGTCGCGTCGTGTCGCGAGCAGGATGAAATGAATCTGTCGGAAGTTTTGTATGTGTGTCCCGGCGAGGCGGGGTGAAACCAACTCGGTATCACTTCAGGATGTAGACCCGGTCTGCGGTAGTGTCGGACGCATGGTGTACTGACCACTTGGCTCCGTCGCGCACCACCGGCCGGTACAGCGTGTCGCGCTCGACCGGGCGGTAGCCCGCTTCGCGGATCGTGCGCCGCATCGTGTCGATCGTGACTTCCTGGTGCGTGCCGGCCCCGCCGACCTTGGTGATGTCGTACCACACCACCGTGCCGTCCACGTCGTCGGCGCCCCAGTCGAGCATGACCTGGGCCATCGGCAGCGTCTGCATGATCCAGAACGCCTTGACGTGTTCGATGTTGTCGAGCATCAGCCGGGCGACCGCGAGGGTGCGCAGGTTTTCCAGGCCGCTCGGGCCGGGCAGATGCTGGAGCGCCGAGCCGTCGGGGAAGAACGGCAGCGGGATGACGCACTGAAACCGCCCCGGCAATTCGTTCTGCAGCGCGTGGTCTTGCTCGTCGCGCAGCTTAAGCAGGTGCTGGACGCGGTTCTCGCGCGTCTCGATGTGCCCGTACAGCATCGTCGCGTTGGTGAACAGCCCGACCTCGTGGGCGACGCGGTGGACGGTCAACCATTCGTCGCTGCGGATCTTGCCCCGCCAGGCCTCGTCGTGGACGCGGTCGTCGAACACCTCGGCCCCGCCCCCCGGCAGCGAATCCAGACCGGCGTCACGCAGCGCTTCGAGCACGACCTTCACGCCGCCGGCGAAGTCCTTCCGCAGCGCCTGCTTGCTCACCCGCGCGAGGTGCACGATCTCCACGGCCGTGAACGCCTTGAGGTGTAGCTTGGGTGCTTCTGTCTTGAGCGTCCGCAGCATCTCCAGGTAGTAGTCGAATGAAAGTTTCGGGTGCAGCCCGCCCACGATGTGCATCTCGGTCGCACCGCGGGCCTGCGCGTCCCTCCCCTTCTGCGCGATCTGCTCGATCGAAAACTCGTACGCCCCGGCCTGACCGGGCTTGCGTTGGAACTCGCAGAACCGGCAGCTCAGCAGGCAGACGTTGGAGTAGTTGAGGTGCTGGTTGACGTTGTAGTACGCGGCGTCGCCGTGCTTGGCGCGACGCACACGGTTCGCCAGCTCGCCGAGCGTCCACAGATCGGGTGTGTCGAACAGCAGGGCCCCGTCGTCGGCGTCGAGGCGGTCGCCGTGGTCGATCTTGCGGGCGATGTCGGCGAGGCGGGCGTCCATGGCGAGCCAGTTTAGACTCATATCCGGGCTCGGGAATCTCCAGCACACGACGTAAGATGGAGAGGATGTCGTGCTCGGGTGTCCTGCGAATATTCTTGGTCTTGCTGACCGTTTTTGCGGTCGGTGGCGCATCGGGGCAAACCGGGACCGACCCCGCCCACGAACTTTTTGCCGGGCCGATCCGTGGGATCACAATCAGTTGCTTCCGCAACGGCCCGGGCGAGTGGGACGGGCCCGACATGCCGGCCACACTCGACGAGCTTGCGGCATTGGGCGCGAACTGGGTCACGATCCACCCGTACGCGCGGATCAGTCAAGACGGCGCGCTGCGCTGGAGCGACCGCGACGCCGACACCGTCGAAGCCACCGCCCGGCTCGCGCACGAGCGGGGGATGAAGGTGATGATCAAGCCGCACCTGGCGTACTGGCGCACCGGGTTCGCGTGGCGCGGCGACATCGCCTTCGACAACCCCGAAGACGAAGCACGCTTCTGGCGGGACTACGAACGCTGGATCATTCACCACGCCGAGCTGGCCGAAACGCACGGCGTCGATTTGCTGGCCGTGGGCACCGAACTCAAACAGCTCTCCAACGAGGGGCACGAGGCCGTCTGGCGCGGCCTGATCGCGAAGGTCCGCCAACGCTACGCGGGCCCGCTCACCTACGCCGCGAACTGGGACGAGTACGAACACGTCCGCTTCTGGGACGCGTTGGATATCGTCGGCATCCAGGCGTACTTCGCATTGGGCCGCGGGCTCGACGGGCCGCCGGACTACGAAGGGCTGCCTAAGGCGTGGGCGCGACAGATGACCACGATGCGAAAGGTGCGAAACGAACACGGCAAGCCCGTCGTGTTCACCGAGCTGGGCTACGCGCTTTCGACGGCCGCGGCGCTGCGGCCCTGGGAGGACGACCGTGTCGGCGACGCCGAGGCCGCAAACACGACAAAGCTGCGCTGCATGGCCATCGCGCTCGAAGCCGTCGAGGGCGAGCCGGCGGTGGCGGGGGCTTTCCTGTGGAAGTGGTTCGCCACCCCGCGCGAGTTCAACCGCGAGTTTGTGCTGCAGTACCCGGCCATGAAACGCGTGATCCGTAACGCGTGGGTCGCCCCGGACCTGAATTAATCCGCTGGGCGGGAACCAAACGGGCAGTCATCCGTCGTCACGCCATGGTCGCGGACCGTCAAGCAGTCGCCGGATCTGTCGAGCTCGGGGAAACCGGGGGATTCGAGCCGTACGGACCGCGGCCAAAGACATCGCCGCCGCGTGCAAGCTGTTCCGGATGGTTTTCCAATTCCTGAGCTGGCCGGCGGGTCGAATGCCATGAACGACATCGGCCGACGCTCGCGGGGCTCCCCCCAAGCCTTCTTACGAAAAACCCGCCATACTCCGCTTGGCAATGACTGAACGTGATCGGAGAGCGGTCGGACACGAATCTATAATGGTACAGAACGTGACTTTAACCGGGACACAATAAATGCCCAAGCTCACGACCTCCGCCCCGGTCCTGCTCGTGCGTGACGTGAAAGCGTCCGCCGACTATTTCCGCGATTGCTGCGGGTTCAAGTACGACAAGCTGTGGGGCGACCCGCCGGGGTTCTGCATGGTGTGGCGGGACAATTTGTGCATCATGCTCAGCCAGACGGACGAGCCGGACAGGATCGTGCCCAACTGGAAGATCGTGCATCACATGTGGAACGCGTACTTCTGGGTGGACGACGCGAAGGCGCTGTACGACGAGTTCTCCGCCGCGGGCGCGAAGATCGACTACGAACTCCACGAGAAAGACTACGGCTGCCTGGAGTTCGGCATCCAGGACCTCGACGGCCACGACATCGCGTTCGGCCAGGACCTGGACCAGTTCCCGTTGAAGGCGTGAGGCGTTCTACAAAGCCGCCGACGGTGTCGGCGGTCCGGGGACCACGGCACACGTCATCCGAGAGCCGCCGATGCCAGTGTTGGCGCTGTGGCGCGGTGGATTGCGGTAGCATCGGGCTTTTGCATTCACGAGGAATCGACATGGCTTCCGCATCCGACGGCATGAATTACGCCCCGCAGGGCAAACCCGAGCCGGTGGTGGAGCCCGGCGAGTTCTGTTTCGCGGTCGCCGCGATGGACCACGGGCACATCTTCGGGCAGACCAACGGCCTGACCGAGGCGGGCGCGACGCTCAAGTACGTCTTCGACAAGGCGGACCCGGACAAGGCCAGGAAGATGGCTGAGGAACGCGGGGCGCAGCACGTCACGGACCTGGACGTGATCCTCAACGACGACGAAGTCCAACTCGTCGCGGCCGCCGCGATCCCCAACGAGCGGGCGCCGCTGGGCGTCGCCTGCATGAACGCCGGCAAGCACTACTTCACGGACAAGACGCCGTTGGTGTCGCTGGACCAGCTCAGCAACGTGTGGGACGCGGTCAAGCGGACCGGCAAGAAATACATGGTCTACTACTCCGAGCGGCTCCACGTTGAAAGCGCGGGTTACGCCGGGCAACTCATCGAGCAGGGCGCAATCGGCCGGGTCGTGCACATGGAGATCACCGGCCCACACCGCGTCGGCGATTACGACAAACGGCCCGACTGGTTCTACAAGCTCGATCAGTACGGCGGGATCATCTGCGACATCGGCAGCCACCAGATCGACCAATTCCTGTATTACGCCGGCTGCAAGGACGCCACGGTGAGTTCCGCCCACGTCGGTAATTACGGCAACCCCGGATACCCCGAGCTGCAGGACTTCGGCGACTACCACCTAGTCGGCGACAACGGCACGACGATGTACGGACGCGTCGATTGGTTCACGCCCCACAACTTCCCGGTCTTCGGCGACGGCCGTGCGTTCATCATCGGCACAGAGGGCTTCATCGAGATCCGCAAGTACATCGACGTCACCACCGACAACGGCGGCAACCAGGTCTTCCTCTCCAACGCGGACGGGCAGCAACGCTTCTCGGTCTCCGGGCAGGTGGGCTACCCCTACTTCGGCCGGCTCATCCGAGACTGCCTGGACGGCACGGAGACGGCGATGACGCAGGAACACGCGCTCAAGACGGCGGAGCTGTGCGTCAAGGCCCAGGCTGCGGCGGTGAAGGTGGCGTGAGGCGGGGGACGCTGCGCGTCGCCCGCTAAACGCGGTTGGGTTGCTTTGCCGGTGGTCGGGTGCCGTTCGGGCTCGGCCGGTTGTGCGGTCGGTGCGGATGGCACGGGCCGATAACGGGCGAACGCTTCCGGTAACCGCGGGTCGGCCGCAGCGGGCGCGGCGACGGGTCGATTTTCTCCACGCCGATGCGTGGATACCGACCCCTGCTCTGGACGCTGGCGTGGCTGTGGTGCCTCGTGCCGGCGGTGGTTGCGGCAGAGCTGCCGAGGCTCCAGGTCTTCGCGTCGGACCACTACCACATCCACACGGATTTGACGCGGACGCAGACCGTGCCCTTCGGCCGGCACATGGACGCGGTCTTCGATGAGTACGTCCGGCGTTTCGCGGCGTTCGAGCAGCGTGACTCTGGGCCGATGCCGCTGTACCTGTTCAGCCGCAGCGAGGACTACCACGCGTTTCTCAAATCACTGGGCATCGAGGCGCGGCACTCGGGCGGGATGTTTTTTGTCACCCACGACGCCCGCGGGTTGGCGACGTACATCGACAACGAGCGCATCGACGAGACCTACGCGGTGCTGCAGCACGAAGGGTTCCACCAGTTCGCGTGGACGCGCCTGGGGCCGGACCTGCCGACGTGGGTGAACGAAGGGCTGGCGCAGTACTTCGAGGACGCGCCGCTGGTCAACGGCCGGCTGGTGGTGGGCGCGACGGACCGGACGCGCCTCAAACGGGTTCGCCAGGCGTTGCAGGGCCGACAGACGCTGCCGCTGGGCACGCTGTTCGGGCTGAGCGAGCGGCAGTGGGGCGACGCGCTGCATACGGACGCGGACCACTCGGGGTTGATCTACGCGCAGGCGTGGTCGGTCGTGTACTTCCTGATCCACGGCGAGGACGGCAAGTACCGCGACGCGTTCAACCGCTACCTGCAGGCCGTGAGCACCGGGCGGGAGGAAGGCGTGGCGTTCGCCGAGGCGTTCGGTGGGAGCAACCCGTCGTCCATGCAGCGCCGCTGGGCGGCTTACGTGCAGGGCATGGAGGCGCCGGCGATGTCGGCGGCGACCGAGGGCCTCGAGTTCCTCGCGACGGCGGTGCGGTACTACGACCAGCAGGGCTGGCCCGTGCCTGACCGGCTCGACGACCTCGAGACCCAGCTCCAGGCGATCAAGTTCGCGGTGCGCCGCGTCGAGCAGGGGCACGAAAGCACGCTCAGCTCGGCCGACCCGGGCGTGTTCGAGTTCGGCATTCCCGGCGGCGCGACGCGACGGTTCGAATTGCTCGAGCCGTCGCGCAACGACCTGCCGCCGCGCATCGCGGCGCCGGGGCTCAGTCCCGAGCCGCGCGTCGAGTGGACCCGGCTGGGCGACGGGTCGCTGCGGCACACGCTTGTTTACCGATAGCTCACGCCGGAACGTGCGGGCTTTACACTGCCCGCATGCTTCCTCCGCTCCCGCTTCTGCTCGCCCAGAACAACCAGGACCCGGCTGCGCCTCCGGCACCGCGTTCGCACGACGCGGCGCTGATCGAAAAGTTGTCGTCCGCCGACCAGTGGCTGGCCCGGGCCGAGCAATACACCACCGAGATCGTCGGCACCGGCGTGATCCTGCTGATCATGATCGTGGCCTACGTGCTGCTGGGGCGTGGGCTCAAGCTGCTGGTCCGCAGTTCGCACCTCGACCCGTCGGTGGGCGTGACGCTGCGGACGGTGCTGCGCTGGCTGGTCTTCATCCTCGGCGGGGCGGCGATCCTCAACCACTGGAACCTGCTGGAGAACTTCTGGGCCGCGGCGACGGCGGCGGTCACGCTCGTGGCCATCGGGTTCGTCGCCGTGTGGTCGGTGCTGAGCAACGTGCTGTGCTCGCTGATCCTCATGGGCAGCCGGCCGTTCCGCATCGGCGACCACCTCCAACTGCCGCCGGACGACATCCAGGGCACCGTCACCGACATCAGCCTGCTGCACACGACGCTGCGCAGCGAGGACGGGCATTTGTTTCAGATCCCCAACAACATGTTCTTCCAGCGCGTGGTCAAGCGCAAGCCGCGGGCCGGTCAGGGCAAGCTGTTCGGCGTCCTGCCGATGGACGACGAGGATGACTCGCTGGTGGAGTTTGGCGGGAAGGATTCGGGGGTGGTGTAAACGTCTTCAACTCCCCTCCCTTTGGGAGGGGCCGGGGGAGGGTGCTCGTTGCGGAAGAACCTTCAACCAACGGATAACAAGACAGCGATTGCAACTCGCAGTGGCGGCCACGTATCGTGATGGCGATATTGGGGCACCCTCCCCCAACCCCTCCCGGCGGGAGGGGAGTTTCAGTCAAGCCGCGTCCACGCCCACCGCGCTGTCGTCGGGGTCGATCGACCCCACCGGGTCGCCTGCTGAATCACCCGCGAGAACGGGGATGTAGTTGTCGCCTTCCTTGAGTACGCGGCCGTCGGTGGTCTTGATCTCGGGGACGGGGTGTTCCTTTTCGTGCTTCTTCCAGGCCTTTTCGAGCTCGGCCTGCTTGTCGTCTTCGAGCGTGGTGAACCCGACGCGGCCGCGGCACTTGGGGAAGCCCGAGCAGCTCAGCCACAAACCGTTCTTGCCGTCGCGGAGGTAGAGCGGGCGCTCTTCGCATTTCGGACAGGTGATGTCGGTCTCGAACGGCTCGGTCTTGGGCAGGACGACGTGGCCCTTCTTGGGGTCGAGCTTGACGATGAACTGCACGTCGGGGTACGTCGACGCCGCGAGGAACGGGCCGAAGCGTCCGGTGCGGCGGATCATCGGCTGGCCGTCTTCGGGGCAGACGATGTCGGTGAGCTCGGGCTCCATCGGGTTGCCGTCGCGGTCGATGGGCGCGGCGTAAGTGCACGGCTCGGGCATCTCGTCGGAGAGCTTCTGGAACTTCTCTTTGTCGTCCTTGCTGAGCTTGGTCCAGTTGACCTTGTCGCTGCCGTCTTCGCTCATGACCTTGGGGCGGGCCTTGCCCTTGGCCTTGTGCAGCCACCACTGCCCGGGGTGGCCTTCCACTTTGACCTTGACTGGGGGCACGTTAAAGGCGGTGCAGGAAAGGAATCGCCCGTTGCGGCCGAACTTGTACTCGGTCGCGCTGCCGCACTTGGGGCAGGTGTGCGGGGCGGGTTCGGCAGTCGCCTTGGCGTGGGTGAGGTTTTCCATCGCGTGGGCGAGCTTGCCGACGAAGGGGTCGTAGAACTCGTGCAGGGTCTTGCGCCAGTCGCGCTCGTCGGACTCGATCTCGTCGAGGTGCGACTCGATCTCGCGGGTGAACCCGACGTCGAGGATGCCGGGGAAGGCCTCGACGAGCATGTCGGTGACGACCTTGCCCAGGTCGGTGGCCATGAGGCGCTTGTCGCGGGGCGTAACGGTATCGACGTACTTGCGGTCCTGGATGGTGCCGATGATCGCGGCGTAGGTGGACGGCCGGCCGATGCCTTCTTCTTCGAGCTTCTTTTGCAGCGACGCCTCGGTGAAGCGCGGCGGTGGCGAGGTGAAGTGCTGCGTCGGGTCCAGGTCGATCGGCGCGACGTCCTGCTCTTCCTTAAGCCCTTCGGGCAGGAGCACGTCGTCGGACTTGGGCAGGCCCGTGACCTTGAGGTGGCCGTCGAAGACCAGAACCCGGCCGGTGGCGCGGAAGGTCGCGGTCTGGTCGTCGTTGACGATGTTGATCGCGGTGGCGTCGAACTGGGCGGGCGTCATCTGGCAGGCGACGAAGCGGCGCCAGATCAGGTCGTACAGCTTGAACTGCTCTTCAGAAAGCTGTTTGCGGATCGACTCGGGCGTGATCGTGACGTCCGTGGGGCGTATCGCCTCGTGGGCTTCCTGCGCATCTTTGTTGGAGGACTTGAAGAAGTTGGGTTTGTCGGGCAGGTATTTTTTGCCGTACTTGCCGTCGATCCAGTTGCGGGCCATGGTGAGCGCATCGCCCGACAGGTGGGTCGAGTCGGTACGCATGTAGGTGATCAGGCCGGTCTGCCCGCGGGCGCCCTTGAGGTCGATGCCCTCGTAGAGCTGCTGGGCGACGCGCATGGTGCGCTGCAGGTTGAAGCCGAGGCGAGTGGACGCCTGCTGCTGCATCGTCGAAGTGATGAAGGGCGGGCCGGGGCGCGAGCTGGTGCGCTTGGTCTCGATCGAGTCGATGCGGTAGCCGGGCGCGTCGGACGCGATGCCGCCGAGGTAGCGGACCTTTTGCTGGGCCGGGCCCTTGGCTTTCTCGTCCGTGGTTTCGACGGTGTCGTCGAGGTTGAAGCCGAGCTGCTGGGCGATCTTCAGGGCGCTGCTGCGCTCGGTCGCTTCGAATTTCTTGCCTTTGAGATCGACGAGCTCGGCCCGCATCACGCCGCGGTCGGAGAGCCAGGCGTTCTGCTCTTTAATGGTGCGGTCGTTCTGGTCGTCGGCGGTGTAGAAGAAGCCCCGCCACGCCTCGCCGAGCTTCTTCGCTTCGTCGGGGGTCGGGGTGAAAAAGCCCGTGATCTTCCAGTATTCATCGGGGATGAACGCCTCGATCTCGCGTTCGCGTTCGACGACCAGGCGTGTCGCGACGGACTGCACCCGGCCGGCGCTCAGGCCGCCCGCGACTTTCTTCCACAGCAGCGGCGAGACCTGGTAGCCCACGATGCGGTCGAGGATGCGGCGGGCCTGCTGGGCGTCGACGCGGTTGGTCTCGATGGAACGCGGGCTCTCGAAGGCGTGCTCGATCTCGGCCTTGGTGATCGCGTTGAACACGACGCGCTTGGCCGAGTCGACCGGGATCTTGAGCGCCTCGGCGAGGTGCCACGCGATCGCCTCGCCCTCGCGGTCCAGGTCGGTCGCGAACCAGACGTCGGCGGCGACCTTCGCGGCCTTCTTCAGATCGCCGACGGTCTGCTTCTTGTCGGCCATGACCTCGTAGCTGGGCTCGAAGTCGTTCTTGAGGTCGACCCCCGGAACCGGGTGGTCTTCGCGCTTGGCACCCTTGGGGGCGGACTTGGGCAGGTCGCGGACGTGCCCGACCGAGGCCATGACGTGGTAGTCCGGCCCGAGGTACTTGTTGATCGTCTTGGCCTTGGTGGGCGACTCGACGATGACCAGGTGCTTGCCCTCGGCGTCCTTGACGTTGAAGGCGGCGCGCCCACGGGTGCGTCCCCGGCTGGTGCCGGCCTTTTTCTTCGTGCTGGTGGACTTCTTTTTGGCCATGCGGGTCGCCGATACGCGGCGGGGATCGGTGCGGTTCAGGCTCGGCTCAACCACGGCCGGGCTTTTCCCGGGAGGGAGTTTTCGGACCTTCCGGGCCCCCTGTCCATCGGCCGTAGCCGGGTGCAACACTTGAGCGGCGGAAACGGAAAAAGTCAAGCGATCATCTTAAATTATTGATGTCGCTGTATTTACGGTCGCTATCGAATCGGGGTTCAGTGGGCCCACGCCGCGATCGCCGCCGTCAGGCCCACGAGGCCGTAGGTGACCGGGTCGCTCATCGCGAACAGCAGCGGGTCGCCGCGGAGGGTCCGCCGGTGGGCCCGGAACCATAGCCGGCTGATCCAGTAGAGCATGATCGGCGTGACCAGCCAGAGGCGCTCGGGGTGGGCGTAGAGGTCTTCGTGGAGGCTGTCGCCCGCCAGGTCGCGGTTGATGTAGAACGCCAGGACGAGCACCGACAGGTAGCCGGCGATCACGCCCATCATCATCACCAGCGGGATGTCGTCGGTGCGGTAGTTCCGCCCGGCGGCCTGGGTATCGCCGCGGTCGAGGATCATCGCCAACTCGCTGTAGCGCTTCGCAAAGGCGAGGGAGAGGAACAGGAAAGACCCGAACGCCAGCAGCCACGCCGTGGGGAACAGACCGACGGCGATGCCGCCGGCGATGATGCGCAGCACGTAGAGCAGCGCCAGGCAGATCACGTCGAGCATCGCGATGCCCTTGATGTGCAGCGCGTACGACATCGCGGTCACGAGATACACCGCCACCACGGCGACAAACGACGAACTGCCGAGCTTCCACGACAACAAACCGGCGACCACAAAAGCCCCCAGCAGGCACACCGGGATCGCCAGCAGCGCCCAAGGGATCGGCAGTTTGCCCGCCGCGAGCGGGCGTTTGGACTTGCGCGGGTGTTGGCGGTCGGCGGGAAGGTCGATCAGGTCGTTGGTGAGGTACACCGCCGAGCCGGCGAGGCAGAACGCGGCGATGGCTGGGATCACGAGTGCCCACCGCGACAGGTCGCCCACGGCCATGCCGGTCATCATGGGCAGCAGCAGCAGCAGGTTTTTCGCCCACTGGTGCGGGCGGATGGCCTTGAACAACGAGCCCCAGCGGGACGTGCGGTCGGGGACCAGCGCGTGGACGTTGACGCCCTCGTCGCGGAGGTCGCGGGTGTGGTGGCTGGCGGCACCGACGGTGTACGCGGTGCGCGCGGCTTTCCAGAGCGCGAGGTCCTGCGTGCTGTCGCCGACGTAGTCGAAGGGGACATCGCCCAAGTGGGCGCGGAGTGCGTCGAGTTTCGCGGGGCCGACGTTATTGACGGGGGTGTCGGTGGAGCCGTCGTTGGTCGCGGAGACGCCGTCGAACAGCCCGAGGTGGTCGGCGACGGCGCGGGCGTTGGCGACGTCGGCACCGGTGGCGAGCCAGACGGGCCGGCCCTCTTCCCGCGCGGCCTCGATGATGGTCAGCACCTCCGGCCGGTAGGGCAGCACCGTCGGATCGACCGGCGACACGTCCGAGACGCGCTGCTTGAACGCGGCCCGGCCGTCGGAAAGCGTCTTGAGTGCCGAGAGCAGCGCCAGCGGGTTCCGCTGCACAAGCTGGAGGCACGACTCCCAGAGCGTGTCGGTCGCCACGAGCGAGCCGTCGAGATCGACGCACAGCGGGATTGACGCCGCGTGGTCGGTGGCGGCGGTTTCGTCGGCGTCGGCCGGGATGGGCGGGGCGTCCGGTTCGGGCATGCGGGGAGAAGGTACGGGGTCGGGGCTGGCGCGTGGGCGTGAGCGGTTGGGCCGGACACGGCCGGTACGATGCCGCGCCGCGTCGGGTTGGCCGGTTTGCGGGTTCGTCGGCCGATAGGGGACACATGCCGCCGTTTTCCGCCCCTGCAGCATCGTCCACTGCCGGTGACGACGCCAGCGCCCCCGCGGTGCCGGGCGTGGAAGCGCTGTGCAGGCGGGCCGACGAGTTGTTCTCGGACCGCGGCGCGGTGACGCGTTGGATGATGCGGACCCGGCCGCGTATCTGCCCGTTCGAGTGGGTGCTGGGCGCGGTTCCGCCGGGCGGCCGGGTGCTGGACATCGGCTGCGGGCGGGGGCTGCTGGCGGGGTTGCTGTCGTCGTTCGGCCGGGCGAACTCGGGCGTCGGTGTCGACGTTTCGGAGGATGTGTTGACCGAAGCGCGGGCCGCGACGGACAAGGCCGGCGGGGGTTGGCGTTTTGTCTGTGCGCGGGAGGTCGAGGCGTGGCCGGAGGAAGCGTTCGACGTTGTGACCATGCTCGACGTGATGCATCATCTTCCGAAAGACATGCGGCCCGAGGCGATCCGTGCGGCGGCGTCGCGCTTGAACCCCGGCGGGCGGCTGGTGTTCAAGGACATGGCCGATTCACCGTGGTGGGCGGTGATGATGGCCCGGCTACACGACCTGACGCTGGTGCGCGAGTGGGCGGTGGAAGAGCCGATCGAAAACGTGGAGCGCTGGGCGGACGAGGCCGGGCTCGAGCTCGTCGAAAGCAAGGCCGGGCTGCGGTGGTGGTACGCCCATGAGCTGCGCGTCTTCGTCAAGCCGGGGGGTGAGGCGTGAGCGAATTGAGACCCACCGCTTCGACGGTTTCGTCCGACGCGTGCGACCTCGCCGGCCACGGTTGTCGCCGCTGCCCCAAACGCCTGACCGCGTGGCTCTGGGCGCTCTACCTCGGATGCGCGGTGCCGCTCATCGTCACCGGCTTCGAGATTCCCGGCACCCGGCTGGACAACGACCAGAACCTCTTCCACCTGCCGGTGATCCGGCAGTTCATTCAGCAGTGGCCGACGCCGGATTACTCTGACTACGCCTCGGCGACGACGCCTGGCTATCACACCGTGCTCGCCGCGGCGGGCGTGGTGTTCGGCGACTCGATCATGACGCTGCGCCTCGTCGGCGCGCTCTTCACGCTTGGGCTGCTTGCGCTGTGGGGGTTCGTCCTCGGGAAGCGTTTGCCGTGGCCGCAGGCGCTGGCGGTGGCGGCGACGCTGCCCGCGTCGCTGTATGTGTTCCCGGCCGGGGTGTGGCTGCTGCCGGACAACGCGGGGTGGTGGGGCGTTCTGGCGATCCTCGCGCTGGCGTGGTTCGGCGACTGGCGGAAGACGCGGACGTACGTGGTGGCTTCGGTCGTGCTCGCGCTGCTCGTGTACGTCCGGCAGTCGCACCTCTGGGTCGCGGGCGCGATGGTGATGTCGGCGTGGTTCGGCGGGGCGGAACAAACCAAGGGGGACAACCCCGGAACGAAATCGATTGCGTCGGTCGTGCTGCAACGGCCGAACGTGAAACGCTTCGTCTTCGCCGGACTCGCCACGCTGCCGGCGGTGTTGCTGCTGGGGTGGTTCGTCTGGCTGTGGGGGGCAGCGACGCCGCCGACGTTCGCGGTGCAGGACGACCCGGACCTGGGCGTGCAGGGCATGAACCCCGCGGCACCGGCGGCGGTCTTCGCGGTGGCGTCGTACGTCGGGCTGGCGTTCGTCGGGTTCTGGGGGCCGGCGGCGTGCGCAAAACTCAAGTGCAACAAGGCGAACTTGGCTTGGATCGCGTTGGCATTGGTCGTCGCGTTGTCTGCGGGCTTGATCCCGGAAACCACGAAGGACGCTGATGCGCACCGCTTCGGCGGCATCTGGGGGATCGCGAATCTCGCCGTCGTGTCCGGCCGTTCGTTGACGTTCACGGCCACCGCGGTGGTGGGTGCGCTCACCCTCGCGATGACGATGCTCGCGCTGCCGTGGCGGCAGCGCGTCGTGATGTTGACCGCCGTGGCCGGCTTTCTCCCGGCCATGACCGTCAACGCCTGGGCGTTGCCGCGTTACTACGAGCCGTTGATGCTGATGCTCTTCGCGCTGTCCGCGGTGACGCTCCGTCACAAGGAAAGCAGCGACAACCAACCCAACGCGTCGGCTCCGCTTTCTTTCGCATGGCTTGGCCCCGCGCTGCTCGCTTTAGGCTTCGCGGCGCTCACCGTGTTCAAGCTGTCGTAGCTCAATCGGGAGACGACGCGCTTTGCGTTTGGCTCGGCGTAATGACCGCGAAGTACTGCAGCCCGCCGGTGAACACCAGCGAAAACGGCAGCGGGTACAACCGCATGTGCGTTGACTCGGCCGCGAGACCCGCGCTCAGCCGGTCGAACATCGCCCGCCACTGCGACGGCCGGGGGTAGCGGTAGAGGCACTTCACGCCGTAAGGCGCGTTGGCCGCCCAGTCCATGAGCGCGATGCGGGCCTGCTTCCACGCCCGCCAGGGTGCCGGGCCGTCGCCAGGCGTATGGTCCTTGACGATCACCGCGCGCCGCGCAACACGCAAACACTCGCCCAGCAGCGTGTCGGGGTCGGGCTCGTGGTGCAGCACGTCCGCGATGGTGACCACGTCGAACGCGTCGTCGTCGAACGGCATGCGCCCGCCGGCGTACGCCGTGACCGGGATCGCCTCGCCGCCGCGCGGATAGCGCTCCAGGCCTTCGACGTGCAGCGACATCTCCGGGAACGCCTCAATCAGCTTCGATCCCAGCGTGCCGACGCCGCAACCCACGTCGAGCACGCGGTCGCCTGTTTTCAGGTGTTCGCCAATGGCGCGCGACAAGACTTCCAGCCGCCGCCGGTACACCGGGCCGTGCATCGCCTGCATCAGCCGGGACGTGGGCGAAGCGCGGTCTTGATTCGATTCCTGCGTTGGGGTGGCCGCGGGTGGCCGCGCGTCGGCGGGTTCGTGGCCGGGGTCGTCTGGCATGCCGCGAGTGTAGAGAAGGCCCTCCGCAAAAGGGTGGGCCGCGAAAGGTCGGGCAGGGCGGGGTCAGGCCGCCTTGCCGGAGAGGCGCGACGGCTCTGGGTATTTGTGCACGACGATGGAGGCGGGGTCGCTGGATTCGCGCATGGGGTCTGGCCGACGACCGCGGCGCACCAGCAGGTAGATGCCGTACGCGTAGCACGCGGCGAGGTAGAGCGACAGGGCGATCAGGACGGTCATCAGCATGGGTCACACCTTCGGCAAGAAATACGGATACGAATCAGCCCCACGCAGAGGATGCATCGGCCGCCGCCGTCGGATGTCTTGAAAAGGCCGGGGTTTGCGAACGGTTCAGGCCCGGGCCGGCGTCGCGAGGTCGTCTTCCCGGACCAGGGCCGCCGCGGACGCCTCGCACAACAGGACCCGGCCGACCACCGCATCGACCGCCGCCGCCGGGATGCCGGTGCCGGGCCGGCGGGTGCTCAGGTCGTCGCGCGTGAGGACGTGCCCGGCCGGCAGGTCCCGCCGGTACGCCAGCGATTGCCGGGACACGGACCGCACGTCGCGCTCGACATCGAGGGCGCGCTTCGCTACCGCGCCCAGCGAAGCGGCGGCGTCGCGGACCTGCCGGACGTATTCCGCGAACGCCTCGGGCGGCAGCGACGCCGCGTGGTCCGGCCCGTCGGCGGCGGCGTTGTGCGTCAGATGTTTCTCCAGCACGCACGCCCCAGCCATGACCGCCCACGCCCCGGTCTGTACGCCCGTCGTGTGGTCCGAGTACCCGGTGGGCAACTCGAAGGCCGACCGCAGCGCCGCGATCCCGCCCAGCGCCGCGTCGTCCATCGGCGTGGGGTACGCGCTGACGCAGTGCAGCAGTGCGCCGCCGGATCGTCGGGCGATGTCCGCCGCGAGCTTAAGCTCCTCCAGGGCGCACGTCCCGGTTGAGACGACCACCAGCCGACCGGTGCGCCCGGCCGCTTCGAGCAACAGGGGGTTCACCGCGTCGGGCGAAGCGATCTTCAGCGCGTCCGGCTCCACCGCCTTCAAATCCGCTACATCCTCCGGGCTGAACGGCGTCACCACGAACGCCAGCCCGGCCGCATGCGCGGCCTCTCGCAGCCGACGCAGTGTCTTCACGTCCAGCCGCAGCGGTTCGAGCAGATCGCGGGCGTCTCTGGCCCGGCCTTCCTGGTACCCCGCCAGCGCCGCCTCGTCGGACAGCAGCCGACCCGGGTCGAAGTATTGGAACTTCACCGCGTCCGCCCCCGCCTCCGCCGCCGCGCCGATCAAACGCTCGGCAACCACCGGGTCGCCGTCGTGGTTGACCCCGATCTCAGCCACCACCGCCACGCGCGGCCCATGTTGCGCGTCGGCGTGGTGAAACCTCAAGGCTGGACGCTCCGGGCCCATGCCGCCGATGGTACCGCCGGATCACGGCCGCTATGATGCCGCGTCCCCCGGACCGGGTAGCTCAATGGCAGAGCATCGGCCTTTTAAGCCGCTGGTTGTGGGTTCGAATCCCACCCTGGTCATTGTCGGAAATCACCGAGTCAGACGCAGAAAACCCCTTGTTTGCAAGGGGTTTTTGATGCGCCGTGGTGGTCGCAACCCCCGTCCGCAGACGTGCGGGAATGTCCCGGTTTTCAGATGCCGTTGCGGGCGCGTTGCGGGCGCGGGCGTCGTCGGTGCCGGTCGCCAGGAGCGGGATCGGGGCCACCATCGCGGCCGCGGCACGGGCTCGCTGATCGTCTGAACTCGAGTAGTGCTTCTGCCGGACCACCGCCGACGAGTGGCCCGTGATCCGCCGGGCGGTCGCGTCGTCCACGCCCGCCTGTTCCAGCCAGACGCTTCCCGTGTGACGCAGCGCGTGGAAATCGAGCTTTCGGCCCTCGGCGTCCACGGCGGCCAGGAAATCGCCCTCAGCCCGTTTCGCGCGATCGTCAGCGTCGGGGGCGGCGGCGATGTACGCGGCTCTCGCGGCCTCCAGGTCCGCCCGCAGCATCGCGGCGGTCTTTACCCCCGGCGGCATGTCGAACAGCGGGGCGGCTGGCAGCCGGGCGGCAACGTGGTCGCGCAGCCGCTTGACCAGAACGGCGTCGGCCAGGGGGATGCGGCGCAGCTTCTTCTCTTTGCCGTGAGGCTTCACCGTCACCATCGGTGCGTCGCCCAGATCGATGTCGGCCACAACGAGGCGCTCGATCGCGCCACGGCGCAGCGTCGTCTTGACCGCAAAGAGATACAGCAGGGCGCGCATCGGGCCGTCCAGCTCCCAAACGACATCCTCCGCCATCACGGGGCGGCCGAGGCGCTGGGCCGCGACGCCTCGCTTGGTCATGCCACGCAGGACCTCGCCCGACTCCGCAGCACGACTCAGCCAGGCGAACTCATCGGGCGACAGTGCCCGTCGGTGCTCGCCGGCGTCGGCCGTTTCGTTCTCCAGGTTTTTCAAGGGCATCACCGCAAGACGTCCATCCTTCACACACCACCGGCAGAACTCGCGGGCGGCGTCCCGATGCTTGTTGCGCGTCGACACCGAAAGCCGCTTCTTTCGCTTCTTCGACGGCGCGGCCAGCTTCGACACTCCGGCGTTGACCGATTCCACCGACACGCCCCGCAGCGTCTTGACGCCGCTGGCCGCGAACAGCCGCTCAAGCCGCGACTTCTTCAAACTCGCCTGGGCCGCACTCGCTTTACCGGCAAGGTGGTCGCGGTACGCATCGACGTGAACACCGATGGGCTCTTTGATTCGCTCGCTCACCTGATCGAGCCTGGGGTCGCGCAGGCCGGCGCGGTACTCGGCCTCCACCGTCAACTGTTTTTCGAGCATCCGTTCGGCGACGCTGCGATCCGTCTGGCGCGTCGATCGCTCCCGACGGTGGCCGGTGTGATCATGCCACGCGATGACCCAAACGGGGGAGTCGCCACGGCGGTAGACGGAGCCGCGATGGTTTCCGCGACCAATCGGGGCGGTGGGGGCGCTCATGCTTTTCTCCGCTTGCGTTTGACCAGGTGGAGCCCGAGGTACACGGCGAGGCCGTCGATCAACTCAATGCCCGGTGAGAACCCGGGGACGCCGAGGAAGCGCGACAATGCCGACCGGCTGATCTTCGCGTCACGCGCGATGGAGCTGATCGTCTCGCCGGCGTCCACGCGACGCCGCGCCTCAGCTCGCAGCTTTTCACTGATCCGCTCGATGTCCTGATCGACAGACGACACGGCCCGCACTATACCGCGTGTGCGAATCAGCACAAGTAAAAAGTTGCGCCATTCAAAAGTTTTTGTTGGTTCGATTTTTCGTTGATTAAGTAACGATTTCCAAAACACGCCGCGCCTCGACCAGCGCCCAACATCGCCGTAAGCCGTTGTGAATAAACACATCGTCTGCGGTTCCAAAACTCTTGGATCGTCGAAAACGTTACAAAACAAGGCCAAAAATAAAACCTGCTTGTTGTGTGCGCCTCTGCCCGTGCCCCTTGACTTTGGACGCGGGCGGACTAATCTTCACTTGTCACCACACCTCGCGCCGTGGCGAGAGGCACCACGAAAGGATGAACCCGAAACGTCCCCCACGCATCACGCGTGCCGGAGGTTCATCCGCGTGCCCAAGCCAAACACCACAACCCACCACCAGCCCAAGCCGCCAGCCGCGGCGTGCGCTGTCCTCTACCCACGCAAGGAGAACTCCCCATGAATGCCGCCGAACGCCTATCGAAAAACACGCCGTTGCTCAAAGTCTCAGACCTCTGCGAAATGCTGTCTCTGAGCCGCTCAAAGGTTTACACGCTCATCCGCGAAGACAAGCTCAAGAGCTTCACCATCGACGGAGCGCGGCGGATTCACCAGCGCGACCTCGACGAGTTTCTCGAGAAGCACCGCACCGCGGCGACCACCTGATCCAAGCCAGCGCGGTACGGACGCCGCGCGCCCACCTGCCCCATGCGGAGCCGTAAAAAGGCCCCGCACTGCCGCGACGCAGAACGGGGCGAAGTCGTGAAGACCTACCCATGACATCCTACCCATGCTCCGCGCCAACCACAACGAAACCCCAGCCGATCCACCTACCCCAGTCGATGCGCGATTTGGGGTTGCGGGCGTACGTCGAGCCGATCCGGCTGGCTGACGGCTCGGCGACCTATCGCGCTCGCGCGTACGAGGCCGACCTCGCCGCAGAGTTCCGCGCGTTCGACCACCACATCGACCACGCCAACCCCGTCGAGGCGGTCGACGAACTGCTCCATCACCTGGTCGCGTTGTTCGGCATCGGTGACGCCCAGCCCGAAACAATCACCGAGCGGTTTCTCGAACGCGGACAGAGCGTTAACGGCGGATTCTCGGATCGTCAGCGCCGTCTGTTGGGGCAAGGAATGGGAAAAGGCTGGCGCCGACGCGCGATCGGAAAACGGATCGGTCCCCGAAGCGCGGCTCGGTTCCTCGCCCTGCGCGATGTTCATCTTTTGCGGAAAGGTGGCCGGCGATGAACCAGCCGCCCGACCTGCCGGCGATGCTTGCGACCTGGCTACACGACCGCCCGGCCGTCGACCGCGCCACGGTCCAGCGCGCCATCACCGCCGCCGTACGCAAGCACCAGGCCGGCCTGCATCACCTCGCCGAACAGCGCGAACAGCAACTCGCCCGCGGCGTACCCGCCGGCGACGTGCGGGAAGGACGGACTAAGGCGTATCTCGCCGCGATCTGGTCACTCGCCCGCCAACTCAAATTCGCCAACGTCGATCCCGGGATCAACGTAGCGGCGTGCCGTCCCGTGACGAAGTGGTTTCACGTCAACCAGCTCGCACCCATCGCCGGCAACCGCGAAGAGCTCGACACCTGGGCGGAGTTCGGCGTCGCCTGGGACAAGGCACAGATGAGCCCCGACCAGTCGCCCGTCATCGTTGCGACCCGCTACACGGAGCAGCACGCCCCGCCGGCCACGCTGGCCCGCTACAACGACGACCCGCCGCTTTTCCGACTCGCGCGGCTCTGTTGGGCCATGGAGGAAACGAAGGCGTCAGCGTCGCCCTGGTGGCTGGGGTACCGAGACGCCGGCGCGGCGCTCGGCGTCGATCACACGCGCCTCGGCCCGTGGTTCAAACAGCTCGACCGCGACGGCATTACCGCCGTCGTCGCGCCGGGCGACCAGGCCAAACGCAAGTCACCGCTGCGCCGGTTCATCGGCTACGACGACTCCACACAGACGGAGCCTTCACCGTGAACGGATCGCCGACCCTCAAGACCGCGACGCTCAGCCCTCGCCAAACCGAGGTCTATGAGCTGATCCGCCGCTACCGGGCTCTGAACGCGCACGGGCCCACGCTCGCCGAGCTGGCCCACGCCCTCAACGTCTCTCCTTGCACCGTCGGCCGCCACGTCCGGGCTCTACAGGGCGTCGGCGCAGTCGTGTGGCTCCGACACCTACCGCGCTCCCTGGACGTCGCGGCCGACTTCACGCTCCAGAACGAGCGCCGCAACGTCCGCTTCCCCATCGCCGGCTCGGTGTCATAGCACTCACGCGAATGCCGGAGGGTGGCGCAAAGCGCCGCCTGTGCGAATCCGTTAGGTATCTCTGCGTTCAAATCAACATAGCGTTCACAGCGTACATAGCTACACAGCAACACAGCCATCCGTGACCACGCTGCGACGCTATGAACGCTGCGACGCTATGAACGCTGCGACGCTATGTTGAATCTTCGGAGCACCACCCAAACAGATACGCATAACCGGCGCTTTGCGCCACCCTCTGACGTGTGAACCCTCGACCGATTCCGTCGCCGGCACTTGTGCGGCGCGGTCGATAACAGTCGGCGCAGCGGCCAACCCCCCGGTACCCCCCCCCTCGACCCGCCCGATCCGCCCCGCGTTGCTGGTGAGAGGAGCACCAACCCCGCCAGGACAAGGGGTTACATCGCACAGCATCGGCCGACGCAGCCGCTCCTTGTGGTCGCGGACGATTCATCACCCTGCCAAGCGCGGCAGACGCATAAGTCCGCACCCCCGTTTCCGCGTCGCCAAGCTCGCGGCAAATATTTTTTAGACGACAAAGCGCACGCCGGACACCCACGCTACGCAGTGGACGCGCTTACGAATCCCCCGAGAAACACAGCACTTCACGCATCTTCTCACCGGTGTTACGCTCGAAGCAATGCACCGCGCCAACGGCCACGACCGACCCGACCTGCGCCCACCCGCCGGCCGCCTCGCGCAGTACCACGACGCCGTCAGCGACCTGGTCGAGCAGCTCGACCGCGCGATTGATACGGCGTTCCTCGCCGGCCTGCAGGGCGGCCGCTACGACCTGAGTTTTTTGCGCCACGCCGCCGCCTGGGCGGGGTACCGCCGCGGTTACTTCCGCACCGTCGGCGAGGCGCTCAACTTTTTCGGTGAAGCGTGAACATGACCACCGGCGCACCCGCCACCGTCGAGAACGAACCCGGCCGCCTCGAAGCCGCGCACCGCGCCGGCTTCGGTGACGCCGACGCGATCAACGCGCTCTTGCAATGGGGGTACGAGCATCTGGACGCGAACACCCGCCAGCGTTTCATGGATCGCGAGCACACGGTCGCGGGGTTTGTAACCAACCTGCGCGTCATCCAGGACTTGCGCGACGGCAACGTCACCGCCCGGGTCGGCACCAACGTTCACACAATCGCCCGCGGCGGCGTGATGCACCAGGACACCGCCGGCACCGCCGCACCACCGGCCGGCGGCGCGCAGCCGTTCGCCTCCACGCGGGAGATGTTGACGGCCCAGCGCGAAGCCACAGCGCGGTTCGGGCGGTGGGAATACGACGACGAATTCATGGCCCGGATCAAGGCCACGCCTCGATCCATCACGACAGGCATCGCCTGACCCAGCAACGCAAAGACACGACCCGATGACGACGACCACGACCACGATCGGCACGCCGAACAATTATCCGCAGCTGTCCCAGGCGGAGGTTTTGAATCGCCTCGACGCAGAGATTTCCTTCATCACCTTGGCGTCGTCTCTGCCCAACGATCCCCGGACACTGATCCGCGCCATCCTGCGCCGGCGCCTCGACGGTTCCGAGATTGCACGCGCCGAGGCCACCGACAAGAAGCTTGCCGAGCGGGACATCATGGCAAAAGCCACAGAGCTCTTGCGGGAGGTTGCCGTCGGCGTGGGGAACCCCCTCGACGTCGTCGCGCACGCATCGCAAATCAACGGCGATTCGGAAGACTTCTACCACATCGGCAACCCGTCGTATCCGGAAATCATCACGCGAATTGCCGAGGGCAAGGATGAGGACGGCGACGCCGAAAAACTCGCCGGGCACATGCGGAAGCTCGGGATAACGCGTGACGGCGCGAACGCCGACGTGGCCGCGGTTCGCGGGCGCATGGCCGAGGAAGCCCGCATCAAACGCAAGGAGGACGAGCTCCGCGGTATCCCGAGCTTCGAAAAGATCGCCTACAGCGTGGCCCGACTCGACGAAGAGATCGACCGCGTGCTCGCCCCCTTGAAAGCCAAGCGGGACGAGCTGATCGAACTCCAGCAGAAGCGTTGCGACGTCGAGTGGGACCACGCACACGCCACGTTCACCCCGACGATCAACCAGATCGACCGACTCGGCCCCGCCGTGCGCGTCGAACGTGGCGACCCCCGCGTGCTGTGCTCGGACCACGCCGGCGACGACCCCCCGCAGTAACACCATGCCCCGCCCCTTGAAAAACCCGGCGACCAAACTCGGGCGCGAGCTCGACCGCGTCATGCTGCGCCTGCTGCGCGAAGGTGTTCCGCTGTTCAACAGCCAGACCGGCGAGCCGATGCTCGACGCCGACGGCAAGGCCGTCACCCGCCCGCCCAACGGCTCGGAAATGTCAGCCGTGCAAGCGCGGATCAAGTACCTCCAGGGCGGCAAGGCGCCCAAGGCCGAAACGCCCGACGCCAAGAGCGTGATGGAGATGCTCAAGCGTTCCCGTGACAGCGCCGCCGGCCCGCCAGGCCTCCAGGAGAGCGACGCCCCGCACGACCCGCGCTCACCCGCCGATCCCCCGTTGCGCATGACTACCGGATGACCGTTTCGACACGCGAGCCCGAGCGCACCGAGTTGTTGACCGCGGAGCAGGTCGCGCAGGTGCTGGGCTGGAAGGTCCGTTATGTGGCCGACCGGCTCGACCAGGAAGAACTGATCCCCGCCGCCATCGATCCCTTCATGAAGGGCAAACGTTGGCGGCGTCGGGAGCTGGACGACTGGCTCGCCGCCGGCTGTCCGCCCCGTTCGCTCTGGCGCTGGGAACCCGTGGTCGCGGAAGACCTGGCCCAGCGCATCCGCCGACTTCACCGTGAACTCGCCGACCTCGAGGCCCGCGTCGCCTGCCGGCGGGCGGAACTCGCGGAGATGAACGCATGACCGCCGTCCCCACATCCGGCCTACCCGGCTCGCTCCGCCGCAACGTGGCGCCGACCCCGCCGCCACGTCAGGGCATCGAGCAGCGCCTCCTGGCCCCGGGCCTGGCCGCACCGCCACCCGACTTGAGCGGCGTGCGCCAGATCCAGCAGATCGAGCGGGCGCTCGGGCTTGCGGGCAACGCCGCCGGCCAGGTCGGCGTCATTGCTCGCCGCCAGCGGCTGGAGTTGGAACAGGAGGCACGGGAGATTGAAAGCCAGTACCGCGGCGACGCGTCCCTGGACGCCCGCACCCAGCTCCCCGTGCTGCGCCAGCGTGTCGCGGCGGGGGAGTTTGACCACCTGCTCAACGCCGACGTGCCGCTCGACCAGGTCGTCGAACAGTTCCTCACCGAGCAGCTCACCGACCCCGAGACCGGCGAGCCCTTCGCCACGACGCCGTACGTTGACCAGTACCGCCAGGTGATCCAGCCGTCGCTGACCGCCGCCCTGGTCCAGCGCCAGACCGCACGACAGGACAGCGCCCGCGCCGAAGTCGTCGCCCTCGACGCCGAGGCCGTCACGTCGGCGACGTCGGCCGACGTGATCCGCAAGGCCGTCGAGAACACACGCCGGGTTCACCCCGACCTCACCGAGACGCAGGCGCTCAACCTCGTGCTGGTCCCCGGCCTGCGCGTCGCCGCCGAGCAGGGCGACGTGGGGCGCTTCAACCTCATCGCCGGCGAGCTCGGCGACCGCTTCCCCGGCATGGTGGCGCTGCTGCGCCTCGAAGCCCAGAACAACAAACGCCAGGCCCAGACCCGGGCCCGGGCCCAACGCGCCGAAGCCGTCGAGAACCTGGTCGCGGACGAGCTCGACCGCTCCGCCCCCAACTTCGACGCCGCCCGTGACGCCGTCGCCGGCGCCCAGGTCGACCCCGTCCTCAAGCTCAACCTCAACCAGCGGATCGACGCCACCGCCGACCGCTTCTTCCGGGACGCCGAGCGCCGCCAGGAGGAATGGTTGCAGGCGGAGTTTGACGGGCTCGCCGCCGAGGGGTTGCCGCCCGACGAGCTCGCCGCGCAGCTACACGAGCGTGCCGACACCGTCGCCCTGGGCATCGACGCCGAGAAGCTCGCGCCGCTCATCCAGCGGTACAGCCTCCACGCCATCCAGCGCGCCGCCCAGGCCGGCGACGTGGTCACCGTGGACCGCCTCACGCCGATGGTGGACCAACGCCCCGAGTCCCAGGCGTTCGTGATCCAGCAGCGGGGCGAAGCCCTGAACCGCCACCGTGACCGGGTGACCCAGCAGCTCCAGGCCGACGCCATCGCCCGGCCCGGCGCCGCCGCCGCCGTGTTCAACCAGGCGGCGCAGCGCCTCGACGTGTTCCGCAACCAGCCGGCGTCACCCGGGGGCATCACGCCGCAGCAGTACGCCGCCGTCGCCAACGCCGCCGCCCGCGAATCGGTGAAGGTCACCCGCCGCGAGTTGGAAGTCGCCACGCTCCGAGGCGTCTACGGCCAGGCGGCGCGTCAGCTCATCGACCCCAACGTCCCCACGCCGCCCCGGGCACAGGTCAGCGGCGACGCCGTTCTCGAAGTCTGGGCCGACGCCGGCATCGCCGAGGTCAACGCAGCCGACGGTCAGACCGTGCTGCGCCGCATCGCCGAGCCCGAACGCGCCGCCGTCCTCACCCACCTGGCCGGCGGCGTGCCGGCTGCCGGTTGGTACGAGCAGATCGGCGCCGGCTTCGACCTGCACACCGATGCGCAGCAGGTCACGGGCAGCGCGTACGCCGAGTCCGCGCGCGCCCTCCTGGCCCTGCACCGGCAGAACCCGGCGCTGGCGCAGGAGGTCATCGCCCGCCACATCGACACCGACGCCGGCCGGACCCGGGCCCAGCGCTTCATCGAGGTGTCTGCCCAGCGGATCGGCCCGCTCACCGTGGACCCCGGCGACACCGGCACCACCGCCGGCGTGATCGCCGGCCGCCAGCTCCGCCCCGACGTGCTCGGCGAGATCAACGCCGCCGCCAAGGCCGTGGCCGCCGTCTCCCCCGTCAACCTCGACCGCACCGCCGCCCTCACGCTCGCCACCGGCGACACCTCCGCCGCCGTCGTCGCCGAGGAAACGCTCACCCGGCACCTGCCGCCGGGCTTCGAGCCCACACTCGGCATCCTGTTCGGCCGCCGCCTCGACTTCGGCGCCGACACCGACATCGCCCCGATCCAGAGCGACGTCGCCCAGGCGTTCGAGCACCACCTGATCGACGCGTTCCGCGAACGAAAAGCCATGGGCGAAACCGACGACGCCGCGGCCAAGAACGCCCGCACCGTCGCCGCCGCTCGGACGATGGCGCTGTTCCCCCCGGTGGAATGGAACCAGGAGATCATGTTCCTGCGCGGCGGCGCCCTGGTCCCCGGCTTCGGCGGCTACGCCGAGCAGCGACTCCAGGCGCTCGACGCCACCGGACGCCTTAACCAGTCGCCGGCGTTCATCCTCGACAACTACCTGCCCCGCTGGTCCGACAACCTCGGCGCGTGGACCCTCGTGTCGCGCGGCAACGCCGACGTGCCGCTCCGCGACGTTGACGGCGACCTGGTCGTGATCCGCGCCGGCACCGCCGTCCGTGACGCCTTGCAGCAGCACATCGACGACATCGCCAACCAGATCGGCGACGTCGAAGCGCAACGCATCGCCCGCGAACAGTGGCGCCACACCGTCAACCAATCCATGGGCTCGATGATGTTTCAACCATGACCCAACTCGCCGACCCGCTGAATCCGCTGGTGATCGACACCGTCCGCGACGCCGCCCCCGTCGGCCGCACCCAGGCGGCCCTGTTGGGCGTGAGCGCCGGCGAGGCCCGCCTCGACCCCGTCGCCGTCGCCGAGGCCCGGGCGCAGCAGGCGCAATCGACGGGCTTTCTCGGGATGCTCCGGTTGTCGGCAGCGCAGGAGAGCATCACCGGCACCGGCGCCGAGAACCTCGGCGCGTTCCTGGGCGACGGCGCAATCGACACGTTCCTCCACGGGCCGCGCACCGAGGACCGGTTCGACCCCGACTTCAACCCGTTCGACCTCATCGACGCCGACTTCCTCCAGGCGCACCCCTTCATGGTGGACGCCGTCGAATCCCTCGACGTCCTCGACATCCCCAACCGCCAGGCGTTCGACCGCTACGTCGCGCGCCGCCGCCGCCGCCACGAAGACGCGCAGCAGCTCGCGCAGGTCCCCCTGGGCCCCAAGCGCATCACCGCTACGCTGGTCGGCCAGGTCCCCGACGTGTTGCTCGGCGGCTACCTGGTGCGGGGCGCCGGCGTGGTGACCAACGCCGCGGGGTACGGCCAGCGCGCACGCCAGACCATTCAGCTCTTCCAGGGCACGACCGGCCGCGCGCGCCTCGCCCGCATCGCCGCCGCCGGCGGCGCGAACACTTTTCAAGAACTGGGGCTCCAGTGGGCGGACCCGAACCGGGACGTGGACCTCACCGACCCCGCCGTCGCCACGGCCGCCGTCTTCGGCCTGGGCTTCGGCGCCAGCTTCGAGGCCATCGGCGCCGCCCGCCAGCGCATCGGCAGCGTCACGCCCGTGCCCGGCTTCCGCCGCAGCCTCCAGCGCCTGCGCGAATCCTTCGCCCCCGAGACGATCCACGGTCCCGAGGACGTGGCGCGTTCCGACGTCGCCACCCTGGAGCAGCTCATCGCCGAGCCGGTCACCGGCCCGCGCACCGTTGCCGTCGTGGACAGCAACGTCACGCGGCCGCTCATCGAGCGCCTGCAACACAAGTACGACCAGGCCGGCGTCGCGCTGCACGTCCAGCCCCACCCCGGGCAGGAGTTCCTGGAGTGGGCCCACGCCCTCGACCAGCTCGAGGCCGGGCTCGACGAGCTGCGCCCCGCCGCCGCCACGGAGATCGCCGAGGGGCGCGTCGCCGGCGCCGCCGGCTCGGTGATCGAGCGTTACGTCCGCTTGCTCAACAGCGGGCCGGGTCCGTTCGCCGTCCCCGCCCAGGGCCTGCGCAACTCGATCAGCCGCGCCGCCCGCCTGGCGCACCGGGTGTTCTTCGATGAGGCCACGCCCACGGCCGAGCAGGCGGCGCGTCCGCTCACCGAAGCGCCCTTCATCCCCGCCGAGTCGCTGCGCGTCGAGGTCCGCACCGCGGTCATGCAGGCACGTCAGGACCTCCACGCCGCCATCGACAAGCACCTTAAGAGCAAGGCCGGCCCGGTGACGTACCACGCCGCCGACGGCGAGGCCATCACCATCACCAACCGCCGCCAGGTCCACCGCCTGGGGCGCGCCGCCCTCGACTACATCCGCCAGACCGGCGAGGCCCGACGCGGCCGCGTCGATGCGCGCGCCCTCGACGACGCCACCCCGGAAGTCGTTAAGGACGCCGCCGCGCCGCTGCGCCACTACTTCGCCGACATGCTCGACCGGCTCGACCAGGTCGAGCTGCTCCAGGGCCGTCGCACGCTGGAGCGCATGGACGACAATATCGGCGACCTCGACGAAGCGATCGGTATCGCCGAGGCCAACCTCCGCCCGCCCCCCGGAAGCACCGACCCCACGCTCCCGCAACCAGGAGCGGGCGACGTCCCCACTGTCCCCGACGCCCCGGTGGTCGCGGTCAACACGAGCATCCCACCGCAGTGGCGCGGTGAAGACCTGCACCTCTGGCGCGACGGCACGCTCCGCACCGGTGGCAACCGCGCGATCCAGCCCGACCAGGGGCGGGCCCGCAAGACGTTCGATGCCCGCTGGCTCCAGGAGCTCGAACGCATCGACGTCGGCGCCGAGCCCCAGGTCATCCGCCGGCTACGCCAGCTCACCGACGAGGTCTGGAAGGTGCGCCAGCGCCGCGGGCAGTTCTGGCAGGCCACCCACTACCTCGCGCCGCCGCGGCTGATCGAAGAGGCCCGCCGCACCGTGGACCAGGTCCGGCACGACCAGGCCACCGCCGCCATCGCCAAGCAGAAACGCCGGCTCGCCCAGCTCCAGGAGCAGGCCAACAACCTGCGCGCCTTCGTGGACGCTGCCGACAGCTACGTCCCCCGCCGCTGGGTCGCGCCGCTGATCCGCAAACAGGAGCTGCGCTTCAAGTCCCTGCTTGTCGAGCAGTGGCGCAAGAACCGCGAGGTGGACTTCCACACCAGCGAGAGCATCCAGCCGTCCGGCCGCGCCCTCGACGAACCGGTGATCGACCGCCTCCCCGTCGATGACCGCAACCTGATCGACGAGTTCGAGATCAGCACCGAGCAGGGGCTCATCGACGCCGGCGGTGACCTGCACGCCCGCTACCTCACGGAGCTCGACGCGTACCTCCAGGAGCAGGCCGAGGCGACGATCCGCCGGATGCTGGACCCGCAGCACGGCCACGGCATCGAAGACGCCTACGCCGGCGGCTCGCCCCTGATGATGCGCCGGCTGCGCGAGCTGGACGAGAGCACGTTCCGCGAGTTCCTCGACGACTCGGTCGAGCAGGTTCTGTTGATCTACGACAACCAGCTTGGCGGCAAGATCGCTGCGCGCCGCGCGATCCAGCGCAACGCCGACCGCCTCACGCCGTTCGTCCGCGAGACGCTCGACGAGGACCTGGAGCTCGACCCCGGCCAGGTCCTGCGCGCCGTCGAAGAAGACTTCCGCAACTGGCGCCGCGCCGCCGAGGCGCTGGGCAACGAGGACCTGGGCCGCAAGATCGAACGCAGCCGCCAGGACACGCTGCGCATCCTCACCCGCAAGCTCGACGAGCTCCAGGGCATCCCCGCCATCCCCGAGAACGTGGGGCTGGAAGTCGGCTGGTCGCACTTCCTGCAGCGCAACTTCCTGAAGATGCCGGCGATGGCGTTCCTGGGCAAGGTGACGGCGTCGAGCTTCCCCGACATCGCCAACCTCAGCCTCTATACCCGGATGGAACGCTCGCACTTCCGCGCGATCGTCACCGGCCTGCGCCAGTTCGCCGAGGGGGTCGCGCTTAAGCCGGTTTCCAAAGACGGCCTAGAAGGACTTTCGGCGGCGCTCGACGACGACGGCCTCGCCCGCACCATGCAGCTCATGGAGATCAACGACCTGCCGTTCTCGCCGCACTTCGGCGACAGCGTCACCGGCCGGGCGCTCCAGAAAGCCGACGCGGTCCTCGACGGGCTCAACCGCGGGTTCTTCCGCGTCAACGGCATGACCCGGTGGAACACGGTCTGGAAGCGCGTCGCCGCCCGCCTGGTGTCGTGGCAGATGCTCCACGGCGCCCAGCTCATGGCCCGGGCCCGCCGCTTCATGGACGCCGGCGAGAGCGAGGGGCAGGCGCTCCGCCACGCCGGCCTGAGTCGCGACGACGCCGCGCGCCTGAACCGCCTGGGGATCAACGGCAACAACGCCGCCGCCGTCGTCGAGCAGTTTCACCGGCACGGCACCGACGTTGACGGGCAGGCGTTCTCGGGCCTGAGCGCCGACGACTTTGCCGGCTACAAGCGGATCGTTCACCCCAACCTCAAGGACTGGAACGACCCCGACCTCGTCGAAGCCGTCACCGCCGCGATCAACTCGGAGGTTGACAACCTCATCGTCACGCCCAAGCTGCTGAGCCGGCCGCTGTTCAACACCGATCCGCGCTTCGGCTTCATCGGAAAAGTCTTCCACCAGTTCCAGGCGTTCGCGTTCGCCTACGGGAACCAGCTCGCCCCGCAGCTCGCCGGCCGGCCCGGCTTCGCCATCACCAACTTCCTCACACAAGCGCTCTTCCTGGGCGCGATCAGCGACGCCGTCCACAACGCCGCCAGCGGGCGCCGCGACCTGGGCGAGACGATCAACTTGTGGACCGACCCCAAGACGGCGCCGGGCATGGCCTACGCCGCCGTCAACCGCGCCGGCGTGTTCGGCTACCTCGCGCGGCCCATGGCCATCGCCGACCAGGCCGGCGTCGGCGTCGGGCCGATCCTGGGCAACGACGTCTCGAGCATGGCGGCGGCCAACGCCATCACCGTGAGCGGCAACCTCGGCCCGTTCGTGGATTGGGCCGACGCGCTCACCACCAACACGCTCGGCCCGATGGTGATGGAGGGGCGCAGCTACGACGCCCGCACGCGCCACGCGCTGCGGAAGACCCTGCCGTTCCAGAATCTGCTTTGGACCGAGGCGCTCTACACCGCCACGCGGGACCTGGGATTCGACTCGCCGATCGGGCGGGGGGAAGGGGTGGACGTGTTCTTGACGCGGCCGGCGTACGAGGCGGAGCGGGAGTGACGGCTAATCAACGTCGAGCACCCACTCCGAATCAGGCCAATAGGGGTACCGCGGCGTTTCCTCCATCGCGAAAAGAATCTCCAACGCTTCGAGTTTGGCGTTGATGTCGGCCGGCGTCAGCATCGACAACGAAAAGAACGCGTGCGCCCACAGGCTCAGCGGTTGCTCGGCGTCGTCGCTCTCCACCCCGGCGAGCCATTCCCGCTGCAGATACTCGTGGAACCAATGCACCTGACCCGGCAACTCCACCGTGAACGCTTCGCGAGGAAGCGCATCGAGCGCCGCGGGGTCGGCAACGCCGGCGGCGGCGACGTGCCGATCAATCACAATCAGCCGGTGCGGGGGCTCCAGGCGGTAGAACTCCATGACCGCCAAGCAACAAGCCTTCTTCGCGCCGATCCGCTCCGCCACCGACAGCGACGCCTCGGCCGCCGCGCGGTCGATGACGAACTCCACGGCGACGGGTTTCCACTCGGCGGGCTCAGGCATAAAGCCCTGACCCACTTTGAAGCGGGCCGGGGCGGAAAGATGATTTAGTTCGCATCGCTGGCGGCATTACCTGCCCGCGCAACTTCTTGGCTTTTAAGCCACTGCGATACGTCTAGGCGTATATTGCAACAGTTGCCGGGCGCAGGTATTTGACCGGGGTCAGCCACGTTAACAACTTCCAGCCCGCCCTCCACACTGCCTTCAATCCGGCTCCAGACCCGCTCATCCTTGAGCAGCGTCTCAAAAAAACTGTCGGGGAACACGGCGTTGGGTGGGGTATCAAGTCTGAGACGAAGAACCTCCATCCAACAGAGCACACGCCGGATGTGAATCTCGTCGTGTTTGTAGGCGTCCTCGCAGTCCTCAAGACAACTACGAATCTGGCGGTCGGCTTCAAAGAGTACATCCGAAATCATGGCCGTTCACTCCAATCAGTTTGATCAAGGGGGTGTGCATTTCCGCTCAGACCCTACCGACCGTCGGCAGAAATCCAAGCGATATTTCTGTCAACCTGCGGTGTGGTAAACCGCAGTCGCGCGCCGTCGTCGCAACGACTTGCGCCAATGTTGGGCGCTGGGTTGGGCGCTCGAATTACAGGAAAGTCCTACCCGTTCACCACGGCCACGACCTCACCCCGCGCCGCCTCCAGCGCCGCCGTCGCCCCGCTGGTCGCTATGAACTGGTCCAGGCCCTTCAGCGCGTCGCCGGCGGCGTCGAGCAGGTTCTCACGGTCTATGCCGTGGACCCGGCGGTCGGGCCCCTCGACGTCGAGCTCGCTCCACAGCCAGGCGGACACGCGCCCGTCTTGCTCGGCGAAGGCGTAGGCCTCGGTCATCTCGACCAGCTCGCCGACGGTGCCGACGAACTCGGCGTGTTCGAGCGTGATCCCCAGGGCGGGCAGGGCGGTCGGCGCGGGCGCAGTCATCAGGGCGGTCATGGTTCGATCCTCGGCCGGCGGGGTGAGTGAACGCGGCAGCCGCACGCCGGCGGCGCGGCCGCGCGTGTGGGTCAGGTGTTGGCGTCGATGAGCGTCTGGATCGTCTGCCGGACGTGGTCAGGCAACGCCGGCCACGCCCGGATCAGGCGGTCCAGCTCCGACGCGTTGCGGGGGTCTGTGTCACCCCCGCCTGTAAGTTGAGGTGTAACACCACTTGCAGATTCGCTGATCGGCCTTTTAAGCCGCTGGTTGTGGGTTCGAATCCCACCCTGGTCATTGTCGATGCCCGTTGGCCCGCCCCCAGGCCACGGGCGGGCGTCCCCGTTCGCGTTTGGCTCGGTTTTTGACGCGAAATCGTCTAGATTCACGGCATCGCTCGGTCATAATAGGGGTGGCACTTTCTGAACTCCGCGGACAAGCGTTTGGTCTCGCGATGTTTCGAGAAGGGTGCGGCGGGGGTTCCGCGAAATGGTCTCAATGCGGAAGCGGTGGGGCGGAGAAGCCATCGCTCGGTCACGTCACTCGGAGGCAAGATGCCCGCACGATTGTTGAAACGAACCCTTCTCTTGCCGGCATGGCTCGCCCTGGGACCGGTTGCGATGACGCACGCCCTGACCTGGGGCACGTTCGGCAGTTGGGATACCCAGCAACGCCGAGACGCCGCCGACGCCGCAATGCTGCGCGTCACCGACCGGCACAACGCCTACGGCGACTTTAACTTCGGCAACGACGGGTTCGTCGACGTCTACTACAACCCCGGCGTGCCGACGGCCCAGGCGAACTTTTACGGCTCGATCGAGTTTGGCGGGACGTACCCCAACGAACGTGTCGCCCAGCACGAACTCAACCACTGGGTCGGGTCGGGCACGATCCAGGCCTGGTACGACCGATTCAGCGGCGGCGTCTGGACCGGGCCCAAGGTCAACGCGCTCATGGCGCAGTTTGACGGCGACGGCGCGGCGTTCCGTCAGTCCGGGGTGCACTTCTTCCCGTACGGCCTGAACTTCGACACCGAGGTCGTCGAGGCCAGCGTGTACATGCGCAACGTAGCCCTGATGTACGCGATGCGTCAGGACATGGGCATCGGCAACCCGGCCGACCCGTGGTCGGCGACGAGCGTCACGCTCAGCGCCTCCGACCCCGCGGGCACGTCGTCGTTCAACTGGGCGCCGGACCCGCACCCGATCTTCGGCAGCACCTACCAGGGCTGGGACGACGGCTACTTCGCGCACGTCGGCGCGGCCTACACGACCGGCGACTTCGTCATCCGCACCCCGCTGCGCACCGACAACCCCGGCGGCGCGACGCCGAACTTCACCTTCGCCGGCGACTCGCTGCGGATCAACAACACCAACGGCAGCGCCGGCGGCCTGCTCTATCAAGGCGTGGGCAGCGGCGGGGTCGTCACCGTCAACAACCTCATCCTCGACGGCGGCTACGTCCGCCACGGCAGCGGATCGGCCGACGTGTTCAAGCTCGCGGGCAGCACGACGCTCCTGGGCAACCCGACGATCGACGCGGACCAGGGCGACATCCGGATCGACGCAACCATCGGCGGGCCGGGCACGCTGAACGTCACCGGCAACCACCGCGTCATCCTCGGAGGCACGGCCAACACGTACTCCGGCGGGACGGTGGTGCAGAGCGGCACGCTCGTCGTCGACGGCGGCACCGGCACCGGCACCACGACCGTCCAGAACGGCGCGACGCTCACCGGCGACGGCGCGGTCCGCGGGGCGCTCGTGGCTCAGGCCGGGTCGATCATCCGGGTCGGCGGCGCGGGTTTGCCGGCCACGCTGCCCGGCGGCCGGCAACTCATCGACGACTTCGAGGGCTACCCCACCGGTGTGATCGGTGCCACGCCCAACACCACCGGAAACGTGTGGACCGGCGTGTTTAACGGCACGGGCAACGCCGAGATCGTTGACAACGCCGGCGACGCCGCGCTGCAGGTGCACGGCATCGGCAGCGGCGGCAACAACTGGCGCGGCGCGATCACCGACCTCGCCGGCGCCCACGCCGACGACTTCAGCCTCGCCCACGGGCAGACCGGCACCTACTTCTTCCGCGTCCGCCGCAACGGCACCGGCAACATCGACACCATCTTCGGCCTCACGGACCAGGGCGCCGGCACCGGCAGCGCCCCGGGCAACGACATCGACAGCCCCTGGGACGAGTACGCCGTGTTGCTCTCCATCTTCGGCGGAGCCGGTTCGTCGCAGCTTCGCGCCTATAGCGACGGTTCGGGCGACGTCCCGTTGATCTCGGCCGGCAACGGCGACTGGATCAACATCTGGCTCGAAGTCGACAACGCCGCCAAGTCCTACCGCGTCGCCACCTCGACCGGCACGCAGGACGGCACGTACCAGGGCGGCACCTACCAGTTCGGCCGACGTACCGCCGGCGTCGTCGCCACCAACGCGCTGGTCACGTTCGGCATCCACGAACTGCTCAACACCGACGCCGAGCTCGACGACCTCTACTTCGTCGATGGCGTCGACCTGACCAACCCGCTGCTGCAGACGCCGACGCTCGCGGCGGAGAGCCTCGGCGTCCTGGGCGACGTCACACTCCAGGCCGGCGCGACGCTCTCGATGGACATCGGGGTGAACGCCGACGGCGCGGCCGTGTCCGACACGATCGCCACGCTGGGGCAGTTCAACGCCGGCGGCGTGCTCGAAATCGTCCTCGACACGGGCAGCGCTGCCCTCGACGCCGGCGATCGCTTCGGCCTGTTCGGTGCGTCCGGGTTCTCGGGCACGTTCGACACGCTCGACCTGCCGGGCCTGGGCCCGGACCTGCTGTGGGACGCGTCGCGGCTGCTGGTGGACGGGACGCTGGCGGTCATCGGCAACAACGGCCTGTCCGGGGACTTCAACTTCTCCGGCCAGGTCGAACAGGGCGACCTGGACCTTGTGCTTCAGAACTGGGGGTACGACGCCGGCGCGTTCGGCGTGCCGACGGCGTGGATCAACGACCTGCCGACCGGCCTGATCGACCAGGAAGAACTCGACCGCGTGCTCCTGAACTGGGGGGCCATTGCGACGGGCGGCGGCGGGTTCATCACGGTCGTGCCCGAGCCCACGGGGTTGGGGCTCTTCGTGTTGAGCGCTGGTGTGGCCTTGCGCCGACGCCGAAGGTGATCGGATTTGGTTTTGCCTTCCCGACCGGCTGTGCTTGCCTCATCGGGGGCGGTGGTTCGTTGAATCAATCCGTCTCCACACCTGCTCCGCCGTTTCGCGTACGACGTCATTGGAATCAGTCATCTTTTCCCGTACCGCATTCGCCAAGCCCGGGTCCTCACGCCGAGTCAGCGTGTTCCCCGCGGCGATCAGGGCGTTGCGTTTCCACATCGGGAGTTTGATGCGGGTGAGCGCGGTGCCGGCGGTGTGACGCAGGCGGTCTTCCTCGGTCCAAGACAACACGTCGAGCAGGTCGAACCCGTTTGCGTGTCCGCGTGGTTCGTAATCCGGCCGGATCGGCAAAACGTTCCCCGATTTTCCAGCGATGGCGTTGTACGGGCACACGTCCTGGCAGATGTCGCAGCCGGCGAGCCAGTCCTTCATCCCCGGGAGCAGCGCGTCTTCAATGGTCCCGCGGTGTTCGATGGTCAGATAGCTCACGCAGCGGCGCGGGTCCATCGTGTAGCCGGCCGGGTCGATCGCGCCGGTCGGGCAGGCGTCGATGCAGCGCGTGCAGTTCGCGCAGTGGTCCTCGGGCGGGGTCAGCGTATCGGGGTGCGCAGCGGCTTCGCTGGTCTCGATCTCGAGCGTCGTGAGAACGAGCCCCAGCAGGAAGAACGACCCGTGCCGGGGGTGCAGCAGCAGCGTGTGCTTCCCGATCCAGCCCAGCCCGGCCCGCGCCGCGTGCTCGCGTTCGTGGATCGGCGCGGTGTCCACGGTTGCGCGGAAGTCGGCATCGGGATGCGCTTCCCGCAACGCGTCGCAGAGCTGATGCAGCCGCTTCTTGATGACCTTGTGGTAGTCCCGCCCCCACGCGTACTTCGCGATGCGGCCACGCCGGTCGGCGTTTTCACTCTGTTGGGATGGCAGGTCTCCGCGCTCATGGTTAGCCCCGATCCCTGATCCCCGATCCCCGACACCCGACCCCCTATACCCATCCGCCACCGCGATCACCGACCGCACCCCCGGAAACAACAATTCGGGGTCCAAGCGCGTTTCCAGTCGCTCCGCGAGGTACATCATCTCGCCGTGCTTGCCGTCGGCGATCCACTGTCGGGCGAAGTCGGCGTGGCCGCCGGGCCGCGCGGCCGCGACGCCGCAGAGCCCGAAGCCCAGGTCCGTTGCCAGAGACCGCACCGTTTCCAAAGAGACCGTCGCCACGATTTGATCCTACCGAGACATCGGTCGCTCACGCTCCCGGCTCCCACGCGAACGCCACATTCATGCCAACGGAGCCCTGAGCGTCAGCGACGGGTGACTCAGTGCCAGTGCGGTCCCCGTTTGGCCCCGCGCCCGACATCTCTCTACAATCCAATCGCCGGCACGGACTCGCCGAAACCCCACGCCCCCTCGCCATGCCCTACGACCTCAAACCCATCGACATCGACGTGGAAACCACCCCGTACGTCGAGGGCGAGGGCTGGACGCAGCGCGGCGACCGCTGGACCCTCAACTTCGGGCCCCAGCACCCCGCGACCCACACCACGCTCCGCATCGTCATGGAGCTCGACGGCGAGCGCATCGTCCGCGCGGTGCCGCACATCGGGTACCTGCACTCGGGATTCGAGAAGCTGGCCGAGGCGCTGGACTACAACCAGTACGTCACGATCGTCTCGCGGATGGACTACATCAGCCCGATCGTCAACGATCTGAGTTGGCATAACGCGGCGGAAAAACTCTTCGACATCGACATCACGCCGCGCTGCAAGGTCGTGCGCACGATCCTCGGCGAGTTGGGCCGGATCCAGAACCACCTGCTGTGCGTCGGCGCCGCGGCGCTGGACCTGGGGGCCTTCACCGGCTTCCTCTACGGGTTCAACCAGCGCGAGCACATCTACGACATCATGGACTACATCTCCGGCCAGCGGTTCCACCCCGACTGGACGCGCCTGGGCGGCGCGATGCAGGACCTGCCGGACGAGAAAATGTTTGTCAAGATTGTCAAGCAGTTCATCCACGAGCAGCTCCCGCCGGCGATGGACGACCTGACCGGGCTCTTGAACAAGAACCGCATCTTCCGCGACCGTACCGACGGCATTGGCGTGGTGTCGCATGACGAGGCCATCGCCTGGTCGCTCACCGGCCCGGTCGCCCGCGCATCCGGCGTCAAGCGCGACGTCCGCAAGGACGAGCCGTACCTTTGTTTCAAGGACAACTGGGACGGGCAGGGCAGCAGCGCCCTCGACTTCAAGGTGCCGATCACCACGACCGGCGACGTCTTGGGGCGGTACCTCGTCCGCGTGGCCGAGATTGAGCAGAGTGTCAAGATCATCGAGCAACTCATCGACGACATCCCCGGCGGCCCGATGAACACCTGGGCGGACGCGAAGGTCGCCAAGCCCAGCAAGGCCGAGGTGTACGGCAGCATCGAGGGTTTGATCGAGCACTTCGAGCTGGTCATGACCAACCGCAAGTGGAAAGCCCCGATCAACGAGACTTACGCCGCCATCGAGAGCGCCAACGGGCAGCACGGGTTCTACATCGTCGCCGACGGCGGGCCCAAGCCGTGGCGGGCGAAACACCGGCCGTGCTCGTTCATCAACTTCGCCTGCTTCGGCAAGATGCTCGAAGGGCACCTGCTGGCCGACGCGGTCGCGGTGCTGGGGAGTTTGAACATCATCGCGGCGGAGTTGGACCGGTAGGTATTTCAGATTTGCGATTTCAGATTGCAGATGTGTCGAACATCTGAAATCTCCAATCTGAAATCTGAAATGGAGCAAGCGAATGGCCTGGCTGACCAAACCCTCCGGCACGCAGGAGATCGAGCGGCGCGACACGCCGTACTTGACGGATGCGCTCAAGAAGGAGCTCGACGACAAGTACGCTCACCGCTACCCGACCCGGCGGGCGATGGCGTTGCCGGTGCTGCACGCGATCCAGCACGAATACAACTGGCTGCCTTACCAGGCGCTCGAAGAAGCCGCCGAGTTTCTCGAGATCGCGCCCAGCGAGCTGCTCGACACCGCGACGTTTTACGAGGAGTACTTCACCCAGCCGCGCGGCAAGCACACGATCTGGGTCTGCCAGTCCGTGAGCTGCGAGGTGATGAACGAGGCCGCGATCACCGACGCGATCGCCGAGAAGCTCGGCGTTCGGCCGGGCGAGACCACGGATGATGACAAGTTCACCTTCATGAAGGTCGAGTGCATCGGTGCCTGCGGCGGGGCTCCGTGCATGCTCGTAGACGAAGAGCTGCACGAAAACCTGGCCCCGCAGAACGTCGGCGGCATCCTCGACAAGGTGAAAGACTGAGACTGCGTTAAAGCCCGGGGACGGCCGTCCCCGGGCTTTGAAAGAACCCCATGCCCTGGTTCCAGAAACTCTGCCGCCACACGGGCCTCGCGCTGCACGGCCTCATGCACCCCGACGGCAAACACACCGAGGAACTCAAACGCACCGTCGAGGAAGAACAAGTCAGCGACACCGTGACCCTGCGACGCACCACGATCGAAGAAGTAGAAATCAAGCCCTGCCAGGGCGGATCGAAGGATTGAATGATGGTGAAGTGGTCAACAATCCAGCGAGATCAGGTTGCCAAAGATTTGGAAGGCCTCGAAAGGCTGCCTGAAGGTAGTTTTTTGCAGTGGTCTTGGTATCGGCACGGCGCATTCGTTCGTGCCTGCAGAACTAATTCGGGTCTACAGGTTTTATCATTCGGGGACGTGGAACCCTCGGTTTCATATCAACAAATGAATGAAAAACTCGCCCGGATTGGTTTTGATCATCGCGACCCCAAGGGGACTGCAATCAATCCATTTACGGGCGAAGAAGTAGAGACGTTTCCGCCAAAGAGAACGGAAAGTCTTAGTATGGATGCCGCAATCGACATAGTTTGTAAGGTTGTAACCAGTATCTACGCGATATCTGATTCGGAGCCGATTATCCTTTCCGATCAGGAAGATGAAGATCCCGACACTTGGCCCGAGGAGTTTTCCTGAATTGCCCCTTGACCAACCCATCCTCCTGAAGCGCATCCCCACCCCGCCGTGGGGCGACTTCCACGACCGCAAGTACGTCGGCTACGACGACTACGTCAAGACCGACGGTTATGCAGCGCTCGAGCAGTGCATCGCGATGGAGCCCAAGGACATCGTCGAGCAGGTCAAGGCCGCCGAGCTGCGCGGGCGCGGCGGCGCGGGGTTCCCGGCCGGGATGAAGTGGTCGTTCCTCCCGCCGCTGGACGACGGGCCGCGCTACCTGACCATCAACGCCGACGAGTCCGAGCCCGCGACCTTCAAGGACCAGGTGCTCATCCAGTACGACCCGCACCTGGTCATCGAGGGCATCGCGATCTGCATGCTCGCCTGCCAGCTCGACACGGCGTACTTCTACATCCGCGGCGAGTACCACCACCACCGCGACCTCTTCGAGCGCGCCATCGCCGAGGCGTACGACAACAAAATCTTCGGCAAAGGCTCGCGCATGGGGCAGGTCAACGGGCGCGACCCGAATCTGTACCTGCACCGCGGCGCGGGCGCCTACATCTGCGGCGAGGAGACCGGGCTGATCGAGTCGCTCGAGGGCAAGCGCGGCTGGCCGCGCATCAAGCCGCCGTTCCCTGCGGTGCAGGGCGCGTTCGCCCGGCCGACCATCATCAACAACGTCGAGACCCTCGCCAACGTGCCGTTCATCATCACCAACGGCGCCGACTGGTGGAAGGGCTTCGGCAAGGGCCGGCCCGACGGTGCGCCGCCGACCGTGCCCGCGTCGTTCGGCACCAAGCTCATGGGCGTGTCCGGACCGGTCAAACGCCCCGGCGTCTACGAGTGCGAGTTGGGCATCCCACTCACCGACCTCGTCGCCGACTTCGCGCAGGGCCCGCTAGACGGCACGGAGATCAAGGCGTACTTCCACGGCGGGATCTCGATGGGCGTCGTCAGCCAGGAAGAGGCCGAGGCCGGCGTCGAGATGGACTTCGACATCGGCAAGAAGTGGAACAACCTCGGGCTCGGGACCGCGTGCGTGACCGTGATCCCCGAGTCGGTGTCGATGGTGTCGATGGCCCGCAACGTCGCGCGGTTCTTCAGCCACGAGTCGTGCGGCCAGTGCACCCACTGCCGCGAGGGAAGCAAGTGGATGTACCAGATGCTTTCGCGCATCGAGGCCGGCGACGGCACGACCAAGGACCTGGACCTGCTGCTCGAATTATCCACCTCGATGGGCTCGATGCCCGGCCACAACATCTGCGGCCTCAGCGACGGCGCGAACTGGGCGATCCGCACGATCGTCAACAAGTTCTGGGACGAGTTCGAAAGCGCGGTCCGCAAGCCGGGCGGCGTGTCGCTGGCGGTGCTGGGGGCGTGATGTCGGATGCGTCCGAACAACATCCGCTCCGCCGGCCGCCGATGGAGCGTGTGGTCCGCCGGTACGATGCGGACCAGTGGGAGCAGGCCGAGATCGACGCGCTGCGTGACTGGTTGAAGCTCTCGCCCGCCGAGCGTCTGATCGAGGCCGACCGCATCCGCTGGGAGCATCACGGTGGAGTTCTCCCAAGACTGGAAAGAACTGTGCGTGTTGTTCGACCGCCATGGCGTTGAGTACGCCGTGGTCGGTGGCATCGCGCTTGCGCTGCACGGCCAGGCGCGTTACACCAAAGACCTGGACATCTACGTCAAGCCCGATCCGGCCAACGCGGAGCGGATTGTGGCCGCGCTCGAGGCATTTGGCTTTGGTGGCGCTGGGTTCAGGCCCGTAGATTTCGCGACGCCGGGCCCGTTCTTCATCCTCGGCCGGGAGCCGACGCGGGTCGATCTGTTGACCGAGATCCCGGCGGTGACGTGGGAGCAGGTTGAGCAGGGACGGGTGCGAGTCGATATGGCCGGGGTGTCGGTCTGGGTGATCGGGAGAAACGAGTTCATCAAGAACAAGCGCGCCGCCGGCCGCCCGCAAGACCTCGCCGACGCCGAGGCGGTGGATGAGGACGCGATCCGAAAAAGGAAACGCAAGAATCCTCCGACGGAAGACCCGTAAACAGATTCTCCTTGGGTCGTCCGATCCGCACGGATAAACTGCGGACATGCCCGACAACCTCCAAGGCCACCTCCTGCTTGCGGCGCCGTCGATGCTCGATCCGAATTTCGAGCGGACGGTGATCCTGCTGGTGCATCACAACGACGAGGGGGCGTTGGGGCTGGTGCTGAACAAGCCGACGCCGATGCGGGTGCGGGATGCGTTGCCGGCGTCGGTGGAGCACGGGCACGAGGTGGAGGACGTTCTGCGCAAGGGCGGGCCGTGCGAGGGGCCGTTGATGGTGTTGCACGGCAGCGCCGAGGCGTCGCAGGTCGAGGTGTTGCCGGGCGTGTATTTTGCGACCGAGCAGGACCTGGTGGAGCGCGTGATGGAATCGGCGGAGGGCCGGACGATGTACTTCGCCGGTTACGCCGGCTGGGGCCCGGGCCAGCTCGAGGACGAGATCGCGGCGGACGCGTGGATGGTGCTCGAGGGTCAGCCCGACGAGGTGTTCGGCGCGGGGCACGACACGTGGTCGCGCCTGGTCCGCACGCTGGCGAAGGAAGCGATGAAGCAGCAGATCAACCCGAACATCGTGCCGGACGATCCGTCGTTGAACTGACAGGGCGTTGCTTGATCTTTTCGGCAACCGGTCGCTGACGCTCCCGGCTCTGTCGAAAGCCTGGCATGATTTTAACGGAGCCGGGAGCGTGAGCGACCGGTAGGTTTTAACGTCATGTCAAACCCGCAGATGACGTCACTTCGTGTTGCCGGGTATGTTGTCGCCATGCCCGCGACGGTGACGGACCACCCGCCTTCCCCTGAGACTTCGCACCCCACGGCCGAGCACGCCCGGCTCGCGCAGGACCTGGCCCGCGATGCGAACTGGAAGCGCTGGGGGCCGTACCTCTCCGAACGCCAGTGGGGCACGGTCCGCGAGGACTACTCGTCCGACGGCAACTGCTGGGACTACTTCCCCTTCGAGCACGCCCACCTGCGGGCCTACCGCTGGGGCGAGGACGGGTTGCTCGGCTTCACCGACCGCCAGTGCCGGCTGTGCTTCGGGCTTGCGCTGTGGAACGGCCAAGACCCGATCCTCAAGGAGCGGCTCTACGGACTGACCGGCCCGCAGGGCAACCACGGCGAGGACGTCAAGGAGCGCTACTGGTACCTCGATTCCACGCCGACGCACAGCTACTGCAAGGCGGCGTACCACTACCCGTTCGCCGCGTTTCCGTACGACCCGATCAAGAAAGAGAACGCGAAACGCACCCGTGAGGACGCCGAGTTCGAGGTGGAGGACACGGGGGTGTTCGTTGGTGGGGAGTTTTTCGATGTCGTTGCCGAGTACGCCAAGGCCGACGCGAACGACGTGCTGATCCGGCTGACGTTCACGAACATGGCCAAGGAAGGCGGGCCGCAGCCGCTGCACGTGCTGCCGCAGATGTGGTACCGCAACACGTGGGTCTGGGGCTGCGAGCACGAGGGCTGCACGATCAAGCCGTGGATGTGGACCGAGGCGACCGGCACCGACGACACGCCCGACGTGATCGTCACCGACCACCAGACGCTCGGCCGGTTCGCGTTGTTCGTCGGCAAGAGCCCGGACGGGGCGCAGCCGCCGGTGTTGTTCACCGAGAACCAGTCGAACACCAAGCTGCTCTACGGCGACGAGCGCCCGCCGCGCTTCATGAAAGACGCGTTCGGGCGGTTCGTGATCGACGGCGACGACAAGGCGGTCAACCGCAGCCGGAAGGGCACCAAGGCGGCACCGCACTACGCGCTGTCCCTGGGCCCGGGCGAAAGCGCGACGCTGCGGCTGCGGCTGCGCGACGTGTCGCTGCCCGAACCGAGCGGCGATCTGCTCGGCGATGACTACGAGCGCGTGTTCGAAGAACGGCTCGCCGAGGCCGACGCGTTCTACGCCCACGTTCTGCCCGACACCCTCGACGATCAGCAGCGCACCGTCAGCCGGCAGGCGTACGCGGGGCTGGCGTGGTCCAAGCAGTTCTATCACTACATCATTCAGCCGTGGCTGGACGGCGACCCGGACACGCCGCCGCCGCCTGCCCAGCGCAAGGAAGGGCGCAACCACGAGTGGCGGCATTTTTTCGCGCGGGACGTGTTGTCCATGCCGGACAAGTGGGAGTACCCGTGGTTCGCCGCGTGGGACACGGCGTTTCACATGCTGCCGTACTCGCGGATCGACCCGACGTTCGCCAAGCGGCAGATGGAGCTGTTCCTGCGCGAGTGGTACATGCACCCCAACGGGCAGATCCCCGCGTACGAGTTCGCGTTCGGCGATGTCAACCCGCCGGTGCACGCGTGGGCGGTGTGGCGGCTTTACAAAATGACCGCGCCGCGCGGGAAGCGGGACCGGGCGTTCCTCGCGTCGTGTTTCCAGAAGCTGCTGCTGAACTTCACCTGGTGGGTCAACCGTAAAGACCCGCAGGGAAACAATGTGTTCGGCGGCGGCTTCCTGGGTCTGGACAACATTGGCGTGTTCGATCGGAGTCAGCCGCTTCCGGGAGGTGGACAACTCACGCAGTCGGACGGCACCGCGTGGATGGCGTTCTACAGCGCGACCATGCTCGCGATCGCGATGGAGTTGGCGGACAGCGACGCGCCCGACGCGCGGGCCTACGCCGACATGGCCAGCAAGTTTTTCGAGCACTTCGTCCATATCGCCGACGCCGCGAACCACCTGGGTGGCACCGGGCTCTGGGACAACCGCGACGGGTTCTACTACGACCACCTCCGCGTCAACGGCAAGACCGAGCCGATCCGCCTGCGCTCGTTGGTGGGCTTGATGCCGCTCATCGCCGTCGAGACGTTCAAGCGCGACCGCATCGAGCGCATCCCCGGCTTCCGCAAACGCCTGAACTGGTTCCTCGCCAACCGCAAGGACCTCGCGCGCACGATCACGTACATGGTCGAGCACGACGACGCCGTCGGCACGACCGACCGCCTGCACAGTCACCGCTTCCTGCTCGCGCTGCCGTCACGGACGCGCCTCGAAAAAGTGTTGTCGTACCTGTTCGACGAGAAGGAGTTCTTCGGGCCCTTCGGCATCCGCTCCATGTCTCGGCACCACGAGGCGGAGCCGTACGAGGTGCAGATCGGCCGGGAGCACTTCGCCGTCGAGTACGCGCCCGGCGAGTCGACCACCGAACTGTTCGGCGGCAACTCGAACTGGCGTGGCCCGGTGTGGTTCCCGGTGAACTTCCTCATCATGGAGGCGCTGCAGCGGTACCACTACTTTTACGGCGACACGCTCAAGGTCGAGGTGCCCACAGGCTCGGGGAACTGGATGAACCTGCGGGACGCGTCGCGCGAGTTGTCGCGGCGGTTGTGCGGGTTGTGCGTCCCGGACGAGGCGGGGCGGACGCTGTTCTACGAGTACTTCCACGCCGACACCGGGCGCGGCTGCGGGGCGTCGCACCAGACCGGGTGGACGGCGCTGGTGACGCGCTGCATCGAGGAGTGCGTGGCGACGACCGGATAAAGCCGAAAACCCGGCAAAGAACGCCCGGGGTTGGCCCGATACTGGACGGGAACCGCACGGACCCCGCCCGGGCATGCCCACGCAGACCCAGAACAACCCGGCCACGGCGCTGCCCGTCCCCGACCCCGAGTCGGTGACGCTTTCGGCCCGTTTTTGCGCGGTGGTGGAGCGTTTCGGCGGGCGCGTCGCGCTGACCAGCCGCGGCCGGTCGTGGACGTACGCCCAACTCGGGCACGCCGCGACGAACCTGGCCGGGCGCATTCACGACGCCGAAGGCCCCGCCGGTGATACGCCGGTCGGCCTGTTATTGGACCAGGGCTTCGACTTTCTGACCGGCATCTACGGCACACTCGCGACCGGCCGGCCGTTCGTGCCGCTGGACCCGAGTTACCCCGTCGAGCGGCTCGCCGCGATGCGCGAAGACGCCGGCTTGTCGCGCGTCGTCTGCACCGCTGAGCACCTGGATCAGGCGCGGGCGATCGGGTTCGGCACCGGCGAGATGGTCGTGCTCGACCGCGGCGCGACCGGAGCCAACACGCGTTACCAACCCGGCCCCGCGACGCCGCGCGACCCGGCGTACATCATGTTCACCTCCGGCTCGACCGGCCGGCCCAAGGGCGTGATCCAGACCCACCGCAACGCCGTCCAGAACTACACCAAACACCTGCTCGGGTTCGAGCTCAAACCGACGGACCGCCAGTCGCTCGTCTACCCCACGAGCGTGTACGGCGGGATGCGCGACATCCTCAACGCCACGCTCACCGGCGCGACGCTCTGCCACTACCCGCTGCGCGAACTCGGATACGCCGGCCTGGGCGCGTGGGTCCGCGACGAACGGCTCTCGATCTACTGCTCGGTCGCGTCGGTGTTCCGCCGGTTCGCCCGGCACGTCGAGGAAACCGGGCAGTTCCCACAGGTCCGCCTGATCAAACTCGGCGGCGAGTCGGTCCACCCCGAAGACCTCCGGCAGTTCCAGAGGCTGTTCTCCGCAGAGTGCGTGCTGTTCAGCGGGTTGGGCTCGACCGAGACCGGCATGTCGTGCCGGCACCCGATCCATGCGAACGACCAGGTCGATCCGACGCGCGTCCCGCTGGGCCGGCCGGTCGAAGCGACGGACGTCCTGCTCGTCGATGAGCAACGCAACCCCGTCGCCGAGGGCGCGGTTGGCGAGATCGCGGTGCGAAGCCGGTACCTGACCGAGGGCTACCTCGGGAGGGACGACCTCAACGCGCAGGTGTTCACGCGGGACGCCGACGACCCGGACCTCAAGACGTATTACACGGGCGACCTCGGCCAGCGCGGCGACGACGGCCTGCTCTACCACCGCGGCCGGAAGGACCACCAGGTCAAGGTGCGCGGCAACCGCGTCGAGCTCACCGAGGTCGAGACCCGTCTGCAGGAACACCCCGCGATCCACGACGCCGTCGCCCTCGCGCTGCCCGACGAGTCGGGCGACACCCGCCTCGAGGCGTTCGTCGTCTTCGAGTCTGCCGAAGCCGAGCAACCCACGGCAACGCAGCTCCGCGACGACATGATCGAGAAGCTCCCGCGGTTTGCCGTGCCTTGCGTGTTCCGGGCGTTGGACGCGTTCCCGCTGACGCCCAACGGGAAGATCGACCGCAAGCAACTGCCCGAAGTCGAGTCCCGCCGGCTGCTGGCCTCGACGCACGGCAACCCGCCTCACGGCCCGACGGAAGAAACGCTCGCGGACCTTTTTTCCAAGACCTTGGGCGAGAACGTCAACGACGCGGAGGCGAGCTTCTTCGACCTGGGCGGCGACTCGCTCAAAGCGGTGGACCTGCTGCTGCGGATCGAGGCGACGCTGGGGCGTGAGGTCCCGCTGTCCGGGTTGCTCGGCGCCCCGAGCGTGCGCCTGCTCGCCGGGTTGCTGGATGAGGACGACGATGCGGATGTGACCGGGCACGGCGTGGTCGCGCTGCGCTGCCAGGGGGCGCGGCCGCCGCTGTTCGTGCTGTCCGGGCGCGGCGGGTCGGTGGCGTGCTACCACGCGCTGCTCTCGCATTTGCCCGACGACGTCCCGGTGTACGGCATCGAGCTGCCGGGCATCGCGCCCGGTACCGAGCCGATCGACCGCGTGGAGCCGCTGGCGACGTGGGTGCTCGACGCCATCCGCACGATCGAACCCGAAGGCCCGCACCGGTTGCTGGGGTACTCCTTCGGCGGCCTGGTCGTCTACGAGGTCGCGCGGCAACTCGAAGCGCTGCGTCAACGCCCCGCGTGGGTCGGCATCATCGACAAGCACACGCCGGGGTCACGCCAACCTTTGTCGCGCCCCCAGCGCGCTGCCATCCGCTTCAAGATGCTGCTCAAACAGAGCGGGCCGCAGCGCAGGCAGTGGTTCGCCGACAAGGTCAAGCGGATGCGCGGCCAGCGCACCGACAAGCCCGGCCTCGCGCCCGACGGCGATGCCGCGCTGCTGCAACGGCTCAACGCCGTGAACGCCGCCAGCATCCGGGCCGGCGACGCCTACGAGCCCGGCGAGTACGGCGGGATCGTGGACGTCTTCCCCTGCCGGCTGAAACACGACTACGAGATGTTCTTCGCCCACGCCCCGGACTGCGGCTGGTCGTCATGCACGCGCGTCGGCAAGGTGCGCCCCATCGACAGCAAGCACCTCGAGGTCTTCGCGCCGCACTGCGTCGGCTCGCTGGGCAAAGCGGTGTCGGAAGCCTTGCGGTTGCTCGATGCCCAGTCCCGCAACGCCCGCGCAGCGTAAGCATCAAGCGGCCCCGCTCCGCACGGTTCGTCAAAACTCAGGTTAGCCGTACGCCAACGGCCTGTGCGCCCACGCCCGATAATCTGCACCGATCCTCCGGGATTCGCCGATCTGGGGTCCCAGAGGCGGCCGAACGTCCGCATCGCCGCGGTCGTACGGCTACACTACCGGCTTGCTCCGGTCTGGCCGGAACCCCCGCCAACCGCCCCTGATCCGACCCCCGCCCCGCCCGAGACGCCGTTGATCCTTGACAACCTCCTAAGCTGGTTCAGCGTCGATATGGGCATCGACCTGGGCACGTGCAACACCCTGGTCTGCGTGCGTGGGGAAGGCATCGTGCTCAACGAGCCCTCCGTGGTCGCCGTCAAACGCAACACCAACCAGGTCCTCCAGAACGGCAACGCCGTCGGCTGGGTCGCCAAGGAGATGCTCGGCAAGACCCCCGGAAGTATTACGGCCATTCGTCCCTTGAAGGACGGCGTGATCTCCGACTTCGACATCACCGAGGCGATGCTTGGGTACTTCATCCGCAAGGTCAACGGCAAGCGGCCGTTCGTGAAGCCGCGCGTCGTCATCGCCGTGCCCAGCGGCATTACGGCGGTGGAGAAAAGGGCGGTACTCGACTCCGCCGAACGCGCCGGCGCCCGGCGGGTCTACCTCGTTGAAGAACCGATGGCCGCGGCGATCGGTGCTTCGCTGCCCGTGGTCGAGGCGACGGCGTCGATGATCGTCGATATCGGCGGCGGCACGACCGAGGTCGCGGTGATGTCGCTCGCCGACATCGCCCAGTGCGAATCGGTCCGCGTCGCCGGCGACGACCTCGACGAGGCCATCATCAACCACATGAAGAAGGCCTACAACCTGATGATCGGCGAGCAGACCGCCGAACGCATCAAGATCGAGATCGGCAGCGCCGCGCCCGTGGGCGAAGAGAGCACCATGGAGGTTCGCGGCCGCGACAACATCTCCGGCCTCCCGCGCAAGACCGTCATCACTTCGGAAGAGATCCGCGAAGCGTTGCAGGAGCCGCTCAGCGCGATTGTCGAAACCGTGACCCGCACGCTCGAACGCTGCGAGCCCGAACTCGCGGCCGACCTCGTCGATAACGGCATCACCCTCGCCGGCGGCGGCGCGCTGTTGCGCGGCATCGACGTGATCGTCTCCAACGCCACGGGCTTGGATTGCCGCATCGCCGAAGACCCGCTCACCTGCGTCGCCCGCGGCACCTCCATCTACCTCGAACACCTCGAGGAATGGAAGGCGACCATGGAATCGGACATGGACGACCTTTGATGATGGGCGATTGAGGATTGCCGATTTCCGATTTTGTGTATCGAGTCGGCGGTCGACCTTGCGGTGAGCCGTCGGCATGACTTCAATCGGCACTCGGCAATCCTCACTCGGAAATATCCCCTCATGCTCAACGCCCGCCAGGTCGTCTTCGTGATCGCCGGGCTGTTCGCGGTGGCCGCGCTGCTGCCCGGGCGTTTCGCGTTTGTCCCCGGCAAGCTCGCCCACGGCGCGGTGTCCTTCGCGGTCCTGCCCGCCCGCCCCGTCCAGCGCTGGCTCGTCGGCAGCGACCCCGCCGGCACCAACCCCGCCCTGCGCGACACCCCCGAAAACACCCTCCGCGCCGACCTCGACCTCGCCCTCACCGAGGTCCAGCGCCTCCGCCAGCAGAACGCCGAGCTCAAACAACTCGTCGAAGAGCTCGGCATGATCGGCGACCTGCTCGCCCGCCAGAACCTCGACGAATTCCGCCAGGTCACCGCGACCGTGCTGCCCGGCGGAAGCGGGGGCGTGCTCAATCTCTCCACCGGCAGCGCGGACGGCATCGCGCCCGGGCAGACCGTCGTCTACGGCTCACAGGTGGTCGGCCGCGTCGTCGAACCCGTCGGGCCGTTCTCCGCGAGCGTCGCGCTGGTCACCGAAACCGCGCCAGACCTGTCCGTCCGCATCGTCGCCCCGCCCAGCGAAAACCAGCCCGGCTCCATCCTCCCCGCCCGCGAGACCGACGCCCGCGTCACCCTCGACGCCGACGCCGGCCTCTTCATCGCCGACGACCTCGGGCTCACCGACGACGTCCGTGTCGGCGACACCGTCTACCTCGCCGACGAGTTCAGCTACGCCGACGCCCGCGGCTTCCGCTTGGGCACCGTCATCGAAGCCGCGCCACTGCCCGAAAACCCCGAGCTGCTTCAGCGCGTCGTGGTCCGCGCCGACACCGACTTGTCGCGCCTCGGCCGGGTCGTGGTCCTCGTGCCACCCCACGGCAACGCTTCATCGCCCTCGTCCCAACCCCGCGGAGCCGGCCCGTGAAGTGGCTGACCTTCGCCCTTGCCGCCTACGCGGCGCTGCTGCTCCAAGCGGCCTTCGCGCCCGTGTGGACGATCCGCGGCCTGTCCCCGGCGCCGCTGCTGGTCCTCGCCGTCTTCATCGCCCAGAGCGGCCCGGCCACGCTCGCCCTGGGCTCCGCGATGTTCCTCGGCGTCCTCGCCGACACGCTGTCACGCCCGTACCCCGAGGCCGGCGTCCTCCTCGGTCCCTACACCGTCGGCTACGCCGTCGCCGCCTACGCGGTGCTCCAACTCCGCAACCTCGTGTTCCGCCACTCTGTGCCCGCGGTCGTGGCCATGACCCTTGTCGCCGGCTGCTTCGCCGAACTCGTTGCCGTCGGGTTAATCACGCTGCGCGGCGTGTCCTTCCTCGCCGCCGACCCCCCGCCCGGCTGGCGCGCCTTGGGCGAACTCGGCCGACGCTTCCTCCAAACGCTCTACACCGCCGCCCTGACCATCCCCGTGGGCTGGGCCCTCCTACGCTCCCGAAAGCTCTGGCACTTTGGTCAGGAGTGAGTTGTCAGTTCTTAGTGGGCAGTATGGAGTCAACGCCAAGAACGCCACGCTTCCGCCTCCCGACTCACCACTGAAAAGTCACAACTAAGAACTTCCAACTCCCACCAACGCCATGCCCTCCCTCCTCCCCGACCGTGAACCCGATCCCGTCGAGCCCGGCACCCAGACCTGGTCCCCGCGCATGGGCTGGCGCGGCAAGCTCGCCGCCTGGGCGATCCTGCTCATGATTGCCGCCGGCCTGATTGCGATGGTTGCGTTGTCGTTCGGTTGACCCTTGCTCGACTTCAGGGGGTTGAGGTGTCGCCGTCTCCCCCGCAGGTGTAGCACGCGTCGCCGCTGTACGGGTGCCGGCCCATCCCCCAACACCCCGGGCACCCGAACAGGCCCTGCAACGCCTCCGCCGCCGCGGGATTGTCTCGGCCGATCTCCTCCATGCCGGCGTTCCAAAACCCGCGCATCAAATCGCCGAGGACCTCCTCGCCGCGCTGCGAGCGGTCGGCCCGGTTCGCGGCACCGCCGAACATCCGCTGTGCCAGCTGGGCGGACCTCTGGTTCTCCGCCCGGCGTTGCCGCGTCTTTGTGCGGTTGAGCTCGTTGACGTTGTTGCGGATCGCGACCAGCGTGCTCTCGTAGAGCGCGTTGCCCGGGTCGAGGGCGAGCGCCTGCTCCATGTCGTCAACGAGGCTTTCCGCAATCTCCACTTCCCACGACGTGCCGAGCACATAGACCATGACCAAGCCGTAGGTCAGGTAGGCCCGGTCCTTGTCGGTAAATCGCGGGTTGTTGTCCATCTGACGGACGCCGTGGAAGATGGCCTCCGGAACACGGCTGTACGTCGCGGGCTCCCGGCCGTCCCGGGGGTCCAGCGTGAACAACACATAATCCGTGTACCGGATCGACGGGTACGGGTCGCCCGGGTCCATCGCCTGAAGCTTCTCCAGCGCCCGCCGCCCCCGCCACTGCGCCGGTTGGCCGCCGCGCATCTGCGGCACCTTCGTGTCCGGTCGCCGCCGCTGCACAAAGCCCAGGTTCAGCTCCGCCAGGCACTGCATCGCCACACGCGAGTCCGGGTGTGCGTCGATGAACGCGTCCGCCAGGTTCAAGAGCAGAAAGTCCTCCGCCGGGTCCGCCGACGACAACGCTTTCGCGAACACTTCCGGCGCGGGGTATTCAACTTCCTCGCCCTCTGCGCGCAACGCATCCCGAGCCTGGGTCAACGACGACTTGACCTTGTTCGCCTCCTCCAACAGCATCGCGAACACCCAGTCCAACTCGCCCGCGTTCGGCCGGCCCTTCTCGAGCACCGCGATCGCCGAGTCGAACTTCCCGAACGTCAGATACGCCATCGCCAGGTCGGTGTAGACATCCGTCTCGGGGTTCTCCGTGTCCGCCAGATACGACTCGAAGCAATACACGACCTTCGGGCGGTTCAACGACCCGAAGTAACGCCTTGCGTAATCCAGACAGTCGGCCGGCCGCTCGCCCGCGCCGCCGTTGTCGATGCCGGCGTTCGCTGCGGGCATCGGCACCTCCAACACCGGCTCGCCCGCCGCCGCCCCCGCCGCCGACGAACCGCCGCACCCGACAAGCCCCGCCAAAACCGGTACCCACATACAGACCCAGATTCCGACGCGCGCACACATGTCACCTCTCCCTGGAACAGTTCGTGAAACGTGATCCACTCGACGCGTGTCAAACCCTGACGCGACGGCCTCTAGCCACCGCCGATCGGTCGCTCTCGTCGTGGTCCGACCATTAAAACCTACGCCCGGCCCCCGCCCGCGGCAACCAGACCAACGCGATCGCCCTTGTCCGGCATCCAAACAAAATACAATCATTTTCGGAAGTATGTACTTGAGTAAATGTGCGGAGACGGGGACAGGACGGCGGCTTGCTCGGGATTCCAAGGTCCGTCATCGCTCGCCGCGCTGGTGA
>JAUIGU010000061.1 GCA_030432595.1 Phycisphaerae bacterium
GGCATCGGCCGCGATCCCTACTCCGCCACCAATCCCACCGAGAACGGAAACCCGCTGTGGATCACCACCGTCGGCAACGGCCACACCCAGGCGACCATCTACGTCGACGGCAACCCGACCCCCTACTCCACCTGGTTCGACGGCTACACCCACGACGTGGACAACGGCCTGGACGGCTGCGTGCAGCAGACCTGGGTCGAGTCCGGCACCGTCAGCTGCGGGTCGGGCAGCTTCGATTCCGAGGAGCACTACAACCCCGACCGCTGCGGCAACGACCCCTGCACGGACCGCGCCCGCACCTACGCCGACAGCTTCACCATCCACAACAACGACCCGTGCGAGGAGGAGGCCCCGCCCCCATGAGCATGACCGACGCCCAGATCGTCCGCGTGCGGCTCGACCAGCTGGACCACCACGCCAGCCGCAACCGCTTCCTCACCCCCGGCTACAAGCAGGAGGTCCTGGACGCCGCCGTCGAGGTCACCGCCACCCACGCGCGCCTCACGGGCGCGGCCTACAAACGACTTTGGGAGAAGTACCGCCCGCTCGAATCCCTGCCCGCGCTGAACACCCTGCGCGAGCAGGTCGGCGCGCTCGCCGACGAGCTGCTCGAGGAGGTCGACCCGTGACGACGCCCGCCGACCCCCACCGCCTGGTCCGCGTATCGATCGCCAAGGCCGCCGCCGCGGGACGCCTCGCGGCCTACGAGCGCGTCGCCGTCCGTCGCAACGAGACCCACCTGATCCTGCCCCTGGCCGCGATCGAGGCGGTCCGCGCGGGCCGCCCGCCGGGCACGCTGCGCCGCCTGCTGCGCGGCGTCGCGGACGCCGGGGGCGGGGCGGCCAGCATGATCAAGACCCGGCTGGGCATCGACCGCGCGTCCGACGCAAAATTCCAGGCCCGGCTGGACGTGTGCCGGGCCTGCCCGGGCAACCTCGCGCAGCTCACCGTGGCCCGCAAGCACGTCACCCCGCCCACGCCCCAGCGCCGCGACGAGCTGATCGCCGCCGGGGCCGAGGTCCACACCTGCGGGCCCATGCTGCGGCAGCAGAAGAAGGACACCGGCAAGAGCTGCGGCTGCGTCCTGCGCGAGAAGGCCCGGGACCTCAAGCAGCACTGCCCGAATCGGTGGTGGCCGGGCGATTAACGGAGACGTTTGCAGCGCGATGGCAACATGCCGGCGGCGCGTGCACGTTTGAGCGCCTCGTTCTCGTCATCGGTCTCGATGATGACGGACTTATCCTCGCCCGTCGCCTTGTCGACCCCATTGACTTTGAATGCCGGGCCGGGCGGTGGCGCCGGGGGGTGCGCCTCGCGCCATTCCGACTCGACGACTTTTCTTATGCGCTCCACATTCTGATGGATTTTGTAGATAAACCAAGGGGCAACCATCGCCAGCACTGTGAGGCTCACCACCACCACCGCAAGGACTGTCATAATCACGACGCCGAATCCACTAGCGATGTCGTTCACAAGATGCCTCCGGATCGGAGTGATGGGAACCGTAATCTTACCGGCTGCCGATCAGGCTTCGAGCACATCTCCAGCGAGAGAGCGTTTTAACGGTAACAGAGCCAACTTGGGCAAGATGCGACGTTTACGGCGAGAAAGCTTGGTTGCCAAGGTAGATGTCGTGAGTTCGAATCTCATCACCCGCTTTCCCCCCCACCCCAAAACACCCACCACACCACCCGCCGCCGGCCACACGCGCCGGCGTTTTTTCTTGGACCCCTCGGAAACAGAAAAGGGTTGCACCGCAGAGGCGCGGAGGGCGCGGAAACAATCGAACGCAGGCCGCGGAATGCACGGAACAGCCCGGGTCTCAAACCGCAAGATTCCGTGCCTTCCGTGAATTCCGTGGCAAATGCTCCTGTGCGGCTGTCCGCTCCGCGCCCTCCGCGCCTCCGCGGTTCAAACCTGCCGATCACTCCCCCGCCCGATACCGCACCAACTGCGCCCACACTTCATCACGCAGATCGCGCACCGGCGCGGAACTCCCGATGTACCCGTTGCCCAGCAGCGAGAACGCCAGCCATCGGCCGTCGTACGTCCGCAGATACCCCGAGATCGTCGATACCCCCGACATCCCGCCGGGCTTGGCGAACACCCGCTCCAGCTCCACCTCCGCCAACGGCACGCCGGCGAAGTGCGTGAAGGTTTCGCCCTCGTCTCCCGCCGCGTCGGGCTTCAACGCGTACACCGGCAAGCCGTCAAAGAACGGCTCGAAGTGCTCGGACTCGTTCTTCATGAACGTCAGCAGCCGGATCGACGAGTCGGCCGAGATCAGGTTGTAACGCGACAACCCCGACCCGTCGACCAGCCGGAACGAACCCTCTTCCAACCCCGCCTCATTCACGAGCCAGTCGGAAATCACCTTCGCCCCCGCCGGCCAGGACACCTCGCCCTCGGGCGCAAACGTCTCGCTCAATTTGAGCAACAACATCTCCCCCACCGCGTTCTCACTGACTTTCAGGAAGTGCTTGACGGCTTCGGCGAGGGTCTTGCCTTCAAACGGTTTACCGTAGATAGAATAGTAACCCTCGCCCCCTCCAAAACCCACCCCATAGTTACGCTCAGGCGTTCCATCTTCAACCGTTACCCCGTGATTTCGCAGCATTTCCGTCGCTACCGCCACTATCCACTTCGACGGATCATGCATAGTGATGTCATCAGATGCAGCATCAGCCTCTACCCCGATAGCCCCAGTCACTTCGATATCTTCGTTGAACGATTGACGATCGATTTGGACAGATGAATCACTACCACTGGTAGTCCTCGCGTTGAGATGGACGACCGGGTAGTCCGTCTTGGGAATCAGCCGCACAGTTGGAACAACACCTGCCGTCCTCCAAGGTTGAACCTCGACACGAAGCGTATTGAAATTCAACATCAATGGTTGAATCGACATGTTGTAATAATCCGGATCGTCGTCCCACATCCAACCCGGACCTTTTAACGGAACACGTCGCCAATGCCTAAAAGGCTCTCCGACATCGACCCCCGCCACAATTCGCTCAAGTTCTGTTTCCGTGATCACTGATTGAATGATTTCGTCGAGTTGCTCGGTATCCAACATTGGATCACCACCTCCGAGCAGTTGGAATGTTCCATGAAGAACACCGTCCCGAATGGGATGGCCGAATAATCGCACAAACGTCTTCCACCGGTACTCCGGCCCGAGCAGGTGGAGGGCGGCGGCGCTGGTGTAGATCTTCAGGTTGGACGCGGGGGTGAGGAGTTTGTCGCCGCCGCGGTCGTAGAGGACTTCGCCCGTCTCTAGGTCGACAACCTTGAGCGTCACCGTCGTGCGTTGCGCGGTGGGGTGGCCGTCCAGCATGTCGGTCAGCGCGGCGGCGAGCTGGTCGGCGTCGAGCGCGGTGAGGTTCGACGCGGCTTCGTCCGTAACCGCGGCGGGCTGGGCGCACGCGGTGAGCGGGAACAGCAGCGTCAGCAGCGCGGCGAGGACGTGTCGGCGTGGCAACATGGGCGCGGACCTCGTGAACGTGAAGAAACGGGCAACACCAACGTAAAGCCCGGGGACGGCCGTCCCCGGGCTTTAGGGTACGGCCTGCGCCGCGGCGGCGTCGCCTTTGATCCCATTTGTCTTCTTGCCCGCCTCGCACTTTCCTGCGCACGGTTGGCCCGGAACTCCACACGACAACCTTGACCGACGGATAAAATGTAGAAGCAGTTTGAAGGGCGTGGCCTCCGCGTGGGTGCCAGGTGGGTGAGGGCTTGAGTTCCTTAATCACGAAATGCCGTGTGGCCTTGGACGCGGGTGAGTCGAAATGGATTTCGACGACACGCCGCCTCCCGCCGGAACCCCCCGAGTGAGTCCCATCCGAAGCGCGGTGACGGGGGGTTGCAAAACCGACGCCGGCCGGGGGTCTGCTGGATCGTGACGACGGTCCCGCCCCGGGTTTGTTTCGCTGCGAGTTCATAGCGAGCCGGGCCGTGTCGGCCCGGATGCCGGACACCGGGCCGGCACGGCCCGGCTCGCAAGAGACGCACACGGCGTTCTTTGACATGTGAAGCAGGGGCGTAAGAAGTCCCAATGAATCTTCCGTGTTTCTTGCACGGATAGCCGGAACCCGGCGGGTTCCGGACCGGGAGCCGCCGGCTCCCGGCTGAGGCGCGTGGCGTTGGATAAGCGGGCACCGCATGGACATGCGGTGCGCAACGGTCGCTGCCGAAGAAAAGACCGTTGGTCATTTCTCGGGTTGTTCGCCGAGCCAGACGCCGCGCAGGAGGGGCAGGAGCGGGTCGGTGGGTTTGGCTTCGGTGGCGACGGCGAGGCCGTAGCGCACGAGCTGGCGCGACTCGATCTGGTGGCCCATATAGGCGAGCATGACGCCGGCTTCGAGGTTGCCGGACTGCGGGTCGTCGATGCGTTGCTGCATCTGTTCGCGCAGCCAGACGAAGCGCTCTTCGGGGGGCAGGAGGTTTTCGGCGTAGCGGGTGGCGATGAGCTCGGGGTGCTGCTCGAAGAGGTCGCGGAGGTTGAGTTCGGCCGAGCGGATCAGGCCGGCGCCGAGCTGGGCGTGGATGAGCCCGACGCGGGCGAGGGGGTTGCCGGGCGCGTCGCGGCGGAGCTGTTCGTAGTACTTGACGGCGTCGAAGTACCGGCCGTTGGCCATGGCTTCCTCGGCGAGGCCGAAGTTGCGGTTGGCGCGGTCCTGCCGCTGGCCCTGGAGGGTTTCGAGGCGGGGGAGTTCGTAGGCGAGCTGGTCGAGCAGGTTGGTCATGGCCGCGGTGGTGGCGGCTTCCTGCTCGGTGGGTTCGGCGCCGATCGGTCGGCCGTCGCGGGCGGCGTCCTGCTGCTGGGCGCGGAGGATGGAGGCGATGGCGGAGCGGGAGTTCTCTTCGGCGCGGCGGATGGCGTCGTCGGTGGGGTCGTCGAGCTTTTCCATCCATTGCGGCTTGGCGGGGCCGTCGGGTCGGTCGCCGGGGTTGGCCTGGTTGCCTTGATTGGCTTGGGCGTTGCGGGCGTCGTGTTCGTCGCGGATCTGCTGGAGCAGGTCGAGGTAGGCGTTGTCGCCGGGGGCGGCGGCGGTGCTGTCGAGGGGGCGGAAGATGGACTCGCCGATGCGGTCGACGCGCTGGGCGTCCTGGGCGGCGGCGGTGGCGGACTGGTTGGCGGGGTTGAGCGCCGCGAGCGTGGGGTTGAGGCGGGCGCCGAGTTGGAGGGACAGCGCCTGGTCGGACGCGGGGTTGGCGGCGGCGGCGGGGTCGACGGCGGAGTTGGAGGTCAGGGCGGTGCCGGCGCCGGGGGCGAGGCCGGCGTTTCCGTTGGAGCGGCGGGTGTTAAGGGCGGCGCCGCGGGCGGTGTTGCGGTTGCCGACGGTCTGGCCGAGCGTGTCGCCGAAGGGCTGGTTAAGGGCCTGGCGTTCGTCGGCGTTGCGGGGGTCGGTGCGGTTGAGGTCCTGGTGGTCGGGGCGTTGGTCGAGGCGGTCCAGGCCCGGGCGGTCGTCGTAGTTCTGGCGGGTGCCGGGGCCAAAGCGTTCGTCGGAGCGTTGGCCGGTGACGTAGCCGGGCGGGTCTTCGACGGTGCCGACGGTGTCGGGGTTGATGGCGGTCTCGCGGATGCCGAAGAGCGGGTCGGCGTCGACCTGGAGGGTTCGGCCCTCGCTGTCGGTGGCGCGGCCGAGCGTGTTGGCGGTGTAGGCGAGCCGGGCGTCGCGGCGTTGGTCGGTGGCGGCGGCGTTGAGGTTGCCGACGCCGACGAACTCGGGGTTGTAGACGGTGCCGGTGGAGACGAGCGCGGCGCGGGAGCCGTCGGGGCTGATGACGGTGCGGACGGCGCCGGGGCCGGCGACGTCGCCGTCGGCGTTGGGGGTGAAGTAGTTGTTGTAGATGACGGTGCCGCCGCCGAGGTTGGGGGCGACGTTGCCGAGGTTGGCGCCGCCGTAGATGCCCAGGGGGCTGAGCTGGCGGGTGGAGCCGACGGCGTCGGCGCGGAAGCGGAACAGGTCGTCGGAGCCGAGTTGGCCGCCGAAGGCGCCGGCCGCGGAGTAGCCGGCGTCGCCGCGGAACTGCCGGCCGTCGGTGACTTGGCCGGTGATCAGCAGGTTGCGGGCGCGGAAGTCGGGGATCTGGGCGGCGGGGACGTTGCCGCCCGAGCCGACCTGGAGGTTGGCGTCGAGCGCATTGCCGGTGTTGACCTGCTGCTGGGCCGAGGCCGGGCCGGCGAACCAGCACACGGCGGCGACGAGGCAGGGGGATGCGAGCAAGGAGATGTGTCGGGTCATGGTGAAACAGCCTTTCCGCGCCGCGGGGCGTCCGAGAACTTCAGACGCACCGCGCGGCCCGCCGGTTCCATTGTAGGTGGATCGGCCGGGAATCCCGCCGGGGATTTCATATCCGGGACGGCCATGGTTACAGGACGTGGAAAGCTGGGGAAACATGAGGAATACCTCGGTCCGGGGATACCAAAGAAGCCCACGGCGTCACGCCGTGGGCTTTGGGGGTTGGGTTGAGTTTGGAATCGAAGGCGAGCCTCAGATGATTTCCATCACCTCGAAGCGTTTGGTGCCTTTGGGCAGGTCGACCTTGACCGTCTCACCCACGCGCGACTTCATCAAAGCCTCGCCCATCGGGCTGGACGCGGTGACCTCGATCTCGTCGGCGTCGAAGTTGCCGGACGCCTGGCCAACGAGCTTGTACAGGTCGTCGCTGCCGTCGTCGGTGTCCTTGAGCCGGACGACCGTGCCGAGGAAAACCATGTCGTCGGGCTTCTCGAGGTCGTCGGTGAGGCTGGCGTTGGCGAGGCGATCCTCGAGCCGACGGATCTCGGCTTCTTCGAGGCCCTGCTGCTCGCGCATGGCGTGGTACTCGGCGTTCTCCTTGAGGTCGCCGTGCTCGCGGGCCTCGGCGATCTTGGCGGAGACCTTCGTGCGGTTGGCCTTGAGCGCGGCGAGGCGCTCCTCGATCTTCTTTTTGTCCTCGGCGGTCATGAAGTCCATGGGTGGGCTCCGGTGTCTGGTCCGTTTTGGGTCCGTTTCTGGAAAAAGCCAAGCGCGACCCCGGCTCGCGCCGGCGGGGCGAGTCCAGGGGGTACGTCGTCGGTGTCTCGTTCGTTCGGCCCCGACGCGGGCCGAGGAAAGATCGTAGCAGAGGCAAGCGGGCGGGTCGAGGCGTCGATTACCCGGCCGGATCACGCGAAAAACGTTTCAAGGCCTCAATCCCGGCCCGCGTCGCGTCGAACGCGAGGTCTTCGGGCTCCACGCCAAACGGATCGACCAACTCGATCGCGCTGATCTCGCTTTCGTCGAACCATTCGGGCAGCGCATCGAGTGTGGCGGTGAAGTAGGTGTCGAGCGAGCGGTAGGTCACGCCGGCATAAGGGTAGACGTTCGGGGCGGTGGTGAGGTAAGTGAGGTCGTCGGGCGTGAGTTTGATCCGCAGCTCTTCCTCGACCTCACGGCAGGCACCTTGGGCGGCGGACTCGCCGGGATCGACGAAGCCGCCGGGGATGCCGAGCTTGCCCTTGCTGGGCTCCCGGCCGCGGCGGACGAGCAGCACCTTGTCGCCGATCCGCAAAAACACCGCCGCCGCGGCGGCGACATTGGTGAAAAACGTCCAGCCGCATTGCTCGCAACGCACGGCAAAGCCGTCGTGCTTGATGTCGGATGCGCCGCAACCCCCGCAGTGTTTGAAGGCTTCGACGGTGGCGGGCGGTGTTGACATGGCTTGCGTGTTTCGTGTGTCTTGTTTCTTGTGTTTGGTTAGCCGCACCGTAACGCGGTGCGCGTTCGGCGCGGTGTGGTGTGGGTGGTGAAGCGTTGCGTTGCCTACTGATCGGGCTGCGTTGCGGGTGCATCGGGCTGCGTTGCGTGGCAACGCAGCTAACGGAACGATGAACGATGGATCGCTGGTTTCGATTTCCTACCCGACCCGCTGCCGCGGCATCAGCACCGCCAACACCGCCCACCCCACGACCGCCGCGACGCCCACGCCGATGACGTAGTCCGACCACGGCCGGGCGATGAACGTCGACGGCGGGCCGGTCAACGCCCACCACGTCTGCACCGGCGACAGCCGCATCGGCGGGATCATCAGCCAGCCGCGCTTCATCACGATCGCCACCGCGTAGTACGCGACCGGCTCGATCAGCACCAGCCCGACGCACATCAGCATCGCGGTCAGGCGTTTGCCGCCGGTGTCGAAGCTCCGGCCCCACGCGATCAAGAGCCCCGTCAGCAGCGACCACGCCGCCACCGCCGCCATCACCCACAGCGTCTGCGTCACCTCCCACCGCGCTGCCAGACTCATCGGCCACAGCACCGCCTGAAACACCAGGTTCATGCAGAACCAGTCGAGCAGAATCACCCGGCGGGCCCCGCGCGCCGAAGCCCCGCGGCGCATCTCCTGGCTCAACCGCGCCGCGGGCCAGAGCCCCATGAACCCGACCATCACCGCGAACGCCATCCACCGGAACGCCGGCCCGGTCCAGCCGATGGTCCACAGCAGCACGCCCCACACGCCGATCAGCCAGAGGCACCAGGCGAGGACGAGTTCGCGCGTGTCGAAGCCGTGGTAGGCGTGACGCGGCGGCGCACTCGCGGGGTTCGCGGTCGGGCTTGCGATGGAGTCGGCCGAGTCATTCACGGGGGGCAAGTCTACCCGTCTGCGGGGTGCCACGGACTTCAGTCCGTGCCCGGCCATACCCGTGTGTACGTCCGCAGAACAGCACGGACTTCAAAGTCCGTGGTACTCCGAAAACGGAGAAATGCTTCACCGCCCCGCCGCGTGCTGCACGGTCCCGTCCGTGTCGCGTGAGCTGGGCGCGATGGCCGGCGGCTTGGGGCGCGTCGGGCGGTCGTCGGTCTGGACCTGCTGGCCGTGGATCCACACCACCCGCCCGCCGGCGTCGATGCGGCCCAGATACGTCTCGGCCAAACGCCGCAAACGATCGACCTTCTCCGACGTGCTCACCTCGGCCACGGCCCACGCGTCGCCCGGCGGCCGGCCCCACACCACGCCGCCCTCGTCGGTCTGCAACACCAGGCACAGCTTACCGGTGCGCGGGTCGCGCTGGCCCACGTCGTACGCGGTGATCTGCCCGGCGTACGGCTCGTCGCGCAGCAGCTTCACCAGCTCCACGCCCGCTTCGATCTCGGCGCCTTCCCAGGGCATGCCCAACTCCGGCGGCGGGGCGACGCTCACGTTGGTGATCATCGGCAGGCCCGACGGCTCGAGCGCCTGCCAGTACGCCGGGCCCGACAGCCGGACGCCCTGCGTGTCGATAACGTGGAACCCGTCGCGGGCCTGCACCATCGCCAGCGGTTGGCGGTACGTCGCCTCGACCACCACGCCGGCGGGCGTGCGGCGGACCTGATCCACGCTCGCCACCCACGGGTTCATCAGCATGACCATCGCCGCGTCGGTCAGGGCCCGGCCGTCGAACGGGTCGGCCTGGACGCGCTCGGCGACGCGCTGCTTCATCTGATCCCCGAGTTTGCCTTCGATCCACGCCGGGGCGCCGACCAGCTCCACCCGCGCCGGCGTGATCGGCAGGGCCCGGTGTTCCTTCGCGTAGCCGACCAGCGCGACCTCGCCGGCCCGCCACAGCGCCGCGACCGCCACGATCCCCGCGATCGCGCCCAGCACCTTCAGGCCCGCCAGCGTCCGCCGGGGGTCCCACGCGGGCTTGCTCTTCTTGCCGCGCTTCTTCTTTTTCTTCGGTTTCGAGGAACTGAGGAACCAACCCATGAAGCGTGTACTCCTGCCGTGAGCCGGGACGCCCGGTCGGGGCGCAGTCAACGGACCACGCAAAAACCGCGCGGCCGGTCCGCTTTACATCGTCCACGCCCCGCGCGGTTCGCCAATCCGACGCTCGGACCTCCGAGAACCATCGGGTGAGCCGGGATAACCCCAAACGGACGTTGTTTTAATGCTGGGTGCCACGGTCGCTTGCGACCGTGGCACCCGAGATTGGAACAAAAAAGCCCACGCGCATGACGCGCGTGGGCTGTTGAGGAGGAGAAAGAAACGAGGGTCGCCTGCTTCATCCGCGGTCACGCGACCGCGGCGACCAGGCGGGGGTCAAACGAGTCGTCTGCGACGGCCTCGGGGTCGAACGCCTTGGGCAGGACCAGCGCGCCGCGGGGCGGGCCGATCAGGTCCGTGAGCGCTTCGACGTGGCCGACGTCGTACCGGCGGTGGCCGCCGGGCGTCCGGCGCGAGGGCGGGATGAGGCCCTGGCGTTCCCAGTTGCGCAGCGACTCGCACGAGACGCCGAACCGGGTCGCCAGCGAACCGATCGTGATCTTCTTAGACGCTTGCTCAGGAGACGCGAGACTCATGGAACACCTCACACGATGGAGAAACACGGTTCCCCGAAACGCTCGGGGAAGGAAACCAAGCCGAAAAGGCTTGCGAAAAGCCGGCAGAAATCCGGAAAAACGTCCGGGGCCGGGCGGGCTTATGAAGTTGTGGGTCGGAGTGGGCCGGTCAGGCGACGCGGCGGGTGGCGTGCTTGGCCTGATAGACACCGCGGCGGGTGTTCGGCCAAATGACGCCGCCGGCGAGGACGGTGACCGGCGTCGGATTCGTCGAGGCCGAAATACGCGCCATGCGCATCAAGCCTTCGAGCATCCACGCCCGGCACCAGCCGGCAAGAAGAAGGGACGAACCCGCCATGCCGCC
>JAUIGU010000062.1 GCA_030432595.1 Phycisphaerae bacterium
GTGTCCTCGGGCAGCGCCTCGACGAGCAGGTCGAACTTCGTGCCCGGCGTCGCGCCCGGCGGGATCAGCCCGCTGACGCGCACCAGCGCCGTGCGCGGGTCGCGCATGAGGCGCTGCGGGGTCATGCGCTCCCACTCGGGGTGGCGGGCCGCCAGCGAGCGCGAGCCCACGCCCATCTTCCGCATCTCGTTGGTCATCCACGTCTCGAGGTACGCGGGCACGATCGGCGAGCCCGTGCCGTCGAGGTTGACGACGATGCCGTAACGCGAGACGAGCAGGTCGTCCCGGCCCTCCAAACGGGCCTGCGAACCGATGGTGCCGCGCAGCTCGGCCGGGCCGATGAACGTCGAGCCCGGCGGCGCGGGCGGCGCGTCGTTGACCACCTCCTTGCCGCCGTGACAGCCGGGCAGCAGCGCGGCGGCGACCATCACCGGCACCAGCAACACCGCCGGGCGGGTCCACAGCACACCGATCCGTCGTCGGGACATCGTTGAACTCATGTCGTTTCCTCGGGAAAAACGCGGGGTCGGGCATTGTCGCCGGACCCCCGCTTCGGGTCAAGGCCCTAAATCCAACGTCCGGGCGGGGTTACAGACCGCCGCCCGAGGCGTCGCCGCCGCGACGGCCCCTTACCGGCTCGGAACCCCGCCCAGTCCGTAGACTGCCGCGATGCACGCCGACCTCGACCGCGTCCTCATCGAAGCGCCCGCCATCGCCCAACGCGTCGCCGAGCTGGCCCGTCAGGTCCTGGACGAGTGGAAAGACGCGCCAGGCGGCACGCCCGAGATCACGCCCGTCCCGCTCATGACCGGCTCGTTCATCTTCGCCGCCGACCTCATCCGCCACATGCCGCAGATGATGCAGATCCAACTCATGTCCGTTTCGAGCTACCCCGGCACCGCGACCACCTCGCAGGGCGTCCACATCGACCGCCGCAAGTCCAACGTGCCCGACGACCTCACCGGCCGACACGTCCTGGTCATCGACGACATCCTCGACTCCGGCTCCACCCTCCGCGCCGTCACCGAAGACCTCCGGTCCCGCAACCCCGAAGCCATCAAGACCTGCGTCCTGCTCCGCAAGCAGCGCCCCGAGGCCATGGCCTTCCCCGTCGACCACGTCGCCTTCGACATCCCCGACGAGTTCGTCGTCGGCTACGGCCTGGACTACAACGGCTACTACCGAAACCTCCCCGACATCGGCGTGCTCTCGGAAAAAGCCATCGAGGCACACCGTCTTTAGCCGCAGATTTCGCAGATAACACAGATTATGAAGGCAATTCAAACAGGATAATCAGGAGTGGCAGGATCAGAAACATGAAATGATGTGCTCCAACTTGCGCATCCTGATCATCCTGATACGTTTTGACTTCAATCTGCGTCATCTGCGAAATCTGCGGCCAACTGTTTTGCTTTATCTGAGTCCATCCGTGTTCATCGGTGGTTCCAAACATGCCTGAAACCACCACGCCACAGCCCGACGCGCTCGAGTCGCTGCTGCCGGCCCGGATGCTTCAGCCCGGCGAAACCATCCTCCTCCAACGCAAGCCCAGCCCGCTCTATATCGTGCTCGCGCCGGCGGGGTTCCTGCTGCTCGTGCTGGGGCTCGCCGCCGCGGGGCTGCACTACGACCACCACTACAACCACGCCCGGCTGCGCACGACGATCCTGATCGCGGCGCTGTCGCTGCTCTTCTTGCGCCTCGGCTGGCAGTGCCTCGACTGGCTCGCCCGGGTTTACGTCCTGACCGACCGGCGCGTCATCCGCCTCAAGGGCGTCGTGCGCGTCCGCGCGTTCGAGTGCCGGCTCGAACACGTCCAGCACACCCAACTGCTCCTGACCCTGCGCGAACGCCTGTTCGGGCTGGGCACCGTCGCGTTCTCCACCGCCGGCACGGGCGCGGTCGAGGCCGGCTGGGTCTACCTCGCCGACCCGCTCGACGTCCACGCGAAGGTGGTCGAAGCGCTGCAATCCGCCCGCCGGTGACGCCGATCGCCACGCCGTTCAAGCCCGAGCAAAACGATGGCAGACACGCACCCCCAAACCGCGGCCAAGGCCGACAAGCCCCAAGGGGTCGCGCTGCCCATCGCGATCAAGCTCGCGCTGCTGCTCCTGCTCGCGTCGTTGGTTCCGTTGACGATCTCGACCGTCCTCAACGGTCGGCGCGGACTGCACACCGTCGAGGCCACCGCGCTGCACGGGCTCGAGCTGCTCGCCAGCGTCACCGCCACCGAGATCGACCGCCTCATCCTCGACATCGGCAACCTCCAGAGCCTGATGTCGCGCAGCGACACCGTCGTCGTGTTCTGCGCCGCCACGCCCGAGCACCGCAACCTTCACCTGCCCGGCGTGCAGCGGATGCTCGACAACATCAAGGCCACCAACCCCGACATCGCGTCCGCCTTCGTCACCGACGCCGACGGCATCGGCATCGCCTCGACCAGCGAGAACAACGTCGGGCAGGACCTCAACTTCCGCAAGTACATGCAGGCTGCGCTGCGCGGCGAGCGGTACACGTCCGAAGTCCTCGTCGGCAAGACCACCGGCCGGCCTGGCATCTACTTCTCCGGGCCCGTGCGCGACGAAGAAGACACCGTCGTCGGCACGCTGGTCATCAAGCTCGCCGGCGAACGCATCCACGCGATCTGCAACTCGGCCGACGTCGGCGGCACGGGCTTCGTCAGCCTGACCGACCGCCTCGGCATCATCCTCGCCAACCCCAACCCCGACACGCTCTACCGCAGCCTCGCGCCGCTCGACGAGTCGCTCCGTTCGCAGGTCGACGCCGAGACCCGTTACGGGCTGGACCGCATCGAGTCCATCGGGCTGGACCCGGGCCTGGCCCGCAAGCTCATGGATGCCGACGCCCGCGGCAGCGAGAGCTTCGTCGTCCCCCAGACCGGCGAGACCATGATCGTCAGCTACGCGCCCATGGTACACCGCGACTGGGTCGTCAGCGTCGTCAAGCCGCGCTCCGACTTCGACCGCCCGCTGCGCCAACTGCAACGCCAACAACAGCTCAGCCTCGTGCTGCTGGGCATCCTCGCCGCGGTCGCGGGGGTGCTGCTGTCGAAACACTTCGTCCGCCCGATCCAGCGCCTCACCGACGCGGCGCTGCGCCTCGCGCAAGGCGACTACTCCGTCCGCGCCCCCAGCGCGACGCACGACGAGGTCGGCCAACTCACCAACGCGTTCAACGACATGGTGCCCCAGCTCGAGCAACGCGCCCAGATGGCCAACGCCCTCCGCGTCGCGGAAGAAATCCAGCAGGGCCTGCTGCCCAGCGAAGTCCCCGACATCGACGGGCTCGACATCGCCGGCCTCAACGTCCCCGCCGACGAGACCGGCGGCGACTACTACGACTATCTCGACCTGCGCCAGTGGATGCCCGGCACGGTCGCCGTCGCCGTCGGCGACATCACCGGGCACGGCATCCCCGCAGCGCTCTTGATGTGTACCGCGCGCTCGCTGTTGCGCGCCCGCGCCACGCCGCCCGGCCCGCTCCCCGAATTCATCGCCGGCGTCAACAACCCGCTCTACCACGACACCCCCGCCAGCCGGTTCATGACCCTCATGGTCGCCGTGCTCGAACGCCCCAACCGCCGGCTCCGCCTCGTCTCGGCCGGGCACGACCCCGTCATCGTCTACGACCCCGACGAAGACAAGGTCTTCGAGATCGAAGGCCACGACATCCCCCTGGGCATCCAGCCCGACTGGGAATTCACCGAAACCGTCTACAACGAACTGCCCCCGCGCGCCGTGCTCCTGTTCGGCACCGACGGCATCTGGGAAACCCGCCGCCCCAACGAAGGCGACCTCTACGAAAAGGCCCCGCTGCACGACATCTTGCGGCAACACCACCACGACGACGCAAACACCATCGTCAACGTGATCCTGCAAGACCTCTACGCCTTCCGCGGCGGCGAGGACCAGCCCCAGCTCGACGACATCACGATCGTCGTGGTTAAGCTGACCCCGGAGACAGACAACCTTTCCAACCCCGTTTAGCGGGCGACGCGCAGCGTCCCGCGTCTCGCCGACTCACGGAAACAGCCCCGGGTCCAACCGCACCACCACGTCGTCCCGGAACTCTTTCACCCACAGCACGTCCGTCTTGACCAGCCGCGCGACCACCTCGGCCCGATGGAAGTACCGCCCAATCGGCAGCCAGTCGTTCGCCTCGAACAACTCCGCCACCACCGCCTCCGCGTCCCGCAACTGCGCGTCAGACCATCCACGGTGCGCGTGCCGACCCCGGATCGCCTCGGCAATCATCCGCGGGAGCGTCAACAACACCCCGATCATCACGGCGCCGGCGACCTGCTGTTCCCGCCGCATCAACCGGTCCGTCAACGAAAACTCGTCCGGCGTGTCCCACTCGGCATCGGGCATGAACAGGAAAAACGGCACCGGCAGCAGCAACGCCACCGCCGACCCGCCGGCGCACGCCCACGGCAGCCACGGCCGATATACCGCGCCCGGCTCGTCCGACAACAACAGGTTGACGAACCACCCCGCGCCCCAGGCGACGGCCGCGATCACCAGCAGCAACACCACCGCCAGCAGCGCGAACATCTTCGTCCGCTGCGCCTCCACCGCCCGGCGTTCCCGCAACACGGATTGAAGATCAAACGGCAACACGGCCGGAGTGTCGCCCGGCCGAGCGAGACCGTCAATGGTTTGTTCAGCCCTGCACCATTCCTGCCGCGCGCTTCCAGACCTGGAGTTGGCCGTAGTGCTGGCCGGGATGGCAGGTCATGAGGTAGGTGATCAGGTGGCCGGTGGTGGGGAAGAACGCGCGGAAGTCCTCGTTCTCGGTGACCTGGGACAACTGTGCATCACTGGCGGATTTCACGGCCGCGGTGAGCTTCGCGTTCGTGTCCTTGAGCGTCTGCCAGAGCACGTCCTGCGCCGGGTACGCGGCGCGGTCGGCGACGGGCTGGCTGCCGATGCTCATGAGCGGGCCCCATTCGTCGGCGGGCAGGCCGCTGTCGGCGCCCAGCGCGGTGATGCCGAAGTGGTTGCCGCAGGACAGGTGACCGATCGTCCACGCCGCGTGGTTCGGGATGCCCGCGGGCTGCTCGGCCCAACGCGCGTCGGGCACGTCTTTGAGCAGGTTCTCGAACTGCGAAGCGAACGCATTGAAGTAGTGCAGGGCGTGGTCCATGGGGTCTCTCCGGGTTCAGATGAAGTACCAAACGCTTGGGTCGATGCGAGCCGGCCGTTATCCACCCGAACCACGAAACGCGTGGCGTTATTCCTCGGCCGTGGGCGTCGCCGCCGCTTCGAATGCCGGCAACACGTCCTGCTCAAAGTACGGCGGCTGGTTGGACCAGAACATGTAATCGACCTTCAGGAATTCACGGGCAAAGGCGTGAAGCATGGGGACAAGGTTGGTGCGGTTTTCGACGACATCGTTGTTGCCGGTCCGGCCGACGTAATTGCCGTCCTGGACCGCGATGCCCAGCGGCACGGTGAATGCGGATTCGTGCATGAGCGCGAGCGCGTGGTTGAGTTGGCCCTTGCGCTGAGGCATAAGATCGGGGGCACCGAGCCCGACGCCGATGGCCTGCCCGTGTTCGTACAGCGAGCGGAGGTGGCCGTGGTCTTCCCAGGGCAGCCACTCGCCGGGCATGAAGTTGGCGTACTGCATCGTGGTGCTGGTGGGGAACGCGGCCTTGAGCGCGGTCATGTTTTCGCGCAACGCCGCGGCGTAGACGGCGGGGGTGAAGGCGGGGTCCTGCTCGGACGAGGCACCGATCGCGGACTCTTGAAGGTTGATGCCCTCGATCCGGCCGTCGAACTCTTCGCCCAGCGCGGCAAGAAGCCTGGCGAAGCGGACGCGGACGGCGGGGTTCCAGCGTTTGGCGACCCAGCCCTCGTGCTCGCCTTCGTCCGTGACTTGACGGGTGACGCCCCCATCAAACTCCTCGGCAATGAGGTAGCCGGGCACACCCTTGAACCCAGGGGAGAAGGTGGCGTCCTGAAGCTGGATGAAGAGCGTCTTGCCGTGGGCTTCGAGCAGTTCGAGGTCTTCACGGATAGGCGTGAAGTCGTACCGGTCGCGCTGCGGTTCCAGTTCGGCCCACGGGTACATGATCTGCGCGCCGGCGAATCGGGGGTGGGTCAGGAGCACGTGGCCGGGCAGCGACGCTCGGTCGCGCGCGAAGTACACGAAGTGCTGGACCTCGTCGTGCGGGATGGGCGTCGCCGCGTCTTCGTAGGCGCGGTAGGCGTCGAGGTAGCGCTCGCTTGGGTTCTGCCACGCCTGCTGACCGTGGGCCGACGCCATCAAACCGACTGTGGCCACAACGATGAGAACGAAGGCGACGAATCGGCATCGAGCAACAGCAAAAGAAGTCTCGGTCTCAAGGCCGTCCACGGAACCTCCTGACGATACGTATTGAACGAGCGGGGCCGGGCTCACTCGCCGGTGTCGAGCACCGACATGAACGCCTCCTGCGGGATGTCGACGGTGCCGACTCGCTTCATGCGTTCTTTGCCCTTTTTCTGCTTTTCGAGGAGTTTGCGTTTGCGGGTGACGTCGCCGCCGTAGCACTTGGCGGTGACGTTTTTGCCGACGGACTTGATCGTCTCGCGGGCGATGATCTTGCCACCGATCGCGGCCTGGAGCGGGATCTCGAAGAGGTGGCGGTCGATCTGTTCCTTGAGGCGTTTGAGCAGGTGCCGGCCGCGGAACTCCGCCTTGGTGCGGTGCACGATCAGCGACAGCGCCTCGACGGGCGAGCCATTGACGAGCACGTCCATCTTCACGAGGTTGTCGGCTTTGAAGCCGGTGACGTGGTAGTCCATCGTGCCGTAGCCGCTGGTGATGCTCTTCAGCTTGTCGAAGAAGTCGTAGATGATCTCCGCCAGCGGCAGGTCGTATTCGAGGATCTGCCGGTCGTCGGCGAGGAACTTCTGGCTCTTGTAGATGCCCCGGCGGTTCTCGCAGAGCTTCATGATGTCGCCGATGCTCGTGGTGGGCGTGATGATCTCGGCGGCGACGATGGGCTCGCGGATCTCGCGCACCTGCCCCATGTCCGGCAGCTCGGAAGGATTCGTGATCTGGATGGTCTGCTTGACGCCGCCCTTGCCGGTGATGACCACCTCGTAGGTGACGGTCGGCGCGGTCTGGACGATGGAGACGTCGCCCTCGCGTTCGAGGCGCTCCTGGATGATGTCCATGTGGAGCATGCCCAGGAACCCGCAGCGGAAGCCTGAGCCGAGCGCTTCGCTGTTCGACGGTTCGTAGGTGAACGACGCGTCGTTGACGTGCAGCCTTGCGATGGCGTCGCGCAGCTCGTCGAACTGTGTGTCGCCCGACGGGTAGAAGTCGCAGTACACCATCGGCTGCGGCTCCTGGTAGCCCGGGAGCGGCTTGTCGCAGCGGGCGGTGTCGAGCGTGATGGTGTCGCCGACGTTGACGTCTTCGAGGCTCTTGATCGCGGCGACCATGTACCCGACGTCGCCGGCCTCGAACGGCTCGGGCGTGGGGTGCATGTCGGGCTTGAACTTGCCCAGCTCGGTGACCTGGTACGTCCGCTTGGCGCCCATCATCAGGATGCGGTCGCCCTTCTTGAAGTGCCCGTTGACGACACGGAAGTAGACGATCACCCCGCGGTAGTCGTCGTACTTGGCATCGAAGATCAGCGCCTGCAGCGGCGCGTCCGGCTCGCCCTTGGGCGGGGGGAAGCGCTCGCAGATCGCGTCGAGCAGTTCGGGCACGCCCACGCCGGTCTTCGCGGAGGTCATCACGCAGTCGGCCGCGTCGAGCCCGAGCACCTCTTCGACCTGCATCGCGCGCTTGTCGGGCTCGGCGCTGGGCAGGTCGATCTTGTTGATGACCGGGATCAGTTCGAGGTCGGCGTCGACGGCTTTGTAAAGGTTCGCGACGGTCTGCGCCTCCACGCCCTGCGTCGCGTCGACCACAAGGATCGCGCCCTCGCACGCGGCGAGCGCCCGGGAGACCTCGTAATGGAAGTCCACGTGGCCCGGCGTGTCGATGAAGTTGAGCTCGTAGAGCTTGCCGTTGTAGGTGTGTTCGACGGAGACGGCGGCGGCCTTGATCGTGATGCCGCGCTCGCGCTCGAGGTCCATCGAGTCGAGCTTCTGCTCTTTCTTGGTGCGCTCGTCCATCGCACCGGTGCCCATGAGCATGCGGTCGGCCAGGGTCGACTTGCCGTGGTCGATGTGGGCGATGATGCAGAAGTTGCGGATGTTGTCGGCGGCGGGCATGGCGTGACCGCCGATCAAGGCGGGTTATTCAGGGCAGGTACGGCTCGGAGTGGTCAGGGCGGCGGCGCGTCGGGCCGGCGAACCCGGTATCGTACCAAGCCCATTTCCCCAAGACCCGGAGGCCCCGATGACCGCCCTTTTGACCGCCGTGACCCGTGCTTTTGTGATCGTGTTCGCCGTCGCCACCCTCGCGCTGGTCGGCTGCGGCGGCGGTGACACCGGCGGCTCGGGCGGCGCGGCCACCGTCGGCGGCGGGTCGTCCGCGAACGGCAGCGCGTCGATCAAACAGGGCTCGCCGGAGGAGGTCTTCGCCAGCCTGCTCGACGCGATCACCAAGAACGACATGGCGTCGCTCCCGCGGCTCTACCAACCGGAGACCCAGCGCGAGATGGCCCAGGGCATGATCGCCATGGCCGCCACCGCCGGCATGAATCCGATGGTCGACGGCGCCGCGATCGACGCCGTCCTCAAGAAGCACGGCGTCGACAAGGCCAACCTACCCAAGCTCGGGCCCAACATGGAGGCCGAGTCCGCCGCGCTGCTCGACAAGCTCGAAGACGTGGGCGCGTTCGCCGGCGACATGCTCGGCACCGTCGCCGACAGCACCGCGATGGGCCAGGCCCTGCCCAACACCGTTTGGCAGGCCTACAAGCAAGGCATGAAACTCGAAAACCTCAACATCGACGGCGACTCCGCGACCGCCGACGTCCACGTGCCCGGCGGCGACGACAACGACCGCAGCCTCCGCTTCGTCCGTGTGGACGGCAAGTGGTACCTGGGCGAGTGACCCCCGCCACCGGCACCACGCCCACGATGCCCGCGAACCACCCCGACACCGATCCCGCGTCGGCGAACCCGGCCGTCTGCGGCTTCTCGTTCGGGCGCAACCTCACCAAACTGAACTACCCCGTCGAGGCCGCCGTGCAGAGCGTGCTGCCGCTGTGCCAGCGCTTCGTCTTCGCCGTGGGCGACAGCGAGGACGACACCCGCGACCGCGTGGCCAACATCGACACCGCCGCGATGAACCACGGGCAAGGCGGGACGATCGAGATTATCGACACGCACTGGCCGGACGTGAAAGTGGACGGCGAGGTGCTCAGCATCGAGGCCAACAAGGCGATGGCCGCGGCAGAGGCGACGGGCTGCACCTGGGGTTTTTACATCCAGGCCGACGAGGTCATCCATGAGCACGATCTGCCGAAGGTGCAGTTTGCCATGGAGCGGTGGAAAGACCACCCCGAGGTCAAGGCCCTGATGTTCCGCTACCTGCACTTCGTGCTGGACTACGAAACCACCGACCCGTGGATGTACCACAAGGCCTGCCGGGTCGTCCGGCTCGACGGCACGTGCAAGATCTTCGGCGACGCCTGCGGGCCCGGCTTCATCGATCCGCCAAAGCACGTACTCAAGAAGAACGACGGCTACCTCGATAAAAACCACTACGGCACGCACGTGAAGTGGGCCGGCGACGAGACCGGCAAGGCCCGCGTCTTCCACTACGGCTGGGTCAAGACCCGCGAACAGCTCGACGAGAAGTTCTCCATGGTCGACAGCCTGTGGTGGGGCACGCTCTCGCCCGAGGAAAAGGCCCGCCGCAAGGACAACAAGTTCGGGCAGTTCATCGAGCGTTACCCGCTGCTCAAGAAGTTTCGCGGCCCCCGGAAGACACACCCCGCGCTCATGCACGACCGCATCGCCCAGCACCTGCCCTACGCGAAGGTCCCGAGCCGCTGGCTGAACCCGCGCTTCTACGCCGAGGTACTCAAGCACGGGTTTCACGGGTAGAAGACAACCAAAGAAGCCTGTTAGCCGCAGCCCAACGGGCTGCGCGCAGGCCGGTTGCCTGCGGCTAACCAAAACACCCTTGCCGTCGCGGTTCAGCCACCCGCCGTATCCACGTCGTAACTCAGCGGCCGTGCATTGTGCATCTTCAACAGGCGTTCGCGTAGCGCGTCCGACCGGTCTTCCGCGCCGCGCAAGAGTGTCGGCGCGGCGTCCGCAAGGCCCCGACACAACGCGGACAACTCGATCTCCTCCACCGCGTCCACCCGTTGCAGCGCGCGGTGCACCACCGCCGCCGAACGCAGCGTGGCCCGTCGCGTCGCGCCGCGGCGGACGCCTTCGAGGTCGATCATCACCGGCATGGCCGCGCCGGGGGCGATGATCAGGTTGGTCGGCTTGTAGTCGCGGTTGGTCAGGCCTGCCGTGTGCAGCAGACCGAGCTGCCGACCGAGCGCCTCTGCCATGCCTCGCCGGTCTTCCCGCGACGCGATCGGCCACCAGCGATCGAGCGTGACGCCCTCGAGCCTGAACATCACCACATACTCG
>JAUIGU010000024.1 GCA_030432595.1 Phycisphaerae bacterium
TACGCCTTGCGTGCGAGCATCCACTCGCCGGGCGCACCACCCAATCCCATCCACGCAGCGGACCCCGCGTTTCACCAGAACACGGCCTCACCGACCTGGAACCCCGCGACAACCTGCGGGCCCCCCGGAAGTGTTGACTCCCGAGGGCTTACGTCGGGGCGCGGACGCACGTTGTTGCGCAGCAAGAGAAACCACGGAGGCGCGGAGGACGCGGAGACCACTGAGACACAAAGCTTTATGTTTTCAGCCGCAGTCCAACGGACTGCGCGCCGGGCGTCAGAAACCTGCGCAGGGTGCGCAGCCCGTTGGGCTGCGGCTGGCAGTCATTCCATCGATCGATGTGTTGACGAGATACTTCAGTTTCGAGGGCGACGCCGGAGTGCGAGCGACGTGAAAAGCCAGAGCGCGGCGGCGGGTTCGGGGACGGTGCTGCCGGTGAAGTCGGGGGCGGTGGTGTCGCCCCAGTTGGTGAGGACGAGGTCGAGTTCGGTCTGTTCGACCTGGCCGTCGATATCGCCTCCGGGCAGGCCGGCGAAGTTGGTCCAGGCGGTGACGTCGGAGACGTCGGTGTCGCCCCAGTTCTGGAGGACGAAGTCGAGGTCGGCCTGCTCGACCTGGCCGGAGTCGTTGTAGTCGCCGAAGACGGCACCGAGGGAGACGACTTCGAGGGCGACGCGGTTGGTTTCATAGAGGACGTCGAAGCCCAGGCCCGCGGCGAGGGCGGGCAGGTCGAGCGTGTCGAAGGTGCCGGTGACGCCGGTGCCGGCGGTGATGAGTTCGTAGACGCTGCCGACAGTGAGGGCGAGGGGGTCGTCGGTGGTGACGGCGAGGTTGCCGGCGACGGTGGCGGTGCCGGCGACGTCGAGGAGGTCGGCGGTGCCGGCCGTGGTCTCGATGCCCAGGGCGAGCGTGCCTTCGGAACGCAGGTTGAGGTTGGAGACGGCGGAGGTGTTGACGACGGTGAGGTCGCCGAAGTTGTCGAGGGTGCCGGTGACGTCGGCGTCGATGAGGATGAGGTCGCCGTCGGGGTTGTTGACCAGGGCGACGTCGAAGGTTGCGTCGCCTTCGGCGATGACGAAGGTGCCGGAGTTGGCGCCGGTGGCGGCGGCGACGGAGCCGCGGGCGACGGAGACGACGCCGGTGGCGGTGACGAACAGGCCGTTGGAGATGGTGATGGCCTGGTTGTCGTCGACGGTGAGGGTGTTGCCGAAGATGCCGGCGGGGGTGACGACGACGCCCGAGTTGGTGAAGTTGAGGGTGCCGGCGTCGAAATCGACGTTGGCGAAGTCGGCGGCGGTGATGGAGCCGAGGCTGAGCGTGCCGCCGTTGACGCGCAGGGGGGCGGTGAGAAAGGCTTCGCCGTCGACGGCGAGGTGTTTACCGGCGTCGAGGACGGCGGGGTTGCCGTTGAAGAGGTTGGACAGTGCGGCGGTGTCGAGGGTTTTGCCGGCGGGGTCGGTGAAGCGGAGCAGGCCGGCGTTGTAGTTGAGGGTGGGGACGGGGGTGTAGCTTGCGCCGCCGAAGTCGAGGAAGATGAGGTCGTTGGCGATGAGTTCGCCGCCGTTGAGATTGATGGTGCCGCGGTCTTTGAGGTAGAAGTTTCCGGCGACGTTGAGGCGGCCGTTTTCGAGGAGGTTGAGTTCGGAGGACCCGGAGCTCTGGCTGCCGGCGGAGGAGGCGTGGTTGGTGCTGCCGGACATGATGAAGTCGTTGCCGACGTCCCAGGTGGCGAGCGCGCCCGGGCCGCCGAGGTCGACGCGTCCGACGTTGGTGGAGGCGCGGCCGATGTAGCCGAGGCCGCCGTTGGTGACGGTGCCGCCGTCGCGGATGATGAGCTGTCCGTCGACGCGGAGGTTGGAAGCGCCCGCGGCGACGGAGAGGTCGCCGCCGACGTTGAAGGTCGAGCCGGCACCTTCGACGGTCATGATGTTGTCGGCGTCGCCGGCGGCGCCGACCTCGGCGAACTCGGTGATGGTGATGTTGCCGCCGTCGCGGATGTTGACGATGCCGGAGGCGTTGGTCTGCTCGCCGAGGTTGAGGTAACGGGCCTCGACGCGGGAGCCGGCGCCGGTGACGTCGATCTGGCCGTTGCCGCCGGATTCGTCGCCGACGATGAGGAAGCCCTGGGTGAGGATGTTGTTGCTTCCGTCGCGTTGGACGGCCTGGAGTACGCCGCCGTTGGAGACGATGAGTCGGGCGCGGTCGCCGTTGCTGCCGCCGGAGAGGCCGACGCTGACGCGTTCGGTGCCGAAGTAGTCGACGCGGGAGCCGGGGCCGTCGATGGTGAGGACGGAAGCGTCTGCCGCGGCACCGTTGCCGATGACGAGGCGGTCGGCGGAGCTGCCGCCGCCGTTGGTGGCGACGTTGATGCGTCCGCCGTTGGTGACGTTGGCGAAGCCGCGGTCGGAGTCGCCGACGAGCAGGCGGGTGGCGATGTTGAGGACCGAGCCGGGGCCGTCCACGTCGAGTTGGCTGTTGAACGAGCCGAGGGCGTCGGCGACGAAGACGCCGTTGGCGTTGACGGTGCCGCCGTCCGTGACGTCGAGGTTCCCGGTGCCGATGTAGCCGACGAGGATGAGGTCGCCGTTGGCGTCGAACTGTGAGTTGGCGCCGGAGACGGTGAGGGTGCCGTTGGCGTTGGCGTCGTGCCCGATGATGACGCGGGAGGCCGAGATGCCGCGGCCGCCGTCGAGGATGTTGGCGGTGCCGGTGCCGCCGTTCTCGTTGCCCGAGCCGCCGATGAACCAGCCGCCGGTGGCGTTGGTGGTTTCGACGAGGGAGTTGTTGCCGGTGACGGTGAGGGTGCCGACGCCCTCGTCGTCGTCGCCGAGGGTGATGGTGTTGACCGCGGCGGTGACGCCGGTGCCGGCGCCCGCGCCGGTGAAGGTGGCGGTGGCGCCGTTCTGCACGGTGACGTTGGCGGTGGTGCCGACGCCGGTGCCGTTGCCGGCGAAGAGGAAGGCGGCGGTGAGGGTGGTGGTGCCGCCGTCGAGCAGGACCGTGCCGTCGGCGCCGTTGGCCAGGCCGACGTGGACCTCGTCGCCGACGGTGATGGTCGCGCCGTTGCGGGCCTCGAAGATGCCCTTGCCCTCGTTCCCGACACTGAGGTCGCGGCCGATGTTGGCGGTGGCGTTCATGCCGCTGACGACGACGGTGTTGTCGCCGTTGTTGCCGATCTCGTCGGCGATGAAGAGGTCGACATCGACCTGGAGCTGGCCGAAGCCGACTTCGTTATCGTTGAGGTCGCGGCCGATGTTGAGGAAGCCCAGGCCGGCGTCGCCGACGATGAGAGAGTTGTCGACGTCGAAAAGCGACGCGTTAGTGCCGCTGCCGTGGACGGCCATCTTGCCGTCGGAGCCGGCGTTGATGCCGAGGATCGCGTCGCCGACGGTTGTGCCCTGGGTCTGGGTGCGGGCGACCGCGCCGTTGCGGATGTCGAGGGTGCCGGTGCCCGAACCGCCGACGAAGATGGACCGGCCTTGCAGCAGCGAGTCGTTGCCGTCGACGACGCCGGTGCCGGTGGACTTGGCGCCGTTGAAGCCGTCGTTCGCGCCGAACTGGGCGTCGGGGCTGCCGTTGGTGCCGCCGTCGGTGAGGATGACCTGCCCGCCGTTGGTGATGTTGAGGAAGCCGACGCCGCCGGCGATGCCGACGTTGAGGTCTTCGGTTTCGACGAACGCGCCCGCGCCGTTGACGTTGAGCGTGCCGGTGGAGGTCGTGGCGGTGCCGGCGACGGCGTCGTCGAGGTGTCCGCCGACCCAGATGTCGTTGCCGGAAACGCTGGAGGTGAGCAGTTGTGCGCCGGCCTGGACGTTGATCGTGCCGGTGCCGCCGTCGTAGCCGAGGGTGATGATGCCCCAGTTGTCGTTGTAGGTGCCGGTGAGCGTGGTGCCCGTGCCGTTGAGGGTGATCTCGCCGGTGCCGCCGGACTGGTTGCCGACGCGGATGATCTCGGCGGCGACGGTGCTGCCGCCGTTGATGAGCAGCGACCCGGTGCCGACGCTGCCGACGATGAGCGGGTTGTCGTCGCCGACGGTGGTGAGCGGGTCGGAGATGTTCCAACTCATGCCGTCGATGATCTGGAGCAGCGTGCCGTTGCCCAGGGTCGTGCCGGTGGGGTCGTCGATGAGGGCGAAGTCGGCGGTGGTGAGGTCGCCGCCCGTTAGGCCGGAGAACACCCAGAGGTTGTTCGCGACGGTGAGGTTGTTCACCTCGGCGCCGGCGTTCATGAGGATGGTGTTGCCGCCGTTGTTGATCTGGAACAGCACGTTGTCGCCCAGGTCGGGCGTGTTGACCGGGTCCCAGTTTGTGTCGGTGTTGAAGACCAGCAGGCCGACCGGGTCGGGGTTGGTCCACTCAAGGTCGACGGCGTGGGCGGGCGACACGGCCAGCGTCGCGCTCAACCCGGCGGCTGCCGACAGCACAGCACACGAGACACGGCGGGGGAACAGCGTCGAGCCGGCAACGCCGCGCTCGCGGGGGTCGGGGGTGGTCATGGCGTTGCTCGTCTTCCTCTCAAGATGTCGCCGACACCGGCGCGGTCGGGCAGAACGCCCTACGGACACGGGATACGCCCGGGCCTGCTCCCCACGGCCAGATGAATTGGACCGCAAAACCCGCACCGACGCAAGGAAAAAGCCCGATCCCGCGGCTTTTCCAAGCCGGTCCGTGCGGGCAAGACCGGCCCCGGGAAGCTGGGGCGTGGCCGGCACGCACTGTCTCGCGTGTTGGCCCGCGGGTTGGAAAGATGGGGAACCGTGCCCGCGTGGCCGACCTCGGCGTAACCTCGCCGTACGCTGTAGAGCGACCCGCCGTGAAAAAGCCCCCGCGCCCAGACCCGAACCCCGCCGAGGCCGACGCCGCGCCGATCGAGCCAATCGAGCGATCCGCGCCGCCCGAGCCGCTGATCCCCGGCGCGTCCAAGGTCTCCTCCGCCATCGCCCGCGCGGTGCTGCGCGGCGGGAACTACCCCTGGCTCAAGATCGCCGGGGCCCGCGTCCGCGAGAAGTCCCGCCGGCGCGGCGGCCGGCGCTTCGTCGTCCGTCGGCCCGACGGCGTCACGCTCGACGCCTGGCTCTCGCCCCGTGACGCCGGCACCGGGCTCGACGGCGGCACGCGCTCCCGCATCCCCGTGGTCATCTGCCACGGCATCTTCGAGTTCAAGGAACGACACTTCGACCGCGCCGCCTGGCTCAACGAACGCGGGCACGACGTCATCCTCTTCGACCACCGCACCCACGGCCGATCCACCGGCAAACGCCTGACCTTCGGCGTCCACGAACGCGAAGACGTCCGCGCCGTGATCGACCTCGCCGTCACCCGCGGCATGGTCCCCCCCGGAAGTGGGCACAATGACCTTCCCCAAGTCGTCACGCTCGGGTTCTCACTCGGCGGCGGCACGGTCCTTCAACACGCCGCGACCGACGAACGCGTCGCCGGCGTGATTGCGCTCGCGCCGTTCTGCGACTTCCGTACGGCGGTCAACACGTTCCGGCTGTGCTTCACGCCGTGGATGGACGAGGCCTGGCTGCAGCGCGGCTTCGACACCGCCGCCGCCGAGGCCGGCTTCGAAATGGAGCAGGCCTCCGCGCTCGACGCCATCGAACACATCGACGCGCCCATCCTCCTGGCCGAAGGCGGCAAAGACCCGTTCCTCCCGCCGGGCATCCATAGCGAACAGTTGAAGCGCCGCCGCGGCGACAACCGCTTAACGGTGATTCGCGTGGACGACGCGCACCACGTCTCCCTCGTGCGCCGCCGCTGGCCGCAACTGGATGATGCGATCGCGGTGTTTCTGGACCAGCTGGAAACCACCGATGGACACGGGTGAACGCGGATTTGAACCGCCAAGACGCCAAGAACGCCAAGGGAGCAAGACATAGTTCATGCCGTCTTGCGGGCGTGAAAGCCGAACCGTTGTCTTCGTCATTTCACCGTCTTAGATCTTGACCACAGCGTGCGTCGGTTTTCCTCGAATGCCGGGTGCATCACCTCGTAATACCACTGTGGCGGGAACTCCGGATAGCGTTTATTCAAAGCGTCCATCAACTCAGGGAAGCCGATGTCTTCTTCCCTGATTTCAAACCACCCGCCGCGTGTCACGAACGCAAGGCAGATCATGTCGTACGTCAACAAGTCGATCTTGTAGGTCTCGATGTGCGTGACATCGTCCCAATAGAAAAGCTCATACCGGCGGCTGTTTCGCTGATGCCGGATCACGCCGACTTCACTGATACTGAGGACCGGAACATCACGCCGGTACTTATCTCGATCAATCTGCGCTTGAGAAGGCATACGCATGTTGAGCAAAGGACTCAATAGCTTGACCAGCATCATGTGATTTTACGATCCGTCAATCTCAAACTTCTCAAGAAGCTCCAAACTTTCGACGTAAACAATCCCCGGATGGTCTTTCGTTCTTAGTCTTGGTTCTTGGCGCTCTTGGCGTCTTGGCGGTTCAGCCCACATACACGCGCGGCACGCGGGGATTTATGCGGCACATCAGTTCGTACGCGTGGGTCTTGCAGGTCTTGGCGAGTTTGGGGACGGCGTTGGGGGCGGCCGGGTCGTTGCTGTAGACCTCGACCTCGCAGCCGCGCACGGCATCCGGGTCGAGCTTGGTTTTCTGCACGGCGGTGGTGAGGTCGATGATGAGCTGGTCCATGTTGACCCGGCCGACGAGTTTGCAGGTGGCGATGCGCGGCGCAGCGCTCGACTCAGCCCCGGAAGCGCTTCCGGGGCTATCCGGTGAACCCGGCAGCGCCACGCGGACGTTCGCCTTGTTCGACAGCGCCATCGGGTACCCGTCGCCGTAGCCGACGCTGACCAGGCCCAGGACGCTTTTGCGTTTGAGCGTGGCGGTCGCGCCGTAGCCGACTTTTGCGCCGGGCTCGACGGTGCGGACGTGCGTGATGCGCGAGCACCACTTCATGACCGGCAGCAACTCGGGCGTGTCGATGGTGTCCGCTTCGCCGTCACTCACGCCGTCTTCCGGGGGCGCGGGCAGCTCGGCGATGATCGGGCCCGGCGGGAGCATCGCCTGCGCGTAGCCGTAGAGCCCGACGCCGGTGCGGACGACGTGGCGGTGGAACCGGCGGTCGCGCAGCGTCGCGAAGCTGTTGCCCACGTGCAGCAACAGGTCGCGCGGCAGCGGCGCGGCGTCTTCCAGGCGTGACAACACGTCGTCGTAGGTGTCGCTTTGTTCACAAGCAAAGTCGTAGTCGTCGTCCGCGGTGGCGAAGTGGGTCATGAGCCCGGCGACGCGCAGGCCGTGCATCTTCAAGAGCTCGGGCCAGAGTTCGGCGGCCTCGTCGGGCGACATGCCTTCGCGGGTCATACCGGTGTCCACGAACAGGTGGACGGGCATCTTCAAACCCAGCCGGCGGAACGCGTCGTCGAGTTTGCGGGCCTGCTCGGCGGTGTGGAGCGTGAGGTGCAGCCCGCCGGACGACGCGGCGCGGTAGAGCGCGGCGGTGCGGGTGAACTCGTAGAGCGGGCAGAGCAAGAGCGCGGGAAACGCCTCGCCCAGCGCGATGCCGCCGGCCACGAGTTCCTCGGCCTCGTCGGGCGAGTACACGGCGGCCATGCCCGCGCCGGCCTGCTGGAGGCGGCGGGTGACCTGGCACGCGCCCAGGCCGTACGCGTTTTTTTTGACGACGCCGCAAACCACCGAGCCTGCGACAGTGCCGTTGGCCCGGTCGTCGCCGCGCGTGATCGCCAGCACGCCGGCGACGTTGTCGGCGAGTCGGCCCAGGTCGACCTCGAGCCAACTGGGCGTGCTGGGTTTTCCCTGGCTGGGGTGGGCGCGTGGGTTCATGGCGTTTTTGTGGCCGGCCGACCCGTTGTACCGCGCGTGAATGCGCTGGGAATCTCGCGGGGCGGGTGTAGAATCGGGGGCGGGGACTGTGCCGGGCGGGGGTCGTGGCGGGTGGGGCGGACGATGGACCTTGTGTTTGCGGAGACTTGGGAAAGATGCGGCGTTTGGGTTTGAGTTGCGCGTCGTGGGCACCGGTGGCGGTCGGCCTGATCGTCGGGCGGGCGGCGGCGGTCACCTTCACCGACGTCACCAACGCCGCCTTCCTCATCCACACGCAGTCGTCGTTGCCGGTCGATCCGGGCCTGGCGGGCGTGGAGTACTTCTCCGGCGGGGTGGCGGCGGGCGACTTCGACGGCGACGGGTGGACCGACCTGGTCTTCACCCGCCTGGGCGCGGCCGACGTCTTCTACCACAACAACGGCAACGGCACGTTCGATCCGCGCACCTTCCTCGCCGGCTTCAACGACGCGACGTACACCAGCGGCGTGGTGTCCGGCGACGTCGACAACGACGGCGACCTGGACCTCTACATCACGGGCACCGCCAACGCGACCCGCAACTACCTCTACCTCAACGACGGCAACGGCTTCTTCACCGACGCGGGCACCGCCAACCCCGTCGCCCAGGCCACCGGCGTGCCGCGCGCCGGGCAGGGCGCGAGCTTCGGCGACGTCAACCACGACGGCTACCTCGACCTGCTCACCTCCGACTGGGGCAACGGCGTCGCGTCCAGCCAGTCGGCGCTGCTCATCAACCGCGGCGCGTCCGACCCGGGCGTCTTCGATGACGCCACCGCCGCCGCCGGTCTGGACGTGTACCGCGAAGACATCGCCTACCGCTTCTCCCCGCGCTTCGTCGACCTGGACCGCGACGGGCACCTCGACGTCACCTTCGCGTCCGACTTCGAGACCAGCCAGCTGTTCTGGAACAACGGCGACGGCACGTTCACCGACGGCACGCTGCCCGCCGGCGTCGGCACGGACTACAACGGCATGGGCACCACCTTCGCCGACTACGACCGCGACGGCGACCTTGACTGGTTCATCACCAACATCACCCAGGACCCCGAGCACCCCGGTCCCTTCGGCGGGTTCAACCGCCTGTACCGCAACGACGGCAACCGCCAGTTCACCGACGTCACCCTCGAAGCCGGCGTGCGCGATTCGCGCTGGGCCTGGGGCACCAGCTTCTTCGAGGCCGACAACGACGGCGACGTCGACCTCATCGCCACCAACGGGTTCAACGGCGACGGCTGGATCGACGACCGCACCTACTTCTGGACCAACGACAACGGCGTGTTCACCGACGTGTCCGACGCCGCGGGCATCACCGACACCCAGCAGGGCCGCGGCCTGATCCACCTGGACTACGACCAGGACGGCGACCTCGACATCGTCATCGTCAACAACGGCGAAGAACCCATCCTTTACCGCAACAACACCATCGAGTCCGGCGACACCAACGACTACCTCCGCATCCACACCGAAGGCACCGAGTCCAACCCGCACGGCATCGGCGCGTTCATCACCGTCACGCCCGACCTGGACAACCCGCAGGACCGCCAGGTCTGGGAGATCGACGGCGGCAGCAGCTTCCTCAGCCAGAACGAACACACCGCCCACTTCGGGCTGGGCGAGCTCGGCGGCGACGGCGAGACCGTGGACCTCGTGACGATCCAGTGGGACCGCGGCATCGTGCAGCACCTGCACGGCGTGACCGCGAACCAGACGCTCACGGTCGTCGAAACCGACGTGCCCGCCGCGCCCGGCGACATCAACTTCGACGGCAGCGTCGACGCCGACGACATCGACTGGCTGCGCCTCGCGCTCCAAGACGCCGCGCTCTACGCCGCGGTGTTCGGCATGCCGACGCACGACGCGTGCGACCTCACCGGCGACGACGGCGCGAACGCCGGCGACGTCGACTACCTCGTGCAGACGATCCTGGGTTCACTCCAAGGCGACGCAAACCTCAGCGGCCAGGTCGAACAAGGCGACCTCGACGCCGTGCTGCAGAACTGGGGAAGCACGCAGGGCGTGGGCTGGGCCACCGGCGACCTGAATGGTTCCGGGCAGGTCGAACAGGGGGATCTGGATCTGGTGCTGCAGAACTGGGGGAGCGCGGCCGCGCCGGACTTCGGCGGCGCGAGCCTTCCGGGGGTGCCCGAGCCGGCGACGCTGGGCGTGTTTGGCTTGGCGCTGGCGGCGCGCCGCCGCCGGCCTCGTGTCCGGAAGTCGGTGGGGCCGTGCCGATAATCCCGCACTTTGTCGCTGCGCTCGTTCTGACCGGAGTTGCGGCGGGCGTCGCGCGGGCCACGCCCACGGGGTTGATCACGCTCGACCCGGACATGGCGCACGAAACCAGCGGCGTCTTTGTCGATGCCGAGACCGCGTACCTCTCCACCGACACCGGCGTCTGGACCGTGACCGATACAGGTTCGACGTTTACGCCGATTGTGCATCCGACGTTCGGGCCAGCTTTTTTCTTGTCGGCACCAGTGAAAGGCTCAGATGGGGATGTCTATATAGGTGGCGTATCTCTTAACTTTACATTTGAAGAAACGTCGGCTTTGTTTCGCCTACTTACTTCTGATAATCCGGTTGTAGATTGGGGAAACCCCGGTTCGTCAAGCACGATAGTCCGTGCATTCGACAGCAATTTGGACGGTTATGGAACAGTATCCGGTGCGTTTGCAGCAAAGTTCTTTTTTGACACTAGCATCACTGCCCTCCCTTCTCCACCGGGTTTTTCAGGCGGAAGTGTTTTGGACACCTCATTGTCCGGGGTAGCAGTTGGGCTTAATTCACGCCCGGGAACCACGGCTGCACCTGCGATCTGGAAGGATTCCGGACTCTCCTTTCTTGATCCCGCTTTGAATGGCTCGATCTTCTCCGTTCGCGACAGCACCGAAGGCTCGCTCAACTTCGGTGCCGTCCTCGAGGACCAGGCGTACGTGCAGTTGGGCGCCCGCCCGCTCACGCCGATCGTGGACGAGCTCGGCGACCCGCTGCTGGCCGACGAGGTGTTCGTCGCCGAGACGAACGTCGCGCTGATCAATCCGCGCAGCGGCGTCAACGGCGAGGTCCACGTCTACTACCCCGGCATCACGGCGACGCCCGGGCAGGCGTTGCCGTTGTCGTCGGTGTTCCCGTCGTTGTCGGGCACGTCGTTCAGTTCGGCCGGTCGGCCCGCGGCGGACGGCGGGTTGGTGTACCTGCCGCTGGACGACGGCGTGCACCTGTTCGTCGCGGCCGACCCGAGCCTGGCGTTCGGCCTCGGCGACTACAACGCGTCGGGTCAGGTGGAGCAGGGCGACTTGGACCTCGTGCTGCAGAACTGGGGGCTGGACACGGATACGGCCGGCGTCCCTTCGGGCTGGCTACACGACCTGCCTTTGGGCCTGATTGAGCAGGCCGAACTGGATCGGGTATTGCTGAACTGGGGCAGCAGTGCGACGCCGGACTTTGGCGGGTTTGGCTTTCCGGGGTTGCCCGAACCGTCGGCCGTGTCGGTGGTGGGGATCGGGCTGGTTCGTTTGCCGCATCGGCGGCGCAATAGGGCGCGCCCGGGTTGCGCGGCCTGAATCCGGGTGTTTCTTCGCGGGCGAACCTTCCTTTGGTCAACGTACAGGGCTAACATCCGGGCACGCGGCGGGGCGTTGTTGGCCGGCCGTGAATTCGCATTGTTCGCAGGAGGTTTGCGCCATGGGACGCCGGGAAAGATGGTCGCGCGAGGGGGCGGTGGTTCGGGGCGTGTGGGGGTTGGCGGCGGTCGCCGCGGTGACCCCGACCGGGTCGGCGGGGACGTTCGTGGAGCTTGCGCGGACGGGCGACCCCGAGCCGGGCGCGACGAGCGGGGCGGTGATCGCGGAAGGTTTGGCGACGCCCCTGCTGGGAGACGACGGCACGGCCGTGTTCGGCGCGGACTTTCGCATCAACGGGTTTGCGGACGGCGCGGGGTTGTTGTTCACCGATCCGGCGTCGCCGGGCGGGGCGTTGACGCTGGTGCTGCGCTCGCCGGACCCGACGCCCAACGTGGACGGGAACTACCAGGCACCTTTCCTGCCTAGTGCGCTGCCGGACGGCGACATCCTTTCCGGCGCGTTCATCCAGAGTTCACTGATCGCCAATGGGCTGTACGGCTTGTATCGCGTGGACGGTCACGCGTCGGCGACGACGGGCGCGACGGCGGAGCTTGCGCGGTCGGGTTCCACGACGACGGCGCAGGGCGGGTCGTTATTCCAGATCGCGTTTTCGGGGTTGAGTGCGCCGCAGCAGGTGGCGTCGGGGAACGTGTACGCGTTCGGGGCGGTGCTGGGCGGTACGCTGCCGGGCGCGACGACGTTGCGGATCACGCCGGGCGGCACGGTGGAGCAGGTGTTCACCAGCGGCGAGTCGCTGGCGGCGTTCCCCGGGCAGTTGGTGACGGGCGTGCCACGCATGCCGCAGGTCAACGACCAGGACACATTGGCGCTGTACGGGCGCATCCTCGACTCGACCGGCAGCGGCACGATCAACACCGGCAACGACGAGGGCATCCTGCTGCGCACCGATGCCGACGGCCTGCACCGCGTGGTGATCGAAGGGCAGGCGGAGCCGGGCGGCAATGGGGCGTTCGGCAACGCGCCGGCCGTGGCGTTCGGGCAGGTGTTCACGGACCCGACGCTGAACAATCGAGGCGACCTCGCGTTCGCGGCACAGCTCACCGGGACGTCGGGCGGCTCGCTCGATGACGACGGCGTGTTCCGACGCAACGCGGACGGCAGCCTCGACACGCTGGTGCGGGGCGGCGACTTCGCGCCCGGCGGCGACGGCCGGTTCACGAACCTGTTGCAGGAGGGCTTCGAGCGCACGGTGATCAACGACCGCGGCAGCGTGGCCTTCTTTGCCGGACTCTCGGGGGCCAGCGGCGGCTCCACGTCGGGCGTCTTCCTGCACACCGATGTCGGCGGCCTTGATGAGGTGACCCGGCTGGGCGCGGCGGTCCCCGACGGCACCGGCACGATCAGTTTCCTCGACAACTTCGCGTTCAACGACCGCGACGAGCTCGCGTTCCTGGCCGTGATCGACACCGGCGGGTTCGGCACGGAGACGGCGCTGCTGCGCTACAGCCCGATGTCGGGCCTGGAAACGCTGGTGCGGCAGGGCGACGCGCTGGCGGGCGGGACGGTGTCCGACCTTCGGTTTGAGGCGACCGCGCTGTCCGAGGGGAGCGACCGCGACGGGCTGAACAACGCCGGGCAGATCGCGTTTCAGGCGGTGATCGCCGGGCAGTTCGTCAACCTGCTGTGGTCCCCGGACCTGATCCCCGGCGACTACAACGGCAGCGGCCAGGTTGAACAAGGCGACCTCGACCTCGTGCTCCAGAACTGGGGCGACGACACCGACGCCAACGGCGCGCCCACGGGTTGGACCAATGACCTGCCGCAAGGCCTGATCGATCAGGCGGAACTCGACGGCGTGCTGTTGAACTGGGGTGACACGGCGTTGCCGGATTTGAACGGGTCGGCGGCCGTCCCCGAGCCCGTCGCATTGAGTCTCTGGGCGGCCGCGGCGGCGTGGGGGGGCCGCCCGCGCCGGCTTCGTTAATCCTGCTTCCATAACCCATTTCAGACTTAGTACTTTCCCGGAAGCCATTTCGCGGCGGGGTTCGGACCGTTAGGCTTAGACGGTTCACGTTTGTCGTCGGGCGTGCATCGGCTTTGGGTGATCTGGATCGCGGGGCGGGCTTACTACAAGGAGGGGAGGCGTATGCGTCACATCGCGTTGAATCGCTGGTTGTGGGGTTGGTGTGTGGTCGTGCTGGTCGTGGTGCCTTGGGCGAGGGGCCAGAACCGGACGTGGTTCGGCCCCGACGACGGGTTGTGGAGCGATGCGCCGAACTGGCTGCCGGCCAACGTCCCGGACACGAACACCGAGAACGCGACATTCGGCGGCGGCGTCGGCGGGGTCGTGTTCAACGGCGGCTTCGTCATCAACGAGTTCCGTGAAAGCGGCGGTCACCACACCTTCTACGCGGACGGCCCGACCGCCGCGCCCACGCTGTCCGTCGCCGGCGACGCAATCATCGCCCGGTCCGGCCTCGGCACGTCATTAACGCTGGCCCAAACGGTGTCCGGGACCGCCGCGGTCAACCTCGACGTGGCCGGCGAGTTGGGGGTGTACGGCGACGGCGCGTTCCACCTCGCCGACGGTGCCGAGGCCGACGCGGCGACGTTCGGGTTGGGAAACCGCAGCACGGGTGACGGCGAGGCCAGCGTCGATGGCTCCGGGTCCAACCTGACGATCAGCGGGTCCGCAGAGATCGGCGCCCAGACCAGCACGGGCACGCTCACCGTCAGCAATCTCGGCTCGGCGGTCTTCCTGAACGGATTGGATGTCGTAACCGGGACCAACACCGATTCATCCGCGGTGATCAACGTCCAGAGCGGCGGCGGGGTCTTCGCCAGCGGCGATGTCAACCTCGGCACGGGGACCGGCACAGACCAGACGACCACACTGACGGTGACCGGTGTTAATGGCCCGAGTCCGAGTTTCTTTACGCACACCGGCTCGGGCGCGCTGACCTTCGGCAACGCCTCCGCCCCCCAGAACACCCTCGTCGATATCAACGACGGCGCGGTGTTCCAGACCGGCAACGGGCAGGTGACCGTGGCCGGCGGGGGCGAAGTGCGGGTCAGCAACGCGACGCTTCAGGTTTTTGGCGACCTGACCGTCAACGGGCGCGTCGATCTCCAGGTGGGTTCCGTGTTTGAACTCGCCGCGGGGCGGGACCTCACGCTCACCGGCGGCGGCGACTTCCTCGCGGACACCGACGTGACCATGAACGGCGGCCGGCTGGTCCGCGGGGTCGGCACGTCGAGCTTCGAACTCGCCGACGGTCGCACGTACTTCGCCAACGGCGTCGATGTTGATCTGTCGGGCGTGTACACCCTCAACGGCGGCGCGACCTTCGACATCCGCAACGCGTCGACGCTGTCTGCGAGCATGTCCATCGGGCTCAACTCCGACGGCACGCTGATCGTGGACGGCGTGGGCACGTCGATGACCAGTTTTCCTTTTGCTAATCAGTGGGGCACCGGTGCCGCGGCCGACGTGACATTCCGAAACTTTGCCGTCGCCAACCTCGGCTTCGTTGACATGGCCGAGAGTGCGGTCGCGGGCACCGTCGCCAACCTGAACATCGAGTCCAACGCGGACGTCACGGTGAGCACGTTGAACCTCGCGACGCAGGGCGGATCCACCACCGCCGGTCGGATCGATATCACCGGCGGCGGCGACCTCACGCAAACCGGCGCCGCCACCCTCAACGTCGGCCACGCCTTCCAGGGCTCGGCCGAAATCCGCATCGACGGCCCGGGCAGCACCTTCACCACCGGCACGGGCAATATCACCGTCAACACCACCGGCCTGATCGAAGCCCTCAACGACGGCGTATTCGAGGCGAACGGCAACGTGGTCCTCAACGGCGGCACCCTCCGCACCGCGACCACCACCGGGCCCGACGCCGGCACGTTCACCCTCGCCGACGGCAAGAACCTGACCGCAACCAACGACGCCCAGATCGAGTTGCCCGGTTTCAGCATCCTCGATCAAGACTGGAACATCCAGAACGGCTCGGACCTGCGGGTCCGCGAACTCAACCTGGTTGTCGGCAACCGACGAGAAGGCACGCTGACCGTCGATGGCATCGACGGGACCGACACCTCTGTCGTCGTCGATGCGTTCGGGTTGGTCGTCGGTGTCTCCAGCCTCAGCCAACCGGGGCAGGGCACCGTCACCGTCCGTGACGGCGGCCGCATCGACCTCGACGACCCGGTCGGGGGCAGCCTGCAGATCGCCACGGACAACGCCGACGGCACCGTGGGCACGGTGAATATCGAGGCGGGCGGCACCGTCAACGTCGCCAGCACCGTCAGCGTCGCGATCCTCGGCGGCGCGAACACCATTGGAATCCTCGACGTCCGAGACGGAGGCACGCTCACGCAAACGGGGTCGGGCTTGTTCCGCCTCGGGCAGGTCGGTGGCGGCACTCAGGCCCGCGTCAACCTCTTCAACGGCGGCGTTGTGTCCACCGGCACCGGTGCGGTCACCCTCGAACAAGACGCCGAGCTCAACCTCAACGGCGGGCCCAACTTCGGCGACACGCCCGGCGTGTTCATCGCCAACGGGCCCATGACCGTCCGCGGCCAGGTCAACGTCCCGCAGTTCGACGGCGTGGTCACCGATCCGGGCGGCCGGCTCGTCGTCAACGCCGGCATGACCATCGACGCCGGCTACGTCCAGATGTACAAGGGCGCGATCGAGGCAGACGCGATCACCCTCACCAACGGCGGCACGTTCGACTTCACCGGCGGCACGCTGACCGTCGACACGTTCACCGGCACGCTCGATCAGGAGGGCGGCACGCTCGCCCCCGGCGACTCGCCTGGCGTCACTACCATCTCGGGCGATTACCTCTTCAACGCCGGCTCACTCGCCATCGAGATCGGTGGCACCACGCCCGGCGCGCAGCACGACCGTGTCGAGGTCGCCGGCTTCGCGACGCTGCTGGGCACGCTCGACGTGACCTTGATCAACGGTTTCACGCCCACGCTCGGCGACAGCTTCGCGTTCCTGTTTGCCAACGGGGGGTTCAACGCCGGCTTCAGCGCGTTGAACCTTCCCGACCTCTCGGGACAGGGTCTGGACTGGCAGCTCAGCCCCGGCGGCGCAACACTCTTCTTGAACGTCGTGGCCACTGCAAGCCTCCTGGGCGACTACAACGACTCGGGCCAGGTCGAGCAGGGCGACCTCGACCTCGTGCTGCAGAACTGGGGCCTCGACACCGACGCCAACGGCGTGCCCACGGGTTGGACCAATGACCTGCCGCAAGGCCTGATCGATCAGGCGGAACTCGACGGCGTGCTGCTCAACTGGGGCGACACGGCCGCGCCGGATTTGAACGGGTCCGCAGCCGTCCCCGAGCCCGTCGGAGTGTGGTTCGTCGCGAGCGGTTGGGGGCTGCTGCGTCGGCGATTGCGCCGGGTTCGGGCGGGGTGATAACGGGTGATGCGACGGGACCCGCGACATCCCGTGTCGCAATCGGTCTTTTCGTCATTTCAGGAAAGTTGTTTCGCCTGGGCGGGCGCGGCGTTATTTTGGGGCGGCGGGTCCGGCTCTCGGGTACGCGGTGTTTGGGTGGGTACCGGCATCTCCACGTCGTTGACGCCGGCGTTCCCGTGAGGATCAACAGGGCGAGAGGAAAGAGGACGATGGCAAAGTGCATGGCGGTCGTGGCGTCGTGGACGCCGAGGCGGTGCGTGGCGGCGGGCGTCTGGGCCGCGGTGGCGATCACGGCGGGCTCGGCGTCGGCGCAGACGGCGTACTTCTCGCTCGAGGGCGACTTCAACACCGCGGGCGACCAGCTCGATTTTTCGGTCGATGTGAATTGGGGCAACGTGTCGTCGGCAGACGACCTGGGATTCCAGACGCTCGCCGACAACGGCGGCACGAACCGAGCGGGCGACACCGTCGCGTCCGGCGGGATCGACTCGATCCTCGAGCTGCTCAACTCGTTCACCCCCGGCGACTCGTACGGCATCAACGACGACTACGACTCGATCAACGTCGGGCTCGACTCGTTCCTGACCTGGCCCGGCAACACGCCCAACCCTGCGGGCGCGAACGTCCCGCTCGACGAGAACGACCTGCCCCCCGGCGGCGGCGACTTCGTCCGCATGACCACGTTCAACAACAACGGCACCGGCACGTGGGCGCTGGACCTGTTCGGCCCGGCGACCGATTTCGCGCTGGGCGACATGTTCAACTCGACGCTCAGCAGCGGCACCGCGACCTTCGACTCGCTCAAGTTCGGCACCGACGGCGGGGCAGGCACCGCGACGGTCACGCTCCGCCTGAACCACACGTTCCTCGGCGACGTCGTCGTCGGTGAGACCGGGCGCGGCCGGCTGGTCATCGTGCCCTTCAACCCGTCGGACAACAGCAACGTCATTACCGTCAACGGGCTGCTCCGCGCCAATACCGTCGACCGCATCGAACTCACCGGCGGCACGCTCCAGGCCAACGGCGGCGTGTCCATCGTCGGCGGCATCTTCGAGAAAACCGGCGGCACCCTCAACCTCGGCAACGGCGAAACCTTCAGCGTCAGCAGCAACGGCGTCGCCAACGTCACCGGCGACCTGGTTATCGACAACGACGAGACCTACCTCGCCGAGTCCGGCGGCGACCTGACCGTCACCGGCGAGCTGCGCGTCGGCGACAACGGCCAGGCCGGCACGCTCACCGTCGACAGCCTCGTCCTCGAGTCGATCCTGACCGCCACCGGCGGCGTCACCCGCGTCGGGGCGTTCGGCTCGACCGGCACGCTCAACGTCCGCGGGCAGGACGCCCGGGCCGACCTCGCCCTGCTCGCGGTCGCGCGCGACAACGCGACCGGCGCCACAGACGGCACGGTCAACATTGAGGACGGCGCCGACGTCACCGTGACGGCGCTATCCATCGGCAACTTTGCCGGCAACGTCGGCACGGGCGCCGTCACCGTCACCGACAACCCCAACGACGACCCTTCCACCCTGACCGTCACCGGCGCCGCCGCCACCGTCATCGGCAACACCGCCGGCGACGGCGCCCACACCCTCAACGTCCACAGCAACGCCGCCTTCGTCTCGGGCAGCGGCGACACCCACGTCAACGCCTCCGGCACCGTCAATGTCACCTCCAACGCCAGCATCGCCATCAACGGCGACCTCAACGTCGACGGCGGCGCCTTCAACAGCATCGCCGCCGGTTTCGACCTCGCCGCCAACCGCACGGTAACGGTTTCCAACGACGGCCAACTCAACCTCAACACCGGCGTGTACACGCTCTTCAACGGCCGAACCTTCAGCGTCAACACCGGCGGCGACGTGACGACGACCAACGGGCTCGACATCGGCAGCGCCAACACCGGCACGGTCACCATCGACGGCGACGGCTCGACCCTCGACGTCGGGCCGGGCAACACCTTCTGGGGCCTGTTCGGCGGCAATGGGTCGGTCACCCTGAGCAATCAGGCCGCCGGCGACGTCGCCAGCACCATCCAGCTCGCCATCCTCGGCGACGACTCGACCGGCACGATCACCGTCGAGTCCGACGCGGACCTGAACATCCACGGCCTCCGCATGGCCACCGGTCAGTCCAACGCCACCGGCACCACCGCGACCGTCACTGTCACCGGGGCCGGCTCCACGATCACGCAGCTCAGCCAGACCGTCCTCGAAGTCGGCGGCCCCGGCGCCGGCAGCACCGCCACGCTGAACATCAATGACGGCGGCGTCTTTACCACCAGCATCGGCGACAGCTTCGTCCGGCCCACCGGCGCGATCAACCTCGGCGGCGGCACGCTCAACGTCAACCACCAGCTCTACATCGACGGCGGCACCTTCAACCAGACCGCCGGCGACCTCAACCTGACCGCGGGTGAGTCGTTGATCGTCCGCGAAGGCGGCCTTTTTGATTGGACCGGTGGCGGCGGCAATTCGCTCGAACTCGATGTCGCCGGCTCGGTCGTCCGCGTCCAGGACGCGGGCTCGCTCTTCCGCGCCAAAAGCGGCGGCGACGGCATGCTCGTGCTCCTCAACGGGACTTCGATCAACGTCACCAACACCGCCACGCTCGAAACCGACGAACTCTTCCTCAACCACGGCTCACTCGTCGTCGACAACGCCACCCTCACCGCCACCACCGGCGGCACGGCCAATGGCGGCGTCGGCTTCCACCAGATCGGGTTCAACACCGACGGCAGCCTCACCGTCCGCAACAGCGCCGCCGCCGACCTCCGCCTGCCCGGCGCCAACCCGGGCGTGCTCCTCGGGCAGTTCTCCGCCAACGGCGACAGCGAGATCATTGTGCAGTCCGGCGGCACGCTCGACCTCGACACGCTCGAGTTCTCCAGCGGCGAAGCCCTCATCGAAGGCACCGGCTCGCGCATCACCCAGACGCCCGGCTCCGCCTTCACCGTCGGCACCAACGGCACCGACCCCGAAGACTTGGCGCTGTTCACCGTGCGCGACGGCGGCACCTTCAACGCCGGCGCCGGGGCCGGCACCAAACGCATCCGCCCCAGCGGCGTGGCCCGCGTCAACGCCGGCGGCCTGCTCGACCTCAACGGCACGCTCACCAACGACGGCCTGCTCCGCGGCAACGGCGGGATCATCGGCGACCTCCACAACCAGAGCCTGGTCATCCCCGACACCGACAACACCGCCGGCTTCGTGGGCCTGACCATCGAAGGCGCCTACACCCAGACCACCGACGGCACGATCCAGTTCGGGCCAATCCCGGGCAACACCAACTTCTTCCTCGACCTGGTCACCGTGACGCAGGGCCTCGACCTGGCCGGACTCATCAACTTCGTCGACGACGGCGGCGTCCCGCCCACGATCACCGAAAACCAAAACGGCGGCGAAAGCAAAGGCGACGCCAACGGCGGCACCGGCGCGTTCGAGACCTTGCCGACCTACACCGAGCTGACGCTGATCGATGTCACGAACCTCGTCCCGCTCGACAGCGTGTTCGAGAACGTGTCGGGTCACATCCTCGGCGACGGCACCGCGATCGCCGTGCTCTACACGAGTCAAGACGTCGTCGCCCAGCGCGTGCTCTACGGCGACGGCGACCTGAGCATGCAGATCGAACAGGCCGACCTCGACGCCGTCCTTCAGAACTGGGGCAAGACCTCCACCGACGACGGCATCTCGTGGGTGACCGGCGACTACAACGGCAGCGGCCAGGTCGAGCAGGGCGACCTCGACGCCGTGCTCCAGAACTGGGGCGACCAACTCAACGCGCCGGACTTCACCGGCTACGAGGCGTTCGCGGTGCCCGAGCCGGCGGCGCTGCCGGTCTTGTTGGCGCTGGCGGGCGCGGGGGTGCGTCGTGGCCGCCCCCGGCGGTTCGCCCGGGATTGAGGCCGTTTATGCGCATGTGGCCTAAGGCCCGCAGGCGACCCGGCTTCGCCAGGTTCCGGGGCAGCGCGGCGCGGGTCTTCGACAAGGCACACTCGTGGCCACTTTTCGTTGGGTTTTTACGCCCCGAGCGGTACGCTGAACGGGCAACAGACTGCGCCGGGTCCGGCGATGCGGGTGCGCGGAAGGTTTCCGTTGCGCCCGGCCGCGGGTCCATGTCCATCCGGCCTGGCCGGGACGAGAGGAACAACCACGATGAGCGTTCGACATGACGGCGGGGCGGTTCGGGCGTCGGTTTGGTCGGCGGTCGCGTGCGCGGCGGTGGTGGGCGGCTTCGTCGCTCCGTCGGCCAAGGCGCAGAAGGCGTTCTTCTCGTTCGAGGGCGAGGTGGTCACGGCCGGCGACCAGTTCGACTTCGACATCAACCTGAGCCGCGCCGTCGACAACACACAGCCGTTGGCGTTTCAGACGTTCCTGCACGGCGGCGGGACCAACGCGGCGGGCGACACGTTCACGCCGCCGGGCGTTGCGCCGTTCGCCATCGACCCGGATCTGCGTCTGTTCGACAGCGTGCCCAACGAGATCGCGCGCAACGACGACGGCAACCAGGGTGTGACCGGTTTCGATTCGCTGCTGTCGTGGGCGGGCGTCGCGCCCAACCCCAACGGCGGCACGCCGATCCCCTCGCCCCTCGCGGCCGGGGACTACGCGGTGAACCTCCAGGAACTGGGCAACGACAACACCGGGGTGTGGGCGCTGGACCTGGTCGGCCCGGCCGACGCGCTGTCGCTCTCGGGCGTCACCGCCGCCGGCCCCGCGACCGGCGTGATCTCGTCGCTGAAGTTCGGCACGATCGACACCGGCATGGGCGTCGCGCCGGCGGTGCTCAACAACGCGACCGACCTCACCCTCGCCGGGCCGCTCGTCGTCGGGCAGTCGGGGCAGGCCGTGTTCAACCACATCGGCGGCACGCTGACGCTGGAGGATTTCTCGCGCGTCGGCGGCTCCGGGCTGGGCGTCGGCACGATGAACATCGACGCCGCGGTGAACATGGCCGGCTTCGCGACCCTGCAGGCCGGCGGTTTCGGGCCCAACAGCGACGGCACCATCAACCTCAACAGCGGCGGCACCTTCACCGGATCGATCGGTGCCCAGGACACCGGCACCCTCAACGTCAACGCCGGCGGCGTCCTCCACGCCACCTCGACGCTCGTCCTCAACGAGGGCGACCTCAACCTCGCCGGCGCCGGCATCCTCACTTTCGCCGCCGACACCGGCATGAACGCCATCGACGGCGCCGCCGTGGACTTCGCGCAGTCTTACAACATCGACAACGGCACGACCTTCCTGTTCAGCGGCGCCGCAACGTTCACCGGCAACAGCTACATCGACGTCGGCAGCGGCTCGGACGGCACACTGACCATCAGTGGTCAGGACACCGTGTTTACCACCAACACGGACCTTGCCACCCACATCGACTGGGGCATCGGCGGGGGCACCGCCAGCATCAACGTGTCCAATCTCGCGCACGCCGACTTCCGCGCCGCGCGCATCGACTTGGCCAACGACGGCGACGCCGGCTCCACCGCCACGCTGAACGTGATCTCCGCCGCGACCGTCACCACCAACAACCTCGCCCTCGCGGACGGCACCGCCGCAGGCACCGCCGGCATCACCGTCTCCGGCAACCCCACGGGCTTCGGGCCCGCCACCCTCACCCAGAACGGCGCGTCCACCCTCGTCATCGGCGGCACCGGCACCGGCTCCGCGTCCGTCACCGTCTCGACCGGCGGCGTCTTCAACACCGGCACCGGCGGCACCGACGTCCACGGCAACGGCGAGCTCCTCGTGCTGGGCGCACAGTTCAACGGCAACGGCGACGTCACCTTTCACCCCGACGCCGAGCTCGTGGTGAACGCCGGCACGGCCACCGTCGTGGGCACGCTCGCCTTCGACCAGAACACCAAAGCCACGCTGTCCAACGGCTGGACCCTCGAGGCCGACGCCGTCGACTTCCTGGGCTACGGCGGGTTCGGCAGCAGCTCCCAGAGCATCAACGGCTCCTCCGACGGCCGGCTCCGCGTCAACCGCATCCGTAACACCGACATCGGCAGCGGCACCACCGGCTTCCACGGCACCCTCGCCCTTGGCGTCGACCTGCCCGGCACCGGCGAGTCCGCCGCCACCCACACCGTCTCGGAAGGCAAGCTCTTCGAAGTCCGCGTCAACCTCGTCGTCGGCCACACCGCCGACGCCGCCTTCAACGTCACCGCCGGCTCCTTCGGCCCCGCCACCACCAACGTCACCCTCGGCGACCTCATCGTCGGCCAGTTCCCCCCGCCCCCGCCGATCACCACCGGCGACATCGCGCCGCTGCTGTCCACCGGCGCGACCGGCACCGTCACCCTCACCGGCGACAACGCCAGCGGCAACGAAGCCACCCTCAACATCGGCGGCGACCTCGACCTGCGCAACGGCACCGTCACCCTTAACGACGACAGCACCCTCACCGCCGCCGCGGGCACTGTCGGCGCGATGGGCACACTCGAAATGGTGCCCACCGATGTCCCCGGCTTCGGCATTGCACAGTTCACCGGCGACCTCACCATCGAAAACGGCGGAACCCTCGCCGGCAAGACAAACCTCCAGGCCGTCACCGTCCACAACCACGGCACCGTCCGCCCCGAACACTTCGTCGACAGCGTCGGCAACGGATTCCTCATGTCCCTCGACGCCGACTTCGTCCAATACGCCGACGGCCGGATCGAGATCGGCACCGCCAGCGACGCCACCGCCATCCCCAAAGTCTTCGACTACCTCGAAGCGCTCGACGCCACCGTCACCGGCCAACTCGCCTTCACGTCCACCGACCCGCTCAACGACTACAGCGCCTTCACCGCCTACGCCTTCGAAGAATCCCTGATCCTCGCCGACTCCGTGTCCGGCGTGTTCACCACCGTAACCGGCCACGTCCTCTCCGACGACACCGCGCTGGCCGTGCTCTACGACGGCTTCGGCGTCAACGTCCAGCGCGTGCTCTTCGGCGACGCCAACCTCTCCGGCCAGATCGAACAGGCCGACCTCGACGCCGTGCTCCAGAACTGGGGCAAGACCTCGACCACCGACGGCATCTCCTGGGTCACCGGCGACTACAACGGCAACGGCCAGGTCGAGCAGGGCGACCTCGATGCCGTGCTCCAGAACTGGGGCGACCAACTCAACGCGCCGGACTTCACCGGCTACGAGGCGTTCGCGGTGCCCGAGCCGAGTGCCGCGGTGCTGATGATCATGGCGTTGGCGGTGTGGCGACGCCGCGCGGCCGTGTGAGGGTTTCGTGACTTCGTTCGCGTCTTGCATGAAGTCGGATCCCGCGATGAAGATTGGAAAAACCTTGGCCCGCGACTGCGTCGCGGTTATCCTCGATGTCCGTATTCGGCATTGAGGAGACCGAACGATGTGCACGTTCAAAGCAGGGCGGAAACCGCTCGGGGCATACCCGGCGGTGGGTGTTGCGTTGGCGGTGGGCCTGGGCATCGCCGGCGACGTTTGCGGGCAGACGTTCTTCTGGACCGCCGGCACCGGCGACTGGAGCAACGCCGGCAACTGGTCGGACCCGGGCTTCAACGACTACCCACGCTTCGCCAGCGACGCGGCCGTGCTTAACGGGCCCAACCTCCTCGCGTACCTGACCGAAACCATCAACATCGGCCGGCTCGAGATCCGCGACCGTGCGGACGTGCAGAACGGGCTCGTCTCTCTGCACCGCCTCGACGTGCTCGGCGAGACGCTGCTCGACGGCCCGGCCCCGACGCTGCGCATCTTCGACTCGCTCGCGTCCGTCGACTTCCAGACCGACACGCTCACGCTCAACAGCACGGGCACCGGCACCGACGGCGGCCTGATCCTCAGCCAGGGCGCCGTCGCCCAGGTCGACGTCGCCGCCATCATCACCGGCGGCATCGGGCTGCGCGGCGACGGCACGCTGCTGATGAACACCACCGGCGGCAGCCTCGACAACAGCGGGACGATCTTCGTCGACGACGGCGACACCCTCCGCCTCGCGGGCACGGCCGGCAACACCGGCGTCTTCGACTGGGACGGCACCAGCGGGTCCGGCGTCATCGACATCCGCAACGGCGCGACGCTCGACATCGACCTGCCCCAGGGCAACGACGCCTTCGGCGGCACCATCCTCATGCGCGACGGTGCGGAGATGAGCAACGTCGTGCCCTGGACGCTGGACACCACCGGCGTGATCCGCACCGCCAACAACGTGTTCGGATTCGACGACGGGAGAATCCGCGGCACGGGCAGGATCACCAGCCGGGGCTGGCTTGACGCGACCGACGGCGCGCTGAGCTTCGACCCCGAGCTCGAGGTGACGGGCGGCCGGGTCACGATCGGCTCGCCCACGGTGATGGGCATCCTCGGCGTGTCCGACGGCATCATCCGGCCGGCCGCGACCGTCGAGTTCGTCAACGGCAACTTCGCCGTCGGGACTAACGACACGTTCACCATCGACCAGACCGGCAAGCTCTTCGACTGGGACGGCAACAACGGCGCGATCGCCACCGTGATCAACGGTGGATCCGACCTGACCATCATCGCCAGCACTATCAACCCCAACACCGGCGCGTCCACCACCAACCGCTACGCCGGGTTCATCCGCCTCGACGGCAATCTCGCCGTCACCGGCATCGGGCCGGACCTGCTGATCGCCAAGACGACCGGCGGGCTCGGCGACGCGACCGTCACGATGCTCGGCCAGACCGACCCGGCCGACTACCCGACCTACGACGGCGTGCCCATCGTCTTCGGCGGCAGCAGCACCTTCCGGATGGTGCCGGTCGGGGCCAGCGCGACCCGGTTCGGGCAGTTCAACGCCCCGGCGAGCTTCGACGGCGGCACGGTCGAGCTCAACCCCAACACCGGCGTCCTCTTCAACGACCGCGTCGATTTCCGCTCGAACACGATCAACTTCGTCGGCGGCGCCGACGGGACGCTGCGCTTCGCCGACGAGTTCTACGCGAACACCACGTCGCTCACCATCCCGTTCGCCACCGAGTTCGCCGACGCCAGCCAGACCACCGTCGTCCCCGCCACCGCGCTCAACCTCAACGGGCCCGTCACCCTCGAGGGCGGCGACTTCTTCGGAGGGCCCGGACGCACCGTCAACCTCAACGGCCCGATCACCGTCTCCCCGCTGGGCGACACGCTGGTCAACCTCGCGAACTTCAATTTCAACGGCCCAACCACGTTTCAGGGCGGCGACTTCATCACCCCGCCCGGCACCGTCTTCAACTTCAACAACACCGTCACCGCCGCCGCCGGCTTCACCCAGGTCACCGTCGACGTGATCAACCTCGACGGCGCCGGCGCCACGCAGATCAACGTCAACCCCGGCGCCGTCCTCGAACTCGACGCTACACGTCTCGACGAACCGGCCGACCCCTTCGACGGCGGACTCTTCGTCGGCGGCACGCTCAACGTCCGCACCGACGCCGGCCTTTGGGAAAGCCGCGGCGTCGTCACCCTCACCAACGGTACGCTCAACGGCCCCGACCGCTTCCGCAACCTCGGCACCCTCAAAGCCAACGGCACCTCCACCCTCAACGCCCCCGTCACCCTCGCCAACGGCTCGACCAACCACATCAACGGCACACTCAACCTCACCGGCCCCGAGTCGAAGTTCATCGAAGACACCGCCGCGTTCACCGGCGCCGGCACGATCGCCAATAACGGGAACGGGTTCCTTGTCCTCGACGACGTCAACACCGGCACCGTCTCCCTCCGCAACGCCGGCCCGCTCGAACTGGGCGACATCTCCGCCGACCCCGACATCATCACCGTCCACGCCTTCACCCAGACCGCCGCCGGCACGCTCTTCATCGACCTGCGCGGCACCGCTTCGGCGAACTACGACCGCATCCAGAACAACGCCGGCGCCTCCATCGACGGGGCTTTACGCGTCTTCCTCGGCGGCGGCTTTTCCCCGAGCCTGGGCGACAGCTTCGCCGTCGTCAGCGGCGGCACCCGCACCGGCCAGTTCGCCAACGCCACGCTGCCGGCGCTCGGGCCCAACCGCGTCTGGGAGATCCGCTACCTCAGCAACCGCGTCGATCTTGCCGTTGTGGCCGGCATCGCCGGCGACTACAACGACTCCGGCCAGGTCGAGCAGGGCGACCTCGACCTCGTCCTCACCAACTGGGGCAGCGACGTGCGCGTCACGGGTGTCCCGGCGCTGTGGATCAACGACCTGCCCGTCGGGTTCATCGAACAGACCGAACTGGACAAGGTGTTGATCAACTGGGGCAGCACCACCGCGCCCGACTTCCGCGGGCTGACCAACGTGCCCGAGCCGGGGGCGGGTCTCGTCTTGGTGCTGTTAACGAACGTGGTCTGCTGTCGCCATCGCCATGTCTGACGTTACCTGCCCACGGAGGAAACAACGATGCCGTCAAAACGGAGTTTGGGAATCATTGCGGTGTCCATGGCCTTGAGTACGTCGGCGTCATCCACGCCCGTCACGTTCTCGTACGAGGCGATCCCGAGTTGGTTTATGTTCGTCGAAGACACGCCCCAGCTTTTGGCTGCGTTCGACGTCTTGAACGGAACCCCGGCCCGGATTGACTTTACATTCGATCCGGACAATCCAAACACCTCGTCTCCCCTGGCCGGCGACTACGGCCCCCTCGATTCCGTAGTGCTCACCGTAGATGGTCACAGCTTCACCGGGGATGTCGGCAGCTACATGTACATCGCAGACGGCCAGATCGATGCATTCGGCGTCAACTCACCGCTTTCGGGTTCAGGGTTTGACGGCCGCGGGTACACGGTCGTCGGCGTCGAGTTCGACATCTACGATGAGACCGGTGAGGCGCTGAACTCCGAAGACCTCCCCAGCACGCCGTTTGACCCGAGCTTGTTCCCCGGCGCAGAACTCACCATCAACTTGATTGACATTAACGGTGTGTTCGGTGCGATAAATACGACGGGGCCGTTCATCCTTGTCCCCGAACCAGCCGTCGGGGCGGCGCTGACGCTGCCCGGGTTTTTGTTCAGACGAACGCGCCCGATGACCCGACGCTGATCTCGTTCCGCGAATCCTTATCTGATGGATTCTTCCGCGAAGTGCTCGCGCAGCCACCGCTTCATCGCGCCCCAGGCGCGCGGCTCGGCGGTCTCGCTGTACTTCGCGCCGGGGTGGAAGCTGCCGTCGGCTTCGGGGTTGGTGAAGCTGTGGACCGCGTGGCCGTAGAGGGCAACCTCGTAGTCCACCTCCGAGAGCTCGAGCGCGTCGACGGCCTTGCGGAGTTTGTCGAGCGGGTCGAACGGGTCGGCCGCGCCGTGGCAGATGAGCACCGCGGCCTGGATGTCGTCCAGCTCGTCCTGGGCCGGGACCACCGGGCTGCCGTGGAACGACACGACCGCGCTCAGGTCCGCGCCGCCGTAGGCGAGCTGCTGCACGGTCGCGCCGCCAAAGCAGAACCCGATCGCGCCCAGCTTCGTGCTGTCCACGGTCGGCTGCGCGGCCAGCACTGACAGCGCCGCCTGCCCCCGCGCCCGCCAGGTCGTCACGTCGTCGTAGAGTTCGCGCGCCCACGCCGACGCCTGGCTGCCCTCGGTCGTGACGCGCGGGCTGCCGTCGTCTTCGAGCCCGTACATGTCGGCCGCAAACGCGACGTAGCCCAACTCGGCGAGCTGGTCGGCACGGGCCTTGGCGTAATCGTTCAGGCCCCACCACTCGGGCACCACCAGCACGCCGGGCGCGGGTTGATCCACCGTGACCTGCTCGCTGTCGTACACGAGGTAGCCCCGGCACGGCAGCTCGTCGTGGCTGTAGTCGATCTGCTGGCGGACCAACTCGGCGGCGGCGGGTGCGGTCAACCCGGTCGTGAGCACCGGCACCACCAAGACCGACAAAGCGAAACCGAAACAGGCGCGGCCGGCGGGGTGGGGGCGTGAGTGCATGGCGGTTCTCTGCGGGTAGACGTGGTGGGGCGTGCCGGTCGATTCACGTCAGATGCGGGGGAGCAGGCGGCCGGCGTTGCGAACGCGGGATTTTAGGCGATACCGGGCTACCGCTCGTTGGGGGCCGGGTTTAGGATGAAACGGACGCACCGCGACGGTGTTTTCGCCGCGACGCGGATCCAACTCCAATCGGCTCAACTTCAAGGGGCTTCACATGCCGGCCAACCAGGAATCGAACCAGAGAACACACAAGACCGGGTACATCAAACCGCGTCTCGGCGCGGCCCGCCGGTGGATGATGTATTCGCTCGTGCTTTCCTGGGCGTGGGTCGTGAGCGCCGCGGCGGACGTCGATGCATTGCTCGAACGCGTCCCGGCCGGGTCGATCGCGGTGTTCACCTGGCAGGGCTTTGACGACGCCGACCCGGCGTACGCAGACTCGACCTTCAAGGCGATGCTCGACGACACGGACCTGGTCGCGCGCTGCGCACGGTTTCTCGGGGCCATCGGCGAGCGCGCGGCGCAGGAGCAGGGCGGCGACGCCGAAAACGACCTCGCCGCGTGGACCGACGCCGTCCGCGAGCTGTGGCAGAGCCCGGCGGTGCTCTACTTTGGTGGCGTGGACTTCGGCGACGCGGTCGCCGTCGAAGGCGAACCCCGGGTCAAGCCCAGCCTGTCGTTCGGCGTGCTCCTGGAAGTCGACGGCGAGGCCGCGGCCCCGTTCCGCACGTTCTTCAACCGGGCCGTGGAAGACATGCAGAACGAGAGCGACCTCGCCGAGACACAGGTCGAGCTGATCGACGCCGACGGCGTCATCGGGTTCCGCGCGTCCAAGCCCGGCAACGAACCGCCCGCGTCCATCACGACCGACGAACGCTACACAGGCGCCTTTGACCACGGCGACGCGACGCGGCACATGTCGTTCTACCTCGACGTGCCCGCCGGCCTCGCGGCGCTGCGGGAGACCGTCGCCTTCGACAACGGCGAGGAAGACCTCGCCGATTTCGACCGCTTCGTCCAGGGCTTCGGCGTCGACGGGCTCGGCCGGTTCGCCGGCGCGTCGGGCTTCGTCGATCGGCAGTGGCAATCCACGCTCACGCTCGAAGCGCCGGCCCCGCGGCGCGGCTTCATCCGGCTGCTCGACCAAGGACCGCTCCGCACCGACACGCTGAAACTCACCACCAAAACCTCCCCCTGGGCGCGGACGTTCCGGTTCGATGCGCTCCACACCTACGACACGGTCATCGGCACGATCCGCGGACTGCTCGAAGAGCCGGAAGTGGAAGAGATGGACCAAGACCTGGCTCAATTCCGGGAGCAGCTCGGCTTCGACCTGCGCGACGACCTGCTCGCGCTGCTGGGGGCGGACTGGCTGGTCTACGCCGACGCGTCCTTCGGCGGGATGTACGGCACGGGCCTCGCCGTCGTCCACGACGGCCTCAAGGACCCCGAAGCGCTCGACGCGCGGCTGCACGACCTCACGAAAAAGTTCAACGCCGAGGGCCAGCGCAACGGCATGCCGTTCCAGTGGATGCCCGTCACGGTCGGCGAGCTGGACGTGCAGACACTGCCGATCCCGATCTTCAGTCCCAGTTGGGTGATCGCCGACGGCCGGCTGGTGTTCGCGAACTCGCCGCAGTCCGTGTTCGCCGCCGTGCAGGCCGCGCGCGACCCGGAACGCCACATCGAAACCAGCGACGCCTTCGCCGCCGTGTCGCCATGGTTCGAAGACGTGGCCGGCAACCCGCAGGCCAAACTCACCAGCCGGATGGTCGTCGATACGCAGCGCACCGCGGTCACCGTGCACCAGACGATCACCATGTTCGCCGCGATGCTCGGCGGCGAGGTGCAGCGCGAACTGGGCGTCAGCCCGCTCGAAGCCATCCCCCCGCTCAACACGCTCACGCCGCACCTCGGACCCGCCGGGTCCGTGTCGTGGGTCGACGACGCGGGCTTCCACAGCCGCAGCCGCATGCCCTTCCCCGGCGCGACGCTGCTCAGCCCCGAGGCGTACTTCTACAACACCGAGCCGGCCGTCCTCGCCGCCGGCACCGGCATCATGCTCCCCGCCCTGGGCGCCGCCCGCCGCGAAGCACGCCAGACCGCCGCGATGAGCCACATGCGCCAGATCCTCATCGGCATGCACACCTACGCCGTCGACCATGAAGGCCGCTTCCCCCCCAACCTCGACGTGCTGCACACCGACGATTACCTGCCCAACGATGACGTGTTCCGCCACCCCGCCGACGAACGGCCCTTCGCGGAGCCTTCGTTCCTGCTCGTCTTGCCCGGCGCCCGGCATGAAGACGTAGAACAAGCCGGCCAGACCATCGCGCTCATCGAACGCGAAGACTTCGATGGCGACGGCATGATCAACGTCGGATACGCCGACGGCCATGTCGAACGACACACCCTCGAACACGCCGACGAGTTGCTCACCGAACAGACCGGCCGGTCCCTCGAACAGTGGGCCAACGCCGGCCTGAAACTCGACTGACCCCGCGCTTCCGCCTTCACTTCCCCGGACCCCCGTTCCGCATTCCACAACCGCCGACACGGAACCACGCATGAACGTTCACCCCACCCCCCGCCGGCCCGGACGCTTCGCCCGCTGCGCCGCCGCCACGCTGCTCGCCGCCTCCGCCGCGCTCCACGCCCGCCCGCTCGACGTCGGCGACCCCGTCACCTTCGCCGCCATGACCACGGCCGACGACTTCCGTCAGGCCCACGACTACCGCGGACGCCTGCTGGTGGTGCACTTCTGGGCGAGCTGGCACCCGCCGTCCGTCGCCCACTTCGAGACGCTGCAACACGCCGTCACGCACACCTCGGCCGACGGTGTCCGCCTGCTGGGCGTCTGCCTCGACGACCTCGCCCGACGCGACGCCGCCGAAAGCGTCATCGCACGCTTCCACCCCGACCCCGAACTCACGGGAAGCCAACCCGGCGCGTGGGAACACACGTTCAGCCGGCTCCAGACCCCGCCGCTGGACACCCGCTTCTTCGATGAGGCGTACCCCATCCCGACGTGCTGGCTGATCGGTCCCGACGGCGCCGCGCTGTGGCAAGGGCACCCCGCCGACCTGCCCGCCCAACTGCAAACCCAACTCGTCGCCCTCGCCGATCAACTCAACCCCGACGACACCGCCACGGCCGACACCACGGACGCCACCGATCCGCCCGACCCCGACACCCCCACAACCACCGCCGCGACCGATGACGACGACGGCGGCTTCGCGTTCGGCGGCCCCGACGACACCGCGCCCGAGGCCACGGTCGATTCCGCCAAGGCCGCGCTGCTGAACGCCGAGGACGCCCGCCTCGCCGACCCGCCGGATTTTGACGCCGTGCTCGCGGCGCTGGCGTCGATCGACGCGCGCCTGCACACCGACCCGCTGATCGCCGCGCACGGCCAGCGCTGGCGTCGGCTGCTCAGCGACCTCAACGCCGACGGCCAGACGCTGTTCGTCGCCGCGCGCGACGCCGACCCGGCGGCGGGCCTGTCCGTCGACCGCTTCCTGCAGAGCACCGCCCGCATCGACGCGATGGAGGGCCAGGCCCCCGCCGACGCCGCCCGCGTCGAACTGAAGATGAACGGCGCCCGGCGCGACCGGGAGCGCGGCCGGGACCTCGACGCCTACGACGACTTCGTCTGGGCGGTCACCGTCGCCCGCGGCACGCCCGTCGCCGACGACGCGCTGATCGCCGTGCTGCGGTACGAGGCCGACGACGAGTTCATGGCCCTGTTCGCCGCCGCCGAGGCCGAGTCACAAGCCCAGGCCAAGCTCTCGATGGCCAACGGCTACATCGTCAGCTTCAACGAAGACCAGGCCGAAGTCTTGCTCCGCGAGATCCTCGCCGACTTCCCCAACACCGACGCGGCGAAGGAAGCGAAGAAGATGCTGGACGAGCTGCGGTGAGCGAACCGCCGGACGACCACGATCTGCTCAGGCAATACCTCGCCCTGCGAAACGAAGCGTGCCCACGCTGCGGCTACAACCTCCGACAACTCACAGGAAACACCTGCCCGGAATGCGGGGATGAACTCCGGCTCAAAGTCGGGCTGGTCGAACCCAAACTCGGTGCGTACCTCACGGCTTTGGTATCGACCGCGGTTGGATTCGGAGGATCGGGCTTTCTTACCGTGTTGGCAACAATTCAGTTGCTGAATAGTTACAACCTATTCAGGGACCGATGGGTTTGCGCGATACCGATCATGGCCGTTTTGTGCCTGATCTTCGGGCTGATCCTGATCAGGCGTCGATGGTTCACCGCCAAACCCATACAAACCCAGTGGGCCATTGCGGGATCGGTTTTTGTCCTTGTTTTTCTGGCATATGCAAGCCTGCTGTATTTCATGGTCTTGTCTTAAATGCAAAGATCAGTACGACCATAAGAGACGGCTTCATCTAGGTCCCACCATGTCGCCGAATCGTTTCCGCCACTTCCGAGCGCCGCTCCCCGAGTTTCTCGCACCGCATCAACGGCGACCACGCGTCCGGCTCGTTCGGGCAGTCGGCGTTGACGTCGACGCCGGCATCGATCAGCACGAGCGCCGCGGCGTTGGCGGCGGCGTCACTCACGCCTTCTTCCGACCGGATCGCTTCGTGCAGCGGCGTCCGGCCCGCGGCGTTGCGCGGGTCCAGCGCGGCGCCGGCGTTGACCAACGCGTTGACCGCCTCGGCGTGGCCGTGCCGCGCCGCCAGGTGCAGCGGGCGGTCCGCGCGGGCGTCCAACACCTCCAGGTCTGCGTCCGCATCCAGCAGCGCCGCGATCACCGGCACATACCCCCGCCGCGCCGCCAGGTGCAGCGGCGTCTGCCGGGCGTGGTGCGGCGTGTCGAAACGCGTCCGGCAGTCCGGCCGAACACGCAGGTCCAATAACCACGCAACCACTTGCGCTGCGCCCGCGTCGGCGGCGAAGTGCAGCGGCATCCACATCTCCTGGCCCCACGCCACAGGCTGCGTCACGAACTGGTTCGCCCGACCCGGCTTCTCTTCCAACATCCCACGGACCGCCGCCACCTCGTCCTTGCACAACGCCGCGACCCACGCGTCGGCTTCCCGCACGCGCAGGTGCTCCCGTGCCGCGCCTTCAAGCGCTTCAGCATCTTCTTGAGCGTCGGGGGCGTGGTCGTCGTGCACAATTCGAGGCCGGCCAAGGGTCGTGCGGGCCGGCCCGACCGCGGGGTTTCCTTTGACGGTCCGGCGCAGCGCTGGCCGATGTTAGTCCCACGGCAAGGCGCTGGTTCGTTTCTCCCCGCCGCGTCCGATAGTTTCACGGAGGTCCGCCCCGGCATGGCCGAAATCGACGACGGCATCTACGACGAGTCCGGCACGTCCGCGGAAGACGACGGCAACGGCCACGGTCAGGGCACCGGCGTCCGGTCGACCAGCCCGCGCGTCGCCGCCGTCACCGCGCGCCGCCGCGCCGAGCCGCTGCTCATGGAGATCGCCTGGGAGGCGTGCAACCAGGTCGGCGGGATCTACACGGTGCTGCGGTCCAAGACGCCGACCATGGTCCGCCGCTGGGGGAGCCGGTACTGCCTGGTCGGGCCCTACGACGCCCGCAGCGCCCAGGTCGAGTTCGAGCCCGCGCCGCTGGTCGGGCCGGTCGGCAAGGCCGTCAAAAAGATGCACGAGATGGGCTACGGCGCCGAGTACGGCCGGTGGCTCATCACCGGCCGCCCGCACATCGTGCTGCTGCACCTGGGCGACGCGTACCGCTACCTCGATGATGTGAAGTACCGCCTTTGGGCCGACCACCACGTGCCCACGCCCGGCGACGACGCGCTGCTCAACGACGTCGTCGCGTTCAACGAAGTCGTCCGCGTGTTGCTCACCGCGCTCGGCGAGCAGGAGGGCCAACGCCGCAAGCTCGTCGCCCACATGCACGAGTGGATGGCCGGCGGCTGCATCCCCATGCTCCGCAAGGAGGGCTGGCCGGGCTCGATGGTGTTCACGACCCACGCGACCCTGCTGGGCCGGTACCTCGCGATGAACCACCCGGTGTTCTACGACCACCTGCCGTTCTTCAACACCCACGACGAGGCGCGCCGGTTCAACGTCGAGTGCCAGCACGGTCTCGAACGCGCCGCGGCCCACGGGTCGCACGTGTTCACCACCGTCTCCGACGTCACCGCCGACGAGTGCCAGCACATCCTCGGGCGCAAGGTGGACATGGTCCTGCCCAACGGCATCAACATCGACCGCTTCGCCGCCGTCCACGAGTTCCAGCACCTCCACGACCAGTACAAGCAGAGCATCCACGAGTTCACCATCGGGCACTTCTTCCCGCATTACACCTTCGACCTGGACCGCACGCTCTACATGTTCACGTCGGGTCGGTACGAGTACCGCAACAAGGGCATGGACCTGTCGATCGAGGCGATGGCCCGGCTGAACCACCGGCTCAAGTCCGCCGAGACGCCCGCGACCGTCGTGTTCTTCATCGTCACCAAGGCGCCGCGCCACGGCATCAACCGCCGGGAACTCCAGAGCAGCGCCATGCTCCAGGACTTCCGCAAGATCATCGAACGGTTCCAGGAGCAGATCGGCGAGAAGCTGTTCTTCGAAGCCACCGCCGGCCGCATCCCCGACCTCAACCTGCTCGTCGACGACTACTGGCGGCTGCGCTTGCGGCGCAACCAGCAGGCCTGGCAGCGCGAGGGCATGCCCGCGATCGTCACGCACGACCTCATCGACGACGCGAAAGACCCGGTGCTCAACAAGCTGCGCGAGTGCCAACTGTTCAACGCCGCCGAGGACCGCGTCAAGGTCGTGTTCCACCCCGACTTCATCACGGCGACCAACCCGCTGTTCGGGCTGGACTACGACCAGTTCGTGCGCGGCTGCCACCTGGGCGTGTTCCCGAGTTACTACGAGCCGTGGGGCTACACGCCGCTCGAGTCCATCGCCCTGGGCGTGCCGGCCGCGACCTCCGACCTGTCCGGGTTCGGCAGCTACGTGCAGCACATGGAGCTCAAGGACGCGGGCCGGGGCCTGTTCAACGTCCCCCGCCGCGGCACGCACCCGCACGACTCGGCCGAGGCGTTGACGGACTACCTCTTCGAGTTCTGCCAGTCCAGCCGCCGCGACCGCATCAACCTCCGCAACGCCGTGGAAGACTTCGCCCAGCACTTCGACTGGAACAACCTGGGCCGGCGCTACGACGAAGCCCACGGGCTGGCGATGGACCGGCTGGGGTAAACTCTTGGCATGGGCATCTTTTCCGAAAAGGTGAATCACGTCTGTCGCAGGCTGGATGCCTGTGTTGATTTGAAAGACGAGATCATCGTCTTTGGTTCGCAGGTTGAGAATCAGCAAGCCAGAGCAGACAGCGATTTGGATGTCATGATCGTTACGGGGCGAGACGTCCGGACGCAGGAAGAGACGCGTCGCATCTACTCCGTGCTCGGCGGGACACAGCCTTTTGTTGATTTACTGGTGGTTCCGCGCCACCGTTTCGACACCTGGAAGAACACGCCTTGCACTGTTTATCACGACGCAGACCAGAAAGGAGTCAGGCTTGAGCGACATCTCTCCCCTGGCACCTGAACTGCTACTCAAAGCGCGGGGCGATCAATACGCAGCAGACAAATTGCTGACCGACAAGAACGCCCCGCCCTGGGTTGGTGCGTTTCACGCACAGCAGGCGGTCGAAAAATCCATCAAGGCGGTGCTTGCCCGCCACCGAGTCGAATTCCCATACACCCATCAGATTAACGTGCTGATCGATCTGCTCCGGGCACATCAACTCGCTCTCCCGCCGCACGCCGACGAGGTCGATGCGCTGACGCCGTTTGGCGCACCGAAACGCTACGAACCTGTCACGTTTGGGGACGCCGAAGCCCTCGATCACGACGCGGCTTTGGGCTGGGTACATGACGTTCTACAGTGGGCCGACCACCAGTGCCGATAGCCACCACCGCTTTTACGATCCTCGCCGTCGCTCCGCCGCCGCCCGCCGACTTCGTGCCCCGCGCGGTCACCTCGACCGACTGGGTGCTGCTGGGTGTCTACCTCGCGCTGGCGATCGGGGTGTCGTTTCTGTGCTCGATGCTCGAAGCCGGGCTGCTGTCGCTGCCGCGCAGCTACGTCGCGGCGCTGCAGAAGGAAGGCGGCAAGACCGGGGCCCGCCTCGACCACATCAAGACCAAGCTCGACCGGGCGCTCGCCGCGATCCTCACGCTCAACACCATCGCCCACACCATCGGCGCCGCGGGCGTCGGGGCCCAGGTGCTCATCATCTTCGGCAGCGAGTGGGTGGCGCTCGGGTCGGCGGTGATCACGCTGCTGATCCTCGTGCTCAGCGAGATCATCCCCAAGTCCATCGGCGCGTCCTACGCCCGGCCGCTCGCGCCGTTCACGGCCCTGACCATCACCGTGATGATGTGGGCGCTGCTGCCGATCCTCGTCCCGCTCAACTGGGTCAGCAAGTGGTTCGGCGGCGGGCACCACGCGCCGGTGTCGCGCGACGAGATCGCGTCCATGGCCGAGCTGGGCCTCACCGACGGGGCGCTCGACCTCGACGAGTCGCGCGTGATCCGCAACCTGCTGTCGCTGACGCAGGTCTACGCCAAGGACGTCATGACGCCGCGTCCGGTTCTGTTCGCGCTGCCCGAAACCATGACCGTCAACGACGTCGTCAACGAGCACGGCCGGCTCCGCTTCTCCCGCATCCCGCTCTACACCGGCGACATCGACCACATCACCGGCAAGGTCACCCGGCACGGCATCCTCCACGCCTACGCCGAAGACCGCGGCGACGTCCCGCTCTCCGCCATCAAACGCGACCTGCCCGTCATCCCCGAGACCGCCCGCCTCGACCAGGCCCTCGACCGCTTCATCCGTGAGCAGCGCCACGCCATGCTCGTCGTCGATGAGTTCGGCGGCACCGCCGGCATGCTCACCCTCGAAGACTGCGTCGAGACCCTGCTGGGCGTCGAGATCGTCGACGAGACCGACACCGCCGCCGACATGCGCGAGCTCGCCCGCCGGCTCATGGAGCGCCGCAAGAAGCAGCACGACAACGACGACGACTGACCCGGCAAACCCCGACGGTTCAAGCATCTCTCCCGCACGCCCCACCCGCATCGCCGATACCATCGCCCCATGCCCGACGCGCCCCCCGACAAACCCAACGCCATCGGTTCGTTCTGCCTGGTGTTGCACGGCCACCTGCCCTACGTCCTGCACCACGGGACCTGGCCGCACGGCGAGGACTGGCTCTACGAGGCCGCCGCCGAGACCTATCTGCCCATCCTCGCGATGCTCGACGCGTGCGAGTACCTCAACGCGTTCCCCAAGCTCACCATGGGCCTCACGCCCGTGCTGCTCGAACAGCTCCACCACGAACACTTCAAAAAAGGCTTCGAGCACTACCTCAACGACCGCGCCGAGAAGGCCCGGCAGGACCAGAAAGAGTTCGACAAGATCGGCAACGGCCACCTCAAGTGGCTCGCCGAGCGCTGGGAACAGATGTTCACCAAGCTGCTCGCGCAGTTCGAGGACATCGGCCGCGACATCCCCAAGGCCTACGCCGAGCACGTCAAGGCCGGCCGCGTCGAGCTGCTCACGTCCAACGCGACCCACGCCTACATGCCCCTGATGCTCAACGACGCCAGCATCCGCGCCCAGATCCGCGCGGGCGTCGCCAGCTCCGAACGCATCCTCGGGTTCAAGCCCGGCGGCATGTGGTTCCCCGAGTGTGCCTACCGGCCCAACGGCCAGTGGCACCCGCCTATCCAGTGGGGCCACCCCCACAACCGCTGCGGCCTGGAACACCTCGCCGCCGACGAAGGCATCCACCACTTCTTCGTCGAGTCCCACCTGGTCACCGAATCCAAGTCCGAGCAGGTCTTCAACGACGGCATGTGGTGCAAGGTCGGCTGGGACGAGGCCGCCAAGTACCCCCACCGCGGCTGGCGCTCCGTCAACGAGGGCCACGGCGTCAACTCCGACGGCAACGGCCTCGCGCGCTTGTGGGTCCTCGCCCGCGACCAGGAAGCCTGCGAAAAGGTGTGGTCCGGCGACATCGGCTACCCCGCCTCCGGCGAATACCTCGAGTTCCACAAGCAGTGGGGCCCCCGCCGCGGCCTGCGCTACTGGAAGATCACCGGCGCCAAAACCGACCTCGGCGACAAGCATCTTTATTACCCGCAAGACGTCGAAGGCAAGCTCCACGAGCACGTCTCGCACTTCTGCTCGGTCATCAAGCAGCGCCTCCACCACCACCGCAACCTCACCGGCCGCAACGGCGTGGTCGTCGCGACCTTCGATGCGGAACTCTTCGGCCACTGGTGGCACGAGGGCGTCGACTTCATCAAGAACGTCATGCTTTCGCTCAACTCCGACCCGGAAGTCAAGCTCCAGACTTCCATGGAGTACCTGCACGACGTCTTCGTCGACAAGGTCGTCACCCTGCCCGAGGGTTCCTGGGGCGAAGAGGGCGACCACCGCGTCTGGACCAACGATCAGGTCAACTGGATGTGGGAGATCGAGTACCGCTGCGAGTCCACCTTCGGCCGACTCACGCACGAGCTGGATTGGGAGAACAACAAAGAGGTCGAATCACTTTTGAAGAAGGCCGGCCGCGAGTTGTTGCTGCTTCAGGCGAGCGACTGGCCGTTCGTCATTCGGCGGGGCCAGGCCGTGGACTACGGCATCAAGCGGTATATGCAGCACGTCTCGCGTTTCGAGACCCTCACCGACCTGGCCGAGAAGGTCGCACAGGACTCGAAGTACCTCGGCGGGCTGACCGAGGTCGAGAAGCACGAGATCGCCGACGCCGACCTGCACGACGTGATCTTCCCCGAGATCGACCTGAACTGGTGGAGCGTGTAAGCGCACAGGGGTTGACTCAAAACCAACTGCCGCACATAGCCCCGCAAGCGCTTGCGGGGCTTTTTCGCTGTTTCACCTTTCCCGTCTTCTCCCTCAGCCGGAGCGTGACACGCTCCGGACCGGAACCCGCCGGGTTCCGGCTATCCGTGCAAAGGACACGGACGATTCTGGGGACGACAACGCCCCTCGGATTCACTTGTGAAAGAACCCCGTGTGCGCTTCTGAGCGAGCCGGGCCGTGTCGGCCCGGTTCCCGTCATTCGGAAATTCGGGGTGACACACCCCGGCTCGCTTCGAAACAAACCCGGGGCGGGACCGCCGTCACGATCCTCAGACCCCCGGCCGGCGTCGGTTTTTCAACCCGCCGTCACCGCGTTTCGGATGGGACTCACTCGGGGGGTTCCGGCGGGAGCGGCATGCAATCGGATTCCATTCCGACCCACCCGCGTCCAAGGCCACACGGCAATTCGTGATTAAGGAACTCAAGCCCTCACCCACCTGGCACCCACGCGGAGGCCACGCTCTTCTCTCGGTGAATACATTTTACCCGCGCGTTGAACGGTCATCGCCGAGGTACCGGGCACACCGTGCGCAGAAAACAAACTTCAACGTCATCGGATGATCCTTCAGAGCCGGGAGCGTGAGCGACCGGTTTGCCCCGACGGCCGGGCACCGGACCGGTCGCTGACGCTCCCGGCTCTGATCCTGCGGCCGACGGAGAACGAGGCTTGGCTTGGGGGCAACCCTTGCCGAAGGTGACGGGAGCCTGTGCAATCTGCGTGGTCTGCGGTTAGTTTTTTGCCATGAACGTTCTGCTCGCCACGTCGAACCCGCACAAGTTGGAGGAGATCACGGCGGTGATTGATACGCCGGCGCTTCGGTGGCGGACGCTGGATTGGTTGGCGCGGGAGTACGGGGATCGGTTCACGGAGCCGGTGGAGGACCGAGACACGTTTGAGGGGAACGCGCTGAAGAAGGCGGCGCATTACGCGGGGCAGTCGGGGTGGGTGGCGGTGGCGGACGACAGCGGGTTGGCGGTGGATGCGCTGGGCGGGGCGCCGGGGGTGATCTCGGCGCGGTACAGCGGGGTGTCGGGGCCGCGCAGCGAGGTGGATCCGGCGAACAACGCGAAGTTGTTGCGGGAACTGGAAGGCGTGCCGGTGGCGGAGCGCACGGCGCGGTTTGTGTGTGTGATGGCGATGGTGTGGCCCTCCCGGAAGGGTGATGTTGGAGAGCATGAGCCGTTGGTCGTGCGGGGCGAGGTGGTGGGTCGGATCCTGTTGCCCGAGGAGGCGGACGATGTGGAGCGGCCGGAGCGCGGGCGGGGGGATCAGGGGTTCGGGTATGACCCGTTGTTTGTGTTGCCGGACGAGCATCCGGAGTTTCCGGGGACGACGACGGCGGAGTTGACGGCGGCGCAGAAGAACGCGTTGTCGCACCGGGGGGTGGCGTCGCGGGCGCTTCTGGCGGCGCTGGTGGAGCGCGGGGTGGTGACGGGTTAGCTGCGACGCCACGCGTCGCAGGGCGGTGGGTGAATCGAGGTGGTGCGGCTGCGACGCGTGGCGTCGCAGCTAACGACAAGCAACGGGTCTGCGTGGACGGCGTGAATCGTCGAGGTTTTTTCGTGGGTTGGTGGGGTTATCGGGCGTGTTTTTCGGGGGTTTTGGCCGGGTGGGGCCGGGCGGCGGGCTGGGTCGATACCGGCGGTGCCCCGCGTGTTGCGAGCGAGGGGGGTGCCTTCTTTCGGAGACCCTGCGATGACGACGGACCTGAATCAACGACGGACGCTTGTTTGGCTGGTGCTCGCGCTGGGCGCGTTGTGGCTGGCGGGCTGTTCGAGTCAACCCACGAGCGACACGGTCGCGCACCGGTGGGACGCGCCGCGGGCGGTGAACCGGGACCGGGCGATCGTCGGCGACACGCCGTCGGCGTTGGAGTCGCTGGTGATGTACGAGTTGAACCTGCGGGCGTTCAGCGACAGCGCGGACCTGGCGGGGGCGACGGCGCGGCTGGACGACCTGGACGCGTTGGGGATCGACGTGGTGTGGCTGATGCCGATCCAGCCGGTGGGGAAGGAGCGGGCGGTGGGCGCGTTGGGTTCGCCGTACAGCATCGCGGACTACACGGCGATCAGCCCGGAGTACGGGACGGCGGACGATTTGAGCACGTTTATTGATCAGGCGCACCAGCGCGACATGCGGGTGATCCTGGACTGGGTCGCGAACCACACGGCGTGGGACCACCCGTGGACGTTGAACGAGGGTTGGCACGTGCGCGACGCGGCGGGCGAGATCATTTCTCCGCCGGACACGCAGTGGGGCGACGTCGCGGAGTTGAATTACGACAACCCGGAGCTGCGCACGGCGATGGTGGAGGCGATGCGTTACTGGCTGGACGAGTACGCGGTGGACGGGTTCCGGTTGGACTACGCGGAGGGCGTGCCGTTGGACTTCTGGTCGGACACGATCACGACGCTCGAGGCGCACGCGGGCCGTGAGTTGCTGGTACTGGCGGAGGGCGCGGACCCGGCGTTGTACGACGCGGGCGCGGACGTGACGTTCGGGTGGGATTTTTACGGGACGCTCAAGGCGGTGTACGGCAGCGAGCAGCGGTCGGCGAAGGAGGTCGCGCTGGCGCACGAGCGGGAGTACGGCGAGGTGCCGGCGGGCAAGCAACGGCTGCGGTTCACGACGAACCACGACGAGACGGCGTGGGACGCGACGCCGGTGGCGCTGTTCGGCGGGGAGGCGGGGGCGTTCGGGGCGTTCACGCTGGCGGCGACGTACGGCGGGGTGCCGCTGGTGTACAACGGGCAGGAGATCGGCTGGCCGCGGCAGACGTCGTTCTTCGACCGCGACCCGATCGACTGGTCGTACGAGGGCCCGTCGCTGATCCGGTACCGCAAGCTGCTGGCGACGCGCGAGGATCACCCGGCGTTGCAGGCCGGCGAGCGGGACGACTTCAGCAACGACGACGTCGCGGCGTTCACACGGACGGTGGCGGGCGACACGGTGCTGGTGGTGGCGAACACGCGCGACCGCGCGGCGTCGGTTTCATTGCCCGCGTCGTTGCGGGGGCGGCGTGCGGTGGACACGTTCAGCGACCAGGCGGTGGCGCTGCCCGCGACGCTGACGCTGAAGCCCCACGCGAGCCATGTGCTGGCGGTGGAGTAGCGGGGAAGGGTTTGGAAGCCACCTTGGTTAAACACCGAAGCCCACAGATTGAATCCGTGGGCTTCGGTGTTTTGCGGTTGGTGGTTGTTGGTTTTATTCGCCTTGCGTCGGGTCGTCGAAGCGGACGCCCATGTGGTCCAGCAGCGTACCCTGGGTGCGGTAGAGCTCGCTGATGGCGGTCATGTAGCCGGTGAGGGCGGAGGCTTCCTGGGTCTCGGCGTCGGCGAGGCGTTGCTGGGCGGAGAGCTTGAGGTCGAGGAGGAACTCGGGCGTGAGCGCGACGCCGGCGTCTTCCTGGGCCTGGATGGCGCGGAGGTTGTCGGCGGCGGCGCGGCGGGCGGCGCGGGCGGCGCCGATGAGCTCGTACTGCGTGACGATGTCGCGCAGCGCGCCCTTGACCTCGAGCACGACGTCCTGGGACAGCCGGCGGTAGTCGAGGACGGCCTGCTCGTTTTCGTAGCGCCGTTGTTCGGCCAGGGCTTCGGGTCCGCGGTTGCCCAGCGGGTAGGCGAAGTCCAGGCCCAGCAGGAAGTCGAGGTAGTCCGCGTCGCTGAGTTGTTCGTAGGCGCCGGCGGCGTTGTCGATGTCGACGCCGTTGAGTCCGACGCCGGCGGTGAGGTCGAGCTGGGGGAGCTTGGCGTTGTCGGCGACGCGTTGGCGGACGAGCGTGTCGTCGATGGCCAAGGCGGCGGCGCGCAGCTCGGGGCGCTCGGCCAGCGCGGTGGTCACGGTGTCCAACAGCGAGAACGACAGCGGCGCGTCGAGCGGCTGGTCGGCGGGGATGATCAGGGTTTCGTCGGCCAGCGGCAGGTCGTCCGCGTTGATCAGGCGTTTGAGCTGGTCGGACGCGGCACGCCACTGTTGACGGGCGCGGATCACGTCGCTGCGGCGCAGCTCGACGAAGCTGTTGGCTTCGGTGAAGCGGACCTTGGAGACGTCGAACTCGAGGCGTTCCTTGATGCGGTCGCGGTCGTCGACGGTGCGTTCGAGGAGTTTGGACTGGATCAGCAGTTGCTGCCGGGCGAAGAGCACGTCCCAGTACGCCTGGATCACGGCGTCGACGAGGTTGATGGTCGAGGCGCGGAGGTCCTGGACGGCGGCGTCGCGCGCGTTGCCGGCCAGGGCGACCTGCGCCTCGGTGACGTCCCGGCCGAAGTTGCGCAGCAGCGGCTGCTCGAGGGTGAGCAACAGGTCCGCGTCGTAGAACGGCGCGACGCCGGCGAGGCTGGGGTCGTCGTTGGTGCGCGTCGCGGTGGTTTCGAGCTGGACGCGCCCGCCGGTGGCGCGGATCGTCTGGCGGATGCCGGTGGTCAGGGCGGTGGTTTCGCTCTGGCGGTCGCCCGAGAGCCCGGGGACCAGCCCGGTCGAGGGCCCGGGCGTGTCGAGGTTGGAGTACTCGAGGTTGGCGAACAGCTCTGCGTCGAAGACGGCGTCGGCCTGATCGAGCTGGCGGTCGGCGATGACGGGCGTCAGCCGCGCGGTCGCCAGGTCCAGGTTGTTCTCGACCGCGAGGCGCACCGCGCGCTGCAGGGTCAACGCCACCGACGCTTCTTCCTGTTCGCCCAGCAGGTCCATGCCCGCGTCGGCGGGGCGGTCCTCGTACGCGCCCATGCCTGACATGGTGTCGAGTTCCTGGCGCTGTTGTTCGGTGAGCCCGGCCTCGACGTCGCTGGCGTCGCGCTTGAGCTCGACGATGCCACCCTCGGCCAGGGGCGCGAGGAACGCGCGCTGCGACTGCACGACCGCCTGCCGCACCGCCTCGTCGCGCGAACGGTCCAGCGGCGACTCGCAACCAGCCGCGACGACCGCCGACACCGCCACGCCCGCCAACATCACTGCCCGTGGTTTCATGGTCGAATGGTCGGCGGCGGCACGGCACCCGTCAAATCGCGGGACGCGCCGGTGCTTCGGTTCAGGCGTCTTCCGCCCGGGTGGTGTAGATCACCAGGCGGTGCGACACGGCCGAGACGCCGTGCTCGTCGCAGACCCGCCGGATGAAATCGTTGAGTTCGCCGGTGGGGAACTCGGTGACGACGAACGCGTCGCCGTCGGCCTGGACGAGGTGTCCGACGTCCGGCTGGCCGTAGGTCAGTTGGTAGTGGGCCCGCGTCGAGTCGAGCAGGACCTCGGTGATGATGCCCGCCTCGATCAGGTGCTTGAGCGTGCGGTAGACCGTCGCCTTGGACACGCGGTGCTGGGGGTGGGACTGCTTGAGGTCGTCGATGAGTTCGTCGGCCTCGAAGACGCCGGCACGGTTGAGCACGGCGTCGAGGATGACGGCCCGCTCGGTCGTGAACTTCAGGCCCTGCTCCTTGAGGAACCGGCGGAAGATCGCGCACAGCGGCGGGGCGAACCCGGGCGTCGCGGCGGGCGGGGGTTGGCTGGGCACCTTTGTCACGCCCCCAGTGTACGCGCGTTCAACCCGGGGCGGTCGCCCGGCCTGCTATCGTGACGGTTCGTCTTGTACCGACCGCCGACCGCACACCGCAGGAGTCCCCCGCGTGCCCGATCCATTAAGCCAATCCACCCCGCTGGGCGTCGGGCTCATCGGCCTGGGCACGGTCGGCGGCGGCGTCGCGCAGATGCTGACCGAGCACGCCGGGCTTTACGCGAAGCGCTGCGGCCGACGGATCGAGCTGCGGCGCGTCGTGGTGCGCAACGTGGACAAAGCGAAAAAAAGCGGGCTGGTCGATCCCGGCATCGTCGGCGATGACGTGTCCGCGTTGCGGGGCGACGACGTGGACGTGGTGATCGAAGTGGCCGGCGGCGTGGACACAGCGAAGGGCTACGTCGAGCAGGCCCTCAGCGCGGGCAAGCATGTCGTCACCGCCAACAAGGCGCTGCTCGCCGCGCACGGCCCGGCGCTGTTCAAATTGGCCAGGTTGAAAGGCGTGTCGATCGCATTCGAGGCGAGTTGCGGCGGCGGGATCCCGTGCGTGACCGCGCTTCAGTTCGGGCTGATGAGCAACGCGGTGCGCGGGCTGTACGGCATCCTCAACGGCACGTGCAACTACATCCTCACCGAGATGACGCAGAAAGGCCGGACGTACGCCGAGGCGCTCGCGGACGCAAAGGCCAAGGGCTACGCCGAGGCCGACGAAACCCTCGACGTCAGCGGCGCCGACGCGGCGCAGAAGCTGGCGATCCTCGCGTCGCTCGCGTTCGGCGTCTCGCTCACCGGCGACGACGTGCCCTGCGAAGGCATCGACACGCTCGACCTGACGGACGTGACCTTCGGCGACGAGCTGGGCTACGACGTCAAGCTCATCGCGGCCGCGGAGGACGACGGGCGGGGCGGCTTGTTCCTTTCCACCCGGCCGTGCTTCGTGCCCAAAGACGCGCAGCTCGCGCAGGTCCACGGCGCGTTCAACGCGCTGTCGGTGGTCGGCGACGCGGTCGGGCACGTGATGCTCTACGGCGCCGGTGCCGGCCGCGGGCCCACGGCGTCGGCGGTGGTCAGCGACCTGCTCAACGTCGCGAGCGGGTGGTACCCCAAGGCGTTTGCCGACATGGGCCTCATGCCCGACCTGCACGAACCCGCCACGCCACAGCCAACGGACGACGCGCAGAGCCGGTTCTATTTACGCCTCTCCGTGCGCGACGTGCCCGGCGGCTTCGGGCGCATCACGACCATCCTGGGCGAGCACGGCATCTCGCTCTCGGCGGCGCTGCAACACGAAGCGACTCACACCGGCGACGACTTCGTGCCCGTGGTCATCACGACCCACCGTTGCCGACAGGGTGATCTGCACGCGGCGTGTGCCATGATTGCGAACCTCGACGCGGTCTCCGGCCCGCCGGTGGTGCTGCGAATCCTGGACGCAACCTAGCGGCGCGACGGGGTTTCGATCCGGATGCCCAGGCTGTTCGCGACCGGGCGTAGTCGCCGCGGAATCTTGGTGTGGCACGGACGGTTCAGCACACACAAGCCACCGTCGGGACCGAGCCCGACCATGGTTGCCGAGCCGCCGCCGTCCATTTCGATCGCGTCCGAGACGCCTTGGGCTTTGAGCCACGTTGCCAGCGCGTGGAGTGTCATCCCCTCGCTGTAACGCGGTTGTTTTCCGTCAACCACGATCCAGTAGAGCCGGTTCCCGCCTGCGTCGAGGCCGATCACGGTGCGCGGGTACGGATCGCCACCGTTGGTGACCGCGATCTCGCCGTCACGGACAAGCCAGGACCGCCCCGCGTAAACAAGTGAGCCGTCGGCGGGTTCCACGGAAATCGAAACGCTCGGTCGTTCGTGGCCTCCGTGATCAATAGTCACACGCGGCCGACTCTTCATATGCACGCCCCCTTCGACGCCGTGGCTGCGCGTCGGGCCGATCGGCTCGACCAGGTCGCCGGTGTGCGGGTAGTAGCTGAAAGGGTGCGACTCACGGAACGGCCGAAAGAAGCTCATGTTGATGGCCGCGTCGGCGTGAACCTGCCGGGCGAACGCTTCGGTCGTATCAGCGGCGTAGTGAGGCGTGTCGCCGGTAACGGCCCACGGACTGCCGACGAAGCTGAGCCCCGGCGTGTTGAGTTCAATGCGGAGCACATGCATCACGGCCGGGTGTGGCTGATCCAACAAGACGCGTTCGTAGACGATCCCCCGCGCGATCTGACGGGTTTCCGTGTTGCGAATCGGGAAGGCCCAGCAAGCGGCCAAGTAGCCACCCAACGCAAGGGGCGGGAATGACGTCAGCAGGCCAATGGCCACGACGCATCCCGCCGGCCAGCGGCGACCGTACCGCCGGACCCAACGGGCCAAACCCCACGCGACCAATAGAGAGCCCAGGCCAATCAGCAAGCTCACCCACATGGTGGTCAACATGGTGACATCTACGACGGTTGGTTCGGCGGGTTCGGTTTGGCGGTTATGGGGCACCCGCAATGGCACGGACAATACCGGCCAGCCCGGCAGCGAACTGACCCCGCGCCAGCGCTTCGTCCGCGCCGGCTTCGCGGGCCGATTTCAGTGTGCCGGTGTCTACGTGCGGGCCGAAGGCGATCACCCGCGGCCTCGGCGTGTGTGCGTCCGCCAATGCGATCAGGTCGAGCGCATCCTCACGGGTGAGTTCCACGAACACCGCCGCCACCGCATCGTTTGCCTTCCCGTCGTCCACGCGGTCCAGCCGGGCCCGCAGCATGTCGAGGCTCCGCGCGGGTCGCGCCGCAACGCCCAGTGCGTCGCACGTCGAGCCGATCTTCGTCGCGAACATCAGGTCTTCACAGGCGTAGACGATCATCGGCCGATGATAGACGTACCATGCGGCGGCACGTCCGTGGTTACCGGTTTCAAACGTGGTTCACTTTTCCTGCTGGAGTGGTTCATGAACGGCCAGACGCACACCGTGTTCGACGAACTGGGGTTCCGTTACGAACCCGACTCGCTCTACCACCAGGTCATCACGGACGTGCTCGACACGTCGGGCCGGCTCGAGCAGCCGCGGCACCTGCAACTCATCCTCGCCCAGCCCAAGAACGAGATCATGGTGCACTACCCCGTGCTCATGGACGACGGGAACTACCGCCTGTTCAAGGGCTACCGCGTACAGCACAACAACATCCTCGGGCCGTACAAGGGCGGCATCCGCTACCACCCGGACGTCTCGCTCGACCACGTCAAGGCGCTCGCGGTGCTGATGACCATGAAGTGCTCGCTGATGCGCCTGCCGCTGGGCGGCGCGAAGGGCGGCGTGCAGGTGGACTCGCGCGCGGTGAGCACCGACGAGCTGCGCCGCATGACCCGGCGGTTCACCTCGGCGCTGGGCGACAACATCGGGCCCAACCACGACATCCCCGCGCCCGACGTCGGCACCAACGCGCAGATCATGGCGTGGATGGCCGACACCTACATCAACCTTTCGGATGCGCGCGGCCGGTTCACCGGCCAGGCCGTCGTCACCGGCAAGCCCGTCGCCTTCGGCGGGTCGTACGGCCGCGAGGCCGCCACCGGGCAGGGCCTCGTCTACGTCGTCACCGAACTGCTCCCCGAGCTGGGCATCCCGCTCGACGGCTGCCCGTTCTCGGTCATCGGCTACGGCAACGTCGGCTCCTGGGCCGGCCGGCTCTTCGAGAACGCCGGCGGCTCGCTGCGCGGCGTCATGGACCACACCGGCGCGATCCACGCCGACGCCGGGCTCGACGCCTACGAACTCGCCGAACACGTCGCGGCCACCGGCGGCGTCGCGGGCTTCAAGAACGCCGAGGCCATCTCCGTCGAGGACTTCTACAAACTCAACGTCGACCTGCTCATCCCCGCCGCGCTCGAACAGATGATCACCGAGACCCAGGCCGCGTGGATCAACGCCAAGGTCGTCGCCGAGGGCGCCAACGCGCCGACCACCCCCGAGGGCGACCGCTTGCTCCGCGAACGCGGGATCACCATCCTGCCTGCGATTTTGTGCAACAGCGGCGGCGTCAGCGTCAGCTACATGGAGTGGCGCCAGGACCGCGACGCCGTGCAGTGGCGCGAGGAACGCGTGCAGGACGAGCTGCGCAGCCTGATGAACGCCGCGGCCCAACGCGTCAAACTCGCCGCCCACCGCTACGGCGTCGATCTGCGCACCGCCGCCTACGCCTCGGCGCTCGAACACATCGGGCAGGTGTACGAGCTGCGCGGGATCTTCCCGTGATGCTCCTCCCTCTCCCTTGCAGGGAGAGGGCCGGGGTGAGGGTCTGGCTTTCCAACGACTGGTCGCGGCACCGGTTTGAGTTCGCCCCACCCCCACCGACCCGCTTCGCGGGCCACCTCCCCCTGAGAGGGGGAGGGAGTTCTACTCGCCCAATGCTTCGCGTAGCACCGGCTCCAGCGCATCGGCCATGCGCATCATGCCTAAGTCCGAGGGGTGGGAGCCGTCGGTGGTGGCTTCGTGGTCGTCGCCGAGCAGGCCTTTGCCTTCGACGTAGAACAGGCCCGTGACGCCTTCGGCTTTCAGACGATCGAAGGTGCGTCGCATCGACGCACGTTTCTCGTCGTGGATGGCTTCACGGCCGGCGACCAGGTCCGAGCTCGACCACGAGCGCGACTCGACCATGACGATCGGCGTGTCGGGGTGCGCCGCGCGCCAGAGCTTGACCACGTCGTAGGAGCGTTCTTCCACCACCTCGCGCGGGGTGTTGGGCATGCAGTCGAGCACGAACACCGCCGGGTCCAGCTCGGCGAGGAACGACGCGACCTCGGTCTCCATCTTGCCGTTGCCCGAGAACCCGAAGTTGAGCATCGGGCGGTCGAGGCGTCGGCCGAGGATGTTGACGAACGCCATGCCCGGGCGCGAGGCGCACGCGCCGTGTGTGATCGACGTGCCGTAGAACAGGATGGGTTGGGTGTTGCGCGGCGACAGGCCTTCAAAGGTGGCGCCTTCGGGGACGCCGATCTTCAGCGACTTCACGCCGTTGTAGAGCGGCAGGTACATGAGGTACTCCCGGCCGTCGGGCGCCGACGCGAGCGCTTCCACGAGCGTGCCCTGCAGCGGGTTGCGCCTCGGGCGGAACACGCTCGCCCAACGCCAGGCGCCGTCTTGTTTGGTGTAGAGGTCGAGCCCCGACACGCCGGTCGCGGGCATGTGCGGCATGTCGAGCGAGTCTTCGGTGAGTTCGCAGTCGATGTCGATGCGGGTGGCGTTGGTGCGGAAGCGCACGGCCATGCCGGACGCGTCGCGAGAGAGTTCCCAGACCTTCGGGCGCACGACGGACTCGGCCCGCGCGGGCAGGCGGTCGAAGTACGAGGCGGTGTCGTCGAAGCCCTTTCCTTCGATGCCCCATTCGGTGACGTCGTGCCAGACGATCGCGGGCTCGGCGGGGGCCTTCGGTTCGGCCTCGGCCGGGTTGTCGGCGGGCGGCACTTGGTCGGCATGGGGCATGGCGCACGCCGAGGTCGCGAACGAGACGAGAATGGCTCCGATCAGGGAAACACGTCGTTGCATCAGAAACTCCCGCATGAAGAAGGCGAAACAGGGCGGACCAGCAATCTCGATCCGGAAAAGATACCCCGCCCGCGTTTAGCGGGTGACGCGCAGCGTCCCGCGGGTGTCGGGCCGGGGGTGACGCGGGCGGCTGCGCCGCACCCGCTAAACAGGAAAAGAACGTCAGAGCACGAAGTGCGACAGGTCGGGGTCGTCGACGATGCCGGCCACCTGTTCACGCACGTAGTCGGCGGTGACGTGAAGCGTCGTGTCGCTGGCTGCGACGCGCTGCGGGGCGTCGAAGTTCACCTGCTCGAAGACCTTCTCGATGATCGTCATCAGCCGGCGGGCCCCGATGTTTTCGAGCGACTGGTTCGCGCGGGCGGCGAGTTCGGCGATGGCATCGATCGCGCCGTCTTCAAATTCAACAGTCAGGCCCTCGACGCCGAGCAGCATCTGTTGCTGGGTGGTCAGCGCGTTCTTGGGTTCGGTGAGGATGCGTTTGAAGTCGTCCTTGGTCAGGGCTTGGAGCTCGACGCGGATCGGGAACCGGCCCTGCAACTCGGGCATGAGGTCGCCCGGCGAGGCGACGTGGAACGCGCCGGCGGCGACGAAGAGGATGTGGTCGGTGTGGACGACGCCGTAGCGTGTGGTGACGGCGCTGCCCTCGACAATGGGCAGCAGGTCGCGCTGCACGCCCTGTCTAGACACATCCGGTCCCCCGCCAGACTTGCCTCCGCCCTTGTCTCCGCTTCCGGGGGTGGCGATCTTGTCGATCTCGTCGAGGAAGATGATGCCGTCGTTGCTCGCGCGGTCGACGGCCTCGGCGGCGATGGCGTCGGGGTCGAGGAGCTTCTCGGTCTCCTCCTCGGTGATGATGCGACGGGCCTCAGCGATCGTGACCCTGCGCGTTACGTTCTTCTCGGGCACGAGCTTCTCGAACATGTCGGCCATGTCCGGGTCCATCTGCTCGAGTCCCATGTTCGCGAACATGACCTTGGTCGGCGGGCGCTTGCGGACGGTGAGTTCGACCGTTTTGTCTTCGAGTTCGCCATCGTTGAGTTTTTTCCGGAGGCTTTCGGTGAGGCGCTGGCGGGCCTCGCCGGACTCGCCGGTGGCGGTGTACATGCCGGCCTGGTCGCGACGCTGATCCGGAAGCAGCAGGGCGAGCAGACGGTCATCGACGGCGTCTTTCGCTTTCTCTTTGACGCGCTCGGACTGCTCAACGCGGACGAGGGTGACGGCACGGTCGACCAGGTCGCGGACCATCGACTCGACGTCCCGGCCGTGGTAGCCGACCTCGGTGAACTTGCTGGCCTCCACCTTAATGAAGGGCGCATCGACGAGCTTGGCGAGGCGGCGGGCGATCTCGGTTTTGCCCACGCCGGTGGGCCCGGCCATGACGATGTTCTTGGGCGCGACTTCCTTGGCCATGTCGTCCGGTAACGCGCGCCGCCGCCAGCGGTTGCGGATGGCGACGGCGACCGCGCGTTTGGCGTCGTGCTGGCCGATGACGTAGCGGTCGAGCTCGTCGACGATCTGTTGCGGCGTGAGGTCGCGCATGCGGGGCATCGTAGTCGGGGTCAGATGGCAGTCGGGAGTAGGCCGTTGGGAGTCGGTTTCCGGTCAAAGGGGGTGGTGGTCACAGACGTTACAGATCCTCCGAACTGATTTCTCATCACAGGGAACATTCTCGGACGTGCTGTACTCGACGACTGCCGACTTCCTACTGCCGACTCCCGGCCCCCAACTCCCGACTGCGTGTCGCCTTCTGCCGGCTTCCCCCTTAACCCACCCGCACAATCCGTCGATGTCCCTTTCAAGCCCCGGCGTGTGCGCAGGCGACGTGGTCGCGTGCCGTGTGTCGGGCGGAGCTGTTTTGGGAGCGTCATGGCCTTCGGAATCTCCAGCAAGGGGCGGGTCTCACCGATCGCGATCGACTTCGGCGCCGACGCGGTGAAGCTGCTGCAGATCGTGCCCGACGACACGAGCCAGCTTGTCGCGGCCGGCAGGGCGGTGATCCCCGAGGAGGCGCGGGGCGACATGCCGTCGCGCATGGCGTTCATCGAGGAAGCGGTCAAGCAGTTGATCCACGAGCTGCCGTTCCGCGGGCGCAAGGCGATCTGTGCGATCCCGGGGTTCCAGACGCTGGCGCACAACTTCATGGTCGCGCGGTGCGACCCCGAGGACATCGACGCGCTGATCGAGCTTCAACTCCGCGAACGCCTGGGGATCGAGCCGACGCGGATGATTTTGCGGAACTTCCACGCGGTGGACCACTACCGGCACGGCGCGGCGCGCAGCGACGTGGTGTGCCTGGCGGCCAAGCGGGATTTGGTGATGCAGTACCTCGCGCTGGCGGGGCGTTGCCGGCTGGAGGTGGTCGGGATGCACCCCGAGCCGACGTGCGTGCTGCACGCGTTCGGGGACCTGATCGACGACGAGCCGGAGTGCGTGTGCTTTGTGGACATGGGCGCGGCGACGACGAAGGTCGTGGTCTGCAAGGGCGAGAAGCTGCTGCTGCTCAAGACGATCCACGCGGCGGGCGACCACTACAACCAGATGCTCGCGCGCAGCGGGAACATGAGCTTCGACCAGGCGCGCAACACGCGGGCCAAGGGCGGCGGCGAGCTCGAATGGGAGAGCAGCCAGTCGGTCGCGACCTCGGGCGTGCTCAAGGGCAAGGAGTCCGAGCAGCGGGCCGACGAGGTGACGCGCACGATTCTGGACGAGCTTCGGCTGGTGGTGCGGCACCACAACGGCCGGCACCCCGACTCGCCGATCCAGCGGTTCGTGCTGGTGGGCGGGGAGGCGAACCGCGGCGCGCTGTGCGGCAAGATCGCCGACACGCTGGGCGCGGCGGTGCAACGGGGCGACCCGTTCGAAGGCCTCTACAAGGTCGGCAGCGAAGACACGACCAAGGGCGTGAACGCCGACGCGCCGCAACCCGGCTGGGCCGTGGCCAAGGGCCTGTGCTTCAGCGAAGCGAACCTGTGACCGACCGAACTGATTGTTTTGAACCCAGCCCCACGGGGAGTGACCACCATGTCCATGAACGCCAGTTTCCTGCCGGAAGACTACCTGGCCCGCAAGCTCGCGCGGCGGAGCAACATCGTGTGCGTTTCGCTGTTCGCGGTCGTGCTGACCGGCGTGCTGGGCGCATACTTCGTGAAGCTGCGCCAGCTCCAGGTCGCCGCCAAGGAGAACGGCACGGTCAACGCCGAGGTCGACGCCGAGGCCGCCAAGATCGACCAGGCCACCAAGCTCCAGCAGCAGCACCAGGAGATGATGCTCAAGGCCTCGATCACCAGCGCGCTGATCGACCCGGTGGACAAGTCCAACGTCCTGGCCGAGCTGATCAACCACATGCCTGCGACGTTGTCGCTGACCGAGCTGAACCTCGAGACCGAGGTGGTCCGTGACGGCCCGCGGCCCAGCTCCGCGCTGGCAAAGGACACGCTCAAGACCCAGGCGAGCAAGAAGCCCGCGATCGAGATCCCCCGGACGCAGGTGAACATCGAGATGGTCGGCGTGGCGCCGACGGACCTGGAGGTCTCGCAGTACATGACCGCGCTGAACCAGCACCCGCTGTTCGACGACGTGACGCTCGGCATCTCCGAGCAGTACCACCTCAACGACACCGAGATGCGCAAGTTCAAGGTCAAGCTCCGGCTGTCGGAGGAATTGACCATGGCCGAACTCCAGCCCACCCGCCGCAGCCGCGACATCGACGCCAACCCGCTCGGCGACACCATGACCATCGGGCCCAACGGTCCGACCCCGCGCTGAGCCCCGTTGCCCTGACTGAACCCCTGACTGCCCACCGGCCCGAACTACCGGAGACCCGCCATGCGATTCGGCATCCGTGAAATGCTCTACCTGCTCGTGCTGATCGGCGTGATGGTCGGCGCGTACTTCGTCGTGCTCTCGCCCATGGACGGCAAGATCCAGGCCTACAAGGACGACACCGCCTCCAAGCACGTCACCCTCGGCGAGCTGAACAAGGCCAAGAGCACCTACCCCGACTTCGACGCCGAGATCAAGCGCCTCGAAGAGGCCCGCGAGGCGTTCGAGCGCAAGCTGCCCAATCGCCGCGAGGTCGAGGTGATCCTCGGGCAGATCTGGGAGATCGCCAAGGACCAGCGGCTGCAGGTCAAGAGCATCGTCCCCGACAAGTCCATCGAAGCCGCCGAGTACGACGAGCTGCCCATCAAGGTGCAGATCGAAGGCGACTTCGACGGGTACTACGCCTTCATCAAGCGCATCGAGGAGCTGCCCCGCATCACCAAGATGCCGCGCATCCACATCGAGAAGATCAACAACGAGGCGGACGGCACGGTGCGGACCGAGCTGCGGCTGAGCATCTTCTTCCGCGGCGAGAACTCGACCGCCTGACCCGCGCCGCCACGCCACCCCACCCGCGCCCGACGCGCCACCCCGTGAGAAGACGGAGACCCGTATGTTCAAGAACAAGTCCCAGGCCGACGACTTCGACGCCGTGCCGGAAAAGAACGGCGAAGACGCCGCCGTCAGCATGCCCCTGCTGGGGGCGCTCAACGGCACCGGGCAGGACGACGTGGCCGGCGAGCTGGAGTTCGACGGCGCCGACGAGAACAAACGCATCGCCACGCAGTCGGCGCTGCTGATCGTCATCGTCGCGCTCATCGCGGGCGGGCTGTTGTTCGGCATGCGTCTGACGCAGCGCGGCAACAACGCCCAGACCGAGACCGAGCAGCTCACCAAGATCCAGACCTTCATCCGCAAGGCCGAGAACCCGGGCCTGGTCGATAAGACCGACGCGCAGCACCCCGACAACCTCAAGGGCCTGTTTGCCGACACCGACACCATCGTCAGCAAGATCGCCACCGAGTACCCCGAGAAGGCGGTCGATCTCGGCGACGTGCAGAAGAACCCGTTCCAGCTCGCCATGCTGGGCGGCGGCGACAGCGAGCCGACCCTCGACGACACGGAGCGCCAGCGCGCCCAAGTCTTTACGGCGCTCGACAACGAGTTTCGCGGGTTCGAGCTGCAGAGCATCATGGGCTCGGGCCGGCGCAGCGTCGCCGTGATCGACGGCGAGATCTACCGCGTCGGTCAACGCATCGGCAGCTTCACCGTCGCCGGCATCCAGGCCGGACGGGTCGGGCTGCTCCCGGCGATCGTCGAAGACCGCCGGCCCGAAGACCCGCGCTACATCCTCGAGCTGCAGTCCGAGGCCGGCATCGACGCCGGGCTCCGCTAAGCCGCGCCCCACGCACCGCCCGGGAAAGGGAGACCCCGCGTTGAGCCTCGACGACCTCCTCAACTTCGACGACGACCTCGGCGACGCGCTGGGCGCGGCACCGGCCGACGCCGCGGACGACGACGCGTTCGACCTCGACACGGACCTGCCCAGCCCCGAGTTCAACCTCGACGCCGCGGACGACGAAGGCCCCGAAGACCACGGACCCGCGCCGGCCTCCGACGACACCCACACGCCCGAGTCCCACGCCCTGACCCGCGTCGGCGACGTGGGCGCGGTGCTGCTGGCGTCCAAGCACATCGACAACGCGCTGCTGACCAACGCGCGCTCGCTGGTCGCCAAGACGCCCGGCCGGCCGCTCGCCGAGGTCCTCCGCGAGTCCGGCGTCGAAGAGACCGCGCTCCAGAAAGCCGTCGCCGATCAGGCCGGTGTCGCCTTCGAACGCGTCGATACCGAGAGCCTCCAGGCCACCAAGCAGCTCCACAAGCTCACCCCCGACTACTGCGCGGCCCAGGGCGTCATCCCCATCCGCGTCGAGGGCTCCCGCCTGGTCCTGGGCGTCATCGACCCCGACGACCTGATCATCCTCGACGAGGTCCGGCACAAGCTGGGCATCAACATCCGCGCGGTCGTCGTCCCCCAGACCGACATCGACCTGGTCGTCGGCGAGTTCAAGGAGGAAGACTCCGAAGCCGCCAACATGACGATGGACGACCTCATCGCCGGCGTCGACGAGGACGACGTCGAGGTCGTCGAGAACACCGAGGAGAACCTCGACCTCGAAAAGATGGCCGGCGAGTCGCCCGTCATCCGCTACGTCAACTACCTGATCTTCAACGCGGTCAAAGAAGGCGCGTCCGACATCCACATCGAGCCGCAGGAGAAGAAGGTCCAGATCCGCTTCCGCATCGACGGTGTGATGTACGAGACGCAGGCCCCGCCACCCTCGATGAAGGCCGCCATTGTTTCCCGCATCAAGATCATGGCGAACCTCGACATCGCCGAGCGCCGCGTGCCCCAGGACGGCCGCATCCGCGCGATGGTGCACGGGCGCAAGCTCGACCTGCGTGTCTCGACGCTGCCGATGGTGCAGGGCGAGAAGGTCGTGATGCGTATCCTCGACACCAAGAGCATCCAGGTGGAGCTGGAAGACCTCGGCATGTCCGAGGACTGCTACCTGATGTGGTCCAACCAGATCAAGAACCCGCACGGGATCGTGCTGGTCACCGGCCCGACCGGCTCGGGTAAGACGACGACGCTGTACTCGTCGCTGGGCAAGATGGACCGCTCCAAGCTCAACATCTCCACCGCCGAAGACCCCGTCGAGTACCACCTCAACGGCATCAACCAGACGCCGGTCAACGAGAAGATCGGCATGGGCTTCTCCGCGGCGCTGCGCGCGCTGCTGCGCCAAGACCCCGACGTCATCATGGTCGGCGAGATCCGCGACTTCGAGACCGCCAAGACCGCAGTCCAGGCGTCGCTCACCGGCCACCTCGTGCTCTCGACGCTGCACACCAACGACGCGCCGTCGTCCATCACCCGCCTGATCAACATCGGCGTCGAGCCGTTCCTCATCGGCGGCGCCGTCAACGCGTGCCTGGCCCAGCGCCTGGTCCGCAAGATCTGCTCGCAGTGCAAGGCCGAATACATGCCCGAGGGCGACGTCGCCGAAGCGCTGTCCATGCAGGGCATCGCCGGCCCGCTGCACCGCGGGGAAGGCTGCGAGAAGTGCCGCGGCACCGGGTACTCCGGCCGGCTGGGCATCTACGAACTGCTCATCATCAACGACGGCATGCGCGACCGCATCGCCGCCAACCCCAACGTCACCGAATTCCGCCGCTACTGCATCGAGCAGGGCATGGTCTCCCTCCGCGCCGACGGCTTCGACAAGGTCCAGAAGGGCATGACCACGGTCGACGAGATCCTGCGCGTGACCGAAGCGACGCTCTGACCCGCATCCGTTGAGCGGACACAAGGCCACCGACGCCATCGGCGACCGGGTACTCACCATCGCCGATTCTCGAGAACCGCCGATACCACCGGCGGCTTTGTAAACGTCGCCTTCACGCGCGGTCCAGCGCGCACTCGACCGCGTCGCGCAGCGCGTGCATCTGGTCGTGGGCGATGCGGTGGCCCAGCCAGGACGCCCACCAGACCAGCAGCGACCCCAGCACGCCGCCCGCGGTGACCCACAGCGCGTGCGGGGGGTGTTTGAGCATGAGCTGCGCGACGCCGAACATCGCGGCGAAGAACGCGGTGGTCAGCAGCGCGAGGTGCGTGAACATGATCGCGGTCCACAGGCTCGGGTGTGGTGAGAACCGGCCGTGGACGCGGGTGCGCGAAGGGTTGGCGCTTGCGTCGGCTTCGGCCGCGCGGGGTTGCGCTTCGACGGTCAGCCAGGGCGACCAGAAATGTCGGTCCTGGTCCGGCACGGTGAGCATGAGGTGATGCCCGGCCCGGCGGCCGATGACCCGCCCGCCGGGGTGCCGAACGAGTTCGTCGAGCGCCGCGGCGACCTGCGCGGGGGTCAGGGACACGTCCAGGTCGAAGGTCGGCCGAACGGCCGGGGCGTGGAGCGACATGGCCGGCCAGTGTCGTCGGGGCAGCGCGGCGATTCAAGGGCGTGAGGTGAGTTTTTTGTCCGTCAAATTGGGGTTTGTCCGGGGGGCTAAGCGCGCCTAAGGTCCGTTCGGTTTTCTCGATCAGACGGCCGCCCTCGACGGCAGAATCAGATACAGTCTCGATGACGTTCCCCGGGACCTTAATAACCACATTTTATGGAGGCAGGCGAGATGAAAGATCCACGCAAGGGTACGGTTTCGCGCGAGGTTCGGTTCGAGACGCTGGAGCAGCGGGTGCTGCTTTCAGCGGACACCAACGCGGTTCTGCTGGGCGACTACAACGGATCCGGTCAAGTTGAGCAGGGCGATCTTGACCTCGTTTTAAGCAATTGGGGGCGTGACTTCGTCGAGGAGAACACCGCAGTACCGGCGGCCTGGGTCGTCGATCTGCCGACGGACCAGATCGAGCAGCGGGAACTGGACGCGGTGCTGCAGTTCTGGGGCCAGTCCGTGGCGCCCGACGCCGGGGACGGTAGGGTCTTGCCCCTGACCAGCGGCGAGTTCGTCCCGGCGATCCTCGGGTCGTCCAGCGATGTCGATACGTACTCCATCGACATGCAGGCCGGGGACGACCTGTTGGTGACGATCCGTGAGTTCGGCAACAACTTCACGACGATGGAAGCGACCCTCTTCGGGCCGGATAATCGCGCGGTGGAACGTGTGACATTCAACACCGGCGGTGACGTCGACCAAGTCTCCGTCACGCAAACCGGGACTTACAAGCTAGTGGTGCGCGACCCGGGCGGATCGGGTTCCGGCGCGTACCGGCTGACCGCGGTGGTGATAGACGACACCGTCGATGCCGGCAACGAAGTTCTCGACAGCGGCGAGACCTTCATCGGCACACTTAACTCCGGGGACATCGATACGTTTACCGTCGACGCGAACGTCGGCGACGACCTGTTGTTCACCGTTCGTGAAAACGGCAACAATTTTACAACGATGGACATTTCGCTCTACGGCCCCGACGCCCAACTGATCCAGGCCGCCGAGTTCAACACCGGTGGCCGGCTCGACCGGTTCAACCTCACCCAGAGCGGGACCTACACCTACGTCGTTCGCGACAAAGAACGGACAGACACGGGGAGCTACCTCGTGACCGCGGTCGTGATCGACAACGTGATCGACACGGACAACACCGCACTGACCAGCGGCCGCACCTTAATCGCAAGCCTCGGCTCCTCGGATATCGACACCTACACCATCGACGCCCAAGCCGGCGACGACCTGTTGTTCACCGTGCGCGAGGACGGCAACAACTTCACGACAATGGAGGTCTCGCTGTACGGTCCCGACGCCGCCCTGATCGAGACCACCGAGTTCAGCACCGGCGGCCGGCTCGACCGGTTCAACCTCTCCCAGAGCGGGACCTACACCCTCGTCGTCAGAGACGAAGACGGGTTCAACACCGGGCAGTACGTGGTCACCGGTGTGGTGATCGACTCTACGCC
>JAUIGU010000025.1 GCA_030432595.1 Phycisphaerae bacterium
TTAGCGCTCGGGCCTTCAACCCGTGCCGTGCAATATCGAATGACTTCGACATCGTTTCCATGAAGCAATTTCTCAAATAGCTTTTGTAGGTCAAGCCATTTGTTGGCTCCGCCTTTGACCGATCCGTAATACAGGTTTAGGCCATCCACATAAACAATGGTTTTAGACGGTTTCGCCATAGGGTGGCCCCCAAAAAAAATGCCGACCCTATAGGTCGGCTCAAGTCCCGAAAGACTTGGAAGTCGTAAACAGATTATACCGTCCGGCACGCGGCAATTCAATCGTGATTTTCGGCCTTTTTGTAAGGCCCCCGCTTGTTTTCCTCGGTTCCGATGACCGCCGCTTCTTCGGCCTCCAACAGCCCGACCAATTCCTCCACCGTCCAGACGTGATCCGCGATCCCGGATTCCATCGCCGGGGTGACGCGGATGCTCTGGTGGACCCGGCAGAAGTTGTAGTACATGAAGTGCAGGGCGGTCATGGCCTCGTGATTCGTGACCTTCTTGCTGAACGCATTGGTGAGGCGGGTGTATCGCCGCATCCCCATCCGCATCGTGAGGTTTTGCCGCTCGACGTAGGACGTGCTGATGTGCTTGGGCTCGGGGTCGCCGAACCGGACGCGCTTCTGGCAGCCGCAGATTTTCGACGGGGAATACTTGACGCTCGCGGGCTTCTTGAGCCGGGGGTCGTCGCCGAACAGCTTGACCAGTTGGGCGTAATCGACGTAGGCCCCGAAGTTGTCGCGTACCGCGTCGATGTAGGCGGCGAGCCCGTCCGTGGTCAGTTGGACCCGATCCAGCAGACGCCCGGCCAGGTCGTGCATGAAGTCGAACGCGGTCCCACCGTCACGCTCGCCGCACAGGTACGAGATAACGAGCTTGGAGTCGGCGTCGATCCCGACCCACGTCCACACGTCGCCGACGCCCTGCTTGCCCTTCTCGACGTTCTTCTGCTTGGCCCCGACGAACGCCCAGATTTCGTCGCACTGGACCCGCTCGGCCTTGAGGCCCCGGACGTGCTCATTGTGGTACGCCTCGCACACGTCGCCCATGTCCACCAGCAGCTTGGCCACCGTGTTCTTGCTCACGCCAGTCATGCGGACGGTGGAGCGGATCGAGCAGCCTTCCACCAGAGCCCGGATGACGGCGGCACGCTTCTCGGTGGACAGCTTTTTCATACTGACCGATTCTAGGGGTTCGCAAGCATTTGTCAAGCATTTTTGGTCATTCTGAATATCGAGAGGTATTTCCTTTCGTAAGTGCGCGTCAGTCCGATAGTTAAGCGCAAGCGCAATAATTCCAGACACTTAAGCGTTGACTCCGATTGTGAGCTTTGGTACGATCTAGCTGAACATCGGGGATTTGTAAGGTATATGGTTGCCCTAGCCAAAAAGCATCCCGCATTGGCCGGTATTTACACCGTGAAAGAGGCTTCGCGCCTTGCGATGGTGTCCTCACGGATGTTCACGCGCTGGGTGAACGGGAACGCTCAAGGTGCCGCCGCCGTCAAGCGCTACATGCCCGAGAGTCCATCAGGGGTCGTCAGCTTCGTGGACTATGTTCAGGCCCGAGCCATTCGGACGATCCGCCGAGAGCGATTTGTTGACCATCCCGACAAGCCGGGAGAGCAGATCAGGGTCGCGCCAAGCTTGCAACAAATCAGGCAGGCGGTCGAAGAAGCCGAAAAAATGGGGTTCCCTTACCCCTTCGCTCGCCAGCATACTACATTTGTGTTTAACGATGATATCGTCGTGAAGTTAGAAGACGGCGCAGTCGTTACGTTGACTGGCAAATACAAGGCCCAACATCTGATCGAGCCGATTGTCGAGCCGTATCTTTTTGAGCTTGAGTTTGGCGAAAATGGGCTAGCTTCTCGGGACACGCCGCTGTCTCATGGCGACCGATCAATCGTGATTGACCCCAAGGTGAAATATGGCACGCCGATAGTCATGCCCTGCGGAGTATCGGTGAGTGCTTTAGTACACGCGATCGACGAAGAGGGCGGGATTCAGGGGGCGGCGGACGCATACGGGGTTGACCCGAAAGACGTTAAAATTGCCCTCAAATATGAAGATATCCTCTCCGGGATCGCTTCCTAAAGTCATGCTCGACGAGTGCATGGGTTGCCAAGGTTCACGCCTAGCAGCCAGCCTTTTTGAGTTGCACAAGCCCCCGGTTCATGCCGAATGGCTGAATGATTTTTTGGGTCGCCAAGGCTCGCTAGATGTCGATTGGACCCAAATCATCCAGTCTCAAGGCGGATGGATCGTCGTCAGTTGTGACAAAGGAAAACAGCGGGGGGAGAAGGCTCGATTGAAAGGCCCGCCGCTGCACCTGATCTGCCCGGCCCGCAAAATCACAGCGTTCTTTTTGGGAGGGAAAGCATCGAATCGGTCTGGATTTCACAAAGCCACGGAAGGAATCTCGCTCTGGCCCGCAATGGTTGAACGCTACAACACGGCAGAGCCCGGAACTCGATTTCGGATCAGGCGAACAACCAACGGGCTGACACTGGCCCAATGGCCGCTCGCCGCTAACGAGGTTCTTCCCGATCTTTCCAACGAGCCGCCGCCGCCTTCTTCGCTATTTCCCGACGCTCCTCAAGAGTGAGCTTCTCAGCCCTCGCCTTGCCTCCTGCAACACCACCGGCATGGCCGCGTTTTTCGGTGTTTGCCTCGCCTTCTTCCGCCTGCCCCGTCGCCAGGTCCACGATCCGCTTGGCGAGCTGGTTCGCGTCCCGCGGGCGCTTGGGCTTTTTCTCGGGGTCCGGCTTCACGGGTTCGTCTGACATGCCCCCATTGTACGGGGCGAATCTCGCGGGCTAGATTTCAGACTGACCCACTACCCAAACTCCGCACAACTCGACCTTGGCTTCCCGCCGGCGTGGGGTATGATTGCGTGGCGAATTATTCAAGCTCTGCCCGGCATTGTGCTGATGAGAACAGGTTCCCCCGATAACCCCGGCACCGCATCCCCTCAGGCCGTTGCCGCCGCCATGGCCGCCCGCGCCCGCGCGGTCAGCCGGCTCGGGTCGCTCACCGCCGGCCGCGTCGAACCCCAAGCCGACCCCACCCCCAGCCGCGCGTCGTCCCTGCCGGTCGACCGCCGCCGCAAACACCCCAAGCTCCGGCTCGTCGGCGTCGAGACCGGGTCAGTCGTCAAGCCCGCGATCACCCCCCAGCAGCACGACCCCATCACCGACACCGCCGACCCCCGCTGGGTCCTGGCGGTCCGCACCGCCGAGCAGCTCGAAGGCACCATCCTCCGCCCCGAGAAACGCGAACACCTCCTCAAACTCGGCAAGGTCTTCGGCCTCACCCCCTTCGACGCCAACCTGGTCATCGCCATCGTCCAAGACCAGGCCCGCCGCGGCCACGCCCCGGCCTACTGCCCCACCGCCGGCGAGCCGCAGCTGCGCATGGTCCCGCCGCCGCGCCGCCGGCCGTGGTCTCTGCGCCGTTGGCTCACCCTGGGCGCCTGCATCGCCACGTTCACCGCCGCCGAACTCGCGGTGCTGGCCTGGTACTTCGGGGGGTGACGCACAGCTCCGACGCTCGGTCTTCCAACTTCTCTCGCCAGGACATAACGAAGATCACCGCACCGGCGGCGCAAAGTGGTGCAGAACGATGCCTGCGGCCACGGCAACGTTCAGTGAATCAACGCCCGCATGCATCGGGATCGTGACCACGCGCGAGCACAAACCCAGGTGTTCTTCGCTCAGGCCGTAGCCCTCGGACCCGAGCACGACGGCGAGGCGGTCCGCGCGATCGGCGAGTTTGAGGTCCAGGGCGTCGTCGCGCAGCGCGGTGCCGACCACATCGAACGTGAACGCGTCGCGCAGGCGTCGGAGGTCGCGGGCGATGTTGTCGCTGCGCACGATCGGCAGTTTGAAGATCGTGCCCATCGACAGACGCACCGACCGCCGGTACCACGGGTCGTTGCACCGCTCACCCAGCACCATGGCGTCCACCCCCAGGGCCGCGGCGATGCGGATCAGCAGCCCGAGGTTGTCGACGTTGGTGATCTCCGGGCAAACTACGAGCGTGCGTGCGCTTGAATCCCCCTCCACCCGGGAGGGGCCGGGTGAGGGTGCCTCGGGATCCCTCCCGTGTCCTCGCGTGCATCCCTGAATCGGCGGTGCCGAAACATCCTCCAGCGTTCGGTCCGCCGGCACATACCCCGCCGCGATCACCCCCTGATGCAGCCTGAACCCGACCGTGTCGCGGAGCACGTCTTCTGGGCAGACGAACATCGGCACGTCCTCCGGCCAACGCGAACGCCACGCCCCGGCTTTCCGGTCACTGCACAGAAGGGAGTGGAGTCGCAGTCCGCTCTCGAGCAGGCGTTCGACGACCAACGCCCCCTCGGCGAGGAACAGCGCGGTGTCCCGACGGACCTGCTTGTCGGGCAGCCCGACATAGAGCTCGAGCCGGGGGTCGTCGGCATGGGTGATGGTGGGCACGATCTCGCCCAAGTTAAAGCAACGAGGTCCACAAAAACGTAGGACCATCTCTCGACCGGCTGTATGCTGTGCGGTTCGTTTTGGGGAGTTTCAATGAGCGAGTCAAGACGGGATTTACCCCGTCGAATCATCCTCGACGTGACACGGACGGCGCTGCACGGCGGGTCCGGCGGCGCACACCGCGTGGTGCGCCAGTTGTCCAGACACGCGGAGCGAGCCGCAACCGAACGCGGGGTGGCGTTGGAAGTCGTCGCGTGGACGGGCCGGCGGTATGCACGGGTAGCGCGGCGTCTGCCACGCAGTCCCCGACGCTGGGTGGCGTTCCTGCACACCATCCACAACCGGCGGCGTTTGCGCCGGCAGCACGGCGATGTCCACGCGGCCACCGAGCCGATCGCCGCCGAGTCTGCGGAGTGGATGCCCGCCTGGATGGAGCAAACGGTCGGGCTGGCCGCGGCGCGCGGCGCGACGGTGCGACCGCGTGCCGGCGATGTCCTCGTGTTGCTGGACGCCCCATGGAATTCGGCCAGCCTGCTCGATCACGCGGAAGGCTGCCCGGCGACGGTCGGCGTGTTCGTACACGACCTGATGCCGTTGGACGCGCCGGAGACGTTTGCCGCGGGGGTGCCGGGCCGGTTCCGTCGGTGGGTCGACCGGGCGTTGTCGGTGTCCGACTTCGTCGTGACGGTGTCGGAGACGACGCGAGCCGCCGTCGAAACGCACCGGTCATCACTCGAGTTGCCGCCCATCCCCAGCGCAAGCTTCCGACCCGGAGCGCTCACCGATGAAGAACGCCTGCGGCGTGACAAGGCGGTGGACGTGGCGCTGCTGCGCCAGACCCTGCCCGCGTGCTTTGTCGGCGAGCCGACCGTGCTTTGCTCGGCCATGTTCGACCCGCGGATGAACCACGCCCAACTGCTCGACGGGTTCGAGGCGTACTGGGCGCGCGGCGGGACGACGCGGCTGCTCTTGGCGGGCGTGGTCGGATGGGGTGCCGGCGAGTTGCTTCAGCGGCTGGACCGCCACCCGCAGCGCGGCCGTCGGCTGCTGGTCATGCACGACCTGAACGACCACGAACTGACCTATGCGCTTCGGCTGGCGGCGGCGGTGGTCTACCCTTCCCTCGCCGAAGGGCACGGCGCCGGCATCATCGAAGGCCTGGCGCACGGCTGCCGGGTACTGGCCAGCGATATCCCGGCCCACCGCGAGGCCGGTGGCGACGCGGCGTGGTACTTCCCGCTTGGCGCGCCCGAAGCGCTGGCCGACCTGATCCAGCGGCTGGACACGACCGGGCACAATGAAAAGCCGACGCCGCCGCGCCTCCCGACGTGGTCTGAAAGCACCGTCCGGTTCTTCGACACGCTCGAAACGCTGGTGGCGAAATCGAAGCAACCCGAGAACGAAACGGGCCCCTGATGCGGATCGCGCAGTTGAGTATCGCCGAGCGGGACGGCGGGGCCGAACGCATCGCGCTGGACCTGCACCACGGTTACCGCGCGGCGGGGCACGACGCTCGCCTGCTGACCCCGCGCCCGCTACGCGACCACGCCGGCAAGACCACCACGCCCGGCGTCATCGGCATCGACGAACACGCCGGGCGCTTGCCTTGGGTCCGTTGGCTGTCGCGGTATGACCGGCGGGCCGCACGCCCGGTCGCGGCGGTTCGTCGTCGTCTGGGCTACGACGACTACGCGCACCCGTGGACGTCGGGGTTGCTCGATCTCCTGCCCTGGACGCCGGACGTGCTGCACCTGCACAACCTGCACGGCGGATGGTTCGACCTGCGCCAGCTCGCACCGCTTTCGCACAAGCTCCCCGTGGTGGCAACATTGCACGACGCGGTCTGGGCCACGGGCGGGCCGCACTTCCCCTGCATCGCCCCGTCCTGGCGTGAGCACGTCGTCGAAAAAAACCGCAAACGCCGTGCCCCGATCTTCCGCGACAGCCGGCTGCGCGTCGCGACGCCGTCGCGATGGATGCTCGGCCTGATCAACGGCGGCAGCCTGGAGCCCGGCGTCATCGAACGGCGCGTGATCCACAACGGCGTGGACACGGACGTGTATTCACCCGGGCCGCGCGAGCCGGGACGCCGCCGGCTCGGTGTTTCGGATGACGAACACCTGTTGCTCATGGTCGCGATGCCCGGACGCCGTGGCTTCACCCACAAAGACCCGCAGACCGCGCTGCAAGCCGTACGAAAGATCGACCCGGCGTTGCGCCCGGCGACACTCTGCTTCGTCGGTTCCAACGAGCCACCGACCCAATCCAACGGCGTCACGGTCCTGCACCACCCGGTCGTCACCGACCGCAGCGAACTGACGGAGTTGTATCGGGCCGCCGATGCGCTGGTCCACGCCGCGCACGAGGACAACTTCCCCACCGTGATCCTCGAAGCCATGGCGTGCGGCCTGCCCTGCGTCGCGACCGACCGCGGCGGCATGCCCGAGCAAATCATCGAAAAGCAGACCGGCTTCGTGGTTCCGACGCACGACCCGGAAGCACTTGCGGTCGCGTTAAACAACGTGCTGGGCGACGAATCCATGCGTGTCGGAATGGGATGCGCCGCGCGGAAACGGGCTTGCGAACACTTCACCCTTGAGCGGATGACACGGGACTACCTCGAATGGTTCGCCGGATTCGTACCCGACGCCACGGGGCTGCGCTGCTAAGGTCTGCCCGGGCCAACCCGCCCGCGTGTCCACGCCCCCTTACCCCGGTGATGTTCGATGCAATGGGTCTTCTGGCTTCCGTGTCTGTTTCCGGTCCTGCTGGTGGGCGGGCTCTGCGTAGCAGCGTTGTTCCGGCAAATCCGTGAAGACCGCAAACACCGAAACAACCAAGAAAAAAACACCGACTGAAACCCACGTGCTTATGACGCCAACCGCGCAAAGGTCGGCGCCAACGCCGGGTACAACGACGCGTACCGGTTGTGCAACGCCGCGCAGGCCTTCTTCGCCTTCGCGTCGGGCTTGAGGCGTTCGGTCTCTTCAATCGCGGCGGCGCACGCCTCGGGCACGTGCTTCCACACGCCGGTGCCCACGCCCGCCAGCAGCGCAACGCCGTACGCCGGGCCTTCGCTGGCGTTCGTGAGCGCGGCCGGCTTACCGTAGATGTCGGCCTGGAGTTGCCGCCAGAACGCCGACTTCGCGCCGCCGCCGGACAACCGGATCGACGACATCGCGATCTCCATGTCGCCGTGCATGATCCGGACCTGGTCGGCCATCCCGAACGTCACGCCCTCCAACACCGCCCGCGCCAGGTGCGCTCGCGTGTGACTCGGCGTGAGTCCGATGAAGCACCCCCGCGCATCCGGGTCCTGGTGCGGGCAACGCTCGCCCGTGAGGTACGGCAGGAAAAACAACCCGTCCGCGCCCGCCGGTGCGCCCGCCGCCTCTTCAACCAGCTTGTCGAAACCCACCTTCGGCGCCAGCGCATCACGGAACCACTGCAGCGACCCCGCGGCGCTGAGCATGCAGCCGAACACGCACCACTTGCCCCCCACCGCGCTGCACATCGTGTGCACCCGTCCGGGGGTGGGGCCGGCCGTGTCGTACACCGGCTCGTCCGCGTGCGCGAACACCACGCCCGACGTGCCCAGCGTCGCGCTGACGATCCCGCGCTTCACGATCCCGTTGCCCACCGCCCCCGCCGCCTGGTCCCCCGCCCCGCCCACCACGGGCACCCCCGGATTCAAACCCAACGCCTTCGCGGCTTTCTTCGTGAGTTCGCCCGTGACTTCATGCGACTCCACGCAGCGCGGGAACAGCGCCGCATCCAGCCCGAGCAAGCCGATCAGCTTCGCGTTCCACTTCCGCTTCTTCACGTCCAGCAGCAGCGTGCCCGACGCGTCCGACACCTCGGTCGCCAACTCGCCGGTCAGCCGCAGGCGGATGTAGTCCTTGGGCAGCAGCACGTGCGCGGTTTTCGCAAACACCGTCGGCTCATGCTTCTGCAACCACAGCACCTTCGGCGCCTGAAACCCCGTGAGCGCCGGGTTGCCGACCATGTTGATAAGCTTCTTGCGTCCGCCGGCCGCGCGTTCGATCTGTTCGCACTGTTCGGCGGTGCGTTGGTCGTTCCACAGCAGCGCGGGCCGCAGCGCTTCCGCGTCTTCGTCCGGCTCCTTGCCGAGGAACACGCTGCCGTGCATCTGGCCGGAAAGCCCGATCCCCGACACCGACCCGGCATCCACCCCTGCTTTTTTGATGACCTGCTTCACCGCCTTCTTCGTCGCGCTCCACCATTGCCCGGGGGCCTGCTCGCTCCAGCCGGGGCGCGGGCTTTGCACGGTGTGCGGCGCGTGCCCGGTGGCGAGCACCCCGCCCTGAACGTCGCATAACAGGGTCTTGGTGCCTGACGTGCCGATGTCGATGCCCAGCAGAACGCTCATCGTGAAACCCTCGTGAGAAAACCTTTACCTCAGGGCGTTCAGCATACCCCGTCGGCCTCCCGAAACGCTTCGCGCCGGAAGCCGGCGGCGATATCATCCGGGACGGTTGGACCTCGAACCTCGGAGGCGTGACATGGCGATTCGCATCGGTGGACGGCGGGGGCCGGCAATGGGCGGGCGGGGCGGCAGCTTCAAGGTCCGCCTGATCATCGCGGCGGTGCTGCTGCTCGTCGCGGTCGGCGGGTACTTCCTGAACGTCTCTCCGAACAAGGTCACCGGAGAAGACCAGCGCGTCGGCGGGATCACCGAAGCACAAGAGGTCGCGCTGGGCTTGCAGGCGGCACCCGAGATGGCGCAGCAGTTCGGCGGGGTCTCGGCCAACTCCGCGGGCGATGCGCTGGTCAAAGAGATCGGCCGCAAGCTCGTGGCCGCGATCCCGGTTGTTTACTCCGAGAACATCGACAGCATCGACCAAATCCCTTACGAGTTCACGTTCACCCTGCTTGACGACGATCAGGTCGTCAACGCCTTCGCCCTGCCGGGCGGCCCGACGTTCATCACCGACGCGCTGTTCGACCGGCTCACCGAGGGCCAAGTCGCCGGCGTCATGGGCCACGAGATCGGCCACGTCATCCACCGCCACGGCGTGCAGCGCATGGCCAAACAGAACCTGCTCCAGGGCGTCGCCGGCGCCGTGACCGTCGGGGCCGGCGACCAGGGCGCGGGTCAGGCCGCGCTGATGGTCGGCAACTTCCTGCAGATGAAGTACGGCCGGGACCAGGAACTCCAGTCCGACCGCGAGGGCGTCCTGCTCATGGTCGAGGCCGGCTACGACCCGCGCTCCATGATCACCGTCATGCGCGTCCTGAAAGAAGCCAGCGGCGGCGCGTCCGGCCCCGAGTGGGCGTCCACCCACCCCGATCCCGAAAACCGCGAGGCCCGGCTGGAACAGATCATCGCGGAGCTGTTCCCCAACGGGGTGCCGGAGGGGTTGGTGGAGTAAGGCAATTATGATTCGAGGATTACACCTCTGTCCATGAACGGCTACCAGGATGACGAATACTGATGCACGCCTGAGGGCCATCAAACGAAGTCTTCGTTATCTATTCGTCAGAGATTACCGACGCAAGGTTTTTGGTTCTAACAAACACAACTACATCAGCATCAAATGCCTGAGATCGTCGTTGGATCGATTTGAGGAGAAATGCCATGTAGAGATTCCCTATGATTTTCGATGCTTTCTCTCATCGGTGGGCCATGGCGCCGGACCGGCTTACGGGCTTATGGGCGTTGGAGCGATCAGCAAAGATTTGGTGAACAAAGCTGATTTCGAATCCCGAAGCCACGAATTTGTTCCCGGCGCCGAGTTCCCGCTGACACGGGTGGACATTGAAGACAGCCACCGCCGACACGACGCTGATGACGATTCTTCCGCGATAGAATTGCCATATCCACAACAAGGTTGTATGCCGATCTGCTACCACGGCTGCACTTACTACACGGTGCTTGTAACCACCGGCGAACTCTGCGGCACAGTTTTGGAATTCAACGAAGGCGGCTTTTACATGCCTTCATTTCGTCCGGCAGCACGTACGGATCTTGGAGCTGACCGCAAGAAATTGCCAGATCTCGATCCAGCCGCAACTTTTCTCGATTGGTATGAATCGTGGATCGAACGGTGTATCGTTGACCTCGGAACCAAGCGAGTGCGAACTGCCGACGAAACCCTTTAATCGACGTGACTTGTCATGAGCAACATCCTCATCTTCCTCGGCTCCGATTACGAAGACATGGAGTTGCAGTACCCCAGGTACCGGCTGCGCGAGGCGGGGTACGGCGTGGTGCTCGCGGGGCTTGACGCCGCCGGGACGACGTATCACGGCAAGCACGGCTACCCGCAGACCAGCGACGCGTGCGTGGATGATCTGAACGCGGGAGATTTCGCGGGGCTGGTCGTGCCGGGCGGGTGGATGCCGGACAAGCTGCGGCGGTACGACGCGGTCAAGAATCTCACCGCCGACATCGCGGGCGCGGGCAAGCCGGTGGCGTCGATCTGCCACGGGCCGTGGATCGACATCTCGGCGGGGATCGTCGAGGGCGTGCGCTACACGAGCACGCCGGGCCTGACCGACGACCTGACCAACGCGGGGGCGCTCTGGGAGGACGCCGAGGTCTGCGTGGACGAAAAGTACCGACGCGTGAGCAGCCGAAGGCCCGACGATTTGCCGGCGTTCATGGCGGCGTTTCTGCAGATGCTCGGCGGGGCGTCGGCATGAGGCGCCTCGTGCCACGAACTCACACTGCGTTGCGTGGCAACACAGCTGCGGGCAATCGCAAGCAGCGCGGTAAGGCGCTCGAACGCATCTTCGGCGGGTCGGGCGAGATCCTCTTCCCCGACGGCGGCGCCAAGCCGTTGAAAGTGCATGTCCGGAAGTTCCAGAACCGCGCCCGCGACGGCCACGGCTCGCACCACGGCGGGAAACACAAGCTGGGGTGAGTCGGGACTTAACCCCGCCTTGCTTCACCGCCCCACCGGGTATCCGATCTTTCCCAGCGCGGAGCGTAATCCGGCATACAGATCCGCAGTCCACGGCGGCGCGTCTTCGGGCGGTGTATCCCAGGCAACCAATTTGGGGTCCCGCGGGCAGATCAGCACCCGGCAATGTTCCTGTCCGGTCTCCGCCACGAGCACGAACAATTCCTCGATCGCCGGATCACCCATCGCCAGGCAGCCGACCGATTGCGCCTTGCCGTGGATGAAGATGTTCGATCCTGGCTGGTCCCGGCCTTCCGCCTCCGCGCGTTCGAGGTCGAACGCGTTGGGGTAATCGAGCTTCATCGACAGGTGATACGAACTGTTGGGGTTGAGCCCGACGATCCGGTAAACGCCTTCGGGCACCTGACGATCGCCCTCGCGAAGCTTCGGGCCCAACTCTCCGCTGAGCGCCCGGATCGGGAAGGTGTGGACGTGCGTGGCAGATCGTTCCCCTACGTCACGCGCCCACAACTCCAGCCAGGCGTCGTGCTTTGAGGCCACCAGCCAGACCTGTGCAGGCGGGTACGAAACCCCGGCCTGCTCGAACCAGGGCCGCAGCCGCGACCGCGCATCGTCGCCGTATTCCGCCACCACCGATTCGACGGTTTGCCGCCCCATGACCATTCGCGCGGCCGGGACCCACCAGCCCCGTCCGTAGACCACAAACACCGCCGCCGCACCCGCCAGCAGCAGGATCGACGAAATAGCGATGATGCGTCGCTTGTTTATTGGCATCGGGGCCGTGGCCTCGTTCGCGTTCGGAAGGTGTACACGTCGTGATCAGACGTGGTTCGTGTCAAGCATCACCGGCAACTCCGCCACCCGCCGCACCACCAGGTCCGGCACGATCTCCGAATCTTCCGGCAGGCCGACGCTGTTCCAATCGACCCACACGCCGGTCATGCCGAGTTGCTGCGGCGCCGCGACTTCCCAGCCGAGGTTGTCGCCGACGCACCATGCGTCTTTTGCTTCCACGCCGCAGGCGTCGAGCGCCTTTTGGAACACGCGCGGGTCGGGTTTGCCGAAGCCGAGTTCGCCCTCGATGAGTACGGCCTGGAAGAATCGGTCGAGCGCGAAGTGCTCGACTTTCTGACGTTGAGCTTCGGCGTCGCCGTTGGTGAGCAACGCCATACGCACGCCGCGATCGTGAAAATGTTCGAGGGCTTCTTGGGCGCCGGGGAAGAACCGCATGGACTCGACGCGGTGGTCGGAGTAGTGCCTGGAGAAGCGCTCGGCGAGGTTGGCGAGCTGCAAGTCGGTGCGGCCGGGCAGGTTCAACTCGTGGAGGCCGTGCAGCGTGACCTCGACGCGGGAGCGGTGGACATCGAGCCGGCCCCGGCGGTTGCGGTGCGGGTCGGCCCAGTACCACTTGCGGGAGGCGTCGAGCACGGGGTCGAACTGCGCGGCGGGCAGGCCGATCTCTTCTTCGAACGCCCGGGCGGTGTTGTGCCAAACGCGGGTCGCGCTGTCGGTGGTGTCCAGCAGGGTGTCGTCAAGGTCGAACAGGATCGCGCGGGGCGTCGGCAACGGACGGTCGGCGGAGTCGGCGTCGGGCGACGGCATGGCCGGATGGTAGGGCCACCAGGCCGGATGCTACGACCCCGGCCCGCGGTCCAGGCCGGCCCGGGCCGGGTTAACGGACCATGACCAGACGGTTCCGTTCACGCAAAACCACACAGAAACCACGACCGGACGTGAGTTCCCTGTGAAGGGCTTCAGCACCGCGCGCCGCGGGCCGATACGACCGGCATGCGTCGTGCAACCGGACCGCTGCGGGGATCGTTCGCCCATCCGTCGTCCATGCCCACTGCCGGCCGAGGCCGTAGGCTGGCGTGCGTGATCGTCTCCCTGCTCACGCTGTTCCATGTGGTCGGTTGTTCGACGACCGTGCGGCAAGACCTTGCGCAACGCCGCACCACCGGCTCGTGGGTCCAGCACGTCAGCGACCGACCGGCCGACCTGCGCGTGATGAGCTTCAACGTCCGCCGGCCGGTGATCTTCGACGGCTTCAACCATTGGGGCTTCCGCAAAGACGCGGCGCTGGACATGATCCGCGAAGTCGGCCCGGACCTGATCGGGGCGCAGGAAGTCGTCGCCGCGCAGGCGCGCGACCTCGAGCAGGGCCTGCCGGGCTACGCGTGGGTCGGCGCAGGCCGCAACGACGGGAAGGACTCGGGCGAAATGACGCCGGTCTTCTTCCGCACCGACCGCTTCACACTGCTGAACCACGGGCACTTCTGGTTCGCCGACCGCACCGACCGGCCCGGCAAACGCGCGTGGGGTGCGTGGTGGCCGCGCATGGCGACGTGGGTCCACCTGCGCGACGACCGGACAGGGCACGACCTCTTCGCATTCAACGCACACTTCTCCGCAGTGAGCGCGAACGCACGGCGACGCTCGGCCGAGCTGCTCCGGGCGCAGATCGAAGGCATCGCCGGCCGAGCGCCGGCGGTCGTGCTCGGCGACTTCAACACCGACGTGGACACGACGCCCTACGCGACGCTGACGCAGAACCACACGCTGACCGACACATTCCGCACCGTCCACGGCGGCGACGAACAGCAGACCGGCACCCGGCACAAGTTCATGGGCACCACCGGCGGGCCGCGCATCGACTGGGTGCTCGCGACGCCGCAGCTCCGCCCCACCGCCGCGGGGATCGTGAACCAGCGCGTCAAGGGCCGGTTCGTGTCGGACCACTTCCCCGTGGTCGCGGATTTGGCGTGGGCCTCGCCGAACATCGCGACGCCGACGCTGGTCGCGGAAGCCACGGCGTCGCCCGACGCGGTGCGGTTCAACGGGCCCTAAACCCGAGTTGTTGTCCAATCATCAAGACGTAAGCGCATCGGTTGCCAGCCGTCGCGCGTGACACAGCGCGATCGCGATCGCGTCGGCGACGTCCGGCGGCTCGGGCAACTCCGCCAGATTGCACTGTGACTGCACCGCGAGCTGCATCTGCCGCTTGCTCGCGTGGCCGTGGCCGGTAAGCGACTTCTTCACTTCCGTCGATGGAAGGTGTTCGACCGGCAACGAACGCTCGGCCGCGCACAGCAGGATGACGCCGCGGGCGTGCCCCATGAGGATCGCCGTACGCGGGTGGGCGTAGTGGGCGTAGAGCTTTTCCACCGCGACGCGTTGCGGCCTTTGTTCCTCGATCAACTCGCGCAGGTCGTCGCGGAGCTGCACAAGGCGCTGCTCCATCGCGCGTTTGGGGTCGAGTTTGATCACGCCGGCTTCGACGAGCCTGGGTTCGAGTTCGCCGGGGTGCAGGTCGACGACGCCGTACCCGGTGAGGCGCAGCCCCGGGTCGATGCCCAGGACGCGGACGGGTTGCTCGGACGCGGCGGCCATGCGGTCACGATAGCCGCTGCCGCCGGTCAGATCGGCGTGGCCGTGTCGCCTTCGGCCTGAGTGCTTTCGCTCTCAACCGGTTTCGGCTCGCCGTACCGCAGCTCAAGAAACCGCCGGACGATCTGCTGTTGCACGCCGCGCTTGCCGTCCACCGGCGCGGGGATGCGCACGAGCAGGTCCACGCGGTCGGCGTCGGGGAACAGAAATGTCACGCGCGGCTCGGCCGACGGGCCCTCGAACCCCTGCTGATGCTTGAGCGCCGCCAAGGCCGACGCCGCGCGGTGCCGGTACGGCTCGATCGCCTCGGCCGCCGCGGTGAGCAACTGTTGCTCCGCCTCGTCCGGGCGGTCGGCCCGCTTCACCGGCACCACGAAACTGTGCACCGTGTAATCACCGGCGATGCTCTCGTTGATCACCGGCGTGTTCAGAAACATCGCGTTGGGGATCGTGACCTTCCGGCCCGAGTGGTGGTGCACGTTCTCGCCCGGCCCGACCTCGAGCAGCGTCGTGGTCAGCAGCGTCTGATCGATCACGTCCCCGCGGAACGCGCCGATTGCTACGCGGTCGCCCAGCGAAAACGAACGCGAGCCGAGCTTGAGCGCGCTGCCGGTGAAGCAGAGGATCAGCTCCTTGAGACTGATCACGATCACCGCGACGAACGCCACCAGCGATACCGCCAGCGTCCGCAGTTGCTGCGCCCAAACGATCACCAGCGCGAACAACACCGCGAGCGCGATAAGGTTCCGCACGCCCACGATCCACCGCCGGCGCAGGTCGGCCGACTTGACGTCCGCCCGCAGGATCACCCGTCGCAGCGCCCAGTGCACGACAACGCCCAGCAGCACCAGCGCCACCGACGCCACCAGTTGCAGCGGCCAGGTGTGTTCCGAACGCCAGAGATCGACCAGCCAGTCGGGCATGGGCGGCGATCATACCGGCGGCGTTTGTTCCGGTGCCCGGCGGGCTTTAAGGTGAGCGGCCCACCCCAGCCACGGAGGGCTGCCGCTTGGCCAAGAAGAAAGCATCACGCACGAAGAAAACCACCACCCGACGCGGCTCGGCCAAAAAAGGCACGGGCGACGACGCGTCGTTGTTCGACAGTTCCGGCGTCAACGGCAAGTCCGGAGGCAACGCTTCCGGGGGCGGGGATTCCGGGGGCAATGACCGGCTCCAGCCCGTTTCCCTCCACGAAGCCGCGCAGCAGCGCTACCTGAACTACTCGCTGTCGGTCATCACCGCGCGCGCCCTGCCGGACGTGCGGGACGGCTTGAAGCCGGTGCAGCGACGCATCCTTTACACGATGGGTCAGCAGCGGCTGACCGCCGACGCCAAGCCTCGCAAGTGCGCGACCGTCTGCGGCGCGGTCATGGGCGGCTACCACCCGCACGGCGACGCGGCGATCTACGACGCGCTGGTCCGCATGGCCCAGCCGTGGGTCATGCGCCTGCCGATGGTCGACGGGCACGGCAACTTCGGGTCCATGGACGGCGACCCCCCCGCCGCCTATCGCTACACCGAGTGCCGGCTCGCCCCCGCCGCCGCGCCCATGCTCGACGACCTCGCGTCGCGCACCGTTGACTACCGCCCCAACTACGACGGCACCAAAGAAGAGCCCGTCGTCCTGCCCGCGCGTCTGCCCAACCTGCTCATCAACGGCAGCGCCGGCATCGCGGTCGGCATGGCGACCTCCATCCCGCCCCACGCGCCCGGCGAGGTCTGCAAAGCCCTGCTCAAACTCCTGGGCGACCCCGAGCTCAAGCCCTACCAGCTCATCGGCAAAGAAGCGATCCAGGGGCCCGACTTCCCCACCGGCGGGCAGCTCATCACCCCCGCCAGCGAGCTGCGCGAGATCTACAAAAACGGGCACGGCTCGGTCAAACTCCGCGGCACCACCACCGCCGGCAAGATGACCCGGGCCGGCAAGACGCTGACCATCGACTCCATCCCGTACGGCGTCAACAAGGCTAACCTCGTCGAGCAGATCGCCGAGATCGTGCTGTCGCGGAAGATGGCGATGATCACCGACGTCAAAGACGTCTCGACCGAAGACGTCCGCATCGACCTCGAGCTGCGCAAGGACGCGGACGAGGCCAAGGTGCTTGCGTACCTCTACAAGCACACCAGCTTCCAGGTCAACGTCGCGATCAACCTGACGTGTTTGGTTCCCACCGAGAACCCACAGGTCGCCCGGCCCCAGCCGCACTGCGACGTCAAGACCATCCTCTGGCACTTCCTGCACTTCCGCCTGGGCGTGGTCACGCGCCGCCTCGAGAACGAGCTCGCACAGCTCGAAAAACGCCTGCACATCCTCGACGGCTTCGCGCTGATCTTCGACGCCCTCGACGAGATCATCAAGATCATCCGCCGCTCCGACGGCAAGGCGGACGCGGCGCAGAAGATCATGGCGAAGTTCAAGCAGTTGGACGAAGTCCAGACCGACGCGATCCTCGAACTCAAGCTCTACCGCCTCGCCAAACTCGAGATCAACCTGATCCTCGACGAACGCAAAGAGAAGGCCAAACGCGCCAAGGAGATCAAGAAGCTGCTCGGCGAGTCGGACGAAGACTTCACCTCCGGCCGGTGGGGCATCGTCCGCAAAGAGATCGAGGACATCCGCGACACCTTCGGCAAGGACGGCCGGGGCAAGCGGCTCACCGTCATCGCCAACGCCAGCGAGGTTGCCGACGAAGTCGAGTACAACGCGGAGGACTTTATCGTCGACGAGGACTGCGCGGTGCTCGTCACGGCGGACGGCTGGGTCAAGCGGCAGAAAGAGATCAAGGACCCGATGGGCTCGCGCATCCGCGAGGGCGACCGGGTGCTGGCGTGCGTGGCGGGATCGACGCGGTCGACGGTGGCGTTCTTCTCGTCGCTGGGCACGTGCTACACCGCGCGGTTCATCGACGTCACGCCCTCCACCGGCTACGGCGAGCCGATCCAGAAGATGTTCAAACTCAAGGACGGCGAGCGCATCGTCGCGGCGCTGTCGTTCGACCCAAGGTTTACCAAGCCCGACGAGGTCGCTGAGAACCCGAAAGACCCGGACGCGTGCCCGATGCTGCACGGCTTCGCCGCGTCGTCGGACGGGTACGCGCTGCGCTTCGGGCTCGCGCCGTTCGCGGAAGTCTCAACCCGCGCCGGCCGTAAGTTCGCGAGGCCGAGCAAGGGCAAGAGCATCGTGGGCTTCGAACCGTTGCACGGCAGCGAAGTCATCCTCGCCGTGTCGCGCCAGTGCCGGGCGATGGTGTGCAACGCCGACGAGGTGAACTACCTGGCCGGCCCGGGCAAAGGCGTGCAACTGATCAAGCTCGCCAAAGACGACGAGCTGCTGGGCTTCAAGGCCTCGACCGGCGAACGCGATCTCCTGCGCTACGAGACCGGCCGGGGCTCCGAAGACACCGTTTCCACCGCGAAATACCGCGTCACCGGCCGCGGCGGCAAGGGCGTCGAGGTCAAGAAAAACGGCAAGATCGACCGCATCGTGCCCGAAGACGTCGAAGCACCACAACTGGCGACGACATAAACACTGGCGTTCCGTATCGGGTGCCACGGTCGCTTGCGACCGTGTGTCGCGAGCGAAGGACAAACATCAACGGCACGGTCGCAAGCGACCGTGGCACCCCAAAATACGACTTCGTTCGGTGGATTTAGTTCGGCAGCGCGCCCGTTCGCGACAGCAGGATCACCGCGGTCATCGTGATCGGCGACACGACCGTGGACCAGAACACCGCCCGCGCGAGGTAGTCCGGGTGGTTGTCGAACTGGAGGCACAGCAGCATCGCGTTGACCGCGGTCGGCGTGGCCGAGGCGATCAGCAGCACCTGCGCGACGAACGGGTCGATGCCGACCAGGCCGTGCCAGCCCCAGATCAGTCCCAGCGCGAGCGCCGGCGAGGCGACGAGGCGCAGCACGATGCTGGTGGTCACGGGGTACCGCAGGCCGCCGCGCTTCACCGTGGCGAGCTGTGCGCCGAGCGTAACCATCGCGATCACCATGAAGCCGTCCTTGGCGATCTTGAGCATGTCCCACCACGGCTGAAGCGGCACGAGCCAGGCGTCGAACGTGTCCGGCGGCAGCGAGGTCGCCAGGAACCGCAGCATCAGCGCGGCGGTCACGGTCCAGATCGGCGGAAGGGAAAAGACGTGCCCGAGCATCTGCCTGGCGCTGGGCCGAGGCGTGTGTTCGTCGCGCCCGCCCAGCGCCGCAAGCACGATGCCGATCGAGAAGCTCGTGATGTTCTGCACGATGATGACGAAGACCTGCAGCGACATCGCCGGTCCGCTGAGCCCCTGCTCGCGAAACGCGAACCCCTGGAGCGGCAGCCCGTAGTTGCCCGAGTTGAAAAAGATCTGCGCCATCACCGCCGCGGGGTGCTGCGAGGCCGGCACGCCGCGGGCCTTCATCACCCCCCACGCGAGCAGCCCGCCGATCAGTTGCACCACCAGTGTGAACCCGACAACCAGCGCGATCTGCGACGACTTCAGCTCCGTGGTGAGCACGGACACGAAGATGAACGCGGGCACGACCAGGTAGAAGTTCAGCCGAGTCAGCGTCGGCATGTCCAGCGTCAGCCAGCGCTGCAGCGCGTAGCCGAACACCATCAGGCCCAGGACGGGCAGAACGATGAAGTACCCGATGGAGCCCAGTGAGCCGAGCAGTTGCAGCGCCGACGACATGGGCGGCGATGATAGCGGGTGGTTGTGCGAGACCGATCCGGCCCTTCGCTTCGCTCAGGGCTCGGCTTGAAAAGACGCGCTCAGTCCCAGTCGAAGGTCTCGAGCGTGCGGCGCAGCGTCGTCATCGTCGGGAAGCGCTTGAGGATCAGGGTGTTGTTCAGGCCGGCGCAGAGGTGCTTGGCCCAGGCGGGCAGCTTCGCGTACTGGTCCCGTCCGCCGAGCATATCGTGGAAGACGCGGACGGCCTGCAAAATGTCCTGCTGCTGCTTGTGCCGGGTGGGCTTGCCCCAGTCGTAGAAGTCGATGAGCTTCATGCGGAAGCCCACGCCGCGCGGCTGAACGATGATGTTTTCGGTGTGCACGTCGCTGTGGTATTCGCCGGCGTCGTGGACTTGTTCAAGCCCGACGACGAGGCGGTAGAACACGTGCAGCGCCTTGTACGGCCGCAGCTTCTTGCCGCGGTGCGCATCGATCCAGACCTGCAGAGGCTCGCCCGGACACAGCTCGGAGAACAGCGCGTTGACCGGTTGCCGTTTGAGCGTCATCTGCTCGGCGTGGTGGTACTGCAGGACGATCGGGCAGTCGCGCAGGTGCTCGAGCTTGCGGGCGATGCGGGCGGCGGACTTCTGCGTCGCGCGGTCGGCGGGCGTGAGCTTGACCGCCCGGGGGATGTCGGTCGCCAGCTCGGTGACGTGGTAGACCTCGCCCTCGGCGCCGCGGCCCAGCGCCGCCTCGACGCGGTACCGCCGGCCCAGCGTGACGCCGGGCTTGAGCTGGAGGTTCAGGGTCGGCCGGGCACGCGGCATGGGCGCGAAGGATACCGGCAAGTCCCCGAGAAACGAACCCGTGCTTTGAGGTCAGGAACCCGGTTGAGCGAGGTGGTCACGCCAGCCGTCGGACTCGGCCATCGCCTTCAGTGCCTGGGCCCGGGCATCGAGAAACCGCGTCAGGTGCGGAACGATCACCCAACGCCCCAGCCCGCGCCCCGGCCATCCGCCCGGGACCACGAAGCGCACGATGTCGCGCATGGTGGTCTCGTCGTCGCCGACGCTGTTGAACGAGTGGTCGTGTTCGAGAAAACGGAACGCGCCGCGGACCATGCGGTCCTGGAAGAAGTGCGGCCGGTCGTAGGCCGTGATCTCGCTGGTGAGGCGTTGGCGCACGCCCAAGTGCCGGGCCTCCCAAGTGACGCGGTCGCCGAGTCCGAGCAGGCCAGTGGTTTTGCCGGCAACGACGCGTTCACCCGTGTCTTCGGCCGAGGCGAGGTGCGCTTCCACAGACCGTGTCAAGTCAAAGCACCGCGCCGGCGGCGCGTGGATGTCGGTGGTGATGTCAATGGTGTGCATGCCGCAGGGCAACCGTGACGCGTCAAGCCTGCGCGGACTCGGGCGTCGGCTGGGGCTGGGGCGCGGCCTGCGCTTCGGGGGCGGGCGTCGGCTTGGGGGCCGGTTTCGCCGAAGCATTGCCGCCGGCCGGCGCGTCTTTCTTCTCGGTCGGCTTCTTGCGGTCCGGCGTGAGCAGCATGGTCATGCGTCGGCCCATCATGCGCGGGGCCTGCTCGATCTTGCTCACGTCCTCGAGCTGGTTGAACACGCCCATCATCGTGTCGCGGGCCAGGTCCTTGTGCGCCATCTGCCGGCCGCGGAAGAGCATGACGAACTGCACCTTGTCGCCGTCTTCGAGGAACTCGCGCGCCTTGCGGACTTTCAGGCCCAGGTCGTGGTCGTCGATGTTGGGGCGGAGGCGCATGCCCTTGAGCTCGCTCTTCTTGGCGTGGCTCTTGGCCTTCTGTTCTTTCTTCTGCTGCGCGTACTTCCACTTGCCGTAGTCCATCACCTTGCAGACCGGCGGGCTGGCCTGCGGGGAAACTTCGACGAGATCGAGCTCGGCGTCGCGGGCGCGGCGCTTCGCTTCGTCGAGGTCCACGACCCCGAGCTGGTTGTCTTCTTCGTCGATCAGGCGCACCGGGGAGATGCGGATCTGGTCGTTGATACGCAGGCGTTTGCCGGTATCACGGGGCGGCGGGCGGAATCCTCGTCGGGCGATGGTGAAGCTCTCCGGTGACAGCAACGCCGCGGCAGCATCGCACTTACGACACAGCCACGGCGTCTTTCAACAACCCATAGCCTATCCATCGGCACGGCGAAGGGCAACATTCACCCAACAAATCCCCCAGGTTTTTTTAGCCCCGAACCCTCCCGCCGGCGCGGTCAATCGGCGTCCTCGTCGACGTCGTCGGACGGTTTACGCATCACCACCGCCGTGCCGGCCACCAGGTCGCCCAGCCGCTGCCGCAGCGGGCTGACCACCACCAGCACCAGCAGCAGGTACGCCACCAGGTCCAGCGTCTTGAGCAGGCACCGCAACGCCGGCCGCCACCCACGGGCGGGGCGTCCGGCGGCGTCCACGACCCAGAGCCCCGTCAGCGCCTTGCCCAGCGACCGGCCGAAGATCGTCTCACCCACCAGCGTGTGCCCCACCGTCACGCCGATGCACCAGGCCCCGGGGACCATTCCGGCCCAGTCCATCTCGTCGCCCCGGCCCGGCCAGCGCGCGAACAACTCCGACGGCGTCATCTCGAACCAAGCGTAGACCACCGCCAACCCCACGCTCAGGTCGATCGCCCCAGCGATCGCGCGGCGGTCCAGCGCGGCGGGCACCGCGTCTTCGGGCAGCTTGAACAACTGCCCCGCCGGGTCACGCCGCCAGAACACCAGCATCACCAGCGTCGAGACCATCAGCACCGCCATCATCACCGTCCGCCCCGGTGCGAGCGGGTTCGCGCGGTTCGATCGCAGCGTCAGCGGGTGGTCGCGGGTCAGCACCCGCCCGGTGAGGTCGATGGCGGTGAACGCGCCGGCGTCGGCCGGGTCGACGTCAGCGTCGTCCGCCGGGTCGTCCGGCCGGGGCACCGCGAACCACACCAGCGCCTGCCCCATCGCGGTGACCGCTTCCATCAAATCGCCACGCGTGGGATCGCCCGGGCGCTCGAGCGTGCCGACGTGCAGCGGCGTCACCGGTTCGCCGGACGGGGAGGCCGGCGCCCGGAGCGCCCACACGTCGCGCTGCGCACCCGGGGCCGGTGGCCGCATCACGAGCACCTGCCCCGCGACGCCGACGACGCGGACGCCGGCCACGCCGTCGGGGATGTGCCCGGACATGGCGCTCCACGCCAGGACACGTTCCGGCTCGGCGTCGGGTTCAGGTTTAGGTTCAGGTTCGATGTTGGCGGTTTGGTAATCGGCATCGGGCGTGTTGTCACGCGCTGCTTGCTCGGTTTGCGTCTCGACGACGCGTGCGGAAGCTTCGGTGTCTGGTTTAGACACCGGTATGGACACTTCACGCCAGACGGTCAACGCCGGGTCTTGCTGGGCGACCAACGACGGGGCGCTGCCGACCGGGCCGGGCTGGAGCACCCACGCCGGCTCGCCGTCGGGCCAATCGGCGGGCAACGCGACGGCACGCCAGCGCCCGCGATCGAGCTGCCACAACACGTCCACCACCCCGTCGGCCCGGTCGCGCGCCCACAGCGCCGCGTCAAGCGGCGGCGTTGCGTCGGGTGAATCGCCGTCGGTTCCGGGTTCGTCGGCGTGCGAATCATGACCTGCATCAATTGTCGTTTCGGCTTGCTCGGACTCGATCGCCTCCGTCAAATCGGTGTCGGTTACTTCCGTTTGTTCGTCTGCTTCGAGTTCGTCACGCGACGTTCCGACCGGAATCTTGAGCAGGAGCAAATCGCGCGTCACGTCGTCGGTCGAGGTCCGTGATGCCGACCGGCTTGCGCCGATCGCCTCCAACGCGGCGTCGGTGCTCTCGGCCCGCCAGAGCACCCACGGCCGACCGTCGATCACGCACACACTGCGCACCTTGCCGCGACTCGGCAGCCGCGGCGCGACGCGCGGCGACAGCCCCAAACCACGCGGCCCGCCATCCCGCACCGTCCAGCCCGCCACCGCGCCGTCGTCGAACACCGCCCACAGCGTCCGCCCGTCCGCCGACGCCGCCACCGCCCACGGCCGCACCCGGCCCGGCACGGTCACCAGCGTCTGCATCACCGCCGCTTCGGGTTCCGCCCCCGGTTCCGATGCCCCGTCCCCCGACGCCGACGCTCCACCCGCCGATCCCCCCGACAGGTCCAGCCGCGCCACCGACAACGACACCGACTCTTTCCCCACCACCGGCCGAACCCACCAGCACCACCCCGCCAACCCCTCGCCGCCGCCGGCGATCGCCGCGTCGTTCGCCATGGCCGGTGTTGACGCGATCCCGCCGAGCACGGCCGCCCACAGCCAGCACGCCTGCACCCACGGCGCAGCGGACGCGAAACGCCGCGCGTCCCGGGATGTTGGCCAAGTCCGCCGCATCGCCCCCACGATATCCGCCCCGCACTGACCGGGTCCTCGACACATTTCACACACTCAACTTACGGCTCGATCCACCGCGACCTGTTCCGCCAACATCACCCCAACCACAACCCGCCCAGCCACACCCACGCCGCGACCACCGGGCCGGCCAGCAGCAGCGAATCGATCACGTCCATCACCCCGCCGAACCCCGGAATCGTCTTCGCAAAATCTTTCACGCCCGCGTCGCGCTTCATCGCCGAGGCGAACAGGTCGCCCAGTTGCCCGACGTAGCCCAGCATCGCCCCGCCCAGCGCCGCGAACCACCACGGCCAATCGGCGACCGCGGATTCGCCCGGCGGCGCCAACGCGCAAAAACCCACCGCCACCGCGGCCGACAGCGCCATCCCGCCGACCAGGCCTTCCCAGGTTTTGCCCGGGCTCAGCCAGACGATGAGCTTGTGTCGCCCGAGGAAGCGGCCCGTGAAGTACGCGCCGATGTCGCAGCACTTGATCACCATCACCGCCCCCACCAGACCCACCGGCCCCAGCCACGCCCGCACCCACAGCCACGCGCCCGTCGTCAACCCCAGGAACACCCAACCCACGGCCAGCGCCGCGATCACATGCAACGCGCCCGCCGCCGACTTGCCCCGGCGCAGCACCGCCAGCACGCCCCAGCCCAGCACGACCGCCAGCAGCCCCGGCCCCAGCGCCCCGAGCATGTCCGCCCGCACATCGGACAACTCGCGGTCCAACCCGGCGCTCAGCGCCGGCCACACCGCCGTCACCAACCCCGCCAACCCGCCGACGAACAGCGCCCCCCGGGCCTGCCCCATCCCCACCGCGTGGAACACCACCGCGATCTCCCGGCCGGCCAGCCACAGCACCGGGACAAACAGGCACACCGCCATCACCAGCCCCGGCACGGCCACGAACCACGGCCACGACGACGACGCCACCGCCGCGTCCGCCCAAAGCACGGCGATCAACCCCGCCACCATCACCACCGCCGAGGGCACCCGGTGTTTCAGCATCCGGGCATCCTAAAGCGATCGATCACTGGGGGCATCCAATCGATGTTGTGACACGCTTCTCCAGAAGCCCACGGTCTCCGACCGTGGGCCACCCAGCCCTGCAACGGCTGGGCTTCGCGACATGGCGTTCTCAAACAGAGACCGAATCGATCACTCGACCGCCACGACGTAGCGCTCCAACGTCTCCCCGATCACCGCTTTCATCTCCGCATCGTCCGCAAACTCACCGCGTGCCGCGCGATCACCAAGCGCGAACATCGCCCGCCACATCGGCCGGCCGTCCACTTCGTCCCGGATCGATAACCCGCCGACCAGCACGCGCGCGTCCCACCAACTCCGCACCGCCGACCAGAACGCCGACCGCGGCGCCCAGTACGCGCGGACGTCTTCCAGCACCTCCGCCTGCGCGACGAGGTCCGGTTCGAAGCTGGCCATCTCCGACCGCACGCCGCCCGCCAGCGTCTCGCCGTCGGTGATCGAACTCCACGCCTGGTTCTTCACGGGCCCGACGCGCAGCGTGGTCATCCCCGTCCAGCCGCCGGCCTCTCGCACCTCGGCTTCGCTGGGCGAGGTCGGCGGGAACACGGACCGCCCCAGCGGGCGAAACACTGAAGAAAACCCTTCCCGCTCGCTGTGTTGCCACCGGCCCCACACGTCGTAGACCGGCCGGCCGTCGGGCTCCGACACCCGCACCCGCCACGCGCCCGGCTCACCGGCGTCCACCTTCCAGACCCAGCGGCCGCCCGCGGTGGCGTCCGGTTCGTAGACCAGCCCGCCGCCGGCGTGGGGCGTCCATGTGTAGGTCGCCATCCGCGCCACCGCCGGCGGATCGCCGACCAGCAAAAACTGCTCCAGCACGATCGCGTCATCGTCGCCGCCGGACGCCAGCAGCCACGCCTCCCGCGTCTCGACCTGGCGATTCGTGCCGCCGACCACCGCTTCGGGAAGCGTCGGGCCGGCCGACGTGGTCCCCGGCGTCACCATCCGCAGGTACGACGCGTTGAACACCCCCGCCATGTTCCGGATCACGCGCCGGTCCAACGCGAGTTGTTGCGGGTCGGCGCCTTGTCCAACCCCCGCCGGGCCGTTCGGCACTTCGACACCCGGATCGGCCACCGGCACCGTCGCGCATCCGACCAAGAAGGACACACACACCACGAAGCACGTCACCAAGTCACGCATCGCCCCAGCCTACCGCCGCCCTCTCGCGATGACACGCCCGCCTGTACTCCCCTCCTGTCGGGAGGGGCCGGGGGAGGGTGCTTGACAAACTCCACGCACCGAGCATCTCAACCCTTCCGCCCCGCCACCACCGCGACCGTGCCCAGGTTCAGCTTGCGTTGCCCGTAGACCGTCAGCCCGTGCCGTTGCATCAGGCCCGCCACGCCATCGGCATCCATGAACGACGCGACGCTCGTCGGCAGATAGTGATACGCGCCGCTGCGGTCCCGGGCGAGCCAGGTCGCGGTCCACGGCATGATCTTTTCGCAGTACAGCCAGTTGCCCCAGCGCACCAACCGGTTTTTCGGCTTGCTGAACTCGAGCACGACCACGCGCCCACCGGGCCGGAGGACGCGGACGAACTCGGCCATCGTGACATCGACATCCGCGACGTTGCGCAGGCCGAAAGCGATGCTGACGACGTCAAACGAAGCATCCGCAAACGGCAACGCCATCGCGTCGGCGTTGACGTACGCGCTGCCTCCCTCGCCGGGGGAGGTGGCCGGCGCAGCCGGTCGGAGGGGGTGCTCGGCTCTTGGAACTTGCACTTTGTCTGGCTGCTGCTCGCAATCATTCCGAGCACCCTCCCCCGGCCCCTCCCGGAGGGAGGGGAGTGAAACGCGTCGCAATTTTTGTTGGGCGAGCGGCAGCATCTCAAACGTAAAGTCCACGCCGACCACTTGGTTTTTCGCCGGCGGCCAGCCCCCCATCGCGTCGTCGCCCGTGAACAACCCCGCTTCCATCGCCAACGTCAGATCACCCGTCCCGCACGCCACATCCAGGACGCGGTCCTCGGGGTTCAGCTGCGCTGCCTGCACCGCAACCCGCCGCCAGCGCTGGTCCTGCCCGAAGCTGTGCAGGCGGTTGTTGAGGTCGTACTTGCCCGCGATCGCGGCGAACATGTCGCGGACGCGTTTGGCTTTGTCCGCGCGTTCGTGCGGGTTGTCGCGCAGGTCTTCGGCGCTCCACGCGGGGGTGGAGTGGGCGTCAGGTCTCGGGGTTCGGGTCTCGGGCGGAAGCGCGTCGGGCACGCGAACAGAGTACCGGGCTGATCAAGCCGGCGGCCACCGGAAATCTATTTCACTCACCGATTCGCCGTGAGACGCCATCGTTGTATTGCATTGCTACGGCAACCATCCGTCAAGAGCGTGAAGCCCGGCATTCTTTTCCTTTTCTCCGAACGGGTGCGGTTCGGTGACCACGCGATTGGGGGCCGGGATCCGGACGCGTTTTGAACCGACGTTGAAGTGGATGCGGAAATAGTCGTAAGCGTCGTCGCGGCCGAGATAGTGAACCATCCCCAAGGTGTCGCCCTGCGCGGTTCGAGCGAAGTCTCGGAGTTCGCCTTCACTCACGGTCGCAACACAACCACTCATCACGGTCAACATCAACAGACTGAAGATGATCCGCTGCGTCACGAAGCGTCGGTTTCCTGCTCGTGCTTGTGCCCGTGCATGAAGTGCCGCAGATACGCCTCCAGCAGCGCCGCCTTCTCCTGTGCCGACGGGTCGTGGCGGGGCGGCGGGAGGTTCTTGAGGCGGTCGAGCACGCGGGTCTGGAAGCGCTGCGGGTTGAACGCGTACGCCCCGGGCTGGTCGGCCGAGGGGTATTGGTCGGCGATGATCGCCTTGAGGTCGTCGATGCGGTCCTGCGGCAGCGGGTGGGTCGAGAGCATGCGTTCGATGCCGCTCGCGCCGCGCCCGCCGGACGCCTCCTTGAGGATCTCCATGACCTGCACCTGCCCGTTGGGGTTGTAGCCCAGGCGGGTCATGTAGCGCACGCCGAGCATGTCGGCCTCGGTCTCGTTGCCGCGCGAGAAGCTCAGTAGGTACACCGACCCGCCCACCGCCGTCCCGGCGCCGAGCACCTTGAGCCAGTCCTCGTCCGTCGCGGCGCCGGCGCCCAGCAGCACCGCGCCGCCGATCTGCACCGCCTGGGCCTGGCTCATCCGCCGGCCGACGTGCAGCGACGTGACGTGCCCGATCTCGTGCCCGAGCACGCCGGCGAGCTGCGCCTCGTTGGTCATGCGTTCCATGAGCCCGCGCGACATGAACACCTTGCCGCCCGGCAGCGCGAACGCGTTGATCTGCGCCGAGTCCAGGACGTGGAACTCCCAGGGCAGGTCCGGCCGCTCCGACACCGCCGCGAGGTTGTTGCCCAGCTCACGGACGTAGCTGAGGATCTGCGGGTCGGGGACCTCGCCGCCGTTGTCGTTGATGAACTGCGGCTGGGCCTGTTCGCCGATCTCGATCTCGCGTTCTTCGCTGAGGGTGTTGAAGACCCGCTTGCCCGTGGCCGGGTTGGTCACGCAGCCGGTCGCGGGCAGCAGGAGCAAACACGCGGTCAGCACGACGGCCAGACGGTCGCGCACCTTGCCAATGCCGACATGTGCCGTCGCGAAGCGTTGTGGGTGGTGCGGGTTGTGCGGGGGCCGATGGGTTGGAATCATTTTGATCGCTCCGTCTTGCCGGGTCCGGATAACCGGCAAACCAGCATACGGCCCCGGGGTTCTACGTCACGTCGAGTGGCCCGGTGCGGTCGAATAATCGTTTGATTCGGCCCGCGTCGGCGGCGCGCGAGGCGGCCGCCGTGGGTCTGCCCGCGTTATGGGGGCCCGCCGGGGCCGATAAGACCCGCCGACCCGCCGCGCCCACGAGGATTCCCCGCCCTACGCCCGCATAATCCGCCGACCGTCAACGCCCGCGCCCCGCCGACGCCCGACCGACGATGAGAACACTCCCAGGGGCCGTGACGTGAGCGGCCCGATTCAGCCCCGCCGGACTTGACGTTCCACGTCGGCCGGCCTCGCTCGATGCGGAGATTTCTTTCAATGGCAAGCCGTCAAAACGCACTCCTGGAGCGGTTCTACACCGCCCTGATCTCCGGCGACCGCGCCGGCGCTCGGGACGTCATGGACACCGTCTTCACCCACGACGCCGAGGCGGAGAAGGTCGCCGCCCACCTGATCTGGCCGATCCTCGACCAGGTCCAGAAGGCGTACCGCAACGACCAGCTCTCCAACCTGTCATACCACTACGCCACTCGGATGCTGCGCTCCATCACGGACCAGCTCCAGATCCGCTACGAACAGAAGGCCCGTCGCGGCCAGACCGTGCTGCTCGTCTGCGGCGCGGAAGAGTCCGAAGAGCTGGCCGGCCAGCTCGCCGCCGACCTGCTCGAGGCCGACGGGTACGACATCTACTTCACCGGCGGCGGCATCGCGAACGACGAGATCGTCGAGCAGCTCGCCGAGCTCAAGGCCCAGCGCCTCGTCGTCTTCGGGGCCGTGCCCGCGACCGTGCCGCAGACCCGCCAGCTCATCGACCGGCTGCACGACATCGGCGCGTGTGATGACGTGCAGATCGTCGTCGGCGGCGGCGTGTTCAACCGCGCCGAGGGCCTGGCCGAAGAGATCGGCGCGGACCTGTGGGCGCTGGACCCCATCGAGCTCGTCGAGGTCATGGCCGAGGAACCCAACCGCCGCATGACCCCGGACCAGCGCACCGTCGGCCGACGCCGCCGGCAACCCGCGCCGGCCCGCAAGGCGGCGTAACCGACACAAGACAACCACCCCCGACAACTCCGGCCGGGTGGCGGCACGCGAGGCTCAATGAGCGGTGCCGTCACCCGGTTTTTTGTTGTGCGTTCTGCCCGACAAACTCCAGCGTCAACTCACCCGCAGCCACACGTTCCGCGTGCGCGGCCCGTCGAACTCGCACAGGTACACGCCCTGCCAACGGCCCAGCACCAGCTTGTAACGCTGGAACGGGATCGTCACGCTGCTGCCCATCATCGACGCCTTCACGTGCGCCGCACTGTTGCCCTCGGCGTGCCGGAAAAACGGCTGCTCCCACGGCACCATCTCGTCCAACTGCTTGAGCATGTCGTGCTTCACGTCCGGGTCGGCGTTCTCGTTGATCGTGATGCCGGCCGTGGTGTGCGGGACGTACACCGTGACAATCCCGCGGTCGGCGTCGGCGTCTTTGACCATGGCCATCACGTGCTCGGTGATCTCGACGAAGGCGTCACGGCTGGGGGTTTCGATCGTGATTTCGCGCATGCGCATGGCCCCTTGAGTCGGCGGGAGATTGAAACAGAAGAGGGAACAGACAATCGTTAGAGTAGAGCGCCCGGCGTCGATCAACAGGCCGGGCGCTTCGCTGACGAAAGATTCACATCGGAGCCCGCCTTGCAGCTGCTCGTCGCACACCCGGCCGACGCCTCCGACCCGCGGGCCCCGCTGACCCCGGCCGTCGCCAAGGTCTGGATCGCCCGGGGCGTGGCCGTGTCGGTCGAGCGCGGCGTGGGCGAACGTGCCGGATGCTCGGCCGGGGCGTGGGAAATAGCCGGTTGTGACGTCGTGGACCACGGGGACGCGGACGCGTGGCGCCGTGCCGACCTCGTGCTCTGCGTCGCCGACCCGCCGGGGGCCAGCGTGCGATCCATGAAGCGCGGCGCGGTGTTGGCCGGGATGCTCGGCAGCACGGTCCATGGCGACCTCGTGCGTGCCTGCGTCGAAGCCGGCGTGACCGCGCTGGACCTGGCGTTCATCCCGCGCACCAGCCGGGCCCAGGCGATGGACGTTTTGTCCAGCCAGGCGAACCTGGGCGGGTACAAGGCCGCGCTGCTCGCCGCCGACCACCTGCCCAAGCTCATGCCGATGATGATCACCGCCGCGGGCACGCTGCGGCCGAGCAAAGTGTTCGTGCTGGGCGCCGGCGTCGCGGGGTTGCAGGCCATCGCGACCGCCAAACGGCTTGGCGCACAGGTCGAGGCGTTTGACGTTCGCGCCGCGACGAAGGAACAGGTGCAGTCGCTAGGGGCACGCTTCGTCGAACTCGACCTAGGTGACGACGCGTCCACCGCCGGCGGCTACGCAAAGGAACTCACCGACGAACAAAAAGCCAAGCAAGCCGAGCTGATGCACAAGCACATGGTCGCCGCCGACGCGGTCATCGCCACCGCCGCCGTGTTCGGCAAAGCCCCGCCGCTGCTCATCCCGCAGGCCACCGTCGACGCGATGCAACCCGGCAGCGTCATCGTCGATCTCGCGGCGTCGCCCGCGCACGGCCGGGGCAACTGCGAAGCCACCCGGCCCGGCGAGGTGTTTACGACCGATCAGGGCGTCACCATCGTCGGCACCCTCAACCTGCCCGCGACCTTGCCCGTCCACGCAACGCAGGCCTTCGCCGGCAACACGGACGCGCTGCTCAAAGAACTCGTCACCCAGGCCGTCGAGGCCAAGGAAGCGAAGGACGACCGACCCGCGGTGGAGGCCGCGCCCGCGAAGCTCAACCTCGACCTGACCGACGACATCCAGGCCGCCGCTGTGATCGTCCACGACGGCGCGGTCCGCAACGAACTCGTCAAGCAGACCCACGGTTGAGCATGTAATCCGACTTCAATCTCAAATCTGCAATCCGCAATCTGAAATCTCCCCATGGACCCCTTCATCACCGCCCTCGTCGTCTTCGTCCTCGCCGTGTTCATCGGCTTCGAGGTCATCACCAAAGTCCCGTCCACCCTGCACACGCCGCTCATGTCCGGCAGCAACGCCATCTCGGGCATCACGCTCGTCGGCGCGCTGCTTTGCAGCTTCGCCGACTCGTTTTTTTACGTCGGCGTGATCCTCGGCTTCCTCGCCATCGTCGCGGCCACCATCAACGTCGTCGGCGGCTACGTCGTCACCGACCGCATGCTCAAGATGTTCCTCAAAGACAAGAAATGAAAACATGGAACCACAGATTTCGCAGATGACGCAGATTCAGACATGAACCGCCAAGACGCCAAGGACGCCAAGGCAAACAAAACATGCCTTTTCTTCATTCAGCCTGTCTCGATTCTTGGCGCTCTTGGCGTCTTGGCGGTTGGTCTTAAATGTCTGAATCTGCGTCATCTGCGAAATCTGCGGCTAAATGCTCGAGAAAACCGTGACTGACAACGTCCTCACCCTGATCTACCTGTTCGCCGCGGTGCTGTTCATCTTCGGCTTGAAGATGATGAGCAAGGTGCCCACCGCCGCACGCGGCAACCGCGTCAGCGCCGTCGGCATGCTCATCGCCACCGCCGCGACGTTCTTCGCCCTCACCGGCGGCGCGGCGATCTCGCTGATCTGGGTCGTCATCGCCATGGCGATCGGCGGGTTCATCGGGCTGCGCATGGCGACGAAGGTCGAGATGACCGCGATGCCGCAGATGGTCGCCCTGCTCAACGGCTTCGGCGGCATCGCGTCGCTGCTGGTGGCGTGTGCGGACTACGCTCGCAAAGCAACGGCTGAGCGATTTGTAAGTGACGTGCTAGAAGTGCTGGGAACGCCGGCCCCAGCAGAAGACTTTGTCGGCTTGACGGGCACTTCGTTGTTTGCCACCGGCCTCGCCACCCTCATCGGCGGCGTCACCTTCACTGGCTCGCTGATCGCCTACGGCAAGCTCCAGGGCACCAAGTGGGTGCCCGACCAGCCCGTGCAGTTCTTCGGGCAAAAGCCCATCATCGCGACGCTGCTGATCGTGTCGGTGCTGCTCTGCGTCGTCATGGCCGGCACCCCCGGCAGCGGCGTCAACGGGTTGTGGCTGTTCCTCATCGTGCTCATGGCGCTCGCCCTGGGCGTGCTCCTGGTCATCGGCATCGGCGGCGCGGACATGCCGGTGGTCATCGCGCTGCTCAACTCGTACTCCGGGCTCGCCGCCGCGATGGCGGGGTTCGTGCTCAACAACTACGCGCTCATCATCACCGGATCGCTCGTGGGCGCGTCCGGCCTCATCCTCACCTCCATCATGTGCAAGGCGATGAACCGCTCGCTCATGAACGTCCTCTTCGGCGGCATGGGGAGCACGTCCGGCGGCGGCGGTTCACAGGTCACCGGTGAAGCACACGAAAGCTCGCCCGAGGACGCCGCCATCGTCCTCGAAGCCGCCGAGCAGGTGGTCATCGTGCCCGGCTACGGCATGGCGGTCGCGCAAGCCCAACACGCCGTCAAGGAACTCGCCGGCGAGCTCGAGAAGCGCGGCAAGCGCGTCTACTACGCGATCCACCCCGTCGCGGGCCGCATGCCCGGGCACATGAACGTCCTGCTCGCCGAGGCCGGCGTCGAGTACGACGTGCTGCTGGACCTCGAGCCCAGCAACGCGCAGCTCCCGCAGTCCGACGTCGCGCTGGTCATCGGCGCCAACGACGTCACCAACCCCGACGCGCGGACCAACGAGCAGTCGCCGCTGTTCGGCATGCCCATCCTCGACGTCGACCGGGCCCGCACCGTCTTCGTGATCAAGCGCTCCCTCAACCCCGGCTTCGCCGGCATCCAGAACCCTCTCTACTTCCTGGACAACACCCGCATGGTGTTCGGCGACGCGAAGAAGGTCGTCACCGAGCTGGCCAACGAGTTGGAAGGGATTTGAAATAGATTGAACGCCGGCGGCATCGCGTACGATGACGTGATGACATGGCGTGCGATGATCCTGCTGGTCTTGCTTTGCGCCGCGGGGTTCGTCGTGCTCGCGGTGTGGGTCAACCTCGGTGACACGTCCGAGTGGGAACGCACATGGCTTCTGAGCTTCCGTGAAAGCACGGACGGCTACCCGATGCGCGGGCCGCACTGGCTGCCCGGCATCTTCCGGGACGTCACCTCGCTGGCAGGCGTCGGCCTGGTGGTCCTGATCTCGCTGTCCGTGCTGGTCTATCTCTTGATCCGAGGGGCGTGGCGGGCGGCCGTCGTGATGCTCGTCGTGTTGGTCGGCACGCAGGCGTCGGTGTCGCTGCTCAAGTGGGCCTTCCTGCGGGCCCGCCCCGACTTCCTCGAACACGGGGCGCACGAGATGTCGCACAGCTTCCCCAGTGGGCACTCGGCGATGTCGGCCGCGACAGCGCTCATCCTCGCCTGGGCGGGGGCGCACCGGCACCCACAAAAACGGATGAAGGCCTTCTTCTGGACCGTCGGCGTGATCGGGCTAACCCTGATCGGGTTCAGCCGGACGTACTTGGGCGTCCACTACCCCACGGACGTGCTGGCGGGCTGGTGCATCGGCGCGGCGTGGGCGGTCGTGGGGATGTGGCTGGGCTGCCGACTGGATCATCGCCGGCCCGAAGCGGTCTGAGCGATGCTCTGCCGACAATCGGCAACGGCTTGCCGCTTCGCCCGGCGTCGCGTCGCAATCGTTCAGCCCTCAGTTCAGACTCGCCGCTTTCACCGAGCTTGGGGACGCCACCACCACCGGGCAGAAGGATTCAGACCATGTCGAACTCGACAACCAACCCGGATCAGCCCAACGCCACCGTGACCGGCGCGGGTCGGGGCGAAACCCTCGACATCATGGGGCAGGCGGTGGAGGTGAAGCTGCGCGGGCGCGACACCGGCGGCGCGATGTCGATGTTCGAACTCGTCGCCCAGCCCGGCGACGGCGTTCCGAGCCACCGGCATACCCACGAAGCCGAGCTCTTCCACGTGATCGAAGGCACCGTGCGCTTTGTGAGCAACGGCGACGAAACGCGTGGCGGCCCGGGTACCACGGTCTACCTGCCGATCGGCGGGACGCACGAGTGGTGGGTCGAGGGCGACCAGCCGGCCCGTGTGCTGCTGATGACCCTGCCGGGCACGTTCGACGCGTTTTTCGATGAGTTGCAGACCGCCGGCCGAAACCTCGATCAGGTCGTGGCGATCTCACAGAAGTTCGGGATCACGTTTGCGTGACCGGCGCGGGCGCGAAGCCGTTTCCGCTGGAACTCGGCCCCACAACACCGCACTTTGGCTCAACGGTTGCACGGCCCGTGCGGGTTCCCGCAACCGCACCCGCCGCCCCCGGGGCCGCCCGCCCACGGCTGCGACGTCGTCGCGGGCTTTGCCGACTCGGCCAGGAACGTGCTGTGCTGCCGCTTCGCCGGCGCCCCGCACTTCTCGCACGGCAGCGCCGCGTCCGCCTCGGCCATCCGGCGGATCGCTTCGGTCACGTGGGCACAGGTCGGGCAGGCGTATTCGTAGACGGGCATGAGGTGGGGGCTGGGGTATAGGGCTTGGGGATTGGGGAACCGGGATCGGTAGCATCATACGGAGCGCGAGCATTAGCACGGACGTTGGTCCAGCCAAACCCCAAGGCCCAGACCCCAGACCCGCGTCGACCATCGCTCCGCGCGAACGCTGCACGCCACGCTACATTCCCCCCATGCCCGCCCCCGCCTTTGACCCCGCAAGATTCTGCAACCCCCGCCAGGTCGGCGGCGTCCGCACCGCGCGCTACGACTGGCCCGACGCCGGCGGCGCCCCCGGGTGCCGGGTGGCGATCTTCGAGACCGGCACGCCGCTGCGCTTCGTCGTCAACCTCGACCGCGGCGGCGACATCGTCGAGGCGTCCTTCGGCGGGATGTCGCTCGCTTGGCTGTCGTCCAACGGGTATGCGCCGCCGGGCGTGGGCGGGTCGCCGCCGGACCTGTGGATGCGCGGGTGGAACGGCGGACTGGTTACGACCTGCGGGCCCGACGTCATCGGCCGACGCGCCGACGCGGCCGGCGAAACGACCGAGCTGCACGGCGGCTTCAACCACCGCCCCGCCGCCGTGACCGCGATCCGCCAGCCCGACCCCGCGGCCGGGCAACTCGACTTCGGCATCGATCTCGTCATCCGCGATACACGCCTGTTCGGCCCGGACTACGAGGTCCAGCGCACCGTCTCGGCCACGCTCGGCACGCCCGGCCTGCGCATTGAGGACGAAGTCCGCAACGTCGGCAACCAGCCCGCCGAGCACCACTGGCTCTACCACATCAACCTGGGCTACCCGCTGATCGACGAGGGGACGCAGATCGTGCTCGCCGGCGAAAACGCGATCTACTGGGGCCTCGATAACCACGACGCCACAAAAACCAAAGCCAACTGGAAAACCGTCCCCGCCCCGCTGTCTGCGCACCGCGGCAGCGGCGAGCGCGGCGTCGTGCTCAGCCCGCCTGCCGACGCGGACGGCCAGGCGACCGTCGGCGTGATCCACCCCGGCGCGGGCATCGGCCTGCGCCTGCGCTACGACCCTGCGGCCCTGCCCCGCCTGGCGAACTGGCAGCACTTCGGCCCCGGGGAGTACGTCACCGGCCTCGAGCCCTTCGCCGGGCAACTCCTCCCCGCCGACGCCGATCCACACGCCAAAGCCGACCCGCTCGAACCCGGCGAGACGCGGCGCTACGGCGTGGCGTTCGACGTGCTCACCACGGCCGACGCACTGAACGCGCTCCGCAGCGCGGACGGGACAATCCGCGGAGCCTGACGCACGGCACACAGCCCGTTGGGCCGCGGCCATGAATCATCTACTTGAACAAACTCAGTGGCGCGAACGCGAAACCAAAAAACAACCCTCCGCTTTTCAGCGGAGGGTTGAGTTGATCTTGAATGTCAGTGGCTTCAGCCGTTGCGGCGACGCTTGAGGCCGGCGAGGCCCATCAGGCCCAGACCAGCGGCGAAGGCCGACGGGGTGGGCACGGCCGAGGCGGTGCCGGCGTCGGGGTTGCTCAACGGGCCGGACGTCGAAGCGAAGTCCACACCGTTGAAGTTCTCGACCAGGGTGGCGATCCGGTAACCGAAGCCGCCCAGCAGGGCCTCCACGTCGTCGAAGGTCACGCCCTCGGCGTAGTTGAAGGTCAGGGTCATGCGGAGCGTGTTGTCCAGGCCCGAGCCGTAGCCACCGGAGGTGTACGACGAGGCGGTGCCGGTCCAGTCGATGTCGTCGGCTTCGACGGGCGTCGCCGAGCCCTGGGCGAAGCTGACGCCCGAGGGGGTCACGACGGTCGGGTTGCTCTTGGTCATGAAGGCGACGGCGGCGTCACCGCTGACCAGGTCGCCGATGCCCGACTCCAGGTACACGCCGGTCATCTGCGTGCGGTTGGACATCAGGACGTTCGCGACGTTGATCAGGAACGTGCCGTCCCCGTTGTCACGAGCCGAGTAGTTGGTCGAGTCGTTGAGGACGGACTGGCCGTTCTCGTTGTGGTACACAGCCTGGGTACCCACGACGCGGTTGGCGTGAGCCGAACCCGCGACCATCCCGGTGGCCGCCAGCGCGGCCGCAGCAGCAATCTTCATCCCACGGTTCACAGTCAATTCTCCCTTAAACATGGTGCAAGCCTTTCGTTATGGCAGGGGCCAAGGGCAAGTCCGTAGTCCACCCGAGCCGCATGGTTGTGCGAGACGGACGCCTTCCTTGACGCCGCTATTGTAGATCACTCCGGTCGGAATGCAAGACCGACTTATCGAAACCATGTAAACACAGCTATCGGTCCCGGCCACCCCAATATGTCAAAAAACTTCCGTACGCGGTCTACACACGTCCGTAATAACCCTTAAAGAGTTTGTAAATTCACTTATAATAGATATTTACGAATAATAAAGCGGCACATCTATGGCCCCCTCGCCATTGATTTCGAGGCTGTATACGCCCCGGGGTCGAGAGTACGAACGCGTCGGATGAGGCTGAAAATCAACAGACTCCACGTCCGATAATGGGCGCGGACGGCCTCAGGGAGAAGGGGACGACTCAATCCTGGGGAAAACCACCAACGCCGGGGCGCGGTTCAGGAGCCGGTTCACCGAGGCCGTTGCCGGGCCCGGGCCGGCCGCTCACGCGTTGTACGTCGCCTGCCGGACCGCCTCGGCGATCTTGCGTGCGTTGGGGAGCATCTCCTGCTCCAGCGAGCGGTTATACGGGGCCGGCACGTCGTCGTTGAACACCCGCTTGACCGTGTTGTCCAGGAAATCGAAGCAGGTCTCGTAGACCTGGGCCGCCACCTCCGACCCGCAGCTCGCGAAGGGCCAGCTCTGGTCGGCGACCACGCAGTAGTTCGTCTTCTTCACCGACCGCGCGATCGTCTCGATGTCCAGCGGGCGGTACGTGCGGATGTTCACCACCTCGATGTCCAAGCCTTCCTTCTCGAGCACCTCGGCCGCCTCGAGCGCGAAGTGCACCGGCCGGCCGGCGCTGACCACCGTGCAGTCCGTGCCCTCTTTGATGACCTCGGCCTGCCCCAGCGGGATCACGAAATCGTTGTCGTCCTCCGGCGGGGCCCACTTCGCGCCGTGGAGGTAGCGCGAAAAGTCCTTGTCGCCGCGGGCGCCCATGCCGAGCATGCGTTCGGATTCGAGGTTGAAGAACGGGTCCTCGTCCTTGATGCCGGCCTTGAGCAGCCCCTTCGCGTCGCGCGGCGTCGCCGGGACCGCCAGCTTCAGCCCAGGCACGCTGCTGAACATGCTCTCGACCGACCACGAGTGCGTCGAGCCGAGCTGCCCGCCCGCGCCGTTGTTGCCGCGGAAGACGATCGGGCAGCCGAACTGCCCGCCGGACATGTAGAGCATCTTGGGCGCGTTGTTGATGATCTGGTCGGCACTGACGAGGCAGAACGACCACGACATGAACTCGATGATCGGCCGCAGCCCGTACATCGCCGCCCCGATCCCTAGCCCGGCAAACCCGGTCTCGGAGATGGGCGAGTCCACGATCCGGCGCGGCCCGAACTCGTCGAGCATGCCTTCGCTGACTTTGTACGCGCCGTTGTACTCCGCGACCTCCTCGCCCATGAGGAAGATGCGGTCATCAGTGCGCATCTCCTCCTGCATCGCTTCACGGAGGGCTTCGCGGTACTGGATCTTGCGGTCGGTGGTGGCAACCATGTTCTTGCGTTCTCGATCTCAGATTCAGGAATAAACCGCAGATTTCGCAGATGACGCAGATTCAGTAAACCAAAATCAATCTGCGGAAATCTGTGAAAACTGCGGCTGAATGCTCTGTAACCTCACGCGAACTCGGGGTTCGGCTCGCCCTTCTTGTAAGGCCCGAACACGTTCACGTACACGTCCGTGTACAGCTCGTCCTTACCCAGGTCCGGCGACTCCTCGGCGAACTTCACGGCTTCCTTCGCGGCTTCCTTGGCCTTGGTGTCCAGTTCGTCGATCTGTTCCTGCGTCGCGAGCTTTTCTTCGATCAGGTAGTTGACGAGCCGGTTGATGCAGTCGACTTCCTGCTTCTCGCTGACCTCGTCCTTGCTGCGGTACTTCTGCGGGTCGGACATCGAGTGGCCCTGGTACCGGTAGGTCTTGACGTTGACGAACGCGGGACCGGGGGTACGGCCTTCCTTGTGGTAGGTGGGGATTTCCTCGCGTTTGCCGGTCTTTTCGTTGTAGTTGATCGGGCGGGCGTTGCGGGTGTCGTTCACGCAGTCGCGGAAGGTGGTGTAGGTGTCGAGGACGTCCTGCCCGTCGCACTCGTAGTACCGCATGCCGTACATCTCGGCCCGCTGCTTCTGGTCGTGGGCCATCGACGTGCCGCGGGCGATGTCGGTGCCCATGGAGTAGCCGTTGTTTTCGAGCACAAAGATCACGGGCAGGTTGTAGACGCTGGCGAGGTTCATGGCCTCGTGCGTGGCGCCCTGATTGAGCGCGCCGTCACCCATGTAGCACAGCGCGACGTTGTCCTTGCCTTCGTACTGGATCGCCCAGCCCAGGCCGGCCCCGAGGGGGTTCTGCCCGCCGACGATGGCGTGCCCGCCGTACATGCTGTTGGGCTTGTCGAACATGTGCATGGACCCGCCCTTGCCCTTGGCGCAGCCGGTGATCTTGCCGTACATCTCGGCCATGCAGGCGTTGGGCGACATGCCGCGGGCGAGCGCGTGGCCGTGGTCGCGGTAGGCGGTGACGATGGGGTCGTCGTTCTTGGTGGCGGCGATGGAGCCGACGGCGGTGGCTTCCTGGCCGATGTAGATGTGGCAGAAGCCGCCGATCTTGGCCTGCTGGTAGGACTGCATGCAGCGCTCTTCGAAGCGCCGGATGAGCATCATGTCCTCGAGGAGCTTGAGGAGCTGTTCGGGGCTGAGGCCGTGGTCGGGCACGTTGGATTTCCCGGCGGGGGCAGGTTTGCGGTCGGGGGACGGCTTGCTCGACCCGGGTTTGGTCGAGTCGGTTTTGGTCGCGGTGGCCATGGGTCGGGACCTCGGGGGCGGGTCGGCGTCGGGGCCGTGGGGTGGGCAATAGCGGGTGGGCAAGGCGGCGGGACGGCCCCGGACGCGGGGGCGCGGCGGGCGGAGACCCATCGGGGGCGGCGTCTATTACAAGGATCGGCCGGATCGGGCCGACGCTGGCCTGCTTGCGCCCGGTCAAGTGTAGGGGTGGCCCCGCAGACCCGCAAGGAATTCGGGACGGGGGTGGGGCGATGGCGCATACGAGCCGCGACCGTAAGGGAGCGGGCTCCGTGTGCCACCCGCTCCCTCACGGTCGCGGCTCGTCGGAACCGGCGCGACGCGTCTATTGCAATTACACTCCGCTCCACGTCGATGCAGGGGCTTGACCACCACCACGAGCACGACCACGCGCCGGCACGGACGCCGCCCCCCCCGCCCCTCCGGGTGCGCGGGATGCTTGCGCTGCTGCTGGTCTGGCTCGCGGTGTGTTCGGGGTCGGGTGCCCACGCCCAGGGCGTCGACGCCGAGAACCGCCCCATTGTCGATGTCCGCATCACCGGGCTGCGTGAGGTCTCGCCGGTCCTGGTCAACAACGCCGTCCGCGTGCAGCCCGGCGACGCCTACGACCGCGACCGGGTCAACGGCGACATCACCCGCATCACCCGGCTGGGCCGCTTCACCCGCGTGGACGCCCTGATCGAAGACGCGCCCGACGGCACGGGCATCATCCTCACCTACGCGCTGGTCGAGCAGCCGTTGCTGCGCTCGGTCCGCATCGAGGGCGTCAAGTCGCTCGAATCCGACGAGCTCTACGGCAAGGTCGTGCTCCGCGCCGGCGACCCCGCGGACGAGTTCCTCATCGAACGCGCCCGCCGGCAGGTCGTCGACGCCTACGAGGCGGAGGGCTTCTTCCAGGTGCAGGTCACCGTGGACGAGGACCGGCTCGCCAACCGCGACCTGCTGCTGCGTGTCGTCGAGGGCCCACGCGTGCAGGTCGAGGCGATCCGCTTCGAGGGCAACGACCGCTTCCCCGACGAACAGCTCCGCAGCGAGGTCAGGCAGAAGACCTACTTCCCGATCTTCTCCAAGGGCCACCTCAACCAACAACTGCTCACGCTCGACGCAGCGCGGGTGCGGACGTACCTGCGTCGGCGGGGCTACCTCGAGGCCCAGGTCGACCGGCGGATCGACATCAGTCCGGACCAGAAGAAGGCCGTGGTCACGTTCGTCGTGTCCGAGGGCCCGCGCTACACGGTGACGGAGGTGCGGTTCGAGAGCGGCGACGGGCAACCGCTGCTGCTGCCCGAGTCGCAGTTGCTTTTGGCGATGCCGCTGAAACCCGGGGCGGTGTTTTCCGCCGAGGCCCAGGACGAGTCGGCCGAGGCCATCCGCGATTTGTACGGCAAGCTCGGCTACCTCCACACCCGCGTCGATATCGCCCGCCGGTTCGACCCCGACCAGCCGCGCGTCACCCTCGACGTCAGCGTCACCCAGGGCCGCCCCGCCACCGTCGGCAAGGTCATCGTCCGCGGCAACGACCTCACTCGCACCAAGGTCGTCCTCCGCCAGGTCCGCGGCATGACCCCCGGCCGACGCTTCGACAACACCGGCGTCGAACGCACCCGCACCCGCCTCGACGAGTCTGCCCTGTTCCGCGACACCTCCGTCACCATCCTCGGCGACCCCGGCGACGACGTCCGCGACGTCCTCATCGAGGTCTCCGAACGCAACACCGGGTCGATATCCTTCGGCGCCAACCTCAGTTCGGACCTCGGCATCGGCGGCGCCGTCGACATCCGCCAGCGCAACTTCGACATCGCCGACTTCCCCGACTCCTGGGGCGACCTGATCTCCGGCAAGGCCTTCCGCGGCGGCGGGCAGACCTTCAACCTCACGCTCTCGCCCGGCAACGACGCCAGCACCTACTCCGTCTCCTGGCGCGACCCCGCCTTCCTCGAAAGCGACTACTCGCTGTCGCTGGCGGGCTTCTTCCTCGACCGCCAACGCGTCGATTACGACGAGGGCCGCGCCGGCGGGCAGGTCACGGTCGGCCGACGCTTCGGCGACGTGTGGTCCGCGTCGGTGGGCGCCCGCTTCACCCAAGTCGACATCGACGACATCGAGCCCGACGCCCCGGTGGATGTCTTCGCGGTCGAGGGCACGTCCGAGCTCACCGGGCTGGAGTTCAAGATCCGCCGCAGCACCGCCGACCGCATCTTCGAGCCCTCGCGCGGCAGCCAGCTCGACCTGGGAATCGAACGCGTCGGCGCGCTGGGCGGCGACTTCGACTTCACCCGGCTCGAAGGCTCGATCATCAAGTTCTGGACCGTCGACGAAGACTTCCTGGGCCGCAAGACCATCTTCTCCGCCAAGCTGTCGTCGGGGTACATCCTCGAAGAAGACGAGGCCCCGGTCTTCGAGAAGTTCTACGCCGGCGGCCGCAGCTTCCGCGGCTTCGACTTCCGCGGCGTGGGCCCGCGCGGCATCCGCAACGACACGCTCACCCTCGGCGACGACGCGGTGGGCGGGCGGTTCAGCCTGCTCGCCACCCTCCAGTACGAGTTCCCGCTCGTGGACGAGTACCTCCGCGGCGTCGTCTTCACCGACCAGGGCACCCTCGAGGAAGACTTCGGCGTCACCGACTGGCGCGTCACGGTCGGGGCCGGCGTGCGGATGAAGGTGCCGTTCCTCTCCCAGGCCCCCTTCGCGGTGGACTTCGCCGTCCCGCTGGTGGACGAAGACACCGACGAGTCCGAATTGATCAGTTTCACGCTCGACCTGCCGTTCCGTTGAGATCGGCGGCGGGGCGACGGATTCGGGGTTCCGGAGGTGTCGCCGGCAGCAGGCGAGGGTCTAGCCCCTGCTCACGCCTCGCGATACTTGGTGACCGGGCCCACGTTGGCCGGTTGGTGCCCAAAACGCCGATCTTCTATGCTCACGGCCGAACCTTCCGCGTCGCGTAGGCGTACCTAGAGGTTCAGTTTCCCGATTTGTTGATTTGTGCCCGCCCCCGGGCAAGGAGCAAGCAGCGTGAACAAGCAATGGACGATGATGGCGGCGGTCGGCGCCGTGGTGCTGGCCGGCGTGTTCTTCATGACCCAGCGGGAGGTGGACGCCCAGAGCGCCGCGGACAAGACGGCCGTGGCCGTGGTCGACCTCGACGAGGTGATCAAGGGCAGCAAGCAGTTCCAGGCGCTGCAGTCCGAGCAGCAGTCGCGCGTGACCGCGCGGGAGAACGAAGCCAAGGGCAAGCAGGCCGAGCTCGAGAAGCTCAAGGCCGACCTGGACCTGCTCGCGCCCGGGACGTCGGCCCACGAGAGCAAGACCCAGGAGCTGCTCGAGAAGGCCGCCGCGGCGCAGGGCTGGAACAGCGTCTCGCAGCAGCTCGAAGCCAGCCGCCGCGCCCGTGAGTTCCTCGCGCTTTACGAAGCCGCCAACAAGGCCTCCGCCGCCGTCGCCCAGGACCGCGGGATCGACGTCGTGCTCTCGACCGGCCAGCTCCCGGACATGGCCCAGCTCGCCCGCGCCGAGGCCCAGCAGATCATGGCCATCCTGCAGAACCGCAAGGTGATCTACAGCAAGGACGCCGTGAACCTCACCCAGGCCGTGGTGTCCCGCATGAACGCGGACTTCGACGCCCAGTAATCCCGCCCGGCACCCCCGCCCCGGGCCAAGCCCCGAACCACGCGGAACCCCGGATCGCGATATCCTCTCAACCACCGTGAAGCCCACGTTCACTGAACGTGGGCTTTCCTTTTACGGACGGATTAAGGACGGACCCCGCGCCCATGCCCACCTTCACCGCCGACCAACTCGCCCAGCAGACCCGGGGCGACGTCCGCGGCAACGGCTCGGCCGAGGTGTCCGCGCTCGCCACGCTCGAACACGCCGGCCCGGGCGACCTGACCTTCATCGGCGACCCCGCTTACGCCGACCGCTGGGCCCACTGCCACGCCACCGCCGCGCTGGTCAGCCGCGCCATCGCTGACGACGCCACGCTCGCGCCCCGCGACGGCCAAGCCCTGATCGTCGTCGACAACGCCGACCTCGCGATGGCCGCCGTCCTCGAGGACTTCGCCGTCCCCGACCCCCGGCCCGGCGTCGGCGTCCACTCCACCGCCGTCGTCCACGAGACCGCCACCCTCGGCCGCGACGTCGCCATCGGCCCGCACTGCGTCGTCGGGCCGAATGTCACGATCGGCGACCGCTGCGCCCTCCACGCCGGCTGCCACGTCTACGACCACGCCGTGCTCGGCGACGACTGCGTGCTCTGGCCCGGCGTCGTCGTCCGTGAACGCTGCACCCTCGGAAAACGCTGCGTCCTGCACAGCCACGTCGTCATCGGCACCGACGGCTTCGGGTACCGGCCCGACACCAACGCCGACGGGCAACCCACCATCCGCAAGGTCCCCCACCTGGGCCACGTCGAGCTCGGAAACGACTGCGAACTCGGGGCCTGCGCCTGCGTGGACAAAGGCAAGTTCACGCCCACCATGCTCGGCCACGGCTGCAAACTCGACAACCACGTCCAGATCGGGCACAACTGCCGGCTGGGCAACATGGTCATCATCTCCGGCTGCACCGCCATCGCCGGCTCCTGCACCGTCGGCGACGGCGTCATGATCGGCGGGCAGGCCGCCATCGCCGACCACCTCACCATCGGCGCCGGCGCCCAACTCGCCGGCGGCATCCAGCTCATGAACGACGTGCCGCCGGGTGAACGCTGGGCCGGCTCGCCGGGCAAACCCATGTCCATCGTCGCCCGCGAAAAAGTCGCCATCGCCAAACTGCCCGAGGTCATGCGGCAGGTGAAGAAGATGATGAAGCAGTGAGTAGGCAGTCGGGAGTAGGCAGTCGGGAAAATCATTCACCCGACATCCCGCCGGGATGCCGATCACTCCGTCCACATCAAACGCGCCATCAACGCCCCGGTAAACTAACCAAAACCGCTCGACCGGCAATCGTGGCCGGACGAACCATGCCCGACTGCCAACTCCCGACTCTCGACTGCCTTCCTTGACCGACCGCCAGCACACCATCTCGCAACCCGTCTCCGTCTCTGGACGCGGGTTGTTCAACGGGCAGGAGGTCACGCTCACCTTCCGACCCGCGCCGCCCAACCACGGCGTCGTCTTCGTCCGCACCGACATGGGCAACGCGCCCGTCCCCGCCCTGGTCGACCGCGTCGTCAAACGCACCCGCCGCACCGCGCTCCGCCAGGGCGACGCCACCGTCGAGACCACCGAGCACGTGCTCTCCGCCGTCGCCGGCCGCAACCTCGACAACCTCGTCATCGACCTCGACGGCCCCGAGACCCCCAACGTCGACGGCTCCGCGCTTCCCTTCTTCGAAGCCCTTTCCGAAGCCGGCGTCGAGGAACAGGACGCCCCGCGCCACTACCTGGTCATCAAACAACCCGTCGCGCTGCGGCAGGACGACGCCATCATCGCCGCCATGCCCGCCGAGGAGCCGGGTCTCCAGGTCACCTACGAGCTGGACTACTCCCCAATCTCCAAGGTCATCGGCCGGCAGCTCCACACCTTCGACAACACCAACGGCGACTACGGCCACGACATCGCCCCCTGCCGAACCTTCTCCCTCGAACACGAAGCCCGCGCCGCCCAGGCCCAGGGACTGTTCACCCACCTCACACCGGACGAGGCGCTCGTCATCGGCGACGACGGCCCGCTCGGCGCCAACGCGCTGCGCTTCGATGATGAACCGGTCCGCCACAAAGTCCTCGACCTCATCGGCGACTTGTTCCTGATCGGCGCGCCGATCCAGGGCCGCATCATCGCCCACAAGTCCGGGCACCCGCTCAACCACGACCTGGCCCGCGAGCTGCTCAAGCAGTTCCGCAGTCAGCGCATGACCGACCTCGCGCGGACCCACACCGTCGCCGACGTGCGCAAACTCTTCCGCATGATGCCCCACCGCTACCCCATGCTGCTGGTGGACCGCGTCATCGAGATCGACGGCGACCGCCGCGCGGTGGGCGTCAAGAACGTCACCATCAACGAGCCCTTCTTCCAGGGCCACTACCCCAACACCCCGATCATGCCCGGCGTGCTCGTCGTCGAAGCGATGGCCCAGCTCTCCGGCGTGCTGATCGGGCAATCGCTGGAACAGGTCGGCAAGCTGCCGGTGTTGTTGTCCCTGGACCGCGTAAAGCTGCGTCGCCCCGTGACGCCGGGCGATCAGCTGTTGATCGAGGCCGAGTCCGTCCGCATCCGTTCCCGCATCGCCCACATGCGCTGCCGCGCTTATGTCGCCGAAGAACTCGCCGCCGAGGCCGAGGTGAAGTTCATGATGGTCGACGACGACCAGGAATGATTGATGAATGATGAGTGCTGATTGATGATTTCAGCACTCCGATCCGATTTGCTTCCGATTGCCTTCATTCATCAATCGTCTCTCATCAATCAGCAAATCATGCCCAACATCCACCCCACCGCCATCGTGGACCCCGGAGCGCAGATCGCCGACGACGCGACCGTCGGGCCGTTCTGCATCATCGGGCCCAAGGTCGTCATCGGCAGCGGCACCGTGCTCATGTCGCACGTCCACGTCTGCGGCCGCACCACCCTCGGTGAGCACAACACCGTCTGGCCCCAGGCCGTGCTCGGCGGCGACCCCCAGGACCTCAAGTTCGGCGGCGAGGACTCCGAACTGATCATCGGCGACCACAACGAGATCCGCGAAGCCGTCACCATGCACAAGGGCACGGCCAACGACAACCACCTCACCCGCGTCGGCGACCACAACCTCATCATGGCCTACTGCCACGTCGCCCACGACTGCGACGTCGGCCACCACATCATCATCGCCAACGCCGTCCAGCTCGCCGGCCACGTCAAGATCGAAGACCACGTCATCATCGGCGGATGCGTCGCCATCCACCACATGGTCACCATCGGCGCCCACGCCTTCGTCGGCGGCATGACCCGCGTCGCCACCGACGTCCCGCCCTTCATGATCGTCGAGGGCAACCCCGCCAAGGTCCGCGCCGTCAACGCCATCGGCCTGGCCCGCCGCGGCTTCACCGAGGACGCCATCGACCACCTCAAGGACGCCTACAAACGACTCTTCGCCCCCCGCCTGCGCGGCGGCGTCGTCAACACCGTCCAGGCCACCCGCGCCCTCGAAGACGCCTACCCCCACGACCAGCACGTCGACCAGCTCCTCTCCGCCCTGCGCAACACCGCGACCGGGCTCCACGGCCGATTCCGCGAAAACGCCCGCCGCGACGACCGCTGGCAGAACCCGACCAAGTAGGGTCTGGGGTTCGGGGTTCCGGGCCTGGGGCAGGCCTCACCGGCCGAGCTTTCTGCCAAACCCCAAGCCCCAGACCCTAGACCCCGCTCACCACCGGGCCGATACATACATCATGTCCGCGGCCACCGATGCTTCCATCCCCCAGACCGCGCTCGTCACCGGCGCCGCCGGCCTCATCGGCTCGCACCTGGTCGAGCAGCTCGCCCAACGCGGCCACCGTGTGATCGCCGTCGACAACTTCAACGACTACTACGACGTCGCCCAGAAACAAGCCAACGTCGCGGGCTTCTCGGACCTCGACGGCGTGACCTTGGTCGAGGCCGACATCCGCGACGCCGACCGCATGTTCGCGCTCTTCCAAGAGCACCAACCCACCATGGTCGGACACATGGCCGCCATGGCCAACGTCCGATACTCCATCGGCCGCACCCCGCTCTACACCGACGTCAACATCACGGGGTCGGTGAATCTGCTCGAAGCCGCGAAAGCGGTGGACGAACAGAGGGCGTCGGAGCGCAGGTCTGGGGCTTCGGGTTTGGGGTCTGGACGAAAAACCGAAACCGATCCCGAGTCGAAGAACCCGTCTAGCGCTGGCCCCGCGGGTGGCTTGCCAAACCCCAAGCCCCAGACCCCAAACCCCGCTCGCACCAACTTTGTGTTTGCTTCGACCAGCAGCGCCTACGGCAAGACCGACCGCCTCCCCTTCCGCGAGGACGACCCCGCCAACACCCCGCTCTCCGCCTACCCCGCTTCCAAAAAAGCCGTCGAGCTGCTGGGCTACACCTACCACAACCTGCACGGCATGGACTTCACCGCCGTGCGCTTCTTCTCCGTCTACGGCCCGCGGGCCAGGCCCGACATGATGCCCTTCATGGTCACCGACCGCATCGCCCGCGGCGACACCATCACGCTCTTCGATGCCGGCGAGCTCTGGCGCGACTGGACCTTCGTCGACGACATCGTGCAAGGCGTCGTGCTCGCCTTAGAAAAACCACTCGGTTATGAGGTCATCAACCTCGGCCGCGGCGAGCCGGTGAAGATGGCCGACTTCGTGCGCATCGTCGAAGACCTCGTGGGCAAGAAGGCCAAACTCGAAACCCCGCCCGCCCCGCCGAGCGAACCCAAGCGCACCCACGCCGACATCACCAAGGCCCGCGAACTGCTGGGCTACGACCCGCAGACCAGCGTCGAAGCCGGCCTCGCCAAACTCTGGGCGTGGTACCAGACCCATCATCAACCGGTCTCGGCCTGACCGCGTGCTTCGCTTCTGCGCCCTGCCCGGGAAGTGCCGGGGCAAGCGTCAGGCCACGCCGTCCATTCAATCGTTCCTGCAACGGCAATAAAAAGCCCCGCATCTGCATGCGGGGCCTTGAGCAAATCGCGTTGTGGGTTTGCGCTCAGGCGCTGCGGCGACGGAGCATCGCCAGGCCACCCAGGCCCAGCAACGCGGCGGTGGCCGGCTCGGGGACGTCGGTGACGGTGAGGTTGTCGTAGATCACGAAGTGCGGGCCGACCGAGCTGAACGGATCGGTGTAGCCCAGCGAGACCAGGTCGCCGGCCGAGCCGTCGAACGAGGTGCGGATGATCGGCGTGCCGTCGAGGCTGTAGGTCAGGCTGTTGCCGTTGTTGACGATGGTGAGCGTGGTCCAGCTGTTGCCCGGGGAGCCGGCGAAGTCGTACGGCGGCGAGGGGAACAGGGCCTGGTAGGTGTCGCCGGTGGCGTTGGTGGTGTTGTCCGAGTTGAGGTAGTCGGCGTTGCCGCTGGGAACCGCGGGGGAGCCGGGCTCGGAGTGGCGATAGTCGGAGCTGGAACCGCCCTCGCCAGTCATCGACATGAAGTGGCCGTTGTCAACGATGGGGGTAAAGATCGAGAGAAAGTCGCTGGTGTTGCCCGCGACGCCGATGTGGGCCATCTCGGTCGAGCCGCCGGCACCGGCTTCCACGCCCATATAGATGTCGACGCTGAGCGTGAAGTACGGCGAGACGATCGCGGTGTTGTTGAACGCGGCGATGTGGTCGGCGGCGCCGGCGTCGTTGGCGGTCTCGTTGACCGCGAGTCGCAGGCCGCCCACGTCACCCGCCGACGAGTTGGGGGCCAGCGGGATGCCGGCCGAGACGTAGTCGAACGCGAAGGCGGCGGTGCTGTCGGGGGTGCCATCGCCGCTAGCAGCGTTGCTCTCGTCAACGATGGTGTAGTTGGCCGAGGAATCGACCTCGAAGTTGTCCGAGATCTGGCCTTGGGCGGAAACGCCCGCGGCCAACGCGGCGGCAACGGTCAGGGGGGTGAGCTTCTGCATCTGTCTTCTTCTCCGTGAGAAAAAATGTGAAAATAGGCACCGTCTCGACGCAGGCCGCCGAGGGGGAAGGACATGGGTTCTGAAACCTTCCTCCAGCCCGAAGGATAATGCCGATTCGGTCCGTGGTGAAGACCTTTCTATAACTTTTTTGCGACTTTGTGCGGGGCTGTGAATCTGGGTAAACAGGCCGCCCATCCATCCCCAAAAAAGCCCCGCGAAATGACGCGGGGCTCGGCGGGCGTTGGAGGATTCGCGCGCGGCGGCGGGATCAGCCGGTCCAGCCGTCCTTGAAGCCGGAGATCGCGTCGGAGAGCTTCTTCTTGAGGTCGTCGTCGAGGGCCTTTTTCTCGGCGAGCTCGTCGCGGACCGCGTGGGCCGGGCCGTGGAAGTGCTCGGTGATCGCTGTAGCGAACGGCTGGACCTGCTCGACCTTGAGGTCGTCGAGGAAGCCCTCACCGCCCGCGTAGATCTGGATGACCTGGTCGATGACGTCGATCGGCTGATACTGCGGCTGCTTGAGCAGCTCGACCATGCGTTCGCCGCGGGTGAGCTGTTTCTGTGTGGCGGCGTCGAGGTCGGTGCCGAGCTGCGCGAAGGCCTCGAGCTCGCGGTACGCCGCGAGTTGGAGGCGCAGCGAGCCGGCGACCTGTTTCATCGCCTTGATCTGGGCGTTGCCGCCGACGCGGGAGACGGAGATGCCCACGTTGATCGCGGGGCGGACGCCGGCGAAGAACAGGTCCGGCTCGAGGTAGATCTGCCCGTCGGTGATGGAGATCACGTTGGTGGGGATGTACGCCGAGACGTCGCCTTCCTGGGTCTCGATGATGGGCAGCGCGGTGAGCGAGCCGCCGCCGTTGGCGTCGCTCAACTTCGTGGCGCGTTCAAGCAAACGGGAGTGCAGGTAGAACACGTCGCCGGGGTAGGCCTCACGGCCGGGCGGGCGACGCAGCAGCAGCGAGAGCTGGCGGTAGGCGACGGCCTGCTTGGAGAGGTCGTCGTAGACCACGAGCGCGTGCTTGCCGCCGTTCATGAAGAACTCGGCCATCGCGGTGCCGGCGTAGGGCGCGATGTACTGCATCGGGGCCGGCGTCGACGCCGAGGCGTTGATGACGGTGGTGTACTCCATCGCGCCGTGCTCTTCGAGCGCGGCGACGACGCCGGCGACGGTCGAGTCCTTCTGCCCGACCGCAACGTAGAAGCAGAACACCGGCTGGTCGGTGTCGTGCGTGGACTTCTGGTTGATGATCGCGTCGACGGCGACGGCGGTCTTGCCGGTCTTGCGGTCGCCGATGATCAGCTCGCGCTGGCCGCGACCCACGGGGATCATCGAGTCGACGGCCTTGACGCCGAACTGCATCGGCTGGGTCACCGGCTGCCGGGCGGCGATGCCCGGGGCGATGATGTCGACCTTCGCGGACTGCGACGAGTTGATCGGCCCCTTGCCGTCGATGGGCTGCCCGAGCGCGTTGACCACCCGGCCCAGCACGCCCTCGCCGACGGGCACGGAGAGCAGTTGCCCGGTGGACTTGACGGTCGAGCCTTCGGAGATGCCTTCGTAATCGCCGAAGAGCACGGCGCCGACGATGTCGGTCTCGAGGTTCATGACCTGGCCGAGCACGGGCTCGCCCTCGTCGGTGTGGAACTCGAGCATCTCGCCGGCCATGGCGTTGGACAGGCCGTACACGCGGGCGATCCCGTCGCCGACCTCGACGACGCTGCCGACGGAGGAGACCTCAAGCTCGGCACCGAAGTTGGCGACTTCCTGCTTGATGACGGAGGTGATTTCGGAGGTGTCGATTTTCATCTTGGGGCTCGCGGGAAAGGAACCGCAGATTACACAGATGTCGCAGATTTGGAATGGCCACAAAAAGGCACAAAAAACACAAAACGGTGAAGCAAATCAAGATGACGCTATTTGTGTGTTTTGTGCATCTTTGTGGCTAAATCCGTACTGCCTCCCATCTGCGTCATCTGCGAAATCTGTGGTTAAAAACATCACACACTTAACGTCGCCGCCTTGTCGCGGCCGGCCTGGATCAGTTGATTGCGCATCGCGCGGAGCTGGCTGGCGACGCTCGCGTCCACGAGCTTGTCGCCGATCTTGACTTTCAAGCCGCCGATGAGCGACTCGTCGACGTGCTGTTCGAGCTTGACGGTCTTGCCGCCGAGCGCGGCGCCCAGCTCGGACTTCACGCGTTCGAGGGTGGCGTCGTCCAGCGGCGCGGCGACGTAAGCCTCGACCGGCACCACGCCCGAACGCTCGTCCATCAGCGCGGCGAACGACGCGACCAGCGCCGGCAGCTCGCCGACCCGGCCCTTGCGGTTCATCACCTGCAGCAACTTGTAGAACGCGTCGCTGACCTTGCCCTCGAAGAGGCGTTGCAAGAGGCCCGCTCGGTCGTCGGTCGAGAGCGCCGGCGTTTCGAGCAGCGTGCGGAGCTGCGCGTGGTCGTGCAGCAGCGCCTCGACCTGCCCGACCTCGTCGGCGACCGCGTCGAGCTGGCCCTGCTCGTCGGCGAGTTCGATCAGGGCCTGGGCGTAGAGCTTGCCGACGGCGTTGGGTTGGAAGTCGGGCATGGGGTACGGGGTTCAGGGTGCGGGGTTCGGGGCGGGACACGCCATCCATCTCAATGACGCGCCAATAAGGCTAGGGTCGGATCAGGTCGAAGGGGCCGGCACAGTTTCCTGTACCCGGAACCCCGGACCCTGAACCCTTAGTTGTTCTCCCGCTGCAGCTGCTGCAGCGACTCGGTCACCAGCGCCTGCTGGTCCTGCGGGTTGAGTTCGCGCTTCAGGATCCGCCCGGCGATCTGTGTCGAGAGCACGGCCGACTGCTCGTAGATGTCCGCCAGCGCCGACTCCTTGGCGGCGGCGATCTCGCGCTGGGTCCGCTCTTTGAGCTGGGTGATCTCGCGCTCGGCGTCGGCCTTCACCGAGGCGGCGACCTGCTGGGCCGCGGTGCGCGACTCGTCCACGATCCGTTGCGCTTCCTTCTGCGCCGCGGCGAGCTGGGTCTTGTATTCGCCCAGCGTCTTCTCGGCGTCCTTGGCGGCACGCTCGGCGGCGAGCAGGTCCTTGCGCTGCTTCTCCTCGCGGTCCTGCAGCGCCTTGAGGATCTTCGGCCAGACCGCCACGCTCAGCACGCCGAAGAAGATCAGGAACACGACGATGGTCCACACCATCTCCCACCAGAAGTAACTCGCCGTGATGTCGGGCATGAGGCCGCGATCCGGCGAGCCGCCTTCGCCGTGGGCGTCGGTGGCGGCCCAGACGCCCGGGGCGTGAACAAGCAACAGGGCGGCGACGCCCGCCGCGCGCTGCGTGCTGCGGCGGGTGAGCGAAGCGAGGAGGCGGGGCGTGGGTCGGCTCATCGTGGGGTCCGGTGCGGGAGGAAAGGAAAGCCCCGGGACGCCGGTGGGCGACGCGGGGTGGATATCAAAAGGATTACTCCCCGGCGGCGCTGGCGGCCTCGAGGATCGTGCCGGCCCAGCCGCTGGCGAAGATGATCGTGAAGAACGTGAAGCCTTCGATCAGCGCGGCGGAGATGATCATCTGGACGAAGATCTGGCCGGCGGCCTCGGGCTGACGGGCGACGGCCTGGGTGGCGTTGCCGCCGATGTTGCCGATGCCCTTGCCGGCCCCGAGGCCCAGGAAGCCGATGGCGACGCCGGAACCCAGCGCGGCCAGGCCGGCACCGATCGCGACGTTGCCCTCGATAGCGGCGAGGACGGGGAGAAAACTCATCAACGCGGTCACTTGCTCAATCATGTCTCAGGTCTCCGAATCAAAAAGGGTGGGGAAGGATGGATCGGGTGCCGCGACTTGGGGGGCCGGACGCGGCGGCCGGGGGAGTTCATTGGGTGTGAGCCGGGGCGTCTCGCCCCCGGCCGGGCCCGGGACGGGCCGGCTCACGGTGTTCGTTCGGTCAGTGCGAGGCGGGCACGCTCACGGTCCCGGTCAGGCCTTCGCCGACCGCGTCGCCGGGCATCTCGCCCTCGTCGAGGCCCGCGTGGTGTTCGTCGTGTTCGTCATGGTGCACGGCCCCGAGCGAGATGAAGATCACCGTCAGGAACGTGAAGATGTAGGTCTGCAGAAACGCGACGAATAGCTCGAGAAAGCTGAAGATCGCCGCGCCAAGAATCGGTGCGCCCTTGACCACCGCGCCCACCGTGACCGCCATGATCACCAGCGACCCCAGCACCAGGTGCCCGGCCACCATGTTCGCGAACAGACGCACGGCCAGCGCGAACGGCTTGATGATCAGCCCCGCCAACTCGAGCAGGAACACCAGCAAGCCGACCACCCAGAGGATCAACACCACCGGCGGCTTCATCAAGCCCTCCACGCCCTCGGGCGCGGTCACGGGCACGGGCCACATGTGCTTGACGAACCCCATGCCGTTCTCTTTGAGCCCGACGAAGATCATCATGAACAGCGAGATGACCGCCAGCCCGCCGGTGAAGGCGATGTTGCCGGTCATCGTGCCCCACGCGTGCTTGAGGTGCGGCAGGCCCAGCAGCCCGAAGATCGAGCTCACCGGGATCATGCCCAGCAGGTTGGCGAACAGGATGAAAAAGAACGTCGACCAGATGTACTTGATGTACTTGTCCGTGAGGTTGCCCAACAGCGGACGGGTCATGTCCTCGCGGATGAACACGCACAGCGACTCGAAGAACTGCGGCAGCGCGCCGCGGGTGACGTAGCTCTCCGCGTGGTCGCCGCCGTTGGGGAGCTTGCGCCCCACGAGCTTGAGCAGCGAAATGCCGCCGACCAGCACGACCAGCGACATCAGGTGGTGGTTGGTGAACCACGAACCGCCGAACGGGTAGTGCGGCAGCACGTGGGACATGGCGTCGAGTTTGTCGCCGGCGGCGAGCAGGGCGGGCATCGAGTTCTCCACGGACGCGGGGCGCGGGGCGCGGGTGGGGCAGGATCGGGTGGGGCACGGTCGGGCGGGGGGAATGGCGGATCGGCCGTCCACCCCGCGGGGCCGTGTGTTATAGCAGCAGTCCCCGCCGCGTTCAGGGGTGCCCAGCGACAATTCGGAAGGGTTTTTGTCCACTTCCGGAAAGCCGGCCGTATCCGTCACCCCGACCCGCGGGCGATGCCCGGAATTGCCCGGTTCATCCCGTGCTCGACGCCTCGACCGGACGCGCCACGCTGTGGTCCCGCACGAACGACGACACCAGCTTCACCTCCAACGCCAGCACCGCCAGATACCACCCGCCGACCCAGTACCCCAGCAGCCGGCCGTGCTCGTAACCGCCCCACTGCGCCGCCAGCACCACCGCCCCGGCGACAAACATCCGCAGCACCACCCCCACCAGGAACCCCTGCGCCGCGCCGTAACGCGACTTCCGCGACATCACCCACGTCGGCAGCAGCCCGACCAGCCCCGACCCGCCGCACACCCCCGCCGCGATCAGGTTCTGCGTCGCGTGCACAGGCCAGCCCATCCCCCGCAACACCAGAAACAACCCCGCCGCCAGCAACACCACCGCCGCGCCCATCACCGTCATCGCCCGACCGACCGGGAAAGGCACCGGGTCGAGCGTCGGGTCCACGGCGGGGTTCGACGTGTTCGGGTTCGGGGATTCGGGGTTCGGCGTGTTGAGCATCCAACCGACACGATACCGCAGCCCGCATTCACAAAGCCGCATGGCATCGGCGGTGCTCGAACCAAAAACGGACACGAGTTTTCTCCCTCCCCAAACCCGCGGTCACTCGCCCGCCGATTTCATCGGCGGCTTTGTGCGCGCGGTCGGCTTGACTTACGTCTTCTTATCCAACCCCATCGTTTTGTAGATCGTGTAACTCCCGCCCAACGTCGCCACCAGCGCCCCCGACAACGCCAGCCACGGCGACGTGCCGAACTTCCCGTCCAGATAAAAACCAAGCCACGTCATCCCGCCGATGAGCAGCCCCAACTCCAGCCCCAGCCCCAGGACGCGGTAGGACTTGGCGTCGAAGCCGTAGAACATCGAGCGCTTGGCCATGCGGGCAGTGTACGAGTGCCGGGCATTGATGACGGTTTAGAGCGCTCGTTGCGCGGGTTTGGGGTCTGGGGCTTGGGGTCGGGTGTACAACGCCCACCCACAAGCACAGGTCAAGATGCCCACTCATCGGCACCGCAAAGCCACAACCACGCCACAGCGATACAAACCCCAAGCCCCAGACCCCAAACCCGCGCTCGGACAGCCCTGTGCGACGCCTACTCGAGCGCCGCGGCACCGGCGATGATCTCCGACAACTCGGTCGTGATCGCGGTCTGGCGGGCGCGGTTGAACTGGCGTTTGAGGCTCTTACCCTGCTTGCCCGCCGCGTCGGTGGCCGCCTTCATCGCGACCATGCGGGCGAGTTGTTCGCTGACCGTCGCGTCGTTGAAAGCCCGCATCAGCGTGACCTTCACCGTCTCGGGCAGCAACTGCCCCAACAACTCACCCGGCTCGGGCGAGAACTCGAAGTTCGTGGCCGAGGTCTTCTCGCCCGTGTCGGCTTTCGGAGGTTCGAGCGGCAGCAGTTGCAGCACCTCGGGGCGTTGCGTGCCCATCGAGATGAACTTGGTGTACACGACCTTCACCGCGTCGTACTTCCCCTCGGCGTATTCCGCCATCAGCCGCTCGGCGAGCGCGGCGACGTCTTCGTACTTCGGGTTGTCGCCGAACTCGAGGTGCGCCTCATCGACGGGGATCCGGTTGAACTTCGCGTACCCGATGCCCTTCTTGCCGACGACCTCGGTGCGGCGCTGCGACTCGGGCAACTCGGCGAACACCACCCGCTCGGCGGTGCGCATCACGTTCGTGTTGTAGCTGCCGCACAGCCCGCGGTCGGCGGTGAGCACCAGCACCAGCGTCTTGTTCGGCGACTTGCCCGGCGGGGAGATCAGCGGCTGCTCGCCCGCCTCGTCCGACCCCGCGATCGCCGCGGCGACCTCCGCGACCATCGCCTGGATGCGGTCGGCGTACGCGTGGGCCTGCGTCGCCTTCTTCTGCATCGCCTGGAAACGCGCCGACGCGATCAGCTGCATCGTCTTGGTGATGCGCTGGATGTTCTTGACGGCCTTGATCCGGCCCTTGATCTCACGGATGTTCGCTGGCATGGGCCGGACAGAGTAGCAAGTCGGGGAGAAGTAGCCAGCAGGCAGTCGGGAGTCGGCAGTCGGGAGTGGGCAGTCGGAAACAGACCGGGACGTCTTCCGACAGCCGACTGCCGACCCCCGACTCCCTGACAAAATGGAGGGGCGCCGCGGACCGTCCGCGGCGCCCTCCGGGCCGGATCAATCAGATGGGGCAGAGCCGTGGGATTGGGCCGTGGGGTTCGGCCGCCGGTCGGGTCGGCTCAGTGGTGGCCGCCGACCTCGATGCGGACCCAGACGCGCTGGTAAGACCCCGGGCGGACGCACACCCGGCGGGGCGTGCCGCAACGGTCGTAGACCGTGCGGTAGACCGGCGGGCACCACTGGTTCCGCCAGTACCCGCGCGGCTGATGCCGGACCACCGGGCGGTTGACGTGACGCTCCACGTGCCGGTCGATCACACGGCGCGGCGGGTCGTGGCGGATCACGGTCCGGCGGGACTCGTAGACGTGGTCGTCGCGGTAGTGGTCGTAACGCGAGTTGCGGTGGGTGTCGACGCGGCGGTGGACCGGCTCGACGCGCGGCAACGCGTGCGACCCGCGCCGGCCGCCGTAGCCCTGCCGATCCACGTGGTCGAACGTGCGGACCCGCCGCACCGTGTCACGCTGGCTGTGGTCGTAACGCACGCCCACGCTGAAGCCGCTGTTCCGGCTGCGCCGCCCGGCCTCGACGCCGATCGAGAACGACACGCCCCCGCGGTCGCGGTCGTACCCGCGCCGGTGGCCGTCGCCGTCCGCGTGCGCCGACGGCGCCGCGGCGGCCAGCCCCAGCAGGGCCACCACCACCAGCACCGCCCCGATCAGCGCGGTCCAGGGCAACACGCCCGCCGGGTTTGGCGTCGCCTCAGGGGGGATGGCTTCGAAATCACGAATCAACTCGGAGGGGTTCTGACGCTCACGCACGGTGGGCCTCCTTTCCTGGTTCTGGGTCCCACTTCATAAGGAACACCGGCCCGCCGCCGCCGCAACCCCCGCCACTCGGCGGCACCTCGGTCACGACCACGGCTCATCCGACGGCCCATCCCGACCGGATTCGTCGGCGAAAAACTGGAAAATCAACCCGAAGCAGGCACCTGAATAACCATAAACAACGAAATGAAATGACTTTACGAATTGATTTCCGTGTTACGCGTTTTATTGCGTTCGTCGTCCCCCCGTCGTCACGGCCTTATGGGGCATGGCAACGTCGACCAAAAACAGCCTAAATCGTCGCAAGATCAGGAATATCAGTCGCTTAGCGTGAACGAAACCGCCGCGACCAACGTAAAATCGACGGCACTCCCCGCCCAACCCGGCGGAACCGGTTCGTCCGATGACGGGCCGAATGCGCTCCACGCCCCCCGCGTGAAGCAACCCGAACCTGCCGGGCCGTCCTTATTGAAGGAGCGTCAGATGCGACCGCTCGAACCCATGAACGTGAAGACCTTGATCCGCGGAATGCGCCACGCCGCCCGGCTGTCGTTGATCGCCGCCGTGCTGGCGTTGCCGCTGGCATGGTCCTCGACCGCCAGCGCCGAGTCCGGCGCCCACCGCAAGCCGCCGCCGCCGCCCGACGTCACCGAGATCGCGCTCGGCGACGCGCGCTGACGCGAACCGCCGACCGGCGGCGCGCGTCCAACCTGCGCGTCCCGCCGGGATCGTTCGGCCGGCCCGTGATTCAGGGAACGGGCCACGCCGAGAACACCGCCCTGATCGGTCCCTTTGGATCGGCCCCCGTGATCGGCCGGCAGCCACTACGCCACGCCGCCCATCACGCCAAGCGGAAACGGACATGCCCGCTTCGCCTTCCAACACCAAACCCCGAGGCAACCACGCCGAGCGCGTGCCGAGCACCACGCTCGAGACGGGGCCCCGCCCGCGCGTCGACGGCCAGG
>JAUIGU010000063.1 GCA_030432595.1 Phycisphaerae bacterium
CGAAGTGGTCGAGTAAGAACCGAAAGATCTTGCGTTCCATCCTGGGCTCCTTGGCGGGAGACCTAGGATGGACGCAAGTGCGCGAAAGCGCAAGGCTTACGGCCGTGGCGCAAAAAGACCCAACGGGCTGCGCGCACGCCGTTGGCGTGCGGCTGGCCAAGCCACTTCCCACGAGCGTTTTCGTCTCGTCGCTTATCGGTCGCGTCGATCCGTGCCAGCCCTCTGACCGATGACGAGGGCGTGAAAGCGCTGCGATATTTCGCTGTTTCGAGTTGCGTCTGCGTAGTCCTGCTGATGGCCTGGTTCGCGCTGCCTGCTTCGGCTCAGACAGTGCTGGGGCCGTGGGTCGATCAGGCCGAGCAGCGGATCGAAGCGACGCGCAAGGCGGACGTGCGGGTGCTGGTGCTGGACGAGCGGCAGCGGCCGGTGCCGGACGTGGCGGTGCGGTTCGAGCAGGCCCGGCACGCGTTCCCGCTGGGTGTGGTGGTGCACGCCGGCGGGCTGGCCGGCTACGACCCGGACGCGGCGGTGTGGCGGTGTTTCAACGCGGCGTCGCTGCGGCCGCTGACGGCGTGGCCGGGCGTGCAGCCCAGCGGGCCGACGGACTTTGACTTCGAGGCGATCGACGCGGCGCTGACCTGGGCGGAGTTGTTCGGGCTGGACGTGCACTTCGGCGGGATGCTCTCGGCGGACCCGGCGTTCCAGCCCGGCTGGGCGGTGGGGCTCGAAGGCGACGAAAAGCTCGACGCAGCGCGGCGGTACATCGATGCCGTTGTCGGCCGGTTCCGCGGTCGGCTGCGCAGCGCGGCGCTGTACGTCGACGATCTGGAGCACGACTGGCTGACCGACGCGGAACTGCGTTGGCTGTTCCGCCGGGCGGCGTTGGCGGACCCGGCGGCGTCGTTCTGGGTCGGCGAGGGCCACGCGATGGAGGGCGAGCGTGGCCGACGGGCGCTGATCGAGGCCGAACGCGCCCGGCAGGTGTTCATCCCGTCGGCGGGGCTGAGCGTGGGGCAGGTGTTCGGGGCGGAGTTTCGCCCGGGCGTGTTCCGCCGCTGGACGCAGCGCATCGGCGGGCTGGACCTGCCGGTGCTGGTCGATGGTCTGGAGGTCGGCGGGGCGTCGGACCTGAACGCGCCGGCGAACCTGGAGACGGTTTTGATCACCTTGTTCGCCGAGCCGACGGTGGCGGGCATCTACCTCGACGGCGTGCTGCCGTCCACGGCCCGCGACCCGGCGGCGGCGTTGATCGATGAGCACGGGCAACCGACCGGCAGCGGGGCGGTGCTCGATCGGCTGTTTCGGCAGCGGTGGTGGACGGACGAGGCGTTCACGTCGGACGTGCTGGGCTACGCCGACGCCCGGGTGTTCAAGGGCCGGCACCGCGTGACCGCGACGCTGCCGAACGGCCGGCGGCTCGAAGCCCAGGTCGAGGTGACCGGTGGGGCGGAGCAGGGCGTGCTGGTGCTCGAACCCGTCTGGTCGGAATGAGTTTCGAAGCGAGGGGCGCGGAGCGCGGGTCGAGGCGTCGTAGGCTTTGGAGCCTCGCGCGAATCCTCCTTTAGGACCGGGGCACTACCATGTCCGCCCCATGGCAGACCTGCAGAGCAAGTTGGAGGCCGCGCTGACCGAGGCGGTGGCCGCGGCGCTCGGGGACGAGCACCGCGACGCGGACCCGCTGGTCCGGCCCAGCAACGACCCGAAGTTCGGCGACTTCCAGGCCAACCTCGCGATGGGCCTGGGCAAGAAGCTTGGCGCCAAACCGCGCGACCTGGCCGAGCAGATCGTCGCGGAACTCGGTGACGCCGGCGGGCTGCTGGACCGGCCGGCCGAGGTCGCGGGCCCGGGGTTCATCAACATGGCCCTGAGCGCGCCGGCGCTGAATGACGCCGCGGCCCAACTACAACCGCCGACGCAGACCTCTGCCGCCGCGACGCCCGAGCACGTCGTCATCGACTACGCCGGCCCCAACCTCGCCAAGGAGATGCACATCGGGCACCTGCGTTCGACCATCATCGGCGACGCGCTGGCCCGCGTGCTCACCCACCTCGGGCACACCGTCACCCGGCAAAACCACATCGGCGACTGGGGCACGCAGTTCGGCATGCTCCTCCAGCACCTCATCGAGACGGGGTGGAATCCGCAGGGCGACCACCGCATCGCCGACCTCAACACGCTCTACCAGGAAGCGAAGCAGCGCGACGACAACGAGCCGGCCTTCGCCGAGGCGGCGCGCAAGCGCGTGGTCGCGCTTCAATCGGGTGAACCGGAAGCGCGGGCGATCTGGCTGGCGCTCATCGACGAGTCGGTCCGTCACATGAACGAGGTCTTCACCCGGCTGGGCGTGCTGCTCACCGACGACGACCTCAAGCCCGAGAGCTTCTACAACGACAAACTTCAGGAAACCTGTGCGTTGCTCGAGCAGGCCGGCGTTGCCAAGGTCTCCGACGGCGCGCTGTGCGTCTTCGGCGAGTCCGAGGACGCCGCGCCGCTGATCATCCGCAAGTCCGACGGCGGCTACGGTTACGCCACGACAGACCTCGCGGCCGTGCGCTACCGCGTGCAGGAGGTCGGGGCCGATCGGGTGGTCTATGTCGTCGATCACCGGCAACGCGAGCACTTCCACAAGTTCTTCGCCGCCGCGCAGAAGGCCGGCTGGATCGGCGAGGGCGTCCGGCTGGACTACGTCCCCTTCGGCACGATCCTGGGCAAGGACCGCAAGCCCTTCAAGACCCGCGAGGGCACGAACGTCCGGCTCGGCGACGTGCTGGACGAGGCGGTGCAGCGCGCCGAGCGCGTGATCGCCGAGAAAAACCCCGACTTGCCGGCGGACGAGCGAAACGATGTCGCCCGGGCGGTCGGCATCGGCGCCGTGAAGTACGCGGACCTCAGCAACGACCGGGTCAAGGACTACGTCTTCGACTGGGACCGGATGCTGTCGCTGGAAGGGAACACGGCGCCGTACCTGCTCTACAGCTACGCCCGGATCCAGAGCATCTTCCGCAAGGGCGGCGTGACGCCGGATGAGGCGGCGGGCTTCGCGATCGACGTGTCCGAGTCGGGCGAGCGGCAGCTCGTGCTCAAGCTGGCACAGTTCGACGCCGCCGTCGCGTCGGTCGGCGAGTCCCTCGAACCGCACCGGCTGTGCACGTACCTGTTCGAGCTGGCGACGCTGTACCACCGGTTCTACGAGTCGTGCCCGGTGCTCAAGGCCGAGGACGAGCCGACGAAACACAGCCGGCTCGCGCTGTGCGGCCTGGTCGCGGCGACGCTGAAACGCGGGCTGGACCTGCTGGGCATCCGGGTGGTCGAGCGGATGTGATGATTGATGTCGCGTTGAAAGAGTGGGCCATCGTCTGCGACCTGCTGGCGGCGGGGCGTTGTTGTCTCGTGCTGCGCAAGGGCGGGATCGCGGAGTTTGACGGGCCGGGGCGCTTTCGGCTGGAGCACGAGCGGTTCGCGCTTTTCCCGGCGTGGGAACATGAGAAGCTCGAGTGGATCAAGCCCGGCTGGCTCGAGGGTTTGCGCGATACGCCGGTGGAAACCGAGCCGAGCGAAATCGCGCTGAAGGCCTGGGCCGAGGTCGGTGGAGCGTGGACGGTGCCGTCGCGCGAAGCGTTTGATCGGCTCGATGACCTGCACCCGTGGACGCGCGAGCAGATCGACATGCGCTTCAACTACAAACCGGACCGCCCGCTGTGGCTGCTGGCCTTGCGCGTACACCGGCTCGACGAGCCGAAGGCGATCCCCAACCGTGACACGTTCGCGGGGTGCCGGAGCTGGGTGCCGTTGGACGGGGAAGACGCTTTGGAAGCGGAAGGTGCAACGCCGACGATCGGTGACGCGTCTTTCGAAGCGGTCAAAGCCCGCGTGGAGGAAGTTGTTGGTGGTTAGGCACGGTCGAAAACCGCCGGCCCGTGATGACCGGTCGCTGACGCTCCCGGCTCTGTCAGTACCGGATAGTCAGAGCGCGGAGCGTCCGCGACGGGTACGTCGCGCGGGTCACTTTCAGGCGTGCCTGTTGCCTCAAGGTATTTACGTCCTTTCTTTCTCTTAGCTGCGACGCACCGCGTCGCAGGTGTTACCGATGATTGACGATGAAACTGCGACGCGGTGCGTCGCAGCTAAAAGTCATACATATTGCAACGCGCTCTAGAGCGGGCGAAGTCGGGTGAGCGGGTCGTTTGAGCGACCCATGAATGTCGTGTTCAGGCGACGGGATTGCGGGGGACGTTCAGGTCCGCGCGGAGCCGCGCGGCGAGCCAGCGGAGTTCGTCGTCGTCGCGTTCGGTGAAGAATCCGAGGGTTTTGGCCTTGGTTTTCCGGGGTTTCGCGGATTCATCCGGGTCGTGGAAACGGGGGGCTGCCTTGGCAGAGTCTTTGGCCTGGGCGGACGCTTCGGGGGTGAGGGTGACGCGGAGGTTGTTGACGGGCTCGTCGTTGTTGGACATGCCGCTGTGGCCGACACGGATGGCGGCGACGCTCCCGGCCGGCAGGTCGTACTGCTTCTTGCCGAAGAGGTGGGCTTCCTCGATGAACAGGTCGGCGGTGGAGGCCGCGCGGTGGTGGTCACGCGGGGCGTGCGTGTCGTTGTGCAGGACCTTCAGGGTGACGTGCCGGGTGCCCATGCGCAGGGCGGCGTACATCATGCCCACGCCGACCGCGACGAAGGCGAGCACGATCAGGATCGGCACGATGGAAGACCAGTTGATCGGCTGGCCGTTTTCGGTGGTGGGCTCGCCGAAGAAGATGACGCCGAGGATGGCGAAGACGATGGCGTTCCAGATCAAGCCAAACGTGAAGAAGCCGGACGAACCTTTAACGACGCCTTTGGCCGGCGCGTGGTAGGTCACGCCGTGCGGCTGCGCTTCGATGGTGATGGTGCTGTCGGCGGGTTGGTCGGGGACAGAATCGGGCGTGTCAAGGGCGAAGTCGTCATCGTCGTGGTCGAGGTCCTTGACGTCTTCGGTCACGGTCAACTCGCGCTCGGGCCCGAGCCGGCCGGTGGTGCGGAAGGCCTCGGCGAGCTGGTCGGCCAAGTCGTGGAGCAGGTCGCGCGGGTAGCCGATGGCGATCGCGAAGGGCATGCGCTTCTTGCCGTCGGGGCCGTGGTCGGGGTTCGGGGGCTCGGCGAGGCTTGCGGTCAGCGACGCGAAGTGGTCCATCGGCTTGGACGGCCCGCCGTTGGTGCGTGACGCGCCGACGTCGATCTTGAACCCGGCGAGGTCGTCGGCGTGCCGGCGTCGGGTGAGACCGAAGGGGCCGAGGCCGTCCTTGACGATCAGCTCGTCGCCTTCGATGCGGATGGTGGTGCGCGTCAGCCACAAGCCCAGCGTGGAGAGCACCAGCGCCCCGCCGATGAGCACGAACGGCAAACAGAAGAGCATGGGCACGAACGCGAACAGGCTGAACGCGCCGTCGTCGATCATCTCGCGGAGGTTCTGGTAGCCCAGGAAGTACCCCGGGACGCCGGCGAAGGCGAGGCCGAAGAGGAAGGTGACGAAGGACCCCTTGCCGACGCCGCGCCGCGGCAGGACGACGCGTTGGCCGGCCACGGTGGGCTCGAACATCAGCGGCGAGCGGAGGTCGCGCATGTCGGGTCGCGGCGGCGGGTGGGGTGAAGCGCCCGTGAGGTTTTGCCGGGCGTCGGCTCACGCTTACAACGCGTGGGCTTCTTTAGAAGCATCGGTTTTATGCGGGCGGGCGTTGAGGTGGGCGCGGAGGTGGGTGGCCGCGGAGGTGAGCCCGACGTAGAGGTACCCGGTCGCGAAGAGCACGAGGAACGGCGTGGCGATGCTGGTGCCCGGCCTGGTCAGCGAGAGCGCCGCGGCGTGGAGCATCAGCAGACCCATGAGCAGTTCGACGATGGTCACGGCCTTCTTGAGCGAGGGGATGGGGAGGATTTCCGGTTTGCGATTGGTGATTGCCGATTTGCCGGGATCGGCGTCGGCGCGGTTGGCGTACTTCGGGGTGCGCACAAAGTCGGATTGTTTGCCCAGCAGCGCTTCGAGGACGGCGAGCCCGTTGTTGAGCGCGATACCGATGCCGATGGACAAGAGCATGGGCACCTGGAGCAGGGTGAGCCAGCCAGAGCGGCGCAGGGCGCGTTGGCTGGTGATGTAGAACGATGCGGCGGACACCGTGCCCAGCGTGAGCAGCGCGGCGCTGACGAGCAGCCCCGGCACGACGCCCGGCGGCGCGAGGTGGAAGTTGACGTACACCGCCGGGTAGCACAGCAAAGTGAACACCGGCACCGCGAGGTACACCACCGGGCAGAGCATGTGCGCCGTGGCCTCGATCTTGACGTGGGCCGGCACGTCCGCCCGCAAGACCTTTGGCAGCAGTTTTAGCGCGACCTGCACCGAGCCCTTGGTCCAGCGGTGCTGCTGGCTCTTGAACGCGTTCATCTCCGGCGGCAGCTCGGCTGGGCACGCCACGTGCGGCAGGTACCGGAAGTTCCACCCCGCGAGCTGGGCGCGGTAGCTGAGGTCCATGTCCTCGGTGAGCGTGTCGTGGTGCCAGCCGCCGGCGTCGATGATGCACTGCTTGCGCCAGACGCCGGCCGTGCCGTTGAAATGCATCCACGCACCGCTGCGGTTGCGGGCGGTGTGCTCGATGACGAAGTGCCCGTCGAGGAAGATGGCCTGCCCGCGGGTGAGCAGCGAGTCGTCGCGGTTGAGGTGGGCCCAGCGCGTCTGCACCATGCCGAGCTTCGGGTCGGTGAAGTGGTGGACGGTGCGGCGGAGGAAGTCGGCCGGCGGCACGAAGTCGGCGTCGAAGATCGCGATCAGCCCGCCGGTCGCGTCGGGCGTCGCGGCGGCCAACGCGCCGGCCTTGAACCCGGTGCGGTCGGCGCGGTGGTGGTGCTGGATGTCGATCCCCTGCGCGAGCCAGTGGGCGACGCGGCGGCGGGTGACGTCTTCCGTGCCGTCGGTGGAGTCGTCGAGGACCTGGATCTGCAGCCGGCCGGCCGGGTAGTCGATCGCGCAGGCGGCGTCGATGATGCGCACGGCGACCGCGCCCTCGTTGAACATCGGAAGTTGGACCGTGACGCGGGGCAGGTTGTCGGGCGCGAAGCGGCGGGCCGGCCGGGCGTAGTGCCGGCGGTGGCGGCGGAACAGGAAGATCATCCAGTAGCGGTGCAGCCCGAAGGCGGCGAGCAGCAGGATCGTGCCGACGTACGCGACGTTGAGCGGCCAGCGGATCGCCAGGAAGAAGGATTCGACGATGCCGGGGTCGGTGGGGGGCATGGTGAGTGCGGGCGTGATCCCGCACGGCGGGCGGTGGGGCGTACAGGTCGCCGGGGCTTCGCGGAAACGAAGCCCGGCTCCCGAGGGATTATTGCCGGGCCGGGCGGATTGTTCCATGTCGAGGCGGGATCGGTGTTTGTGGCGACTTTGGTCAAGGGGCGCAGACGCCGTGAGCGTTCAAGTGGCTCCGCGTGGCTGTCCGATAAGGCCATTGCCCGGACGTGGTTGAAGGGTCGAGGCCCGGTTCGTCCGATACGGCTGGTGCGGGGGCTGGATAACCAGCCGCCGCCAGGATTTCGGCAACGACGCCCGACCCGTTCCCATCGTTCTCAGTAGGGGTTTGCACATGCGGATCAACTTCTCCACCGCCACGCTGGTTCTCGCCGCAAGCCTTCTGGGCGCAGCCGGGTGCGAGACCTACACCACGCCCAGCTCCGGCTTCGTCACCGCCCAGCACCGGCAGTACCCCGCCCAGCCCGGTCAAGCCGGCCAGGCCCCGCACGCCTCGGCGTCCGCCGCCGCCTCCGACGCGCAGACCTTCGCCTCCACGCCCGGCACCACCCACAACGCCCAGGGCCAACGCGTCGCCTTCGCCGGCGGCACCCAAGTGCAGCAGACCCAGAACGCCCCGGCCTACGAGTCGCGCGTCCGCGAGGCCGAGAACAAGGCCATCGACTTCCAGCACAGCTCCGCCAAGGACCTGACCACCGTCGGCGGTCGGCCGGTCTACCGCGAGCCGCGCGGCGGCAACCCCGGGCAGTTCAACCTCTACGGCCAGTTCGAGGGCCAGGACGGCGCCCGCACCAGCTCCATGGACGCCCAGGACAACCTCCGCCGCGTCACCTTCACCACCGAGGGCGCCGACTTCGACGTCGAGATCGATCCCTCCGGCCAGTGGCTCTACTTCGCCAGCACCCGCCACCGCGAGACGGCCGACATCTACCGCCAGCGCGTCGGCGGCACCGCGGTGACCCAGCTCACCAGCGACGCCAGCAACGACGTCATGCCCGCCGTCTCGCCCGACGGCAAGACCCTCGCCTTTGCCTCCGACCGCGCCGGATCGTGGGACATCTACGTCACCGACGCCGACGGCGGCCAGGTCGTCAAGCTCACCAACGACGACGCGCACAACATCCACCCGTCGTTCTCCCGCGACGGCTCGCAACTGGTTTACTGCTCGTACGGCTCGCAGGCCGGGCAGTGGGAGTTGGTGCTGGTCGACCTCGCGCGGCCGACGAAGAAGCGCATCATCGGGCACGGGCTGTTCCCCGTGTGGTCGCCGACCGACGACACGATCGTGTTCCAGCGGGCCCGCGAGCGCGGCAGCCGTTGGTTCAGCGTCTGGACCGTGGACATCGTGGACGGCGAAGCGATCAGCCCCACCGAAATCGCGGTGAGCAGCAACGCCGCGGTGATCACGCCCGAGTGGTCGCCCGACGGCCAGAACATCACGTTCTGCACGGTGATCGACCCGCAGAACGACGACCCCGCCAAGCCGACCAAGGCCGACGTCTGGGTCATCAACCGCGACGGCACGGGCCGGGCCAAGCTGACGACCGGCGACTTCGCGAACCTGCAGCCGGCGTGGTCGCCGACCGGGGACGTGTACTTCATCAGCGACCGCGGCGTCGAGGGCATCGAGAACATCTGGTCGGTCCGCCCGGGTCAGGCCGTGTATCTCGCCCGCAGCCAACGCGACGAAGCCGACACCGCGCAAGCGGAGGTGCCGACGCCGTGAATCGGAAGTAGTCAGTAGACAGGAGTCAGTAGCCAATAGCGATCATGCAACGCCGCGGCTCGACTCCGACTCTACTGACTACTGACCTACTGAATTCTGACTACTTCCCCCCGCCCGGCATGGAGGCCTCGGCGTGAACCGGCAGGACGCCCTGACAAGTGAACAGGTCATCACGATCCTTCCGAGCCTGCTCGGCTCGCGTCGTCGGATCGGTCTGGCCGGACTGGTGTGCCTCGCGGCGATGCTCGCCGCGTGTACCACCGGGGGCCAGCGCGCCGCCGACCTCCGCGC
>JAUIGU010000026.1 GCA_030432595.1 Phycisphaerae bacterium
GTCGGTGAGGCCGTGTCTCGGGAAAACGCAGCGTTCCTCTCATCGGCCGACGGGCCGGTCACGAACGTCGACGGGACACACGCCAAGGGAGTCCGATCCGAACGCACGGCTCGCCGGGGCTTCCGTTCCAAGTGAGGCAGGCGTCCAACCTGTGGCACTTGGAACCGGACGCGTGGTGCTGCGTGAAGTGGGAGCCGCCGCCGCGTGGGACATGAAGGTCCGGCCCTGGTGAAGGTGGTGATATAAAGCGGCCGACGGTGTCGGCCGTTCGGGGCGCGTGGGTTTGCGAGCGCTCGACGGCGGCCGCCGGCCGCCGCTTTATGGAGCTGCCGGCTCTTTGACAAGTGAAGCAGGGGCGTAAGGAGCTCCACCTTTGCAGGATGAAGAGACCGAGCACCGCATGTCAATGCGGTGCCCACCCCACGCGTCAGTTCCCCTCCGGGGTTTCGTCCGCGGCCAACGACCCGCTCGTCGGCACGTCCACCGCGGCCGCCGTCGGCGGATCACCCGGATCAAACGGCTTCAACCCCTCAATCAAGTGTCGGGCGAGCGGCAGGTCGTGCTCGCGGATGCCCTCGACCACGCACCGGGCCAGGACGTACGCGCCGTAGTTGTTGTGGTGGCTGTCGTCCTTGAGGCGTTCGGTCTGGCCGGGGAATGTGCCGGCCGGGTAATGCACGAACGCGCCTTTCGACCCCTCGGGCCCGAGCGCTTCGTAGAACGAACCGCTCATGTTTTGCAGGTCGATCAGCGGGACATCTTCCGCCTCAGCCAGATCCCGCATCGCCTGCGGGTAGTCGCCGTGCGTCGGCTTCACCGTGCCGTCGTCGTTGAACCAGCGGCGGTGCATCGGCGTGACCAGGACGGGGTGCCCGCCGTTTTCACGGATCGCGGCGAGCATCTTCCGCAGGCCTTCGGTGAAGTTGCCGTACGCCCCGGCGCCCTCCCACTTCTCTTTCATGTCGTTGTGGCCGAACTGGATCAACGCGTAGTCGCCCGGCTTCATCATCGCCATCGCCTTCTCGAACCGGCGCTCGGCGACGAAACTGCTCACCGCCCGGCCCGACTCGGCGTGGTTCGACACCGCAACCGTCGGCCCGAAAAACACCGGCAGCATCTGGCCCCAGCCCGCCCACGGCTCGTCCGGCTGATCAACCACCGTCGAGTCGCCCAACAAAAACACCGTGACCGCCTCGGCCGGGAACACCTCAATCGAACGCACCGCCGGCCGTTCACCGAGAAACTCCAGCGAGAGGTCCGCGTCCCAGGTGGCCCGGTCCTTTTCACGGTCCCGGAGCCTGACCTGCCCGCCGTCGGGCAACGCGGGCGTGCGGACATTGACCACGAATGCGACGTCGCGGAACTCGCCGGGCGCAAGCGCGACACGCGGCACCATGTACCGGCGGGCCTCGGCCTTGACCGCCGTGTCCGACGCCCGCCGCGCGTCGCCGAGTTGAACGCGGACGAGGTAGTTGCCCTCGGGCATCGGCAGCGCCGGTCGGTGGTCTTCGCCGTCGCGATCACTTTCGTAATTGAACTGCCACAGCGGGGCGTCGGTTTCGTGTTGAGTTTCGGCGACCGCGCAGCCCGGCATCCCGAGCCCCGCCGCGATCAAGAGACAGACGAAGGGCGAAACGCACGTGGTTTGAAGCGTCGTTTTCATCGCGGCATCGTAGGTGGCTCGTCGAAAGGGTATGCTGGCCGCATGACTTTTCGGTGGATCATGGATTTCGAGGACGTCGGCGGGGCGTTGCCGGCGGCCGACGCCGGCTGCAAGTTCGAGGTGCAGTTGAATCAGGGGGGCAGCCGATTCTTTTTGAGGTGGTGCCGTTTCGGGTGCGGTGTTTGAGCGAAGGGCTGGTAATAGGGGTAGGGGGGCGGCGATGCGACGACTGATCTTCGCGGGGTGTGTTGTCGTTTAATGGCTCCGGAGTGGCGGTTCGCCGGTGCGGTATGCTCCACCGAGAGGCTTGGTCAGGGGGAGCCGTCGTCGTGATCCGTCACTTGAATTGGAAGGGTCTGCCATGTGCCGGTGCTTTGCTCTTTGTGTGTCGATGTTCGGTTTAACGTGTCTGATCGCCGGGTGTTCGGGCGGGCCGTCGGCGGTGGTTCCGAGCGTTCGCCACTACGCGCATCCGGGGGATGCCGACGCGCTGGCGGAGATCGTGGCGTACAGCTCGCGGTCGCGCACGAAGCTGCCGCCGGACTACGTGCTGGGGCGGCTGCGGCAGCGCGGCGGCGTGCCGGTGATCGACGCCGCGTTCGATCGGGTGGTGGCGCACGACACGCCGGCGACACGGTCCGAGTTGTTGCGCGCGATTGAGCTGGACTTTGTGCACCGCGCGGACACGTCGTCGCTGGACCTGGTGGGGACGGAGTTGGGCGAGCGGTTTCGGTCGTTCGACTGGCAGCACGAGGACTACCCCGGTGGGGACGAGGGGCCGAACGAGATGTACGCCGGGACGTTGGCCGATGCGCTGGACGGGGTGACGCCCGAGCGTCGGGCGAACCGGGCGGCGGTGGCGGTGATCGTGCGGGACGAAGCGACGCCGGAGTTGTGGGAATACATGCTCGGGCAGTGGCGTGAGGTGCCCGGCGAACCGCGGCGGGAAGGCGAGGGCAACTGGAAGCTCAACCGGCACGCGGTGGGGGCGTACGTCGAGATGCGCGAGGCGGCGGCGCGCGACGGCGTGGACCTGACGATCCTCTCGGGCCACCGCGACCCGCGGCGCGCCCGAGAGAACGCGGCGCGGGTGGGCAACAGTTTTGCGGTGGCGAGTTTTTCGTCGCACTCGCTGGGGCTGGCGATTGATTTCGAGTTGCCCCGGCCGGACGGCGAAACTTCGGATGACGAGGACGCGGGCGGGCGATTCCGGCTTTCGACGCGGCCGATGTCCGCGGTGGTGGACATGCGTCGTTCGCCGGTGCACAAGTGGCTGCACCTTTACGGCCGGGAGTTCGGGTGGTACCCGTTCCAGCACGAGCCGTGGCACTGGGAGTACAACCCGCCGGGGTTCCGCGCGGTGTTCTTCGACGAGTTTCCCGGCGGGCCTCCGCAGCGCGACGCCGCTTCGGTTGCCGGCACTTAGTCGCCTCGTTAATACGGCAGGCCGTCGCCGGGCACGAATGGTTGCGTGTATTGCTCGATCGCGCGGGAGGCGAGTTCGGGGATGGCGACCTGAGGTTGATCCAGCCAGGTGTGGACGCGCTCGTAGGCGAAGCGGGCTTCCGAAGGCCGTCCGACTTCGGTCAGGATCAACACGCGGTAGGCGTCGGCGATGAGCGCGATGTCTCTGGGCGCTTTGGACAGCAGTGGGTCGGCGCGGCGCATGACCGTGAGGGCTTCATCCGCCTGGCCGACACGGAAGTGGGCCAACGCGGTCAGGACCAGCGCGGTGGGGTCGTCGGGGAATCGGTTGCTCAGCGCCGGGGCGAGCCGCATCCCGAACGCCTGCACACGGCGCTCGGCCTGGGCGCGGGGGGCTTCGCGGAAACGCGGCACCATGAGCTCCTTGGCGACCGACTTGACCTGGTCGATGCCGGTCGCGTTGAGCCCGTTGAACAGCGACGGATCGAATGGGGCGGGCGGGTCGTCGTCCGACGTCGGCGGGTGGAGCTGAGCGATCACGGCCGCGTAGCCGGGCAGTTCTTCGCTTTGGCAGGCGGCGGCCAGGACGTCGTACAAAGCCGACGCGTCTTCGGCGTTTCCGGCGTCTTCGGACTGCCCGGTGTGGAGGTAGACGTAGTCCGCGATGGCCAGCGGCATCAGTCGGCCCGAGCGCGAGAACAGCTCGACGGCGCGGGTCAGCCGCGCCCGGGCGGCGGCGTTGTTCCCGACCATGAACTCGTAGGCGGCCATGGTGCGCACGACCAGGCCCCAGTCCGCGTTGAGCATCTCGGGCGGGGTGTGGTCGAACCATTGCTCCGTGCGCTCATGCATGAGGGCGGCCGCGTCCGTGTCTCCGTCTCTTTGCAGGCGGAGGACGCCGCGCTCGAGCGTGAGCAGGGCCCACACGGACACCGGGGCGCCGACGCTTTCACGCTCGGCGATGATGTCCACGAGCATCTCGCAGCCGCGCAGCGCATCGCCGGAGCGGGCGTGGCTGGCGGCGAACATGTACAGGGCGTACTGGACCTCCGGGCTGTCTTCGTCGTAGACATCGCGGGCGATCTGCAGCGCGCGGTCGGCGTGCATGAGCGAGTGCTTCGGTCGGTTGGAGGTGTGGTAAGCGGTCGCCAGGGCGGAGTGCATGCGCGTCTGGCGGTGGAGGTCGCCGATGCGTTCGGCGGTGTCGAGACTGCGGTGGAACCAGTCCAGGGCGTCCTGGTCCTGGAGCCCGGCGTGGTAGACCCAGCCCATCGCGGCCATCGCCCGCGCGCCGGTCTGCGTCGGTTGGTTTTCGTCGGGTTGGGCCAGGGCGAGCGCTTCGCGGATCAATTCAAGGAGGTGTTCGTTCCGGGTTTCGCGCAGGGTCGGGGCGACGTCGACATGGTCGAGGATCGCGTTGGCCAGGTCGGTGGGCGGCGTGTGGTCCTGGCTGCGCAGCAACTCGACGGTGCGTCCGAAGTGGTGGCCGGCTTCGGGCCGGAAGCCGAGCTCGCGGAGCGCTTTGGCGACGGTGGCGTGGAGGTCGGCGGCGACCTCGGGTTGGTCGGCGGCGAGTGAATCGATGTCGGTGCCGAAGTCGGTGAGCATTTCGACCACGGTGTAGTCCGGTGATCGCCCCGGGCGTGGTTCCGCGAGCGTGACCATCCGGCTGAGCATGTTCCGCAAGGACTCGGACCGCACGAGCGCTTCTTCGGTTTGCGCCTGCAAGTGTTCGGCCCGGACACGGGCTTGCCGTTCGTCGGCGGCTTTTTGCACCGCGATGCCCAGACCGATCAGCAGCGCGAGGACGATCAGGCCCGCCGAAACGATCACCGGTTTGTGGCGGCGCACGAGCTTTCGTACGCGGTACGCCACGGTCGGGGGTCCGGCGGAGACGGTCTTGCCTTGCTGGTGCCGGCGGAGGTCGTCGATGAGCATGTTGACGCCGCCGTAGCGCCGGGCGCGGTCGTTTTCCATGGCCTTGATGACGATCCAGTCGAGGTCGCCGCGCAGGGTTTTGTGCAGGCGGGTGGCGGTTGTGCGCCGGTGCCGGGCGGCCTGGATGCCGCCGTCGTTGAGCGAGCGGATCCGGGTGCTGGGGCGGGTCGGCTCCTGCTCGCGGACGGCCGAGAGCATGCGGTCGTACGCCATCTCCTGGAGCTTGGTGCGGTCGAACTGGGTCGTGCCGGTCAGCAGTTCGTGCAGCAGGACGCCCAGCGAGAACACGTCGGTCCGCGTGTCCAGGTCGCGTGCGGCGCCGGCCTGTTCGGGGCTCATGTATTCGGGCGTGCCCAGCAGGAGGCCGTGCCCGGTCTGCATGATCAGGTCGCCGCGGCTCTGGTCCGTCGCCTTGGCGATGCCGAAGTCGATGACCTTGGGCGTCGGGCTCATGTCCGGGTCGGCGATCAAGACGTTGGACGGCTTGATGTCGCGGTGGATCACGCCTTTCTGGTGCGCGTGCCAGACGGCTTCGCAGACTTCGAGGAACAACTCGATGCGTCGCTCGACGGGCAGGCGGTGTTCGTCGCAGAAGCGGGTGATCGGCGGGCCGTCCACGCGTTCCATGACGAAGAAGGGCCGTCCGGACGCGGTCGCGCCGCCGTCGTAGATGGCCGCGATGTTGCGGTGCGACATGAGCGCGAGGGCTTGTCGTTCGGCCTCGAACCGGGCGGCGATCTGTTTGGTGTCCAGCCCAGACTTGATGACTTTCAGGGCCACCGGTCGGCGCAACGGCTCGAACTGATCGGCGGCGAACACCGTCGCCATGCCGCCTTCGCCGATGACCTGCTCCAGGCGGTACCGGCCGGCCACGACGTCGCCGGGCTTGAGTTCGGCGTGGCGGTGTCCGGGCAGGTGTTCGTCGAGCGCGTTGGTTTCGAGAAAGCCGCCCGCCTTGTCGTGGGCGCGGAGCAGCGACTCCACGCGTGCCTGCAGAGAAGGGTCACCGGCGCACTCATCGGCGACGAACTGCGCACGCTTCTCCGGGCTGCCCTCGCGGACGGCTTCGAGAAAGATGCGCTCTTCAACGGAGGTTTCGTCGGACATGATCACGGACCGGGGGCGCGGCGACGGCCGAAGAGAGATTCAAGTTTCACGGCGGCCCGCATCCGTGGCAAGCCGAATGCTTGAGGTTTGGCTCAGGCCGCGCCGCCGATCGCGTCGAGCAGCCACGCCCGCGCGAACAGCCAGTCGTTGTCGGCGGTGGACCGGGAGATGCCCAGCAGCGCCGCGGCCTCGCTCTGGGTCAATCCGCCGAAGAAGCGCAGTTTGACCAGGCGGGCCTTGCGCTCGTTGGTTGCTTCCAGGCGCGTGAGCGCCTCGTCGATCGCAAGCAGGTCGTCGTCCGGCCCGCCGCCGTCGAGGTCGATCAGGCCCGTGTCGAGGTCAACGCGTGCCATGCCCCCGCCGCGCTTGGCGCGGCCGCGTTCCCGGGCGTGGTCAATGAGGACGCGGCGCATGGCTTCGGCGGCGGCGGCGAAGAAGTGGCCACGGTTCTCGAAGTCACGCAGCGACGGGCCGACCAGCCGCAGGTACGCCTCATGCACCAGGGCGGTCGGGTTGAACAGTTGGCCCGGGCTTTCCCTTGCGAGCTTGGCGGCGGCGATGCGTTTGAGCTCGTCGTAGACGATCGGCAGCAGGCTGTTGACCGGCGAGCCGTCGCCGGGCGTCTTGTCCTGCAGGATGCGCGTGATCGGGCTGGCGTCGTCCACGGGCGGATTTTACTCGGGATTCCCCTAAACGGAATGGTGACGTAGACGCGGAATCTCAACGGGGGGGCGATGCTTGCGACGTCTCACATCCATCGGAATCGACCAGATCGATGATTGAGAAGGCGTGGTTTTCCGTGTGTTTTTTGCTTGTTTGTCGCGGCGTGTGCGTCTTGCCGGCGCGTTTTGTCGCTCCCTTAGGGAAAACGGCAGGTAAGCAGGTTTGCCCGGTTTGACGCATGACGTTTTGACGCGACGTCCGCGCCGACTTCAACCCTGTGTTTCCCCTCACCCCTCCGAAAGAGAGAGTCGCTATGTCTCGTACCACACTTCCCGGAAACGTTCAATCCCCCGTCGGCTTCTCCATCCCCACGCGGGCTCTGTTGTCGGCCACCGTCGCCACGACGATCTGCGCCGCAACGCCCGCGCTGGGTGCCCAGCGAGAGTGGACCGGCACGTTCAGCGAATTCTGGACCAGCTTCCAGAACTGGTCCGCCTCAGACATACCCGATGACGACGACACCGCGCTCATCGGCAACGCGCCCAACAACAATGTTCTTCTCAACACCGACACGAACACGATCGACGGCCTGACGCTGACCGGCGGCGCGACGCTGAACACCAACGGTCAGCGGCTGCTGGTGGACAACGTGCCCAACAACGCGCCGGTGAACATCGGCGACGGGTCGACGCTGTACGTCTCGACGGTCAACTTGAACCCGTCGACTTCGGGCCTCGATACCGACCGCCTCAACGTGCTCGACGGCGGGACCTTCGCCAACATCGATTTCTCCGTGATCGATGACCGGATGGACGTGTTTGAGGGCGGTACCGTCGCCAGCATCGGCACCATCGTGATCGGCGGGGGCGTGAATCCGGGCACCATCGGCCTCATCAACGACGGCGTCATCACCGCCAGTGTTCTCGGGGCCGGCACGCTCACGCTCCAGGCTACCGACAACAAGACGATCGACCTCGACGGCTCCTTCGGGAACGGCGAGGTCCGCGCCTCGGCCGACCAGTTCCTGGGCGGCGTGGGCACCGCGACGCTCAACATCAACGCCCCGCTCAGCGACGCGTTCGACGGCACCGCGGTCATCGGCCGCGCCGACGTCATCAACTTTCAGCAGGGCTGGGTCAACAGCGGCCAGCTCGAGTTCAACGGCACCGACGCCGACCCCGCCAGCCTCAACGGCGCCCAGATGACGCTCACTGACGACACGGCCGGTGACGGCGGCTCGGTCGGCGACGGCTGGGTCACCGTGAACTCCGGCACCGCGGTCGTCAACGCCGACGTGGTCGCCACCGGCGGCACCTGGAACATGGAGGACAACACGACCGTGACCTTCAACGGCGACGCCAACTTCCTGCCCTCGGCCGTGCTGGACCTCAGCGCCTCCTCCGTGACCGTCAACGTCAACGACTCACTGCGGATCCAGCAGTCCTCGGTCGATCTCGACGGGATCGTTCCCGCGGACAACGTCATCAACGTCAACAACAACGCGAGCCTCCGGATCGACGGCGACTTTTCCGACCCGTTTGGCGGGACCGTGAACATGGCGAACGGCAGCACGCTGACGCTCAACGGGAACGGCACCTTTTCGGCGGAATCGACGTTCAACAAAACCGGCAGCGCCATCACTCTCAACATTGGTGGGCAGACCACGTTCCACACACCGATCGACCTGGACGGCCAAGGCCTGCCCCTGAGCACCATCAACATCACCAACGACACCGCCAGCCTGACCCTTAACGCCGGGATCGAGAACGTCGGCGCCGAATTCGACGGCACGATCAACAACCGCGGGGCGCTCACCGTCGCGCCCGGCACCGTCTGGACCAACGGCGGCACGATCCACCTGATCGATGAAGGCATCGACCCGACCGTCAACGGCAACGGCATGACCAACGAGGGCACGCTCCGCGGGGACGGCACGTTCAACGTCGCGGTGACCAACACCGCGGGTGGCCTGATCCAGCCCGGCACCGGTTCGACCGCCGGGCACCTCGACTTCAACTTCCCCCTGACCATGGGCGCCGGTTCCGAGATGGAGATCGACCTGGGCGGACTCACGCCGGGCACGGGCCACGACCGCATCGACGCCACCACGCTCAACCTAGACCCCGGCTCCACGCTCGACGTTGATTCGCTCGGCGGGTATCTGCCGGCGCTTTACACGACCCACACCATCGTGGACGCGAATCTGATCAACGGCGTGTTCAACTTCATCGAGGGCGTGGTCATCGGCGCCACCGATACCGGCTGGGCGGTCACCTACGACTACAGCCTCGACCAGGTGCTCGTGCAGCGGGCCTTGCTGGGCGACGCCAACCTCAACGGCCAGGTCGAGCAGGCCGACCTCGACGCGATCCTCCAGAACTGGGGTAAGCAGGCGTCCGACGGCGTGACCTCGTGGGTCACCGGCGACCTCAACGGCAACGGCCAGGTCGAGCAGGCCGACCTCGACTTTGTCCTGCAGAACTGGGGCAGCCTCGCCGCGCCGAGTTTCAAAGCCTCCGCCGTTCCCGAGCCGTGCAGCGTCGTTCTGGCCTCCGCCGGTTTGGCCACGCTTCGGCGTCGCCGGCCGACCCGGGGAGCCGGCACGTCCTGCTGAGTCTCACCACACCACAACGCGCCGCCGCCGCCCCAAAGCGGCGCGGCGCTTTCCCCTCGCACAGATCAAACCAACCCGGAAAACACTCGCACCCGAAAGGTCTCAATCATGTTCCGTACTTCCACGCACTCTCTGCTCGCCGCGTTTTTCTCGATCGGTCTGGTTTCCGCCGCCGGCGCGGACAGTTGGAATGACGACGGCGACGGGTTCACCTGGTCAGATGCTGACAATTGGGTCTTCGACGTTGTCCCGTCGAGCACGGACTCGGCCTTCATCGGAAATCTTGCGGGCGTCGAGAACGGCCAGGTCTGGCTCGACGTCAACGACACCGTCGCCGGCCTGTCGATGTCGGATGGCATGGCGCTGCGGACCGAAGGGTTCAGGCTGTTGGTGAACGGCGAAACCTTCTTGACCGGTGAGAACACGACGGTCAACCACGTGATCTACCGATCAGGCTTGGTGATCGAGCGCGGCGTCGCGCTCAACGACTTCGACACCGACATCCTGGGCGTCTACGACGGCGCGTCACTCCGGCTTGAAGACGGTGGGATCCTGGAGGTCGATCAGGTCGCCACCATCGGCGAGAACGCCGCCCTCCGGGGAGACGGGATCGTCAACCTGGCGCAGGGTTCGGGCACCGTCCTGATCAACGACGGCCTCATCGACCCGACGGTCCAAGGCATGACCATCAACGCGCTCGGGTCGGGGCTGATCGATCTGGACGGCACCTCGGGCGACGGGCGCGTCGGTATTTCTACGTCAATGACGGACGGGTCCGCGTTCGACAACCTCACCATCAACGCCACCGGCCTGACCGACGCGTTCGACGGTGAGATCAGCATGACCAGCAACGCGTTCCTTAATATGAACCTGGCCAACCCGTGGACGCTGGGGGCCGGCGGCGTGCTGTCCGTGTTCGGCAACCTCAACCACCCCGGACCCGCCGCGATCAACGGCGCGCCCGTGACCGTGGCCGGCACCGTCGAGGCCACCCCTGCGTCGGCACACGCCCAGTTCAACGCCGACACCACCTTTGCCGCCACCGCGCAGGTCGTCCTCATGACGGACGACCAGCTCGAGGTCAACGGCGCCGCCGACGTTCAGGGCGCATCGTTCTCGATCGGCGAGGACTCCGAGGTCAACTTCGACGGGGCGACCACCGTCGGTTCGGCGACGTTCAACTTCGACAACCCCAACTCCGGCGTGGTCCGCTTCAATGGCCCGACCACCCACACCTTCAACACCCAGATCACCTCCAACGGCTTGATCCAGCAGTCCGGCGACGCCACCGTCGTCGGCAACATGGTCGTCAACGGCGGCCGCTTCGACCTCGACGGCGCGTTCGGCACCACCACGATCAATCTCGGAAACGCCGCCAACAACGGGTCGCTCACTCTCAACGTCGAGGCGATCGACCAGACCAACAACGTCTTCGACGGCACCATCAACACCGCCGAGGCCGGCCTGACCGGAAAGCTCACCGTCAACACCAACTCGGGCCAGTGGGGCATGCTCGGCACGCTCAACCTCACCGGTAACGGCGGCCTGGGGCGTCCCGTCCGCGTGGCCGGCTCGGAGATGATCGTGTCGGGCACCGTGAACGTCGCCAACGACGCGACGACCATCGCCTCGGACGTCCAGTTCACAAACTCCGCCGTCGTCAACTTCGCGAGTCTCGGCTCGGAACTCAACGTCACCGGTGATACCGTCGTCTACACCCACGCCGACTTCAACAACTTCGGCACGTTTTACAACCGCGGCGGCGACCTGACGATGTGGGACGGCGTCGACTTCAGCCTCGGCCGGCTCATCAACGGCGGCACGATGCGCATCGGCGACAACCCCGGCGACACCGGCCAGGCCACTGCGACCCGCTTTACGCAGACCGATACGGGCACTTGGGAGGTGGAGATCGGCGGCATGACCCCCGGCGTCGAGCACGACCAGTTCGTCGCCGGGGGCACCGTCGAGCTCGCCGGCACGCTCGACCTCACCCTCATCAACGGCTACAGCCCGAGCGAGGGCAACGTCTCGGTCATCTTCGACGGCGGCGTCGGCGGCATCGACGGCGTGTTCGATCAGGTCACCGGCAGCGGCTTTGTCGTCAGCCCGACCCTGCGCTCGGCCGTGCTCTACGACGCCGACGCCGTCCGCGTCTACACCGCGCTCTTCGGCGACGTGAACCTCAACGGCCAGGTCGAACAAGGCGACCTCGACATCATCCTCCAGAACTGGGGCATGGACGACGGCGCGTCCTGGGTCACCGGCGACATGACGGGCAACGGGCAGGTCGAGCAGGGGGACCTCGACGGTGTGCTACAGAACTGGGGTGCCACCGCCGCACCCGACTTCACCGGCCACGCCGTCCCCGAGCCCGTCTCCGTGGCGACCCTCGCCGGCGCGGCAGTGCTGTGCTTCCGCCGCCCGCGTCACCGCGATACGCGATGAACGAAAAAGGGCATCCCACCGTCCAGTGGGACGGCCCTGAACACATCGGACTCATGGACCGAGCTTGCCACTTAACCATTGGATGAGTCGGTAACCCCACAACTTAATTCAGCCTAGGGAATGCCCCATCCGCACGGATTGGGCGTTCCCTTTTCCGTTGTCGCATGGATGGACAGACACCGCCCGACCCCGGGTTGTTCTGTCCACCCACTCCGCGAGAACGCTATGACTCCCGTAACACGCTCATCGACACAAAGAGGTTGGAACCTGCCTGTCCTCACCGTCCGTACCGTGTGGCCATCGCTTATGGCCAGGGCACTGGTGGCCTGCCTGGTCGCGCTCGACGCCTCCGCCGCGACGAAGAACTGGAACGGCGGCGTGCTCTGGCACAACGTGGGCAGTTGGAGCCCCACCGGCGTGCCGACCACCAACGACATCGCGGTCCTGGCCCGGCCGAACATCTTGCTGCTCGACGCCCACAGCGCCTTTATCGAATCGCTCGAAATGAGTTCGGGGGCCACCCTGGCCACCAACGGCTCGCTCCTGACCATTCGCACCAACGCCGGCACCGGCACCATCCAACTCGCCGGCTCAACTACGCAACTGGTGGTCAACCCGCGGAAGTCCGGCAGCACATCCAACGCGGTCGATACCCACCAGCTCAACCTCAGCGGGTCCACGCTGGCGATGAACGGCGGCGTCGTGAACGTCCGAGATCGTCTGCGTAACGTCAGCGGCGACATCATCGGCAGGGGCACGGTCGATATCGAAGGCACCGGGTCGCGCAGCCTCGACAACGTGAACGGGACGATCTCCGCCGAAGGCGGTTTACTGAAGATTCAGAACAGCACCAGCGGCCGGCTGGATCTGGACGGGTCTTCGCCGAACGAGACGCTGGCCGTTATCAATGCGGTCGAGGGAAACTCGACGCTGGTTGTCGACGGTCCGCTCAACGACGCCTTCGACGGCACGTTTAACATCGGGAGCTCGAACTTGGCCCAGTTTTTCCAGGGGTTGTCGATCGGGGCGCAGGGCGTGCTCAACTTCGACGCCGCCGGCGGGGCCGGCACACTCAGCGCCGACCAGTTCAGCAACCTGGGCACGGTCAACGTCCACAGCGGCACGGCCGCGATCGGCGCCACCAACGGTACGGCTCGGCTGTCCAGCAACGCGGGCAGCTCGGTCAACGTCGCCAACGCGGGCCGGCTTCAACTCCAGACCGACGCCGAGATCAGCAATGCCGGAACCATGAACATGGCCGGCGGGTTCGTGTTTGGCTCGCCCCTGACCAACCACGGGACCATCGTCGGCCAGGGCCAGATCGGCACCCAGAACCTGATCAACCACGGCACCATTGAAGCCAACGGCGGGACCCTCACGATCAACACGGTGGTCGGCGTGCCCGATCTGGGGGGCGCTGCCGGCACCGGGCAACTCAAGGCCCACAACGGCACGCTCGACCTGGACTTCAACCTCATCGGTGTCGCCGTGTATGACGGCGGCGTCGTCCTGCACAACCAGGGCGAACTCCGCTCGAGCAACCCGTTCCGGGTCGATGGGGGCGGCTTCGTGGTCATGAACCCGGGATCACGTTTCGTTGTGGAAGACGGTGGCTACATCCAGAGCGAGGGGTCGTCGCTCACCGTGACCAGTGGCGGCGCGGCCCGCATCGAGTCCGAGTTCTTCACTTCACTCAACGGCAACAACGTCATCAACGGCCAACTCGAGCTCGACGGCACGTTCTACGTCGGCAACACCGCCAGCCTCGCCGGCAACGGCGCGCTGCTCGTCGAGGACGACGCACGCCTCGCCGCGCAGACCGGCACCTTCTTCGGCGTCAACGTTCTGAACGACGGCCGCCTCACCCCGGGGATTCTGTCGTCCGGCTCGGCCGCCGCGATCAACTTCGATCAGCTCATCCTCGGAAACACCTCCGTCCTTGAGATCGAGATCGGCGGCACCACGCCCGGTGCCGACCACGACCGGATCACCGCCGACGCCCTCTTCCTCAATGGTGAACTCACGCTCAACGTGGTGGGTGGGTTCTTACCCGCGGCGGACGACACTTTCGACATCACTTCCGCCGACCAGATCACCGGCATCTTCGACAACGTCCTGAACGGGCAGCGGCTGGACACCATCGATGGCGAGGCGTCCTTCATGGTGCATTACGGACCCGGCAGCGCCTTCGATCCCAACCGCATCATCCTCAGTGACTTCATGTTCAACTCTTTCGGCTTCAGCGGCGACTACAACGGCAACGGCCAGATCGAGCAGGGCGACCTGGACCTGGTCCTGCAGAACTGGGGTGTCGACACCGATGCGGCGGGTGCGCCCGCCGGTTGGACCGGTTCTCCGCCGGAAGGTTTGATCGACCAGCTCGAGCTCGACGGCGTCCTGCAGAACTGGGGCATCCTCGACGCGCCGGAATTCCACGGGTTGAACGTACCGGAGCCGGCCTACGCAACTTGGTTGCTGTTGCCCTGGGTGATGCGTTACTGCTACTCAACCCGGCGCTGACTCCGGAGGTTGCGCACCGGCGTGGACCATCGATCACACGACCCGGGCAGAGAGTCAACCGGGTCTGGTCATGAAACCGACGGTCGAGTTGAGGATGCGGTCGCGCAGCGTTTCACGGTCGGCCGCGTCGGTCTGGCTTTGGAGGTCGTCCAGGCTGGCGCGGCAGGTCGGGCATTCGGCGGCGTCGAGGTGGGCCTGCGTGTAGCGTTGCCACGGCGCGTCCAGGGTGCCCAGCAGGTACCCGCCGATCGTGCTGCGTTTCGGGCAGCCCAGCCGGTAGTCGCGCCACAGGCCGGCAAGCGTCTGATTGTCCGGGAGCGCGGCGGGCGACGTGTTCCGTGCGTCGTGTGACTCTTGCATCAATGCCTGCAGTCGCTTGAAGGCGCGGTGTTTCACCACGGCGACGCGTGGCCGGGGGACGCTGGCCCGGGCGGCGATGTCTTTGTTGCGGTCGTCACTGGTAAAGATCAGGTCCAGCACCAACAGGTCGTCGAAGCGCTGCTCGTCTTGAAGCCCCGCGACCAGGGTTTGCAGGGCCGACACGAGCCGACTCTGGTTCAGGACCGTCTCTTCGTCGTTGCGGGCGTAGAAGCTCGGCGATGGGTCTCGTCCGGGCAAGACTTCCGCCGCCGCGGCCGAGAGCGGGTCGGGCAACCGCCGGCCGCGCAGTTGATCAATGATGCGTCGCCGGAGGATGGTGAACAGGTACGTCTCGAGCCCGGCGTCGCCGCGGTAGCGGTGGAGGTGTTGGAGGAAGGCGAGGAAGCACTCCTGCACCAGGTCTTCGGCCGAGGCCGGGTCCGCGCAACGCGACCGGGCGAACGCGACGAGCCGGCCCTGGTAGGCATCGACGAGCTGCCGCCACGCGTCCGCGTCCCCACGGCGCACGCCGTCGAGCAGCAGACGGTCGGCTTCGGACAGTACCGGCATGGCATCAAGACGCTTAAGACGTGGTCAGACGGACCCTATTCGCAAGAGAATAGCAAGCAGCCCCACGACCACGGCAAATAGCGCCGCCGCGCGGAGTTGCCAGAGGTAGTAGTGTTTGGTGAGCGTGTTGAGCAGCGCGTACACCAGCACGATCAACACAACCAGCGCGCCGACCGAGAGCACTTGGTGTGCGATCGACTTTCGCTTGCTGATAATCGTGGCGACCGCGTGTTGGTCCGCCGCCTGGACCGCAGCGTTGTAGTTCTGCCAATGCGTGGACCCGGCCTGGACGAGGACGGCGGCGCGGTAGACGTGGCCGTACGGCCGGTCGATGCGCTGGAGGAACCGATCGCGGACCAGATCGCCGGTGTAGATCACGTCTCGGACAGCGAGGGCTTGCTGGTCAACATCGATCACGGTACCCGACGACGCCGGCACCGGTAGCGTTTCTCGGATCTGTCGCGCCGCGGCCAACACCGCGCTGCGTTCGGCCTCGGTCGGGTCGGCGAACAGCCCGTCGGAATGCCCGACCACGCCGGGCCAGCCCAAGTGCACGTTCGGGCTCCAGTTCGGGTCGTCGACCCAGGGCTTGTCGCGGATGGCGGTGCTCAATTCGGCGGCACCGTCGCCGAGTTGCCAGTTCAGCCAGCGGACGCCATCGCCGACGGTCGTTTCGTCGTAACGCACCGTCAAGCGCTCGTGCGCGTCGTCGAACTGGTCGTCGGCGGAGCGTTTGCGTTGCACCGGACCGATGGCGGGCATGGCGTCGAGGATTGCGGCCTTGGCGGCGTCTGCAGCGTTTATTTGGGCGGGCGAATCCGAAATCATGACAACGGTCAGCCCGCTCGGTTCGTTCTCCATGGTCGCGAGACGGTCGGATAGCTGCCGCGCAAGCCCGGCGCTGGCCGCCTTCATCGAGGGGTAAACGTCGGCATCAAAGTGCTGCGCGGCGGCGTGTTGCCAGCCGGCTTGTGCGACGTGCACGGCGGGACTCGGTTCGCTTGTGGCCGGTGCCGGTGCCATGAACGAGGGCGCGGCTCGTTCAGCGCGGAGTGTCGAACTGGTGGCGTGCGAGGAAGGGGGAACGTGAGACATCCTCGCCGTAAACACAAAGCCGAGAATCATCAACAAGCCGCTGACCGACACGAACAAGACCACGCCGACCACGGCCGCGACGGCCATCCCGCCGTTGCGGCGTTTGGCGAACGCCACCACCAACGCCACCACGGCCACGACAACAACCAACAACACGATCGCGAACAAAAAAAGCAATGGGAACGCACGCATTACGACGCCACCTCCATTTTCTGATCAACCGTCCGTCGCGGCGGCCACACGAGGGTTACGACGCCGGCCAGCGCGAGGAACGACGCCATGATGATCGCGTCCGTCCCGCCCCGCATCGTGACGATCACGTCTTGCAACGACTCTCCCGGTGCCGGGACGTTGATCCAGCCGGGACCAAAGTTCTCCCGCGCCATGAACACCGACATCCCGAGTATGGCGACGGCCGCGACCGCCCGGATCATGTGGACCGGCCCGTTCCACCGCCGCGCCACAACCAGCAGCGACGCGGCCACGAGCATCTGCCCGATCCACAACAGAGCGAGAAACTGCGCCACGACGACGGCCCAGCCGGTGTTGCCGTACTCGCGTTGCAGGTCCGACGCCAACCCCGATCCCAGCACGCCGGACTGCGCCATGCCCGGCACGTCGATCGCGTAGGCCAGGCCGGTCAGCATGCCGGTCAGAAGGACCAGGCTGGCCAGCGCGGTGAGCACGAGCGACGTGATCCACGTCGGGTCGGACCACGGTCGGCCGTCGCCCCAGGCCGAGGCCTGCGCCGAGAGACGGTTCGTCCGGGGCGCGGGACCGGCTTCGCGATGCGCAGAGGTCGCGGGTGGGCGATGCCACTCGACGATGCGACGTCCGTGTTCGTCCGTGAATGAGCCGGCGAGGATGAGGATCAGGTCCACGAGCTGACCCACGCCGAGCAACCCGAAAGTGAACAGCCAGAGCACGCCCGTGCCGACCTTGCCGGCGTAAAAGCGGTGCAGCCCGAAGATGGGCACGCCGATCACCGGGACGCCGGCCAGCAGCGACGCGAGCAGCCGGCTGCAGGGAGAGGCGTCGGGATCGTTCGGCGCGGCGTCCGGTTCGCGCGGCACGTCGGCGCTGATCGGAGCGTGAGCGTGATCGGCAGGCGTGTTGGCCGTGGTTTGTGTTTCGGTGGGGCGAGGTTCCGGCTCGGGGGTGGTCTTCGAGAGCCAGCTGCGCCTCCGGCGCTCGTGCGGGATGAAGGCACACAACGCCTGCGTGGCCAGCGCCGCGCCCGCCAACGTGCCGACGACCCACACCGCGTCGGCCGACGTCATCAACGCGCCCAGCCAGCCGATGCCCGCGGTGGCGGCGACCGGCCCCAGCGCGACACGCTCGGCCCGCAACGGGTCGGCCTGCCGATCCCAGCCGGACAACGCCATCGCCGCGGCAATGCACAGGATGGAGACAACGAAATGATCGAGCAGATCGATCCCCGGCAACCCGGTCACGATCAACGCCGGAATCAGCGCGATCATCGCGAAGCCGGCCCGTTGAATCAATGGCGACGTGTCGCGCAGCAACGGGCGGGCCAGGAACTGCGAGGCAACGCTTCCCAACGCGATCCCCGCCGCGGCCAGGCCCGCTATGACCCCGGATTCAAATGCGCGCCGCCCCGAGGACAACGCGCCGACGCCGAAGGCAAAGACGGTCGAAACCCCCGCCGTCATGATCAGCCGCACCAGCCAGGGGATCGGGTCCAGCCGGCGGGCCCGGCGTTCGAGATCGGCGGCAAACTCGGGCGCGAGTGCCCCGCGGTAACGCCGGTCCTTCAGGCCGGGTGCCCGTTTTTCGGCCGCACCGTCGTGCGACGGCACGGGCCGACCCACCGCCTGATCCATCGTCGGCTCGGCCTGCGCCCAGCGTTTGCCCAGCGCGACATCCATCACTCGGTCGGCCGGGTCGGTGGTGCGTGCGTCTTGTGTTTTCTCCGGCGGTGATCCCTGCTCTGCCGGTTTAGCCTGTCGCGCTGCGTGGGCCGCCCGTACCGAGATGCTGTCCGGCGAAAAATGCGACACACTCTGGCGGATGTGTTCGGTGCCGAACAGGTCTTCCACCATCGCCTGCACCGACGGGTAGCGCTGGGCGGGGTCTTTGGCGATGGCTTTGCTGATCACGCGGCGCATCGGCTCGTCGATGCTCGAGAGGTCGGGCTGCTTGCTGACGTGTTGAAGCAGGATCTCGCCGGGCGTCGAGCCGAGGTACGGCACCTGGCCCGTGAGCATCTCGTAAAACAGAATGCCCAACGCGTAGATATCGATCGCCTGGTCGTAGCGGCCCTCGCCGATCTCGGGCGCCATGTAGTGGACGGTGCCGACGGTGACGGTGTGCCCGGAATATTGGGTGGTGCCGATGGCTTTGGACAGGCCGTAGTCGCCGATCTTGACGTAACCGTTGTCGTAAAAAATGTTCGCGGGTTTGAGGTCGCGATGCACGACGCCGGCCTCGTGGAGGTACGCGAGTCCCTTGGCGATCTCGCGCAGAAAGAAGCTCGCTTTCTGCACGCCCAGCCCGCCGGGCGCCTCGTCAATGATCTGTCGCAGCGAAGGCCCGCCGACGTATTCCATGAGCACGAACGGGTCGCCGCCGTCGTTGAAGCGGATGTCGAAAATGGTGACCAGGTGCGGCGACTTGAGGTTCATGCACTGCTTGATGCCGCGCAGCTCGATCTGGTCGTAGCCCTGAATGGACTTGAGCGCGACCTCGCGGCCGGCGTCGCTGACGGCGTAGTACACCTCGCCGAAACCGCCGCGCCCCGCCGCGCCTTTGACGGTGTAGCCCTCGAGCGGGCGGTCGCCGGAGCGGTAGCGGAAGCCGCGCGTCACGGGCGGCGACGTCGGTTCGGGTGGGTTGTGGGGGGCTTGGGTGTCCACCGCCGTGCTTCTCTCGGAGGGGGTTAGGCGAAGGTTGACAACGTGATCGTGAGGCCGCCCAGATCGATGGGCGTGTCCAGGGGCAGCGCCGCGTCGGTCGACATCGCGTTGCCATCGACGTGCGGTGTCTGCGGCCCGCGTGCAACCAGGCCGTGCCCGTGCCGGACCAGTGCAACTTGCGCCGCCAGCCCCGGCGTGACGACGTGCGCCGGGCTCGTGGGTCCCAGCAGCAACTCGCGATCCAATAGCACGGCCCCGCGGATGTCGGCCCGCGGCAGGCGCGCGCCCGAGAACCGCAGCAACGCCGTGCCGCTGGCGGGGTGCGGCTGCGTCAGCGTCATGCGGCAGCGCGGCGACAGCGCAGCGCTCTCGCCGTGTCGCAACAGCCGTTCGGTCGATGCTGGCTCGCCGACGCGCACCGGCCGCTCGGCCCGGACGATGTAGCCGCCGTCTGTACGGCGCAGCACGGCCGGCGGCATCGAAGGATCGGTCACCAGCGGCAGGTCCGGCGCGGTCGGCGCGCTGATCGGCCCGACGCGGACCTCCGGCTCGGTGAACACGATGAACGTGCCGGCACCGTCGATGGTGAGCAGGAACGGTTCGGGCAGGGCGGCGCCTCCGGTGGCCAGGGAACGTCCGCGCGGTGACGCGGGTCGGTCGTGAGTCTGCAGCCCGCGCTGCCGCACGGGTCGTCGGTCGGAGTGGCGCGGCGGCGCGACGGGTTGGGTCCCCGACGCCAACGTGACCGACCCCAACGGCCCGGCCCGGAGATGCTCCAGATCCTGCGCGGCCCGGCCCGCGGCGGCAGCCATCTCCGCCGCCCACTTCGCCTTGGGCTCCGACCGGCACAACCGCGTCAGCGCGGCTTCGCACGAACGCATCCGCCCGCGCCGCAGGTCCTCTGCCGCCCGGTCGCACTGGGCCAACGCTTCACGCATCGATCCAACCCGCATGTTACCCGGGCTGAGCGTTTCGGCGTGCTCGATCAGCGTCCGGGCCGAAGCGAGCCGACCCTCGCGCAAACAACGCTGCATCCCCTCAACGGCCGCATCGGTCGCGCGGCGGATCAGCGGCGACAATCGCGGGTGGCCCGCGTGGTGGCCGCGCGCCTCGAGCAACGCGGGGCAGGCCTCTTCCAGGTCGCCCGACTTCAGCGCCGCCTGCGCTCGGTCCAGGCACGGCTCCGCAAGCCGACGACGCGCCTGCGCCCGCTGGCGCAGCAAAGCATCATCTTCCGCGTCCGATCCGTCCAGCAATGCCTCGGCCATGGTGAGTCGGCCTTGGGCGAGTTGTTCGCGCGCTGCCTGTGTCGCTTCGTCCCGTCGGCGTTTTGCCGCCCGCCCATGTTCCAACGCGGTCTGAGCCTCATCTCGCAACGCCACGAACGCGGGCTTCGGCCCCGCCAGCGCAATCGCCAGACCGCAGTCCGCCAGCGCCGCCCGCGGCTGGCCGGCCTCGAGGTGTTCACGGGCGCGGTCCCCGAACCGTCGCGCCAGACGGTTGACCAGCCGCTGACCCTTCCGGTGCTCGCGCAGCGACGGCGCTTCCAACAGCCGGTGCGCCTCGTCCAGCCGGCCGTCGTTCAGCGCCACCTGGGCTTGACGCAGACGCAGCATCAACACGGCGACACCTCATCACAAACATCGGCAACCGGCGGGACGTACCAGGCCAGGTCGCCCGTACGCCCCAGGTGTCGCGTGAGAAACGCCTCCGTGTCACGGAGCATCTCCCGGCGAAGCTCGGCGATCGATCCGCCGAACGACCCGCCCGCACACGCCGCGTCTCGGCATCCGTCAAGCGTCGGATTGTCAGCAGTAGCGATCATCGCGAAAACACCTGCTCAACAAGGTCAAACTCAAAAATATCAAACGGGGAGTCAACACCACGGCGGGCGCGGCCGACCCCGCGGCCGGCCGGGCACCACCGCCGTTTACTGGTCGCGCGACAGTTGCAGCGGCGCCTCGGCCGGCACCGCAGCCTCGGCGGGCGGCGCGAAGTAGTCGTCGATCTGCGCCAGCAGCTCGGGCTCATCGACCGGCTCGTCGAACGTGATCGCCGCCGTGAACTGGGCCTCGTGCGCCAACGCGCGCTCGGCCACGTCCAGCCGCTTCTTGATGTCGCGGATCAGCCGGTCGGTCTGCGCGATCTTCGTGTCGTTGATCTCGAACCGCGACCCGCTCCCCGCCGCCTGCACCAGGCGGAACTGCCCCTCGAGCGCCGCGATCTGGTCCTCGAGCGCCAGTTTGCGGGCCCGGGTGTCTTCCAGCAGGCGCACCGCCGACGACAGCGTCTGCTCGCGCGTCTCCAGCAGCCGCTGCTTGCCGGCCAAAACAATCTCCGCTTCCTTATAACGATCGAAGCTGCGCGAAAGGTCTTCCGACAGGTCCTGCCGGTCGTAACGCACGCCGGCCACGACGAACCGCTGCTCCGATCCGTCCAGCAGGTTCCGTACCTTGGCGATGCGCTGGCCTTCCTGCGTCAGCGACGTCTCCGACCCGTCGATCTCGGCACGCAGCTGCTCGATCTCGACCTCTTCCTGGGCGATCAGGCGGATGTTCGCCTGCAGCTCCGGGAGGATCTCACCCAGCAGGTCCCGCGCCCGGGCGAGCTCGAACTCGAGCGGCACCGCCTCCTTGGCCGACTGGCGGACCTGGCCCACCGAGGTCCTGGCGTAGCTGAACAGGTCCGGGCCGAAGAAGACGAGACCGCCCAGGGTCAGCGCCGCGGCACCGACCGTGCCGTATTTCACGAGGCGAACGAGCATGAGAACACTCCTTGCCAACCGGGTTGGCATCGTGGGGACAAAGTCGGGGCCGGCGACCTCCGCCGTCCCGAGGGGGTAGACGAAATGTTCGGCCCCCGATTGCGCCCTCAGCCCGACTTTTTTCTCCACCACGTCCCACGCCGTACGCGACCCGCCTGCGCGGCGAGCGGCAGGGGTTGCACCCCTGCACCCCCGGATACAGACCCGGCGTGAAACCTCAAGAACGTTGCTACCGGCGACTCCCCTCCCAAGGGAGGGGTTGAGGAGGGGGCGCCTCGTGGCGCACGGCCGAACTCTCACGCACACTAAAACCTCGCGCCGCTTCCCAAGCACCCCGCCGTTTACTCGCCCTCTCCGCGATCCTCCTGACGGTGATCCTCGATGCGCACGCCGCGCTCGTCGAGTTTCCGCAGCACGTGCGCCAGCACCGCCCGGCCCGCCTCCCCGCCCATCTCCACCTCCTGCCGCGTGCCGTCGGGGCGGTGCAGCCACAACAGGTCCACCCACCGCCGCTTCCCCGCCGAGCCGCCGCCGCGCCGACGCAGCACCCGGTGCACCGACACGTGCTCCACCGGGTGCAGCTCCACCACCTCCGGCCCGTCGCCGAACACCGCCGACACCCGCTCGATCCGCTCGCCGTCGCCGCGCACATATACCCGCCCGTGCTGCATCACCGACGCCGCCGCCAGCACCACGCCCAGCCCAACAAACAGCGCCGCCCCCACGCCCCGCTTGACGCCGGGCTTGCCCTTGACCGCGACCAGCACCCCCAGGGCCACGAACGCCAGCCCCATCGCCACGCCCACCGCCGTGCCCCCCGCGCCGGGCGTCGCCACCACGCCCTCCCCCTCGACCCGCACCACCGCCGCCTGACAACCCGCCCCCGCCCACACGGCCACCCCCAAACCCATCCGGCCCATCCAGCGCATTAAGTCCACCCCGCCACACACTCGCCGCCACTGATGCATCCACGCATGCTAACCCCCGCTCCCGCCAACCCGCGCCGCCCGGGCCGAGCCGTCGGCGGCAAACCCGCCACATGTCACAAACCCCCGCGCCTGCGCGGCGAGCGGCAGGGGGCGTCCCCCTGCACCCCAGGCCCCTCTCAGGCGGCCCGGCGCCGGAGAGACAACACCGCCAACCCCGCCAGCACCCCGAACCCCGCCGGCTCGGGCACCACGCCCGGATTCACCGCGAAGCTCGGCGCACTCGTGCTGCCCCAGTTGAGCAGCACACCGTCCAATTCTGTCTGCTCGATCTGGCCGTCGGGCAAGTCGTTGCTCCATCCGTCCGGCACGCCTTGGGTGTCGGTCTGCCGGCCCCAGTTGAGCAGCACCAGGTCCAGGTCGCCCTGTTCGACTTGTCCCGAGCCGTTGTAGTCGCCTAGCACACCATCGACGAGAGCTTGGGCCATCATGGTCCAGGTTGCGAGGGTTTCGTAGTCTTCGTCGCCAAGAACCCGTTGCAGGAACACAGTGTCGTCAATCGCCCCGATTTCTAGATTCTGTGTGTCGTAAGGATTACCAGTAGCAAATGCGGTATCCCATTCTCCGCCAGGAGTCGAGGCGCCAAAAAGTGAAAACACTTGATATCCGGCAACCTGTATAGTGAGCGCATCAAGCTGTGACAACGATAGAGCATCAAAAGTTCCGTATGTCCAAGCTTCTTCGCCTTCACCAATCATCAAGGCTGCGTCATAAATAACTGCGACATCATCGATTTCGGAAGGCGAGTCAAGGAAATGGCTTTTAACGGGGTTAAGGGGGTTTCGACCCAACTCGATACTAAAAATTCCGGATTCGTCATCCTCCTCATCCCACGCCCCGTGTTTAATATTGTTTTCCTCCAAAGCGCTGCCTTTGTATCGTCCCGCGTACCGCTTTGCGTGATAAATGGGATTGTGATCTACTAAATAAGAATAATAGCCAGCGAACTGACCATTCGTATCATAGCGCACTCGTTTGCTTACCGCATTTATAAATTCAGGCATCGAAGAAGGTGTGTAATCTAGGACTTCCGAGTCTGATGGGTCAACAGATGTGTCAGGCTCGACATGGAAAAGACCAATCGCATGTCCTATCTCGTGGGCCACTACTTCTGAGATGAAATCCAGTCGCTGTTGAAGCAGCAAGTCATCCGAAGGGCGAAATACAAACACCTCATCGGCATTTCGCTTATTAAAGCGATCGACGTCACCACTGATCAGTTTTCCAGCAATATTTGTGCCCGTAATTTGGTCGGGCAGGTACACGGTAATATTTGCTAGGTCACGATTGTCAGTAAACTCAAAAAAATGCATGCCTGATCGCTTAAATATTTCAGTAACTCGATTTTTTAGATCCGCTTTTGTGTTAACGGAAAGAGGCGTGCCTTCCATACTTCGCTCGCGCAGCAGAACATGGCGGGCTGAGTCGATCCAACCAACAGCTTTAGTCTCAACTCGATATGGGGTATCTAGACCATCAGCCAAGAAAATTTTAGTCGTATCGCTCTGAAACCGCACCGCATCAGTCAGGCCTATGCCCTGTTCGCCGTTTGCAAGGCGATACTGAAACGCAACTGACCCGAGGTCGTTAATGCCACTCTGCTCGTTGGGGACATGGCCAGCACCGCCGCCACTCCCGGAGAAACTCAGCGATTGGATCGTACTGCCGCGAAACGGTTGACCGGTCCGTGCTATTTCGCGGAGGCTGCCGCCGGGCTCATAAAAAAACAAGCCGTTCTCGCGAACAGAAGACCCGTTTCCGAGATCAGTATCGACTCGAAACTCAAAAGCAACTTGACCCGCGTTATTGATGGCGAACGGCCCACTGCTACTTGCGAACGTTCCGCCGTTGGGCGCGCTCATTTCTTGCAAAGCAATCGTTTTAATTGCACCCCCGTCCCCCATGAACAGGCCCGCGATCGTGCCCGAGCCGGTCGATTGCTCGACGGTGTCGGCCATGAACAAGACATCGCCGCGATCATTCATGTCCGTGACGGTGGACCACCCGCTCCGAAGCTGGTCACCGCTGTTACCGATTGGATCACCGTGACGGGCGATGACGATCGGAGTTGTTCCGGGGTCTGCCCTGTAGATACCACCAAATGTGTTGATACTCTGGGCTCTGGCTTGACCGTAAAACGAAACTTGCCCGGCATTGTTGAGCGTTGGGTTGTAAAGACGGTCGGTGAAGGTCGCTTCTTCTTCGGTGTCCAAAGGGTCCGCGGGTTGGAGCGGAGGTGCCGGATCGTTGTATCTCACAACTTTAGAATTGCGACCCGCGCTGTTGATGAAGATTCCGTAGTCCGGAGAGGCAATCCCACCTTGAATCTCGGCCCCAAAAACGATATCACCAGCGTTGTTGATTGCAGACGGCGGAAAAACCTCCTCATAGGTGCCGACACCATTGGGAACTGAATCACCTTTCCGAACAACTTCAATCAGGTCCTGATTGGGGCCATCGAATCGGTAAATGCCTTCGTCGGTGGTGCTGCCGCCGGGCGAATCGATAATGCTAGCCCCGACGGCGATTTGGCCACCGTCGTTAATTCTCGGGTTTATTCCACGTGAATAGAGACTCCCACCCCCCGGTGCTTCGTCGTAGCTAAGTAGTACTTTTTCCACCATTCCGTCGATCTGGGTTGCGGTGTATAGCCTTGTGGTGATACCTCCAATCCGGAGTTGACCGCTGAATGTAGGAATGCCGGCGTGTGAAACGGGGGGAGGTCCGTTGAACGTTTGATACCGGCCATCCGAAAACGGAACCGTCATGTTTCCGCGGGCAATCTCGTCAAGTTGCAGACTGTTTACGCCGGGCGTCGCGAGTGTCAGCAAACGCGGGCCAATGACTGCATTATCCAAGTAGCCTGTAAACGCGATTTGCCCAAGATTGTTGAGTGACGGCACACCGACGGTGTCGTAGGTTCCGTCTCCGGTCGGGCTTTGGTCTCCGGAATGAACGAGAACGTTGAACTGGGCCAAAGCCTGACACTGCAAGCCGAGGATGAATAAGGCTAGACTGATCTTGTTCTTCACGATCGTGGTGCTCCGGTCTTTCGCTGCCGACAATTTTGGTGTGCTTGAATGATAACCCTAGGATGGCAGGCCGATTAATTTGTGACGGTTTTAAATCTAGCGTTTGGTGCCGGGCCGGGTGCCACGCTTCACCGCAGGTGATGTGTGCGAGTGACATGCCACGTCGTGTCTTGGAGTGAGGCCAGGCACCCATCGACCGCGCCCCTGAAACCGGCGAGATGTGCCACCTGACGTTTCGCTTCTATCGCGTTGATGTTGGCCGCCGAAAGACCGTCTGTCGCCTCCGACCGGTTGGCGGTCGCTTCCTACGGTCGGCCTTTCGCCATCGACAGGGGAGCCGTGGCGACCGACGCCTCATCCGTGGCGACCGATGACTCGTTTTCCGCTTCCGGAAGGAAATCTTTCGCCACCGATGACCTTTCTTTCGCTTCCGATGACTTGTCTTTCGTGACCGATGGGTTGTCTCTGACTTCCGGGGGAGGGTACGCCCGATAAGGTCGGGCATCCGGGGGCGGGACACGGGGCGGGTGCGGGTTTTTCGGGATTTGCGGGTGAGCGGGGTTGCGACGGTGAAGTCGGTGGGGTGGTTTGGCGATGAGGGGAGTGGCCCCGAATGGGCGTGGCCGCGTGGCTGCGTTTGAGTCGTTCACACGGCGGGGCTGGACGCGTCGGCTCGAGGGGCCGGCCTTTCCGGGAATCATGTCAATGCCCCTCGGGAGAGTTGCCTCATGGCTAGAGATAGCTTGTCGGCGATGTCGGATTCGGGCCTGCGGGACTGGATCCTTAACTTTGTGTCCGTGCTCGAGGCGGCCCCGCTGGGGCCCAGTGAGTTCGGGTTGTCGGCCGAGCTGGCCGCGGCCGTGATCAGTGCGAGCGGCGTGTACGTCGCGGCGTACGCGAAGGCCAACGAGGAGGCGACCCGCGGGCCGCTGTCGATCCGCGAAAAGGACGAGGCCCGTGATTCGTTGTTGAAGGTGGCTCGGGAGGCCGTGGCGGTGATCCAGGCGAACCCGGACACCACCAACAACCAGCGGCAGGCGCTGCGGGTGAAAATCCGCGACACGACGCGCTCCGTCGTGCCCCCGCCCAGTGTGGCCCCGACACTGCTCGTGACGGGCGTGCTGGGCAACGTGATCTCGGTGCGGATCAAGGACAGCACGGACCTGAACCGGCGGGCCAAGCCCGAGGGCGTGAACAGCACGACGCTGTTTTACGCGGTGGGCGAGGCGCCCCCGGCCGAGCCGGAGGGCTGGACGTTCAGCGGGACGACGAGCAAGACGAGCACGCAGGTGCAGCTGCCGCCTGGCACGGCGGGCGGGACATCGGTGTGGTTGATTGCGTTTTATGCAAACACGAAAACGCAGTCGGGGCCGCCGAGCGTGCCGGTGCAGACGTGGACGCAGGTGACGGCGTCGAATCCGGCTCAGCCGGACGGCGGGACGACGCTGGGTGCGGACGAGCAGTCGCCGCGTTTGGCGGCGTAAAGCCAAGTCCGAAGTTCGAAGTTCGAAGTTCGAAGTTGAATACGTGTGTGCCCCGGCTCGTGAGAGCGGGTCGGGGCGGTTGGTTTGGTTGATCAGGCAGGTTGCACCACGGAGAGCACAGAGGGCCACGGAGACGGGTAGGGAGTTTTTTGACGCGATGTCCAGGCACTGCGTTTCGAACCCTGTCCATCCGGTTCATCCTGTCTAAACGTTCTTCTTCGGTTTTTTTCTTGGTGTCGTCTCGGTGGCCCTCCGTGTTCTCCGTGGTGAATCTTCTCTCTGTGATTGTTCCTTTTCCGGAAAGGTTGAACCATGTCGGACTTTCAGATCGTGGACCCCTTCGAACCGCGCCACCTGCCGGCGAGCCACGCGGCACCGTTATTGCGCCCACTTCCGGGGGCGGGGATTGATTTCGACATTCGGCCGGGCACGGTGGACGACATCCCGTGGATTGATGCGTTGCAGAAGGAGCACAAGCGCGGCCTGGGGTTCATGCGCTTCGGGGAACTCGAAGGGCATTTGGAGAAGGGGCACGTTTACGTCGCGGTCGCGACGGGGCTTGAGGCTCGAGTGATGAGGGCTGAGGAAGACGCGACCGATTCGAGCCTCAGGCCTGACGCCTCAAGTCTCAAGCCTTCGCGCATCGCGTACTGCATCGCGGCGGACCGGTACTACCAGCGCGACGAGGTCGGGCAGGTGTATCAGATGTGTGTTCCCCGGAAGTATCAGCGGCAGAAGATCGGGGCGAATTTGTTGGCGAAGGTGTGGGCGACGTGGCCGCGGGGCGTGAAGCTGTGCGGGTGTTGGTGTGCGCAGGACCTGGAGGCGAACCAGTATTGGGAGGGCTGCGGGTTCACGGCCGTGGCGTTCCGGGCGGGGTCGCGATACGCGAGGGGGGCGAAGAAGGGCGAGCGGCGCATCCACATCTATTGGCAGAAGCGGATCCGGTCGGGCGATGGCGAAACCCCCCTGTGGTACCCGAAGCAGACTTCCGGGGGCGCGATGAACGAGGCGCGGATCGTGTTTCCGATCCCCCCCGGAAGTTCTTGGAGAGATGCGAAGCCCGCCGTGTACCCCGGGGTGGAGGAGCTGTTCGAGAAGATCGCGGCCGAGCGCGAGGCGAAGGCGAAGCAGGTGCTTCTTCAACTCGCGCCTCCAGAAGGCGCGGAAGGAGCGGAGCCGAAGCTGAGCAGGGCGGAGCGGCGGAAGGCGGAGCAGGCGGGCAAGGCCCAGCGCGACGCGAAGCGGGAGGAGGCCGAGTTGCGGGACGCGACGGCCGCGGGCCACGGCGGTTTGCGGCTGGGCTGGAACGCGGCTCCCCCGGAAGTGGTGCCGACTGAGGAAGAAGTCGCGGCGCAGGAGAAGGCGCAGCGGCAGGCGAGCAAGCGGGCGCTGCGCGAGGCGAAGCTGAACGCCAAGGCGGCGGCGAAGAAGGCGGCCAAGGCGCTGCGCAGCCAGAACGACCCGGTGCTGGTCGCGGCGGCGCGGGACCTGCGCGACCGGTGGATGGAGGCGGTGCAGCAGGACCCCGGAATGTTGTCGTTGGCGAGCGAGGAGAGCGCGGGGGCGCGTTACGACGTGGCGCGAGTGATCGAGGATGCGCCGGTGGCAAGCGGGGTCAGGCGTGTGGAGAATGTGAGGCGGTTGGCGGCTTAGGAAATAATCCGAGCAATAAATAATCCGCAGATGACGCTGATGCTGCACCGTGAGAAGAGCGTCGGCAGACGATTTTCTCGGTCGGATACTATGGCCTGCTCGGTGGACGTACTGCCGAATGAGTGCGATCCATTGATTGTGATGAAGCGAAGGGACTTTGCCGTGATTCAATGGCAGTATTACCCCAAATCGGATGCCGCCCCTGCGATCGTTGATACGGTCGTTTCCGCGTTCAAAGCGGTTTCTGATTCAATTGATTCATCTCAACACAAACTCGACAGCAACGGCGTCCTTGCTGCGATCACGACACAACTCTTAGATGCGGGTTTCAGGGTCGAAACCGGGAAAAAAGCGGCCGACAAGATACCGGTCCCGGTGTTGTTTGGCCTTAACGGCCAACTCGAAAAAACGTTCGACGCGGACGCCTTTCACGTTGAAGCTGGATTCGTCCTTGAGGTAGAAGCCGGCCGCGCTGTCGCCAACAACCAGTTTTTGAAGGACCTGTTCCAGGCGTGCATGATGCACGACGTCACACATCTTGCCATCGCGGTCCGAAATGATTATCGCGGTTCGCCCGACTTTGACAGGGTGCTTCGGTTCTTCGACACGATGTACGCAAGCAATCGACTCGTGTTGCCACTGCACGGGATTCTCATTATTGGGTACTGATGCCTCGACGTACGGCTGCCACTAACCTGACGGGTCTCAGTGGGCAAGGGTTTTTGAAGGGTGAAGCGGTTGGCGGCGTGAGAGTTGGATGAGACTGTGGGAATTTTGGGGTTGTGTGCGCCTGCGCGGCGGGCGGTCAGGGGCGGTGCCCCCGACACCCCCCGAGCAGGAGGCGTTTGCGCGGGAGTTGAAGGGGCGGTGGTTGGAAGAGGTGGGGGGCGCGGCCGGCGCTGCTGGAGGATTTGGAGGGGCGGGCGAAGTGCGACGTGCGGCGGGCGCTGGAAGTGCCCCCGGAATTTTTGGCCCCGCTCCCGGCAGTTCCGCCCCCGGAAGTACTGCCGCCGGAAGTTTTGCAGCTGCGCAAGGAAGCCTTGGCCCGTATTCAGACGCTCAGGGGTTTCGGGGTGGCGACGTCTGACGGTGGGCGGCGTGACGGTGTGGGCGGCGCGGCCGGGAGGCTTGGGTTTCGCTAATCTGCTGCGGTGCCCACGGCCTTGGACCCGTCTTGACGCCGACTCACCGAAATCATCACATGGACAATCGAACCCGTACGCGTGCGAACACGGTGTGGCTGCTCGGGTTGACCGCGCTCGTCGCCGTCGGGTTGGAGGTTTTTACGATGGCGCAGCCGATGTCGGAGCCGTTGCCTGTTGAATCGCCGCGGGTGAACCTGGCCGTGGCGGCCGAGCCTTCGACGTCTTACGTCAGTGGCCACGAGACCTTGGGCGCGATCCAGGACGATTTCGCGCCGCGGACTTCGGGCGACCGGGACCACGGGGTCTACGGGAACTGGCCGCGGCAGGGCGAGCAGTGGGTGCAGTACACCTGGCCGCGGCCGATCACGACGGACGGCGTGGGTGTGTACTGGTTCGAGGATCGACAGGGCATCCGGCTGCCGGCGTCGGCCCGGCTTGCTTGCCTGGACGGCGAGCGGTGGCGCGACATCGACGTGGCGGTCGGCACGGAAGGCGACACGGAGAACGTTGCGCGGTTCGAGCCGGTCACGACGGAGGCGCTGCGGCTGTACTTCGTGGGGCGGGATGCGTTCTCCACGGGCATCGTTGAGTGGCGGGTGTTTGACGAGGGCTCGTCGCCGGCGTTCGCGCCCAAGGTCGATGCCGGCGGCGACCGGGTCGTGGTGATCGGCGACCGCACGCACCTGCGGGCGCAGACGCGCGGGACCGGGCAACAAGGCGTCACCGGCGCGTGGTCGAAGGTGGACGGTCCGGGGGAGGTGGCGTTCAGCGCGGCCGATTCGACGGTGGCCGCGGCGACCTTCACCGAGCCCGGCGGCCACGTGCTGCGTTACACGGCGAGCGCCGGCGAACACGCATCGCACGACGACGTCAAGGTCACGGTGCGTCCGCCCCTCGCGGCGTCGGGGTTGCGGCCGGTCGCGACGCGGCGGTACACGCTCGACAGCGCGTTCTGGGAGCCGCGGCTGCGCAACACGATCATCAATTGGATCCCGCACGTCGTGGCCAAGTGCGAGGAGGCGGACCTCAAAGAGGGCGGGATCAACAACCTGCTCGACGCGGCGGCGAAGCTGCGCGGCGAGCCGCACGAATACCACCGCGGGTACCCGTTCTCCAACGCCTGGGTGCTGAACACGCTCGAGTCGATGTGCGTCGCCCAGATGCTGGACCCCAAAGGCGATGAGCAACTCGCCGAGGCGCAACAGAAACTGCGGGAGAAGATCGACGAGTGGGTGCCGATCGTGCTCGCGGCGCAGGAGCCGGACGGGTATTTCCAGACGCGCTACACGCTCGGCCGACGGGAGAACGAGAACCCGCAGCGTTTCTCGGCCGGGCTGCGCCGCGACCACGAGGGCTACGTGGCCGGCTACTTCCTGGACGCGGCGGTCGCGCATTACCGCATGACCGGCGGTGCGGATCGGCGGATGTACCACGCGGCGAAGAAGCTGGCCGACTGCTGGGACGCCGCCATCGGCCCCGAGCCCGGGAAGCAGCCGTGGTGGGACGAGCACGAGGGCATGGAGCTGTCGCTGTTCCGCTTCGCGCGGCTGGTGGACGAGGTCGAAGGCGACAACGCGGGACAGACCTACCGGGACTTGTCGAAGTTTTTGATGGACTGCCGCGGCGTCCACGGCACGGGCGCAACTTACGACCAGGCGCACGTGCCGGTCACGCAGCAATACGAAGCGGTGGGGCACGCCGTCCGCGCCGTGTATCTCTACACCGGCATGGCCGAGGCCGCGCGGTACTACGACGACGCGGCGTACCAGTCGGCCGTGCTCTCGCTCTACGAAAACCTCGTCCACCGCAAGTACTACGTCACCGGCGGGATCGGCAGCGGCGAAACGTCCGAAGGCTTCGGCGAAGACTACTCGCTGCCGCACCACGCATACTGCGAGAGCTGTTCCGGCGTGGGCGAGATGTTGTTCCAGCACCGGCTGCAACTGCTCACCGCGCAAGCGAAGCACGCGGACCTGCTCGAGGAAACGCTGTACAACGCCGTGCTCAGCGATTTGGACCTCGAGGGCCAGAACTTCACCTACACCAACCCGCTGGCCACCGACGACGAGCGCTACAAGTGGCACGTCTGCCCCTGCTGCGTCGGCAACATCCCCCGCGCGTTGCTCATGCTGCCCACGTGGACCTACACCACCGGCGAAAGCGACCTGTTCGTCAACCTCTACGTCGGCGGCACGATGTCCGTACCGTCGGTCGCCGGCGCGGCACTCACCGTGAATCAAGAGACGGACTACCCGCGCGGCGGCAACATCAAGCTTACGCTTCGGCCGGACAAACCCGCGGAGTTCACCGTTCACTTGCGCGTCCCCGACCGCAGTGTTAGCGACCTTTATCACAGCGAGCCCGCGGTCGGCGGTCTTGTGGCCTTGACGATCAACGGGGAAGCGGTGCCCTTGGAAGCAGAATACGGCTACGCGTCGATCACCCGGACGTGGTCGCCCGGCGACACCATCGAATTCGAACTGCCGATGCCGGTGCAGCGGGTACGGACGATCAAGGAAGTCCCCGCCAACCGCGGTCTGGTGGCGCTGCGACGCGGGCCGCTGGTGTTCAGCTTCGAATCGGTCGATCAGGACCTGGACGCGAGCTTGTCGCCGGACGCCGAATTGAACGCGGCCTACGATCCGGACCGGCTCGGCGGCGTGATGACCGTGCGCGGCGCGTTCGAGAACGGCGCACCGTTCGTCGCGATCCCCAACTACGCCCGCAACAACCGCGGCGGGCGCTCGACGGTGTGGATCAACGAAGTCGGCGACTGACCCGACGAGCGGGCGGGCGGATCGTGGGTCACCGAGCGCGCCGAACCTGACGCTGCCATGACCACGCCGCGCGACGACCAACCCGAAGACTATTCGTCGCTCGCAGACGACCGCATCGACGCCGCGATGTCCGCGGATCAACCGGCGCTGCGCAGCTTGGCGTCGCGTATCCGCAGGGCCCGACGCGACGGCAAGCCGCACGACCGCAACCTCCGCCGCTTCCACGAGCAACTCGCACCCTCGATCGAGCGCCGCGAGGCCCGCGCCGCGTCCCGGCCGACGATCACGTACCCCGACGAGCTGCCGATCTCGCAGAAGCGCGACGACATCTCGGCGCTGATCCGCGAACACCAGGTGGTTATCGTCTGCGGCGAAACCGGCTCGGGCAAGAGCACGCAGCTCCCCAAGATCCTGATGGAACTCGGGTTCGGCACGGCCGGGACCATCGCGCACACCCAGCCGCGCCGCATCGGCGCGCGCACCCTCGCCACGCGTGTCGCCGAGGAACTGAACGTCCCGCTGGGGCAGCAGGTCGGCTACGCGGTGCGGTTCAACGACACGTCGGGCCCCGACACGTTGGTCCGCTATCTCACCGACGGCCTGCTCCTGGCCGAACTGGCGCGGGACCGCGACCTGCTCGCCTACGACGCGATCATCGTTGACGAAGCGCACGAACGTTCGCTCAACATCGACTTCCTGCTCGGCTACCTCAAACAACTCCTGCCCCGCCGGCCCAACCTCAAGCTCGTCATCACGTCCGCCACAATCGACCCCGAACGCTTCGCCGAACACTTCGGCCACGGACAAGGCGACACCATAGAACCCGCCCCGATCATCGAGGTGTCCGGCCGCATGTACCCGGTCGATGTGCGTTACCGCCCGCTCGTTGAAGACGACGAAGAAGTATTGGAAGGTGCGGCGCTGGACCACGCACTCTGCGCCGCGCTCGACGAAATCAATACGGATACGGACGGCGACGTCCTGGTCTTCATGCCGACTGAGCGCGCGATCGGCCAGGCGGCGAAGGTGTTGCGCGGGCATGTGCAAAGCTCCCCGAAGTTGTCCCGCGGCAAGCCGGTCGAGGTTTTGCCGTTGTACGCCCGGCTTTCCAACGCGGAACAGCAAAAGGTGTTTCGGCCGACGGGCCGGACGCGCCGCGTGGTCATCGCCACCAATGTCGCCGAGTCGTCGGTGACCGTGCCTGGCATTACGGCGGTGATCGACCCGGGCACCGCGCGGATCAGCCGGTACTCACCGCGCACCCGTATGCAGCGCCTGCCCATCGAGCCGGTCTCGCAGGCCTCGGCGAACCAGCGCGCCGGTCGTTGCGGACGCGTCGCGCCCGGCGTGTGCATTCGGCTGTGTTCGCAAGAGCAGTTCGCGCAGCGCGAAGCGTTTACCACGCCCGAGGTGCTGCGGACCAGCCTCGCCGCGGTGATCCTGCGGATGGCGGCGCTGAAGCTGGGCGACGTCCAGGACTTCCCGTTCCTCGAACCGCCCCGGTCCGCCGCGGTCCGCGAGGGTGTGCAGACGCTGCGCGAGCTGGGCGCGGTCGAACCGTCGGGCCGACTTACGAAAACCGGACATCAACTCGCGGCGCTGCCGATCGATCCGCGTGTCGGCCGGATGGTGATCGCCGGGGCAGAAGAGAACTGCCTCGCCGAAGTCCTGGTGATCGCCTCGGCGCTCGAAGGCCAGGACCCGCGCGTCCGCCCGATGGAGCACGCCGCCGCCGCCGACCAGGCCCACGCCGCATTTAACCACCCCGACAGCGACTTCCTCACCCTGCTCAAGCTCTGGGACTTCCTCCACGAACGCAAAGCGGCGCTGTCGAACAGCCAGTTCCGCAAGCTCTGCCCGAAGCACTTCCTGAGCTACCCGCGCGTGCGGGAGTGGTTCGACCTGCACCGGCAGCTGCACGACCTGGCCCGCGAAGCGAAGCTCAAAATCAAGCCGCGCCAATCCGGCGAAGACGGCATGAACAAGATCGCCGACTCCGTCCACCGCGCGCTGCTGGCCGGGTTGCTGTCCAACGTTGCGCACAAGACCGGGGACCGCGAGTACACCGGCGCTCACAACGTCAAGCTGCGCCTCTGGCCCGGCTCGGTGTTGGCCCGTGCCCGTCCGCGCTGGATCGTCGGGGCCGAGACCGTCGCCACCTCGCAGCAGTTCGCCCGCACCTGCGCCCGGATCGATCCCAAGTGGGTCGAGCCGATCGCCGGCGACCTCGTCACCCGGACCCACAGCGAGCCGCACTGGGACCGGCGGGGCGGGTTTGTCGCGGCGTTCGAGCGCGTCACGATGTACGGCCTCGTACTCACGCCCAAGCGACGCATCCGCTACGCCAAGGTCGACCCGGCCAAGGCCCGCGAGGTCTTCATCCACGAAGCGCTCGTCGAACAGGACGCCGACATCGCCGCGCCGTTCTTTTCGCACAACCGCGCCCTGCGTGAGGAGGTGGAAAGGCTTCAGGCCAAACGGCGCCGGTTCGATCTGTTGGCCGACGCGCAGGTCCGCTTCGACTTCTACGACCGACGCCTCCCGCCCGAGGTTGTCGGGGTGCCCGAGCTGAACCGTTACCTCAAACAGGTCGAACGTGAAGACCCGCGACGTCTCTTCATGTCTGAAAACGACCTGCTGATTGCCGAGGATACGCAACGCGACACGCAGCCGGATCAGCTCGAAGTGGCGGGCATGAAGCTGCCGCTGGTCTACAAGTTCGACGCGGGGGCGGACGACGACGGGGTCACGCTGGAGGTGCCGCTGCACGCGCTCGGTCGGCTGACGCCGAGCGTGGTGGACTGGGGCGTGCCGGGCACGCTGATCGAACGCATCACCGCGCTCATCCGCAGTCTGCCCAAGGCGACGCGCAAGGCGCTGGTCCCCGCGCCCGGGTCGGCGGAGCGGGCGGCGGAACTCATTGCGTTCGGCGAGGGCGACTTCCACACGGCGGTCGCCGACGCGCTCGGCCGGGTGGCCGGCGAAATCATCGACCCGGCACAGTTCGACCTGAGCAAGCTCGAATCTCATCAACGCATGAATGTGGCGGTGATCGATGAGAACGGCGACCGCGTTGCCCAAAGCCGGAACATCGACGCGCTGCAGAACAACCTTGGCGCCAGATCGAGCACGGCCGTTGCCAAGCTCGTAGACCCGGTCTGGCACCGCGACGGACTGAAGGCGTGGTCCGAACTCCCGCACGCCGGCAAACTGCCGCCGCAGATCGAGACCACACAGCACGGCTTTACGCTGCGGGCCTACCCGGCGCTCATCGACCAGGGCGACGCCATCGGGTTACGCCTCGCGGAGACGCCGGAGCGCGCCGAGGCGTGGCACGCCGCGGGTGTGCTGAGGGTGTGCACGATCGACAGTGAGGACGAAGTGATTCGGGCGTGGCGTGCCTGGCCCGACCGTGATCCGCTGCTCTTGTTGTTCAGTCCGTTGGGTGAGGCCGACCGCTTCGAAGCACAGCTCGTTCACCGGGTGTCACTCGACGTCTACCGACGACCCGTCCACGACTACCCGCCGCGATCGACCGACGCCTACGAGGCGTTGCTGTCCACCGGGCGATCCGAGATCAAGCCGGCCGTGTACGCGGTGTGCGGCACGGCTCTGTGTGTGCTTCGTGCGGGCCAGAGCCTGCGACTCGAACTCGACGCGTTGAAGAATAACTGCCCGCCCGGGTGGGAGCCGGCACTTCGCCAATCGGTCGAGCAGCTTCGAGATCTCGTTTCGCCGACGTTCCTGCACGACACGCCGGCCGAATGGCTTGAACATGTCCCGCGCTTCCTCGCTGCTTCCAGCGCCCGTCTTCGCAAGCTCCGCGAAGGCAAGATCGAGCGCGATGGTCAGGCCGCCGCGCAGCTCGAGGACCATCTCAGCCGGTGGCGTTCATCGCTGTCCACCGGACCCGACAACCCCGAAGGGGACCTGTACCGTTGGATGCTCGAAGAGTGGCGCGTGCAACTGTTCGCGCAGGAACTTGGCACGTCCATCCCCGTGTCGGAGAAGCGCCTCGACCGGCAATGGAGAAAGGCCGAACGTCAAGCATCATCGTCCAGATGATTTGCCGTAGTCTTGCCGGAGACCGACGTGGATTGTTCTGGGCTTCCTTTTTGTCGGTCTGTGCCCCAGTCGTCATCGAACACGGCGCGCATCGGCGGCGAGTCCATGTCGTCGAGTTGCCCCTTGCGGACGCTCCAGAGAAACGCGCCCAGCGCTCCCGCCGCCATCGCCAGCGCCAACGGGATCAGGAGATAAAGGACGGACAACTCAGAGGCTCCGTTCCGTGTGGTCGTGCCGACTCGCCGAAAGGGCTCGTCGACGCCCGGAGACCGCGATTAACAGGGCAAGCCCCGAACTGACGGGCATGATGACCGCGGCGACGAGGGGTGTGACCCAGCCCGCGGCGGCGGCCGACACGGCCAAGAGGTTGTAGGTCAGCGAGAGCAACAAGTTGACGCGGACTCGGGTCATGGTCTGGTGCGCCAGCGCGAACAGGTCGCCCAGCCCTTGCAGGTCGTGGCGGGCGAGCGTGATATCGGCGGCGGCGAGCGCGGCCTCGGCGCCGCGGTGCATCGCGATGCCGACGTCGGCGGCGGCGAGGGCCGCCGCGTCGTTCACGCCGTCGCCGATCATCAGGGTCGGTTCGTCTGCGTCGCGGATCGTCGCGAGCTTGGTTTCCGGACTGACGCCTGCCATCACGTCCTCGGCATCAATCGATACGGCCTCGGCGACGCGTTTGACCACGGGCTCGGCGTCGCCCGACATGACGCCGACACGCCAGCCGGATCGGCGGACTAACTCGACCGCTTCCTTAGCGGCGGTTCGCGGCGCATCGGCCAAGGCAAACAGCGCTTCAATCTGGCCGCCGCGGGCCAGCAGCGCCGTGGTGCAGCCGTCGGCTTCGTGGTCTCGAAGCAATCGCGCCCAATGGTCCGACACCGCCACGCCGTGCGACGTGACGAATCCTGGCGAACCCAGTTGGACCGTTTGGGCATCGACGGTTGCGGTGATCCCGCCGTCGCCGCGCTCCATCCGGTCACGGATGACCGGCGGGTCGTGTTGGTCGGACACGTTGCGGGTCAGTTCCTGGGCCAGCACGACGCCGATCGGGTGTGAACTGTCTGTTTCGAGACGCCCGACGAGTGCGCCGTCACCGGGCGATCCAACCCACGCGACGAGCTTTGGTCGCCCCTCGGTGAGCGTGCCGGTCTTGTCGAACCACGCCCGTCCGCCGCGCGTGAGCGCTTCAAGCGCCGAGGCCCGCTTGATCAGGATGTCCTGATGCGCGGCGCGTCCGACCGCCATCGCCAGGGTCAAAGGCGTCGCCAGTGCGAGCGCACACGGGCACGCGACGATCAGCAGCGCGACGGTGTGGTTGATGGCCGTGCCTAAATCGCCTTTGATCGACCACCACCCGACCAGAACGATCACCGCAAGACAACAAACAACCGCGACGAACACGCCCGCAACCCGGTCGGTGATCTGCACGATGGGTGGACGGGCATCGCTGCCGTCGCTGACCAGCTTCATGAGTCGACCGACGCGCGTTTGTTCGCCCGTGGAATTGACCGTGATGCGCAGCGTTGCCCCGGTGTTTCGTGTGCCGGCAAACACGGGCTGTCCGGGCGCGACCGGGACGGGGTTGGCCTCGCCGGTCAGCAGTGCCGCTTCGATACTGGATTCGCCCTCGGTCACCGTGCCGTCGGCCGGAACCAGTTCGCCGCTGCGTGTTTCCACAACGTCACCGGACTGGAGTGCTTCGAGCGGGACGTCTTCCGTGCGTCCGTCGTGCGTGACGCGTCGGCAGGACAGCGGCGTGAGGCTGAGCATCAGGTCGACCGTGTCCTCCGCCCAGCGCTGCTGCCGGTACTGCGCGTAACGCCCCAGCAGCAGCAGAAACACGAGCACGCTCAGCGAATCGAAATACAGGTCGCCGCGCCCCGTGACCGTGTTGACCAGCCCCGACAAACCACCGACACCCAGCGCGAGCGCGATCGGCAGGTCGAGGTTCGCGCGACGAACCCGCAGCGCGTTGAGCGCGCCGCGGAAGAACACCGCGCCCGGCCCCGCCAACGCGATCATCCCGACCGCCGCCGACAACGCGCGGAACATCCACACGAAGCCGGGTGCCATCGTTTCGGGCCCGCTCGAATACAGCGCGAACGCCAGCAGCATCGCGTTGCCCGCGCACGCCCCGGCGACCCCGATCCGCACCCAGTGCCGGCGTTCCTCGGCCCGCAGCGCCGCGACGCGGTCTTCCGTCTTCGTGCCCAGCGGGCGCGGCGGGTAGCCCAGTTCGTGCAGCGTCCGCGCGATCCGCGACAGCGACACCGCGTCCGGATGCCACGACACCCGCACGACCTTCCGCCGCAGGCTCAGCCGCGCCTCGATCACGCCGGGCAGCAGGCGCGGCAGCCGTTCGATCAGCCACAGGCACGCGGCGCAGTGCACGCCGGCCACCACGAGATCGACACGACACGTCCCGTTTGCGTCGGTAAGGACGTAGTGTTGTTGGAACTCTTCGCGGTCGTACGTTTGGTAGGTGTCTCCGTCCGCTTCGAGACGCGTGGCACCGGGCGTGGCGTCATCTGGTGATCCGAGTGCATCACGCAGCCGGTAGTAGTTGTCCAGCCCGCAGGCGTGCAGCGCATCGAACACCGTGCGGCAACCGTGGCAACAGAACGCGTGCTCGACGTTTTGGTCGTGTTCGTGATCCGGGACCGGTAAGCCGCAGTGGTCACAGGCGCGCGGGCTCCGTTTGGCGTCGGCTTGTTGAGTATTCGCCGGTTCTTCGACGGGTTTCGGAGGGGCTTCAGTGAACATGGTCGTGCTCACTTTTGTCTTCGTTCGGTGCTTCGGCCTTGCCCGCGTCGGACAGCGCGCAGCACGCGGGCAAGGCAGACGACGCACCTGGCTCGGTCGGATCGTGGCGCGCTGCCTGCCTCGCCGTCACCGTGCCCGCCATCGCCACGGGGTCCAGTGCGAGGCGGTGCGAGACGGTCAGCGCCCCGATGACGATCATCGCCGCGCCGGTGACGAACGGCAGGCGTCGGCCCGCGATACCGAGCAGGCCTTGCAGTCCCACGCCCAGCGTCAGCAGGATCGGCACGGTGCCCAGCCAGAACGCGGCCATCACCAACGCGCCGTGAAGCGGTTGGGCGGTGCCCGCGGCGGCAAGCACGAACGCGTACAGCCAGCCGCAGGGAAGCAGGCCGGTACACAGTCCGATCACCGCGGCGCGCGGCACGGCGGGCCACGCCGTGGCTTTTGCGTGCGCTTTACCAAATGCGGCGCTCAGCCACGCCGGCGTGAAGGTGTGGTGCAGCCGGCCGCGCAGCGCCGGTGCCATCGTCGCGACGCCCACGAGCATGATCGCCACACCCGCCATCACCGCCGCGACCGGTTGAAGGCCCGCGAGTACGCCGCCCAGGTTCAGCAGCCCGCCGACCGCGCCCGCTGCCGCGCCCAGCGCGGTGTACCCGAAGAGTCTTGCCGTGTGGTACGCCGCCTGAGGCCGGCAGCGCGACCACCACAGCGCGGTGCGCGTCGCACGGCCGAACCCGTCGCCGAGTTCCGCGAACGAAGCGCTGCCCGAGGTGCTTCGCCCAGCGACCGCACACGCCAACAGCGGGCCGCACATGCCGGCGCAGTGGAGCGAGCCAATCAGGCTCGCGACGAAGACCGCGGTCAATAGCGTCGTCATCCCGCACCCGCCCCGACGTCGGTCGGCGTGGTGGGTTTGGATGGCGGCGCGGCGATGATCTGGTCTAGCGTGCGTGCAAACGTGTCATCGCCGCGCCTCATGGTCACAGTGATCCGCCATTCGCCGGTGCGCTGCATCGGCAGCCTCGCCTCGAACACGCCCGGCGCGACACGCTGCGCGACGGCTTCTCGCTTCGCTTTGGGCGCGAGGCGGTGGAAGGCCGTGAGTTCAATGGCTGCGTCGGCTATCGGTCGGGCGTTGGCGTCGGCGGCGTTGATACGCACGGTGCGTTGGCCTTCGGCGTCGAGCCAGATGTCCGGCGTCACGTCTACCCGCCAACCCAACGCATCGCTTTCGCGCTGCCGGGCGCGTTGCTCGTCCCAGCGCAGCGCATCCTCGTAGTAGTCCGGCGTGATGCCGGCCGCGCCGTGCCCGCGGACCGCGAGCGTCACCGCGGTCGTCATCAGTACGACGTGCCCGCCCAGGAAGGCGGCGGCGATCCACGCCCAGCGGCGCGGGAATCGGCCTGAATGTTCGTGGGGTATCCGGGTATTCATGGCGTGACCTTTCCTTCAGACGCTTCGTTCGTGTTCGTTCCGTTCACGCCTTTTGCGTTGTCCGATGGATTCTTCGTGTTCAACCGTGCCGGTCCTCTCAGCACGACCGTTTCGTTGACCGCGGTCCCTTCGTCGTCGGTCACGGTCACGACCGCGTCGAGTCGGCCGGCCGTGTACTTTGCCGGGTCCACAAACAGCCGCAGGGGCACGGTGGTCATTTCGCTGGGCTTGAGGGCAATGATGTCGGCGTCCACCTGTTCCTGCGGCAGCGCGTCGCCGCCCTGGACCGTATGCACCGCGATGGCGTACTGCCGCGGCGCTTCGGTGCGGTTGACGATCTTGATGCGCAGCTGGTTCTCGACGCGGCCGTCGCTCATCACGCTGAACGGCCGCCCCATCCCGCGCAGCACGGTCAGGTCGGTCGCCGGCTTGTTCAGCAGCACCACCGTGAAGAGCGTGCCCAAGATGAGCAGCGCGACCGGGTAGAGGATCACACGCGGGCGCAGGAAACGGAAGGGCTCGCCGTCGCTCTTCGCCTGGGCGCTGTAGCGGATCAGGCCGCGCGGCCGATCGACGCGGTCCATGACGTCGTCGCAGGCGTCGATGCACTGCGTGCAGTTGATGCACTCCATCTGCAGGCCGTCGCGGATGTCGATGCCGGTTGGGCACACCGCGACGCACATTGAGCAGTCGATGCAGTCGCCGAGCACAGGCAGTTCGACATCACCTTTCGTGGAACGGCGGGGTTTGCCGCGTGGCTCGCCGCGCTGCGGGTCGTAGGTGACGATCAGCGACTGCCGGTCGAGCATGACGCTCTGAAACCGTCCGTACGGGCAGCCGACGATGCACAACTGCTCACGCCAGAACGCCATGTCCCACATGATCCACGCGGTGCATACCAGCACGACGCCCACGGCCACGGGGTGCCGCCACGGCGGGGACGTGAACACCCAGCGGATCAGGTTCTCCATCCCCACGAAATAACTGACGAACGTGTTCGCCAAGTACAGGCTGATCAGCAGGAACACCGCATACATCGCGAGTTTCCGCCAGCCCGCAACGTTTCTTTTCGGCGGCCCGCCCACACCCTTCTTGCCCGTGAACCAACGCTCGATCGGGCGGTACACGAACTCTAGGTACACCGAGTGCGGGCACACCCACCCGCAGAACACCCGCCCGAACACTGCGGTGAAGAAGAACACCGACACGAAACACATCAAAACCAGGATCGCGAGAAGCACCGTGTCCGTCGGCAGGAACGTGAAGCCAAAGACGTGGAATTTTCGATGCAGGATGTCCAGGAACAGCAGCGGCTGGCCGTTGAGCCGAACCCACGGCAGGAGCAGGAAAAACGCAATCAATGCGTAGGCAAAGACGCGGCGGCGCTGCCACCACCGGCCGCGCGAGAGGCGTGGGAACATCCACCGCCGCGACCCATCGGCCTCGAGCGTGGAGAGGACGCGCTCTTCGGGTTGGAGGAGCGACTCGGATTCCATAGGGGGCTCACATTTGTTCCGCGATCGCGCGTGACGCGGTGTGCGGGGGGCGGTTTACTCCACCGTCCACGGCGGGATGGTTTCGCCCTCGGCCGGTTTGCCGCCGGGCGCGTTCGTGCCGCGCAGCGACGCGATGTAGGACGCGGTCAGCACGACCGCGTTGGGGTGCAGGCGGTTCCCCCAGGCCGGCATCGCGCCGCCGGCTGCACCGTTGGCGATGACCGTGGCGATGTCTTCGACGGTCTGGACGTTTTTGTAGTGGTCGTCGGTAAGGTTCGGTCCGGAGTTGCCGATGCCGCCGTCACCGTGGCAGCTCACGCAGTTGGTCTTGAACGTCGATTTGCCGACGGCCAGCCACTTGTCGTCGTCGATGTAGCGCATGATCGTTGCGGCGTTGGGCTCGAGGTCGCCCAACTCTCCGAACTGCTGTTCGAGGTTGGCGGCGTACGCGCGGTCGTACTGGCCCAGCACGTCGCGCTCCATGCCCGGCGCGTGGAACCACACGATGTAGATCGGCGTGAACACGATCGACGCCACGAACAGCCATGTCCACCACCCGGGGATGGGGTTGTCGTACTCCTGGATCCCGTCGTAGTTGTGGCCGTCGATCAGTTCGTCGGCCACTTCCGGGGTCGGTTTAGGGTTCGGCGTGAGGTTGAGGTCAGACATCGGAGGAAGCCTCGCTTTGCGGGGGCGTGTCGTTTCGGGGGTCCATGGGCGCGGGGCCGTCGTGCAGAGGCAGCTCCGACCAGTGCTTCACGCTTTTGCGCGACCGCGTCAGTGCCCACACCGCGATGCCGACGAACGTGGCGACGAAGATCACCAGGCCCCACGTCGCGTAGTGCGTCAGCGCCCCGTTGCTCAACGCGTCTTTAACCACGGCGATCAGCATCAGCGGCCTCCTTGGGCTTGCCCCAACAGCGCGGCGGCGTTGGAAGTTGTATCGTCACCGTCCGAGCCTGCGGTTGCGGGTGTTTCGGTTGCGGGCACGGTGCCCTCTTCCTCCGCCGGCGTCGCGAACAGGTCCGTCCCCAGCCGTTGCAGGTACGCGATCAGCGCAACGGCCTGCTTGTCCGACAGGTCGATCACCTCCCCGTCGGGGTTGATGTAGTGCCCCTCGACGCCCGGCTCGACTTCGAGTTGGGTCTTGACGTTCTCGGCGATGGCGAGCGCCTGCGCCTCGGCGTGCGCGACCGCTTCGTCGCCGGTGGGGTAGCCGTCGAAGTTTTCGTCGCCGGGGTGAAGCAGCTTGATCGCGTTGACGCGGGCGGGGATCGACTTGAAGTCCGCCTTCTTGTCCATCAGGAACGGGTAGGGCGGCATGATCGACCCCGGGCTCCAGACGTTCGGCTCCTCGAAGTGCAGGACGTGCCACGAGTCGCTCTGCTTGCCGCCCTCGCGCGCCAGGTCCGGCCCGATACGCCGGCTGCCCCACTGGAACGGGTGGTCGTAGACGAACTCGCCCGGCTTGCTGTACTCGCCGTAGCGCTTGGTCTCCGCGACCATCGGGCGGATCATCTGGCTGTGGCAGTTGTAGCAGCCCTCCGCGACGTAGATGTCCCGGCCCAGCAGCTCGAGCGGCGTGTACGGCTTGACCGTCGCGATCGTCGGCACGTTGCTGCGGATCACGAACGTGGGGATCAGCTCGAACAGCGACGCCACCACGACCGCCACGATCACCAGCACCGTGAACTTCACCGGCATGCGTTCCCACACGCGGTGCCACCACATCGTGCTCCACACGTCGTACTTCTTCGCGAACTCGAGCACGCCGACCATCTCGGACTTCGGCCGGACCTCTTCGTGCAGCGGGACGTCCTTGAGCGCCGGGGCCCGGTGCACGGGCTCGTCGTACTTCGCCGGCCGGGCCTTCCAGGTCATGAACAGGTTCCACCCGCCGACCAACGCGCCCGCGATATAGAGCAGTCCGCCGACCACACGGAACCAATAGAACGGGATGATGTTGCGTGTGGTCTCGACAAAGTCCGGATACGCGAGCGCGCCGTTCTCATCGATCCCCCGCCACATCAGGCCTTGGTAGATGCCGGCGATGTACATCGACACGACGTAGACCAGGATGCCCAGCGTCGCGAGGTAGAAGTGCAGGCTCGCCTGCTTGACCGAGTGCAGCGGCGCCTGGAACAGCCGCGGCGCCAGCCAGTACATCATCCCGAAGCCCATGAACCCGTTCCAGCCCAGCGCCCCGGCGTGGACGTGGCCGATGGTCCAGTCGGTGTAGTGCGAGAGCGAGTTGACGGCCTTGATCGACAGCAGCGGGCCCTCAAAGGTCGACATGCCGTAGAACGTGATGCCGACGACGAAGAACTTGAGCACCGGATCGGTCGTGACCTTGTGCCACGCGCCGCGGAGCGTGAGCAGGCCGTTGATCATGCCGCCCCACGAGGGCATCCACAGCATCAGCGAGAAGAGCATGCCCAGCGTCGACGCCCACTGCGGCAGCGCGGTGTAGTGCAGGTGGTGCGGCCCCGCCCAGATGTAGATGAACACCAGCGACCAGAAGTGCAGGATCGACAGCCGGTACGAGAACACCGGGCGCTCCGCGGCCTTGGGCAGGAAGTAGTACATCAACCCCAGGAACGGCGTGGTCAGGAAGAACGCCACCGCGTTGTGCCCGTACCACCACTGCATCATCGCGTCCTGCACGCCCGCGTAGATCGGGTAGCTCTTGATCAGCGTGCCCGACATCACCGGCACCCAGATGTTGTTGAAGATGTGCAGGATCGCCACCGTCACGATCGTCGCGATGTAGAACCACAGCGCGACGTACATGTGACGCTCGCGCCGCTTCACCAGAGTCATGAAGAAGTTGACGCCGAAGAACCCCGCCCACACCAGCGCGATGGCGATGTCGATCGGCCACTCTAACTCGGCGTACTCCTTGCCCTGCGTGATGCCGAACGGGAGCGTCAACGCTGCGCTGACGATGATGAGCTGCCAGCCCCAGAAGTGCAGCCAGCTCAGGGCGTCGGACCACATGCGGGCCTTGCACAGGCGCTGCGTCGAGTAGTACACCGCCGCGAACACCGCGTTGCCCGCGAAGGCGAAGATCGCCGCGTTGGTGTGCAGCGGGCGGATCCGGCCGAACGTGATGTACTCGATCCCGCCATTCACGGAAGGAAATGGCAGCTCGATCGCCGCAAGCAACCCCACCAGGAACGCGACGATCGCCCAGACGTACATCGCGACCATGAAGAAGCGCGAGATCTTGTCGTCGTAGACAAACGACTCGAGCTGGCCGGCCGCCGCGCTCGGGGGCGACGGCGCGGTGCCTTCCTGAGAAGCGGCCAGCGGGGAAGGTTCGGCGGCGGAGGGGTGCGTGGTCATCGGCGCGGTCTCGCGGCAGCAGATGGAGGGGTGGGGGAGGTTGAGGCGGGGGAAGCGGTACTCGGTTCAGTCGGCGACGCGGAGTCGGCCGGCAGGAGCTCACGGACGGTGGTCTGCGCGAAGGTCTTCTCGGTGTCCTCGACTACCCCCGACAGCAACAACTGCAGCGGGCAGAGCGTCGGGTGGACGTCGAGGTCTTTGTGCTGGCACGGCTCGATGCGCGGCAACGGGTCCACGCACTGAACCACGCTCAGCACGGTCAGCTCGCCCGGGTCGCGCTGGAGCGTGTACCCGCCGTGCAGCCCGCGCTGCCCGGCGACCAGCCCGCCGCGGATCAGCGGCTGCAGCACCTTGGGCAGGTAGCTCGACGGCACCCCGGTCGCCTCGGCAAGCTGCGGCGAGGTCTGCGGCGTCCCGCCGTCCGGGCTCCAGTGCCGGGCCAGCCAGACCACGGCCCGCAAGGCGTATTCGGCGGTTTGGGAGACGGACAAGGCGGGGTCCTCGGAGTTCAGTTATTGCCCGAATCACGGGCCATTTCGCTCATCAAGGAGTCCAGAGCCGTGTCACACGAATTCTGGACATCAATATCGTTTAATCAACATATCGTCACTTTCGGTAGACGTCAAACAGACTTTTTTATCCACTTTTCTGGGTGTCGACTGGACAGACCGCCGACGAGGCTGATAAATTGATAATCAGACCTATTGATCTTTTTATTTTGCCCCGGTGCCTCGCACCACAGCCTCGAAAGGAAGACGCATGCCTGCCGCCCCCGCCAGCTTCTTACCCGCCGCGGTGTCCGCCGCATTCGCGCTGACCGCCGCCGCCGCGCTGACGACATCCGCTTCCGCGCAGCACGCCGAATACGTCGTGTTCAGCGAGCCCAACACTGCCGGCCTCGAACTGCCCGCCGAACGCAAGCACGTCCACCCCATCACCTCGCCCTACACCCACGAGGACAGCTTCGTCACCACCGACGTCCGCACCTGGTTCCTCTACCACGACTTCCCCAAGTCCTCCGCGATCGCCGGCGGCAACGCTAAGGTCTACGCCGTGCAGGTCCGTGTCGCGCTCACCGACCAGCTCCAGCTCGTCGCCTACAAAGACGGCTACACCGCGATCGACTCGGGCTTGGTGGATGACGACGGCTGGAACGACGTCGCGGCCGGCCTGAAGTGGAACTTCCTGCAGGACTGGGAGAACGACCTGCACGCCGCCGTCGGCGTCGGCTACGAGCTGGGCATCGGCGACGACGAAGCGCTGCAGGAAGACGACGAGGTCCGCCTCTGGGCGTCGATCGACAAGGGCTTCGACAAGCTGCACGTCGGCGCCACCGTGAACCTGCTCCTGGCCGTCGGGAGCGAAGACCCGCTGGGCGACGCGGACCGCCTGCACTGGCACGCCCGCGCCGACTACTACACCTGCGAGTGGTTCAGCCCCGTCGTCGAGATGAACGGCTACCACGTGCTCAACGAAGGCGACAACACGCCCCTGCCGTTCTCCGGCGTCGACGTCGCGAACCTCGGCGGCGGCGACGGCGAGGACGTCATCACCGTCGGCTTCGGCGGCGAGTTCCGCCCGTTCGACGACGTCGCCATCCGCGCCGCGTACGAGACCCCGCTCACCGACAACGACGACCTGTTCGGTTACCGCTGGACGCTGTCGGCGGTGTTCAGCTTCTGAGGATTCGCGCCCGCGCGACTCCTTCCGGTGTGTGGCGGTGGACGACTACCTCCGCAACAGTCCGCCGTGGCCCACTGTGCCCACAAACCGGCCGTCCCGCGCGACCACGCTGCCCCGCACCGTGACCGCGGCGGGGCGGCCGGTGATCTCGAAGCCCTCGAACCCGTCGTAATCGGTATTCATGTAATGATCGGCCGCACGGATCGTGCCGCGATGGTCGGCGTCCCACACGACCAGGTCCGCGTCGGCGCCGAGTTGCACGACCCCTTTGCGCGGGAACAGGCCGAAACGTTTCGCGGCGTGCGTGCTGGCGACATCCACAAAGCGGTGCAGGTCAAGCACGCCGTTGATGTTGTCGGGCCTTGCCTTGGTCCAAAGCAGCGTGACGCGATGCTCGACCGACGGGATGCCGTTGGGGATCTTTGTGAAGTCACCTTGCGGCGGCTTGCCCATGTCTTTCTGTCCGACGAAATCGAACGGCGCGTGGTCCGTTGCCACCGTTGAAAGATGCCCGGCCTTGAGCGCGTTCCACAGGTACGGCTGGTGCTCGGCCGCGCGGATCGGCGGGCTCATCACGTACTTCGCGCCCTCGAAGTCGCCGCGTTCAGCGTAGCTGCTGTCGAGCGTGAGGTACGGGATGACGGTTTCGAGATCGACATCCACGCCGCGGGCGCGGAAGGGCAGGGCGGCTTCGACCGCGTCCCGGCAGGACGTGTGCACGATGTAGCCGGACGCGCCGGTGAGTTCCAGGAAGGTGCAGAAGTGGTGTACCCCCTCCGCCTCGACGCGCGGGGGACGCGACGGCTCGTGCCACTCCGGGCCGGTTTTGCCTTCGGCGAGCAGTTTTGCCTGCAGCGCCGCGACCAGGTCCGCGTTCTCGCAGTGCGCGGTAACGACCACGCCGAGTTCCTTCGCGAGCTTCAGCGTCGCGTACAGCTCGTCGTCGGTGACGCCGAACGCGCCCTTGTACGCGAGGAACACCTTGAACGACTTGATCCCGTCTTCAACGATCTTCCGCAGCTGTGCCTCGGCTGAGTCGTCGTAGCGCGTCACGCCCATGTGGAACGTGTAGTCGCACGCCGACTTGCCCTCGGCCTTGCCCGCCCACAACGCGAGAGCCTCTTCCGGTTCGTCGGTGCGGGCCGGGCACACCATCTCGATGAGCGTCGTCGTCCCGCCGACCACCGCGGCCTTCGACGCCGTCTCGTAGGTGTCCTTGGCGTAGGTGCCCATGAACGGCAGGTAGATGTGCACGTGCGGGTCGATAAAACCGGGGAACACATACTTGCCCGCCGCGTCGATCACTTCTTCGGCGTTGACGTCCGTCGGCTCGATGCGCGACGCGATGCGCGTGATCGTCTCGCCCTCGCAGAAGACGTCGGCCTTGAACATGCTGTCGGCGTTGACGACGGTGCCGCCGCGGATGAGCAAGGACATAAAGTTCTCCGTTCTGGGACCGCATGATAAAGAAGAAACGGATTGCACCAAGGTCGCGAAGGCGCAAAGGCGCGAAGAGGTCAGATCAAAACTGATTCTTCATCAAGTGCTTCCTTCGCGCCTTCGTGTCTTCGTGACCTTCGCGCAATCATTTTCCCTTTTCCTCGTCTTTTGCTGCGACGATCACTCGCTGACCAAATCTTCCGTCTGCTTCACGAAGTCGTCGCCGTCCCACTTGTCGTCGCGGGTGATTCCGTCAGCCTTCTTCTTCGCCGCCTCTTTGGCCGCCGCCTTCGCCGCGACGGCCGCCCGTTTCTGCGCCTGGGACTCGGCCTGCATGCGGACAAGCTCGGCGTGCGTGGTGAAGTACGGCAGTGCCTTGCCCTTGAAGTCGTCGAGCGTCTCGAAGCCGTGCTTCTCCATGAACGCGAGCAGCTCATCCAACATCGGCTTGACCATCTTGTAACCCAGCTTCATCACGCCGGTACAGACTTGCACGGTATCGGCCCCGAGCAGGATGAACTGCGCTGCGTCGCCGCCGGTCTCGATCCCGCCGATGCCGGAGATGCTGCGCTTCCCGTCAAACTCGTCGCGGATGAGCGTGGCGATCTCCATGACCATGCGCAGGGCAATCGGGCGCACGGCGACCGATGAATACCCGCCCGGCGTCGTGTAGCCCTCGACCGTGGGCATCGGGCGCAGCGTCTCAAGATCGACGCCGATCACGCTGCGGATTGTGTTGATCGCGCTGATGCCGTGGGCGCCTGCCTTGAGTGACGCGCGCGTCGGCTCCTCGATCCGGCCGACGTTGGGCGTCATCTTCGCCCACACGGGGATGGTCGCCGCCTTCATGACCCAGCCGGTGACCTCTTCGAGGATCTCGGGGTCTTCGCCCATGGCCGCGCCCATCTTGCGTTCGGGCAGGCCGTGCGGGCAGGAAAAGTTCAGCTCGAACGCGTCGACGCCGGTCTCTTCGCAGCGCTGCACGATCTCGACCCACGCATCGTGGTTGTATTCCTCCATGATCGACGCGATCAGCGGGCGGTCGGGGTACGCGTCTTTAATGGCCTTGAAGTCGTCGAGCCAGTCCTCGAACGACGTGGTGGCAATAAGCTCGATGTTCTCCCAGCCGAAGACTTCCTTTTTGTTCTCGCCGGAGAGCTTGCCGTAGCGCGGCGCGACGTTGATGACCTTGGAGGCGTCGAGCGAGACGGTCTTGGCGATGACGCCGCCCCAGCCCTCGTCGAAGGCCTTGCCGATGACCTTGCGGTTCGTACCGGGCGGCCCGGAGCCGATGACGTAGGGGTTGGGGAACTTGATGCCATCGACGGTGGTTTCAAGGGTGGGCATGGGTTGATCCTAGGTTTTTTGCCGCAGATTTCGCAGATGACGCAGATGAAAACCATCAAGCAGGATGAACAGGATCATCAGGGTTCAACAGACCAATAAGGGAAGCCCATTCTGATTCTCATGTCCATGCTGTTACGGTCCGGAATCTGTGTGATCTGCGAAATCTGCGGCTAGGTTTTCTTCTCGATCTCGCACAAACACTCATCCATCACGGCCAGCAGGAAGTCGGCGTCGTCCCTGTTCACGCACATCGGCGGCTTGATCCGCATGGTGTTGCCGAACAGCCCGCCCTTGCCGAGGATCAGGCCGCGGTCCTTCGCGAGTTCCATCAGGTCGGCGGCCTCGGTCTTGGCGGGCTCTTTGGTTTTCCGGTCGCGCACGAGTTCGACACCCAACATCAGGCCCAGGCCGCGCACGTCGCCGATGAGTTCGTGCTTGTTATGGAGTTCGAGCAGGCCTTGTTTCAGATGTTCGCCCATGGCCTTCGCGTTCTGCTGGATGCCGTCGGCGTCGATGACTTCCATCGTCGCCAAACCGGCCGCCATCGACACCGGGTTGCCGCCGTAGGTGTTGAAGTGGACACGTTTGGTCATGGTCTGGGCGATGTCGGCCGTGGTGGTCACGCCGGCGAGCGGCGCGCCGTTGCCGATGCCCTTGGCCATGACGACAAAGTCGGGCTGAACGCCGAAGTGTTGGTGGGACCAGTAGTGTTCACCGGTGCGCCCGAAGCCGCCTTGCACTTCGTCGGCGATGCACAGGCCGTCGTGCTCGCGGACGATGCCGTAGACGATCTCGAAGAACTCTTTGGGCGGGACCACCGCGCCACCGACGCCCTGGATGGGTTCGCCGATGAAGGCCGCGATCTCGCCGGAGGTCTGGTACTGGATGACGTTCTTGATGTCATGGGCGCACTTGAGCCCGCAGGTCGGGTGTTCCAGGCCGTACGGGCAGCGGTAGCAGTAGCCGGCGTTGGTGTGGTGGAGGTTCACGGTCGGGTTGGCGGGGAAGCGCCACGACCCGTGCGCGGTCAGGCCCATGGGGGTGGTCGTGCCGCCGTGGTACCCGTTGCGCAAGGCGATCACGTCGCGGCGGCCGGTGAACTCGCGGGCCATGAGGATCGCGAGCTCGTTCGCCTCGCTGCCGGAGTTGGTGAAGTAGGACTTGTCGAGCGGCTGGCCGTCGGGGTTGGTCGGCATCTTGCCCGCGAGCTTCTCGGCGAAGCGCGGCAGGGTCGGGTGCAGGTAGATCGTCGTCGCGTGCTGCAGTGTGCCGGATTGTTTCTTCACGGCGTCGGCGACGTGCGGGTGGCAGTGCCCGACGCTGACTGTCACGATCCCGGCGAACGCGTCGAGGTAGCGCTTGCCCGCCTCGTCCCAGAGGTACTGCATGTGGCCCTCGACCAGCATCAAGGGCTCGCGGTAGTACGTCAGCACGCCGGGGTTGACGTACTGCTGCCGCAGCGCGATGACCTCGTCGCGCGACGGGCCGTCGTAAGGCGCGGGTTGGTGGTCGCACCGGGGAAGCGAGATGGTCTTGGTGGTGGTCGTCATGGCGATCGGTCTCCGCCGGTTGCGTTCAGGAGGTTTGAGGGTTGTCGATGTCGTCGGCTTCGGGGACCAGTGTGGAGGGGCGGTCGATGAGCCCGCGTTCTTCCTTGCTGCCGGGGATGGCGTTATCGAGCGCGAGCCCGAGGATGGCGGCGACGGCCATGCCGGTGGTCCCCAGCGCGATGCTGACGGCAACCGCCGCGTCACCCGCTTCGCGCAACCAGGATGCTTCGGTGAGAACAACACCAAACCAGTTAGCCAGTTGTTCGAGAAACACCGGGACCGATTCGGCGACGTCGTCGCTCCCGCCGTTTTGGAAGTAGAACGGCACACTCAGGCCCATGAACAGCGCGAACCCGCCGATGAACAGGTTGCGGTCGCTGGACAGGTCGGCCCGGGCAAACTGGCGGACACCCACCGCGGCGATCAACCCGAACATCGTGCAGTACAGCCCGCCGACCACGGGCTGCGGGATCGCCGCGGCGAACGCGCCGAACTTGCCAAACAGCCCGAGCAGGATGAGGATCACCGCGCCGATCTGCACGACGTAGCGCGAGCCGACCTTTGTCAGGCCCACGAGCCCGATGTTCTCGGAGTAGCTGGTCGAGCTGAACCCGCCGAGCAGCCCGGTGATGGAGCACGCGACGCCCTCGCAGCCGATGCCGCGCGAGACCTCGGCGGGGGTGGGGTCGGTGCCGTCGGCCATCTGCTTGCAGGCGTGGTAGTCGCCGAAGCTCTCGATCATCGACGCGAGGTAGCCGGCGAGCACCGCCACCGTCGCCGCCACGCCGAACTCGGGCCAGCCCCAAGGCAGGAACACTGTGTTGGTCCGCAGCCACTCCGACTGCTGCACGGCCGAGAGGTTCACGTGAGCCGCGTCGTCGGGCCCGATCACGCCCGCCGCGCCCAGCACCGCGCAGGTCGTCACCGCCGTGACGATCGCCAGCAGCATCGGGAACAGCTTGAAGAACCGCAGCTGCCGGGACAGCACCAGCGCGAACAGCACGATCAGCGCCATGGTGAGGATCGAGATGGGCCAGTTGCTCGCGGCGAACGGCGCGCCGAACTGGTAGAGCGCCAAGCCGATCAGCATGATCACCGGCCCGACCACCACCGGCGACAGCACCCGCCGCACCAGCCCCATTAAACCCGTGAAGCCCACGACCGCCTCGGCGATGCCGCCCAGGATGATCGCCCCGGCGATGGTGCGCATGCCCAGCGCCCCGGCGTCCTGCCACTGCGCGACCGCGGCCTGCACCGTCGCCTCGGACGTGTCCCCCGCGAGGACGGGCGACCAGTCCGGCGCGGCCTGAAGCTGCGTGCTCGCCACGATGCCGAAAAACGCCGCGAGAAACGAGAACGATACGCCCTGGATGATCGGCAGCCTCGAACCAAAGGTCGATTGGATCAGCGTTGCCACCCCCGAGCACAGCATGACGCTGGAGATCAGCAGGGCGGTGTTGGTCAGTTGCTGGAGCTTGAGCGACTCCGTGAGTTCCGCGGACAACCCATCGGGGATCGGCCATAGCGCCGGCCCGAACAGCAGCGGCACCGCGACGGTCGAGCCGAACATCGTGAGCACGTGCTGCAACCCGAGCACCGTCGCCTTCCCCGGCGGCGGCTTGTCGTTCAGGCCATAGAGCATGCGGGATGTGGACGGCGCTTTACTCATGACAGAACCGAACGCAACGAAGCCCACGCTGTGACAGCGTGGGCTTCAAGACCAAACACTTAAAGCGCCGTGATCGCCTCGTACGTCTCCGGCCGGCGATCCCGGAAGAACTGCCAGGTGTTACGCACCTCGCGGATCAGGTCCAGGTCCATGTCGGCGATGACGATGTCGGTCTCGGTGCGCTTCTCGGTTTGCGCGATGAACTGGCCGCGCGGGTCGCAGAAGTACGACTGCCCGTAGAACTCGCCGATGTTCCACGGGCCTTCGGTGCCGGGCCGGTTGATCGCGCCGACGAAGTACTGGTTGGCGACGGCGTGGGCGGGCTGTTCGATCTTCCACAGGTACTCGCTCAACCCCGCGACGGTCGCGCTGGGGTTGAACACCATCTCGGCGCCGCCCAATCCGAGGCAGCGTGCGCCGTCGGGGAAGTGCCGGTCGTAGCAGATGTACACGCCGACCTTGCCGACACGCGTGTCGAACACGGGGTACCCGAGATTGCCCGGGCGGAAGTAGAACTTCTCCCAGAAC
>JAUIGU010000027.1 GCA_030432595.1 Phycisphaerae bacterium
TTTTCCCGAGACACGGCCTCACCGACCTGGAACCCCACAACGACCTGCGGGCACCCCCGGAAGTGTTTGACTCCCGGGTTACTTCGGGGCGCGGGCACACATTGTTGCGCAGCAGATTGAACCGCGGAGGCGCGGTGGACGCGGAGGTCGTGCAGTGCAAAGCTTTTATGTTTTCAGCCGCAGTCCCACGGACTGCGGGCCAAGCGATCAGAACCTGCGCAATTCGCGCTGCCCGTGGGGCGGCGGCTGTCGATACTCACCGTGTGGGGGCGGCGTGGGGGTTGGGGAGTGATGGCGGCCCCGTTGCCGATCGTTCCGGGCGGGCCAATCGCGGATTGGCGGCGTTCAGGGCGGGTCGCTATGATCCGGCCTTGTGGAAAAACCGCCGGTTCACCCGGGTTGGACGGCCCGGCGGCGGGCCGTTAACGTCCCGGGAACGCGGGTGGTGGGCCTGATCCCCTCCCTCGGCCCGGCCCGCCGAACCGCCCGCAAGCCAGGGCGTGCGTACCGGACGACGCCCGCATCCGCGACCCGACCCGTACCCGCCCGGGCCCCGTTGAACCCGTTTCGCCCCGGGACGCATTCGCCAGACTCAGGAGCACGTGAACATGGATGAGCAAGCCATCAGGGACAAGGTCTACGAGATCGTCGCCGAGCAGATGGGCGTCGATAAGGCCGAGATCAAGGACGAGACGCACTTCGTCAACGACCTCAACGCCGACTCGCTGGACACCGTCGAATTGGTGATGGAGTTCGAAGACGAGTTCGAGACCTCGATCCCCGACGAAGAGGCCGAGAAGATCCAGACCGTCGGCCAGGCGATCTCCTTCATCAAGGAACACCAGGACAACGACTGACCCGGTTGTCGATGGTGGATTGCCGATTTCCGATTGAAGGCACGCCGTGGGGCCGCCAGAGGCGGCTTCGGCTCGACGTGGCGTTCACTCGGCAATCGGCATTTCTCATTCGGCCATGGAGTATTTCATGAGCAAGCGTCGCGTGGTCGTGACGGGGCTGGGTTTGGTGACTTCGTTGGGTCACGGCGTGGACGACGTGTTCACGAAGCTGTGCAACGGGGTGTCGGGCATCAAGCCGATCACGCGCTTCGACACGACGGACTTCCCCGTGAAGTTCGGCGGGCAGGTCGACGACTGGGACGGGCCGCCGCAGTTCACCGGCCCCGAGCGCACGAAGATGGCCAAGAAGATGGACCGCTTCGCGCAGTTCGCGCTGAGCGCTTCGCTGGACGCGGTCGCCGATTCGGGCATCGATTTTGACAAAGAAGACCCCTGGCGGTGCGGCTCGATCATCGGGTCGGGCGTGGGCGGCATCGAGGAGTTCGCCGAGGGCCACGCGAAGATGCTCGCGAAGGGCCCGACGCGGGTGAGCCCGTTCATGGTGCCCAAGCTGATGTGCAACGCGGCGCCGGGGAACGTCAGCATCCACTTCGGCATCAAGGGCCCGAACAGCTCGGTCGCCACGGCGTGTGCGTCCGGCGCGCACTCGATCGGCGAGGCGGCGGAATGCATCCGGCACGGCGTGGCCGACGTCATGATCGCCGGCGGCGCCGAGGCGGCGCTGACCCCGCTGGGCACCGCGTGCTTCATCGCGCTCAAAGCGCTGTCGAAGCGCAACGACGAGCCGACCCGGGCCTCGCGCCCGTGGGACGCGGACCGCGACGGCTTCGTGCTCGCCGAGGCGGCGGGCATCGTCGTGCTCGAAGAGTTGGAGCACGCCAAGCAGCGCGGCGCGAACATCTACGGCGAGTTCCTCGGCTTCGGGCAGAGTGCGGACGGCTCGCACATCACCGCGCCGCTCGAGGGCGGCGAGGGCGCGAGCTTCGCGATGAACGCCGCGCTCGAAGACGCCGGCATCAACGCCGACGACATCGACTACATCAACGCCCACGGCACGAGCACGGGCCTGGGCGACCTCGCCGAGACCCGCGCCGTCAAGCTCACCTTCGGCGAGAACACCAAGACCCCGGTGAGCTCGACCAAGTCCATGACCGGCCACCCCCTGGGCGCGGCCGGCGGTGTCGAGGCGGTGATCATCGCCAAGGTCCTCCAGACCGGCCAGATCCCCCCCACCATCAACCTCGAACACCCCAGCGAAGGCTGCGACCTGGACTACGTCCCCAACGAGGGCCGGCAGGCCGACGTGAAGTACGCGATCAGCAACAGCTTCGGCTTCGGCGGGCACAACGTGGCGCTGGTGATGGGGAAGGTTTGAGGGGCCGGGTTGCCCAGTCGAGGGCGGCGTGGGGTCTGGGACTGAGGGGTTGGGGTTTGGGGTTGGGCAAGCAGGGGTGGACTGGATGATTGCGGGTTCTGAAGTTTCGGGCGGTGTTGCAATGCGGGTTTGTGCCGGGCGTTGCGCTCTCCAGACCCCGATACCCCAAGCCCCAGACCCGCGCTGGGCGTCCCCTAACTCCTGCCACCTTCACCGCAGCCCGGGTACAATGTCGCCATGACCTCCCTGTTCCTCACGCTCGCGTTTATCAGTCAGATCGGTCCGTTGCAATGGATCATCATTGCGGCGGTGGGCCTGATCATCTTCGGCAAGCGGCTGCCCGAGGTCGGCCGGTCGCTGGGTAAGGGCATCGTCGAGTTCAAGAAAGGGCTGCAGGGCATCGGCGAGGAGATCGAAAAAGGGGGTGCCGACGCGAACAAACGCCTCGAAGACCAGCCGCGCGAGACCAAGGAGCCAGGCCCGGCCGTGACCGAACGCCGCGAGTCCGAACCGACCGAGTCCCGGCAGTCGTGAAGTTTTGGCGATTGGTCGGTCTTTGGGTTTGCTGGTATGTTTTCCGGTCCGCCCCGGCGTTTGTGCGTCGCGGACCGTTCGGGCGATTAGCTCAGTTGGCTAGAGCGCACCCTTCACACGGGTGAGGTCACAGGTTCGAGCCCTGTATCGCCCACTTTTCAGTATTCAAGTGGAAAGCACGCGTTAGAGCGGACGGCGCGATTGAGTTCCGTCGGTGAGGGTGTGGCTTTCGGGCAAAGTGGACTTGACGGTGGCGGGCCCGATGGGCTTGCGTGGGCGCACGTGGCCGCGCGCGACCGCTTCGACGGGAACGGGCGCATCGGCGTCGATCGGTCGTGGACCCCGGGGCGAATCACTGGGGTGCGAGTTCGAGGCGGAGGTAGTCATAGATGACGCCGGCGTTGGGGTCGCCGGCGGGGACGGTGAGGGTGAGGGTATTTGCACCCTTCTTGAGGAACGACGCGTCGAAAGTTGCGGCGCGTTCTCGCCAATCGCCGCGGGTCTGGTGACGGGTGAGGGCGCCGTCGCTGCGGCCGAAGTCGATGGGGGCCTGGTCCTGGCCGTTGACCTTGAGGTGCAGGACGGGGTTGCCGCCGGTGCCGGTGAGGGCGATGCGCAGGGTGGCTTGGCCCGTCGGTGATTGATCCAAGTTGAAGTTGATGGTGCGTGACGAGGGCTTGTTGTCGCCGGCGATGCCGCGGAAGGGGCGGACGCGGGCTTCGGGGTCGTCGATAAAAGGTGTGTGGGCGTAGAACCAGTCGGTGGCCGGGTTGGATTCGCCGATGGTGAAGGTGGTGTCGGCGGGGAAGGATTCGGCGTAGCGCAGCGCCGCGCCGGGGTGCCAGAAGCGGTCGGCGCCGGCGAACTCCGACGCGTCGCGGTCGGGCTTGCCGATCTCCCAGTGGGTTTGGCCGTGGCGGACGGGGGTCCACTCGAGTTCGCCGAGGTCGACCTCGCTGCCTTGGGGGACTTCAACGGAAGCGTGGAACAGTTCGCCGAGCACGCCGTCGGCGAAGGCGTGGAGGTTGTAGGTGCCGGCCGGGACGTGGGGGATGGCGAACGTGCCGTCGCGTTGGTCGCTGCGGACCCAGTGCTGATAGAACTTGGCGTCGTGCTGCCAGTCGATCTCGCGCGTGCCGTCGGTGGTGGCGACGGTGTAGGGCGTGCGGGTGAGGCCGATGGTGAGGCGGCCGGGGAGCTCGCCGTTGAGGTCAAGCTGCGTGTCGCGGAGCACGACGCGGCCGCGGACGGTGGAGCGTTGTGTGGCGTGGGCGTAGTCGCCGCCCTGGACCCAGTCGTAGGGCCAGGCGGTTTCTTCCTGTTTCAGACGGGCTTTGGCGTCGTCCCACATGGCGGCGGAGGAGTCGCCTTCGTTGGCGTACATGACGATGGGGCCGACGACTTTTTTCCACGGTTCGCCGTCTTCGAGGATGATCTGGGCGTGGCCGTAGTGGCTGCTGCGCCAGTAGCAGAAGACGACGAGGTTGCCGTGCACGAGGAACTCGGGCTGGGTCGGGCCGGCGCTGAGGAACTCGGGGGAGGGGATGAGCATCCACCAGCCCAGGCCGTCGTCGGGGTTGGTCGCGCCGTAGGCGCGGTGGTCGAACTGGGTGGTGGTGTAGATGTATTTGTCCGCGCCGTCAGGCGTGTCGGGCCACTCGGGCAGCAGCGGGTACTGTCCGTCGCGGAGTTCGTCGATGTGCAGGTGCGTGAAGCCGGGGTCGAGCTTGGCGGCGAGGCGGGCTTCGGTGAAGTCGCCCGCGGGGTAGTCGGGTTTGTGCTCGAAGATGGTATAGGCGTAGACGGCCGCGTCGTCACGCGCGAGGCTGTAGCGGATGTCGATGTCAACCGCGATGTCGCCCTCTTCGGGCGCGCCGGGGCCGAAGCCCATGAACTTGCCGCCGGAGACGCCTTTAACGGAGACCTCGGCGCGGTCGCCTGCGTTGTCGGCCGGGTCGATGGTGACTTTGGTTTCGATCGCTTCGCCACCCTTGACGTCGTGCGACCAATAAACGAACGGGTGCCCGGAGCGGTCGGTCAGCGTTTCTCTGCCTTTGTATTGCATCGAGACCAGGTCGCCGCTTTCCTTGGAGACCTTGACGCTGAGCGTGCCGTTGCTCATGGTGAACGTGGTGTCGTCCTGGCTGAGCGTGACCGCGCCGGTTTCCTGAGCCGAAACCTCGAACACCCAACCGACCATACAAACGACACAGATCGCAACGCGGCACATCGCCGGGGTTTTCATGGTTAGACCTTTCGGAGATTCGGGCACGGAGAGGAAGACGGACGGGTCACAACCTATCGTAGCCAGGCTCGCCCGCGATCCCGGATTGGGCGGCTGATCAAGCGGGTTTGAACCGCCGTCCTTGCAAGTGCTCAGCTCATTCAGCGTCGGGCGGGGCCATGCCCTTGAGGTGGATGTCGAGGAAGTCGTAGAACGTCGGCCAGACCGTGGGCGGGACGCCGTGGCCGCCTTCGTGCATGAAGAAGCCCAGCGTGGTCGGCAGCAGTTGGCCGGTCGGGGGGAACTCGAACTGCGGGATGCCCTGCGCGCCGAGCAGTTCGTAGACCGGGGACGCCGCGCGGGCGGCGATGAACTCGCCGTAGGGGTCGGAGAAGCGGTCGGAATCACCGACGTGCAGCAGGAGCGGGCGCGGGGCCAGGAGCGCGAGGATCATGTGCGAATCCCACGGGGCTTCGTGCATGCGGCCGACCCAGTCCTGGAGGTTGCGGGCGAACCAATACGGGTAACGCGTGGGCGCGACGAGGTGGGCGATGCGTTCGCCGTAGGCGCGTCGGCTGAGCGAAGCGCCGCCCTCGCCGGACACGCTGGCGACCACGCAGGCGATGCGTTGGTCGCGGGCCCCCGCCCAGAGCACGGTCTTGCCCAGGCGCGACGCGCCGGTGATCGCGATCTTCTTGGCATCGACCTGCGCGTCCGTCTCGAAATAGTCCAGCGCGCGGCTGACGCCCCACCCCCACGCCGCGATCGCGCCCCACTCGTCGGGTGCGGGCTCGGCCTGACCGTCGGCGAGGTACAGCGCGCGCACGCCGTGAGCAAGCGAATCGAGCGAATCGGGATCGACGTCGGAGTAGTTAAACGTGGCGATGCCGTAGCCGCGTTCGACGGCCAGCGGGACGTTGAGCCGGAAGAATCCGCGGCGCTGCGGATCGGGCGCGACGCGCGTCTTGGTGTCCCGGTCCCACTGCCGGCCGGGCTTGACGCCTGCGTCGTCGACCGCGTTGCCGTTGGGGCCCCAGCCGATCGCGAGCATGAGCGGTACCGGGCCCTCCGCGTCGGCGGGCAGGTAGATCAGCAGGTCCATGTAGTGGTCGTCGCGGTCGTCGGTGAAGTAGATGGTGACTTGTTTGCGGATGGCGGTTCCGTCATAAGCGGGCGTGCCCTCGTCGAAGACCTCGAAGCTCAGGGTCTCGGGCCGGCCCGGGGCGCGGCCGTACTGGTTGTCTTCGACCAGATTGAACACCTCGGGCCGGCGCTGCTGCCACCACTGTTCTGGCGTCGTGACCGCCCCGCCGTTGTTCAGCCTGAGTATCTCGGGAAGCTCGTGCGTGCCGGCCATCGCTTCGGTGTAGAGGACCGGGATGTCGGCGACGCCCGGGTACTCGTTGGGCGCATCGCGGATCTGTCCCGCCACGGGGGTCGTCCACATTGCACCACCCGACATCACGGCGGCGGCACACAGGAATCGCCAGGGAGACTGGATCATGTTGTTGAATCCTTTTCGCGTCGGGGAAGACCGGCAACAGAGATGCAAACAGTCGAGACACCCAACGATAGCCCAACTGGCCGTTGTCGCCGCGTCGACGAAGTGGAGTCAATCCTGTCCGTCGTGCGATCGCGAGAAATGAAGTGAAATCACGGGGCTTCGTCGAGCGCGGCCGGAGCGCCGGACAAGCCGTCCCGGATGACGCCCGGGCGGTCGGTGGTGACGCTGTCGACGCCCAGGGCGACGGCGGCGCGGGCGGCGGCGACGTCGTTAATGGTCCAGAGGTGGAAGCCGAAGCCGTGTTGCCGGAGCGTGGCGACGAAGTGGCCATCGACATGCTCGAACACGGCCTTGCAGCCGAGCCCGTCGGCGTGGACCGCGCGGAGTTGTCGAACGATCTGATCGATGGTGGGCGCCCACGCGCCGCGGTTGTCGCGTTCGAAGCTGGTCAGCCAGTTGACCGTCCACCCGGGGCGCGCCGCTTTGACCGCGGCGACCACGTCGGCGTCGAAACTGATCACGGTGACCTGGTCGTCGGTCAGCCCGGATTGTTCAACAGACTCGAGCAGCGCCGGCAGGATCTCCGGGCCCGCCTTGACCTCGATAAAGACCCGTCCGTCGTTCGGCACGGTCGCGAGCGCGGCGTCCAGGCTCGGCGGCGACTGCCCGGCAAAGTCCGGCGACTTCCACCGGCCAACGTCGACGGCCTGGAGTTCTTGCAAGGTGTGTTCGGAGGCGACGAGGCCCGAGCCTTTGGGGCCGCCGCCGTTACCGGTGCGCCCGGTGTCGGCGTCGTGGAGGCAGACCACGCGGCCGTCCGCGGTCAGCCGGACGTCGCACTCGAACGCGTCGGCGCCGTGTTGCCAGGCGAATTCGAAGGCGGCGAGCGTGTTCTCGGGCGCGTCGTGCGACGCGCCACGGTGCGCGACGATCAGCGGCAGGTTGCTGCGCGGGCCCTTGCCTTCAGGCTCATCGACGGGACCCGGACCGGAGTTGGCACAGGAAACAAGCATCGGCACAAGGATGGCGAGAGGCGTCAAACAGATCGGCACGAATCGGTTCATCGACGGCGTCCAACCAGCAGACTCTACCGGGCGGCATGACCACCCGACGTGCGAGCGTCACGCGGTAAGAGAGGATGCGGTGGGGTGACCGCCGATCACGATCGGCAACCGCGGTGAACGTTGCGCAAGCAACACGCGAAGAGGCAATTAAAAGAGCACGGGCCACCGCAGGGGATACGGCGACCCGCACTCGATCAGGGGCAGAAGGGATTGACGCTCAGACCCCCGGCGGGCCGGGGTGGTTTCTTTCCTAATGTTCAGGCGGCGGAGTCGGCCGACCCGCCCCTCCGCGGGCCGAACCGACATCGAAGCCGCCTGTTCGTCGCTGCTCTTTTCCCATTCCGGCCTGGGCCGGGGTATCCGGGCGACGCTGGGGAAAAGATGCCACGGCCCGAGCACCGGGCGACCGAAATGACGTCGATTTTTCATTGTTCCCGTTTTTGCAATGCTTTAGCGAAACAATCGTGGTGTTTCGCCGGTCGGCCGGTTGTGCCGACTGTTGCCCTGGAACCACAGCCCGGTGGGGTGGTTCGGCCGCGTTTCCCGGCGTTTTCGGGGCGTAAGATGGTGCAACCCTCGAAATGAAAGGCCGGACCATGCCCCAGTTCCCCCAGACCCGCTTGCTTCACGCGTTCCGCCCCACCGCCGCCCCGGCCCTGATCGCTCTGCTGCTGGTCGTTTCAGCAGGCTGCGATTCGACGCAGCGTGGGCGGATCGATGTCTACGAAACCACCGAGGCAGAGACGTACTCCGACCGGGTGTTGCCGGTGGCGCTGACGGAGTTCTCCGACCAGGTGCCGCAGGCCCTCATGGCGGACCTGGCGATGCTGCCCGAGTTCAGCGGCGGCACGCCCAAGACCATCCTGCTGGGCGACCTGGACAACCAGACGCAGATCGTGCCTACGACCGACTTCGAAATGATGGCCCAGCGGATCCGCAACCAGCTCATCAACTCGCGCGTCGCGCGGGACCGGATGCGCTTCGTCGAGCGGCGGAAGCGCATCGAGCGCCTGGCCGACCGCGAACGCGTGGTCACCGACACCGAGACCGGCACGTTCGACACCGGCGACTACGACGCGCAGGATTCGTACTGGCTGCTGGGCGACTTCTACCGGGTCAACCGCAAGAACGTGAACCAGTACTACATGCAGTTCCAGCTCGTCCACGCGGCGACCAACGAGATCGTCTTCAGCGACCGCTACGACGTGAAGCAGGTGAACTGAGCGTGGGGGTTGTTCAAAGAGTTTTGGGTTTGGGGACGGGTCGCTTAAGCAACCAGTCCAGCGGGGGTGCGTTGGTACTGCTACTGCTGTTGTGTTTGGTCGTGGGGTGCGCGTCGACACCGCGGACGACGCGGATGGACGTGTCGGACTTCGACGCGATGGCGGCGGCGATGGCGCAGTCGCTGGCGGGCAGCGAGGCGCTGGCGGAGCGTGACCCGGACAGCGTGCCGTGGGTCATCACGGTGGACAAGGTGACGAACCTGACCAGCGACGTGATGACGCAGGCGGAGCAGTGGGCGGTGATGCAGCGGATCGCGGGGGCGTTGCCGGTGCGGGCGTTGCGCGACACGAAGAACGTGAGTCTGGTGCTGCCGCGCGGCCGTTCCGATTCGGTGATCGCGGACGGCGACCACGAGCTTCCGGGGGCGATGCGGTGGACGCCGACGCACGTGCTGCACGCGACGTTCATGTCGCTGACCCGGGCGGAAGAGGGCGAAGACGCGAAGCGCCGCGTCGAGGCGTATTACTGCGAGTTCGAGCTGCTTCACGTGGCCGGCGGCGAGCCGATGTGGACCGACCGGTTCGAATACAAACGCGAAGCCCGCGGAGCGATCTGGGATTGAATGATGAGAACAGTAGAACAGAAAATCAGTAGAGCAGTAGATCGGGCGGGTTTGCGCCTGCTCCATCTACTGCTCTACTGTTCTGCTTCTTTACTGTTCTGCTCGACCACCCCCGGCTGCAAGAGCGACGGAAAATACAACGCGTACTTCCCCGTCCACGCGCTCTACAGCGCCCAGTACGGCGAGGCCCGGGCGCACGTCGCGGCGAACCTGTCCGACGACCGCCGCGACCGGCGCTATGTGCTCGACCGCGCTCGGCTGGGCATGCTCACGCTCGCGGACGGGTACGGGCCCTCGGCGGTGAACGTGTTCACGGACGTGTATGAGTTGATCCGCACGCAGGGCCTGAACGAAGGCAGGCAGGTCGTCGCCGTCGCGATCAACGAAGACCTCAAGATCTGGAAGGGCGAACCGTTCGAGCAGGCGCTCACGCTCGCGTACACGGGCATGGCGCACGCACAGACCGGCTCGTGGGACAACGCCCGGGCCGCCGCCAACAACGCGCTGTTCTACCTGCGCGACTTCGGCTACGACGAGAAAACCCGGAACCGGCTCAATCAGCTCGAACTCACCCGTGCCGCGGCGGCGCACGACCGCAACCCCGACGCAGGCATCGACCTGGACCACGGGTACGTCGTCACGGAATCAAACTTTGCGCTGGGCTACCTCTTGCACGCGTTGGCGTCACAGCAGCTCGACCGGCCGGACGAAGCGGGCGACTACTTCCGCCGCGCCAAAGAGCTCTCGCCGTGGGCGACGGAGACGATCGAGCGTTTCCAAAGTGGCGACTACAACACGGTGCTGATCGTGTCGTACGGGCTGGGCCCGCAGAAGGTCGGGGTGGGCCCGGCCGAGTCGGTGGCGATGTTCTCGCCACGGACGCGCAGCGACGACGCGGCGCTGGCGGTGCGGGTCGGCGGCGACGGCGACGGCGGATCGTGGCAGCGCACGCACTGGGTCACGGACGTCAACGACATGGCCGACGACCACATGTGGAACAACCTGGAGGACGTGCGTAAAGCCAAGGCGAACGTCGGCGAGACGCTGATGCTCGCGGGTGCCGGCGCGGGTCTGTACGGCCTGAGCCGGGGCGACGAGGGCAGCACACGCGACGCGAGCCTGGCCATCGCCGGCGGTCTGCTGCTGGCCGGGGCGGTGCTGCGCGAAGGCGCCCACGCGGACCTGCGGTTCAACGACGCGGTGCCGCAGCGGTACTACGCGGTGCCGCTGACCCTCGAAACGTTCAACGAACCGATCACGCTGCAGATCGACGGCCAGCCGAGCAGCCGGGTGGTGCTGCGCGGGCTGGGCCCGCCCGAATCCGCCGGCGGACGCGCGTCGCTGCGCTACGTGCGCCTGCCCGCCCGGCCTGGCAACATCCCGCTGAACTGGGCGACGTCGGAACGTGTGACCGTCGGCAACCCGGTGACCGGGCGCGCGAGTGAGCGCCCGGTGCCGATCCTGTTCGAGGACGGCAACGACGCGCGGCCGCCGACGGACGACGCGCTCGACGACTATGTGCACGACCCGCGTCTGGCCGACCTGACCCTGGCCGAGCTGCGCGACCTGTACCGTCAGCGCGGAATCACCTGGACCATCGAGGACACGGGCGGCGTCGCCGGGCGACACGTGCTCGAGGGCGGCAGGTCGCTGGTGGCGCCGATGGGCGGCACGGTCGGCTTTTCCCGGTTGTTCTGCGACCCGTTCCGCGGCGACGGCGTGCAAGTGCCGCGCGTGCCGCTGGTGTCCGAAGATCAGGCGGCTTACCCCGCTACGCTTGAACCATCCCCCGTTGGAGGTTTGCTCCCATGAAACGCTCGACGTTCCCGATGTTGATGTTGACGCTTGTGATGGCTTCCGGTCTGGCCGCGTGCAAGTATGCGCCCGGCGAAGCGAAGCCCGACCCGGTGTCCGAGTTGGAGTACCCGCAGGTCGCAGCGCTGGGCGACTTGAAGGGGAAGCTGAAGCTGAGCGAGCCACCGGTCGTGAGCCGGTCGGACGCGGGCCCGATCACGGTGACGGTCGCGGTGCGCGTCGCGTCCAACCAAGAGTTTCCTGCGCAGTACCGGTTCCTGTTTTTCGACGAGGTCGGTCAACCGCTCGAGCCGCGGCCGGGCTGGGCGCAGACCATCCTGCCGGCGCGGACGAAGGTGTACCTGACGGGCACGTCGCTGGAGGCCGAGGCAGTCGATTGGTCCTTAGAGGTTCGTCCCGAGCGCCGGCCGGAGTGACGGTCGTGACCGGCCGCTGGCGCTCCAGACTCCGTCAGACCCGCATCATCAAAAAAGCCGGCGACTTCAGCGACCGAGGCCGGCGAGCGCCCGATCTGTCTCGCGCCCTAATATGGACGCATGAGGTTCTGCACGTTTTTGTTCTGGGTCGTGATCTCTGCTTGGGCTCTCGGGTCGCCCGTGTTGGCCCAGAACCAGATGCGGCCGGGCCTGACCGACGGGGACTTCGACCCCACCGCCCCGCCGCCGGCGATCAAGGGGTTGACCGTCGAGCAGTCGCTGGGGGCCACGGTCCCGCTGGACGGCGCGTTATCGGACGAGCACGGCCAACGGATCACGCTCCGCGAGCTGCTGGCGGACGGCAAGCCGGTCATCCTCGAACTGGGCTACTACGAGTGCCCGCTGCTGTGCCCGACCGTCCGGCAGGGCATCGCGCTGGCGGTGGGTCAGGCGTCGCGCGAAATCGGCGAGGACTACACCATCGTCTCGCTGAGCATCGACCCGGAAGAGACCCCCACCGTCGCCCGGGCGGAGCAGCGCAAATACCTGGCAAGACCGGAGTTTAAAGACCTCGACGACCCGGAGTCGGCCTGGCGGTTCCTGACCGGCTCCGAGCCGTCGGTCAAGGCCATCGCCGACGCCGTGGGCTACGGGTACCGCTACCTGCCCGGGCAGGACGAGTACGGGCACGCCGCGGTGATCGTGTTCCTCTCGCCCGAGGGCACGGTCAGCAGCTACCTGTTCGGCACGCGGTTTCCCGGCCGGCAGATGGATCTGGCCATCGGAGACGCGTCGGCCGGGGAGCAGGGCTCGATCCTCCAGGTCGCCCTGCAGTGGTGCTACCAGTTCGACGCGTCTCAGGGGGAGTACGTGCTGATCGCGAAGAACGTGATGAAACTCGGCGGGGCGCTGGTGCTGCTGGTGGTGGTCACGTGCATCGCGGGGCTGTTCTGGTGGGAGCGCCGGAAAAAAGCGGGCAAACTCGGGGCCGCCGCGGTCGTGCGTCGGCCGGGCTCGGCGGCGGCGGGGCTGTGAGCGGCACGCCGACAGGTGACGGCAAGAAAGTCGCACGCGGTCTGGTCAACCTGCCGTCACGACCGGCCCGTGGCCGCTAAACTCCGCATCGACGGGGTGACCCCGCCGATACAGGGGTTAACTGGAAGCATTGGCCGACGGTGGGCCGCACGCCCGCCCGCAGGCCCGAACCCGGCGACGCGAACGAGCCGGCTCAACCCAGGGCTGAAGAACCTTGAACCAAACCGCGAAAATAGGCCTGTTGATCACCTGGGTCGGCGTGCTGATCCTCGGCATCGTCTCGGTCATCGTCGACTGGATGCCCGTCGATGGCGGCGGCTTCAGCGAGGATGTCGACTGGCTCTACTACTTTATCTACGCCGTGAACGTGTTCTTCTTCCTGCTCATCGGCGGGCTGATGTTCACGTTCGCGATCTGCGGGAAGCAGCGCCCCGAAGACCGCGACGAGGTCGTCCACGGCGCGACGCACAACACGCTGGTCGAGGTCGCTTGGACCTTCCCGCCGCTGGTGATCGTGCTGGCGATCTTCGTCTGGGGCTTCCGCGGCTACCTGGACATGGCGACGATGCCGCCTGCCAGCGCAGACGCGTATCTGGTGGATGTCGAGGCAAGGCAGTGGGGCTGGACTTTTACGCACGAAAACGGCGCTTCTGTTTCAGGTCAAAACTACAATCCAGAAACAGGCGGTGGTGCGGTACTGGACATCCCCGCCGACCGCCCCGTCGAATTCAGGTTGAGTGCCACGGACGTCCTTCACTCGCTCTATTTTCCGGCCCAACGGGCGAAAAAGGATTGCGTGCCGGGGCGTTACAACCGCATGTGGGTTGAAGTCACCTCCGCGCACATCGATGCCCGCATCGCGGAGATGCGCGAAGACGGCCTTGCGGTGGACGAGCAGGAGCGGTACGCGGATTACCCGCTGCACTGCACCGAGTATTGCGGGCAGGATCACTCGCAGATGAACGGTATCCTACGGGTTTGGAAGCCCGAGTACTGGGACGCGCAACTCGATGTTTTGAATATTTGGAACAAGGAAAACCTCTCCCCAATTAAGTGGGGGGAGGCGGTGTACACCAACAATTGTGCGTCTTGCCACAGCGTTGACGGCACACCCCGCACGACGGGGCCAACCTGGAAGGACCTGTGGAAACAGGAACGAGACGGCGGCCCGGTGGATGAGCAGTACATCCTCGAATCGATCTATATTCCCGGCGCATTCAAGGTGACCGGGTTCGAGAGCCAGAACATGTCCACCTTCGCCGGCCAACTCAACTACGGCGACGTGATGGGCGTGATCGCATATATCAAATCGATCAGCGGGGTGGACGAAAGCGAAATACGGGCTGAATACCCCGCGGACCGCGAGGTATACGACGGGTCCGACTGGCTGGACGAGAACAACCAGGTGATGGAGCCGCCCGCCCTTGACTAACTGATTACCAAGTGACCCCGGGCTGCCGCCCGCGGCCAGACGCTTCGCGATTGAGTTCTAGATTCTGGCGACCGACATGACCACTCTCACCCAACCCGGCGTCCATACCGACCTGATCGGCAAGCCCGTCACCGACCCGAACCGCGAGACGTTCTGGAACGCCTCGAAGGGCTGGGCTTCGTGGGCGTTCACGCTCGACCACAAGCGCATCGCGGTGATGTATCTAATCGGTGTCTTGGCCGCCTTTTTTCTTGGCGGAACGATGGCCATCGTGCTGCGCACGATGCTTCTTACCAACTCCGACGTCGTAGCCGGTGGCTTGGGCAAAGGTCCGACCGCGGTTAATTTTTATAACCAGGCCTTCACCATCCACGGCGCGGTGATGGTGTTCATGTTCATCATCCCCGCGATCCCTGCGGTGATCGGCAACATGGTGCTGCCCATGCAGGTCGGCGCGATCGACGTCGCGTTCCCCCGGCTGAACCTGATGTCGTTCTACTGCTGGCTCGTCGGGGCGCTGTTCTTCCTGGCCGTGCTGGTCATGGGCGGGCTGGACACCGGCTGGACGTTCTACACGCCGTACTCGATCCGCACGTCGACCGCCGCCACCGCCGCGGTGCTGGGCGCGTTCATCCTGGGGTTCTCGTCGATCCTCACGGGCGTGAACTTCGTCGCCACCGTCCACATGATGCGGCCCGAGGGGCAGGGCTGGTTCAAGCTGCCGCTGCTGCTGTGGGCGCTGTACTCCACGGCGGTGATCCAGATCCTCGCGACGCCCGTGCTGGCCATCACGCTGCTGCTGGTCGCGGCCGAACGCATCCTGGGCGTGGGGATCTTCGACCCGGCGCTGGGCGGCGACCCGGTGCTGTTCCAGCACTTCTTCTGGTTCTACAGCCACCCGGCGGTGTACATCATGGTCCTCCCGGGCCTGGGCGTGATCTCCGAGATCATCTCGGTGTTCAGCCGGAAACACATCTTCGGCTACAAGTTCATCGCGTTCTCGTCGCTGGCGATCGCGCTGTTCGGCTTCATCGTCTGGGGCCACCACATGTTCACCTCCGGGCAGTCCTGGCTGCTCAACGCGATCTTCTCGCTGCTGACCATGTCGGTCGCCATCCCTTCGGCGGTGAAGGTCTTCAACTGGCTGGCCACGATGTACCGCGGCCGCATCCGCCTGGACACCCCGATGCTCTACGGCATGGGGTTCATCTGGCTGTTCACCATCGGCGGGCTCACGGGCCTGTTCCTCGCGGCGCTCAACACCGACATCCACTTCCACGACACCTACTTCGTGGTCGCCCACTTCCACTACGTCATGGTCGGCTCGACGCTCTTCGCGTTCATCGGCGGGCTGTACTACTGGTGGCCCAAGATGTTCGGCAAGATGTACGACGAGAAGTGGGGCCGGATCGGCGCGTGGGTCGTGTTCATCGGGTTCAACCTGACGTTCTTCATCCAGTTCCTGGCCGGCAGCCGCGGCATGCCCCGCCGGTACGCGAACTACCCCGACGAGTACCAGGTCTACCACCACATCAGCACGCTGGGCTCGTACGTCCTGACGATCGGGCTGTTCATCGTGCTGTTCAACTGGATCCACTCGATCCGCAAGGGCCGGCCCGCGCCGGCGAACCCGTGGGGCGCCAACTCGATGGAGTGGCAGTCGCTCTCGCCGCCGCCGCACCTGAACTTCGACACCCCGCCGAAGGTCGGCGACCCGTACAACTTCGACGGCTGGAAGTACGACCCCGACATCGACGCGTACGTCATGCGCGACGACTACGAGGAGATCATGGCCAAGGGGCAGCACTGAATCAGTGCGAAGGACGAAGTACGAAGTGCGAAGTCAGGCACCCGTACTCGGCATTTCTGGTCAACGCGCGAATCTGCTGACTTCGGACTTTGAACTTCGAACTTTGGACTTGACCCGCTCATGACCACGATCTCCGCCGACCACGCCCACGGACACGACGACGACGGCCACGGGCATGACCACCACGGCCACCACCCCGCCCAGGCTCACCACTTCGAGTCGATGGAGCAGCAGTTCGAGTCGGGCAAGCTGGGGATGTGGGTGTTCCTCGCCACCGAAATCCTGATGTTCGGAGGGCTCTTCTGCGCGTACTCGATCTACCGCGGGCTCAACCCCGACGTGTTCCTCTTTGCCCACAAGGCGCTCGACACCAAGATGGGCGCGATCAACACAGCGGTTCTGCTCGCGTCGTCGTTCACGATGGCCTGGGGCGTGCTCGCCATCTCGCGCGGCAAGCCCAAGCTCTGCCTGCTTATGCTCGTGCTGACGTTCATCGGTGGCTGCGGGTTCATGGGGATCAAAACCAAGGAGTACTACGACAAATACACGCACGCGTTTGTGCCCGGCAAAGCCAACGCGTTCTACAACGTCGGGGGCGCCTACACGAACCCCGAGAAGCTCCAAGAGGGCGTCGGTTACATCCAGTACAAACAGGGGCACGGCGACGACCACCACGGCGACGACCACGGAGCGCACGGCGGTGACCACAGCGAAGACGACGCGGAACACGGCGACGCCGAACACGAAAACGACGGCCACGCCGCGGAGGCCGCCGAGGGCGGGCACCACGGCGACGACGCGCACGACGCGGGCAAGGCGAGCCCCGCGGGCGTCGAGGCGGCTGAGGACACGGCCCACGCCGCCGCCGTGCCGGCCGCCCCGCCGCCGTCCGTCTGGCCGCCGAAACCGGTCGATCACGCGAACATCAAGACGCCGGCCAACGCCGCCCCGGCCACGCACCCCAACTTCACCCGGCAGGCCGAGGAGGTCGCCGACGTGTCCGCGGTCGAGTCGCTCTACAAGGGCGCCGCGAAGGCCCAGGCCCAGGCCGGCCACGCGCACTACCCCGGCAGCCCCGCGGAGCTCGACCCGCTCAGCGGCGAACGCACGCACATCTTCTTCCAGATCTACTTCATCATGACCGGGCTGCACGGCCTGCACGTGCTCATCGGCATGGGCGTGCTGCTGTGGGTCGCGTGGCTGGTCGCTCCGCACGCCTGGCGGATGTTCGTCCTCGCCTCGGCGCCCGCCACCGTGGGGTTGTACTTCCTGATCGCCGGTTACCTGATGGGCCCGGTGGTCTGGATGCTCGTCTTCGGCGGGCTGTGCCTCGCGGCGGCCGTGGCCATGGTCGTGATGGGCCTGGGCAAACTCGACGACGACCGGCCCGGCGCGTTCAGCCCCGAGTACTACACCCCCGTCGAGATCGGCGGCCTCTACTGGCACCTCGTCGACCTCATCTGGATCTTCCTGTTCCCGCTGCTGTACCTGATCCACTGAACCATAAGTGAACAGTGAAAAGTGACCAGCCAACAGCATTTCCCCGGAAACCACTTCGATGACTGACGCCGCCGCACACACCGACGACCACGGCCACGACGACCACGGTGCCCACGAGCACCACGGGCCGTCGCTGCTGTTCCTCGCCGTCATCTTCGTCGTGCTGATGTTCCTCACGCTGGTCACGGTCGGCGTGACCGTATTCGACTTCGGCTACCAGTTGAACCTCGTCGTGGCGCTGGTCATCGCGTTCGTCAAAGCGACGCTCGTTGGCCTGTACTTTATGCACCTGCGTTGGGACCCGCCGATCTTCGGGTTCACGCTCGCGGCGTCGCTGGGTTTCGTGACGCTGTTCATCGTGTTCTCCCTGATCGACACGTCCGAAGTGCTGCCCGACGTCGAGGCCCGGGCCGTCCAGACCGCCAGCGAAGCAACCGGGCAGTAACGCCACCCACGTTGAGGCTGCATCGGGGGTGCCACGGTCGCTTGCGACCGTGCCCTGTGAGTTTCTCGAGGCTTTGCGCCCGCTCGGAACAACACGGTTGCAAGTAACCGTGTCACCCCAACCCGAAAACCTTCTTCACGCGGGCGCGCTAGACTTGGACCATGTCCGACACGCTCGACACCGCACCACCGGCCCCCTCTCCGCCGGCCCAGCGACACCACGTCACGCCACCGGGCACGGCCGACATCGGCATGTGGCTGATGCTCGCGTCGCTGGCGCTGGTGTTCATCGCGTCGCTGCTGGCGTACACCGTGTTCCGCCTGATGGCCACGCAGGACCGCACCAACCGCCCGACCGTCACCGGCGCGGCGGAGAACCTCGGCGAGCCCCTGCCGCTGGGCTCCATCGACCTGCCCTGGCCGCTGTGGGTCTCGACGGGCGTCATCATCCTCACCGGTTACCTGATGCAGCGGGCGCTGGATCAGGTCCGTCGCGAAAAGATCACCGCCTTCCGCAACACGCTCGTCGCGACTTTGGGCATGTCGCTGCTTTTCGTCGTGATCCAGATGCCCGCCCTGATCTGGCTGATGATGGACCGCGAGGCCCGGTCGGTCAACGGCGCGTTCAACGGGTTCCTCTTCTTCTTGATCGTGCTGCACGCGTTGCACGTGGTCGGCGGGCTGATCCCACTGTTCAAGATCACGCTCAACGCCCACGAAGGCCGGTACGACCACGAACACTACGGCCCGGTCAAACGCGTGACGCTCTACTGGCACTTTCTCGACGTCGTGTGGATCGTGATGTTCGGCGTGTTCCTCGCGCTGCGGTGAACAAGCGCGACGCCGCGTCACTCCGACCAGATTCAATAGGTGAACACCCACTCGCCGTCGCCGTCACGCTCGGCCCGGGTGGGCAGCTTCGGGCCGCGGTAGCCGGGCACGCGCAGGTAGAACGACTGGATCGTCCGCGCCAGCGGGTTGATCCCCGAGAGCGGCTCGAGCAGGTCGTCCAGCCCGGCGAACCCCGATTGCCCCCGGAAGGCGACGTCACGGACCGCCAGGGCCGGCGTGGCCAGGCGGCGCGGGCGATCGATGCCGGACGCGAGCGTCCCGCTGGGGTAAAGCGGCAGCACGTCGTCGCCCGTGCGGTCGTACCACTGCTCGTTGGGAAGGTCCAGCACGTCGTTGACGTAGCGCCAGTCGCCGTCGGGGCGGGTGTGGTGGTGCTCGAAGACGCGCGACATGGACTCTTCGAACTTCGACCGTGCGGCGTGCTCGGCATGGAGCGTCACCCGGCGGCTGATCGGCAGGCCGCTGCGGGGTGACCGCAGGATCGCCGCGGCGTACTGCTCGTTCGCCCCCGCATTGGCGATCGCGCCCATCAGCGCCTCGGCCGCCTCGTTGGCCGCGCTGTCGTCGGGGATCGAGACCTGCGCGACCAGGTCCCGCGGCGCGTCCCGGCCGTAGAACGCCGACCGGACCTCGTCGGTGTTGTAACGCTCGTTCGCGCCGCCGTCGGTGTTGACCGCGGGGATGTGCGGCCCCGGCGCGTACGCCTGCGCCCGCCACGCCTCGTACCGGTCCACGCTCGCGATGCGCTGCAGCCGGATCATCCCGAAACCGAAAAAGATCACCAGCGCCAACACGATCAGCAGGAACGGCAACGCCATGACCGTCTCGATCATGGCCAGGCCGCGGCGGGCGCGGACGCGGCGGCTGAGCGGCACCTTGTTCATCCGTCGCTCCCCCCCGACGGCGTATCTCCGGGCTCACGGACCGTGTCCAGCAACGGGGCGACGGCCTGGAGGTAGTAGAAGGTGCGCCCGACTTCATCGGTGTTCAGGTCGGGGCTGTCGAGCGTGTCGATGCCGGTCTGGCGCATGCGCGCGATCATGTTGTCCAGGTCGCCGACGGGCGCGAGCTGGGCGTGCCACATCTGCGTCCACAGGTCCCACGAGTGCGTGTTGAAGACGGTCGCGGCGGCGGTGGCGGTGACCAGCCGGCGCGGGCGGGCGCCGTTGCCCTGACCGTCGAACAGGTCTGTCCAGAGCGACGCCGTCGCGGGCTGCTCGGCCGCGGCGTAGAACCGCAGGTACTGAGCCCGGGCCGACGCGTCGTCGTGGGTCAACGCGTCGGCGGTGAATTGGATCGGGGCGGGCAGGTCGTCGCCGTCCACGTCGGCCGGGAAGTTGTTGGGGTTGCGGAAGCTGGCCGTGCCGCCCTGGTTGTTCGCGGCGCACCAGACGAAGTAGAGGTACTGCTCGTATTCCTCCCGCTGCCCCGTCGCCTCGTTCGTGCGGTACAGCCGGCGCACGCTCCGCCAGACGTGGTCCGCGACTTTTTCGCCCAAGGTGTCGTCCAGGTCCGACCCGGGCGAACGCCGGAACGCCGCGGCGCCGGACGGCTCGCCGGGCGCAAAGCCCCAGTCCACCAGCTCCGCCTGCTGCCGCGCGACGCCCGTGCGCACCGGGGAGAACTCGAGGTAGAGGAACAGCACCGGCGGCTGCCCGCCCGCGTTGGTGTTGGATACGTACTGCGACCACTGGCCGTCCCACTGCGCATCAGGCAGCAGGCCGCCGCCCACCCCGCCGCCGAACAACAGGTTGGCCTTGGCGGTGGCGTGGCTCTCGGCCCGCTCCGCGAACCAGGAACGCGCCGAGCCGCGCGTCGGGCTGCGACCGAACGCGACCTCTTCCGCGTCGTCGAGCTGACGCCGGTAGAACCGCATCGGGCCGTACGGGATGTACCCCGAGACCTCGCCTTCCTCGGCCTGCTCTACGTCGCGGTCGAACCCCGGGATGCCGTAGTCCGACTCGAGCTCGTAGTCGTAATCGATCGTCCCGACGTCCTCGGGGTTGATGGTCAACTCCGGCACCCACCAGCCGAAGATCGTGTCGTACGGCCCGCGCGAAAACTCGTCGTCGTCGATGTCGTCCGGCAGCCGACCGCTCAGGAACGGCGCCTGAAAGTCCGTGAACACGCCCCGCTCCCACGGCAGCTCCGGCAAAAACGGCACGAGGAACCCGGTCGCGCGGCCGTCGCGCTGGTTCTGCTCGGCGGCGCGGACCGCCACCCGCTGCGCCAAGGGCCCGAGGTTCTCCATCGCAGCGGCGCTCATCGCGTCCAGCGCGAACATCGCCTCCCACAGCTGTCCGTGCCGCCCGCCCACGTCGTAGAACGTCAGCTCCGCGATGTCGTAGCCCGAGCCGTTGAGCGCGCTGTCGAGCTCTTCGAGCATGACAACGTGCCCGAGCAGGTCGGACCGCACCCGCGCCAGGCCGGACAGGAACCAGGGCTGCGTGGGCGCCAGCGTGCGTTCGCCGATGTGGTCTTCGACGGCGGCGAGCGCAGCCACGTGGTCTTCGAGCGAGTTGCCCACCGCCGACGGCATCGCATCCAGCACCTGCACCTGGGCCAGCAGCTTGGTGATCTCGACGTTGTTCATCGCGGCCAGGTTCATCGTCCGCGCGACCCAGCCCGCGCCCGACGCCGCGGCGGCGTCGGCGGCGTGCTGCGTCTCGGTGCGGCGTTGGAGGTGGTTGCCGACGTTGAAGATGTAGAACACCGCTGCCGCCAACAGCAATAGCGACAGCAGCGCGATGACCAGCACGACGCCGCCCTGCCGACGTCGATCGAGCAACAAGTCCGGGTTGTGACGGGGGTCGCGATTCATCGCGTCTAATCACTTCACATCACGCTACTTCCGCGGGATCGGCGGCTTCTCGGGCAGCTCGTCCACCACGCCCTCGTTGGTCAGGATGAACCGGGCGCGGATCGACGCGTAGCGCTCGCTGCGCCCCGCAACGCTGTGCGTGCCGTCGCTGAAGATTCGCGACACGAACGGCACGGACAGGTGCAGCCGGTGCCGTACCTCGACCGCCACCGCGTCGCGCGGGCCCAGCGGTTCGCCGCCGGTGCCCACCCCGGGCGACATCGCGACGAACCGGGTCTCGCCGTTCTCCACGCCCGCGCGGTGGATCGTGACCTCGGTGTGGTCCTCGGCGTAACCGAAACGCCGGTCCAGCAGCGTGTTCGCCCAACGCGGCGTGTCCCGGCCCTCCAAGGCGTACAACTCCTCGACAGCCGGCGTCAGCGACGCGCGATCCGACCGGCCCGGGCCCGACACCGGCAGCATCGCCATCACCGCCGCACGACGCACCACCTCGAGCTTGTCGCTCTGCTGCCCCGCGATCTGGTTTTCATCCTCAGCCCCAGCGTCGCGCGGCAACTCCACGATCGCCGAACGCGTCGCCGAGAACGCTGCGTAATGCACGAACAGGTTGCCCGTGAACACCAGCGTCGTCTGGATCAGCGTCAGCACCAGCACCAGCAACACCGGGAACACCAAGGCAAACTCGACCGTCGCCGTCCCCGTCTCGCGCCGCCGCGCCGCGCCCGCGCTCGACCGGGCGTGCCACCCCAGCCGGACCAACCGCACCCACAACCACGCAACGATCGGCGTGACCACCAACAGGATCAGCGCGCACCGCCACGCCAACGGCGTGTCCAACGCGAAGGCCCACCACGCGGTCCCGGTGAGGTTGAATAAAGTGTCCGCCGAACTCATGGACCGCCCCATTGTACCGGCGGGCGGCGACAACCCAACCTCCCGGGCCACCGGAACCAGACCGGTCGCAGACGCTCCCGGCCCCGCCGAAACGGTCATTCAGAGCCGGGAGCGGGAGCGACCGGTTCAAGCGTGAAACGCGCGGCCTGCCCTCAGTGCCCCGGGGCCGTCTCGATCTCCACCGCCGGGACGCTTCCGGGGGCGCCCTCGGGCTCGCGGATGGACTCGACCATCGCCTGGACCTTCGGGCTGGGCGGCTTGGTCAGCGCGGTCAGCCCGAGCGTCACCACGAAGTTGATCGCCATGCCGACCGTGCCGATGCCTTGGGCGTCGATGCCGAAGCACCACGGCCGCCGCAGGCCTTGCCCCGCCGGCCCGAGGATGGCCTCGGCGACGTCGGCGTTGAGCAGGATCACGTCCGCCTTCTGGCACACGATGTAGAACGCCGTGAACCCGATGCCCACGAGCATGCCCGTCACGGCCGGAACCGTGCCGACGCGCTTGGAGAAAATGCCCAGGACAATCGCCGGGAAGAACGACGCCGCCGCCAACCCGAACGCGAACGCGACCACCTCGCCGACAAAGCCCGGCGGGTTGATGCCGAAGTAGCCAGCGACACAAACCGCGATCGCAATCGCGATCCGGCCGACCAGCAGGCGTTGCTTCTCCGATGCCTGCGGGTTCATGACTTTGTAGTACAGGTCGTGGGCGACCGAAGACGAAATCACCAGCAGCAGCCCCGACGCCGTGGATAGCGCGGCCGCGAGGCCACCAGCCATGACGAACGCGATGATCCAGTCTGCCAACTCCGCCATCTGCGGAGTCGCCAGGACAATGATGTCTTTGTCCGGGTGGTGCGCCGCCCCCGCTGTCAACAACTCGGTCTTCGCATCAACGCCGAAGTTTGCCGTACCTCCGTGTTTCTCCACCCAAGCCCCCGAGTCGGATAGCAAGTCATCGCGGATCGGCTTATCCAAGCCGCGAAGGTTCATCAACTCATTGGGCAGGATGGTCTGACCGTCTACACCGGTGACGGGCGCCTCGGTCAGATTGTTGGTGAATGCGACCTTCCCGTCGCCGTTGAAATCGACCCAGCCGATGTAGCCCGGCTTGTTCCAGTTGTGGTACCAATCGGGCAACTGCTCGACGGTTCGGCCGTTGAGCCCGTTGATATCGTCCACCATGTAATACCGAGCAAACACCGCCACCGACGGGGCCGTCAAGTACAGAATCGCGATGAGCCCCAGCGCCCAGAACGCCGACCACCTCGCGGCTTTGACGCTCTTAACGGTATAAAACCGGATGATGACGTGCGGGAGTCCGGCCGTCCCGGCCATCAGCGCCAGGGCCACACAAAAGACGTTCAAACGTGTCCAACGCTTTTCGGATTCTGCGTAAGCCTCGGTATAGTTGTTAAAACCAAACTCACGCTGCAAGTCGTTGAGTTTATCGAGCAGGTATGGGCGGGCCGGATCGATGGCCTCGGTGACATGCGACGCCAATCCCAATGAAGGGATCGCCTGCCCCGTGAGTTTCAACGAGATCGCGACGGCCGGAATCAGGAACGCCGTGATCAGCACCCAGAACTGCGCGACCTGCGTCCAGGTGATGCCCTTCATCCCACCGAACACCGCGTAGACGAACACGATCGCCATCCCGATGAACACGCCCACCGCGGGGGGGACGCCGAGGAACCCCGAGAACACCACGCCCACGCCCTTCATCTGACCGACGACATAGGTGAAGCTCACGAAGATCGCGCACAGCAGCGCAATCAGCCGCGCGGTCGATGAGTCGTAACGATCCCCAATAAAGTCCGGCACCGTGAAGTGCCCGAACTTCCGCAGATACGGCGCGAGCAGCAGCGCCAGCAACACGTACCCGCCGGTCCAGCCCATGAGGTACACGCCGCCGGCGAATCCCATGCCCGAGATCAGGCCCGCCATGGAGATGAACGACGCGGCGCTCATCCAGTCCGCCGCGGTCGCCATGCCGTTGGCGGGCGCGGGCACGCCGCCGCCGGCGATGAAGAAGCCCTTCGTGTCCTTCACCCGGCTCAGCCACGCGATCCCCAGGTACAGCGAGAACGTCGCGATGACGAACACCATCGTCCAGATCTGGAGGTTCGTCATCGCCAAGGTCGGAGAGTGCCATGCGCTCAAGCCGCACCCCCTTGGCTTTGAGATTGCGAACTTTTGGACTGCGACGCCGCGACGTCACGGTGGTGCTTCGCGTCCAGCCCGTTCATCAGCAGTGCGTAGATCAGGATCAGGAAGACGAACGTGATGATCGAGCCCTGCTGCGCGAACCAGAACCCCAGCGGCACGCCGCCGAGCTGCCACTGGTTCAGCCAGTCCGCCCACAGCACGCCGCAGCCCAGGCCGACAAACGCCCAGATCGCCAGCAGCACAATCATGATCGACAGGTTCGCCCGCCAGTAGCGGCGCGTGGCGTCGCTCGACACTTGCGGGGACGGCGGCGAGCCCGGCGTGGGCCCGGTGGTGGGCGTGTTCATGGTGGCGGCCTTGACCAGAAAGAAGGGTGACGGGAACCAGCAGACGCCCGCTCGGCCACGCGGAAGCGTTTCACCGAAACGGAAACGTCGGATGCTACCGGCAGGCCCGGACCGCCGCAATGAAATGCCCCTGCTACCCCGTGCGGACACGACCCGTCGCGCGCCGCGTCACGCCGGCGGGCCGCCAGGCTTCTCGAAGGTCGCCGTGATCTCACCCGACGACGTGTCGGCCTCAAACACGTAGCGCACGCCCGGCTCCAGCCGTCGGCCGCGCATCCGCATCCCCTCCGCCGGCCGCAAGCCCAGCCCCTGCGCCTGGCCGTAGCTCAGCGACGACACCTTCACCGGGTCCACGCCCTCGACCTCGCGCGGCACGAGGTGCCAAACGACCTCGCCCTCGGCATTTTCGCCGGCCCCGTCCGAGCCGTCGGCGTCGCCGGGCAACGCCGTCACCTTGACCTCGTACAGCGCGACCGTGCCGTTGAACATGAACGTCGCGCCGCCGGGCGTCGCCAGCACGTCCACCTCGATCGGCGGGCCCGGCCGCAGCCACACCCAGCCGTACACCCCCAACACCAGCGCCGCGAGCACGCATAGAACGATAAGTTTTTTATCCATGAGTGGGGCTCCGTCCGAGCCTATATTCATACCCGGACGCCTGCTCCACGGCCACGACACCCCCGGCCCGCTGTCGCGGATGTGGGAAAAACCCCGCCGGCAGGCATCAAAAACCGTGTCACACCCGTTGTGCCCCCCACGACGTGACCCGCGTGACCGCAGAGAGGAGTACCCCAATGCATGGCTGTTGTCCCGAATCGAGTCGATTTGAATCCGCGCGACCCCAACCCGCGCGACGCCCCGGCCCGTCGCGCGGCCGGCAACGCGCGTTCACGCTCATCGAACTGCTCGTGGTCATCAGCATCATCGCGCTGCTGATCGGCATCCTGCTGCCCGCGCTGGGCGCCGCCCGCCAGACCGCGCGGGCGCTTTTGTGCAGCAACAACGAACGCCAGATCACGCTCGCGGCCGACATGTACGCCAACGACTTCGACGAGGCCTACCCCACGCGCGGCGGCGACCCGGGCACCGGTAAGCTCTCCAACTTCCCCGAGCCCCCGACGCCCGACACCGGCCAGCGCCGCTGGAGCGCGCTGTTCGCCAGCGTCCTCAGCAACGTCGCGACCGAAACCAACGAGAACGGCGACGAGGTCCCCGCCGTCGCCACCTACCTCTGCCCCAACGACGACGACCCCGCCGCACAGACCAACGCCGACTCGTGGTACGACCGCATGCGCCGCAGCTACATGTTCAACGGCTTCGACGACCTGGAGATCAGCCTGCTCGAGCAGTCCGGCGGCGCGTGGACCGAGGCCGAGGACACCAGCATGAAACGCACCTACATCCGCGACGCCAGCAACACCGCGCTGTTCGGCGAGAAGCGCTCGGGCCAACCCTTCGCCGGGTACTACGTCGACATCTACGCCAACGGCACGCCCGACAACCTCGACGACCTCGAACAGAACCGCCACGGCGGCCGTCAGGGCGTCAACGGCTATTCCAACTACGCCTTCGCCGACGGCAGCGCCCGCGGCATGAGCGGCCTGGACTCCATCAACCCCACCAACATCTGGGGCCTCAGTGACGCGACCCGCGGCTACTACCGAGACAACGTGGGCGGGCCGTAAGCGTCCACAACGATCAAGTCGAGATCATTGCTTTTCTCCCATCACAAATGGAAGCCAGTGTATTGGCGTAAACGGTTGGAGGAATGATGTGGACACACTTGATATCGCCGGCATTCAAGAATGGAAGCGTGAACACTGGCAGCAACGGCAATGGAAAAAGACGCTGTCGTTGCAGGCACCCGTCAAAGAGTTGGAATGGTTCAGCACACAACTCTGGGACACGATGCCCCTCGTCGAATCGGCTTTGATAGAAGCCGTTCAAATCTTTACGCCCTCCCGGACGACGAATGAACTGTTTAAAGAATTCGGGATTACAGCTCTTGTCGGCGGCACGAGCGGTTATGTCAGCGACAACGAGAATCAAATCCGACGACTGCTCGTTGCATTGATCTACGACGGGCACGACGTCACTTTGCTGCCGCAACCCGCGAAGTGGTACCTGGTTGCCGACCATCACGCCGACCTGACAATCTTCTCTTCCAAACCGGGGTGGATTGCTGAACTGAAACAAGAGATGCTGAAACGTAAGATCAACGAGACCAACTACTACACGCACGATCCACCGAGATAGAACCGATCTGCACCACCTCCTGAACCCACACCTCCTTGAAAAAAGCCCCGCATTCACATGCGGGGCTCTGGGTCAGTAACTAGGTTTGTCTGGCGTGAGCAGCCCTACTCCTCGAACCGTTCGATCTGCCAGTACTCGATCTCGAGCGGCGTGGCGCGGCCGAAGATGGTGACGATGACGCGGACCTTGCCCTGGTCGGGGAGCAGCTCATCGACAGTGCCTTCCATGTTCTCGAACGCGCCGTCGGTGACGCGGATATGGTCGCCCTTCTGGTACTCCATCCGGACCTGCGGCTGCTCTTCGGCGGGCTTGGCCGCGTTGAGCATCTTTTCGATCTCGGGGATCGACATCGGGCTGGGTCGGCCCGCGGTGCCGATGAAGTCGCCCACGCCCGTGGTTTCCTTGATGAGGAAGAACACGTCCTGGGGGATGCGGCCATCGGGCTCGAGCTTCATCTCGACGAACACGTAGCCGGGGTACAGCTTGGTCTCGACGACCTTCTGCTTGCCGGCCTTCATGGTCTTGGTCTTCTCGGTGGGCACGAGGATGCGGTTGACCAGGTGCTTGTCGGCGTCGACGCCGTCGAAGCCCTCGATCTTGACCTTGCGCAGCAGCGTCCGGCGGACCGAATCCTCTTTGTTGGAAGCCACGCGGAGGACGAACCAGTTCATCCCCGGGTAGACCATCGGCTCCTCTTCGGGCGCGGCCCCGGTGTCGGGGTCGACCTCGACGGGGGCCGTGGGCGCGGCGGGGGCCGCGTCGAGGGCGTCGGGGGTTTCGAGGGTCGTGTCGGTGGTGGTGTCTTCGTCGGTCATGACGATGCTCGGAAAAACGGAAGGGTGAGACCCGGGGCTTGTCGTAGCGAGGCCCCGGCTAGCGATCCGGTCAAAGGCCCGCCTGGGGGTCACTGGTGCGGAGGATGCCGATCGCCTCGAAGAACGTGACGAATCCGATGTCGAAGAGGAAGAGCACGGCCGCGAACAGCAGCGTCCCGCCGATCACGACGACCGTCGAGCCGATCACTTCCTTGCGGCTGGGCCAGTTGACCTTCTTCATCTCCTGCTCGGTGGCGATCATGAAGTCGGCGATCTTGGGCTTGTTGATGATCCAGTAAAGCAGCGGCGTGGCGATCAGCGCGATCAGGACGACGGCGCCGCCCTGCCAGTAGATCGCGTTCTGTTTGATCGTCGAGAGTTGGTTCCAGAGGAACGCGCCCAGCGACAGCGCGAGCGTGAGGAACCAGAAGAACGACAACACGCGGGTGTAGTAGCCTTGCTCGGGTTTGTAACGGAGGAGGGCCATGTTCTGAATGCCTGAGTGATGATTGATGAGTGATGATTGAAGAACGGCCGTGATGCTGAATTCATCAATCAGCGATCATCAGTCATCATTCAGTCTGAAGCACGGGCGGAGGGACTCGAACCCACGACCTGCGGATTTGGAATCCGCTGCTCTAGCCAACTGAGCTACGCCCGTAGATCATTTGGCGATTTTGCGATCTCGTGATTTGGCGATTTCTGATTCAATCGCCAGATCGCCAGTTCGCGAGATCGCCAGATTCATTTCCGCTTGATCTTGTGCAGCTTGTGCGCGCGGTCGGTCGGGCAGTACTTCTTCATGCCGGCCTTGAGCTTCTCGGGCATGCCGCCCTTGACGTTGACCGGGGTGCGGTAGTTGAGGTGGTCGCACTCGGTGCACTGCAGCCAGACGTACTCGACGGCTTCTTTGGACTTCTTGGCCATGGTTCGGGCCCGCCTTTCTTACGAAGAATCGCGCCGCGGCGGCGCGGAAAACGCCGGTCGGCCGTCAGACCGACCGGCGATCAAATGTTGCGTTACTTCACGATCTTGGTCACGACGCCCGCGCCGACGGTGCGGCCGCCCTCACGGACGGCGAAGCGGACGCCCTCTTCCATGGCGACCGACTTCTCGCCCAGGTCGACGGTCATCTTGATGTTGTCGCCGGGCATGCACATCTCGGCCCCGCCGTCCAGCGTGCAGGCGCCGGTCACGTCGGTGGTGCGGAAGTAGAACTGCGGCTTGTACCCGTTAAAGAACGGGGTGTGCCGGCCGCCCTCTTCCTTGGTCAGGACGTAGACCTCGGCCTCGAACTGGGTGTGCGGGTTGATCGACTTGGGTGCCGCGATGACCTGGCCGCGCTGCACGTCCTTCTTCTCGATGCCACGCAGCAGCGCGCCGCAGTTGTAGCCGGCCAACGCTTCGTCGAGCGTCTTGTTGAACATCTCGACGCCGGTGACGGTCGTGGTCTGCGTGTCGCGCAGGCCGACGATCTCGACGGCGTCGCCGACCTTGACCTTGCCTCGTTCGACACGGCCGGTGGCGACGGTGCCGCGGCCCTTGATGGAGAAGACGTCCTCGACGGACATCAGGAACGGCTTGTCGATCTCGCGCTCGGGCTCGGGAATCCAGGTGTCGATCGCGTCCATCAGGTCGCTGATGCACTTGGACTTCTCGGGGTCGTCGGGGGCCTGCAGGGCCGGGAACGCGGCGCCGCGGACGATCGGGGTGTCTTCCTCGAACTCGTACTTGGTGAGCAGTTCCTGGACTTCGAGCTCGACGAGGTCGAGCAACTCGTCGTCGTCGACGAGGTCGACCTTGTTCAGGAACACCACGATCTTGGGCACGTTGACCTGGCGGGCCAGGAGGACGTGCTCCTTGGTCTGGGGCATCGGGCCGTCGTCGGCGGCGACGACGAGGATCGCGCCGTCCATCTGGGCGGCACCGGTGATCATGTTCTTGACGAAGTCGGCGTGGCCCGGGCAGTCGACGTGGGCGTAGTGCCGGTTCTCGGTTTCGTATTCGACGTGGCTGGTCGCGATGGTGACGATCTTGGTCGCGTCGCGGCGGCCGTCGCTGGCCGAGGCCTTGGCGACGTCGTCGTAGGACGTGAACTCCGCGAGGCCCTTGGCGCCCTGGACGGCGGTGATGGCGGCGGTGGTGGTCGTCTTGCCGTGGTCGATGTGACCGATGGTGCCGACGTTCACGTGGGGTTTGGTGGATTCGTAAGTGCCCTTAGCCATGGTTCAAGATCTCCGTTGCGTGAGTTGCGTGATTTTGGATTGTGGATCTTCGATTTTCGATTCGGGGCGACACACGCGGTCGCCGGCGGGGTCAAGGGAGGGGGAGGCTTCATCCAAGATCGAAAATCCCGAATCCAATATCCGGGGAAGCCACCCATGGGACTCGAACCCACGACCTCACCCTTACCAAGGGTGTGCTCTACCAACTGAGCTAGGGTGGCGGACAGTTCCGTCGTACCGGTCTGCCGCCGGGTCCAGGATGTTACGCGACGCCGGGCGGGGTGCTGCCATCGGCCGTTCCGGCGGCGGAGGTTGATCTCCACCGTGGACACCCGATCTGCTTGCCTCACCGATTGACAAGGGGCGACGAGTCGGCGGTTGACACCAACACGCGCCCCTTACATCAACCAGAAGCCACGTACCGATCCAGCCAAACCTTCAGCCGACCGTATCGGACTGGAAAAGATACGACCCGGCCCCACCCAAGTCAAACCGCCAGGAACCGACTCTGTTCCGTCCCGACCCACCCGGACCCGCCCCCTCACGTCGCCGGCGGTCCGCCAACCAAAACGGCCCGCCGACCCGTTCGCATCGGCTATCATGCCGTATTCCGCGTTTACCCACCCCCGTGCCTATGCCCCCCGCCCCCAGCAAGCCAGTCCCCGCCGCCGACCTGCACGACCGCGTCGCCGCCGTCATCGACGCCCTCCGACCGGTCATCCAGGCCGACGGCGGCGATGTCGAGTTCGTCGGCGTCACCGACGACAACGTCGCCCAGGTCCGCCTCAAGGGTGCCTGCATCGGCTGCCCCTCCGCCGCCATGACCCTCCGGCACGGCATCGAACGCAGCGTCCGAGAAAACGCCCCCGAAATCACCGGGATCGAGGCTCTGGAACCCTGAGCCCCCGCGTCAATGCCACGCCCGGATCGGGCCGATCCTAACCAACGACATTGGCCCGGCTTACGGGCCGGACAGGACGTTCACCGCACCCCGGACACACCCTTGGGGGGTTTCACCCGGGATCACCGCGGGAGGTACGGATGCTCGCACTGACCCGACGCAAAGGCGAAGAGGTCGTCATCGGCGACCCCAGCAACCCCCTGGGCATGATCCGGGTCGTCGATATCCACGGCGACAAGGTCAAGCTCGCCTTCGACTTCCCCCGCGAAATCGACGTCAACCGCAAAGAACTCGCGGACGAAAAAGCCAAGGGCAAAAAACCCGACGACCCCACGCCCGACAACGGCCGCCCCGACAACAACGGCGGCTGAACGCGTATCACATTTCTGCGGGAACCTCCGCGGACCGGGCCCGCGCTTCTTCGCCCGCCGCGAACGCCCGCACCACCTCGTCCGGCACCGGGTGCCCGCACTCCGGACACCGCGCCGCCCCGCCGGCCAACGAACCCCGCAGGTCGTACTCGCACGCCACGCACTCGGGCGCGTCCCGCTGCTGCGCCGCGCGATCGACCTCGTACTGCCGCAGCCGGAACAACAACCACGTCCGCACGCCCAACGCCCAGACCAGGCAGGTCAGCGCGGAGGCGATCACGGTGTGGTCGGGGTCGAGCATCCAGTCCCACCACCAGTAGTTCCGTCCAGAGCCCAGCAAAGGCCAAGCCAGCCACTTCCACAACAAAACCAAAATCGCAACAACAATCACCCACTTCGTGAGAGTTTCCAATTTCCAGTAACGGTCTCGCGCCCGCGCGAACCACCACAAGCACCCCGCGGCAAAGAGCCACCCCGCCGACAGCAACCAAGCCGCGTGAGGCACCCACGTTGTTACCGGCGTAGTGCTATAGGTGTGCGAACCGGTGCTGAATTGGAATCTATCTTGGCGATGATACCTCAAGTAGAAGCTGTTCCACGAGTCATACCAACCCACACGGTCGATCACCTCCAGCGTCAACGCCGCGATCAACAAGCCCAAAAACAGCGTCGCAAAGCCGCGCGCCACGAGGGTCATCCGTCGCTTGGCGGGCAGCGCTGCGCGTTGACGCCGGCCCACGCCCACCGTCAGCGAGATCCCCATCGTCATCACCAATAATGGGATCGACACGCCGACCGACTCGAACGCAATTTGCACCTCACGCGGCCACCGATGCCACCAATCCGGGATGTCGTAGCCCCAGACATAGAACATGCCGTTTGCCCGCGGCAAGGCCTCCATGTCGTCCGTCCAGAAATACGCCACCACCTGCATCACCCACTCAAACACGTTGAACCCGTCGAACATCCACGCGTACAGCCCGCACCACACCCACACCACCGCCAACCACAGCGCGAGGTACAGCCAGCGGGCCTTCATTCCCAGGCGTGCGTAGCGGATCGAGCCGGCCAAACAAGCCCCCGTGGTCAATCGAAGTGTCGCCCCCACAGTATGCCCAGCCGCCGCACCTCGTTCGGATCGATCTTCGTTTTGTCGCTCCACACCCCCAGCGCCAGCGCGTCGTGGGCCGGGCTTTTTTCGCCGCGCAGCGACGACACGTCCGACAGCGCTTCCTTCATCAGCGCCAGGTTCGCCGTGGTCGCGTGTTTCAGGTTGCCGATGATCTCTTCGAGCAGCGACGTTTTCGACGCTTCGGCGTCGTGCGGCTTCCAGCAGTCGTAGTCCGTGGGCATCGCGATCAGGGCGTACGCCAGCTCCGCCTCACGCGCGAGTTTGGCCTCGGGGCAGGCGGTCATGCCGATCACGTCGCCGCCGAGCTGCCGGTGCATCTCGCTCTCGGCCTTCGTCGAAAACGCCGGGCCCTCCATGCAGACGTACGTCCCGCGGTCGTGCACCACCGTGTCGCCCTTCGCACGCTGTGCCGCGTCGAGCAGCCACCGCCGCATCACCGGGCAGAACGGCTCGGCGAACTCCACGTGCACCGCCGCGTGTTCGTAGAACGTGTTCGCGCGCTTGCGCGTCCGGTCGATCAATTGATCGCACACCACGAGCTGCCCTGGGTGAAGGTGCTCACGCAGCGACCCGACTGCGCCCGACGCCAGCACGTGCGTCACGCCCAGCGACTTGAGCGCGTAAATGTTCGCCCGGTATGGCACCGCGGTGGGGTTGAAGACGTGCCCGGGGCCGTGGCGTTGGAGCAGGTACACGTCCGTGCCGTGCCACGCGGTCTTCACGATCGGCGACGAAGGCGGCCCGAACGGCGTCTCCACCGCCACGCTTTCTGCGGTTTCGCCAGCCGCCGCTCCCTCCGCCGCCAAGGCCTCGCCCAGCCCCGATCCGCCGATCACCCCCAGCACGATTTCGCGATTCCCGCTCATGGCGGGAGAATATCTCACCGCGGCGTAACACCTGCGACCCCGCCGGCGTAGTCACCGTGTCGGACCGACCGATTTCACTCAAAGAGGAACCCGCCATGCCCCGCTGCCCGCACCGTCACCAACCCGCCTTCCGGCTGACGCTCGGCCTGACCGCCGTGCTCTCGGGCCTGCTGCTGATCCAGGCCGCCAGCGCCCAGGACCACACCGCGCCGCTGCCCCCGCCGCCGCCGGACGCGCAACCCCACCGGGCGCCGGAAAACCCCTTCGCCAACGTGCCCTTCGAGCTCCGCGTCGATCTCCGCAAGGCCTACGCCAGCCCGCTCGCGCAGACCTTCATTCGCCAGGCCCGGCAGCACGGCGCGTTCGGCGACCTGATGGACGGCCCGCTCGGACCCGCCGGCGCCGCCGCGGACCAGAACCCCGACAAGCTCGACCAGCTCATGCAGGGCGTCATCGACACCATCGGCCTGGACCCGCGCACCGACGTCGGCGAGGTCGTCCTCCGCGGCAAAGGTGTCAACCAGACCGACCTCCAACTCGTCGCCGACCTGGGCGCGTCCACCGGCAAACTCGAGGGCTGGATGCTCGCCATGCCCGGCTACGCGTCCGACGACCTCAACGACCAGACCCTGCTGCACACCTTCTTCGTCGGCGACGACCCGGACATGCTCCGCGACGGCGACGACTTCCAGGACGGCCACCACAACGACAACATCCACCGCGTCTTCGCCGCGCTGCCCCAGGGCAACGATGGCCACTACACCCTCGTCGCCACCCTCAACCGCAACGACACCGTCGCCATGGCCGAGCAGGTCATGGCCGGCAACGCCGTCCTCGAAGCCGGCCTCGACGGCGACCAGATCGTCAGCCTCACCGTCAACAACCTCGGTGAGGTCGGCCTGCCCCGCGGCGCGTACGGCTCGGCCATCCTCGACTCCGTCCAGAACCTCTCCTTCTCCCTGGCCAGCGGGCAGAACGTCACCGCCACCGCCAGCATGACCACCTCCACCCCCGCCCGCGCCCGGCAGGTCTCGCAACTGCTCCAAGGCCTCATCGCCCTCACCCAACTCGGCGCGCTCGAAGAACCCGAGATGCAGCCGCTCGCCGACTTCCTGTCCAGCGTCCGCGTGACCCAACAAGACACCGGCGACAACCCCGGCGTCACCGCCCAGTTCTCCGGCTCCCAGGCCACCGTCGAGAAGTGGATCAACTTCATCATGGACAACGCCCACTGACCCCGTAGTAAAAACACGCACCGCGGGTGCCACGGTCGCTCGCGACCGTGACGAGAGACAACGATCCCACCCGTTTGCTTCATGCCACCCCAGACGAGCAACCCGCACCCCGCCGGGCCCGGCGCGTCGGACGACCCCGACGCCCTGGCCCGGCGGGCGTGCGCGGGGGACCGTGACGCCTTCGACGTGCTCGCGGCGCAACTCCGCCCGCGCCTCGTCGCGCTGCTGCGGCAGAAGCTCCGCCGCCACGCCGACGCCGAGGACACCGCCCAGGCGGCGCTGCTGCGCTGGTGGCAGAAGCGCGACGCGTACGACCCGAAGCGCCCGTTCCTGCCCTGGCTTATGACCCTGGCGCTGCGCCTCGCGACGGACACGCAGCGCGCCGGCGCCCGCCGACTGAATCACGAAACCGCCGCCGGCGATGAGGCCGCCCGGGACCGACACCACGCGCCGCGCCCCGAACACCAGCTCGAACACGCCGAACGCCACCGCACCGTCTGGACCACCGTCCGCGACGTGCTCGGCCCCGACGCCGCCACCGCGCTGTGGCTGTTCTACGGCGAAGGCTTCACCGCGAAAGAAATCGCGAAAGCCATGGACAAAAAAAGCGGCGCCGTCCGCGTCATGCTCCACCGCGGCCGCGCCGCGCTGCGCCCGCACCTGGCCGACCTGGCGCCGCAACCCCAAGCGAATCCGGTGCCGAACGACGACGACAAACACCACGAACCCCCCGGGCCGCTCCGCGTCGCCCGGCCGGTCGGAGCCGAATCATGATCGAGTCCCTCGCCGCCGCCCTGACCCAACGCGCCCTGGACCACCGGCAACCCACGCCGCGCGTCGTCCGCTTCATCACCGCGTGGCACGCGCCGTCGCGCTGCGCGGTCGATGACCTGCTGCGCGTCGATCGTGCCCTGACCGCCGGCGTCGCCGACGAGTACGCGGCCGCCGACCCTTCGCCGGTGCTCGCGTCACGCCCCAACCCCGCGTGGTGGGCGCAGCGCTCGATCTGGGGCACCGGTGCCGCGGCCGCCGCGGCGTTGCTCGCGCTTGCGTGGTGGTTCGGCGCGTTCTCAACCGGCGTCATCAACCCGACCGGCCAACGTTTCGCACAACAAAACGACACTTCCATCGTTGCGCCCTCGCCGACCCCGACAAAAGAGCCCGTGACCCTCGTCGTGGCGTGGCCGGACAATTTTCAGCGCTGGCAAACCGCCTGGACCCAGTGGCAACCCCCGCGCCCCGCCGGGCTGAACGAAGCGCTGGACGACGCCCTCGACCCCGCCGCCGTCTCCCAGGGCGTCCGGCAACTCGGCGTCCAGCTCGAAGCGCCGCTCCGCGACGAATGGGCCCGGCTTGTGGCAGACGTGTCCAGCGTCCTGCAGACCCTCGACCCCGACCCCAGCCGGGCCACGCCGCCCGACGCATCCCCCGACCGGCAGAGCCAAACGCCCGGCCGACCCGCCGCGACCGCGTGACCACACCGCCCTTTTCGGGGCATCGCGACACCAAGAACCGGTCGCTCACGCTCCCGGCTCCGAGGAGAGTCCCGCACGCACATTTCTTCAGAGCCGGGAGCGTCAGCGACCGGTCGGCACCGCCTCGACAATCCGGACCGGTTTAAACTCCCACGCCTCCGGAATACTCTCCGCCGTGGCCCGGTTGTCCGGTTGCCGACGCCGGGGTGGCCGTGGGATGCACTCGAAGGGAACCCGGTCTTGGACAGCGACGACTTCCGCGAACTCGCCCTGCTCGAGCTCGACGCCGTGTACCGCATGGCGATGACGCTCGCGCGCGACCCCAACGAGGCGTCCGACCTCGTGCAGGACACGTTCCTCAAGGCGTTTAAGGCCGAGGAACGCTTCGAGCTCCGCGACGCCGGCGTGCGGCCGTGGCTGTTCAAGATCCTCCACAACAACTTCTACAGCCGGTACCACAAGAAAAAGCGCGAGGCCACCGTCGGCGACGAAGTCGTCCACGACCGCCTCGAACCCGTCGCCGACGACCCGCCGCCGGCGTGGGACCTCCAGAGCCTCGACTGGGAGCAGGTCGACGACCGCCTCAAGCACGCCATCGCCGAGCTGCCCGAGCATTACCGCGAGGTGCTGCTGCTCTGGGCGGTCGAGGGCCTGAAATACCGCGAGATCGCCGACGTGCTCGGGGTCGCGCTGGGCACGGTGATGAGCCGGCTCTACCGGGCCCGGCAAACCCTCAGCGGACAACTCGCCGAGCTCGCCGCCGAGCACGGCATGAGCATGGATTGAACGGAATTACGCTAAATCCCGGCGTGGAATGAAACGACGCGTTCGACGATTATGAAAGAGCCTGGAAGACCCGGAAGACTTGGGAACGTCCGAGAAACACCGCCGCATGTCTGAATCAAGCCCCGACACCCCGCACCCGGACAGCTGGGACACCCCGGAACTCTGGGAAAAGATCGCCGCCTTTGCCGACGGCGAGCTGAGTGCCGAGGAGTGCTGCGCGCTGCTCCGCGAGGCCATGGCCGACCCCGACCGCGCCCGCTGCGTCGAGCACCAGCAAAAACTCCGCGAACTGCTCTCCGGCTGCATGGACTGCCGGAAGACCATGCGCTGCCCGGACGAACTCAAGCGCTGCATCGAAGGCCTCGCCGACGAGCACTGCACCGGCAGCAAAACAAACAAGCCGCCGAATGCTGAGAAGCAACGCGACGAAGCGTCGGATCGCTTCAAGCATCCCTCGACGCTTGCCCGCCTGAGCGCCTGGCTCCCCCTGGCCGCCGCCGCGGTGCTGTTCCTCGCGGCCCTGGCCGTGTTCTTCAACGCCCCGCGCGGTGGCACGGCACCGGCTCCGACCGCCTCGCTGATCTCCGCCGCCCGGATCAACCACTTCGAACAGCGCCACGTCCGCTGCACTTCGGGCGTGATCATGCCCGTTGCCGCCGACACCTTCCCCGACGACGTCACGCTGCTGGGCGATGCGCTGGCCGATCGCCTCGACACGCCGCTGGGCGACATGCCGCTGGACCTGGGCAGCATCGGCTACGACTACCGCCTCGCGGGCTTGTGCACCGTGCCCGGGCGCGGCGCGGTCCACATCATCTACGCCTCCCACGCGACCGACGAACACGGCCGGCAACGCACGCTCTCGCTGTGGATCAAGCCCTACGACCCGCAGACCGACCCCGGCCTTGAGCCAGGCGTCCCCGCCGTCGCGGCCGACGAATCGCACCCCCACCCCATCGTCGTCTGGCGCGACGACCGCCTCATCTACTACCTCGTCGGCGACGCCATGGCCGAGGTCGAAAAAGCCCGGCAATACCTCGCCCAATCGAGCTGAATCCCCGCGCTTCCGCCACGCGTTGCGTTACGCCTCCAGCAACGGCCGCATGTCCGCGACGAAGACCCGTCGTGTGCCGTCGACGTAACCGTTGAACGCGACGTGCGTCCACGTCCGGTCCCACGCCGGGTGCGGATCGACGCGCAGCACGCCGTGCTCGGGCGACTTGGCGCACACGCGGACGACCTGCTTCTCTGTGCCGTCCTTCATGTTGATCCAGCGCAGCGGCACGGTGCCGTCCTCAAACGCCGGCGGCTCATGCACGTAGCTGTCGGTCAGGAAGTGGTTCGCGGTCGGGTGGATCGTCGGGTGCCCCGACCCCAGCACGCCCGGCAACACCTCGCGCAGGCCCAAGCCGTCCAGGTCGCAGCGAACGAAGCGCATCTCGCCGCGGTCCAGCCGCAGGTTCGAGGACAACACCTCGCCGTCGGGGAACCAGTTGACGTGGTGGCCGTGCTTTTCCCACTGCGTGTCGGGGATCGTGGGTCGCAGGTTGCGGACCGTCGGGAAGCCGTCCGCGTCGGACGACGCCGTGTCGAGGTCCATCGTGAAGACGGTGTAACGCAGGTCTTTCCGCCCGCCGTGCAGGCCCCACGCCGGTTCGGGCTCGTGCCGGCACCAGCGCGTCGTGAACAGCAGACGCCGACCGCACGGGCTGAACTTGCTGTGAAATCCATAAACCTCGAACGCGTCGGGGTCGTCGAGGTTGGGTGAGTCGGCGACACGCATCAGTTCCGCAAGCGACACGATCACTTTCGCCTTGCCCGTCCGCGTGTCCGTCAGCCACACCCCGTCGTCTTCGACCGGCCCGACGTGACGCGGCACACATGCGTCCGGCACCACCACGCCGTACCCGCCCTGTGTGCGCCGCATCGTCTTCATATTCGCCGACGCCAGCCACCGCCCGTCGGGCGACGCGTGGTAGACCGTTCCCTGCATCCGCTCCGACTTCCCCGTCATCGGGTCGAGCTTCACCGCGAACGCGTCCCACGTCTGTTCGTCCACGTCGTTGAAAAAAAGCGCGTGGTCGTCGCCGCCCCAGTTGAGGTTCGCCCCCATCTGCGGCTCCCACCCGCGCGTCTCGGCCACGAACGCGTGCGTGCCTTCTTGCAAATCCACCAGCAGCACCCGCCCCGCCTCGCCCGGCTCTGGCAACCGACGCTCGTCCGGAAAGACAAACGCCGCGAGGTAACGACCCGACGGGCTGATCGGCGACGTGTCGAAAAACCGGTGCAGACACCCCGGCACCGCCGCCGTCACGCAACGCACCGGCACCGCCGGCTCGAACCGCTCGTAACGCGGAAAGCCTTCGTGAATCTTGGGCGTTTGCGCGGCCGTGCTCACCGCCCGCCCCGCGTTCCAATCCGCCGACGCAACCCCAAGAAAGCAAACACGCCGGCCCACGCCACCCCCGGCTCGGGCAGCGTCATCGGCCCAGACGTGTTCAGCGTGTCCCACACCACCGCCTGCACGTCCGCACGCACCTGCGGCGTCAACGCCCGGTCGCTGGGCCACTGCGGACCCGTCTCGTACCCCAGCGTGTACACACCCACCGGCGAATCGTCGAACAGCACCGAGTAAAACGTCAGCGACGCGAGGTACCGCCCGACGTTGTTGAGGTGCCGGACGTCGCGGTACAGGTCCGCCGCCGAGTCGAAGCCGTCGATCTGTCCCGCCCGGGCGCGGACGTCGAAGTTGTAGAGCACCTCGCCCACCGGGATCACCTCGATCGGGCCCTGCACCTGCGCCGCGATCCAGTCGAAGTAGTCGCGGTTCCACTGCAGCGTCTCGTCGCCGGTCGGCGTGGCGGGCGCGTCCCAGTGGGTCGCGTAGTTCATCGCCGCGACCTGGTCCGGGAACGCCTGATACATGATCACCCGAACGTCCGGCGAGGTCGCCCGCGCCGTGTTCGCGATCACGTTGAACCCGGCCACCTCTTCGTTCCCCGTCGACTCGAAGCCGGGCATCGTGAACGGCTCCATGATCAGCGCGTCGAATGTCCGGCCGGTCAACGCCTCGTCCCACGGGCCCTCCCACAACGCAAAGCTGAACGTGTCCGGGTCTGCGGCGATGTGCTTGAGCGCGTGCCCGCCCCAGATGTGTTCGTGCGCGTCGAGCACGTGCCCGGACTTGGTCGCCATGTCCACCACGCCCGTGCGGATCCGCGCGTCGAACGACAGCGAGTTGCCGATCAGGTACGCCGAGAGCGTCTCCGCCCGGCCGGCCCCCGTCAGCCCGAAACACACCCCGACCCACCCCAACAACCACGCCCACAACACGGCCCCGGCCACGCCGACGCCCCGCCCGCCCCGACTCGTTGCCGACTTGCCCAACTTCAACCTCGGGTCTCCACCGTGAAACCGGGTTCCACCGTAAAAAAACACCGACGCCAGACTGCGGACGCCGCCCGGCGACGCCCAAGTGTAATGCCCCCGCGTCACAACCTGTACGAAAACCTGTTGACCCGCCGACGGGGTTGCCCGTACCCTATGGGGCTCATGTGCGACGCCCCCCGTCCCACCGCCGCCCCCAGCCTCGCCGGCCCGACCCTTTCGACCGTCCAAGTCGTCGGCGCGGTCGTGGTCGTCGTTATCTGAGCGGCCGACCCGCATCCGCCCGATCCACATCCTTATCCCGCTGAACGCCGGCCGATCCCACCATCGCCCGACGCTTGTCCGCCCCTGATATGACCTGATCTTTCTCCGTTGCGCCTTACGCCCCGCGACGCCCACCCGCTCAACTTCAACCCCACCCCGACCATGACCACCACCCACTCCCGCAGCCACCTCGACGCCCGCGGCATCCGCCCCGCCACCCACGGCGAGCCGACCACCCAGTACGCCGGCAAGACCGGCGCCCAGATCTTCCACGAGATGATGCGCGAGCACGCCGTGGACACCATCTTCGGCTACCCCGGCGGCGCGATCCTCCCGGTCTTCGACGCCATCCACGAGTCCGAGCACTTCAAGTTCATCCTCTCCCGCCACGAGCAGGGCGCCGGCCACATGGCCGAGGGCTACGCCCGCGTCACCGGCAAGCCCGGCATCGTGCTCGTGACCTCCGGCCCGGGCGCGACCAACACCGTCACCCCCATGCAGGACGCCCTCATGGACGGCACGCCCATGATCGTCTTCGCCGGCCAAGTCGCCACCGGCGCGATCGGCACCGACGCGTTCCAGGAAGCCGACATGACCGGCATCTCCCGCCCCTGCACCAAGTGGAACGTGCTGGTCAAGAACGTCGCCGACATCCCCCGCGCGATCAACACCGCGTTCCACGTCGCCACGTCCGGCCGGCCCGGGCCCGTTTTTGTGGACCTACCCAAGGACGTCACCGCCGCCGTGCTCCAGGGCGAGTGCTACGACCAGCCGCACCTGCCCGGTTACCACATCCGTGAGGCCGGCACGTCTTCCGAAATCGAACGCGCCGCCGCAATGATCAACGGTGCCAAGAAGCCGCTGCTCTACGTCGGCCAAGGCGCGATCCTTTCCGGCGCGGAAAAGGTCCTCGCCGAGTGCGCCCGCAAGGCCAACATCCCGGTGACCACCACGCTCCAAGGCCTGGGCGCCTTCCCCGAAACCGACGACCTCTCGCTCGACATGCTCGGCATGCACGGCGCGGCCTACGCCAACTGGGCCATGCGCGACGCCGACTGCGTCATCTCCGTCGGCGCCCGCTTCGACGACCGCGTGACCGGCAACGTCGCCAAGTTTGCGCCCGCCGCGCGTGAAGCCGAACGTGAAGGCCGTGGCGGCATCATCCACTTCGACATCGCGCCCGAACAGATCAACAAGGCCGTGCCCGTGACCATCGGCGTCGAGGGCGACGCCCGCAAGAACCTCGAACTGTTGCTGCCGCACCTCGAAACCGTCGACCGCAAGCCCTGGATCGATCAGGTGAAGCAGTGGAAGAACGACCACCCGTTCGCGTACGGCCACGACGAACGCGAGTTCCACCTCAAGCCCCAGGCCGTCATCCACGAGCTCTACAACCAGCTCGGCGAGGACGGCATCATCACCACCGGCGTCGGCCAGCACCAGATGTGGGCCGCGCATTTCTACAAGTTCACCACGCCCCGCCAATGGTTCACCTCCGGCGGCCTGGGCACCATGGGCTTCGGCGTGCCCGCGTCCGTCGGCGGACAGATGGGCGAAATGATGCTCGCCAAGAAAGAAGGCCGTAAACCGAAACAGGTCGTCAACATCGACGGCGACGGCAGCTTCTGCATGACCGCGATGGAGATGACCACCGCCGCGCAGTACGGCATCCCCGCCAAAACCATCATCCTCAACAACGACTTCCAGGGCATGGTCAAGCAGTGGCAGGACCTGTTCTACGAAGAACGCTACAGCCACACCGAGATGCACAACCCCGACTTCGTCAAGCTCATCGAGGCGATGCACTGCGGCGCGTTCCGCGTGACCAAGCTCGAAGATTTGCCCAAGGTCATGAAAGCGTTCCTGGCGTACGACGGACCGGCCATCCTCGAAGCGCTCGTCGAGAAACACGAGCACGTCTACCCCATGGTCCCCGCCGGCAAAACCGTCGACGACATGGTGCTCGGCCCCGCCGCGGGCTGAACCCACATAGGCAAGACCGCCAAAATGTACGTCTTCCCCCGAAGCCCACGCCGTCACGGCGTGGGCTTCTTCTCTTCTCTCGTGCTTTCGTGGAGCTCCTTACGCCCCTGCTTCACTTGTCAAAGAGCCGGCAGCCATATAAAGCGGCGGCCGGCGGCCGCCGTCGAGCGCTCGCAAACACACGCGCGCCGAACGGCCGACACCGTCGACCGCTTTATATCGCCACCTTCACCAGGGCCGGATCATCATCCCACGCGGCGGCGGCTCCCACTTCACGCAGCACCACGCGTCCGATTCCAAGCGCCACAGGTTGGGCGCCTGCCTCACTTGAAACGGAAGCCCCGGCGAGCCGTGCGTTCGGATCGGACTCCCTTGGCGTGTGTCCCGTCGACGTTCGTGACCGGCCCGTCGGCCGATGAGAGGAACGCTGCGTTTTCCCGAGACACGGCCTCACCGACCTGGAACCCCACAACGACCTGCGGGCATGCCCCGTAAGCTCACGCCCCGGGGGATATCTCGGGCGAGAGTTGTGAAACGCTGCGCAAAACTGTGGTTACCACGTCGTGACTGGTGGAGTAAGCTGGGAGAAATGGCCTGTAAACGGTTTTGACTGGATTTTTGCTACATCTCATGACCCGGCTCGCTTGATGCGCACAACGGCGATATGCCTGGTCAAACCATGGGGCACGACCTACAAAAGGCTACATGGATTTGCCCCACCCGGGACCACCAATCATGGATCAGACGGAATTGCCGGTAATCACCGAACCCACCGACGCTGTCTCGACCGCGAAGCTGATCGGCGAACTGCTCTGGACTTTGACCGGCCGATCCATCGTCCGCCTGATCATCGTATTCCTGAGTGTCTTCGTCGCGTCGTCAGTGGTGACGTTTCTCCTCATTGGCTGGCTTTACGCCGAGAGCACCGGGTGGTCGCGGACCGGGGTGTCGGTGTTCGTGTTGTTGCTGCTGGTTCCGGCGAGCGCGTTGGCGTCGTTTAACTTCGCGACCTACAGCGTGCTCCGGGACATCGTGGAGAAGCTTGCCGTCGGCCAGAAGATTGGAGAAGCATTCGTGACAAAACTCTCGGCAAGCGGCGTCACCACGCTGCCGATCCCACAGTTCCGGGATGCGTTGGCCGCGTTCACCAAACAGACCCACGCGGAGGCATCGACCGAGTTGCGCGGCGTGCGCGGCTGGTTCGCTCGTCAGGCCGACCGCGTGCTGATGTTTGCCGTCCGGCTGGTGATCAACCGCCTTGCGGCCGGTTGCGTGACCGATGGCGGCGTCGACCTGGCGCAGCTGGGCCCGAAGGTCGGCGAGCGCGTCGACAGCATGGTGATCAACTACCTCCGCAAGGTGCTGTGGGACCTGACGCGGCTGGTCCTGTCCGTGGGCATGTTGGTTCTGTGGCTTCTGCTGTATGTGCTGAGCTTCGTACTCTGAGTGTTCTTTAAACGGAACCGCCGGGCGCGGTCGGGATGTCATCGGTGGCCGCGTGAGCTTGGCGCGTCTGCGGCCAACGCCGGCGTACCAGCCACGCGATGGCCGCAATGGGGACGGCGAAGAGCGCGACCACGGGCAGCAGCGCGACGCCGATGAAGATCGCGCCGTTGAGCAGTTGGCGCAGCGTGGACTGGAGGGTATCGACGGCGTAGTGCCAGGTCTGCGCGGGGCCCATCCCGGGCTCGGCGACCTTGGGCTGGGCGGCGTCGGGGCCGTGGACGCGGACGGCGACGGAGGCGTACTGCACGCGTTGCAGCGTGTTGCGGCGTTGGGCTTCGAGGCGTTCGATTTGTTCGCGCAGGTCGGTGAGTTCGCGGAAGATTTCGATGACCGCCGACGCCGCGCCTTCCTGCGCCTTGATCTCGTTGAGGATCGCGCGCATGCGTTCTTCGGCGGTGCGGAGGTTGGTCAGGCGGGCTTCGAGGTCGAACACGGAGTCGGTGACGTCCTGGGCCTTGATGGCGTCGGACTCGATCTCCGCGGCCATGCCGCGCAGCGCTTCGAGGGTTTCGGTGAGCGCGTCGGCGGGGACGGCGAGGCGGAGCGTGCCGGTGTCGCGTCGGCCGTCGCCGGGGGTGTGCGACGCCTCGGCGACGAAGCCACCGCGCTGCTCGACAAGCGCGGACGCGTCGGCGATGAAGGCGCCCACGTCGTCGACGCGCACGGTCAGGTCGGCGGAACGGGTGATCATGCGGGGCGGGGTGTCGGCGGCCTGGGCGACCGACGCGAACGTGAGCGGCGCGCCGGCGGACGGGCTGCTGAAGCGGGCGACCTGTCTTGAAGAATCCTGAAAAACTTGATCGGCCGGTGCCGACTCGTCGGCCATCCGAGAGTTCGGCACGGCCGTGGCGCGGCGATCGGTCCGCCGTGCCGAGCCGAGGTTGGGCAGCAGCAGGCCAACCAACAAACAAATCAGCGTCAGCACGATCGCGGCTTCGAGAAACCGTTGCTTGGTCAGCGGCATGGCGATGCTCCGGAGCGGAAAGAAACCCACAAACGGCGACGTGAACCGTCTTCCTCCTAGGTAAGACGTTGCCCGCCGCTGTGGGTTCCCGGGAAAGCGCGTGGGCGGCGCGGCTCTGGTATTACACGCGCATGCTTGCCGACCTGCTGACGTGGCTGGACGCCCACCCGTACCTTTGGCCGTTGTTCATTGTGCCGGCGCGGGTGCTGGACGTGTCGATCGGGACGGTGCGGACGATCGCGGTGGTGCGCGGCCGGCGGGGGCTGGCGACGGTGCTGGGGTTTTTCGAGGTGCTGGTGTGGGTGAGCGTGGTGTCGGGGGTGCTGGTGGAGGTCACGGCGATCAAGCTGGTCAGCTACGCGGCGGGGTTTGCGCTGGGGAACCTGGTGGGGATCAAGATCGAGGAGCGGATCGCGCTGGGGCACCAGTTGGTGACGGTGATCTCGGATGCGCGGCAGCAGTCGGTGGCGTTCGCGCTGCGGCTGAGCAACCTGGTGGTGACCGAGGTGCCGGCCAAGGGGCGGGAGGGCGAGGTGGCGCTGTGCTTCACGGTGGTGCCGCGCCGGCGGACGGCGGAGGTGATCGCCAAGGCCAAGGCGGTGGACAACACGGCGCACGTGGTGGTGGAGGACTTGCGTTCGACCGACCTGGGGCAGACGCCGGCGCACGTAAACCCGTCGGGCTGGCGGGGCGTGTTCAAGCGGAAGTGACGATCGGCGGGGTCGTTGTCCCGAGTCCGCGACGCGGCGGCGTTGTATCTTCCGGGGGTGCCGGCGTTCTTACCGCTGATCATCGTGGCCTTTGTCGTGTTCTTTATCGTCGGCGGCGTCCTGAGCCACCGACAACAGAAACAGCGGCGCGAGGCGCTCGGGCAGTGGGCGGCGTCGCTGGGGCTGGACTTCCATGAGAGCCAGGACCCGACGTACGACGGGCGGTTCACCTTCAAAGCGCTGCGGCAGGGAAGAAACCGGTACGCGTACAACCGGGCGGAGGGCGTGTTCGAGGGGCGACAGGTGTGGGCGTTCGATTACCACTACGAGACAACCTCGACACGGACGGTGACCGACAGCAAGGGGCGCACGAGCACGAAGACCGAGACGCACCACCACCACTTCTCGGCGGTGATCGTCGCGGCCAACGTACCGCTGCGGCAACTGCTGATCCGGCCCGAGGGGTGGGGCGACAAGCTGGCGGCGTTTTTCGGGAAGGACGACTTGGACTTCGAGTCGGCGGAGTTCAGCCGGCGGTACCACGTCAGCGCCGCGGACCGGAAGTGGGCGTACGACGTGCTGCACCCGCGGGCGATCGAGGCGCTGCTGGCGGCGCCGCGGTGCACGATCGAGCTCGACGACGACCGGCACGTCTTGATCCTGCGCGGGATCGGGAGGCTGCCGCCCGAGGGGTTCCATGAGTCGCTGCGGACGGTCGATACACTGCTGGACATGATGCCGGAATACCTGCGACAAGCGCAACGCGACACGGACGCGTTCGAAGACGCGGAGGCGCGTTGATGGAGCCCGCGTTGGTGGTCTTGATCCCGCTGGGCGTAGTGCTGCTGGTGGTGCTGGCGTGGCTGATCGGCACGTACAACGGGCTGGTGCGGTTGAAGCAGCACGTGACCGAGTCGTGGAGCAACGTGGACACGGAGCTGCAGCGGCGGTACGAGCTGGTGCCGAACCTGGTGGCGGTGTGCAAGGGGTACGCGAGCCACGAGCGCGAGACGTTCGAGGCGGTGACGCAGGCGCGGGCGGCGGCGATCGCCGAACAAGGCGGGGTGGCGTCGCAGGCGCAGCGCGAGAACGAGTTGACGGGCACGCTGCAACGGCTGCTGGCGGTGTCGGAGGCGTACCCGGAGCTGAAGGCGTCGGACCACTTCCTCGAGCTGCAGCGCGAGCTGGCCAACACCGAGGACCGCATCCAGGCGGCGCGGCGGTTCTTCAACGCGAACGTGCGCGACCTGAACACGCGGGTGCAGAGCTTCCCGAGCAACGTCGTCGCCAACACGTTTGGCTTTAAGAACGCGGACTATTTCGAGGTGACGACGGCGGCGGCGCGGTCGGCGGTGGACGTGTCGCTGGGTGAGCGTTGAGGCCGCGGCGGGCTTCGGGGTGGCCGGGGTTTTCAGGCGGCCTCTTCGGAGACCAGGTGGGGTTTGGCCCCGGTGGGCCGGCCGCGCGATCCGGGTTTGGGCGGGTTGCGGAGGTAGTTCCAGGCGTCGTCGGCGGGCGTGGGTTTGCCGAAGTAGTAGCCCTGACCGAAGTCGCAGCCCAGGCCCTGGAGCTGGGAGAGTTCGGCGGGGGTCTCGATGCATTCGGCGATGACGTCGATGCCGACGTCGTGGGCCAGCGAGATGAACGCCTGCAGGACGGCGACGGCGTGCTGGCCGCCGGCGACGCGGGCGATGATGCTGCCGTCGAGTTTGACGGTGTCGAGGGGGAGGGTGCTGAGGCAGTGGATGGCGGACAGCCCGGTGCCGAAGTCGTCGAGCGCCATGCGCAGGCCCGCGGCGCGGAGGTGGTTCATGTGCTTGGAGATGGCGGTGGTCTCGGTAGCAACGCTGCTGGCGGTTAGCTCGAGCTGGACCTTGCTGCGGTCCAGGCCGGTCTCGTCGACGATGGCCAGGACGCGTTGGGCGAAGTCGGGGTCGCGGAACTGGACCCGGCTGACGTTGACGCTGACGAACCCCGGGCTGTCGTGGCCCAGCGTCTCGACCCAGCGGTGCATCTGCGCGCACGCCTGCTTCAGGACCCAGTCGCCGAGCTGGCGGATCAGCCCGCAGTCCTCGGCGACGGGGATGAACTCGACGGCGGAGACGTCGCCCAGCGACGCGTGCCGCCAGCGGAGCATGGCCTCCATGCCGACGAGCCCACCCGACTCGAGATCGACGATGGGCTGGTAGGCCAGCCAGAACTCGTTGCGTTCGACCGCGCCGATCAACGACTCGCGGATGACTGCGCGGTGCTCGGCGAGGTGGAGCATGGCGGGCTCGAACAGCCGGCAATGGTCGCGGCCGTTGGCCTTGGCGGTGTACATGGCCAGGTCGGCGTCGCGGAGCACCTCGCCGCCGTTGCCGCGGCTGAGACGGGACGTGGTGATGCCCACGCTCGCGCTGATATGGATCGAGCGTTCCGAGACCACGAAGGGCTCGTGGAAGCGGCGCATGATGCGCTGGCCGATGCGCAGCGCTGTCGCCGGGTCGTCCACGCCGCCCAGGAGCAGCACGAACTCGTCGCCGCCCATGCGGGCGACCATCATCCCGCCGCGGTCGGACTTGGGGTCCAGCGGGTCGCCGTTGCGCAACCGCGAGCTGAGGCGGTCGGCGATCTGTTTGAGCAGGTCGTCGCCGGCGTCGTGCCCGAGCGTGTCGTTGACCTCCTTGAACCGGTCGAAATCTAGGTACATCACCGAGTATCCGTAGCCCGCGTGGCTTTGCGTGAGCTTGACGGCTTCGCTGATCGCCTCGGTCATCCGCGCCCGGTTGACCAGGCCGGTCAGCGAGTCCGTGTGCGCCAGCCGGCGGAAACGGTTCGCAGAGAAGCTGACCTTGAACGAGTCGAGGTTCAGCGCAAACCGCCAGGACCAGATGTTCAGCGCGACCAGGCACAGGGCGACCAGCCGGTAGCCCGGCCAGACGAAGATCACCACAGTCGAAAGGTACCCGCACACCGCGCACCACAGGAAGATCTGCGAGAGGTCGAAGAGCTTGGCGTTGCGGTCGCGCGGCTCTTCACGGAAGTACGAGCCCCGCCAGAAGAAGTAGATCCGCGTGTACGCCGCGACCACGCCGACGTTGAGCAAGACCAGCGCGATGATCCACGGCCAGTCGGGGTTGCCCTCGGCAGTGACCACGCAGTGGGAGCGCGGCATGTACGCGCCGCCGTTGGTGAACAAGTCGGAGAACCACCCGCCGCTGGACGAGGCCAGCGTGGCCGCCTGCGCCGCGGGCACGGGCCCGTGGAGGCCGGGGTCCAGGCCGCACACCACCTCGGGGCCGTGGGCGTGGTGCGTCAGCGTCGGGACGGCCTGGCCGCGCGAAAGAAGCAACGGGAATACAACGCCCGCACACGCCAGCATCCCGATCACCCACACCCGCCAGTCGCCCATCCCTTGCGTCCTGGGGCGGCCACCTTTCCCGGGTCGATGTTGCGTCGAGCCGTCGGTCGGGAAATGCGGTGTCGGTCCTAGCCTTCGGTGCATGACTGCGCTCTCTGGCGCCCCACCCGTAACCAAACCATCGGGTAATCCCCCCCGCCGCGTGAACCGGACAAGATAAAAACTGCCCTATCGGGTCGATTTCGCCGTCATCCGACTTCTACCTCGGATTAGACAGCTGGCGGCGTAAAACCAAGTCCATCAAGGCCTTACCCGAATGATCCAAAACGTCCTGCGAAAAAAACGATGCGGGTAAGCCCTGTCTCAAAAATGCCGAGACGCAGCGATCTGTAACCCCTTTCAAACGGTCGGAATCAGAATCGGTGCGCCGCCGCCTGCCACTGCGCGGTGTAGAACGGCACGACGAACTCGCCCGGCGGGACCAGCTCATCGATCTTCGCGCGGTCGTCGTCGGTCAGGGTCACCTCCATCGCCGCGAGGTTGTCCTCGAGCTGTTCCATGGTGCGTGGCCCGATGATCGGCGAGGTGACGCCGGGTTGATCGCGGCACCACGCCAGCGCGAACTGCGAAGTGGTGCAGCCCTTGCTCTGTGCGAGCTTCTCGACACCCTCGACGACGTCGTACGCGTGGTCGATCTTGAGCATGGTCGCGCGGGGGTGGTGTCCGCCGCCGAAGCGCGAGTCCTGCGGAGCATCGCCGCGCTTGTACTTGCCGGTGAGGAACCCCCCCGCCAGCGGCGACCACGGGATCACGCCCAGGCCGTACGTCTGGCACACCGGCAGCAGCTCGCGCTCGATCCGCCGGTCGAGGATGTGGTACGGCGGCTGCTCGGTAACGAAGCGGTTGAGGTGGTGCTTCTCCGCCGCCCACAGCGACTCGACCACCTGGTACGCGGCGAAGGTCGAACACCCGATGTAGCGCACTTTGCCGCTGCGGATCAGGTCGTCAAAGGCGCGGAGCGTCTCGTCGATCGCGCATTCCGGGTGCGGGCGGTGGATCTGGTAGAGATCGATCCAGTCGGTCTGCAAACGCTCGAGCGAGGCCTCGCACTGCTCGACGATCTGCCGACGCGAGTTGCCCCACTGGTTGGGGTTGAGTTTCGCGTGAAGCTCCGAGACCGCGTGTCCTTCCGGGGCGTCGGTGCGGTGCATGTTGCCGTGGCACTTGGTCGCGAGCACGACGTAGTCGCGGTGCCCGTTGCGCTTGAGGGCCTCGCCCGTCACCACTTCGCTGCGCCCGGTGGAATAGACGTTGGCGGTATCGAGCAGGTTGATGCCGGCGTCGATGGCCTTGTCGATGATGGCGTAGCTGTCGTCGGGCTCGGTGCGACCGCCGAACATCATGCAGCCGAGGGTGAGCGGAGAGACGCGGATGCCAGTACGGCCGAGGGGGCGGTAGTCCATGGGCGGATCATAGCCCGGAGCAATGGATGCTTAGGCTCAGCGTAGAATCTTGCAATGAGCAACTCTGCCGGCTGGGATTGCCCGTCGTGCGGCGAATCCATCGAGCGGCACTTCACCTACTGTTGGAATTGCGGCAGCGATCGCGCGGGTCGACGTGACCCTGACTACGCTCCGGCCGTCACACCGCTTGGCGAACGGCTCGCCTGCGATAACTGCGGCTACTTGCTGCAGGGACTGCGAGACCATGTTTGTCCCGAGTGTGGCGAAGAGTTTGATCCCGACGTGCGTGACACCGCAATCGAGCCCGCCAACTTGGATGCGAATAAGCGTCTCTCGGCATTCCTCTTCAGGCTCGTCACGATCCTCGCGTTGCTCGCTTTTGGATTGTCGGCGTCGGTTTCGATGGAAGACGTGGTGCCATTTGTCCTGGCGGGAGTTTTTGCTCTGATTGTGCTGTGCGACGGGGTCACCCGATCGGTACTGCGAAACAAAGCGGATAGCGAACGCGTAGATTGAAGTCGCACGGTCGCAAGCGACCGTGGCACCCCGGCTTCCGTCATTCACACCGCCACCGGTTCGCCCAACTGGTGGCGCACCAGCGTCTGATACAGCTCGCAGCGTTCGAGCAGTTCGTGGTGTTTGCCGGTATCGACGATGCGGCCGTCGGCGAGGACGACGATGCGGTCGGCATCGACGACTGTGCTGAGGCGGTGGGCGATGATGAAGGTGGTCCGGCCCTGCGTGATGGTCTTCATCGCGGCGTGGATCTTCGCTTCGCTCTGCGTGTCGATCTGGCTGGTCGCTTCGTCGAGGATGAGGATGCGCGGGTCGCGGAGGATCGCGCGGGCGATGCAGAGGCGCTGCTTCTGGCCGCCGGACAGGCCGGTGCCCGACTCGCCGAGCTTGGTGTCGTAGCCGTGGGGGAGCTGCTCGATGAACTCGTGGGCGTGGGCCTGCCTGGCGGCCTCAACGATTTGTTCGCGCGGGGCGTGCCGCCGGCCGTAGGCGATGTTGTCGGCAACGGTGCCCTCGAACACGACCGTGTGCTGCGTGACGATCGCGAGCTGCCGACGCAGCGAACGCAGTGACACGCCGGCGAGGTCGTGCCCGTCGATCAAGACCCGGCCTTGGCTGGGCTGGATCAGTCGCGGCAGCAGCGAGAGCGTCGTGGACTTGCCCGAGCCGTTGGGGCCGACGATCGCGACGGTCTGGCCGTGCGGCACGTCGAGGTCGAAGCCGCGCAGCGCCGGCTCGTCGGTGCCGGGGTACGTGTAGGTGACGTTTTCGAAGCTTACGGATTGCCGGTGCGGCGGCAGCGCGGGCAGGACCCGGTCGGCGCGGCCGTGCGTCTCGGCGGGGCTGTCGAGTGTTTCCTTGAGGCGGACCGCGCCGGCGGCCGACTCCTGCAGGTCGTTGTTGAGGTTGGCCAGCGGCTTGATCGATGCGCCCGCCAGCCCCAGCGACATGAGCACGCCGAGCATCTGCCCGGGTGCCGCGTCGCCGTGGAAGACGTAGTACGCCGCGACCAGCGTGACCACGATCACGCCGACCATCGCGATCAGTTCGATGACCGGCGAAGACAGCGCCTTGGCGGTGCGGGCCTTCATCTCCTGGTCGTAGAGCTCGCGGTTGATGCGATAGAAGCGGCGGCGTTCGTAGCCCTCGGCGTTGTGGGTGCGGACGACGGGCGCGGCCTGCATGGACTCCTGCATCGCGCCGATCATCAGGCCGTACCGGCGTAGCGCGTACTTGCTGGCGCGGCGGATGCGTTTGCCGAACTGCTTGATGCACACGGCGATGGGGATCACGCCGACCAGGAAGATCAGGCACAGCTTCCAGTCGATGATGAACGCCCACGCGACGTAGGCGACGCCCATGAGCACCTCGCGGACGGCCTTGCCCATGAGCGTGGTGAAGCCGCGCGCCAGCCGGGAGGAGTCGTTGACGATGCGCGACATGGTGTCGCTGGTGCCGGCCTGCCAGACCCACTCCATCGGCGCGTGCAGCACGCGGTGGAAGACGCGCTGACGGATCCGCATCACGACGCGCTGGCTGACGGTGAGCGTGATGAACTGGTGCAGGAACCGGAACGACGAGCCCACCGCCGCGAGCAACAGGATAAGCACGAGGATCATCGCCAGGGCGCGGAACGGCTCGGCGGGGACCCACTGGGCCAGGTGCGTCAGGTCGCCCACGGCGTCGCGCACGGGCTCGCGGTCGAGCAGGTCGTGGACGAGCTGGCGCGGGTCGGTGGCCGCGCCGCCGTCGGCCTTGAAGACCTGCTGGATCACGCCCAGCAGCATCCCGAACCCCGCGAACGCGGCGAGCGCATCCAGCAGCGCCGCCACGGCCGCCAGGGCGATCAGCCCCTTGTACCGCAGCATCCCGCGGGCGAAATGCCAGAACGCGTCCATGGGCGCATTATGGCGGATTGCGGATGGGCGATGGCGGATGGACGAAACCGCGCATGTCCCGGCGGGGGCTTGGCGTGCCCGCGGCAGCGTCTACACTGGCGGTCGCCGCAAGCGTCGTGCTCGGCCATCCGCCATCCGCCATCCGCCATCCGCCATCCGCCATGTCCACCACCATCACCGGCCCCGCGTTCGTCCTCGGCGACGACATCGACACCGACCAGATCATCCCGGCCGAGTACCTGGCCTACAACCCGTCCGACCCCGAGGAGCGCAAGTTCTTTGGCATGTACTGCTGCGTCGGCGTGCCCCCCGCCCAGTCCGGCCTGCCCGAAGGCAACCTCAAGTACGTCGAAGAGGGCAAGTTCGAGAGCAAGTACCCCATCGTGATCGGCGGGAAGAACTTCGGTT
>JAUIGU010000064.1 GCA_030432595.1 Phycisphaerae bacterium
AGGTCATCACGATCCTTCCGAGCCTGCTCGGCTCGCGTCGTCGGATCGGTCTGGCCGGACTGGTGTGCCTCGCGGCGATGCTCGCCGCGTGTACCACCGGGGGCCAGCGCGCCGCCGACCTCCGCGCGCCCTACGAGCAGCGGCAGGTCTTCGCCGTCGTCCCGCTCCGCAACGAGTCGGGGTCGCAGTACGCCGACGGCGTCCGCCTCGCCGACCGCCTCAGCGAGCAGCTCACGGTCACCGCGCAGATCGACACCGTGCCGGTCAACCGCGTGCTCGCCGCCATGGAACGCCTCGGCCTCGCCGAAGTCTCCAACAAGGGCCAGGCCCTGCAACTCCGCCAGGCCCTGGGCGTCGACGGGCTGCTCGCCGGCACCGTCACCAGCTTCGACCCCTACGACCCGCCCAAGCTGGGCATGAACGTCGAGCTCTACCTCGACCCCAAACACGAGTCCGCCAAGTTCGACATCCGCCTGCTCTCCCGCGCCGCCTCCGACCGCGACTTCCGCTTCGAGGGCTACACCAGCCACGACCAGCCGGTCTCGGCTTTGAGCCTCATGTTCGACGCGGCCCACCCCGCCGTCCAGGACCGCCTGCACGTCTACACCGTGCACCGCGGCACGGACTACGGCGTCACCTCCGCCGACGCCCGGCTCTACCGGATCAGTGCCGACCTGTACGCCGACTTCGTGGCCTACGAAGTCTGCCGCCGGCTGATGCAAGCGGAAACGCAACGCCTCACGCCGACGCACGCCGCCGACCCCGCGTCGCCGGCCCCGCAGACCCGCATGGCCGCCCACTGATCGGGCCGTCGCTTTCGCCGGCCCCCCGCGCCGGACGAAACGACCATGCCCGACCCCTTCGATCCCCAGTCCGCATCGCCCCCGACGCCGCCCGGAGGTTCCCCCTCCGCCGGCGGCGCTGCGGGTGCGCCCCTCGAACTGGTCAAGAACGGCCAGCGCTACGTCTTCGACTGCCCGCCCGGCAAAGAGGCGGACACCATGGCGCAGCTCGCCGTCCTCATCGAAGCCGACACCAACGACCTCACCTGGTTCGACGCCGCGCTGTTGTGCCACCAACTCGGCCAGCGCATGGGCGACAAGCTCCGCAAACTCAAACGCACCGCGTGAGATGAAACATCAAGAAGCTCACGCCGTGACGGCGTGGGTTCACCCCAGACTTTTTCCTGCTTTTTCCCCGTTTTTTCCGAGAAGAAGAGACCCGCCGTTCCCCCGCGGCTTGCCGCACGAGAGACGCCCGCCATGTCCGACACGCCCCAACACCACCCGCTCGTCCAACAGTTCGTCGACTACCTCAAGCACGAGCGGCACTTCAGCCCGTACACCGCCCGCTGCTACGGCGCCGACCTGCGGCAGTTCGTCGAGTACCTCGCCGGCGGCCCCAGCCTCGAAGACCGCCGCGACGACATGGACGACGAGACCCTGGGCATCAAGCTCACCGGCGCCGACGCCATGACCATCCGCGCCTTCCTCTCGCACCTGGACACCTTCGGCTACTCGCCCGCCACCACCGCGCGCAAGATCGCCACCCTCCGCAGCTACTACAAGTGGATGCTCAAGCGCGGCCACTGCGACACCAACCCGATGCTGCTCATCCGCACACCAAAGCAGACCAAACGCCTGCCCAAGGCCATCACCGTCGAGCACGTCGAGAAGCTGCTCTCGGCCCCCGACAACCGCGAGACCCTCGGCGCCCGCGACCGCGCGATCCTCGAAACGCTCTACTCCACCGGCGTGCGCGTCAGCGAGTTGGTCGACCTCAACCGCAACGACGTCTCCATGACCGAGCAGACCATGCACGTCCGCGGCAAGGGCAAGAAGGAACGTATCGTCCCGCTGGGCAGCCACGCGCTCGCCGCCATCCGCCACTACCTCACGCTGCTCGAGCCGGACCCCCGGTTCTCCGCGGTGCGGCAGCAGTCGATGATGGACCCGCAGACCCCGCTGTTCGTCAACAAGAACGGCGGCCGGCTCAGCTCGCGCTCCGTCCGCCGCAAGCTCGACAAGTACCTCACCGCCGCGGGCCTGGACCCGACCATCAGCCCGCACACCCTGCGTCACAGCTTCGCGACGCACCTGCTGGACAACGGCGCCGACCTGCGCAGCGTGCAGGAACTGCTGGGCCACCAGAGCCTCAGCACCACGCAGGTCTACACGCACCTGAGCAGCATGCGCCTCCGCAACGCCTACGACGAAGCCCACCCCCGCGCGGTGTGAGGTTGATCAAAATCGAATGATTCCCCTAAAGCCCGGAGACGGCCGTCTCCGGGCTTTATTTGTGGAACAATGCGCTGATGCTGCGGAGACCGCCCACGCTGCCCGCCCACTTCGTCGCGCTGGCGCTCAGCGCGGTGTTGCTGGCACTGAGCTACCCGCTGCCGGGCTGGGGGTTTCTCGCGTGGGTCGCGCTCGCGCCGGCGGGCTGGCTGGCCGCGACGTCGCGCCGGCCGTGGCGGCTGGTGTGGACTTCGTCGATCGTCTTCGCGTTGTGGTGGGTGTGGATGCTGCGCTGGCTCTGGCCGGTGACGGGCCCGGGCAGCCTCGGCGTGGCCGCGGTGCAGACGTCGTTCTGGGTCGCCGCGCTGTGGGCTACGAACGTGTGCGTCCGCCGAAAGCGCCTCCCGGTCGCGGTTGCGCTGCCGCTGTGCTGGGTGAGCCTGGAGTACGTGCGCTGCGTCTGGCCGTGGGGCGGGTTTGCGTGGTTCACGCTGGCGCAGACGCAGGCCGTATGGCAAAGCGGTGAACGATCGTATGCCGCAGGGTCTTCAGGACTCTTTGGTGCATGGGGTATCTCGGCGGCGATCGCAGCAATAAGCGGTTTGATTTCTGCTCTCATTCTGTTGCTGTCGGGACCAGTGAAGGATGCAGGTAGAACAGGACCACGGATTGATTCTTCGCTTGCAATGTTCATGTTTGTCGTTTGTTTTTTGACGATTCCATCAGGCTGCTTTCATGAAAAATTGAAAACACCGAGCGGCCCTCTCGTCGGTTCTGTCGCCGTCGTCCAAACCAACAGCCCACACAGCAACAAGCTGGCGCCGACGGTTGCGACGTACGAGGCGGACTTCGCGGCGTTGTCCGCACTGCACGCCGAAGCGTCCGGCGTTGACGCGTCACACCCCTCCCCCCGGGAGGGCCCGGGGGAGGGTGCTCGTGAAGCAGAAGGAAGCGGCACCCTCCCCCAACCCCTCCCGGGGGGAGGGGAGTCGGCAGTGCCGGCGCTGATCGTCTGGCCCGAGACGACGGTGCCGGGGAAGTTCAATGAGGCGGCGCAGGTCGCGTGGGAGCGGTGGGTGAACACGCTGCCGGCGACGACGCCCGACCTGGACCTCTGGCAGACGCGCGCCGGCATGGCGCGGCGGACCAAGGCATTGATCGCGCAGCACGGCCTGCCGACCGTGGTGGGTGGTTCGACCGAGATCGAATCGGCCGATCCGCAGAAACCGATCACGCACAACAGCGCGTTTCTCGTCGACGGTGATGGGCAGATCGTCGACCGCTACGACAAGATCCACCGCGTGCCCTTCGGCGAGTACATCCCGCTGCCCGCGTTTTTGAAGGCGTGGGTGTTGGCGACGGTCTCGCCTTACGACTTCGATTACTCGATCCACGCGGGGGAGGCGGTGACGGTGTTCGACATCCACTTAGCCCCGGGCGAGTCGCCCGGGGCCGACGACGCGTTGCGTGGCGACGAGGCTGTGGGTGACGGGCCCCGTGAGAATGAAAGGGTCGGCTCCACCGGCGCTCGCCCCCTCCGACCGGCTTCGCCGGCCACCTCCCCCGAAGGGAGAGGAGTCTTCCGTTTCGCCACGCCGATCTGTTTCGAGGACACGGACGCGGCGTTGTGTCGGCGGATGGTGTACGACCCCGAAACCGGTGAGAAGCGGGTCGACGCGCTCATCAACCTCACGACCAACGGGTGGTTCGGGCACCTCCCGTCGGACGAACACCCCGGCGGCGGGCTGGCGTGGCGGTCGGTCCGGTATCAGCACCTCCAGCTCGCGTCGCTGCGGGCGATCGAGAACCGGGTGCCGGTGGTGCGGGCGGTGAACACGGGGGCGTCGGCGGTGATCGACTCGACCGGCCGGATCGTCGCGATGGGCCGGCCGGGGGAGGCCGAGGTGGTCCGGGCCGAACTGGTGCTGGACGGCCGGCGTACGCTTTACGCGATCGTGGGCGATTGGCCGATGAGGGGACTGGCGGGGTTGACGGGGTTGATTGTGCTCTGGGCCCGGTTCACGACGCCGACGGTGTTGAGGCGGCGGGGCAGTAGAGCAGTAGAGCAGTAGATCAGGAAAACTAAGAAGCGCAAACGCTTGAACGGCTTTTGGCTTGATCACTTTCTTCGCGGGAAACTTCTCATGAAAACCGAACGAATCTTGGCCGTGTGCTTGCTCGTGTTGGCCGTGTCGTTGCCGTGGGCGCTGAGCAGCGCGGCCCAGCAAGCGCCGCAGCCGGCCCCGGTGTCGGACCTGCTGCCGTACCGCAACGACGCGGTGGACATCGTGCTCGAGTCGTTCAACGGCGACCGGGCGGAGCTGCGGGCCAACGCGCTCGAGGCGATCCAGTGGGCGCCGGACCGGGCGTTGCCGCTGATCCACCTGGGGATGCAGGACGAGTCGCCGGGCGTGCGGTTTTTGTCGCTGTACCTGATCGGCAAGCTGGAGATGCGGGACGTGGTGGCGGCGGCCAAGCCGTTGATCAACGACCCCCGGCCGGACGTGCGGGCGGCGGTGGTGTTTGCGTTCGCCAAGTGCGGGATGAAGGACGAGCGGCTGATGAACCTGTTGCCGACGTTCGTGTTCCACGACTCGCCGCAGGTCCGTTCCAACGCGGTGTTCCTGCTCGGGGAACTCGGCGACGACACGGCGGTGCCGATGCTGCGCCGGGCGGGCCTCAAGCCCGAGGGCGACATGAACCCGTCGATCCGCTGGGCCATCTTGCGGGTGCAGGCGGCCGAGGCGTTGGCGAAACTGGGCGACCCGCGCGGCGTGGACAGCGTGCGCAGCGCGGCGTACTCCGGGTTCGACGAGGTGCGGATCGTGGCGGTGCAGACGATCGGCCGGATCGGCGACGACGCGTTCTGGGCGAACCTGAACAACTTCCTGGTCGAGAACCCCGTCGAGTTCCGGCTGGCCGCGGCCGAGGCGCTGGCGCGGCTGGGGCGGGAACGCGGCGGGATGATGACGGTCATGGCCGAGTCCGCGACGCACGACCTGCCGACGGTCCGGGCCCAGGCGGCGCTGGCGCTGGGGCGGTACGACCGCGACCTGGCCCGGGGGCACGTCGTGCGGCTGCTGGACGACGCGGACCCGGCGGTGCGGCTGGCGGCGGCCGCGGCGGTGCTGGAGGCCACGGCGGGGCGGTAGGGGCGTTCAGGCGGTCAAAAACGACGGTGGCGGCGGCGCTGGCGCGGTGCGCCGGGGCGTTTTTTGCCGCGCCGAGGTGTTGCGCGTTCGTTGACAAGCCCGGCGTGGCGCAGTAGATATGTGCGTTCGGCGGGGCCGTTTCGGCGGTTCGGCCGGTTGTGGAACGGTGCCCGCCGGCAGGCCGGTGAGCGTCGTTCGGTGTGCCTTCGAAACCGCCGTCACACGCAGGTTTGGCCGGAATCGCCGCCCGTATGACGCTCAGAAAGTAACCCGCCCGGATCGCCCCGGATTAAGTACCCCCCGGATTCGTCCCCGGAGATAGCCCCCGGATCTGGAACGCAGGCGTGGCATGTGTATCGGCCCGCCGGACGTTTCCGCCCGCCCTGAATCCATTAAGAAGGAAGCCTTGCCGTGAGCCCACTGACCAAAGCCTTTGTCGTGCTGGTGACCGTGCTGTCGATCCTGCTGGTGACGCTGGTGGTGCCCTTTGTCCACCGGGTGGACGCCCTCAACGAAGCCAAGGTCAACGCCGAGACCGTCGCCAAGGCGTCCGAGGCCTCGATCAACAACCTGCAGGACCAGCTCGGCACGCTCCGCGAGAGCCTGGGGGCCAAGGACGTCGCGATGCAGAACGCGATCACCTCCGCCGAGGCCCAGGTCGCGCAGGCTCAGGGCAAGGTCACCGCGCTCGAGGCCAAGCTCGCCAAGGCCGAGGCCGACAACCTCGCGATCCAGGCGACCATGGAGTCGTCGGCGGCCGCGCAGGTCCAGAACGCCGAGTTGCTGTCCGCCGCCACGCAGGAGCTCCGCAACACGCAGACCAAGCTCGTCGATCGCTCGACCGAGAACACCCAGCTCATCGCCCGCAACAACCAGCTCCAGAGCGACCTGAGCGCCCTGGAACGCCAGGTCCGCAAGCTGCGTGAGCAGAACGTCGCCCTGTCCGAAGAGAACGCCAACCTCGAACGCGCCGTCGTCGCCGGCGGCGGCGAGATCCCCCAGGCCGGCGCCGCCACCGCCGCCGTGCCCGTGTCCGGCGACCCGATCTACGGCCAGGTCACCGGCAAGGAAGCGATCCCCGGCGGCAACCAGCTCGTCATGGTCAACGTCGGTAAGAACGACGGCGTCGTCCCCAACCAGCGCTTCGTCGCCTACCGCGGCCAGAACGAACTGGTTGCCATGCTCGAGATCAAGACCGTCGACGCCTCCGAAGCCGTCGCCGTCGTCCTCAACGAGCAGACCGGCATCATCACCGGCGACTACGTCGTCTCCGCGTCGGGCCTCTGAACCCGGCCGTCGTTTGCTGATCGTTCCCCGCGTTCCGTTACTCCGCCTTTGATTTTGGCTTTGTTTTTGGAAAGGCCGCCGACATGGGCAACAACAACATCTACACCGTCCTGGCGTTCAGCGCGTTCCTGGCCCTCGCCGCCGGCGTCGCCTACGTCTGGATGAAGTACAACGAGCTCACCGGGACGTGGAACCCCTTCGCCTGATTTTTTTCAGGCCTTGCGTCGCGCGTTCGAGCCCGCCGCGCCCGTTGATTCCGGGCTACATCCCGCACCATCCCACCACCTCCACCCCGCCGCCCGGCCTTGACGCCGGGCGGTTTTTGTTCCGGTCGTGAGGCCTGCGGCGGTGGCCCGGCCGCACAGCCCGACAGACCCGCAGGACACGGCCGAATCCGCGGCCAATCTCCGCCTGCGCGGTGCCGGCGCTGGCGTCGTCGTCACGGCGTGACTGACTGCCTTACGTCCGGCCCACGCCGTGTCCCCCGCCGCCCCCTCCGCGAGCCCACAACATGACCCGCCGCCTCCTTTCCACCGCCGCTCTGCTGACCGCCGCTCTGTTCACGGGTGCCGCCGCCACCCAGGCCGACGCCGAATCGGTCGAGCTCGAACTCGCCCTCTTGGTCGACTCCTCCGGCAGCATCGACACCGGCGAGTTTCAACTCCAGATGGACGGCTACATCGACGCCTTCCGTCACCCCAGCATGCAGGAACTGATCGCCGAGCAGGACGGCGTCGCCGTCGAGCTCTACCACTGGTCCTCCCTGGGCGAGGTCCGCGGTACCGGCTGGCGCGTCCTCCGCACCGAGGCCGACTGCGAGGCCTTCGCGAACCTGCTCGAAGGCTTCGGCCGCATCTACAACAACTCCACCATCATGGCCCCGGCGATCAGCACCGCCATGGCGAACATCGCCTCCAACGGCATCGCGTCGGAACGCCAGGTCATCGACGTGTCCGGCGACGGCATCGGCAAGATGCACCCCGACTACGTAGATGTCGGCGACGGCCCGGGCAGCCCCAACGCCGCCGCGTGGGCCGACGTCACCAACAACCGCCCGCCGAACATGACCATCAACGCCATCTCCATCGGCCCCGACCCCACGCTCAAGGCCTGGTACGCCTCGGCCTTGCCCCAGGGCGACGGCGCCTTCGCCCTGCACGCCGAATCCTTCGCCGCCTTCGGCGACGCCATCATGCAGAAGCTCATGCGGGAGATCGCCGCGCCCCTCCCCACCGAGCGGGCCAGCTACGACTGAATCAACCACGCAAGGACGTGAGAGAGGACTACGCCCGCCCCCGGCCTCACCGCCGGGGGCGTGTTTTTTGTAACCCTCAGCATTCACCCGCGATAGAAAGCGCTTTGTACCCTACGGCTCGCCCGGCCCCGCGTTGCGCTCCAGCGTCGCGATGCCCTCGTCCGTCATCCACGGCAGCGACTCGAGCTGCTGACGCAGCGCCGGCGGGATCGGCTCGCCCCGCTCCTCGTGACGCGGCCGCGACTTCCACCGCCGGTGCATCCAGAAATACTGCTCCGGACGCTTCCGCACCATCGCCTCGAACGCCCGCGTGTACCGCGCACAGATGTAGTACAGCGGGTCGGGCTGCGCCTCCCAGTGCTCCGGCTCAATAATGTCCGTCGCGCCGATCTCGTAACGGAAGCCCGGCCCGATCCGCTGCGCGTACCCGCAAAGGATCGGGCAGCGGAAACGCAGCGCCAACAAACCGATCGACTTATAAGTGCTCGCCAGCTTGCCGAAGAACGGCACGAACACGCCCTTGGGCCCGGCGTTCTGGTCCGC
>JAUIGU010000028.1 GCA_030432595.1 Phycisphaerae bacterium
GACGATCCGCGTCGTGCAGATCGAGCCCGGCCCGATGCCGACCTTCACTGCATCCGCGCCGGCGTCGATCAAATCCTGCGCGCCCCGCGTCGTCGCCACGTTGCCGGCCACGACGTCGATGTCGTACTGCTGCTTGATTGCGGCGACCGTGTCCACGACGTTTTTGCTGTGCCCGTGCGCCGAGTCCACGAAGATCACGTCCGCCTCGGCGGCGATCAGCGCCGCGACACGGTCGAGCTGGTGCACGCCCACCGCCGCGCCCACCCGCAGCCGGCCGCGGTCGTCCCGGCACGCATTGGGGAACTGGTCCTGCTTGGCGATGTCGCGCATCGTGATCAGGCCGGTGAGGCAGCCCTGCTTGTCCACAAGCAAAAGCTTCTCGACCTTGTTCTTGTTGAGGATCGCCTCGGCGGTTTCGAGCGTCGTCTCCGGGCCGGCCGTGACCAGGTCGGTGCTCATCACCGCGCGGACCGGCTGGGTGTCGTCGTCGAGAAACATCATGTCCCGCCGGGTGACGATGCCGATGGCCTTGCCGTCCGAGGTGCCGTCCTCGGTGATGGGCACGCCCGAGATGTTCTGCTCGCCCATGAGCCGGCGGATTTCGGACGCGGGTGCGTCGGGCGGCAGCGTGACCGGGTCGGTGATGACGCCGTTGGCGGAACGCTTGACCTTGCGGACCTCGCGGGCCTGTTCTTCGACGCTGAGGTTTTTGTGGATCACGCCCAGCCCGCCCTCCTGCGCCAGCGCGATCGCCAACGCCGACTCGGTGACGGTATCCATCGGGGCCGAGAGCAGCGGGATGTGCAGCGTGATGTTGGCGGTCAGCCGGGTGTCGAGGTTGGCGTCGCCGGGCACGACCGCGCTGGCGGCGGGGATGAGCAGGACGTCGTCGAAGGTGATGCCGTCCGCGACGATCTTTTCCGGGCCTGCCGCCGCAACCGGCGCATCGGACAAACTGCCGGCGGTCGGGGCCGCGGGAGGCGTGGTGTTCTCGGACGAGGAAGGGGTCGGCGGGGAGGTGATCGCTGCCATGTCGAATGATGCCCGAAGCGCGCCCGGGCGTCAAGTACCGGCGCGTCGGCCGGCGGCCTTGCGTTTGGCGGGCGCGGCGTGGCTTGATACGATGCGCCGCTCGGCGGAACCCGTGGCCCGGAAGCTGCCCCGCAGCGTCCCGACCCCGGCCCGCCGTCATACGCACGGGGCGTAGCGCAGCTTGGTAGCGCGCCATACTGGGGGTGTGGAGGTCGCAGGTTCAAATCCTGTCGCCCCGATTGAGCGAAGTGAAAGCGGAATGCCGCGCTGGCGGCACGAAGCAGCGCTTCACCCACCGAAACCGCTTCCGCTCAATCCACTCGTGCATGCTCGAAGTGAGCCGGCCAGGTCTTCGCACCCGGCCGGTTTTTTTGGCGTCGATCCCGCGCACCAACACAAAGAGTCAATGCCGAAGGCTTTCGGCTCCACGCGTTGAAAGTTTCAACTTGTACCTGCGTGCGCATCTCTGCATAACAATTGCGTGATTCGTTCGTAAAAACCCGGAGGAGTCTGCTTCAAAGCCCGATCTCGTGTGCTGCAAATCTGCCGTGTTGTGATACATTATTTGTCTCGCGATGATGCCACGCCGTCGGTCAACGCGCGGCGATGCGGGCCGGCCTTTCCTTCATCTCTTTCGTTCATGCAGCACCTGCCAACCTGGCTACGCACCCTCGTCTCGCTGTCCCTCGTCGCGGTCGGCGCCGCGGTCGTGCTGTGGCTGACGGCGTGGTCGGCGCGCGTCGGGGTCAGCGACACCGCCCCGCAGATCGACACCGCCGCCGCGCGGCAGGCCGCCGAGGCGCGCCACCCCACCTTCGACCCCGACGACACCTTTTCCATGCACCTGGACCTGGACGTCGAGCCGACCGGCCAGTCGCCGATCCTCGAAGACCTCGTGAAGTCCGGCAACCTGCCCCCGCTCAAAGAACGCCTGCCCGACAAGCCCATCGTCCTCAACACCATCGACAGCATCGGCCAGTACGGCGGCACCTGGCTCCGCCTCGCCGTCGCGCCCGACGACGTGTCCATCATCACCTACCGCATGAGCGGCCCGTACCTCGTGCGCTGGTCGCCGCTGGGCTACCCGCTCGAGCCGCACCTCGCGGAGTCCGTCACCGCCAGCGAAGACAAACGCCAGTGGACGGTCAAGCTCCGCAAGGGCACGCGCTGGTCCGACGGCGACCCGTACGACGCCGACGACATCATGTACTGGTGGCGGTACGACATCAACAACGACTTCACCACCCACGTCCCGCCGGACTGGATGGTCAGCGGCGGCAAGACCGGCAACGTCGTCAAGGTCGATGATTACACCGTGCGCTTCGAGTTCGAGGTCCCGTATCCCCTCTTCGCCGAGCGCATGGCGCACATCACGACGTTCACGGACATGCCGGCACACTACCTCCGGCCGTACCACCCCGACCCGGACGTCGGCGATGTCGCGGTCGTGCAGGACATGATGCGCCGCTACAAGCTGCCCAGCCCCGGGGCGGTCTACACGTTCGTCAAGGTCTGGAACAACCCCGAGTACCCGCGCCTGTGGCCGTGGGTCATGCAGACCTACACGTCCAACCCGCCGTACGTCTTCGTCCGCAACCCGTACTTCCCCGCGGTGGACAAGGAAGGCAACCAGCTCCCCTACATCGACCGCCTCCAGTTCGACGTGCTCGAGGGCAAGATGCTCGCCCTCACCGCGGCCAACGGCGGCGCGTCGATGCAGGCCCGGCACCTGCGCTTCAGCGACTACACCGAACTCATGTCCCGGCGCGACACGGCCGGCACCCGTGTCCTGCACTGGTACCCCGCGTCCCGCTCCACCTTCGTCATCAACCCCAACAACACCCGCCGCGTCGACCCCGACGATCCGGCCACGAAGTGGAAGGCGCAGCTGCTCGCCGACAAACGCTTCCGCCAGGCGCTGTCGCTGGCGCTCAACCGCGAGGAGATCATCAAGGCCGAGCAGTCCGGCGTGGGCGAGCCGTCCCAGGTCGCGCCCGGGCCGCAGAGCCGCTTCCCCGGCGACCAACTCAAGGACGCCTACACGCAATACGACCCCGGTCGCGCCGACGCCCTGCTCGACGAACTCGGCCTGACCCAACGCGACGCCGAGGGCATGCGCACCTTCCCCGACGGCACGCGCATGACCTTCTACCTGGACTTCACCAACTTCACCGGCACCGGGCCGGGGCAGTTCGTCGTGGACGACTGGGGGAACGTCGGCGTCCGCTGCATCGTGCGCGAACGCGCCCGGCCGCTCTTCTACACCGAGAAAGATTCGAGCGACTTCGACTTCAACGTCTGGTCCGCCGAGAGCGACCTGATGCCCATGCTCTCGCCGCGCTACTTCATCCCCTTCAACACCGAGAGCTTCTACGCCGTCGGCTGGGGGCGGTGGTACATGAACGGCGGGTTCTACGGTTCGGAACAGAGCCAGTCGCTGCGCGGCTCCGTCCCCGTGCCCGAAGGCCACCCCATGTACGACGCGATCGCCGCGTACGAACAGGCCATCCAGTCGCCCGACCCCCAGGAGCAGCAGCGGCTGATGAACGAGGTCTTCGACATCGCCGCCGAGAACGTCTGGAGCATCAACATCGCCACCGCCCCGCCGGCGCCCGTGGTGGTCGACAAGGACATGCGCAACGTGCCCGAACACGCCCTGTTCGGCAACGAGTTCGCCACGCCCAGCAACGCTGGCATCGAAACCTTCTTCTTCGAGAACGCCAGCAACTCGCCCGGCGCCGTCGCCGAGATCAAGCGCTCGCTACTCGAAGTCACGCCCCGGCCCGCCGCGGACGGCTCGGACCCCGGCAGCGGCGGCGCGGGGCGCATCATCCGCTGGCTGCTCATCGGCGTCGGCGTGCTGCTGCTGGGCATGGTTGCCTGGCGGCACCCGTTCGTGTGGAAACGCCTGATCATCATGGTGCCCACGCTGCTGATCATCAGCGTCGTCGTGTTCACCATCATCCAGCTCCCGCCGGGCGACTACCTCGCGACCCGCATCATGCTCCTCCAGGAGTCCGGCGACGACGCCAACCTCCGCACCATCGAAGACCTCAAGGACGTCTTCCACTACGAAGACCCGCCGTGGCGGCAGTACGTCCGCTGGATGGGCTTCAAGTGGTTCGTCACCTTCGACGCCGCCGACGCCGGCCTGCTCCAGGGCAACCTCGGGCGCTCGATGGAAACCATGACGCCGATCAACGAGGTCGTCGGCGACCGCCTCATGCTCACCATGGCGATCTCCATCGGCACCATCCTCATGACCTGGGCCATCGCCTTGCCCATCGGCATCTACTCCGCCGTCCGGCAGTACAGCAAGACGGACTACGTCCTCACCGTGCTCGGCTTCTTAGGGATGTGCACGCCGGCGTTCCTGTTGGCGCTCGTGCTCATGGCGATCAGCGGCGTGTCGGGGTTGTTCTCGCCGGAGTACGCGGCCCAGCCCGAGTGGACGTGGGGCAAGTTCCTCGACCTGCTCAAGCACATCTGGATCCCCATCGTCGTGCTGGGCATCGGCGGCACCGCGGGCATGATCCGCATCATGCGTGCCAACCTGCTCGACGAATTGCGTAAGCCCTACGTCACCACCGCGCGGGCCAAGGGCGTGCGCCCGATCAAGCTGCTGATCAAGTACCCCGTCCGCCTCGCGCTCAACCCCTTCATCTCCGGCATCGGGCACCTGTTCCCACAAATCGTATCGGGCGGGGCGATTGTCGCGATGGTGCTCGCGTTGCCGACGGTCGGTCCGCTGCTGCTCGCCGCGCTCTTCACCGAGGACATGTACCTCGCGGGCAGCATGCTCATGGTGCTCTCGCTGCTGGGCGTGTTCGGCACGCTGGTCAGCGACCTGCTGCTGCTCTGGCTCGACCCGCGCATCCGACTCGAAGGGGGCACGCGATGACCCCCGGAAAACGCGACACACAAACTCCCCTCCCCCCGGGAGGGGCAGGGGGAGGGATCCCGGCAAGCGACGAATCGGTCGGCGTTGGTGTCGAAAATCAGAACCCAGCACCCTCCCCTGACCCCTCCCAAGGGGAGGGGAAACTAGATGGCGGCGGCGAGGCGTACATGAGCCAGTGGCAGCTCACGCGCCTCAAGTTCGGCAAGCACAAGCTCGCCGTCTGGAGCGTGTACCTGCTCATCCTGATGTACGGCGTCGCGCTGCTCGCCGAGTTCATCGCGCCGCAGACGCCGCGATCGCGCGACCTGGACTTCCAGTACTGCCCGCCGCAGCTCGTGCGCTTCAGCTTCGGCGACGGCCTGCACACCCACGCGATGCAGCGCCACATCGACCCCATCACCCTCCGCCGAACCTACGTCGAACGTGCCGACCAGCCGATCCCGCTCGGGCTGTTCGTCAAGGGCGAGACCTACAAGTTCTGGGGACTGTTCGAAACCAATCGCCACCTGCTCGGCGTCGATCGCGACGAACTGGCCGAGCAGGAAGGCATGGAGACCGAGGCCAGTTTCCACCTGCTCGGGGCCGACAAGTACGGCCGGGACCTGTTCACCCGCGTCGTCTACGGCGCGCGGGTGTCCCTGTCGGTCGGGCTGATCGGCATCGCCGCGACGTTCGTCCTGGGCATGACCATCGGCGGCATCTCCGGCTACGTCGGCGGCCGCACCGACAACTTCATCCAACGCGGCATCGAAGTCATCCAGAGCTTCCCGCAGCTTCCTTTGTGGATCGCGCTGGGCGCGGTCATGCCCGGCGACTGGTCACCGCTCAAGGTCTACTTCGCGATCACGATCGTGCTCGCGCTGCTCAACTGGACGGGCCTCGCTCGCGTCGTCCGCGGCAAGATTCTGAGTTTGCGCGAAGAGGACTACGCCGTCGCCGCGCGGCTGCTTGGCGCGAGTCACACCCGTGTGTTGTTCCGCCACCTGCTGCCCGGGTTCGCGAGCCACATCATCGTCGCGCTGTCGCTGAGCGTGCCGGTGATGATCCTGGGCGAGACGTCGCTCTCCTTTCTCGGGTTGGGTTTGCGCCCGCCGGTGGTGAGCTGGGGCGTGCTCTTGCAGGACTGCATGGACGTGCAGGCGGTGCGTTACTACCCCTGGCTGCTCACGCCGGTGCTGTTCATCATCGGCACGGTGCTCGCGTTCAACTTCGTCGGCGACGGTTTGCGCGACGCCGCCGACCCTTACGCGGGGCACGGTTAAGACACCATGGCTGACTCCACCGCCCAACCCGACCATGTGCTGCAGGTGAAAAACCTGCGCGTCGTCTTCGACACGCTCGACGGCCGAACCGACGCCGTGCGCGGCGTGAGCTTCAACCTCAAGCGCGGCGAAACCCTCGCGCTCGTCGGCGAATCCGGCAGCGGCAAAAGCGTCACCTCCAACGCGGTCATGCGGCTGATCCAGCCGCCCGGCAAGATCATCTCAGGACAGATACTGCTGAAAGAAAAACCTGACAGCGAGCCGCTCGACCTGCTCGCGCTGTCGGAAAAGGACGACCGCCTCTTCGAGATGCGCGGCGGCAAGATCAGCATGATCTTCCAGGAGCCGATGACCGCGCTGTCGCCGGTACACACGATCGGCAACCAGCTCTGCGAGGCGATCCTGCTGCACGTCACGAAGGACAAGAAGCAGGCGGAGGAAATGGCCGTCGAGATGATGGCTAAGGTCGGCATCCCCGAGCCGCGTCAACGCCTCAAGCAATACCCCTTCGAGTTCTCCGGCGGGATGCGGCAGCGCGTCGTGATCGCCATGGCCCTGGTGTGCCGGCCCGCGATCGTCATCGCCGACGAGCCCACGACTGCGCTCGACGTTACCGTGCAGGCCCAGATCCTCGGGCTCATCAACGACCTCAAGGACGAGTTCGGCACGTCCGTGCTGTTCATCACCCACGACCTGGGCGTGGTCGCGCAGGTCGCCGACACCGTCGCCGTGATGCGGAAGGGCTTGATCGTCGAGCGGGCCGGCGTGCACGACCTGTTCAAGGACCCGTACCACCCGTACACGCGTCGCCTGCTCGCCGCCGTGCCGCACGTCGGCTACGAAGAGAAACGCCGACGCCTGCTCGAAGCGGCGCAGCTCCCGCAGGGCACGCCGACCAAACTCGGCTACGACGAGCCCAACGGACCAGCCAACATCGATCCGCACTACCACCGCTTCGCCAACGACCGCGAACTGCTGCTGTGGCCCATGCTCGAGGAGGTGCAGTTCTGAACGCCGACGCCAACAACCCGGGCACGCCCAACGGATCGGCCGAACGCATCCTCAAAGTCCGCGGGCTGTCCAAATACTTCCCGCTGGACAACCGCAAACACGGCAAGGTCTTCAAGGCCGTCGACGACGTGTCCTTCGACGTCAACCGCGGCCAGACCGTCGGCATCGTCGGCGAGTCTGGCAGCGGCAAGACGACCTGCGCCCGGACGATCCTGCGCGCCCTGACCCCGACGGCCGGCAGCGCCGAATTCACCAACGCCGGGCGGACCATCGAACTCGCGACCGTGCCCGAGCGCCAGCTCAAACCGCTGCGCCGCGAGATGCAGATGATCTTCCAGGACCCGTTCGCGTCGCTAAACCCCCGCATGACCGTGGGCGACATCGTCGCCGAGCCGCTGCTCATCCACGGCATCGGCAACAAGAGTGAACGCCAGGACCGCGTCGTCGCCATGCTCGAGCGTGTCGGCCTCGAAGCCGGCCACCGCAACCGCTACCCCCACGCGTTCTCGGGCGGGCAACGCCAACGCATCGGCATCGCGCGAGCACTGATCCTGCACCCGGCGCTGGTCGTCGCCGACGAGGCGGTGAGCGCCCTGGACGTGTCGGTCCGCGCTCAGGTGCTCGAACTGCTTCAAGAGCTTCAAGACGAGTTGGGTTTGACCTATCTGTTTGTGAGCCACGACCTCAGCGTCGTCAGGCAGGTCTGCGACTTCATCGTCGTCATGCGTCAGGCCCGCATCGTCGAAATGGGCGACACCGAAACGCTCTACAACGCCCCGCAGCACCCCTACACCCGGGCCCTGCTCTCGGCGATCCCGCTGCCCGACCCCGACGTGCCGCTGAACCCGCTGAACCTCGACGACATCTCCGAGGAAAAGCTCAAGCCGATCCCGTACGCGTTCGCGGATTGAGGAATGCTGCTTTGTAAAAGCGGACCGGTCGCTGACGCTCCCGGCTCTGTCGGATGCGCCCGTCACGTCGGATATGGGCACGTGAGCGACCGGTTCTCCTAACCCCGGGACGTCGGTGTCGCGGATTCGCACCGGTGAACCGCCCCGCCGTGCGACCCTCTGCGGGTAAAGTGGCCGGATGAGCGAAGCCCCTTCGAGCCCCGGCCCGTCCGGCAACCCTTACGCCCCCACCGTTCTGAACAAAGGGGAAGACGTGGCCAAACGCTCGAAACAACCCGACAAGTCGCCGCCGCACGAGGTCGTGTTCTTCGCGTACCCCAAGCTGATCTACGCCTGGCCGTTGATCGTCGCGGGCTTGGGGTTCTACTTCCTGGCGTGGGGATGGGAGTCCGCGTTCTCAACCGAGAGCTACGAATCGCTCTCCGGCTTCCTGGGGTGGGCGTACCTGTTCACCACGCTCATCACGCTGACCACCATGGCGATCGACCTGGAACGCAACTACGCGTTTGTGTGGGCGCTCATTTTCGGCTTGTTTTTCTTCGGGGGGCTGGCCCTTTCGTCGTGGACGAACATCCCGATCTTCGACAAGATCTTCGACTTCTTCTACCGCCTCGGCGCCAAGTACGACCCCGGTTACGGCCTCGCGCTGTCGATCCTTCTGTTGTTCCCGTACGCCGTCATGCTCATCTGGGTGCGGATCAATCATCGCTGGCGGATCACACACAACGAGTTCGAGCAGTACTCCTGGGGCCGGGCCGACGACTCGCTGGCGCGTGGGGCCAAGCGGGTGCGTTCGACCTACCCCGACCTGCTCGAGTTTCTGCTGTGCGGGGCGGGGACGCTGATCGTGTACTCGGCGACGGGCCGGAGCGAGCTGCGTCGGATCCCCAACGTGCCGTTTCTGTTCCGGGTGCGGAAGAAGATCAACGCGCTGTTGGAGACGCAGCAGGTGACGCTGCGGGACCAGGACATGCTCGCCGAGGCCGAGTCGGAGGCCGAGGAATACGAGTCGGACTCGGCCGAGGACGGAGAGCGTCGAGGCGACGACCTCAGCCGCGGCGGAGCCGAGGGCATCGGCGGGAACGACCCGCTTTGACACAATCCCCCCGGATCGCCCGCCAGGCATTCCAGACCTCCGGGTTTTCCACGACGCCAAATCGCTTGATGCTTTTGCTTGCATCTTCCCCGGCTTAGGGCCTATAATTCGCAAGTCGCAGGAACATCCTGCCGATGACGGACGTACCGGAGGGAGATTTCGGCCGATTGGCCACTCCATCGCTTTAGAGCAGACCCGAAGGGATTCGGAATCCGAGCCGATGTAGAAGTGGGTATCCGCGGGTCGGGACCCGATCACGACACCAGAGAATGGAACGCCGCCGGCTGATCTGTCGCGATGACGCGGCCGGCGCTCTCGGGACGGTTGCCTCCCACGACGGAGGTTTGTGGGTCGATTTTGTTTCTGGAACGGCCGCTCGGCGAGATTGCCGGGCCACGCCGTGGTCTTGACGCAAGGGGACGATGTCCAAACGGGCGGCCATCAATGCCGCCCCGCCCGCCCGACGAATCGGGCGTTCACGCCTGAACGGCGTGTGACCTGAATGCTGAACTGATTCTTCACCCGGTGGCTTCCGCCGTGAGCCGTGCTCGCGTTGGGTTCCACCAAGACAATTCAAACAACATGGTTTCGACAATCAAATTCGAGAAGGGGGATCGCGTCAAGCATCCCAAACGACCGGAGTGGGGCTCGGGGGTGGTGCGGGACACCGCCGCCATCACGCACGAGGGCAAGGCCGCCCAGCGGTTGACCATCGACTTCGCCGCCAAGGGCCGGGTCGTGATCAACGCCGCCATCGCCCCGCTGGAAAAAGTCGGCAAGTCGGCCGTGCCCGTGACCGCCGAGAAGAACCACCGCGGTTCGGCGGCGCAGCTCTGGGCGGGGCACCCCGACGGCTCCCAGCACGCCAACGGCACCCGCAACGGCACCGCCGACAAGGCCGACCTCTCCCGGGGCCGGACCACCACCGGCGGCAGCGGCGACTCCGGCTGGCTCAACGAACTCGAGGTCGCCGGCGGCAAGAAGCACGAGCTCTGGGAGCTGCCCGACCCGCTGACCGACCCCTTCTCCACCCCCGAGCAGCGCCTCCGCGCCACGCTCGACAGCTACAAATACTCCACCGAGCCGCGGGCCCTCATCGCCTGGGCCATCGTCCAGACCGGGCTCGACGACCCGCTCACCAAGTACACCCGGCCCGAACTCGAGCAGGCCTTCCCCCGCTTCGCCCGGGACCGCGACGCCCACCTCCGCGCCCAGGTCCGCGACCTGAAACGCAAAAACGACCACGCCACCATCAAGGCCTGCATGAAGGGCGGACTCATCCCCGCCGCCCAGTCCGCGATCGACCGCGCGATGCGCGCCTGAGACCACCCCTGCGTTGCATTGCCCCCGAAGCCCACGTTCACTGAACGTGGGCTTCTTCTCTTCTCTCGTGCTTTCGTGGAGCGACAACGCCCCTGCTTCACTTGTCAAAGAGCCGGCAGCTCTACAAAGCGGCGGCCGGTGGCCGCCGTCGAGCGCTCGCAAACCCACGCGCCCGAGCACGGCCGACACCGTCGGCCGCTTTATATCACCACCTTCACCAAGGCTGAACCTTCGTCCCACGCGGCGGCGGCTCCCACTTCACGCAGCACCACGCTGATGCACACCTCGCATCAACCCCGGCGAGCCGTCGCGTTCGGATCGGACTCGCTCGGCTCATGTCCCGTCGGGGGTCTTGCGAAGCGTGGGGTGGCGCTCATTCCTCAACTCTTACGCCTTGCGTGCGAGCATCCACTCGCCGGGCGCACCACCCATTGCCATCCACGCAGCGGACCCCGCGTTTCACCAAGACACGGCCTCACCGACCTGGAACCCCGCGACAACCTGCGGGCCCCCGCCCCCGGAAGTTCCAGAGAAACAGGGCTTACCGTGGGGCGAAGGTTTGATTCTCTGCGCAGCAGATTGAACCGCGGAGGCGCGGAGAGCGCGGAGGTCGTGCAGAGGGCGGTGTTTATGTTCATAGCCGCACTGCAACGCAGTACGCGCCGAGCGTCAGAAACCTGCGCCGAACCGCGACGCCCATCTGCGGTCGGCAAGTCGATCGCTCGGTGAATGCGGATTCAATCGGGCAGGCGGGCCAACGCCGCGCGGAGCACGGCGTCGAGGTCGTCACGCCCGGTAGGAATCCAGGCGACGTGGATGGCCGAGCCAGCGTCGACCAGGCGTTGAACGGTGGCGGCATGGTCTTGCGGGTGGCCGGTGTCCCAGCCGTGGACCGCACCGTGAATACAGGCACCCAAGGGTGTCCCGCCGTACGCGTTCCGGCGGTCCAGCGGCGGGTGGGGGTCGGCGGCGAGCAGGCGTTCAACCAGGTCGGCGTAGCCGTGGAAGGCCGCGCGGTCCAGCGGCGTGCTGTCGTCGACCCCGGCCACGTGCGGATCGAAGCCCAGTTCGAGCATGATGCCGACGGCCTGGGGCCGGTACCACCAGCAGGCGCGGGGCAGCAGTGTGCGGTCGTCGTCGTCGAGATCGCTCAACACTCCGGGGGATTCGTGAAGGATTTGCTGAACACGTTCGCCCTCCCCGTGCCAGATCGCTTCGAGCAGACGGGTTTTCGCCGGGGCCATGTCGAGGATGAGCCGGGCGACATCGTCGTGACCTTTTTTGCACGCGACCTGGTACGGCGTGACGTCATGGCCGAGCACCCAGTTGTAGATGTCGCCCTGCTGCCCGTGAACCCAGGGCGGACGGTTGAGGCGGTGGTTAACGCAGTCGGGGTCGTCTTGGATACAGGCGCGGGCCAAGGCCGCGTCGCCGAGTGCGGCGGCCATGAACAAGTCGGGCTTGGAGCCGTGTTCGAGCAGCCGGCGACATAGCTCGGGGCGGCCGGCGAGGTATCGCGCGGGGGTGGACGTGTGATCGACGTCACGGGCATCGACCTCGGCGCCGCGGTCCACGAGCAGGTCGATCACCGCGACGCTGCCGGCGACGTGGAGCGGGTGCTGGCCGTCGCCGCCGGGCTCGTTGACACGCGACGGGTTTTCGTCGAGCAGCCGGCGGAGGTCGTCGAGGCGTCCGTCGCGCGCGGCAATATGCGGCGTGAGCACGACACCGCGCCTGAGGTACGAATCCACCATTTCGGCGTTGACGCGGTCGAGGACCGTGAACCCGCCGGGTTTCCAGTCACTCCGGGCGTTGGGGGCGGCGCCGTGTCGGACGAGCAGATCAAACATCGCGAGGTCGTTGCCGGCTTCGTGGATCGGCAGGCCGCCGAAGTCGAACAGCGGGTCGTTGACGGCGGCGCGGACCTGCTCGTGGGATTCGAGCAGGTCGCGTGTGGTGTTGATGTCGCTGCGGCGTACCGCGTCCGCAAAGCGTTGGACGGGGGACTTGGTCAACTCCTCGATTCGCGACTTGAGCCCGGCCCAGGACGAGAAGCCGTAGCCGCGGGCAATGACGAGCTGCGCGTCGGCGAGCTTTGCGTCGGACGGCTTGGGCGGGCGTGGGTGAAGCGCGTCGCAACGCTCGATCGCGCCGGCCTCCCCGGCGTGGACGGCGCGGAGCAACTGCTTGGCACGTTTGCGTTGCTGTTCCAAATCCGGGCGCGGCGGCAGCGGCCCCACGAACCGGGCGGCACGGGACGAACGGCGGACATCAGGCTTGGGCTTATCGGACACGACGGACCTCCTTCAGGGGTGAGCCGGTGTTCGCGGGGCCGGCGAAGGGGTCGTCGAGACACGGGTTGTGGAGGCGAGAACAGGCGGGCGAAGCCCTTTCCGCGAACGGGATGCACCCTGGGTGCGGAGAACAGGCTACCGGCAGCGTGCCCGAGCCGCAAGGTTTTTCGGGCGTTTCGGGCCTTGCGCGGGCACGGGGTTATCATCCGTTACCGGCCTGCCCGCCTAACCTCCAATTCACGGCCCTCCGATACAACCACTGGGGACTCACCCGCGTCGGGTTTGGCTGCGCGGCTCGATCTCGACGCCGCCGTCACGCCGACCCCACGCCCACCGATCCAGGGAACCGCCATGAAGCACTACGACCTCGTCGTCATCGGGACCGGCCCGTCGGGCCAGAAGGCCGCCATCCAGGGCGCCAAGCTCGGCAAGAAGGTCGCCATCATCGAGAAGAGCAACGTGCTCGGCGGTGCGCAGATCAACACGGGCACCATCCCTTCGAAATCGCTCCGCGAAGCGGCGCTGCACCTCACCGGCGCGAACCAGCGCGGCCTGCTCGGCGACGCCTACCGCGTCAAGAAGAACATCACCATCGGCGACCTGATCGGCATCTCGTCGCAGGTCATCCGCCACGAGTGGGAAGTCATCCGCGACCAGTTCGACCGCAACGGCGTCGATCTGATCTGGGGCACCGCGCACTTCGAGGGACCGAACCTGGTGATGATCCAGCGCGAGGACGAGTCGGAGATGATCACCGCCGAGAAGTTCATGATCGGCGTGGGCACCCGGCCGGCGCGGCCGAAGAGCGTGCCCTTCGAGCCCGACCGCATCATGACGTCCGACGAGGTGCTCACGCTCAACAAGCTGCCCAAGTCGATGATCGTCGTCGGCGGCGGCGTGATCGGCACGGAGTACGCGTGCATCATGGCGACGCTGGGTGTGCGCGTCACGCTCGTCGAGGGCCGGCACCAGGTGCTGGGGTTCCTCGACTCTGAGATTGCCGGCGCGTTCATGTACTTCATGCGGCAGGAAGGCATCACGCTGCGTCTGGGCGAGAAGGTCGAGACGATCGAGACGGTCGAGGTCTCCAACGGCACGACGCACAAGCTGGTCCAGGCGCAGCTCGAGTCGGGCAAGACGCTCAAGGCCGAGACCTTGCTGTACGCCGTCGGCCGGCAGGGCGTCTGCGGCGTGCTGGGGCTAGAGAACGTCGGCATCACCTACGACGACCGCGAACGCCTCAAGGTCAACGAGCACTACCAGTGCATGCGGAAGGTCGAGGCACCGGCCGAGGTGCCCGTGCTGCCCGACGGCACGGTGGACGACGGCGGCAGGGGCAAAGGCCGCAAGAAAAAGACCGCCGCGAAGGGCAAGACCGCCAAAGGGTCCGAAACGTTCGCCCCGCAGACCGACGGCAACGGCAAACCTGAAGAACTCTGGGAGCCAGTCGAGCACGTGTATGCCGCGGGTGACGTGATCGGGTTCCCCGCGCTGGCGAGCACGTCGATGGAGCAGGGCCGCCGCGCGGTGTGCCACGCGTTCGACGTGCCGGTGGGCAACTACAACACGGACCTTTTCCCTTACGGCATCTACGCCGTCCCGGAGATCTCGATGGTCGGCAAGACCGAAGAGCAACTCACGCAGGAAGGCATCCCGTACGAGGCGGGCATCGCGCGGTACGAAGAGATCGCCCGCGGCCAGATCCTCGGCGACCGCACCGGCATGCTCAAGATGCTCATCCACCAGGACACGCACAAGATCCTGGGCGTGCACTGCATGGGTACCGGCGCGACCGAGCTGGTCCACATCGGCCAGTGCGTGATGGGCCTCGACGGCGACGCCGAGTACTTCATCAACAACGTGTTCAACTTCCCGACGTTGGCCGAGGCGTACAAGGTGGCGGCGTACAACGGGCTCAACAAGCTCGCGCACGTGTGAGGCGGCCACTGGCCGCGAGTATCACAATGCCCAGCAAGCCCGCCGCCGGTTCGGGCACGATGCGGCCGTTGACGACATCGAACGTCTCGATCTGATCCGTACCCCCGACGGTGCTTGGATCGTCATCCGTCAGGACGTAGAGGGCGAACGTGCCTTGCGCATCTTCGCTTAAGGTGATTCGGGACAGGAGAAAGTCGGTCTGGTCGAAGAGGTTCCGGAAGGCGGCTGTGTCGAACGTGATGTTGAGGCGTTCGGTGTCGAACTGGATCGCAGGCTCGGCCCCGAGGTTGACCGCCCCACCGATCAAGCTGATGTCGTCTAGAGACGTCTCGGCGGTCGGGCCGCCCTGAGCCAGGAACGTGTCAAAGGCCAGGGACGGCTGAAAACCGATCGCCCCCTGCGTCGGCGGCCGGATGACGTCACCCCCGAAGAGTGTGTCTTGGAAGATAGAGCCGGACTGCAATTCGAGCAGGATGGCCGCACCGCCAAATCGGCCAGAAAAATCAATCGACACATCGTTGGTGACGAAGCCGTTCAGCGGCGGACCGCCGGCGGTGTTATCGACTTGGCGGACGTCAAAGTCGGTCACCAACGCCAAGGCGTGGTGCGCCAACAAAAAGCTTAACAACACGGCCGCGGAAATCACCCGGATCATCTTTCGCCTCCAAAAAACTTCAACACTTGGTTGTTCAGTCTTTGCAGTTCTCGATTATAGACCCGCGACCCATCGCCTCAAAGCGGTTCTTCGTGTCGGTGCGGCGCAGCCTGGAATCGACGACAAACGGTCCGAACGGCAACACCGCTGCGATGAATACGAGGATCGCGAGCGACCACGTCAGGTCGGCGGCGACCTTCGCGATCAGCAGGCACACGCAGAACACCATGAACAACACGCCGTGCGCCCATCCGACGACCATGACCGGTTCGGGGATGCCGGCGAGGTGTTTCAGCGGCACCGCAATGCCCAGCAGCAGCAGGTACGAGACGCCCTCGGCCATGCCGACCAGGCGCAGGCGGCGGACGGGATCGGTCAGCCAGACGGACATGCCGGGCACGATAGCGTCTAGCCCGGTCAGGATGCGCCGAGCTCGAACGTAACGCGCGGCGACTCGGGGGCGCCGGCGTCGGGATCTGCGGTTGAAGGTTCAATAAGCCCAACACGGTCGGGCGCCAGGCCGAGTTCGTTGACGAGGTGATTGCGTACAGCGTCGAGCCGTGCCTTGAGCAAGTTCGCGGCAGCGTTGGGCGTGACATCGAACCCGGACAACACTTCGGCCTCGGCGGCGGCGAAGTCGAACGACCCACCCGTTTTGGCATTGACCGAGCCCGGCGGGTCTTGAGCCGCCGGCGTCTCATCGCTCGTGCGCGGATCGTCTGAGGCATCGGTGCCGTCGGTGCTCAGACCGAGCGGGTCGTCGCCCAGCAGCGGCTCGTCGTTGAGGGTTTCCGTTGGCCCGTGGCGGGTGGCGCGTCCGCCGCGGATGCGTCGGCGGGGTTGACGCTGGCGCTCCTGCGCCTCGGCTTCCGTGACGACATCGCCGGCGTCGGGGTCGAGCACGGGTACGCCGTCCACCCCACCTCCCGATGCATCGTCGGCGTCGGACCCGGCACCGAACGCGAGCCGGATCGCGTCGCGGTACTGCGCGGCGGTGACGTTGATCTGCGTGGGGTCCGCGCGGCGGGGGTCGGCGGCGGGCAGCGTCGCGGCGGTCTTCTCGCGCAGGCGTTGAAGGAAGACCGCCTTGCGCAGCGCGTTCTCGTCCGCCGCCCCGACGGGCGACGCGGCCAGCGCGAGGCTCAACGCGGGCCGTTGCGCCAGCGCTTCGTGCAGCTGCTTAAGCTTGTGCGTGGCTTCGATGGAGAGCGCCGCGTCGCCGGGCGCGAAGGCAACGAAGGAGAAGTCCGCGTCCTGATCGTCTTCGCCGCCGAGTGCGCCGGCGAGCATTTTGAAGGGCGAGGCGACGATGCCGGTGACCAGGTTCGTCAGCGCGTGAACGACCAGCCCGCCGACCGACACCGAGGGGTCGGTCAGGTCGCCCTTGATCGGGATGGCGGGCGGGTTGATGGTGCCGTCGGGCCCCTTGAGGATCGCGACCGCCAAGCCGACGGGGAGTTTGACCGCGTCGGGGCTGTCGACTTTTTCGCCGAAGTTGAAGTCCTCGATCTTCACGGGCACGAGCGCGTCGAGCTGTTTGCCGGCGAGCTTGACGGTGATGGCTTGGTCCGTGGCGAGCGTGCCGGTGGCGATGCGGCGGCCGACGAACTTGCCGCTGTACCCGGAGAACGCCGCCAGCGAGAGCGCATCGACGAACCGGGCTTCGAGGTTGACGGTGGCGTTCATCGGGTCGGCCAGGTCGGGCAGGATCGTGCCGTCCGCCGTGACCAGCGCACCGTTGGGTTTGGCCGCGAACGAGAACGCCGCCGGCTCGGACGACGCCGTGTCGAGCGCCGTGAGTTTCAACGACATCTCGGAAAGTATTAGAGTGGCGTTCGGATCGACGTCCGTCAGGCTGACATCGACACCACCCGCCGTCACTTCGAGCTCTCCCACGGCCAGGTTCGGCGGCTGATTGACCTCTACCGGCAGCGACACGTCCAGCGACGACCCGTGAACGTTCACGCTCCCGCCGCGCAGTTCGACCATCGGCACCGCCTGGGCGAGGTACGGCACCGCCGGCGACACCTCCAGACCATCGACCGCGAACGTTTCGGCGCGCAGCCGTGACGCCAGCGGCTCGGCGCGACCGTTGGCGCTCATCGTTCCGCCGGACGCCAGCGCCGCGCCGGCCTCGAACGGCACGGCGAACCCCTCGTCGCTGCGGATCGGCCCGGCGGTCAGCGTCGCGTCCTGCACCACGATCTCGGCGGCCGGCGACACGGCCTCGTCACGCCACGACGCGCCGGAATCCTCGACCGCGACGGCCACAACCTCCAGCTTCCACGGCTGCAACGCGTCGTGCGACAACGCGATCGCGCTGCGCACCGCTTCGTCCAGCGGGCGCGGCAGGCCCTCGGCCGGGTCGAACGGCTCGGCGTCCGCGGCCGCCCCATCCGAGCTTTCGGCGCTCGCCGGCGCGTTTGCGGGCGTCGGCGGGGCCAGCAAACCTTCGAGGGCCTCGACCACCGGCAGCGTGCCGTCCGCCTCCCGCTTGACCGCGACCGCGGGCGAGACCGCGCCGACACGCCCGACCACGACGCTCCGCGCAACCGCGTCGGCGTTCACATCCACCACTTCCAGGCGCTGCGCCGACAGCAGCGGCCGGTCTTCCAGCGTGACTTTCAAACCGTCCAGTGCCGCGGTCTCGACATGGACCTTGGCCACGCGCGGCGATGCGGCCGGGGCCAACTCGTACGTCAACGCCAACGTCGCCCGCCCCTCGTCGACGCGCACCGGCACCGTCTGACGGATGTACGGGTGGTACAACGATAAATCGAACTGATCGACTTCGACCCGCCCGGTCGCCGTCAACGGGTTCAGGTAGACCTGCCCCTCCCAGGTGATCTGCTCGGCCGCCTCGGTCTGGGCCGAGAAACGGTGCGTGTTGGCGTGCAGCGGCTGCGAGTCGAACGCGCCGATGGTGAAGGTCAGCGGCTCGGCCTTGCGGTCCGGCGAGTCGGGCACCATCCGGTCACGGAAAGACACCAGGCCGTCCCGCACCACGACGCCCTCGCCGCGCACGCGCGGCAGCGTCCACGGCTCGGCCGCTTCTGTTTCGCTGGGCTTGAGCACGTCCGCGAGGTTGAGCGTGCCGTCCTCGCGCAGCACGGCGTGGGCGAACGGCCCGTCGAGTTCGACCGTCCGCAGCACGAAGCCCTCGCGAAACCCCGACGACGCTTGCAGGTTGCCGTGGAACCGCGCGAAGCCCAGCAGCGCTTCGCCGGCTTCGTCCTCGACCGCGGCGTCCTCGACGGTCAACGCGAGCGTGAAGGGGTTGAGCTTGATCTGACCGACGCGCAGCGTGCCGTTGATCTGTTCGCCGAGCATCGGCACCACCCACCGCTGCGCGACCCAGGGCACCACGAAGAAGCCCACAAGCGCGTACAGCGCCACCGCCACCGGCACCGCGATCAACAACCGCCGCCGCCACCGGCCGCGCTTGCGAGTCTTGGTCACCCCTTGATCGTTTTTCGAGGTCATGGTCACGCGACATTGTACGGCCCGGCCGCGCCGAACCAAGCGGAGCGCCCCGGAGGGAACGGGACGCGTTGGCTCGATGGCATTGACCTTCAACGAACGCAAACCAAAACGCGGGCTGAATCGCAAACCAAAAAAGAAGAGCCCACGCGTGGCGCTGCGTGGGCCCTTGCGCGGCGGCCGAAGCCACCGACTTGATCGGTTGAACCCCCGGAATGTAGCAGAGGACCCGCCGGATGCAAAGCGAAAAAAGGCGCGCGGTTCAAGTCAGCGCCGGCACGCCGAGCAGGCGCATCGCTTCGTCGTAGCGCGCGGCGGTCTGCGCCACGATGTCGTCGGGCAGGTCGGGGCCTGGCGATTGCTTGTGCCACTTCCCTTGCGCAACGAGTTCTTCGAGGTAGTTACGGACGAATTGCTTGTCGAAGCTCGGCTGGTCGTGCCCGGGTTCGTATTCATCCGCCGGCCAAAACCGCGAGCTGTCGGGCGTGAGCACCTCGTCGATCAGGATCGGGGCGGGGTTGTCCGTGCCGCGGGGCAGGCCGAACTCGAGCTTGGTGTCGGCCAGGATGATGCCGCGCTGCGCCGCGTAGTCGTGGCCGAAGCGGTACACGTCGAGCGTGCGCCGCCGCAGGATCTCCATCCGTTCACGGCCGACCAGGTCGCACGCCTGATCAAACGAGATGTTCTCGTCGTGGCCTTGCGCGGCCTTGGTCGCGGGCGTGAAGATCGGTTCGGGCAGTTTGTCGCACTGCCTGAGCCCCGGCGGCAGCGTCACGCCGCAAACCGTCCCGTCGCGCTGATACTCCTTCCACCCCGAGCCGGCGAGGTAGCCGCGGGCGACGCACTCGATGGGGATCACGTCGGTCGGCCGGCCGATCATGACGCGGCCGCGCAGCGTGTCCCGTTGTGCATCAGTCAACCCGGACAGGTCGGCGGGGTCGGTCGAGAGCAGGTGGTGCGGCAGCGCGTCGCCGAAATGTGCCGCGAGCCGGTCGAACCACATCGCGGCGGTGGCGGTAAGCACCTTGCCCTTGCCGGGCACGCCGCGCGGCATAACCACGTCAAAGGCGGACAGCCGGTCGGTCGCCACGAGCACCACGCACGGCCGGCCGTCGGCGGTCGTGCCGTCGTAGACGTCGCGGACCTTGCCGCCGCGACGGTGGGGCAGCGGCAGGTCGGTGGCCATGAGCGCGGCGTCGGCGCAGGAGAAGTCGGCGGACATGGACAGAGCCTAACGCCTTCCTAAGAGGCTGGTCGGGGCGATCGGTCGGAGCAAGGCACGCGGGGGGAGCGTCCGTTAAAGTCCGGTGTGGCCGGCAAGAAGAAAAAACCTCAGGACGCATCCCCCCGCCCGGCGCGGCACTCCGGGCTGGCCGACGAGATCGGCAAACGCGACCCGTTCTACAGCGTCAGCCAGGAGGCGTATCTCAATCTCGTGCGCACCGCGAGCGTGCTCTCCAAGCCCCTGGACTGCCTGATGCGTAAGCACGGGCTGACCCGCTCGACCTACAACGTGCTCCGCATCCTGCGCGGGCACCACCCCGGCGGCCTGCCCTCGCAGGAGATCGGCCCCAAGCTGCTCGACCGCGCCGCCGACGTCACCCGCCTCATCGACCGCCTCGTCCGCGAAGAACTCGCCCAGCGGCAGCGCGACGACCGCGACCGCCGGGTCATCCGCGTCCGCATCACGCGCTCGGGCCTGAACCTGCTGCGGAAACTCGACAAGCCCGTCAACCACCTCCACGACCACAACTTCCCCCGGCTGAACGAAGCAGAACTGGTCAAGATGATCACGCTGCTGGAGAAGGCGCGGCTGCCGGACGAAGTCGACGACTAAAGCAGTTTGCATCCTTTCTGTCTCTAAGCTGCGACGCACCGCGTCGCAGGTGTCACCAATAATTGACGATACAACAGCGACGCGGCGCGTCGCAGCTAAAAGGCATTCATCTCGCAATGCGCTCTAAGTAGCCTGAGTACGTCCCGTGCGGTCCAGCGCCGCGCCGATCGTATCCATCCGCGGGCGGTGTTGTTCGTCGTCGAACGGCTCGTGTTGCCAGCGCTCCATGTGGGTAAACGGCGACGCGGTGCGATACGCCTCGGGCTCGTCGGCGAAGCGCGGGTGGGCGTGGGCGTGGAGGGCGGGTTCGAGGTTGCCCAGGATCGAGTAGTTGATGCGGACCGCGCCGGTGGCTTCGAGGATTGCGTCACCGAGCGCGGCGAGGTCGCCCAGGAACGCGACGCGGTCGTCGATCTCGAGGTCGTTGAGCGTCGGCACCACCGGGTCCGGCAGCAGCAGGCAATACCCCGGCAGGAACTGCGAATCCCCCAGCACCGCCCAGCCGCTACGCATCCTGCGGATCACCGTGGGGTTCTCGTGCTGCTGCGCGGCGCGGACGCGTTGGTGGATGACGGTCGGCATAGGTCGGTTTGTTTTCCGGTTTACCAAAGACAGAAAAATCACGAAGAATGTGTCACCCGAAACGCAAGCATGGCTCGCCGCGTTCGTCTTTTCGATGACCACAAGAGTGGATCGGATCTGACCGTAGCGTCGTAGAATACATCGAGACAACTCGGAACCACGGGCGGGATGGTCGTCGTCTTGATTCGCAGCCTGATCCGCGTATTGCCCTTCATTGATTCCTGATTCTTATCCGGCTGCGGCTTGTTTTTGCTGACCCACCCTTGCCCTGGGCGTGCTCGACGGGCGTTCCGCCGGGCGTGCTGTGACGTGGGCAGGCCCGTGAGTGTGCCCTGCGTCACGGCGTTGGCAGGCGCGGCCGCGGCCTCCACGGGTCGGCGGCGGCCGCCGTGAAAGGCTGGTGCGCTCATGGAAACCGTCAGGGTCGAAACGTCTGCATGGTTGGAACAAGCGAATTCTCACACGGATGTTGAGACCATTCGTCCCTTCTTCCGGGGGCGGGGGCGGGGGCGGATGCCGAACCCGTGCTTCCTGCTCAGCGGGCTGTGCATGCTGGTGGGGTGTTATTTGGTGAACGCCGCGGCGCACCTGCGGAAGGACGAACTGTTGCCGGTGGTAGGGATGGTGGTAACAGTCATGGTGTACCAGGCGCTGGTCGCGGCGCTGGCGGTGTGGCTGGTGCGACGGCCCGACGGGAACGAACACCGGCGGGACGCGGTGATGCTGTCGGGGTTGCTGTTGTTGTTGGCGTCGGACGTGACGCTGCTGCTGCAGGAGTTGGTGGTCGCGTCGCCGTGGGCGGGGGCGTTGTTGGGAACGTCGGCGTGCATGGCGAGCGTGATGGAGTTGTTGTGGGTCCTGGGCGCGCTGGGCGTGCGGCTGGGGCCAGTGGGGTGGGCGGTGACGGCGGCGAACCTGGCGCTGTCGTTCGCGCTGGCGGGTTTGTTCCGCGGGTTCGGGCACAACGGGTTCTTGCCGACGGCGGCGGTGTACGCGGGGTGCTGGGTGGTGGCGGGGTCGGTTGGATGGACGTCGGCGTTGTGGGTGGCGCACGCGTGGCACGAGCCGTGGCGGGCGACGAAGCTGCACGCGTTCGTGCTCGCGGTGCCGGTCGGCGCGCAGCTGCTGCACCTGTGGGCGGGGACTTTTGCGTTCGGCATCGACATGTCGGCGACCTTGATCGCGCCGCTATTGGTCGGTCTGGCCGCCGCGTTGATGCTGCTGTGTCCCGCGTGGATCGGCCGGCCCGCTGGGGTGCTGGCAATGCTGCTCGCGCTGGCAATGACCGGCGACGTGCCGTGGATGCCCGACCACACGGGCCTGACGCCGTGGCGGCTGACGCTGCTGGGGTGCGCGGCGGTGCTGCTCGCCTCGGGGTTGCTGGTGCGTTCGTGGATGTGGGCGGCGACGTCGGCGTTGCCGGCGGCGCTGGTGTTCGTGGGCGCCGGCGCGGACGACACCGGCAAGACGCTCGGACAAGCCGGCCAGCGCTCGGCGGGCTGGCTCGGCGAGGCCTGGGCCGTGGTGCGCGGCCTGGTCCCGGACACGATGATGGAGTGGGGCGTGACCGCGGTGGCGCTCGCGTTCCTGCTGCTGGGGGCAGGCACGGCGTGGGTCACCCGGCGGAACAAATACGATCCGCCCACGCGGCCAGCCAACGTCACCACGCCATCCTGACCGCGGCAACGATCATGAGCACGATGAACGCCAGCCGGACGTACCGGATCGGCAGCCGGTGCGTCAGCGCTGCGCCCAGCCGGCCGCCGACCCACGCGGTGGGCGCGAGCAGCGCCGCGAGCGTGACGCCGGAGACCCAGGAGAGCGTGGCCGTGCCGTCGCCGTTTTCCGCGGGTGGGGTGACGGCCGCATGTTGCGCGAGCGTTGCGTTTTTATAGACCGCGCCGATCGCGGCGCTGAGGCAGATCACGGCGCTGCTGTTGGCAATGGCGTTGCGCAGCGGGAGTTTGAGCACGGCCTGCTGCAGCGGCACCGCCACCGCCCCGCCGCCGATGCCCAGGAGCCCGGCGATCAGGCCCATAACCGCGCCGACGAGCAACGTGAGGACGGGTGACGGGGTCGGCACAGATTCCGGTTCGAGGCTTTGTTCGGCGGGTGGCTCGCCTTCACGCGGCTTGTTCCGCCGGGCGTTCTTCCACTCGCTCCGCAACCGCGACACGTTCACCACGATCACGTAGCCGAGGAACACCGCCAACAACCGCCCGAGCCAGCGCCCCCCCGCCGGACCCGCGAACACGGGCAGGTTGCTCAGCGCCACGCCGACCACGACGAACACCACCGCCGCGGGCAACATGAACCTGAGCACGCCCGGCAGGATCGCGCCGGCCTTTTTGTGTCGCAGCGCCGCGGGGATCGAGACCGCGACATTCGCCGCCATCGCCGCCGCCTGGTAGAGGTGCTGCGCGAACCCGAACACCAGCGTCAGCCCCGGAATCATCACGACGCTGCCGCCCACGCCGAGCATCCCGCCCAGCGTCCCGGCGACCAGGCCGATGACCGCGACCAGTGCGTAATCCAGAACGGTCCAGGCCTCGAGCATCGGGACACTCTAAAGCAGCCCGCAACGCGCGGTGGACGAATGGGTGACAGATCACAGAAAACGCCGACCGGCGCGACGTGCGCACCGGTCGGCGACTGAGGTTGCGATCGATGCGGCGAGGGCCGCCGCATGGTGGAACGCGTTCAAACTTCGCGACGGCGACACAACACGAGCACCGACGAGGCCGCGAGCAGACCCACCGTTGCGGGCTCGGGGACGACAAACGCGCCGCCGGTGATTTGGCCTTGAACCTGCAGCCCCTGGTTGGGGTCTGCCGTCCCGGTCCCGACCGGGCCCGTGATGCCCAACGGGTTGGTCTCGATCGAGATGATGCCGCCCGCCGACGCGAGCACCGAGAACGTGCCCTGCGCGTCGTCGGACAACGTGACGCGTGAGATCAGGAAATCATCCTCGTCCTGGAAGGGCCACCAGTAGCTCTCGGAGTATTCGGGCGAATTGGGGTCCGGGGGGTACATCGACCAGGCCGCGTTTGCGCCCTCGGAATCGATGCCGCCGGCCGCGTCTCCACCAAGGTTCACCGCGCCCGGACGGAAGGAAAAGACTTCGGTGATCATCTCGCCGGGCATCTCACTCGCTTCGCGGGCGTTCATCGTGAGGTACGTTGCGAAGGAAGTGGAGGGCGAAACCGTCTGAGTGAACGCGTCGGCCGGCCCCTCCCAAGGATCAACCAACGGATCCACATACAACGAACCTTGCGTCAACTCGATCAGCAACTGCGACCCCGTCCACCGGCTGTCGAAATCGATCGTGATGTCCGTGGTGGTGAACCCGTCCAGCGCCGAGCCGCCGGCGGAATTCGGGACATCGACAAAGTCGAACGCCGTGATCTGGGCCGACGCCCCACCGACCAGCGCGCACGACAACACAGCACCGAACAAACGTGAATTCATCACCGGAAGCCTCCTGTCAATAAAGCGGAACTCGGCCCGGAAAAAACTTCTCCGCTGAAGTCCTTTCCCCTTGCGGGGAATAACGTAAGCAGATCCCCCACTTTCGTCAAGAAGTTTCTTTCGTTAACGCCGTGTTTGCACGGAGTATTCTTTCAAAGCAGGCCCGTCCTGCGCCGCCCGCCCGCATCGATCAATATTCCCAGTGCCGATCGAACACGCCGGTCATCGCGGTCGGATCGCCGTTCACAAAGTGTTGCAGGTTGTGGAGGAACAACGCCTCGAATCGTTCCGCGTGCAGGTTGGTGCGGCCGCAGACGTGCGGCGTGATCAACACGTTGGGTAGGCCCCACAGCGCGTGATCGCCGGGCAGGGGCTCGGGGTGCGTGACATCGAGCCCCGCCCAACTTTCGGGGCGTTGCGCGAGTTGCGTGGCGAGCGCATCGCTGTCGATCAGGCTGCCGCGGCCGACGTTGACCAGTCCCGCGTCGGGTTTCATGAGCGACAACCGCCGCGCGTCGAGCCGGCCACGCGTGTGCTTGGTGCCGGGCAGCGCCGCGACCACGACGTCAGCCTCGGCGAGCAGATCGTCGAGTGCGTCGTTACCCACGACTTTATCGACGCCCGGCGGGCAAAGGGCCGATGCTTCACGCCGCATGCCCACGACGCGCATCCCGAACGCCGCAGCGCGGACCGCGACGTTGCGCCCGATGTCACCCAGGCCCAGGATCGCCAGGGTCTGCCCGGTCAGTTCCACGAAAGCCGGGTCGCCGATGCCCCAAGTTCGCTGTTGCTGTGCTTCGACGGCACGGTGCAGGTGGCAGCGGAAGTACAGCATCAAAGCGAAGACGTGCTCGGCGATCGTCTCCCCGTACACGCCGGCGGCGGTGGTGATCTGCCAGTGGTCGGGCACCTTCCCGTTGATCGACGCGATGCCGGCGGAGGTGGTCTGCACCCACTCGAGATGCTTTGCGTCTTCGGGCGCGCTGCCGGGTTTGCCTTCCTTGAACAACGGCCAACCGAGGAACACGTCCGCGTTCCGCCAGGCGTCGGCGAAGCCATCGTCATCGGGACGCAGGCGTGTGATCGTCGCGTCGGGCACGATCCGGCGCACGTCCGCATCGAAGGTATCTCGATGCTGCCAGTAGCTGGTGAGGATGTTCACGAAAGATCTCCGGGACGCGACGGTTCACGCACACCCTAGCAAGTTGTTTCAACGAACAACCAGGCAAGACATCGATTCTCAATAAGTGTGCGACCGTCGCTTGCGACCGGGTGTGTTCGGGTTCTTGCACGGGCGCGAGCGACCGTGGCACCTCCACCTTGAAACCGAACGTCTCGACCTCAGCGTGGGCCTTAGTCCAGCATCTCCGCGACCGTCTCGCGTTCGCTGACGAGTTCGTCGTTGGTCGCCTTGATCTTGGCGGTCGCGAACGCGTCCATCGAGAGGTCTTCGACGACTTCGTAGCCGTCGGCGGTGGTGCGTACGGGCAGGCCGGCCCAGACGTCGGGGTGGAAGCCGTACTGCCCCTCGGACTTGACCGCCACGGAGTGAATCTTGCCGGGGGTGCAGAGGTCGCGGACGTGGTCCACCAGCGCGTTGGCCGCCGAGGCGGCGCTGGACGCGCCGCGGGCGGCGATGATGGCGGCGCCGCGTTTGCCGACGGTTTCGCAGAACTCGCCTTCGAGGTACGCCTTGTCACCGATCACGTCGGGCGCGGGCTTGTTGTTGATCTTCGCAAGGTGGAAGGCGGGGAACATCGTCGGGCTGTGGTTGCCGAAGATGTAGATGTCTTCGACATCGCTGGTCTGCACGCCGGCCTTGTTGGCGAGTTGCGACTGCGCGCGGTTCTGATCGAGGCGGACCATCGCGCTCCAGTTCGTCGCCGGGATGCGTCGGCACTGGCTGGCACCGATCATGGCGTTGGTGTTAGCGGGGTTGCCGACCACGGCGACGCGGCAGCCGTCGGCGGCGTGGTCGTCGATGGCCTTGCCCTGGCCGACGAAGATCTTGCCGTTGTCCTTGAGCAGGTCGGCGCGTTCCATGCCCGGGCCGCGCGGCTTGGAGCCGACGAGCAGCGCCCAGTCCACGTCCTTGAAGCCTTCGGTGGGGTCGGAGGTGAGCACCATGCCCTGCAGCAGCGGGAAGGCGCAGTCGTCGAGTTCCATGGCGACGCCCTTGAGCGCCTGGAGCGCCTTGTCAACGGGGATCTCGATCATCTGGAGGATGACCGGCTGGTCGGGGCCGAACATCTGGCCCGAGGCGATGCGGAAGAGCAGGGCGTAGCCGATCTGGCCGGCGGCACCGGTGACGGCGACTCGGAGGGGGGCGTTCATCGGGACCTCACGTCGGAAGAAGAAGGTCGGGGTGGTCAAGAGCGCGACGGCCGACGTCGCACCCCGACAAAAACGGATTGCCGAGTCGTAATTTAGCGGGCGGTTACCGGACGGGCAACGCGACGCCGGGCCGTGACGCCGGTAGCGGTTGTGCGGCCGCCATCAGCAAGGGCTTGCGAGTGCGGCGGGGGGCGGGCGTAAAGCCGGGCGTGCCGAGATTCGATACCGGGGGGCACACACCGATGCGCCCCGCCGGGTTCGGCGACGGGCCAAGGGGGACGCAACATGCCCGGCGACTTCATCTGCTCCGACACGTTCAAGAACCCGCGGCGGGTCCGCTTCGAGGAGACCGCGAAACGGTCGCTGCGCGGCGTGCTGGCGGTCGTGCTGTCGCTGCTGGCGGTGGTGCCGGTCGTGCCGCTGATGGGTGCGTGTCTGGGCTGGGCGGAACGCGGCCGGATCAAGCGAGAGAACAACGGCGGCGCGGCGGTCGCGTGGGCGGCCGTGGCGCTGGGCCTGCTCGTGACCGCCGGGCAGGCCGCGACGCTGTGGGGGGGCCTGCGCTCCCGCGCGGACACCCAGTCCCTGGTCGAACGGGCGCTGAGCGAAGGACAGCACGGCGACGTCGCGGGCTTCACCGCCGCGTTTGCGCCCGGCGCGACCGACGATGTCGATCCGCGCCTGACCGCGAGTTTCCACAAGATGCTCGAACACCGCTACGGCAAGTTCGTCGGCGCGTCGTGTGATGCGCCCCTGGCCGGCGTGCCGTTCCTGGACAAGGGCCAGAGCCGCTACGGCTACACCGTCAAGTTCGCGGACGCCACCTTGCGTCTCCAGGCCGCCGTCAATCCCTCGGCCGTGTCCGACCTGTGGACCGCGTCGCCGCGCCGCCTGGAGAGCCTCGTGATCGTCGATCCCGAAGTCGGCGAGATCCCCTTCCCGCCGCCGGCCTCGGCCACCCGACGCGCCGCCGCGAGCGCGACCGCCGGCGTCGACACCGACCACTGAAACACGCGAACGCACCCGAGCAAGCGGCCCCGCCGCGTGGAGCCATCGGCATGAGCAAGATCGTCGGCATCGACCTGGGCACAACCAACTCCGTGGTGGCGGTCTACGACCCCGACGCCGGCGGCCCGCGCGTGGTCAAGTCGCAGGTCGACTCTGTGCTCACGCCCTCGATGGTCAGCTACCCCGAGGACGGCGGAGTGCTCGTCGGCCAGAAGGCCAAGGACCTCCAGGTCACCAAGCCCGACCGCACGCTCTATTCCGTCAAGCGCTTCATGGGCCGGACCGTCGGCGAGGTGTCGAGCGAAGAGAAGCTCGTGCCCTACAAGATCGTCGGCAAGCCGCACCAGTACGCCAAGATCGAGGTCGGCAAAAGAATCGTCACGCCGCCACAGGTGTCCGCCGAGATCCTCCGCCACCTCGCGAAGGTCGCGTCCAACGCCGTCGGCGAGCCGGTCACCCGCGCCGTCATCACCGTGCCCGCCCACTTCAACGACGCCCAGCGTCAGGCCACCCGCGACGCCGGCCAGATCGCCGGGCTCACCGTCGAACGCATCATCAACGAGCCCACCGCCGCCGCGCTCGCGTACGGCCTGGAAACCAGCAAGCCGCACCACGTCGTCGTCTTCGACTTCGGCGGCGGCACCTTCGACCTGTCGGTCATGAAGATCGAAGAGGGCTCGTTCCGCGTGCTCGCCACGCACGGCGACACGCACCTGGGCGGCGACGACTTCGACCAGCGCATCATCGACGTCCTCGCCGACGACTTCAAACGCCGGTTCCAGACCGACCCGCGCCAGCACCCCATGGCCCTGCAACGCCTCAAGCAGGCCGCCCAGCAGGCCAAGGCCGACCTCTCGTCGCAGAACGAGGTCCACGTCACCATCCCGTACCTCATTGTCGAAAGCGACGGGCCCCGGCACCTGGACTACTGCCTCACCCGCGAGACGTTTGAGTCGGTCTGCACAGACCTTTTCAACCGCCTGCGCGAGACGTGCAAGGCCCTGCTCCAGGAGGCGGGGCTGCACGCCAGCACCATCGAGCAGGTCGTCATGGTCGGCGGCGCGACGCGCATCCCCATGATCCGCAACCTGGCCCGCGAAGAGTTCCAGGTCCTCGACCTGCACCGCGGGCAGAACCCCGACGAGGTCGTCGCCTGCGGCGCCGCGATCCTCGGCGGCGTGATCAACGGCGAATTGCACAACGTGAACCTCATGGACGTCACGTCGCACAGCTTCGGCGTCGAGAACGCCGACCACGAGGTCAACGTCCTGATCCCCAAGAACACGCCGATCCCCACGACCAAGTCGCATGTGTTCTCGACCTTCCGCGCCAACCAGCGCGGCGTCGATGTGCACGTCCTCGAAGGCGAGGAGACCCAGGCCGAGGACAACCGCGCACTGGGCATCTTTACCCTTTCGGGCATCCCCAAAGCCCCGGCCGGCGTGCCCCGCATCGAGGTCACCTTCGACATCGACGCCAACGGCGTGCTCGACGTCACCGCCAAGAATCTCGACACCGGCAAGGAACAGCAGATCACGGTGACCGGCGCTTACGGCCTGGACGACGAAGAAAAAGAACAGCTCCAGGAACAGGCCAAGCAACAGGTCGTGCAGGAGCAGAAGACCGAACAACTCGTCGACATGTGCAACCACGGCCAGCGCGTGCTGCACGACTCGAAGCAGTGGTTCACCTACCACCACCACATGCTCGACCGCAAGGAGCAGGCGAAGTTCAAGCGGGCGCTGAGCACGCTGGAGAAGGCCGTTGAGAAGCGCAACGACTACAAGATCGCCGCCGCGCTGCGCCAGGTCGATGCGCTGACGACGCAGTACCGCAAGGCCGGCTGACCCCGCGCGGCTCCGAGAAACCCAAACACCGATTCAGCCCGCGCGACACGATCGCGCGGGCTGTCGTTTGTAATCTCACGGGTGGGGAGAGGCGTTGGTTTGGCTTCCCAGAGCGGTGCCCGTCGGCGCGGCCGGCTGCTTTGCCGAACCGGGGCGGTACGATCCGCGTTAGATCACGCGGACGCCGACGGCTAGCACAGCGCGATGAAGACCAGGATGGCCAGGGTGACGATCCGCCCGCGGTTGGGGAAGCGTTCCGTCGAGAAGGAAAACAGGGCGGTCAGCATCAAGGGCTCCGGGGCAAGGATGGCCGAAGGAAGCGTTGGCCACCCCCAGCAAACCACACGGCACGGGACCAGGCCTACCGACCAGCAGACAATTTTAAAACCCATATTTGACATGTATTTACGATTCAATTTTCCTCCTCGACCCTGGAGACGATCACGCAACATGTGGTCTCCATACCACACCCCGGCGCGGGCGAAGCCGACCGGACGCGGCATCAGCCCCGCCCTGCTCCTGGCGCTGCTCATCGCCGTCGTGCCTTGCGTGGCCGCCGGCCAGGAAGTTACCGCGGACACTGACGCCGCCCCGTTCGCGGACGTCTCCCACGGGCTGCGGGCCCACCAGCTCGTCGAGGGCTGGGTGCAGGCCGGCAAGGTTCTGGGCAAACGGCCCGACCCGATCCTCGTCGATCGGGTGCTGGGCGTGCGGATCACCTTGCGCATGCAGGGCCACCTGCTGGGCTTCGGCGACGCCTGGCGGGACGACCTGGACGCGTTGCTCGACGCCGGCGTCGAACCGGGTCCCACCGACCTGTCGCCGCTCATCCAGAACGCCGCGTTTGCCGCGTTCGCCGCGTCCAGACGCAAGCTGCAAGACGCCGCGCAGGACGCGATGCTCATGGCCCGGCTGCGCCCCGAACTGCGCGGTGCCGGCGAAGTCCCGACGCTCGACGAGATCGCCAACGCCGTCACCGTCGATGTGCAGATCGCCCACCACCCCGAAACGATCACCCTCGCGCCGCCGGAGCCGCGCGAAGCGCTGCTCGGGCGTTTCGCGCCGGGGTACCACGGCCTGATCGCCCGCTGGCGCGGCAACGAAGCGCCGGCCATCGAACCCGCCAACCCGCCGGAAGCCGACGCGTTGCCTATCGACCAGGTCGTCGTCTGGCCGGCCACCGCGCTGTCGCACAACCTGCTCCCTGAGAGCCAGGCCCGCCGACTCGCCGCGCGCCTGCCGGGACTGAAGTTCCACGAAGTCGATCGTCTCGGCCGGCCGGGCGGGCCGATGCTCGTCCGCTTCGACGTCGTGCACGTCGCCCGGCCGCGCCCGGGCCTCCGCGCCAACCTGCTGATCCGCGGCGGCGCGCTGCTGGGCAAGGCCGACCTGGTCGACGCCCGGCTGGACGACATGGCCGACCAGATGGCGTCGCACCTGCGGCTCTACTACGTCGGCCGGGGCTTGGTGCGCGGGACCTACCACCCCAGCACCGACCGCTACGAGCCGGAGTTCTCCACGCTCAGCGAGGCCATGCTCGGCACGTTCGCGCTCACCCACCACCTCAACACGCAGGACCGCGTCGGCCAGTTCGAGCCCCAGGCCGGCAACATCGCGGAACGCTGCAACGACCTGCTCCAGCGCGCCGCGGGCGACCTGGACGCCAAGGCCGATCCGCTGGTGCTCACGCCCGACGCCGCCGGGCTGATGGTGCTCACCCGGCTCAACCTGCGCGGCCAACGCGCCGACCCGCTCAGCCGGCGCTTCCTGGCGGCGCTGCTCGAAGGCGTCGACGACGAGGGTCTTGTTTACGCGGAAGCGGGAAACCCCCGCCCGGCCACCCGCGCCGCCACCGCCATCGTCGCGCTCGCGCTCGGCCGGCACGCGCTCGCCACCGACGACGGCGACACCCTTGCGCTTTCGTCGCGCGTACTGGCCCAACTCTGGCAGAACCAGCCGCTGTCGGACGGCAACGCGCTGCCCTGGCTGGCGATGTGCGTCGAGTCGGTCGAGCCGGCGCTCGTCGATGCGGGCCTGCTCGACGAAGGGACCGCCGATCAACGCCGCGCCCTGCTCAGCGACGCGGTCGACCGTATGGAAGCGTTCCAGGTCATCGAAGACCCGACATTGGGCCCGGCCGACGTCATCGGCGGGTTCGTCTTCCCCACCAACCCCCCCGCCCCGCCCGGCGCGCCGCCGAACCCGAAGTGGTCCACCGCCCCGCTGCTTTCGTTCCTGGCCACCACCATGCGCAGCGAGGGCCCCGACGCCCACGACCCGTTCGGCCGGATCATCACGGCCCAGTACGCGGCTCGCTTCCTCGCCCAGCTCATGTTCGATGCGCCGAGCTGTTACTACGTCCGCGCCCGTGAAGTCGCACTGGGCGGCGTCCGGCCCGCGCTCTACGACAACCGCCTGAGCATCACGCCCACCGCGATGAGCCTCATCGCCGTCAACGAGCTGCGCACCACCCTCAAAGCCCGAACCGAAGCGCAGCAGAAACAGCGGGCCGCCGCGGCGGATCAAGACGCCACGACCGAAGTGCTTGCCGAGCCCGACGCCTCGCCGTAACCGCCCGCCGGATTACATCACGCCTTCGAAGTCCTGCGCCCGCTCGCGCAGGGGCTTGCGGTTGATCGCGTGGACGGCGCCGAGCAGCTTCATCACGGCGGCACGGTAAGGCCGGGTATCGACCGGCTTATACCGGTGGCCGACCTGCGCGATCTCATGATGCACGGTCAGCTCGGTCACCTGCGGGAAGTCGTGCGGCGCATCGCGCAGGTGGTGCTCGACCGGCGTGCCGGACATGACCTGAAAACGGTTGAGGCTGACGCGTTCGATGTGGTCGTGGTGACGTCGGAGGAACGCATCGGAGTTCAGCACGTCGTCCGCCGTCTCGCCGGGGTACCCGAGGATCATCGTGCACCGGACGCTGATGCCCGCGTTCGAGGCGTCCGCCAGAAACGCTTCGGTGACGGCTAGGTCGGTGCCCTTGTCCATCAGGTCACAGACGCGTTGGCTCCCAGACTCCAGCCCGGTGGTCAGCCGGACGCACCCCGAGTCGGCGGCGCGTCGGAGTTCCTCGGCCGAGAGGCCGTGGTCACCGCGGGCGTTGACGTGCACGGCGGCGATCCACCGGCAACCCGGCGCCGCGTCCTGCATCCCGTCCAGAATCGCTCGCCACACCCGCAGGTCGCTGTTGAGTTTGAGATCGGTGAACACGAACAGGTCCGCCCCATAGCGCTCGTGCTGACGCCGAACCTCCTCGAGCACGCCCTGCGCTTCGCGCGACCGGTAGGTGCGGCCCGCCGTGCTCGTCACATCACTGCAAAACGAACATCGCCCCCACCCGCAGCCCCGGCCAGTCAGCACCGGCACGATCCGGTTGGGGTATGTGTCCCACGGGAAGTCGTCGAAGTCCGGCGTCGGCACGTCGTCCAGACGCCGCAGCGGCGGGGCCGATCCGCCCCGCAGCGCGCCGTCCCGCCGGTACCACATGCCCGGGTGTTTCGACATGTCACGCCCGTTGGTCATGGTGTCGACCAGCGCCGGCAGTTCGAGTTCGAGCTCGCCGCCGACCACGCCAAGTTGACCCGGCAGGTCGACCCATTCCTCGGCGACCTCGGGCGCGGCGAAATAAGGCCCGCCCACGATCGCGGGAATGTTCAGCTCGGCACACACCGCACCCATCGCTTCGACGTGCGGGCGGTACATCAGGTAGCTCGAAAAGAGCACCGCGTCCGGGCGCTGCACCGTCACACGGCGGCGGAACTCCGCCGTCACCTCCTCCGCCTGCCGGCCGAGCGCGGGGCCCCGGCGGTCGCGCAGCGTCTCGCGCAGACGACGCACCCACGGCGAGCGCGACGTCGCGGCCCGGTAGTTGAGCCGCTCCGCGATCAGGCCATACCACGACACCGGCGGCTCACGCACCACCCCGCCGATCCCGATCATCAGCGGCGCAAACACCTCGACCGACCGCCCCGCCTGACGAAGCACCGCCGCCAAGTACCCCACCGACAAACTCGGGTAGCGGGCAAAATTGTTCAGGTCGACGATCAGGACGTGTTGCTGCGACATCAGACGGGACTCCCAGAAGGTTCGGATAGATCGAACGCCCAATCTGTCTTATCGCTGCCCGGCGGTTTTCTCATGCGCGGCTGCATTCGCGCCGAGACTTCCCACGGCAAGCCACGATTCCGACACAGAGCAGCCCGACCATCGGCTCGGGGATCGCGGCGAGCCGCGCGTCCAACGCGGCAAGGTCCGCCCCGAAGTTGCGCCGCAACGCCATGGCGTCGGCGAAGTCCACGTCGCCGTCCTGGTCGAAGTCGCCGTCGAGCCAGAGCGCGTCGCCGGCTCCCGCGGCCAGCGCCCCGGTGTAGGCGCTCACCAGGATGTCGGCATCAACGAGGTCAACCACCTCGTCGAGGTTGGCGTCGCCGGGCGTGGCACCGTCGGTGATGAAGTAATCCAATTCCAACACCGGCGCGTTGAAGAAGGTCGAAGCCGCCGCGCCCTCCTGCGAGTAAAAATCCGCCTGGAGGAAGTTGTCGGGGGCGTAGGACAGCAGGGTCCCGACGAAATCCAGTCCCAAGTCGTAAGCAGCCTGAAGGCCTTGCCGGTTCAGGTCGATCACCAACTCCTGGGTGCCGCTGACGATGTCTGCGCTGCGCGCCGCCGGCAGCGTGAGGGCCCCGATGTCCGTCAATTCGGCCACGCCGTCCCCGGCGTAGAGGTGCGCCAGCACGGAGGCGTGGACGCCGGTCGAGCTGATGCTGATGAAGCGCGTGTCCAGCCGGAGCCGGCCCCCGCTGATCATCGCACCCGTCGGGATTGTCGGCGCCGCGAACTCGATGATCGCGCGCTCTTCGTCCGGCCCGTTGGGCAAGGGCCAACGCGATACGGTCAGGCCGGCGGACGCCGGGTCCAGCGACCATGCGCCGTTGTCGAAGCTCGCCTGCGCATCGGCCGCGACGCCGCCGCTGACCGTGCCCTGCCGCTGAATGTCCGCCACAAGCGACAACACCGGCTGGTTGGTCGTCGGGTTGGCGTTCCAGTGAAACCCGGCCCCCAGATTGTTGGGCGTGTCCGACCAGATCCGCAAGCCCAGCGCATCGGGACCGGTATCCAGGATCGACTGCACCGTCGGCAGCAGCAGCGGCTGGCTGTATGCGCCGTTGTTGAGGAACTCCGGCGAGGTGCCGACCAGCGTGCCCGCCCCCGTATCGCCGATCGTCGCCACGCCGTCGCCGCCGTACGCGAAGAAGCTGACGACCGGGCCGGTCTGACCGAAGTCCGCGGTCTGAAGCTCGTTGAGGTGGTAGTTCAGGGTCGCCGACTGCAGCACGGCCGCCGAGGACACCGCGCCCAAATCGAACTCGAGCACCACCCGGCTCTCGCCGATCGAGCCCCACTGTACGTTCGCGGCAAAGTCCGAACCGATCTGCGGCGAGCCGCTGACGGCGAACTCGCCCATGTCCGTGACCGGAATGTCGTAGGTCACCTGGACCGCGCCCGACGCAATGCCCCAGCCCCCCAGCACCGCGGCCGCCAACGACTGCACACCCATGATCTGACGCTTCATGCTCTTGCTCCTCTCAGGCCGCCCGCCGGTCGCCCGTCGACCGCAACGCCCGTGTTTTCGGGTTTAACTTAGCGTGCGAGTCGGGATGGTGTAAACCCTGATTCCGACACCACGTCCTTGCTGCGCGTCACGAGTAACAGAAAACGTGTGCGGGACAGACCTGGGACGTGGAGAACTCTCAGCGATAGCAGCCCTTGGAACTTGAAGTGCGCAAAAAAGAACCCCCGAGCCTTGTGGGCTCGGGGGTCCGTAAAGTCGGCGGTGACCTACTTTCCCGCGGTAGCAGTATCATCGGCGTGCTGGGCTTAACGGCCGTGTTCGGAATGGGAACGGGTGTGACCCCAGCACTATGGCCACCGACAAGGCGGCGTGGGTCGTTGGGACGCACGCCGCGTGCGTGTCGTGGAAGGCTGGTGTGGGTATTTCAGATTTCGGATTGCAGATTTCAGATTTCCCGAAACCTGGTGCCGAAAACTGACCATGCGAGTGAGTAACACCGAGCACTTCAAGTGCCCTGTGTGCTTGTGACCCTGCCGAGCGATTGGGATTGATGTTTCAAACTGGAAATCTGAAATCTTCAATCGGCAATCGGTTTGCTCGGCCGTGGGTCGGAGTGAGGAAGCGATCGACCGTTAGTACGGGTCAGCTGAGGGCATTTCGGCCCTTGCACTTCCCGCCTATCAACCCGGTGGTCTTCCGGGGGTCTCAATCCATGCCTGATCTTGAGGGGAGCTTCCCGCTTAGATGCTTTCAGCGGTTATCTCTGCCGGACTTAGCTACCCAGCGGTGGACTTAGCAGTCCAACTGGCGCACCAGGGGTCCGTCCTTCCTAATCCTCTCGTACTAAAGAAGAATCCTCTCAAGCATGGTGCGCCCACAGCAGATAGGGACCGACCTGGCTCACGCCGGTCTGAACCCAGCTCGCGTGCCACTTTAATGGGCGAACAGCCCAACCCTTGGGACCGCCTTCAGCCCCAGGATGTGACGAGCCGACATCGAGGTGCCAAACCGCACCGCCGCTATGGACGCTCGGGTGCGATCAGCCTGTTATCCCCGGGGTACCTTTTATCCGTTGAGCGATAGCCCTTCCACACGGGACTACCGGATCACTAGGGCCCACTTTCGTGACTGCTCGAGATGTCTCTCTCGCAGTAAAGCTGGCTTGTGCCCTTACACTCGAAACACGGTTTCCAACCGTGCTGAGCCAACCATTGCGCTCCTCCGTTACTCTTTAGGAGGAGACCGCCCCAGTCAAACTGCCCAGCTAACACTGTTCCATGCCCTGATTCAAGGGTCACGGTTAGGTCAAGATCATCAACAGGGTGGTATTTCAAGGACGGCTCCACAACGCCCGAAAGCGTGCTTCAAAGCCTCCCACCTATCCTACGCAGTTAAAAATCGTGGCCAATATCAACCTACAGTGAAGGTCCACGGGGTCTTTCCGTCTTGCTGCGGGTACACGGTATCTTCACCGCGTCTTCTATTTCACCGAGTTGGTAGTGGAGACAGTGTGCCAGTCGTTACGCCATTCATGCGCGTCGGAACTTACCCGACAAGGAATTTCGCTACCTTAGGACCGTCATAGTTACGGCCGCCATTGACCGGTGCTTGGGTCGCAAGCTTCGCCGAAGCTAACCTGCTTCCTTGACATTCCGGCATCGAGCAGGCGTCAGACTGTATACGTCCTCTTGCGAGTTAGCACAGTCCTGTGTTTTTGATAAACAGTCGCCAGCACCTTTTCTCTGCGCCCTTCCATTGCTGGGGAGGGCCCCCTTCTCGCGAACTTACGGGGTGATTTTGCCTAATTCCTTAACTACCATTCTCTCGAGCGCCTGAGGTTATTCACCACGACTACCTGTGTCAGTTTTAGTACGGTCACTAGTGGAGAGCTATTTCGCGGAACCCGGTCCACGCCTGCGGGATCGTAATGCCCTCGCCCAGACTAGCGGGCTTGGGTCGCTTCTCGGGTCCGTCACATTCTCCGTGGTTCAGGAATATTAACCTGATTCCCATCGACTACGCCTTTCGGCCTCGCCTTAGGGGCCGACTAACCCTGGGCGGATTTACCTTGCCCAGGAAACCTTAGTCTTACGGCGAGCAGGATTTTCACCTGCTTTATCGTTACTCAAGCCGGCATAATCACTTCCTGCCGCTCCAACGCTCGTTACCGAGCGCCTTCAACGCTGACAGGAACGCTCCTCTACCGCTCTGCAAAAGCAGAGCCCGCATCTTCGGTTGATGTCTTATTCCCGATCATTATCGGCGCCAGAACCCTCGACCGGTGAGCTATTACGCACTCTTTAAATGGTGGCTGCTTCTAAGCCAACATCCCGGCTGTCAAATGGATCCTGACATCCTTTCGAACTAAGGCATCATTAGGGACCTTAGATGGCGGTCTGGGTTGTTTCCCTTTTGTCCATGAAGATTATCCCCCATGGACTGACTCCCGCGACAGGGGCGTTTGGTATTCGGAGTTTGGTTGGAGTGGGTACCCGAGGAGGGCCCCAGCCCCAGACAGTAGCTCTACCCCCAAACGCTGTAACGCGAGGCTAGCCCAAAAACTATTTCGAGGAGAACGAGATATATCCTGGTATGATTAGACTTTTACTCCTCCCCACAGCTCATCTCATAACTTTTCAACGTTAACGAGTTCGGGCCTCCAGGACGTGTTACCGTCCCTTCACCCTGGCCATGGGTAGATCACCAGGTTTCGCGTCTAGCCCCTGCAACTTAGCGCCCATTAAGACTCGGTTTCCCTACGCCTCCGCCGGGGTACGGCTTAAGCTTGCTACAGAGACTAACTCGCCGGCTCATTATGCAAAAGGCACGCCGTCACCGATCCGAAGATCGGCTCCGACCGCTTGTAAGCGTATGGTTTCAGGGACTATTTCACTTCCCTTATCGGGGAACTTTTCACCTTTCAGTCGCCCTACTGGTTGACTATCGGTCATCGAGGAGTATTTAGCCTTGGAGGGTGGGCCCCCCATGTTCACGCCGAGTTCCACGAGCTCGACGCTACTCTAGGGCTACCCCGCTCACAGCTACAGGACTGTCACCTTCTTTGGTCCGCCTTTCAAGCGGTTCACTGGTCTGCGGGTTTGTCCGGGTTCGCTCGCCGCTACTTCCGGAATCGCGGTTGCTTTCTTTTCCTCTGGTTACTTAGATGTTTCACTTCGCCAGGTTCGCCCCCGTACCGTATGCATTCGGGTACGGGTGACCACAAAAGTGGCCGGGTTTCCCCATTCAGAAATCCACGGATCACAGCCTAGTTGCCGGCTCCCCGTGGCTTATCGCAGGCTCTCACGTCTTTCATCGCCTCTCGATGCCAAGGCATCCACCATACGCCCTTTGTAGCTTGCTCACCCCGACCTGCGGCCGAGCGTTGGTTCTCGCGAACCTCGACTCTTTCCCAGGGCGGTGTGTCAAGCACCTCAGAGCACTTGATTGAGTATCTCGGTGTTACTACACAATGTCGGTTTGGCCGAACGGGTGGGAGCCCGCACGGTTGCCGCCGACTTCGCATGCAACACACCAGACCTATCCACTTGTCAAAGAACTTGTGAGCCCGTCCGACGGTGCCGAGGCAGCGTCGTCTGGGCCCGGTTTTTCCCGCTCGGTGCGGGCCGGGGCGTCGAAAGAACGACACGCCGGCTCGAATCGGGCGGCACAATCTAGCGATCCAAAGTCTGTTGTCAAGCGGCCCTGAACAGCGTCCCGAAGCGACGGGACACCTTGTTGTACGGGCCCGTCCGGTCAGCGGTTTGAGGAGCAGCCTGAGTTCAAACTCGCCTTTCCGGCCGGTGGCCGAGGGGGATCACGTCGCCGACCGTTCTTTCGGTCGGGCCGAGGATTGTGCCCGAAGGTGAAGCCCGTGTCAAGTTGAGGTTAAGACCCCGCCCCGGCGGGTGGAAAACGTGTTTGTTACCCCGTCGGCAGGCTTTGCACCCAGCGGTTTTCAGGCGGTCGCGGGTCCGGTCGGGTCAAAGCGACGGGCGATCTGCTCGGCCTGGTCGCCGGTACACAGGTGCGGCCGGCCTTCGTCGTCGGCGATAACCACACCCAACTCCTCGAGCGCGGCGTGGGCGGCGAGTTGCTCGGCCTCTTTCTTGGCGTGGGCCCAGCACGCCGAAAAACGCCGGCCCTGAATCTCGACGGCGACCGCGAACGCCTTGGCGTGGTCGGGGCCCTTCTCGTCGAGCAGCACATACGTCGGGTGGTTCGTGAGGTGCTTCTGCGCGAACTGCTGAAGGGCGGACTTGTAGTTGCTGTGGTGCGTGGACTCGGCGGCCTCGGCGATGGCGTCGCTCAAGTGGTCGAGGATGAAGCCGCGGGCGGCGTCCATGCCCGCGTCAAGATAGATCGCGGCGACGACCGACTCGAACGCGGCGGCGGCGACGGAACTGGGCAGCTTGGCGCGGGACGTCATGCCCTTGCCCAGGCGAAGCGTTTCGGTGAGGCCGAGTTTTTCCGTGACTTTCGCGCACGCGCGACGGGAGACGACGGCGGATTTGATCTTGGTCATCTCGCCTTCGAGCAGGTCGGGGAAGGCGCCGTGCAGGTGTTCGCAGACGACGAACCCGAGGATGGCGTCGCCGAGGAACTCCATGCGTTCGTTGGAGTTGACGCGGTGCTCGGCGTGGGAGGCGTGGGTGAGCGCCTCGTGGAGCAGGTCGGGGTTGGCGAACTCGTGGCCGAGCAGGTGCTGGGCGGCGGCGAGGTGCGAGGGCAACTCGTCGCGCAGCGCCGGCAGCGCATCGGAATCGGACAGCGTCGCGCTGCCGGCGTGGGTCAGGTCGGTCTGCGTGGGGGAGGATGTGGACACCGTCGGACTCCAGGGAAGCCTGGGCCCTGCGCGGTCACGGCGACGCCGCCGCGGCCGCGCAGGGCCGGGGTTGGAGCGCGACGTCGTGCGGAGGCTGATATGAGCGCACGGCGTCGCACGGGTGCGGTGCCGTGGCGGTCGACCGTGGGGCCGTGTCCGGTCGGAAGCAGGGGGAGAGACGTCTTGGAGAAGGCGTCCGGCTCGTCCCATTTCCGGGAGGAAACGACGCCTGAACTGGGCGTCCGCCGCGGCAGCGGCTGGGTTGAATATCGGTTAGTCTCCGGCGGCTGTCAATGGTTTTTCGATCATTGTCGCCTGGGGTGGCGTCCGAGCGGTTTCGGGCCGTCCTGATCCGCGTTCGAGCGGGGCTTCGGCGAAACCGGCGACGGTTTTCGGGCGTCGGATCGGGGGATCATCACGATGGAAAAGGGACCCGACATGCGGCGATCAGTGAGGTGCTCGACGGTCTGGCATTGGGTCGCTGCGCTCGCGGCGCTGGCCTGCGTTTTCTCGGTTCACGCCCAGGACGCCCCGGACGCTCAGGATCAACCGGCCCGGCAAAACGCGCCCGCTCAGTCACAGCCCATCCTCCCCGTCGCCGAGGTCGAAGTCGGCATGCGCGGCTACGGGTTGTCGGTGTTTCATGGCGACACCATCGAGCCCTTCCCCTTTGAAGTTGTCAGCATCGTCCCCGACAGCGATCCCAAGCGCGCGGTGATCTGGGTCAACTGTTACGACGAACGCATGCAGAAGCTGGGCCCGGTGCAGGGCATGTCCGGCTCGCCGATGTATGTGTGGGACGAAGGCGAAGAACAGAAACTCGGCGTGGGCGGAAAGCTCATCGGCGCCTTCGCGTTCGGGTACGCGCTGACCAACGAGTGCATGGTCGGCGTGCAGCCGATCGAGTACATGCGGGAAACCGCGGGCCGCGCGAACGTTCCCGAAAACAACGGCGACGGCGACGCGTCGTCTGGGCTGAGCGTCCGGCCCGGTTCGGCGGTGGCGATGCTGCGCGGCCTGCGCGAGTCGGCCGAAGCGCAGAACGTCGCGGGCTGGCAGGATTCCATGGTGCGGCTGAGCACCGAGTTGGTGTCGCGCACGCCGTGGGGGCGCGACATCAAGCGGCAGCGTACGCGGGACACGCGCAAATCACGAGACACGTCGACGCCGTTCGATCTTCACGACGCGTCGCCGCAACGCCTGATGCTGCCGATCGACGTCGGCTCGCCCGCCGCAGCGCAGGCGGTGGCCCCGATGATGCACGCGGCCGGGCTGTTCCCCTACGCGGGCGGTTCGGTGAGCGGAGGCGGTCTGTCGGCCCTGAACGCCGGCTCGATGAGCGGCGCCGTCCCGTCCAACGTCAACGCCGACCGCGTCGAACTCGCGCCCGGCTCGGTGCTGGCCGTGCCCCTGGCTTTCGGTGACTACGTCCCCGCCGCCGCCGGCACCGTTACCGACGTCCTGCCCGACGGCACGGTCCTGGGCTTCGGCCACGCGATGGACGGAATGGGCGACACCGCCCTGCCCATGGCGACCGGCTACACCCACTTTGTCGTCTCCCGGATCAACAACAGCTTCAAACGCACCGGCGTGCTCGCCCTGCGTGGCTCGCTCGTCCAGGACGAGCAGGCCGCCGTCGCCGGCAAAGACGTCCAGGCCTACACCACCAGCCCGCAGACCGTCACCATCAACCTGCCCGAACAGCCCAGCCGGACGTACCACTACGAGATCGTCAACCACCCGGCCTACACGCCGAGCATCTCCCTGCTCATGCCGATCGTCTCCCTCTCGACCGTGCAGGCCCCGCCGGACAAGACCACGATGCACCTCACCGGGGAGCTGCGCTTCAGCAACGGCAAATCATTGAGCATGGACACGCTGCTGCCGCTGGGCACCGAGTCTTCGGTGGCGTTCGAGCTGGCGCCGCTGATGGCGACACTGCTCGACAACGAGTTCGCGACGCTCGAACTTGCCGGCAGCGAATTCACCATCGACGTGCAGCCCGGCGTGAAGCTCGTGTACCTCCAGAACATCGCGGTCAGCCCCGCCGCCGCGCGTCCGGGCGACACGGTGTCGGTGTCGGTCGACTTCCAGCCGTATGAAGGTGCGCCCTACACGCGGTCGTTCGAGATCGACCTGCCCTCGGACCTGCCGCCGGGCGAGTACCCGCTCATCGTCGGCGACGCCGAGAGCCACATGTTCCGGCAGTTCAACACCGTGCCCAGGTGGAGCACACTCGACAACCTCGACGAGCTGTTCGACGCGTACGACACGATGCTCAACCTCGACCGCGCCGCGTTGTACATCTCGCTGATGCGGCAGGACGCGGCGATGGCGGGCGTGTCCGTCGGCAACCTCGCGATGCCCAAGCTGCCCAGCCACCACGCCGCCCTGCTGCGTAACCACGCGGACACGACGACCCTGCCGGGCGTGCCGGGCGTCGACTTCGTGTTCCCCCTGGACGACGTGACCGTCGGGGAGATCGGCGTGGCGGTGACGGTGGTCGAGCCTTGAGGCGCGGTCCGCGTTCGGGCCTACCGTTTGCCTCCGGTTCCGCTTGTATCCGAAAAGTTTCTGTCCCTACGCGGCCGCGCCGCCCCGAGTTGAAGCCATGAAGACCCCTTTGTCCGCCCTTGTGTTCGCCTTTCTGATTGTCGGTGCGGCGTACGCCGTGCAGCCGCAACGCTTCGTCCACACCAACGAAGCCGACTTCGAGCCCGGCGAATTCGACGGCACCGTGGTCACCGACCTGGGCGATCTGGAACTGACCACGACGAGCAAGCTGCTCGCGGAGCTGCCGGCGGAATACACCGTGGTGTACGACGTCGTCGAGGTGGAGGGCGAAACCTTTGTCGCCGTCGGGCCGGAGGCCGCCGTGTTCAAGCTCGGCGGCGAAGTCGAAGCCGACGACAACGCCGAGGCCGACGAAGACGCGGGCAACGACGAAAACGAATCCGACGATGAAGAAGAATCCGAACACCCCACGCACGAGCTCGTGGAGTTTGCGACCTTCCCCGGCGAACAGGTGTTCAAACTCGCGGCACCCGGCGGCAACAAACTTGTGATCTGTCTCAGCGGTACGCCCAGCCGGATCGTCGTGATGAACACGTCCGGCGACGAAGCCGGCGAGGTGGAAACCGAAGTCGAGTTCCCCGACGTGCGCTATGTGTGGGACCTGCTGATCACCGACGCGTTGGACGTCTTCGTCGCGACCGGCCCCGACGGCGTCGTCTACCGCAGCGCCGGCGAAGACGCAGACGGAAACCCGACCTTCGAAGTCGCACTCGACACCCCGCAGGCCAACGTCCTCACCCTCGCCGCCAGCACCGAGGCCGACGGCAACCCCGGCTTCCCCGTCTACGCCGGCACCGACACCGACGGCATCATCTACCGCCTCGACGAGGACGGCAGCACCACCGCGGTCTACGACGCCGCCGAGCCCGAGGTCGCCGCGCTGGTCGTCGCGGCCGACGGCACGCTCTACGCCGGCACCGCCGACGCCGATCAGGCCCGCCCCGGCCGCATCGACGGCGCGAACGAGGAAGACACCGGCCGGCCCGACACCGACACGCCCTCGGGCGAGATTCTCGACGACCCCACCGATCCGGGCGACATGCCCGACGACCCGCTCCCCATCGAGCCCGACCCCGCGCCGATGCAGACCGACCAGGCCGATGACGCCGCCGCCGACGCCATGGCCAACGAAGCGGAAACCGCCGAACAGGCCGACGACGCCGCGGCCGAAGCCGAAGCCGCCGAGGGCGAAGAAACCCCCGACGCGCCCAGCGACATCACCGCCGACGCCGACACCGGCGACGACGCGCTCGCCCAGGGCGAGACCGCCGAGATCACCGCCGAGCAGTACGACGCGCTCCGCGAAGAGGTCCGCAAGCGCCTCGAAACCGCCCGCAAGACCGGCAAGCTCGCCGCCAGCGCCAAGGCCTCCAGCGCCCCCAAGGCCACCCGCCCCCGCACCGCCGGCTCGCCCGAGGCCTCCGCCAAGGAAGGCAACGCTGTCTACAAGATCAGCCCCGACGGCCTGGTCACCGAGCCCTTCCGCGAGTCCGTCATGGTGCTCGGCCTGCACCTGGACGAACCCAACCACCGCCTGCTCATCGCCACCGGCTCCGAGGGTCAGATTTACGAGGTCAAGCTCGACCCCCGCGAGACCGCCGTCCTCGAAGACCTCGACGCCGAACAGGTCGTCACCGTCGCGGAACACGGCGACGGCGCGTTCGTCTTCGGCACCGCCAACCCCGGCACGCTCCGCACCCTCGCCGCCACGACCGACCAGACGGCCGGCACCTACACCTCGGTCGCGCTCGACGCCGAGCAGGTCTCGCTGTGGGGTAAGCTCCAACTCGCCGCCCAGCGCGGCACCGTCGCGGGCGTCACCGTCGAGACCCGCAGCGGTGCCGTCGCCGACCCCGACGCCGCCGCGTGGTCGCCCTGGGAGCCCGCCGCCGCGCTGGGGACCGACGACCAGGGGCTCCGGCTCTTCGAGGTCGCCTCGCCGCCGGCCCGGTTCATCCAGTACCGCCTGACCCTCGAAGCCGACGGCAACGGCGCGCCTTCGATCGACAAGGTCGATCTCGCCTACGTCCGCCCCAACCTTGCCCCGCGTATCTCCACCTTCACCGCCGCCTACGCCGACACGCCCGACGACCCCGACGAGCCTACGCCCACGACCGTCAACCTCGAGTGGGAGGCCGAGGACCCCAACGCCGACCGCATCCGCTACGACCTCCAGGCCCAGCCGATGCCGACCGCCAACCAGCCCGACCCCGGTTGGCTCACCGTCGCCGAGGACCTCGAAGAGACCAGCTACGAGTGGGACACCAAGACCGTCCCCGACGGCCGGTACGTCGTCCGTGTGGTCGGGCACGACCGGCTCGACAACCCCAAAGGCTCGGCCAAGGCCGGCTCCCGCCGCTCCGACCCGCTGCTCATCGACAACACCCCGCCGACCCTCATTCTGGACCCCGACCAGGACGACGACGCCCCCCGCGGCCGGATGATCGGCACCGCCCGCGACGCCCACAGCCCCGTCGCCGCCGTGGACTACCGCGTCTCCGCCGACGAGCCCTGGCGGCCCGCCCTGCCCGACGACCGGATCTACGACTCGACAGAAGAGGCGTTCAGCTTTACACTGCCCCGCTTGGCGCCGGGCGGCCACGTGCTGTCCCTCCGCGTCCGGGACACCCGCGGCAACGCGGCCTACGCCTCGCGGTTCATCACCGTCCCGCAGTAAACCCAAACCCTTAATTCGAGGGCTGAGCGCAAGCGAAGCCTCGGATCGACACCCACCAATCCACCCCCTTTTTCATCGCGAGCCCCACGATGTCCACCCACTACCCCAAGCGTCGCTCCCTGATCAAGCGTGCCCGCAAGTTCGGCTTCCGCGCCCGCATGCGCACCAGCGCCGGCCGCAAACTCATCAACCGCAAACGCCGCAAGGGCACCAGCGTCAACGTCCGCCGATCGTTCTGACCCAACCGATGGGCTTGAACACTCAGCTTCGGCTGACTGATCGCTAAAACATGTCGGTGAACACTGCCAGCACAACTGCGCTAAAAGTGGCGACCGGGATCATCACCAAGATGCTGGCCAGGTAATCCTCTGCCGCAACTTTGGCGAGTTTCGCGTCTTTCTCTTCCGGGAACATGCTTTCAACGTCGTTGCGTTCGCGTGATTGATTCTCTACGACCTGTTGCCAATAGGCCAAACGTCGAAGCGTACGCCACGCGTCCCACATCAGATAAAAAAGCCCGGCCAGAGAGGTGATAAGAATGGTTGGCGGCCAAATCCCGTAGAGCACACCCACCATCGACCCGACAATCAATGGTGGCACGGTTCGTCGGAATCGCAAACCCGCAGGACCGATCGGCCGAAGGTCAGGCATCTCACACCCGCCCCGCCGCCGCCCACAAACCCAGCGCCGGGTTGGGGATGTAGAACACCTTCTCCCCGTTCACCTCGTTCCACCCCGCGTTCATCTTCGCCGGGTCGTAAAGCTTGATCGTCTCGTCGTCCCGCGCGTAGCCGTAGCCCACGCCGCGGACTTCGTCCTCGGTCACACCCTCGCCACAGCAATACGTCACGTCGAACCGCCCCTCGGTCGAGCCGTGGATCAGGTGCGCCGCGACCGACAATTCGTTTCTTAACTCCTCGTGCTGTGCGAGCAGTTGCAGTGTGTGCTCGGTCCCGTGGTAGCCGTACTTGCGGATGAGCGGGTCGGTCCGCGGGTTCTCGCCGAATTCTTTGAGCCCCGGCGCGAGCACGGTCAGTTTGCCGCCGTCCGCCATCGCCATCCGTGTGCGGTAGATCGCCTTGTCGCCCAGCCAGGTGCTCTCGAACTCCTCGGGGTCCAGGTACACCACGCAGTGCTCGATCTCTTCGTCCACCGTGTCGAAGTTCACCGTCCGCGCCAGTTCCGCGGCGGTCGCGAAGGTGTCGTGGTCGTCGCCCGCGTAGATCCCCCGCATCACCGCGCCTTTGCCCGGGACGTCTTCCACCACCGTCAGCACGAACTGGATGTCCACGCCGTTGAGCTTCGCCCGCGGCCGGACGAACTCGTCGAACGCGCGGTTCAGCAGCGTCCGCACCGGCGACTCGGTCCGCCCCATGATCCGTTCCATCCCGTACACCGCGCCCAGGAAGTGCGACCGGTCGATCACCGGCTTGCCGCCCACGCCGATCATCAGGTTCTTCGTGTAGTTCGCCATCCCGATGACCTCGTGCGGCACCACCTGCCCGATCGAGATCACCTTGTCGTACCCACCCTCCAGCACCGCCGGGTTCAGCGCGACCGTCATGTCGTCGTCGAGGTTCGCCTTGCTCAGCCGACCCTCCGACAACGCATCGATGTCCGCACCGGGGATCACGCCCAGTTCGAGCAGCCCCTCGTCCCAGCGATGCACCAGAAAACGCTCGGCCGGGATGGCGTCACCGAACATCAAACGCAGCTTGTCGGCCGACATCGCCTTGTGCGTCCCCAACGCCGGCAACACATCGACATGAATCCCCCGCTCCGCAAACAACGCATAAAACTTCGCCGCGATCGGCCCCGCGAACGAGTTCAACCGCGTGTGGTCCGGCGGGATCAACAATACCCGCTTCGCACCTTCGCCGTACGACTGGGCCAACGCCGCGACGTGCGCATCCAGCGCCGCGTCATCGATCACCGTGGCCGCACTCCCAGTACCGAGCAACATGGTGATCTCCAGGCGTGAAGCAATCCCAAACTCTGCCAGCCGCAGGCCAACGGCCTGCGCGCCCGCGTCATTCACCTTCCGGAAGGCGCGCAACCCGTTGGGTTGCGGCTGGAAAACACAAACAAATCACGTCTTTAATTGGACCCGAGCCCGCAAGCACTCACCGTTTCACCCGTGCGTTGCCTTCCCAGATGCTCCAGATCTGTTCCTCGTCCGCGGGCTGGGCGTAGTCGGTCAGCAGCGTCGCGACGAACGCGCCGCTCGCCCAGCCGAACTGGGCGCACTTGAGCGCGTCCCACTGCTTGACCACGCCGTAGAGCAGCCCGCCGACGAAGCCGTCGCCGCCGCCGATGCGGTCCACGACGCCGATCGCCCGCGGCGGCAGCACGTGCAGCTCGTCGCCGCACGACACGATCGCGCCCCAGTGGTGTACGCTCGCGCTTTCCACTTCGCGCAGCGTCGTCGCGTAGACGGATGCGTTCGGAAACGCCTTTTTCACCCGGCCGATCATCTGCTGGAAGCTCTCGATCTTCTCGCCGATGTCCGCGCCGCCCGCCTCCGGACCCTCAACCCCGAGGCACAACTGGAAGTCCTCTTCGTTGCCGACCAGGACGTCCGCGAGGCCGCCGATCTCTTTGAACACTTCGGACAACTCCTTCTCCCGGCCCTTCCAGAAGCTCGCGCGGTGGTTGAGGTCGAACGAGATCCGCGTGCCGTGCTCCTTCGCCTTGCGCGCGATGTCCAGGCAGAACTGCGCCGTGTCCGGCGACAGCGCCGCGATCAGCCCCGACATGTGCACGATCTGCACGCCCTCTTTGCCGAAGATGCGCTCGAGGTCGAAGTCCTTCGCGTTTAGCGTGCGCCCGACCTCGCCGGCCCGGTCGTTGGCGACGCGCGGTCCGCGGCTGCCCGCGCCGCTGTCGGCCAGGTTGATCTGGTGCCGATACCCCCAAGGCCCGCCGGGGTCGACCTCGGGCCCCTCGAAGTCCATGTGCCGGCCCGCGAGGTCGTCCTTGATCAGCCGCGCCATCGGGCTGCCCTTCACGAACGCGGTCAGGATCTTGACCTTCGGGCCCAGATAAGAGCACACACTGCCGACGTTGGACTCCGCGCTGCTGGCGTGGATCTTGAACGTGTCCGAGCAGTGGAACGGCTGCCCGTCGGCCGGCGTCAGCCGCGTGCCCATGCTCGTGGGGATGACCATCGCGTATTGACAATCCTGCTTGAGTTCGATCACCGATGGGGTCCTTAAAAAGAAACGGAGGTCAATGAAGTCAGGTCAAGTTGCTCTTGAAGCCCACGGTCTCCGACCGTGGGCCACCCAGCCCTGAAAACACTGGGTCTCTCGAAGCAATCGAGTCTACCCGCGCTCTTCCGGGGGCGACTTACCAAAACCGGACTACCCGCGTCGCTGCGTGAACATCCACGCGTCCCGCGTGTCGATGGCTTGCCGGTACACCTCGGCGTCGGCGTCGCTGAAACACACGAAGACCACGCGTTTCGGAAACGCGGGGGCCGGGCGCTGCTGGAAATGCCCGAGCACATGCCCCAGCGCGATCTTGGCCGCGCGGGGTTTGGGGAAGCCGTACACGCCGGTGCTGACCGCCGGGATAGCGACCGCTTCGCTCTCGAGTTGTTCCGCGGCCTTGAGCACGTTCGTGTAGCACGACGCCAACAAGGTGTCTTCCAACGTGTACCCGAGTTTGGCGGTGTCGTCGCCGGGCGCGCCAGGGACGCCGGTGTCGCGCTGGCCGGACCAGACGGGGCCGACGGTGTGGAGGATGTGCTTGATGCCCTTCGCTTCGAGGCCAAACGCCGGAGACACTTTCACCAAACCGGTCTTGCAGCCTTCGGGGTGGTGCGTGCGGTTGTAGCCAAGCAGTTCATCGTGGCCCGCCGCGCGGTGGATCGCGCCGTCCACACCCGCGCCGCCGGCGAGCGGTTCGTTGGCGGCGTTGACGACTGTGTCCACACCCAAGTCGTCGGGCAAATCCGTGATGTCGCCGACCACGACCTCGATGCGGTCCAGCCGCGCATCCGGCGCGGCCTGGGGCAGCGACACGCCTTCACCTCGATCGGGCGTCACGACACCGCCCCGGCCTGCTGATCCGGTTGGCGCAACGCCACCGGCGGGCCCAACACCTCGGCGAGCACGATCGCCCGCCGCAGCGCCGTGCGGTCGAGCCGACCGAGCGACAACGATGCCGCGCCCACGCTGTTCGATCCGGCACCACGGCGCACCCCCAACGCGAACGGGTCGTGCGCTTCCCCGCCGATCTCCGTCTCGGCGACGTCGGCGGTGGATGCCTTGGGCGTTTCGACCGGGGATGTTGCGGCGGACGTGCGCGGCGGCGAGGGCCTCGCGGGTTGCGTTCGCGCCGTTCGAACCGGCCGCGAAGCGGTGCGCTGGCCCGCGGCGGGTCGGGGCTGCTCGCGCCTTGGTCGGGACCCATCCGTCCGGGCCGGACGATCCGGTGCGGGGTGTTCACGGCCACGCCGAACGTCCCGAGCGTCGCGAACGTCGCGCTCCCGGGTCGGTGGCGAAGCCGCCTTGTTTTCTGCATCTCCGCGCGGCGGGGCCTGTTCCTGTTGAGCGCGCTCGGCCTGGGCCTGCATGTGCTCGACCCACGCGCCGGGGTCCTTCACGAGCTGCTGCCACGAACCGGGCGACGCCGAGCGTGGCGGCGCCGACTTGGCCGTCGTCGGGGTCGCGCTCGGCGCGTTGCCGGTGTTTGATGTTTGACCCGTCGGACGTGCGGGGCGTGGCGGCTCGTCCTCGATGATCTCGAGTTCATCGACGACCCACGCGTCGCCTGCGTCTTCGCGCTGTCGTTTCTCTTCGACGCCCGGCTCCGACGTCCCCGTGGGTTTGCGACGCTTCCGCACCTCGGCCACCAACCAGGTCCCCACCCAGATCACCGCGGCAATGATGTAGATCCACGCGTCCGTGTCCAAAACACTCGGCAAGCTCTGCCCCAGCGAACCGAGATAACCCGGCATCACCGCGTCCAGACCAGGCGTGACGAACCCGCTACTCATGCCCCCATCTTACGCCCGCCGGCCGGAACCAACACCCGGCCCGCCCCGCCGCCCGGCGATTCGTCGTCCCGCAGTTCCCGCAGCGGCACGCGGTACACCGGCTCCAGCACCGCGGGCGTGATCACCTCCGCCGGC
>JAUIGU010000029.1 GCA_030432595.1 Phycisphaerae bacterium
CCCCACGCTTCGCAAGACCCCCGACGGGACAAGGGCCAAGGGAGTCCAATCCGAACGCGACGGCTCGCCGGGGTTGATGCGAGGTGTGCATCAGCGTGGTGCTGCGTGAAGTGGGAGCCGCCGCCGCGTGGGACGAAGGTCCGGCCTTGGTGAAGGTGGCGAAATAAAGCGGCCGACGGTGTCGGCCGTGCTCGGGCGCGTGGGTTTGCGAGCGCTCGACGGCGGCCACCGGCCGCCGCTTTGTAGAGCTGCCGGCTCTTTGACAAGTGAAGCAGGGGCGTTGTCGCTCCACGAAAGCACGAGAGAAGAGAAGAAGCCCACGTTCACTGAACGTGGGCTTCGGGTTGGTGTGATGATCTGTGCGTGGGTTACTCGTCTTTGTTGCCGCCGAGCAGCCCGCCCAGCCCTTCGCCGACGCCTTCGAGCGCTTTATTGACTCCGTCGCCCGCGCCCTCGAGCGCCTTACCCGCGTCGCCGCCGACCTTGTCGAGGGCTTCGGTGGCTTGAGCGCCGACGTCGCCGAGCATGTTCTTCAGGTCGCCCAGGCCCGGGACGTTGCCGGCCACGCCCTCGGTGGCGTTGAGCATGATCGTCTCGAGGATCAGGCCCACCGCGTCCTGGAGCTTGACGCCGCTACCGTCGGACCCGATGCCCGTCTTGTGGATGTCGGCGATCTTCAGGTCGATCTGGATCGGGTCGCTGCCCGGCACCAGCGCGACGGCGCCCGTGACGGTCGTGTTCGTGACCTGCAGGTCTTCGATGATGACGTTCTTGCCTTCGCCGCTGTCGGCGGGGCTGTCGTCGGCGCCGCCGGTGTTCTCCTCGATCTGTTTCATGAGCTCGGTGAGGTTGAGCTTGCCGTTCTCGAAGGCGACCGTGACGTGGGCGCCGTCGATGTGCACCTTGGGGACGACGACGGTGTCGGAGAACAGCGAGCCGGTCTTGAGCTGCACGTCGGCGCTGCCCAGCTCGAACGCGGACTCGGCCTGGAAGCCCTCGGGGTTGCCGAGCTTGAAGTCGTTGAGCGACGCGGACCCGCTGAACACCCCGACGTTCACGCCGCCCAGCGTGGTGTCGACGCCCGTCGCCGAGCTGCCGGCCGACTGCACCGCCGACTTAACGATCCCGTTGAGCGAAAGCATCACGACGACCACCGCCACGATCAGCAGCACGACCAGCACGCCCACAATCCGCACGACCCATTTCATGTTGAACCCTTTCGGTGAATATCCAAACCGTCACGCAGGCCACGGCCCCACGCCGCGGCGCGACGCCCCGATTCTACCGCCGTCCGTATCATCGCCGGCATGAATGAAACGCAGGCCATGCAGCGGGCCCTGGAGCTGGCCCGACGCGGGCAGGGCTACGTCGAGCCCAACCCGATGGTCGGGTGCGTGCTCCTGCGCGGCGGGTCATCCGTCGGGGAGGGGTTTCACGAGCGTTTCGGCGACGTTCACGCGGAAGTCGCGGCCTTGCGCAACGCTCGCCAACGTGGGAATGACCCCGCGGGCGCCACGGCCGTGGTCACGCTCGAGCCCTGCGCCCACCACGGCAAGCAGCCGCCGTGTGTCGAGGCCCTGATCGGTGCGGGCGTGTCGCGCGTCGTGGCCGCGATGGAAGACCCCGACCCGCGCGTCGCCGGGCAGGGATTCGACACGCTGCGTCAAACGGGCATTGAAGTCGAGGTCGGGATTCACGAAGCGCAGGCGCATCGCCTCAACGCCCCGTTCATCAAACGCACCACGACCGGCCTGCCCTGGGTCATCGCCAAGTGGGCCCAGACCCTCGACGGCAAGGTGGCGACATCCACGGGCGACTCGAAGTGGATCAGCAACAAGACGTCACGCAAGAAGGTGCACGAGCTGCGGGCCCGCGTGGACGCCATCATGGTCGGCGTGGGCACCGTCATCGCGGACGATCCGGCGCTCACCGCCCGCGAGGTCGAACTCAAACGCGTCGCGCGACGCGTCGTGTTCGACCGCACCGGCCGGCTTGAACGCGCGTTCCCGCAGGCGAAGCTTCTCCACGACGGCGGCCCGCCGGTCACGGTTTGGTCCGGCGAACCCGAAGCGGGCCTGCGGCAGCTCGCCGACGAGGGCGCGACGAATGTGCTGCTGGAAGGCGGCCCGACACTCACCAGCGCCATGTTCGACGCGGGCCTGGTGGATGAGGCGTGGGTCTTCGTCGCGCCCAAGGTGCTGGGCGACGCGTCGGCGAAGGACGCGTTGTCCGGGCGGACTTGCGCGTCGATCACCGAGGCCTTGAGCCTGCATCTCGAACATGCCGAGACGCTCGACGGCGACCTCTGGCTGCGCTACCTCGTCCCGCAGGGGCGTTGAACCCGCAGCGTTTACACTCCCGGCATGCCGCTGCCCTTTCACCTCACCGTGGCGCTGTTCGCGCTGTTGACCGTCACGCTCGCCGCCTGTGCCCAGACGCCCGACGCCCCCGGGATGAACCACGCTACGCCCGCACTGATTAAGCCCAAAGCCCTGCAACCCGGCGACACGATCATGTTCGTCGCGCCCGCCGGCGACCTGAACCGCGAACGCACCGAGCTGGCGATCAAGACCCTGCGCGACCTGGGCTACGAGGTGCGGGTGCCCGACGACCTTTACCGCAAGCTCAGCTATTTGGCCGGCGACGACGAGACCCGCGCGGCCGAGTTGATGCGGGCGTTCACCGACCCCGAGGTCGACGCGGTCTTCCCCGGCACGGGCGGCTACGGCGTGACGCGCATGCTCGACCTGCTCGACTACGACGTGATCGCCGAGAATCCGAAAATCCTCATCGGCTTCTCCGACATCACCGCGCTGCACATCGCGATCCACCAGCGCACCGGGCTGGTCACGTTCCACACACCCAACCCGCTGTGGGGCCTGGGCAGCGACAACGGCCTGCACCCGCTGGCGGGCAAATACTTCTGGCGCACGCTGCTCGCGTCGGAATACGAAGACACGGAGACGCCCGGTTTTGCCTACGACTTCACCGGATACGACGACGTGGAACCCGTGGTGAAGCTGACGTCCGGCAAGGCGACCGGCCGGATGATCGGCGGCAACCTCTCGCTGGTGGCGGCGATGATGGGCACGCCCTTCGAGATCGAGACCGAAGGCAAGATCCTCTTCCTCGAAGACGTCGGCGAAGCCCCGTACCGCGTCGATCGCATGCTCCGGCAGCTCGAATCGGGCGGGAAGCTCGACAACCTTGCCGGCGCGGTCATGGGCTACTTCACCCGCCGGTCACGCGACGACGATCCGGATGAGGGCGAGTGGACCCAGGACGACATCATCCGGCAGTACTTCGAAGACCGCGACTACCCGGTGCTGATGCGCGTCCCGGTCGGGCACGTGCGGTGGAACACGACCTTCCCCGTCGGCGGCCTGGTCGAGATCGACGCAGACGCCGGCACGCTCAAACTGCTCGAAGACCCGGTGACGCTGCCGGATGACAACGCGCCGAGCGTGGGAAGGTAAATAATCACGCGTGGCCCATGCCGGAGAACGTCAAGCGTTCGCGGACTTTCGTGGATCCGTTTCGTTCGTCGTCGATCGTCAGAACTTCCCGGTCCGTCAGCGGGATTCACTCGCCAATCCCGCCGCGGCTCGCCCACCCCGCCGCCCGCGCCCGCACCGCCGCGAGGATCGGCCCGTTCGCCTCTGGAAACGCGTAACGGTCCAACGCATCCGGCGTCACCCACGCCAGCCGATCCGCCGCCAGCGGTCGCGGCTCTCCCGACACCAGACCACATTCCCACACCGCGATGCGCACCCGGCCGTGGTCGTATCGGTGACCGACCTCGCACAACGGTTCGCCGACCCGAACGGTCACCCCGATTTCCTCGTGAAACTCGCGCCGCAACGCCGCCTCCCGCGTCTCGCCCGGCTCGACTTTTCCACCCGGAAACTCCCACCGCCCGCCCAACACCGAATCCGTCCGCCGCTGGGCGATCAGCACCTCCGGCCCGCCCGCTTCGACCCGGACCAACACGCCCACCACCACCTCGATCACGGGTTCTTCGTGGGCCTCGGATAGGCTCCGCGTCCGAGATGAATCCCGCTCCGGGGGCCCGCTCATCACGGAAAAATAACGCAAACCCCGTCCGCCATTCAACTTGCGCTTGATCCGACGTCTATCGCAAGACGATTATCGTAAATCATTGTCTGGTTTTGGTTTACATGAATCATCATAATCTCACTCCGCTTCCGTTGACACCGCCGGAAATCTGCCGATAGGATGGCGAGTCGTGGTGTTCGGGCCGGTGCCCGGACCCCGCCTTAGCCGTGGCGCGCCCCCGCTCTCAGGTTCGGAGCCCTGGAGCGGGGGTTTTTTCGTGGCCGGATCGGCCGCGCGCTCCCAGCGAAAAACACAAAACCTCGCTTCCAGGCAAGAGACGCATCCATGCTGGGTCCGTTCCAAGTTATTCAACATCTTTTGAACATTCACGTTCATCCAGGGTGTCTCTTCACTTTTACAACGCATTCACAGCCCAAACAAAAATCAAAAATAAATCCTTGACATCGGTTTTTGTTTGGGTCATACTGATGCCGTTCAAGTTCCGAACAAGTGGTCTCGTTGACCGCCCGAACCCCGTTTCGCCACGACCCCAGGAAGCCGTCATGCTCAGCCTCCACCGCATGTCCCGCCTGATCGAGTCCGACGACACCGGCCGCCTCTGGGCCGAACTGGCCGGGCACGGCGTCAACTGGCCCCTGCCCCTGCGGGTCCGCCTCGAAGACACGCCCGTCGCCGCCTGGGCCCTGGCGCTCCGTCGGCTCTGCGAACTGACCCACGGCCCCACGCCCTTAGCCCGACAGCTCACCCACCGCCTGCTCGGCACCCAGCAGCCCCACGGCGCCTGGACGCTCCACGACCGCGACGACGCCCTGACCACCGCGCTCGCCGCCGCCGCCCTGCACCGCCGGCTCCGCGAGCCCGGGGCCGACCGCCGCGACGACCACGCCCGCCTCCGCCTGGCCCACGAAGCCGCCCTCGCCGCCCTCGACACCCTCCAGCACCCCGCGGACGGGCTGTTCGGCGGCCCGGAAGACCAGCCGGCCGAGTACCGCCTGACGCAATCCGTGTTCATCCTCTTCCTCCTGGCCGAAGACCATGGCGCGGCCGGCCACCTCAAACTCCTCCCCCTCCGCGACACGCTCGACCGACATGCCGACCGTTTCGACCCGGCCGTCCGCGAGGTTTACGACATGGCGAACCTCCTCCTCGACCACGCCCCGGCTCCGACGCCGCTGGCCGCGTAGCCCGGGAGAAAGCGACACGACGCGGGCCGGTCCCGATGGTGGGCAAGCTTTTGCGGGGCGGCCTTTCCGGGGCGTCGCCTGAACCGGACCACGGGGCGGAGGGGCGGCCGACCGGCCGTCGGGCCACAATGGCGCAGTGAACTTTCTCGCGCACCTCTATCTGGCCCGGCCGCGCGAGGTCGCGCCGCCGCTCGAACTGGTCGGCAACCTCATGCCCGACCTGGTCCGTGGCCGGCTCCCCGCCGACCTGCCCGCGCCGGTGGCCGCGGGGGTCGATCGGCACCGCGCGGTGGACCGCTGGTGCGACGCCCACCCCGCCTTCGGCCGGACCCGGCGACGGCTCACGTCGTCACTCGCGCCCACCCAGGGCCGGTTCGCGGGGATCGTGGCGGACGTGTTGTTCGACCACGCTCTGTCGCTGCGATGGAGCGAGCACCACGAGCTTCCGCTGCCCGACTTCATCGCGTCGTGCTACGCCGGTTTGACCGATCCGGACGCCACGGCCGTGATGCCCCCGCGGATGGCCGCGGCCGTCACGCTCATGGTGGAGCAGGACTGGCTCGGGCGATACCGAACCGACGCGGGCCTGACCGCGACCTTCCGCCAGATGTCCGAGCGGTTCTCGCAACGCTTCGACCGGGCGGTCAGCCTCGACACGACGATCGAGCATCTTCCCCAGCAGCGCGACGCGCTCCTTTCCGACTTCGACGAACTCTTCGCCTCATTGGTGCAACGGATCGACGGGATCGCGAAGCCCGCCCGGCGTTACGATCCGGGCATGACGACCACGACTTCCGTCCTCAAACCCGTCGCCCTGGGCCTGACCCCGTCCTTCGGCTTCGGCGACCGGCTCGGGCTCGCGACCCCCGGGCACCTCGCGGCGCTCAAGGCCGACGGCGGGCCCATCGCCGGCATCTTCGCCCAGCAGTCCATCCGTGAGATGACCCGCACGCAGCGCTCGGCGACCGAGGTCATGACCGCCGCCGTCGCCGCGCTGAGCGCCGCAGGGTTCGACCAGTCTTGGGGTGCCGATGCCGACCACCTCAAGACGCCCGCCGACGTCGACGTCACCGCCGACGCCGGCTTCGTGTTCTTCACGATCGACCCGTCCGACCACGTGGATCAGAAAGCGGACAACTACGACGCCGCGACGGTGGATGCGAAATACATCGCGCCGCCGTGGGCGGAGCAATACCTCGGCCAAACGCTCAAGGCCGGCGACACGGTCTCCCTCACGTTCGACGAACTGACGGTCAAGCGCGCCGCGGTGAAGTACGGCAAAGCCATCGAACACGCGCTGGAACTGGCCGCCTACATCAAGAGCGCCGCGGAGCAGCGAGGCCAGCCGCACGAGATCGAGGTCTCGATCGACGAGACGGATCAGCCGACCACCCTGCACGAGCACTACATCATCGCGGACCAGTTGCGTCAGGCCGGCGTCAACGTCGTCTCGCTCGCGCCGCGCTTCATCGGCGAGCTCGAAAAAGGCGTGGACTACATCGGCGACGTCGCGGCGCTCGAAGCCTCGCTCGCGGACCACGCCGCCATCGCCGAACACCTCGGGCCCTACAAGCTGTCGCTGCACTCGGGGTCGGACAAGCTTTCGATGTACCCGGCGCTGGGCCGGGCGACGAAGGGCCGGTTCCACGTCAAGACCGCCGGGACGAGCTACCTCGAGGCGCTGCGCGTGGTGGCGATCGAAGACGTCGCGCTGTTCCGCCGGATCGTGGACTTTTCACGCGATCACTACGACACGGACAAAGCGACATACCACGTCCACGCCACGCTCGGCAGCGCCGCGCCGCAGGGCGACATCAAGGACGACCACGCGTTGATCGGCGAATACCTCGAACACTGGGACGACGTGCCCGCCAATACCGGCTTCACCAAGCCGGGCCGGCAGATCCTGCACTGCACGTTCGGCTCGGTGGTGACCGACACAGACCTGGGCCCGGCGCTGCGCCAATGCCTCGCCGAGCACCCCGGCACATACGAGGCCGTCTTGAAAGACCACTTCGCGCGGCACCTTCAGGCGCTGCGCGCGGGGTGAGGTTTCTCGATCTCCCGTTCGGATTACTGGACGCCGGATGAAGCCGGGGCCGTGGTGACCTCGCCGTGATTATTTGCGCCCTCCGCAATCAACGGGTTTGAAGTCTCGGCTTTTCGTTGCTATCGCGTGTTAGGATCGCGGCGATGTTCGCGGTCAAGCGGAAAGAGCCGGTGGTCAAGGCGATGCGGCGCACGGCGTGCGAACGGCTGGACCGCGCGCTCGCGTCGCTGCACACGGCTGACGCGGGGTTGGCGGGGGTTGCGGACCGGGTGCGGAACGACCTGGATCGCCTGCTCGCGTTGTGGGCGTTGGTGTCACCGGGCATGGACAAGGCGGCGGCACAGCGTGAGGCGAAGGTGCTGCGACGGTCGTGGCGCAAGATGCAGCGGAAGCCGGACGTGGAGGCGCGGCTGCGGGCGTGCCTGGAGTCGGCGGGCGGAAACCTCGCCGGCATCACGCCCGAAACGATCTTCGAACCCGCGAGCCAGGATCAAGAAAACGAATCAAAACCGCGCCGGCGCAAGCGGGGGCCCGACCCGGCGGTGCACCGCATGATCGCGGACCTGGCCGAGGTACGGATGCGGGCGGGATACTGGCACGTCGCCGGCGAAGGCTTCGCGGCGCTGATGCCGGGATTCCGTTCGACGTACACGCGGGCGAGGCGGCTGGCGACGGAGGAACCCCTCGGCGACCCGGCCGACCTTGCCGTGGCGCTGCGCCGTCTCGCGGACCAGCAGCGCTGGCTCGAACGGTGTTGGCCGGAGGTGCTCGGGGCGCAGCGGCAGCGGCTGATCGATCTGGCCGAGGTGGCTAACGGGTGCGCTGAAGACCTTGCGTTGTCCGAGACGCTGCCCGAGGGTGGAGCATCACAACGCGTCGCGGCGTTCATCGACGCCCAAACGCAACAAGCCGAAAGCACGATCCGACAACAAGCCCGTGCCCTGTTTTCAGAAACCCCCGGACGCTTCATCGACCGCCACGCCGCCTACTGGTCCGCGTGGCGATCGGACACATAATCGCAGACCACGCCCTCTCGGACTCGTTGCTTAAGCAACCAGTCCACGCGACCAACAATCCGCATCACGCCTCCGCCTCGGCGTCGTGCTCAATCGTCAACGCCCTTCTCATGATCTTTCCCGTCGGGTTGCGCGGCAGCTCGTCCATGACACGGATGTCGCGCGGCACCTTGAACGGGGCCAGATGCTGCCGGCAGAAGTTGCGGGCCTCCGACGGGTCGAAGTCCTCCGCGCCGTCCTTGAGTTCGACGAAGGCGACCGGCACCTCCCCGCGCGACGGGTCGGGCGCGCCGATCACCGCAGAGGCGCCCACCGCCGGGTGCTTGTCGAGCACCTCCTCGATCTCGCGCGGGAACACGTTCTCGCCCGAGACGATCAACATCTCCTTCTTACGCCCGGTGATGTAGAGGAAGCCGTCCGCGTCGCGCTTGCCGATGTCGCCCGTGCGGAACACGCGAACCGGTTGAGCTTCGCCCGGCAACTCCATGTTCAGGATCACCTGCCCGGTCAGCTCCGGCAGGCCGTGGTAGCCGCGCATCACGTTGGGCCCGGCGATGCAGATCTCGCCCTCCGCGTCGTCGGGCAACAACTCGTCCTTCTCACCCAGGATCAAATTACGAACGCCCGGCAGCGTCGGGCCGACCGAGCCGGGCTTGTGCCGGTCCGGCGTCGACCAGTTCGTCACCGGCGACGTCTCCGTCAGGCCGTAGCCCTCGTAAAGCTGCACGCCGAAGCGCGTGCGGTACTGCTCGTCCAGCGCGGCGGGGAGCTTCTCGCCCCCGGCAATCGCGTAACGCAGCGACGAGAAGTCGTCGCCCTGGGCCGACTTCACCGACAGCAGCGCGTGGTACATCGACGGCACCGCGACGAACACGTCCGGCCGGTGCTCCTTCATCAACTCCACCAGCCGCCGCGGCACAAACCGCGCCGTGTACACCACCCGCGCTCCCAGCAGCAGCGGCACCAGTGTCAGCACCGTCAGCCCGAATGTGTGGAACTGCGGCAGCACGCCCAGGAACACGCACCGCTCGTTGAGCTGCGCGTGTTCGATGCTCGCGCGGGCGTTGCTTTCCAGGTTGCCGTGCGTCAGCTCGACGCCTTTGGGTTTGCCGGACGTGCCGGACGTGTACAGCAAGACCGCCAACTCGTCGTCGCCCGGATTCGGCGGGAGGCGCAGCGGCGGCAGGCCCTTGAACTTCTGCTCCTCGAGCTTGACCAGGTTCAGCGTGTCGGGGATCGCGTCCTCGGCCGTGTTCTTGTGGATGTGGTCGAGCAGCTTGCCCGCGGTGAGCAGCGTGTCGATCTCGGCGTCGTTCAAAACATGGTGCAAATCGTCGCGCGAGAGCAGGTAGTTGATCGGCACCGGCACCCGCCCGGCGAGCCAGCACCCCAGCACCGCGATGGGGAACGCCCCGCCCGTGGGCAGCATCACGCCGACGTGCTTGGCGTCGGTGGTGCGCTCAATGGTGCGGGCGACAAAGAACGCCCCGGCGAGGATGCGCCCGTACCGGTACGACCCGAGGTCGTCGACGGCGGCGGGGTGCCGAAGGTGGGTGAGCGCCTTGCGGAGGATGGGGCGCAGCAGCGACATGGCGGGGACTATACCAAGGGGGGTTTGAGGGGAAGGTGAACGGCAGGAGGATCAGTCGAGGCGGGCCCGAAGAATGAACAGGTCACGCGTGAAAGCAGCCTACGCATCATTCTGAATTGTGACACCGCGAAAAACGTCTTTTGTGAGACGACCTCTTGTGTTTCCGCCACTGGAGTCAAGGTTGTGGCTGGACGCAAAACGCACCGCCGATGGCTGGTCACTGGCGCAGTGATCTCAGTAATTATGTATCTGTACTTGGGCTGGGCCCACCACCGCGCCGTGGAACACATGCCCTTCGTCTATCCCCAGTACCACGCCGAACTACCACCGTATCCGTACCCCGACCGGTGGCTCAACCATTTCCACAACTTGCTTGATGATCTAAGGCCGGTCCCGCCCGGCACACTTAAGATGCATGGCGAGTTACCGAGGGTCCGACTCACGCTGTCCGTATCCATGCTGCTCTGTGCTTTCGGAAGCATCCTCTTCACGTTCTGTGCATGGAAACTCCGTCCGGTCTCCGGCCACTGCCCCGCGTGCGGGTACGACCTGCGCGGCAACCCCGGCGCGGCGTGTCCGGAGTGCGGGGCGGAACGCACTACGATGAACGCATGATCCGCCGATGGTGTCCGTACGTCGTGGCGGGGGTGTTAGTGTGCGTGTGGGCGGCGTCGCGGTGGTGTGACTTCGGCGTTGCGTACCGCGCCGCGGCGGGCGGGTCATCTCAGACGTACGACGGCCGACACCTCGGGCTGGGGTTTCTGAACGGGCACGCCGTGGGCTACTCGACCACGGCGAGCGACTACGACCCGTACGGCTTCTGGGATTCCACGTGGTACCTCGGTCCGTTTGGATTTTTCTTCGACACCGATCAAACCAAATTTCCGGAGCGATTTGTGCCGTTCTGGCAAGCCGTCAGCTTTGCGCCCGGCTTCCGCGTCGACACGGTCGGGGTGACCTCGCACTACCTGTTGGTCTGCGGCTTCGCTCTGATCGCCATCACCCTCTGGCGTCGCCGCTCGCGTCCCGGCCCCGGCTGCTGCCCAACGTGCGGCTACGACCTGCGTGGCAACCCCGACATGGCGTGCCCGGAGTGCGGGCGCGCTCAAAGTGAGGTGACGACGTGATTCGACGTTGGTGGCCGTACGTCGTCGCGGGGGTGTTGGTGGTCTTCTGGATCGGCAGCCTTTTCCTGACTTATGGGTTCTGCGTACAGACCTCGATTCCATCGCAAGGGTCGGTTCACGGCATGGCCATGCTCGGAACCAACTTGGCCGTGTTTCAGTTGAGTGGCATCGATTGGATGGCATTCCTTGTGGGCATGGATGGCCTTGATCCAAACTGCATCTTCGCGCGTTACAACGACTACCACCACACCTTCTTCATTCCTGAACTTGTGGTTGAGTCGTCGGGTAAGCATGGGCTTGTGGCGGTGTCGTCCCATTACGTGCTTGTATTTGCAATCGCCCTTGTGGTCTTCACGCGTTGGCGTCGCCGCTCGCGCCCCGGCTGCTGCCCCGCGTGCGGCTACGACCTGTGCGGCAACCCCGACGGGGCGTGCCCGGAGTGCGGGGAAGTTCAGCCAAAGATGACGACCTAAACCGCCGGCGATGACTCGGCGGTTTGAGAAAGTTGTGTCGGTGGCGTGTCCGAGCCCGGCGCGTTGCGTCAGTAGATCTCGACGCACTTGGACGCCATGCGGGCGAAGCGGCCGAACTCGGCACGGACGTCGTCGGGCAGGTCGCCGAACTTCAGGCCGTAGTCGAAGGTGCGCCAGCCGACTTTCTGGATGCGGACGACCTCGACGGGGGCGCGGAGGGTGCGGCCGGCGGCGTGGAGGTCCATCATGAAGACGCTGCCGACGCGGACGGGCGCGGCGCCGCGGCGGCGGACGCGCAGGCCGGTGGCGGAGATGTCCATGACCTTGCCCAGGGAGGACTCGGCGTCGTCGGCGGCGAGTCGGCCGGCGAGGCGGTGGTTGAGTTCGCCGGGGCGGGTTTCGCGCGGCTCGGGTTCGCCCGTCGCGGTCGTGCGCCAGTTGGGCGTCTCCGAGTCGTGGGCGTCATCGGTGTTGGCGGACGGTTCGTGGATCATGGCGGCCTGGCTCGTGGCTTGCTCCGCGAGGTCGCGCAGCGCGGAGTCTTCGGGGTCCCCCACGGACACGTTTGGTGCGTATTCGTCGTCTTGTGCGGCGGCCTCGTCGTCGGTCATCCAGCCGACCTCGATCCGCGGGACCTCGCAGCCGTCTTCGATGATCTGTTCGATCTCGCGGTGCTGGGCCGGGGTCAACCGGCGGAACTCGACGCCCAAGTCGACGGTGTGTTCGTTGATGTCCTGCGCCTCGAAGAGCCCGTCGAAGTCGCCCATGCGGTACGCCTCGATCAGGCGGACGGGCAGCAGCGTGGCGCGGTCGTCGGCCCGGACCTCGACCTTGAAGGGCTGCCCGGGGTCGATCGGCGGCGACTGCGGGCAGCGGATGCGCATGCCCGACACCGAGATGTCCACGACCCGGCCGAGCGCGCTGACCGCATCATCGGGGATGTGGCGTGGGTCGCGGCGGCGGTCCTTACCTTGCGTATCGGCTGGATCGGTCATCATCGTTTCGCCTATCGACGGTTGAAGGGGAGCGATTAATCGGGCGGTTCGGGTCAGGCGTGGGGGTTGCGGACGCCGGGCGTGACGCCGCTGGAAGCGATCTGCGCGAGGAACGACAGGCTGCGCTGCTGGCGCTCGTCGAGCTCGCGGAAGCGCAGGCCCACGTCGATGCCGCGGAAGCCGACCTTCTGCATGCGGACGATCTCGACGGGCAGGACCACGAGCTCGCCGCCGGCCTGGATCTCGAGCACGAAGGTGGCGCCCACATCGACGCCGGGGTGGCCGTTGCGGCGGACGCGCATCCCCGAGCGGGAGACGTCGAGCACGCGGCCGAGGTTGGAGCGGACGTCGCGCGTGGCCAGCCGGCCGTGGCGTCGGCGGTTCGCGCCCTGGGCCTGGTCCGCCGCGGCCGCCTGGCCCGGCGTGGGGGCCGGGGCCTCGTCGCCGTCGGGCGGCGGCGGGTTGATCATGATGGCGCGGAGCGCGGCGCTGGACATGCCGATTGAATCGGCCGGATCGGCGGGGCAATGAACCGCGGCCCAGGGCCGGCTTGACCCGGACCGGCCGATGCGGGGCCGCGGCGTGGGGGTGGTGACGGTTGTGCGGGTTGCGCGGCTCAGCCGGACGCCAAGCCGTACAGCGCGACGGCCGCGACCATGCACACCGCCGCGAGCACCCGCCAGGCCAGGATGTGCGGCTGGTGCTTGGTCTCGATGTGGTGCCCGCCGCGGTGGGCGACCAGCGCCCCCAGCACGACCGACCACAGCGAGCGTGTGCTCTGCAGGATCGCACCGTACACCACGCCCAGCGTGCCGAACGCGGCGTAGAGCGTCACCATCGCGATCGCCCAAAAGATCGTGTACGGCAGGGCGACGATCCACGCCTGCCGCTTCCGCGTGCCCAGCCACGGCGCACCCAGCAGTGCTAGCACGCCCGTCCCGGCGTAGACCACGGTCGCCACGAACGCCGCGACGTGCAGGCGAGCGCCCGGCGAGTCCTCCGCGATGAATTCGGCCTCGAGCTGCTGCGCCACCATCACGTCCGACGCCCGCGCGATCGACACGTCGCAGAACGCGTACCCGAAAAACATCGCCACGATCACCACCCACATCCGCGACGTCGGCGCCCGCCCGAACCCCTGGATCAGAAAGGCTGCCGCGATCGCCAGCCCCACGCCGGCCCAGCCCAGAAGCGGCACCGCCTGTCCCGGCCCCCACACGCCCACCACCGTCAGCAGCGCGATCACCGACATCTTCACCGACATCAGCGGCGCCAGTGTCGACGCGTCCACGTGCCGCAGCACCCAGAAAAAGCAGGCCTGGCTGAGCATCAGCACCACCGCCGCCGACAACGCCGGCCCGGCCCACGCCGCGCTCAGCGCCAGCCCGGCCGGCCACGCGAACCCCAACCCCGCCGCCGCCAGCACCCCCAACTGGACGTGGACAATGATCAGCAGCTCCCAGTTCGTCCCCCGCCCCGTCACCGTGAACCACCGCGACACCAGGTACGCCAACGAGTGGCACACCCCCGACACCAACCCGATCATGAGGCCGAACGCAAGCACGCGGCGGGAGTGTAACGCCCGCGGTACGGCGCAGCATCGGAACGTCGGCCAAGAACGACACACCCGTGTACCACAAGAACCACCCCACCGACGCCATCGACGTGTCGTTTTTCATTTACGGCAGGTGGCTCTCGATCACCACGTTGTCGATCCCGAGCAGGTCGCCGCCCGCGCCGCCCACGAGGTTCGCGTTGGTCTCCCAGACGATGACGATGGCCCCGTAGCCCGCCGGGATCGAGAGGCCGGTCGCGCTGAAGGTCGTCCAGCCGTCGGTGCCGGTGTCGGCCAGCGTGAAGCTGTGCAGCAGGTCGCCATCCCAACTCTCGCCCAGCATCCCGGGCGGGATCGGCGCGGCCGGGGCACGTGCGACCAACGACTGATCATCGCGGGTTCTTTCTGAGATACTCCGCCCTGCTTCTGCGCCTGCTCCAACGCCCCGGGCCCCACCGACGCCCCGAACATGCACGCCATCATCTTACCCTCTAGATCAGCGGCGCAAAACGAAACCTTCCGCACAGCGTCACACCCCCCACGAACACGCAAGCCGAAGGTTCGGGGATGAACCGCCCATTGACAATCACGCCACGGCGATAGCTGAAACCCGGCCCCGCAAAATGAAGATATTCGAATGTGCCAGTGGAATCGACGGACAACGTGAGTCGTGCGTCCGTGAAGTCGGTGACTCCCCAAACTTCTGCGGTGCCGGGGCTCCAAGCTTGGCTGAGTAATTGGCCGCCGTCGGCGGGGAACACGGCGAGCACCGAAGCGCCTAAGTCTGCCGCTCCGCCGCCGAGTCCTGCCTGAGCGATGTAGGTGTCGAACGCAAGCGAGTCGGACAGGGTCAGGTCTTCAGGCCTTGGGCGTCGGCCTGACGTGTTGCCAAGGTCATCACGATTAAATCCCCCTTCATCCAGACGAATCAGCAGTTGTGACCAAACGTATTCATCGCCCGGTCCGAGATCGAACCGGATGTCCGTCGTCACGAATCCGTCGAGGGCCGGGCCGCCCGGCGTGTTGTCGACCGGCACGAAGCGGATGACCACCGACTCGGGGTTGGTGACCGGGACGGAAGGCTCGGCGAATGTCGGAGAACCGACACCCAAGCCCAGCAATATCACGCCTGCGATGAAAGCCGGGGACCGCGCCTTGTCGTCATCGACGTGTGCCGGCATCGTTGCCCGTTGGCCTGCAATCCCGTGCCCGAGCCGCCTGAACGTGTGCATAAAGAGCAGGAAAAATGTGCCTGCACACAGTATGGCCGAGGGTTCCGGAACGAGTTGGCCGTCAACGATCACGCCTTGGCGGTAGCTGACGCCGCCGGGGCCTGCAAAAAGGAGGTACTCGAACCTGCCGGTGGACTGATCAGACAAGGTGAGCCGTGCATCCGTGAAGTCAGTGACTCCCCAGACCTCCGCCGCTGCGGGGTACCACGATTGGTTTAGGAATTGCGCGCCGTTCGCGGGAAACGTTGCAAACACGGACCCGCCGAGATTGAAGGCACCGCCACCGACCGCGGTGGTGACGTAAGTGTCAAACGCAAGCGAGTCGGACAGGGCCAGGTCTTCGGGGCGGGGACGCAATCCTGCTGGAGAACCCAAGGGGTCACGGTAGAAACCACCTTCATCCAAGTGGATCAAAAGTTGAGAACCAGAATATTCATCACCTGGTCCGAGATCGAACCGGATGTCCGTCGTCACGAATCCGTCGAGGGCCGGGCCGCCCGGCGTGTTGTCGACCGGCACGAAGCGGATGACCACCGACTCGGGGTTGGTGACCGAGACGGAAGGCTCCGCCAAGGCCGTGGCCGAGACGGTCAGCAGACCCCACGCCAGTATCCAGCGGCACGCGCGGTGAGCCTTGGCATTCTGATGGTGGTCTTGTGTGTTCATCTTGCACCTCATCGCAATAGGGGCATCCTCCACCTAAAGCTAGATGATCGATGCCACAGACGGAAGCGAAATCCTGGCAAACGTAGAGGTTATGTGTCCTAACGGCTTCAAGACGACGTGAACAAAGCCGCCAATGGCATTGGCGATTCACATATGAGTCGCCGAGTCCGGATGAGAAAGTTCCGGCGACGCGTCCGCGGAGGCCGTCCGCGGTTTTTGTTCATAGAACCTGCCCGCACCCTGTCCGAGAACCCCGCCGAGCACCCCCGGGTCGCTGTGGGGCGGGGGAGCTTCTAGACTATGGCTCGACCCGGAGGACCGCAGCCGCCGGGGGCTGCGGCGGGAGGCGGGCGGAGACCCTGCACCCGGCCGCTCGTACGGGGCCTCGGGACCGCGACCATGAACACGACGACGGCTTCGGCCGCGCCACCACCCCGAAACTCCGAACCCCGCCGCGTGGACCCCGCGTCCGCGGCGGTCGCGCCGCCGCGCGCCGCCGAAGCCGCGGACCCGGCGCGTCAGTCCGCCGGCCCGCCGCACCGGCGTTGGCCGGGGTCGCTGATCCTTTTTGCGCTGCTGCTGGCCGCGGCGGTGCCGATGCTCTGGGGCATCGGCGACGCGCCGGTGCGCGACGCGAGCGAGGCGTGGCTGCTGGACACCAGCCGAGAGACGTGGCAGCGCGCGGTGGCCTGGGGGGATGAGTCCTGGAGTGTGAGCCGGTTCCTGCCGGTCCGCGCGGGTGAGCCCGTCCTTCATGAAGCGCCGGGGCAGGTTTGGATGACCGTCGCCGCGTGGCTCCCCGCCGACGCCGAGACCGCGGCCCGGCCTGAGTTGGTGTTGCGGGCCCGCTTGCTCAGCGCGGGGATGATTTTGCTGGCGGTGGCGGCGGTGTTTTGGGCGGGGCATGCGTTGGGCGGGCTGCCGGTCGCGGGGCTTGCGACGCTGGTGGTGGTGGCGAACCCGTTGTTGACGCTGGCGGGCCGGACGGCCAACGGCGAGGCGCTGGTGCTGGGCTGGACGATGCTCGCGGGCGCCGCGGCGCTGTGGGCGATGCGCCCGATGAAGCCGGCGGCGGCGGTGGGCCGGCAGGGCTTCGGCTGGGCGATCTGCGGCGGGGCGCTGGGCATGACCGCGCTGGTGGGCGGGATCGACGCGGCGCTGCCGGCCGTGTTGCCTTTGTGTTTGTTGGTTCTGCTGTGTCCGCGTCGGCCCGGCAACGCGCTGGGGTTGTTGGTGGCGGGCGCGATTGCGGGGTTGATGGTGTTGCCGTGGGTGGTGCATGTGCATGAGCACCGGCCGGACATGTGGCAGGCGTGGCTGGACCGCGTGTCGCCGACGCAGCCGTGGTCGGGCACGACGCTGTGGGAGCGGGCGGTGGAGCGGGGCACGTTGATCGCGTCGGCGTGGGGCGTGTGGGGGCTGGTGGTGGTGCTGGCATTGATCTGGCCGTTCATGCCCGGGGCGTCCGCGGGGGCCGGGGCGTTGGAGCAGGCGCAGAAACAGGGCGGAAAATCACGGAAAGAACCCGCGATGATCGGGCGTTTGTCGCACGTGCCCGGGCCGCGCCGGCGGCTGTTCGTGGGCTGGGGCTGGTTGGTGGGCGTGACGGCGATGGTGTTGCTCGCTCCGGCGGGGATGACCGCGGGCGTGGTGCTCGCGACGCTGCCGATCGGGGCGTTGGCGGCGGGCCAGGCGCTGTGGAGCGTGAGTCAGGCCGCGGGCCAGGGCCAGCGTGTGTGGGTCTGGCGGGTCTTGGCGGGGACGACGGCGGGGGTGTTGCTGCTGGCGTCGGGCGCGTTGCCGTGGGCGATGGCGTCGCTGCCGGAGTTGGTGGACCGCGGCTGGCTGGCGAGCGTGTTCGCCGGGGCGATGTCGCCGTGGTTCTGGGTTGTGTCCGGCGTGCTGCTCGCGGTACTCGCGTTGGGCGGATTGGTGCTCGCGTTGGGCGACCGGCCGGCGCGGACGGCGGTGTGCTGGTCCGCGTGGTCGCTGGTGGCCACGACCGCGGTGATGGTGGCCGTCGCACGCGGCCCGGGCGTGGCGATGATCCGTCTGCACGAGTCCGGCACCCCGCCGACCGGCGACCCGGTCAAGGAAGCCGCGGCCGCCGACGCGGATACCCCGCTCCACCCCGAGTCGAGCGATCCCGGCGACGCGGCGCTGCGGCGGTGGCGGGCATCGTGAAGCCGGTGAGGTGCGCTACAAAGAGATGTTTCGTTGCCGGGTGCCACGGTCGCTTGCGACCGTGCCGTACTTCCCAAACAACCGTTCGTCTGACTTTTCTGATGCGCACGGTTGCAAGCAACCGTGGCACCCATTTCGGCGACCTTGTCATTAGGGGCTCGCGCGTGAGAGTCATCAGACCGCAGCCAAGCCGGAGGATTGATTCGTGTCCGTGCTGCGCGTGATCGACGCCAACGCCAACCGTGCCCGCGAAGCCTTGCGCGTGATGGAAGACGCCGCGCGCTTTGTCCTCAACGACAGCGCGTTGACCGCCGAGGCAAAACACTTGCGGCACGCGTTGCGCGAGGTGCTCGCCACGCCGCCAAACCTCACCGCTCCGCAAACCCCTGAAAACCCAGACGAATCTGCCCCACTCACCCACCGCGACACGCCCGGCGACGTCGGCACCGCGCTCAACACCGACGCCGAACACAGCCGCAAAAACCTCCGCGACATCGTCACCGCCGCCGCCAAACGCCTCGGCGAAGCGCTCCGCACGCTCGAAGAGTTCACCAAGCTCCCCCACGCCCCCGGCAACCCCGCGGCGCTCAAGCAACTCCGCTACCGCGCCTACGACCTCGAGCAACAACTGCTGAACCGCCTCGCCGCGTCCCAACGCGGAAGGCATTGGCGGTTGTGCCTGCTGCTGACCTGTTCGCTCTGCACCTTGCCTTGGGAAGACGTACTCAACCAATGTCTTGCCGCCGGTGCCGACTGCATCCAGGTCCGCGAGAAAGACGGCACCGACGCCGACCTGCTCGCCCACGCCACTGATGTCGTGCAACGCGCCCGCGCGTTCTCCCAAAACCACCCCGACCAGCCCGCCCCCAGCGTCATCATCAACGACCGCCCGGATATTGCCTTGGCCAGCGGTGCCGACGGCGTCCACCTTGGGCAGCACGACCTGCCCGCCCGCGCCGCCCGGTCCGTCCTCGGCCCGTCGCGCCTCGTCGGCGTCAGCACCGCAAACCCCCACCAGGCCCGTGCCGCCGAAGAAGCCGGTGCCGACTACTGCGGCGTCGGCCCGATGTTCGCCACCACCACCACGCACAAGCCGGACCTCGCCGGGCCCGCGTACCTCCGCGCCTACCGCGAATCCTTCACCCTCCCGCACCTGGCCATCGGCGGGGTCACGCCCGACAACATCCGCGAACTCGTCGATGCCGGGGCGCAGGGCGTTGCCGTCTGCGCCGCCGTGCTCAAGTCCGAGAACCCCGGCGGGGTCGTGTCCGACCTCCTTGCCGCCTGGTCTTAATCGCGCCCCGCCCCGAATCAGGCCGACATACCCACAGGGGCCCGTCCCCCGGGCGCGGTCGCCGACCGCGCCTCCGCCCGTACGCGCGCCCCGTCCCGTGCCCACGCTCGGCCGCGCCGCGCACCTTGTCCCGCCCCGCCTGCCCGAGGTTCCGGTGATGACCCCACGCCCGACGCCCAGCCCCCGCCGCCCCCGCTATCCCTTCGTCGCCACGCTCGCCGCGGCGCTGATGGTGCTGTCCGCCCCGGCCTGCCAGGCCCCGACGCCCGCCGCCCCGCGCCCCGCCGCCGCGTCCCCGAGAGCCGCCGCGCCGTCGCTCAGGCTCGCCCTCGACCCGGCGACGTCTGCCCCGCAGGCTTCGCTTGCGGACTCTCCGCTGGCCGCCGGGTTCCAGTCGGCCTGGTCCGGCGTCGCGCTCGCCGACCCCGCCACCCCGGCCCTCGACACGCTGCAGATCGAACTCACCCACCCCGCCCCCGACGGATCACCGCCCCCGCTCCACGCCGGCCCGATCAACCTCGCGCCCGGCAACCTCGCGCCCCTGAGCACCGCGTCGAACCAAGCCGACCGCGCCGCGCCGCCCCGCCTGCTCATCCTGCGTCGGCCGGGCGTCACGGTCACCCTGGCCGCCGCGCGCTCGCCGGACCACGGCGCGGGGGCCTCCCAGGGCGTGGCCCGGCTTAGCTTCACGCCCGGGTTCCTCGACGCCGCCGACCAGCTCGCCGACCCGCCGCACCGACCCGCCGACGCGCTCTGGCTCGCGCTGCTGGGACTCTCCGCCGACGACCTTCATACCTTCGCCGACGTCGGGCCGACCTACAGCCTCGCCGACGCCGCCCGCCTCGCGGGCGCGGGCCTGAGCGCCCAGGACCTCCGCGACTACCGCCGGCTCAACCTGCGCTTCAGCGTCCCCGAACACCTCGCCCTCCGCCGCGCCGGCGTCAGCCCCGCCGTCGCCGAAACCTACCTGGTGCGCGGCGTCCCCGCCGACGCAGGCACCCTCGCGCAGTACCACCGCAACGCTCAGGCCCAGGAGCGCGAACAAGCCCGCCGCCACGCCGAGGAACAACGCCTCGCCCAGCAGCGCGAAATGCAACGTCTCCAGGAAGAACAACGCCGCGCCGCCGAAGAACAAGCCCGCCAGGACGCCGCCCGTCTCGCGGAAGAACAACGGCTCACCCAGCAGCGCGAAATGCAACGTGTCCAGGAAGAACAACGCCGCGCCGCCGAAGAACTGGCCCGGCAAGAGGCTCGCCGCGCCGAGATGGACCGCCTCGCCGCCGACCTCGAAGCCCAGCGCGCCGCGATGCGTGAGCAGGCCGTCGCCGAAGCCGCCGACGCGGACCCGGCCACGACGGTGTCCGCCGACGCGACGCCCGCCGACACCGACATCAACGCCGACATCAAACCCGGCACTGTCACCGAAGCCGACCCCGCCCCGCCGACCCCGACCCCGACTCAGGTCGTGTCCGTGACCGAAGCGTCGCCGGATCAATCCGAACAACCCGACGGGCCTTCGTTTTACGACGTCGTCGTTGCCGAGGTCCGCGCCGACCCGCCGCCGCCCGCCGCGACCGGCCAAACCGTTTCCGAAACGCCGACCGTCGTCGCGATGAACGACCCCGAACCCGCGCTCGAAACCGACCCGGAGCCCGAGCCGGCGATCGCCGCGCCGCCCGTCACGAACCCCGCGCCCGCCGACTACGCGGGCCTGCTCGCCAAACTCGGGATCACCGAGCCCGGCCACGCCGCCGCGCTCTTCGAGGCCCGCGTCCCGCCGCGCTACATCCACCGGCTCCAGGCCGCCGGGCTCACGCCCACCGTCCTCGAACTGCTCGACGCCCACCAGCTCGGCCTCGACCCCGCCGACGCGCTCACCCTCGCCGACGCCGGGTACCGCTTCTCCGTCGCCGACCTTTCGATGTTGCACACCGCCGACGTCGATCCGCGCTACGTCATCGCGCTCTATGACGACCGCTTCAAACCGCTCACCGCCGAGCAGCTCGTCCAACTCTGGAACCACCGCGTCACCCTCGCGGCCGTCCGCGCCAAACGCGAAGAAGCGATCCGCGTCACGGAGTAAACCGCGCGAAGACCACGCGCCCCGGACTTGGTCGCTTCAGCGACCAGTCCAGTCCCGTGACGCTTCGCCAACGCTCCCCGGTTCTCAGAACGCGCACGTCCACTGCAGCGTGAGCGACGCGTAGTTGTGTTCGTTGTCCTGCTCTTCGAAGGTGCGGGTCAGCCAGACGTTGCTGTAGATGAACTCCAGCCGGTGCTTGTGCGCGAACCGGTACGCCAGCGACACGCCGGTCTCCAGCTCGCCGACCCACGGCTCGGCGCTGACCGACGGGCTGGGGTTGCGCCAGTTCGAGCCTTCCAGGAAGGTGTTCCACTCGACGTACCGGGCGGTGCCGCGCACGAACCCGTAGACGCTCCACGGGCTGTCCAGGCCCAGCGGGTGGTCGCCGCCAAGGTTCATCGGCCGGCGCGGGTGCCCGGTCGCCGACGCCGGGTCGTGGAGTCGGCCGGGCCCGAAGTCGTCGGGCAGGTTGACGCCCCACCGCAGCAGCCCCGTGCCCGCGACGTTGCGCCGCACCGTGCCCAGGTTTAGCTCCGCCGCGGGGATCAGTTGCAGCGCCGTCGGCGTGCCCGCCACGTCGAACACCCACGGGTCCAGCCGCACCTTGTGCCGGTACCCCAACTGCACCGCGACCTCGTCGCCGAGTTGGCTGTCCCACCCCATCGGGTCGTCGCCGGCAAAGAAGTCGTGGATGCCGACCTGCACGCCCTTGCCCTGCGCACTGGGCCCGACGACGCCCAGGTCCAGTTGCAGGTGGTCGAGGTGCCGGCCTTCCTGCCGCTGGATGTATGCGCCGCCATGCAGATACGCGGCGTACGGCCGATCCATCGGGTCGGGCGGGTCCGCGAGCAGGTCGTTGGGCGTGTAGATCTCGTGCGCAAACACCAGGCCGAACGCCGCCGCGTCCGACGGGCCCAGCCACTCACCCAGCAAGCCGTCGAGCGCGTCCTTGGCCTTCGGCGACGGCCAGGCCGCCGTGATGCCCGTCGCGTTCGTGTAGTACCGGTCCTTGTTGCCCCACGGCTTGAACGGGCTCGAGTCGTTCTCCCAGTGCAACGAGACCTGCACGTTGTGGTTCTCGTAGTACGGGAACACGTCCGGCCGCTCGCCCGCGCCCAGCGCCCCCGGCGCGCCGTCCGACGCACCCGCGACCTGCGCCGTCGCCGGCACGGCCACGCCCGCCCCAAACGACAAAGCCAAAGCCAACCACACCGGACGGATCAGCCCGCCGTCACGCCTGCATCGTTCCTGCATCGCTCGTCCCTCGATCGGCCGCAAAGCCGAAGCATACCGCCCCGCCCCGACCGCCGAGCCACCAGGATGGTCGCCGCGAACGCCCACCCGCACGCCGCCGGCTCGGGCACCACCGCGGACGACCGCGCCGGCACCGACGTGTCGCCCCAGTTCAAGAGCACGCCGTCCAGCTCGTTCTGATCGACCAGGCCGTCGAACGCGCCGCCGCCGGGGAAGTTGACCCAGTCAGTGACGTCGGAAATGTCCGTGTCGCCCCAGTTGGAGAGCACAAAGTCCAGGTCGGTCTGCTCGACCTGACCGCCGTTGTCGTAGTCGCCCACGATGCCTCCGCCCACCGCGTTGCCGGTGAGGACGACCTCGCGAAACGCGAAGCCCTCCGTGCCCGCGTCGGTGTCGCCCTCGTACGTCAGCACCAGCGACGAGCCGGTCCCGGCCACCGGCACGGTCAGCGTCGTGAAGTCGTTGGTCAGTGGCGTGCCGTTCATCGACATCGGGTCGTTGAGCGTGACCACCGTGCCGCTGTCCATCGTGTAGTCCGCCGACCCCATCGTATCGACGTCATTCTCGAAAAGGGTCGAGGCTTCGCCGCCGTCGATCGCCGCGGTGAAGGTGTGCGTGTCCGTGCCCTCGAAGTCCCCCATGGCCGCGAAGTCGATCGACAAACTCAGCGAGTCGAACCCGGCGATGTCGAACGTCCAGCTCGCGCTGTTCAGGTCGTCGCCGACCTCGTTCACCGTGTCGACCACGCCGAAGAACGGCGCGGTGTCGTTCTCGGCGATGATGCCCAGGTCGTCGGTGTCGCGCGTCGGGCTGTCGTCGACGATGGGGTCGGGCAGGCCCGGCGTGCCGGGGTTGAGCCGGCTGCGAATCCCGAACATGTCGCCGTCCACCGTGTAGTCCGGGTCGGCGGTGAAGGACACGAAGTGGTCGGGCGCCGTGCTGACCGCCCGGCCGACCTCCGCGGCCTGCGTCGTTGCCGCGTTCAATGCGGCCACGCCGCACAACACACCCCAAACCAGTCGGTCGCTCCGGAACATGTTCACCTCCGCGGAAAAACGAAAAGGATCAAGCTTTCGAATGAGCCTTACAGAGAATTGTGAAAAGATGACAAAGAATAAGGCCCACGGGGGCAAACCCGTGGGCCTTGGTGGTCAAAGTGTCATGCCGGTGGCACTCAGGCGCTGCGGCGACGCAGGGCCAGGGCACCCAGGCCGGCGAGGACCGCGAGGCTGGTCGGCTCGGGGACGTTGCTGCCGGAGAAGTCCGGGGCGCTGGTGCTGCCCCAGTTGAGCAGGACGCCGTCGAGCTCGTTCTGATCGACGAGGCCGTCGAACGCGCCGCCGCCGGGGAAGTTGACCCAGCCGGTGACGTCCGAAATGTCGGTGTCGCCCCAGTTGGAGAGGACGAAGTCCAGGTCGGTCTGCTCGACCTGCCCGCCGTCGTCGTAGTCGCCTTCGATGCCGCTGCCGCCGATGAGCTCGCCCTCGATGACGATGTTGTCGAAGCCGAACTGCTCGCCGCCGCCGTTGGACGCGGCCAGGAGGGTCAGGGTCAGGGTGTCGCCGGTGCCGGCCACGGCGGTGGTGAAGGTCTGGAGCTCGTTGGTGAGCTGCGTGTCGGAGACCTGCTCAAAGAGCGGGTCGACGAACGGGGCGTTCTCGATCTCGTCGAAGATGCCGAAGTCGTTCTCGACCGAGTAGGCCATTTCCTCGAAGGTGCCGGCGGCGCCGGTGTTGGGGACGAAGCCGTCCAGCGCGGTGGTGTCGCCGTTGGTCACGCCGTCGTCGAGGCTGCTGAAGGCGATCTTGATCTCGTCGCCGTTGCCGGGCGTGCCGTCGGGGTCGAACTCGAGTTCGGGCACGGTCGGGTCGGCCTGGGCCAGGATCGCGGCCTGGTTGGCGACGAGGAAGTCGTACTCGGCCTGGACGTAGAACGGCAGGGGCGCACGGTCGGGCGTGGTGCCGTCGTCCATGGTCAGCAGGTACGGCGTGTTGGCGTCGTCCTGGGCCTGGGTCATGGTGCCGTTGAAGACGGTGGTCGCCGCGCCGCCGTCGATCGAGGCCTCGAAGAGGAAGATGTCGTCGGTCTCGAAGTCGCCCCAGGCCACGGCGTCGAGGCTGACGGTGATGTTTTCGTAGCCGGTGATGTCGAAGGTCCAGGTGGCCTCGCCGATGCCCGACGGGTTGTCGTTGTTGACCAGGTCGGCGATGCCGACGAAGTTACCCGGGTCGTTGGCGCCCACGCCGGCGAAGCCGTTGGTGTCGCCGGGGAAGCCGTTCTGGGTGTCGTCGGCCCAGTCGAAGTTGACGTTGCGGTTGGTGATGCCGAAGAGGTCGAAGTTGCTGCCGGGGAACACGCCGGGCGTGACGCCGTCGAAGCTGAAGTTGCCGGAGTTGTCGGGGGTGAAGGACCGGCTGGCGTAGTCGGTGCCCTGGACGCTGGTGTCGAAGTCATCGAAGCCGATGGTCGTCTGGGCGCCGGCGGGCAGCGCCAAGGCGGCGGCCAGCGTCGAGAGGGTGAACGGGGCGGAGCGTGGGGTCGTCATGCGCATGGTTTCTCTTCCTGGAAAAGGGTGGGTTACAAACGGTTCAAGTAAGTTTGGCAGGCGAAGGTGAGGATCGTGTCAGCGGCCTGATCCCGGATCGTTCAATCACCGCCGACGGGTTTCGGTGGGTGCGTCATCGCGGGGTGGGCTCGGCCCGGTCGGGCTCAAACGAGCCCCAGACGATCTGGCCCTCGGCGGTGGTGTGGACGCCGTCGTCGGTCTGGAACGCCGCGGGCCGGCCGTTGGGGTAGGGGTCGCGCTCGTTGGCCAGGGCGACCTCGATGGTCGAGGCGTGGCCGTCGATGAACAGGAAGTTGGCGCCCTTGCCGGGGTGGCGGAAGTCGCCGGCCTGGTCGTCGTCGATGTGCGGCGTGGTGGGCATGATCGAGAGCCCGCCGATCACGCCGGTGTCCTGGTCGTCCAGTTCGGGCTCGCCCAGGTACATGGTGTTGCTGGGGCTGGGCATGTTCAGGACGCTGTTCATGCCTTGGTACGCGGCCAGCGAGCTGTAAGCGGGCTTGTTCGTCGAGGTGCCGTTGAGCACGCGGTTCATCGCGTAGTTGAACGGGTTGATGCGGTCGGCCCCGCCGGACGGGCAGTACCAGATGTTGCTGCTCTTGAACTCTTCGCTGACGTCGCCGTTCAGGCCCGCGCCCTCGCGCGGCGGCAGGGTCGGGTCCCACGCCTCGGCGTAGGTCTGCTGGCCGACCAGCGGGGGCAGGGCGTTGTGCCACATGTACCACTGGGTGTTCGTCTGCGGCGCGTTGAAGTTGCCGATCTCTTTGGGGACGCGGTCGTTCTCTTCGGTGATGAAGATGTTCAGCGCGATGCCCCACTGACGCATGTTGCTCAAGCACGCCACGCTGCGTGCCGTGCCGCGCGCCGCACCCAGGGCCGGCAGCAGGATCCCGATCAGCAGCGCGATGATCGAGATCACCACCAGCAGTTCGATCAATGTGAAACCCGCCGCGGGGGTCGGGGATGAAGAAGACACACGGGGGCGGCCGGCCGACATCCTGTTCATGGGGCTTCCTTCCTGGCAACGGGGACCATTTTCGGACGACTGGTTCGGGGCTGGGGATCGGACTCGGGCGTCAGGCCCGGGGACGACCACGCGGACCCGCCACCCAACCAACCCAACGCGCGCTGTGCACGCCACGCGCGGAAGCACGGCGCTGGCTTCGGAATTCCGCACCGGCGATCCCGTGCCCGCCACGCCTCCCTCCCCACCACGCCCCCCCGCAGCCCGTACCAAGGCCGGTGTGTCGCCGAGGCGGTCCACGGGGAACGGACCCACCGACGCGAACACCGGTCAGTCCATTTTCGCAACCCCTGAATATAGAAGATTTCACTTGGGTGTCTAGGGCGGCGCGGCCCCGGCTAACAAGTTTTTATTCATCTCCGACCCGCCATGCCCCGTTTTTAAGCAGCCCGCGGGGGTCGGGGGGCCGAGATTGCCCAATCTGACTGCAAACCTGCCCCGATCCTGCTTAGCATCCAACCCGGGCCCACCTACGGCACTGGCCCCGTGACTGGCGATCGCGGCGGGGTCGGCGTGGCCGTCCCGTCCGTCCGGAACACCCGCAGGTCCGCCTCCACCCCGGCCGGCGACACCCGCAACGCCCACACCTCGGCCTCCCGGCTGCCATCAACCTTCAGCCGCGGCAGCGGGATCGGCCGGCCGGCCTCCACCGCGTCGAGCATCTCCGCGACCATCGGCTTGGCCAGCGTCTCGGCCGGCAACTGCTCGCGCACCAGGCCGATCAGCCGGCCCACTGGCAGCGGCACGTTTCCGGCCGTCGCCTTGTCCACCGTCACCGACCACGGCGGCGCATCCCCCGATGCTCCCGCTTGCGCCGCATCGGACCCCGCGTCCGACGTGTCTTCCGGCGGGTCTTCCGGGGGCGGCAGGTCTTCCGGGGGGTGCAGTTTGAGGTACACGCTCACGATCTGGCGGAGCTGCGGCAGGTCCACGTCCGCCGCGATCACGATCCGGCCGTCACGCTCGTGCACCATCACCGCGCCCACGCCCCGGGGCATCGCGATGCCCCGGTTCTGGAGGAGCGCCTCCAGCCGCTGGTCCAGCCAGGCGTTGATCTCCTCGAAGCTCGCCTCGAGCGTGCGCACGCCGTCGGTGCCCGGGTCGATCCGATCGGTGTAGGCCTTCGGCAGCCGCATCTCGACCTGCCGCGCGAGCTGGTCGCGTTCCTGCTCGGTGGTCTGCGCGATCCACCGCTGGACCTGCGCCACGTGGGCGGGCGTTGCGGTCCACTGCCGGTAAAGCACAAACCCGCCAAGCGTCACCAGCGCGAGCAACACGAGCACGACGGTGAGCGGCCGGACCTTGCGGCGCAGTTTGTTGCCTGGTTTATCAGCCGGTTCGGGGATGCGGGGGCTCCGGGGGCTCGGTGCGGCGGCGTTTATGGTGCGAACACCATAGCGCATGTCGGGCGCGACAGTTGGGTGCCACGGTCGCTTGCGACCGTGCTACGGCGGACATGCGAATCGCCGCCGCAAGGACACCAAGTCACGGTCGCAAGTGACCGTGGCACCCAACTCACATCCGTGTTGCGTCTCTTACCCGCCCCACCATGCCAGCGCCCGCGCCTCGGCGTCCTGGATGAACGCGTCCTTGCCGTCCATGTAGGCCTCGATGTCGTCGGGGTGTTGCCGGGCCAGACGCTGTTTGAGTTCGCCGTAGCGAGTTGACCAGTCCGGATGCGCCCGCAGAAAGTCGCGGAAGGCGAGATGACGCTTCACTTCGTCGTTCCCCGCCGTGTAGGCGTGGACGTGGTGCGTGCGGTCACCATCCGCGTCGTCTTTGCGGAAGAACCGCCGGCCCGGCAGCCCGAACTCGCCCACCGCCTCGTAACCCAGCGCCGCCATCGCGCCGTTCCGCGCGTCCACCTCCACCGGCGATGTCGCCTCGACCAGCATGTCGATCAACGGCTTGGCGTGCAGGCCCGGCACCGACGTGCTGCCGATGTGGTGCACCGCGACCACGCAATCCCCCAACGCGTCACGCACCCGCGCCGCCTCGACGTCAAACATCGCCGGCCACCGCACGTCGTACGGCACCACCACCACGCGTCGCATCATGCCCATGACGCCCGACCTCCACAGCAATGATGAAACACAAGCAGAATCGAAAGGGAAACAGATCTGCTGGGATCACGCCCGCGCCTTCACCAGTGCCCCCGCCGCGTCCGCCAGGGCCTGGTGCAATAACTCGTGGTCGCCGCACGCCGTGATGTACGCCTCGAGCTGATCCACCCGCGCCTCCGTGCCCGGCGGCGCATCCACCGCCGCCAGCGCCGCGTCGCCCAGCGCCTCGGACGCGCTCACGAACCAGTGCCGCGGCGTCACGCCCGTGCCCAGCGCATCGTCCGGCTGCCGCGGCCGGTTCCGCAGCGTCGCCGGCGGGGCATCCACTTCACAACACACCGCCGGGCCCTCGAAACTCCGCAGCGTCCAGCGCGCCGCGTCCGCGTCGTTGTCCGCCCACAGCACCTCAAGATGCTCGCCGGTGTTCCGCGCCGTTTGCAGCAGCGCCTGCGCATCGTCCGCGCTGCGGGGCCGAGTCAGCACCACGCACCCCGCGCCCACACTTTCCCCCGCCGGCTCGTCACCCTCGGCCGAACCCAGCTGCACCGCCGCGTCCGCCGCGATCATCCGCCGCTGCCGCCGCGCCTCCTGCAACGGCATCACCACCCGGGCGTACAACGACCAGTCCCTCGCCCCGCGCGCCGCCGCCAACGCCTCCAGGCACAACGCCTCGCACCCGAGGTAGTCCATGTCCACCAGCTTCGCGCTGGCCTCGTGCATCAGGTCCTCAACATTGGGCATCGGGGCATTGTAAGAAACCACGGAGGCACAGAGAACTCGGAGAGCACCGAGTTAAAGAATCAGAGGATGATCCGCCGGATGCCGTCTTTGAGGACGGGTTCGTGGAAGTTCAACAGCAAGCCGAGTTTGATGCCTGTGGCTTTCAGGTAAGCCAGTGTCTGGGTAACGTGGGCATCATGCAGCTTGGTGACGGCCTTCAATTCAACGATGAGCCGCTCATCGATCAACACATCAATCCGGCCTTCTCCGAGCGAGCGCCCCTTGTACTTCAGTTCGACCGGAACCTAGCACGCGAACGGTATACCACGCAATTCGAGCTCAATACACACCGCCTTTTCGTAAGTTGATTCAAGAAAACCTGATCCAAGGTTCCAATGAACCTCAATCGCAGCCCCGATCACCTGCCCGGTCAGTTGATCCAATTCATCGCTCATATTCGCTCCGTGTTCTCCGCGCCCTCCGTGCCTCCGTGGTTTCTTACCTCACGAACGCCGCGTAGATCGCCCGCACGGCTTTCTCGAAGTCGTCGCTGTTGACGCCGACGATGATGTTCAGCTCGCTGGAGCCCTGATCGATCATGCGGATGTTGATGCCCGCGGTCGCGAGCGCGCCGAACAGCCGCGCGGCCATGCCCGGCTGGGTCTTCATCGCCCGGCCGACCGTCGCGATCAGCGCCAGGTCCGCATCGACCTCTATGGTGTCCGGCTCGACCTCGCGCTTGAGCGCTTCCACCACGTCGTCGAGCTTGCCTTCGAGCTGCGTGTCCTCGACCACCAGCGAGAGCGTGTCGATGCCCGAGGGCATGTGCTCGAAGCTGATCCCGGCCCGGCGGAGCACGCCGAGCACCTTCTCGCCGTAGCCGACCTCGGTGTTCATCAGTGCTTTTTCGAGCGCGATGATGGTGAAGTCCTTGCGGCCGGCGATGCCGGTGATGGGCACGGCGTCGGCGGTGGGCTGGACCTGGAGCGGGTGTTCGTCGGTGTTGGCGACGATGGTCGTGCCGGGGTCGTCGGGGGCGTTGGTGTTGCGGATGTTGACGGGGATGCCGGCCTCGCGCACGGGGAACACGGCCTCGGGGTGCAGGACCGTCGCGCCCATGTACGAGAGCTCGCGCAGCTCACGGTAGGTGAGCAGCTCGATGGTGCGGGGGTTGTCGACGATGCGCGGGTCGGTCATGAGCAGGCCGGACACGTCGGTCCAGTTTTCGTAGACGTGGGCCCCGAGGGCGCGGGCGACGATGGCGCCGGTGATGTCGGAGCCGCCGCGGGAGAAGGTTTTGATGCGGGGCGGGTCGTGGTCGTCCTTGCCGGGTTGCGTGCCGTAGAAGCCGGGGATGACGACGTGCCCGCCGCCGGCGTGGTCCACGGCATCGGCGACGGCGGCGTAGGTCTTGCCCGCGTCGAGCCGGCCGGCGGGCGTGAAGTGGATGACGTCGGCGGCGTCGATGAAGGCCCAGCCCAGGTGCGCGGCGAGCAGGCGGGCGTTGAGCGCTTCGCCGCGGCTGGCGGCGTAGTCGGGGCCCTGGCCGTCGGCGGCCTCGCGTTCGATCCCGGCCTCGACACGGTCGAGTTCCTCGGTGAGCCACCCCGTGTCTTTGACGCCGAGTTGGTCAGCGATCTCCACGAAGCGCTGCCGCACGGGCTCGAACACGCCGGCGATCCCGTCGCCGAGCGCCGCGGTGTTGTGGCATTGGTAGAGGCGGTCGGTGATCTTGGCGTCGTGGTCGCTGCGCCGCCCCGGGGCCGAGGGCACGGCCACGCGTCGCGCCGGGTCGGCGCGGAGGATCGCGGCGGCCTTGGCGATCTGGGTCGCGTCGGCGAGCGACGTGCCGCCGAACTTGGCGACCTTGAGGGGGGGCACGGGGGTGGGCGTCACGGGGGCCATGGGGCGATCAGCGTAGCGGAGTGGGGCGCCCCTCACGTTGCCCGCCGCGCGGCGCTTCCGTACACTGCCCCGCTCGCCTGCGCGAGCAACCCACGCCCCGCTCGCCCCGGCGAGCAGCCCACGCCCGGGTGGCGGAACTGGCAGACGCGCCGCGTTGAGGTCGCGGTGGAGGTAAAACTCCTTGGAGGTTCGAATCCTCTCCCGGGCATTCCCTTCACGTCAGGCGCGGTGCGCTGCATCGTCGTGATGCTTCGCGGGGAATCAATAACGGCAAAGGGGGCATTGGCGGCGCGCTTGTGCTGCTGTGTGTGGCGTGCCCACGTCTCGGTCCGGGCAAGCGTGGGACCAGACATCGCTTGCGCGGACAGCACAAGGCTGACGGAAGGATCGGAGCCGGGGCGACCGTCTCATTTAAGACGAACACCGCCGACGCGGGTACCGTAGGCCGTGCAGGGTCGATGGCTTCATCGGGGACGCGCCTTGGAATCGACGAACGACACATCCCAAACGGCGGCCGGCGGGCGCGGTGCCTGGGGGTTGGCGTGCGCGCTCGCGTTGGCGGCGCTGGCGGTGTCGGTCTATTTAGCGGCGACGTCGTGGGCGGGCGGTGGGCCGGCGGGGTGTGGCGACGGCTCGGGCTGCGGCGCGGTGCTGGCGAGCAAGTGGTCGAAGGTCGGCCCGGTGCCCGTCGGGGCGTTCGCGGCGCTTGTGTACGCCGGGGTGTTGGCGCTCCTGGGTATGCAACTGCGGCCGCGGCAGACGCCGAGCGCGCCCGCGGTGTTCGCGACCGGCGTGGCGATCGGCCTGATCGTCGCGGCCGCGGGGTGGTTCGTGTTCGTTCAGCTCGCGCTGCTTAACGCCGTCTGCCCGTACTGCATGGCGGGCCACGCCTTGGGTGTCGCGCTGGCGTTGACGCTGGGGTTCGCGGTGGCGCGGCGAGGCGCGGGCGCGCTGGCGGTCGGCGTGGTCGTGGGTTTTCTGGGCGTGGCGGGTGTGGCGGCGTGGCAGCACGTTGCGGATGCGCCGGTCCACCGGCTCGTGGTGCCGACCGACGGCGACTACGACGTCCGTGACGACCAACGGCGCGCGGTCGGGCTGCTCGGCGGAGAATTGCGTCTGGCGTTCGACGAAGAGCCGGTCTGGGGCAAAGTCGATGCGGACCAGGTCGTGGTGCTGATGTACGACCACGCGTGCCCGCACTGCCAGCACACCCACCACGTGCTACGAAAGGTCAAAGATGCGCAAGGCGATTCGCTGGCCGTGGTTCTCATGCCGGTGCCGCTGAACCACGCGTGCAACGGGTTCGCGAACGAAGACCTGCCCGAGCGCTTCGACGAGAGCTGCGAGCGGACGCGCATCGCGCTGGCGGTATTCCTGGCGGAGCCGGCGGCGTTTTTAGACTTCGACACGTGGATGTTCGACGCGGAGACGTATCGCACGGCCGAAGCAGCGCGGACCAAGGCGGAGCAGCTCGTCGGGGCCGACGCCTTGCGTGAGCACCTCGCCGACCCGCGCGTCGAGGCGATGCTGGCCCGCAACGTCGAGGCGTTCGGAAGCGCGGGCGGGCAGCGGGTCCCGGTCACGCTGGCGCCGTGGGCCGACGCCATCGACGGCCGGATCGAAGACGCGGCGGCGTTCGACGCGCTGCTGTCGCAATCCCGGGAGGGGCGTCCCGCAAACGCGGAGTGACGCGGAACCGTCCAATCTTCCGGCACGACTCCGGTGGGATTGCCCGGTGTTTCCCGGTGTTTTCGGCGATTGCCACCCGATGTTCGGCACCTCGCCGCACATTTTTCGCCCGGGGAACTGCATCGGGGGTCGCGGCGTACGTCATTACAATGTCGCCACGGACGGTTTGCCTCGAATCGAGCATGCGCCCGTGTTTGCCTGCCCTTTTTTCGGGAGTGATTCATGTCCGAGGCGTATGTCGAGCCAGGCGGAGACGACGTTGCGTTGTTGCAGGAAGCGTCGCGCGGCTACGAAGACCTGGAGGCGCAGATCAGCCGCGTGGTCATCGGGCAGCGTCCGACGGTCCGCGCGTTGCTGGCGGCGATCTTCAGCGAGGGGCACGTGCTGCTGGTCGGCGTGCCGGGCCTGGCGAAGACGCTGCTGGTCAAGACGCTGGCCGAGGTGCTCGGCTGGGCGTTTCACCGCATCCAGTTCACGCCCGACATGATGCCCGCGGACATCACGGGCATGGAACTGCTGCAGGACACGGGCCAGGGCGGCCGGCAGATGCGGTTCGTGCGCGGGCCGATCTTCGCGAACATCATCCTGGCCGACGAGATCAACCGGACCCCGCCCAAGACGCAGGCGGCGCTGCTCGAAGCGATGCAGGAGCGCCAGGTCACGTCGATGGGCAAGCGCTACGAACTCGAGCCGCCCTTCGTCGTGGTCGCGACGCAGAACCCCATCGAGCAGGAAGGCACGTACCCGCTGCCCGAGGCGCAGCTCGACCGCTTCATGTTCAGCCTGTGGATGGACTACCCCAGCGTGGAAGACGAGGAGCGGATCGTCATGGAGACGACCGCGCCGCGCGAGCTGGACCTCAAGCCTGTGTTCACGAAGGACCAGCTGCTCGCGATCCAGCGGCTGGTGCGCCGGGTGCCGGCCAGCCGCCACGTCGTGAGCTACGCCGTGGCCATCGCGCGGGCGACGCGGCCCAACAGCGCGGCGGCGAGCGACCACGCGCGGCGGTACGTCGAGTGGGGCGCGGGCACGCGCGCGGCGCAGAACATGGTGATGGCGGGCAAGGCGCTCGCGGTGCTGGACGGGTCGCCCGCCGTGTCCGCCGCGCACATCCGCGAGGCCGCGCCGTACGTGCTGCGCCACCGCCTGCTGACCAACTACCAAGCGTCCGGCGAGGGCGTCGAGGTGACCGAGGTCATCGACCACGTGCTCGCCGAGATCTCCGAGCCGCGCTACACGGATTGACCCGGGTCCCCCGCCTCGGCCGACGCCGCCCATGTCGCAAACCGCCGCACCTCCATCTTCCGCCGGCCCTTCCTTCCGGTACCTCCGCCCGCAGGACCTGCGGAGCCTGCGCCACCAGACGTTTTCGCCGCGGCACCGGGTCGAGGGCCGATACGCCGGGCGGCACACGACCCGGCAGCGCGGCCACACCGTCGAGTTCAACGACTACCGCGAATACCTCCCCGGCGACCCGGTGACCGACATCGACTGGAAGGTGTACGGCCGGTCCGACCGGCTTTTCATCAAGCAGTTCGAACACCAGACCGAGATGACGGTGAACCTGCTGGTCGATGCGTCGGCGTCGATGGACTACGCCGGCTCGGAAAACCGTGTCATGGGCGGGCGGTCCTGGTTGGGGGCCGTACGGTCGGCGGGCCGGAAGATCCGCGACCGGTCGTTGACCCGGGAGATGGATCGCCCGTCCAAGTACGACCAGGCGTGTTTCGTCGCCGCCGCCATCGCGTTCCTGACCGTGCAGCAGCAGGACCGCGTTGCGCTCGGCCTCGCGCAGGACGGGCTCGCGGGGTTCGAGCCCGCGGGCGGGTCGTTCCGCCACCTGCACAAGGTCGTCGGTCGGCTCGAACGGCAACCCCACGGGCGCGCCGACATGCCCTCGGCCATCGAGGCGTTCGCGCGGCGGACCGGTCGGCGCGGCGTCATGATCCTGCTCTCGGACCTGATGGAAGACCAGGCGGACATCGCCCGGGCGTTGTCGCGGCTGACCCACCGGGGGACGGAGGTCATCGTCTTCCACGTGATGCACCCCGACGAGTTGAAGCTGCCCGACCTGGGCGAGGCCGTCTTCGTTGACAGCGAGTCGGGGCAGAAGGTCCGGGTCAACGTGAACGACATCCGCAATCACTACGGCCTGCAGGTGCGGGAGCGCCTGGACCGCTGGGCCCAACTGTTCCGCGGCCGGGGGATCGACTACCGCCGGGTGACCACGGACACGCCGTACCGCGTCGCCCTCGAGCGGTACCTGGCGCACCGCGACGCGCGGGCCTGACCCCGTTGAGTTGATCGCCCATGCCCACGCTGGCCGCCATCTCGCTGCTGTGGCCCGCCATGCTCGGCGGGCTGGCGCTCGTCGCGCTGCCGGTGCTGGCGCACCTGCTCAACCGCCGGGCGCGGCGCACGATGGTCTTCCCGGACGTGGCGCTGCTGGCGGCGTCCTCGGCGAGCCAGTCGTCGTTGTGGAAGCTGCGCCGCTGGCTGCTGTTGCTGCTGCGGTGCGTGGCGGTGCTGCTGCTGGTGCTGGCGTTTGCCCAGCCGATCCTGTTCCAGAGCGCCGCCGTCGCCGACAGTTCGCGCGAGGGCGCGGCCGTGGTGCTGGTGGTCGACCTGAGCGCATCGACCGCGCAGCAGACCGCCGGCGTCGCGTCGGCGTCGCGGTTGTACTCGCCGGCGTTCGGCGTGCTCGACGGCCTGCGGGCCGGCATCGACCGGGCCAACCTCGTGTTTGCCCGCGCCCGGCCGACCGCTGCCTTCCCCGAGCCGACCGCCAACCTCGACGCCCTGCGCGCGGAACTCCGCGCGCTGGAGCCGACCGCGCAGCGCGCCGACCTGGCCGCTGCCCTCGCGCTGGCCGGACGCCAACTGTCGGCGCACGGCGGCGCACGGCACCTGGTCGTGTTCACCGACCTTCAGGCCACGAACTGGGACGGGCTCGCCCGCCTGGGCCGGGTGTTGCCCAACGGGACGCGCATCACCGTCGTGCCCCTCGACACGCCGCCGCCCGACAACGCCGGCATCGCCGCGCTCACCGCGCACCCGCCCCTGCCGGTCGTCGGACAGGCGTTCCAGGTCAAAGCGAACGTCCAGAACTTCGGCGGCGTGGCCCGGCCGTTCCAGGTCCGCATGACCCTCAACGACCGCACGGTCGACCAGCGCGAGGTGACGGTCGGCCCGTGGTCGTCGGGGCAGGTCGTGTTCGAGGCCACGCTCGATGAACCCGGAGACCACCGCCTCGGCGTGCGCCTCGAAGACGACGACGCGCTGCCGGCGGACAACGCGGGCTGGCTTTCGGTGCGCGCGGTCGGCCGGTTGCCGGCCGTGATCATCGGCGACGACGACCCGGCCCGGCCCGGCAGCGCGAGTTACTTCCTCGACCGCGCACTCGCGCCGCGCGGGGACGAGCGCGACCCCTTCGCCGTCCGTCACGTCGGCGGCGCGTCGGTCGATGCGGCGGCGCTGTCGGGCGCGGCGGCGGTCTTCATCAGCGCCGTGGGGACGCTCACCGACGACGCGGCGGCCGCGCTACACGCGTACATGGACGCCGGCGGCGGGGTCGTCATGTTCTGCGGCGACGGCGCGGTGCAGGCTAACCTCGCGGCGCTCGAGCGCCACGCCGGCGCGGCCGTCGCGCCCTGGCGCGTCGGGCCCCGCCAGGACCTGCTGCGCCACGGCGAGAGCCTGACCATCAATCAGGGGCAGTGGCGCTCGCCCGGCTTGAGCGTGTTCGATGTCACGGCCCAGCAGGCGCTGGAGCGCGTGCGCTTCACCCAGGTCTGGCCCGCCGTGGAGTTGGCCGAAGATGCGCTGGTCCTGCTGCGTTTCAATGACGGGTCGCCGGCCCTGGCGCAGCGTGCCGTCGGCGCAGGCCGGTTCGTGATGGCCGCCTTCGGCCCGGCCCAGACCGACACCGACCTGAGCAAGTACGGCTCGTTCGTCGCGCTCGTGCAACACCTGGCGGTATCGCTGCGCCCACACCCGCAGGCGGCGGCCCCGACCTTCTGCGGGCAGCCCCTCCAACTCGACACGACCGACAGCGTCGATCCCGTCGGCCCCCCCATTCGTGTCGTCGATCCTAATGGAGACCTCACGCCCGACCGCGTCTCCCCCGAGCAGGGCGTGGCCACGGTGGTGGTCACGCAGACCGATCAACCCGGCGTCTACACGGCGGTGCAGGGCGACCGCACCGTCGGCCAGGCCGCCGTCAACGTCGACCCGCGCGAGAGCGACCTGCGCCGGTCGCCCGAGGCGGAACTGCTCGCGGCGTTGAGCACCGCGGGCGACGCGGTCGAAGCGCAGACCGCCGGCGGTGACGGTTCTGTCCTGAGTTTTCACGGCGTGCCGCTGTGGGGGTGGATGCTCGCGGGGCTGATGCTGACGCTCGCGCTGGAGTCGTCGCTGCTGGGGTGGGTCAAGCGATGACGGTCGACGCCCCGCTGCTTTTGGCGTTGATCTGGCGGCCGTTCTTCCCGCCGGCGTTGACGTTCGCGGTCGGCGCGGTCGTGGCCGCGGCGGCGGTGTTTGCCTGTGTCCGCGCGTTTGGCCTGCGGCCGGTCACGAGCGTGACGGGTTGCGCGATGCGTCTGACGTTGATCGCGGCGGTGGTCACGCTGCTGCTGGGCCCCAGCACGATGCCGCCGCAGACGCAGCGCCCCGACCGGCCGTGCCTGACCGTCATGCTCGACACGTCCGCGTCGATGCAGACCCGCGACGTCGACGGCCAATCCCGCATCGGTTTCGCCGTGGACCGGTGGCTGAGCGATTCGCTGCTCGAAGAACTCGGCACCGCGTACGACGTGTCGCTCGTGGCGTTCGACGCGTCGGCCCGGCCGATGGCGCCCGCGAACCTGTCCGGCGACGACGAGGAGCGCGCCGACGGCCAGGCTTCGCACATCGCCCGCAGCCTCACCGACACCGTCAACGGCCTGCGCGAGGGCGCCGACGGGTCCGCGGTGCTGCTCATCAGCGACGGCCGGGACACGCAGTCCGAGCCGTTCCACGCCGCCGCCCGCGTCGCGCGGGACCGCGACGTCGCCGTCCACACCGTGGCGCTGGGCACGACCAGCGGGCAGCGCGACACCGCCGTGATCGCGCTGCCCAGCCAGCCCTACCTGTTGGCCGGCGAAGAGGCGGTCCTGAACGTCCGCCTGCTCCAATCCAACGCGCTGGGCAGCACGACGCGGCTGACCGTTACCTGTGGCGACGACGTCCAGCACCACGACGTGACTTTCGCGAACGACGACACGGTCAGCCTCGCCCTGCCGATCCTGCACGACGAGCCCGGCACGTACGAGTACCAGGTTGCGCTCGACCCGCTCGACGGCGAGGCCGAAACCAGCAACAACCAACAGTCCGTGTTCGTCGACGTCACCGGCGAGCGCATGGCCGTGCTGATCCTCGACGGCCAGCCGTTCTGGGACACCAAGTTCCTCGCGCAGTCGCTCCGCAAGGACGACCGGATCGGCGTGACGCAGATCGCACAGATCGCCCCGCAGCGCCGGGAGACCATCCTCACCCGCGCCGACGACGACCAGCCGCGCAACCCCGAGACGCTCGAAGACCTCGCGGCGTACGACGTGATCATCCTGGGCAAGGGCGTCGAGAACGTGCTGTCCCGGGAGACGCTCGCGCTGCTGCCACAGTACGTGTCCGAGCAGGGCGGCTGCCTGGTGTTCGCGCGCGGCCGGGCCTACGACCCGCAGACCGCGGCGGGGCGTTTGGCGTCGCAGACGCTCGGCGTGCTCGAGCCGGTGGTCTGGGGTGGGGATCGGCAGTACGACCTGGTGATGAACATCGAGCCGGCGGGCCGGCAGCACCCCTCGCTGTCCGGCGCACCGGGCGAGCCGGGGGTGGACGACCTGACGCACGCGCTGCCGTGGCTGACGTCGGTGCCGGTGGTCACGGCGGAGAAGCCGTCGGCGCGGGTGCTGGCGCGGGCGCGGCCGCCGGGCGCGGCCGGGGCCGAAGGCCTGCCCGTGCTGACCACGATGCCCTACCACCGCGGGATGGTGGTGTCGGTTTTGGGCGAAGGCCTGTGGCGTTGGCGGCTGGGCGGCCGGGACCACCAGGACCTCGCGGGCGTGTTCGACCGGTTCTGGTCCAACATGGTGCGCTGGATGGTGATGGGCAGCGACTTCCAGCCCGGCCAGCCGGTCGCGCTGCGGCTCGCGCAGCGCACGGTCGAGACGGGCCAGCCCATGTCGTTCGACGTCGTCGGGCGCGTCGCGTTCGACCCGGAACAACTCGAGGTGTCGGTCGTCGGTCCGGACGGTCAGCCGCGCGGCGTGGCGCTGCGGTCGGTCGCCGGGTCGGACTTCGGCTACCGCGGCGAAGCGGACACGCCCGAGCCCGGCGCGTACGAGGTGGTGGTGGCCGGCGACGTCGTCGGCGACGAGCCGCTGCGGGCCAAATTTACGTCCTACCGCATCGACCCCGAACGCTTCTACGCCGCGGCCAACCCCGGGGCGCTGGCGAACCTGGCGGAGCAGACCGGCGGGGCCGTCCTGGACCCCTTTGATCCCAAGGTCTTGGTGGATACCCTTGAACGGCAACGCACGGCGTCGATCGTCCCGGCGCGGCCGGCGTACGTCTGGGACCAGGCGTGGCTCATGGTCGCGCTGCTGGTGTGGGCCGGCGCCGAGTGGCTGATCCGCAAACAAGGGGGCCTGCTTTGACCGCGAACGACGTGAACCACCTGCTGACGCGGACGCACCGCCTCGTGTTCCTCACGGACCTGGCGGGGGCGATGTTGCGCGGGGCGGTGTGGGTGATCGGCGCGGTGGTGGGGCTGGTCCTCGTGGACGCGGCGCTGGGCCTGCCGGCGACGGGGCTGGTCGTGCTCGACGCGCTCCTGCTGGCCGTGGTTCTGGTCGTCGCGGGCAAGCTGCTCTGGATCGCGTGGTGCGGCCGGTTCCGCGGGGCGCGCGTGGCGCGCCTGATCGAGCAACGCGTCGGGGTCGACGGCTCGCGGCTGATCAACGCGCTCGAGTTCGGCGGCGCGGTGCCGGCGTCGGCCAGCGCCGCGCTGTCCGACTGGGCCGTCCGCGACGGCAACGACACCGCGCGGCGCGTGGAACCCGGGCGCGTTGTCGCGTGGGACCGCCTGCGGCACGCGGGGATCGTCTTCGGCGTCGCGCTGCTCCTGGTCGGCGCGTTCTACCTCTCGGCACCCAACGTCGTCGGCGCCGTGGTCCCGCGCCTGGCCGACCCCTTCGGCAATCACCCGCCCTACACCGCGCTGCGCTTCGACGTGTCGGTCGAGCCCGAACCGCTCTACGCCGGCCGGCCCGCCGAGGTCCACGCCGTGCTCCGCGGCCCCGTCGCGGTGGACCGCGCCGCCGTGGTCTTCCTCGACGGCCCCGACGACCCGACCGCGCGGGCGCCCATGCTCCCCCGTGCTCAGGACCTGGCGGCCGCAGGTTCGGCCGCGTCGGACAACTCCCGCACCTTCGTCTTACGCATCGACCGGGCCGAGCGCTCCCGGTCCTTCTACATCGACACGCCCCAGGGCCGCAGCCCGACCTACGAGCTGCACGTCGTCCCGGTGCCGCAGTTCGATGCGGTGCGCGTCACGTACGACTTCCCGGCCTACACCGCCTGGGACGATACCGTGCAGCCGGTCGACGCCGACGGACTCCGGGCGCTCGCCGGCACCGCGGCGCGCCTCCGTGTGCAGAGCAACGTGCCGCTGAAGTCCGGCGTGATCGACTTCCAACCCGCCGACCCCGCCGCGCCGCCCCAACGCATCGCGCTTCGCCCCGACCCCGACGACCCGACCGCCGTCGTCGGCGTCCTGCCCATCACCACCGACGGCCACGCCGCGCTGTCGCTCACCGGCCGCGACGGCACGCCCAGCGACGAGGCCTTGACCCTCCCCGTCGCCGTCGTGCCCGACGCCGCGCCGCGCATCGCCATCTCCGCCCCGGAACCACGCCTGGTCGTCCCCGTCGGCTGGGCCGTCGATGTCCGCCTCGACACCGCCGACGACATCGGCGTCGACCGCCTCACGCTCCAGCGCTCGGTCAACCAATGGGGTGCCTCGCGAATCGAATTGGACCCCGTCCACGACGGCCCCGACCGCACGCGCGCGTCGAGCACCTACCGCTTCGACCTCGCCGAGCTGGGCGCCCGGGCCGGCGACGTCATCCACTACCACGCCACCGTCTACGACAACCACCCCGGCACCGCGAACGCGGCCGACTCCGACATCCACGTCATCCAGGTCATCTCCGAAGAGGAGTACCTCGAGTTCGCCCGGACGCGCTACCGCATCGACCAGATCCACGACGAGTTCAACGCCCTCCAGGACGAGCTCGCCGCGCTCGAGCGGGCCCGCCAGGAAGCCCTCGAACAACTCGAACAGCTTGAGAACAAACTCGCCGCCGGGCAGCCGCTGACGGACCAGGAAGCGCTGGCCCTGCGCGACCTCGAGGACCGCCTCGAAACCTACCGCGCGCAGGCAGACGACCTGGCCACCGAGCTGCGCGAGCGTGTCGATCAGCCGTCGCTCTACGAATTCGAAGACGCCTACAAGGAGAAGCTCGCCGCCCTCGCCGATCAGTTGGAGCAACAGACGCGCCTCGCCGACGCGCTGGGTGCCGCGACGTCGCAGCTGCGCCAGGACCAGGCCGCCCCGCAGCGTGAACGCTTCGCCCGCGCCGCCGAGGCCTTCCGCGCGGATGATGCGCCCTTCGACGAAACCAGCGCAGCCGAGCAGGCGCAGACTCAGCAAGACCTCGAAGCACTGCGTCTGGCCGAGGAGCTGCAGGCCCAGGGCGAGCGGCTGCGCATGATCATTCAGGAACAGGACGACCTCGCCCAACGCCTCTCGGCGTTCAACCACGCCGACACGCTCTCGGGCGCGGACCAGCTCCGCCTGCAACGGATGGCCCAGGAACAGTCGGCGCTCGAAACCGAACTGACCGAAACCACCGCCGCCCTCCGCGCCGCCGCCGACGCGGCGCAGGACCTCCTGCCCAACATGTCCGCCGGCGCGATGAGCATCGCCGACCGTATCGACTCGATGAACATCGTCGGCGACATGAACCAGGCCGCCGCCCGCGCCGCCGCCGGCCAGCACCGCGACGCCTACGCCCCGGCCCGCGCCGCGGCGGACAAGCTCGACTCGCTGCTCAGCGACTGCAACAGCATGGGCCAACAGGCCGACTCGGACCTCGACGGCTGCTTCAACCTCCCGCGCGAGTCGATCAGTCAGTCATTGCAGCAGATGGCCCAGGCGCGCGGCGTCCCCGGCATGGGGCAACGCGGCGGCGACGGCGCGGGCTTCTCCGGTTCGCAGGCGCGCATGGCCATCCGCGGGCCCGCCCAGCTCGGACAAAACGGCGGCGGCGCCGACGGCCGCCTCAGCGGCGCCGCCGGCGAGGGCGGCGGCCAGACCGACGGCCGCGTCGAAACCCTCGAACCCGTCGAGACCCTCCGCCCCGGCGAACGGACCGGCCGCGGCGGCGCCGGCGGCGTGCTCGGCGGCGTCCCGCTGCCCTACCGCGGCGAAGCCGAGGCCTACTTCCGCCGACTCGCCGACGACGCCGTCGGCGACTAACCGTTTCCCTTCGTTTTCGCCCTGTTCTCGCGTACCATGACCTGATCCGGAGCCCGACATGACCAAGCCAGGAACCTGGACGCTGATGATCGCCGTGGCCGCGTTGATGGTCGGCCTCGCCGTGGATCACGCGCTCGCCGTCAGCAGCCACGTCGAGTCCGAGCCCGGCACCGTCCGCTGCGCGAACCTCACCTACGGCAACCAGAAGACCTCCGTCTGCTTCTCCGATCAGTTCCTCAAGCAGATCCAGCGCGAAACCAACATCAAGGCCGACGACACCTTCCACCCGGTGAACCTCGAGTCGATCGAGCTCTTCGAGTTCCCGTTCGCCGTGATGAGCGGCGAAGGCTCGTTCACGCTCACCGACGCACAGCGCGAAAACATGCGGGACTACCTGCTCAACGGCGGGTTCATCATCGCCTCGGCCGGCTGCAGCTCCAAGCCCTGGAACGCCTCGCTCCAACGCGAGATCGAACTCATGTTCCCCGACCATGAGCTCACCCGCCTGACCGTCGAACACCCGATCTTCCACACCGTCTACGACGTCGAGTCGTCCAAATACAAATCCGGCGGCGAGAAGTTCCCGCAGCTCGAAGGCCTCGAGATTGACGGCCGGACCGCCCTGATCTGGTCGCCCGACGGTCTTAACGACACCGCCAACGCCGGCGGCAACTGCTGCTGCTGCGGCGGCAACGAGGTCAAGTCCGCGCGGCTGCTCAACGTCAACATCCTGGCCTACGCGCTGACCCACTGAGCCGACCCGGGACCCGCCATGCCCACGCCCCTTCGAGTCCGATATGCCGGATGTCGGCCGCGCCCGGCCGCGTGGCGATGCGCCGCCTTGGTCCTCCTGTTCGTGTCCGCATGGCCCGCCGCGGCCGCGGAACTTTCCGACCGCATCCGCTTCAACACCCTCGAGGCCGGCGCCGCCGAGGCACAGGCCCGCGGCCATGCGCTGGTCGTCTTCTTCACCGCCGACTGGTGCGGCTGGTGCCGCAAGATGAAGGCCACCACCCTGCAGGACCCGGCCGTGCTCGCCTTGACCGACCGGACCGTCTGGGCGGAGGTCGATATCGACGAACGGCCCGACGTCGCCGCGGCGCTCAAGATCAACGGCGTCCCCGCCGTCGCCGTCGCCAACCCCCGCGGCCAGCTCCTGGCCCTCGCGCCCGGGTACCAGTCGGCCGAGCGCTTCGCCGCCTGGCTGCAACCCTGGATCGATCAGCCCGACGCCGCGCCGGGACCCGCGGGCGTGCCGGGCACCGTGCTGGCCCCGTTGAACAGCGCGGTCGACGCCGTCTTCGAAGCGTCCACGCCCGAAGAGGCCCACACCGCGGTCGGCGCCCTGTTGGATCGGTTGTCCGGCTCCGAACCGACGCCCCGGGCCGCCGCCGTCGAACGCGTCCGCCGCGCCGGCTGGCTCGTCTGCTCGGCCCTGACCGAGGCGCTGGCGTCCGACACCCTGACCATCCGCGCCGCGGCGTACGACCTGCTCGTCGCCGCGACCGGCCAGACCCTCCCCTTCGACCCCTTCGCCGACCCCGACACCCGCGCCGCCCAAATCCGCGACTGGCGGGTCTGGATCGCCGAACAACAACCCCCCGACGCCCCGGCCGATGCCCCACCCCAAGCCGACCCGCCCGCGGCCCACGCCCCCACCGCCCCGGCCGTCCCGGGATTGCGACAACCCCGCCCCCGGAATCCCACGGCCGCACCGGCGGCCGGCGGTATAGATGCCCGATGAACACGAAACACTCCGGAAGCGCCCCGCTTGACAGCGAACGGCCTTCACCCGACAATGCGACATGTCGGGTTTCCCCGCCTTGATGCGGACCCGGTCTGACCCTTGGGCAAGGGTTTCCGCCGAATCCGAAGACCCCTCGTTTGGGACCCCTTCGCGGTTCGTGGAGACGCTGGACGTTTCCGCCTGTGCCCCGGGCTTTCAGACCTTCCCGCTCGGCCCATGAGACCGCCGATCGTCGACTGACGACCGACCCCGACGCCGGCCTGCTACCCGGCACATCCCCGTTTCCCTCACGCCCTCCGGGATGGTCCCGGACCCAAGGGCGAGGCGTTTGACCCGGCCTGACACGGCCCGTTTCGACGACGGACCCGACCGGACCCAGCACGGAATCGACCGCCCACGCGTGCCTCGACCCGTTGCCCCACCCGCGTAAGGAGACCTGCCGCCACCCCTTTGGGGAGCCGATTCGGAAGCCTGTTATCTTCCATCTAAATGTCTGTCCCATACCGGGCGGCCGACCCTTCCGGATTCCTACCCCGGCCGACCGCCCCCCGACGACTCCCCCGGCATCCCTTACCCCCCGTGGACTGCAACCGGCCCGACGCCGAACAAGCGCTCGACCCGGCTGCCCGTTCAGGTTCTGATCTCGCGACTGGTTCCGGATCGCTGTTTCCCCCGCCCGACCCCCGTGGTCGTTCAATGGGGTCCCCCTCGATCCGTTTCGTGCTCCGACCCGGCCACCCGCCGACCTCCGCGTCCCCAACTTTGGAGACTTCTCAGATGCGTACTTCTCATGCTTCCCGCACCACGGGTTTCACCCTCATCGAGCTGCTCGTCGTGATCTCGATCATCGCGCTGCTCATCGGCATCCTGCTGCCCGCCCTGGGCGCCGCCCGCCGCACGGCCCGGCAGATGCAGAACAACACCCAGCTCCGCGGCATCACCCAGGGCTTCTTCACCTTCGCCCAGGGCAACAAGTCCGGCGGCCAGGACGGCTTCTACCCCGGCCTGGACAGCCGCGGCCGGGCCCTTGAAAACGTCACCGCCAACGAGATCGCAGACGGCACCTTCGGCAACGGCAACATCATCCTCGGTTACGACACCGACATGGACGACGACGTCACCTGGACCAGCGGCGGCGGCGGTGAGATGAACGATGCCAACGGCGAGGGCTTCATCCAGTACGCCTTCGCCGAGCTGCTCACCGGCGACTTCATCCCCTCCGGCTCGTCGGAGTACTTCATCAACCCCGCCGACAGCGAGAAGACCCGCTTCATCGCCGGCGAGACCGGCACCGCCGCCGGCCAGCCCGGCCACTTCGCCGCCGACAAGGTCTCCTACGCCATCGTCGATGTCTCCGTCGAGCAGTACGAGAAGGAATGGAAGGAAACCGCCAACACCCAGGCCATCGTCCTGGCCGACCGCGCCGTCGGTGACGGCAACGACTTCGGCAACGACTCCGACCCGGCCCCCAGCAGCGTCTGGACCGACGAGGACTCCGACGAGTGGCGCGGCGGCGTGGCCCGCAACGACGCGTCCACCGAAACCCAGACCACCTTCGCCCTCGAGAACTCCGGCCTGAAGTTCGGCAACTCGACCTTCCAGGACGGCGACGTCGACAACATGTTCGCCCTCCGCTCCGCCGAGACCCTGCCCACCATGGCCGGCACCGGCGGCGGCACGGACGGCATCGAGTCCGACGAAGGCATCCTCTACGACGAGGACGAGACCGACAACGCCGGTTTCTAATTCAAACCGTCGCTCGCGCGACACCCACAACTGAATCCCCCGAAGCCCACGCCATCACGGCGTGGGCTTCTTTTTTGGTCCGTGGGCGGGCGCGCAGGCCGTTGGCCTGCGGCTACGCAGCAACGCGTTTCTTGGAATGACATGGTCGCTACTTCAGCTCCACCGACCAGTACGCGTTGTCGAGGAACTGCTTCCAGGACGCGTACTTCTCGTGGCCGACGCGCACGGACAGCAGCGGGTTGCGCTTCGGTTTGACCGGCTTCTTGATCAGCGGCATGTGCGCCTGGCGCGGGGTTCGGCCGCCCTTCTTGCTGTTGCACGACACGCAGCAGCACACGAGGTTTTCCCAGCTCGTGCCGCCGCCCTGGCTGCGCGGGGTGACGTGGTCGAGCGAAAGCTCGGAGGTCGCGTGTTTCTTGCCGCAGTACTGGCAGCGGTTCTGGTCGCGCGCGAAGATGTTGCGCCGGTTGAGCTTCACGCCCGCCGCGGGCAAACGGTCGTACCCCAGAAGCCGGATCACCTTGGGCACCGGGATGTCCATCCGCACGGTGCGCACCCACTCGTAGTGCCCGTCGGATTCGCGCTCGAAGCGCGCCTTGGCGCCGGCCAGCTCGGTCCAGCTCGAAAAGTCGTGTCCCGCGAAGCTGCCGTCGTCCACGCGGATGACCTCGGCCATGTCGCGCACGAGCATCGCGAACGCCCGCCGCGCATCCACCACGCGGATCGCCATCCACAGCTTGTTGAGCACCAGCACGTGGCTGTCCAGCGCCGTGCCGACCTGGGACACGGCGACGGCCGGCGCGGACGACAGGTCTCCACTTCCGGGGGCGGGCAAAAGCACGGCAGGATTCATACGCAAGGGCCCCTCCGTGGGGTTCACAGCCAGACAGGACATCTAACCGTAACCCATCATCGGCGGCGGGTCTACCGTTTCACCCCGTCAGAATCCCGTGAGGTGGGGGTTCTGGGGGAATAGAGCGGTTCTGGTGTCCGGTGTCGGGTGTCGGGTGTCGGGTGTCGGCGGGAGCGCAAGGTCGGCCGGGCGCGGGTCTGGGGCTTGGGGTTTGGGGTTTGGAAGAAGAAGCGACCCATCTAAGGCGGGCGTTCGACGATGCCGACCCATCGCCAAGCCCAACCCCACCCCCAAGCCCCATACCCGAGACCCGCGTGCCGTGTCGCCTCCAACGCCACGCCACGCCCAATCGAACTCCAATCCCCAACCCCCGGCGCGACGCGTTCGACAGCGCACGACGCTCCCGATACGATCCCCCGTCTCCACGGGTGAATGCCGGAGCGGCCAAACGGGGCGGACTGTAAATCCGCTGGCTTACGCCTACGGTGGTTCGAATCCACCTTCGCCCATTTTCATTTCTCTGATCCGGGGAATGCGTAGCGGCACGGGTCGGCTTGCGCGACGGGGTTGAGCATGATCTACGACGAAACCACGCCCTTCTATCGCCTGCTCGCGACGAAGTATGACCCGCAGCGCGAGCCCGAGGCGCTCGACATCCTCGAGCAACACCCCGAGATCGCGCTTCTGCACTGGCCCGGCCCCGACGACCGCGGTCAGCCCTTCGTGCGCGGCAGCACCGCCCTGCACTACGCCGCCAACGACGGGAAACTCGAACTGATGGCACGTCTGGTCGAACACGGCGCCGACGTCAACGCCGACGGCGCAAACTGGTGGCGCTCCGTCCTCGCCTGGGCCGCCAACAACGCCCGCCTGGACGCGCTGCGCTGGCTGCTCGACCACGGCGCAAGGCCCGACGCGCTGGACGCCCTGCACGCCGCCGCGTGTGGCGGCTCCACCAACGGCCAAGACCCCGAGAAAAACTACACCCAAGCCATCAAACTCCTCGTGGACGCCGGCGCCGACATCAACGACCGGAGGCACTACGAAAACCGTACCCCCCTGTTCGTCGCGCTCGACACGGGCCACGAGCAGGCCGCCGCGTGCTTCCGCGAACTGGGCGGCACAGCCTGATGCGACTCCCTCTCCCGGGCAGGGAGAGGGCCGGGGTGAGGGTCGAAGCACACGACACCTTCGACTTTCGATCGTGCCGCGGCTACGAGTGTGCGACCTGCGCCCTCCGCTTCCCTGAAAGCAAAACGACCAAACCACCACGCCGCGCGAACCAACCGCGCGTCCCCCGTCACCGCCCCAACACCGGCGACAACAAACACCCCACCCCCACCGCCGCCAGCAGCACGTACGCGATCCCGCGCAGCTGCCGACGTGAAAAACGGTCGCCCACGTCCGCGCCCAGCTTGCCCGCCAGCACCACCACCGGCGTCGACGCCAGCCCCACCGCCACGCCCAGCAGCACCGGCCAGCCGAAACGCCAACCCATCACCGACAACTGCACCGGCGTCAGCATCCCGAACGTCACCCACAGAAACACCCGCGTCCGCCGCGTCGGCCAGTCGTGCGCCCCCACCCACAACACCACCGGCGGCCCGCCGATCCCCAACGCCCCCGCCAGCACGCCCGAGCTCAACCCTACCGCCGGCGTCCACGCGCGGTGTACCCGCTCCCGCGGCGCCGGCCGAAACACCGCGTTCGCCAACACCGCCGCCAGCACCACCGCGCCCACCGCCGCCTTCGCGTAGTTCAGCCCCATCCCGTCCAGCAACGCCAACAACGCCACGCCCACCGGCATCGCCACCACGCGGTACCCGAACATCGGCAGCACGTCCCCCCACACCACCGACGAACGGAACCGCCACGCCCCCGTCGCGCACTGCGTCACCACCGCCGACAACAACACCGCCACGGACACCGACAACGGCACCCCCGCCCACAACAGGATCGGCAACGCCACAATCCCGAACGCAAACCCGATCGCCCCCTGCACAAACGACCCAACGCAAAGCGCGAACAACACCCAAGCAAGCTGGACGGGGTTCGAGAAGTCGATGCGGAAGGTTGTACGCGATCCGGCCGCGCGACGGTGAGAGAACCAGCGTGCTCACGCCAAGCAGGTCTGCCGTTGTAAAGGGTGGATTCGCTGATCCTGCAAAAACGCATCGATCGTTGACACCGGATGGCGCCGGACCGATGATCGGATCGATCAGAATCTCGGCCGTCTCCCGGAGTTGAACATGGATTCCCCACGGGTTGCTCGGGTTCTTGCGGTCGGTGTCATCACGGTGAGCCTGGGAGCGATCACTTTGTACGCCGACGACGGCGATGGCAACGCGCAAACCGCGTCGGGTCCTGTGCCGCTCCAAGTCATTCATGACCGCGGCATCCGCGGCCAACTCGGCGTCAGGCTGGGCACGCTCGTCGAAGTCGAAGGCGAGGTCATTCCAAACCAACAGAAAGTCAAAGACCTCGCCCACATCGATTCGTACCTGAAGATCTCAAAAGTCGATGGGCATCTTCTCGAAGAACCGGTTCAGTTTGTTTTCCAGACCGCGAATCAGTGGGCCGAAGTGTCGGAACCTCCGGTGGGCGAGCGGTTCCATTTCGTCGGCTACGAGTCCGGCTTTTACCGTGGTGCCGTCGAGGGTGAGTTCGAGTACGTCCAACCTTACGCGACGTATGGATTCGGTTTTGAATCCTGTTTCTTCGTGTTGGCCGAGAACCCCAAAGCTGAATGAACATGCGTTAGGACGTTCATGCTTTTCTGCGCACGCTTGGCCCGGTACTTCGCCGCGGTGTCTTGACCCGCGGGTAAAATGTAGGTGCAGACGAAGGGCGTGGCCTCCGCGTGGGTGCCAGGTGGGTGAGGGCTTGAGTTCCTTAATCACGAAGTGACGTGCGGCCTTGGACACGGGTGAGTTGGGACGGA
>JAUIGU010000030.1 GCA_030432595.1 Phycisphaerae bacterium
CTACGTCGGCGTCATGAGCGTCGTGCTGGTGCTCACGAGCTACCTGTTCGTGAAGTTCAGCCCGTCGATGATGCGCAGCGTGAGCCGGATGTATTGAGCATGATCACTCGTTTTCCCATGAACCGTGAAAGCGCTGGGTGCCACGGTCGCTCGCGACCGTGCCCGTCCCCTTGAACAACCGCACGGTCGTAAGCGACCGTGGCACCCCAATACCCAAGCCCGTGACCGACGCCGTCAAACAACCCGACACCGCTCGCCCCGCCTGTGAACACCATGCCGCGCCCGTCATCGAGGCCGACGGCGTGGGCGTCTGCTACCGCGTGTCCGACGGCCAACACAAATCCGACCTGATCACTCGGTGCCTCCGCCGGCGTCAGCCTTTCTGGGCGCTGCGCGACGTGTCCTTCTCCGTCGGGCACGGCGAGATGTTCTTCATCATCGGCCGCAACGGCGCCGGCAAAACCACCCTGCTCAAACTCCTCGCCGAGACGCTTTTGCCCGACGCGGGCACGCTGCGCTTCGCCGGCGACGTCACCGCGTTCCTCTCCATGGGGCTGGGATTCCAGAGCGAACTCTCGGGCCACGACAACCTCGAGCTGTCCCTCACCCTCATGGGCGTGCCGCGCGGCGACATCCCCGACAAGCGCGAAGAGATCCGCGACTTCACGCAGCTCGGACCGTTCCTGGACATGCCGATCAAAACCTATTCCGCCGGGATGAAGGCGCGCCTCGGCTTCGCGATCGCCACGTGCATCCAGCCCGAGGTGCTCATCATGGACGAGGTCATCAACGCCGGCGACGAGCAGTTCCGCGACGCCGCCAAGCAGCGCCTCGCCGCGATGCTCGGCAACGCCCGCGCCATCATCGTCGCCACCCACAACATGCAGCAGGTCCTTGAACAGGGCCACCGCGCGATGTGGATCGAGTCCGGCCGGGTCCAGGCCCTCGGCGACGCCGCCGACGTCGTCCAGAAATACCGCCGCTTCATCCAGCAGGTCCGCAACGACCCGTTCTACGACCTGCGCGCGCGCGAAGCTCGCTTCGCCGGCGACGCGATCCCCTCGCCCGACATTCTGTAAACGCCCCGCCGTATGCAGCCCGTCTACTGCCCCCCGGCCTTCGCGTTGGGCATCGCCACGCCGACCGCCGGCTGGCTCACCGTGCCCGTCACCCGGTAGCGCGGCAGGAACGACAGCGTCGCCGACAGCACGTCGCCGAGCTTGCCGAGCTGTTTCTCGATGCGTTCGAGCGGCCCGGCCCGCGCCACCAGGTCCAGGCTGCCGTCGAACCCCACGCTGCCCGTCGCCTTGATCCCCGCCGCATCCACGCTCAAAAACGAGTTGTCGATCAACAGCCGACCGTCGGCGATCTGGAACACCACCTCCGCCCGGTCCCGCGGGCCCGCCAGGCCCGGCACGATCGACAACGCGTCCAACAAACCCGACACCACCGGCAGCCGACTCAGCCGCGCCGCCTCCACCCGGAAGTTCCCCCCGCCCGTCACCGCCGACGCGTCGCCCAACGGCCCGTCCCACGTCACCCGGCCCGTCACCGCACCGGTCAGCAACGGCGCCGCACCGCTCGATCCCGTGGCGCCTTCCGTCGACTCCACCGGCTCGGCCTCCCGCGCTTCCAGCCGGACTTCATCCAGACTCAACGCCCCCTTCGCCGACCACGGCCGCTCCATCGACACCGAACCGTTCAGCGACGCCCACCCGCCCATCAGCTCGCCCTCGGCCTGGGTGAACGTCAACGTCCCGTCCTTCGCCTCCGCCGCCACCGTCAACGACGACACCGGGTACCGCAACCCCGCCCACGAAAAACCTGCATCACGCAGCGTGCACACCAGCGACAACTCGCTACCCATGAAATCCCGAAACGACAGACCGCCTTGCGCCTTGACTTTGAGCCGACCCGACACCGCGTACCGCGCCGCCAACTCTTGCAACTCCGTCGGCAGCGTCTCCAACCCCGCCCCCGAGAGGTCGAGCACGACGTCCAGCCTCGCGTCCCGCAGCTCGCCGGTGTCCGTCCGCAGGGCGCCCTGCGCTTCGGCGTGCAGCGTGCCCGGGCGATCGATCACAAGTTGGACGGCCATGGCGTCCGCGTCCGTGCGGTCCAGCGTCGTCCGCGCCGCGATGCCGTCGAGCACCAGCGCCGGCCGGTCGACGCTCACCCGATGCGTAACCCGCGCGTCCAGCAAACTGACCGCTTCGAGCGCAAACTGTTCACCGAACGTCTTCGGTGTTTGTTGCGCTTCCGCGACATTCGCGTCGGTCGAACGGATGAGGCCGGAAAACCCGACCAGCGCGCCGCCGTCCGACTCCAGCAGGTTCAGCTCGGGCTTGACCAGCACCGCTTCCCGCACGCGGATCGGGCGGTCACGCCGCGGCCGCTCCGCCAGTGCCAGCGTCACCCGCTCGCACCGCACCAGATCAAACGCATCCGGCGACTCGACGTGCAGCCGTAGCCCCGTCAGCTCCACCGTGTCGGGGTACCGGTAATCCAGCGTGTCGAAGTCGAACGTCGCGTTCAACCGCTCGTTGACCAGACCGCGCAAACGCTCACCCAACCAACGCTCGGTCCCGCTCTCGCCAAACTCGCCGACCACCCACACCACGAACACGACCGCCGCCGCCGCAATCACGCCCAGCAGCACCGCCACCCGCACGCACCAACGGAACACCCGCTTCTTCATACCCGATGCTACGCCGCGCTCACCAGTACCGTTCGAAATGCAGCGTCCCCTCCGGCACCTTGCGGCTGTGCGTCACGAACCCCCGGCCGTGCAGGTCCGCCTCACACTGATCGATCATCTGCGGGTTGCCGCACAGAAACACGCTGCACGTGCTCGGCTCGAGCGTAAACCCGCACAGCTCTTCAAACTTCCCCGGCTCCAGGAACGCGTGTACCCGACCCCGCCCGCCCTTCCAGTCTGAGTCCTCCGGCTCGCGCGTCACCGTCGGCAGATACGTCAGCGTCGGGTCGCTCGCCGCCAGCGTCGCGAACTCGTCGGCGTACGCCAGGTCCCGCGCGACCCGGCAGCCCTCGATCAGCACGAAGTTTTTCCACCGCCCCGTGCCCTTGTAGGTGTGGTACATCGAGCGGTACGGCGCCAGCCCCGTGCCCGTCCCGATCAGGACGACGTGGTGATCCTCCGGGACCGGGTCGATGGTGAAGTGCCCCCCCAGCCGCGGGGCCATGAACAGCGTGTCCCCCACGTTCATCTTGAACAACGACGGCGTGAGTGCGCCCTCATCCACCTCGACGATGTAGAACGCCAACGCCTCGCGGTCCGTGGCCGGCGACGCGACCGAATACATCCGGCGTACCAGCTTGGGCGGCTTGCCGTCGCCCAGGTCCGGCCCTTCGAGCCCGAGCGTGGCGTACTGACCGGGCTTGAAATCCGGCACCTCGTGGTCGTTGTACTTGATCCGAAACGTCGCGAGCTGCTCGTGGTGGTCGATCCGCTCGATCAACGTCGCGTTCTTGGTGTCACGGGGCATGGGCGGGATTCACGAATGGAGATGAACAGAACTCAACACGGGCGGGCATCGTAACGGGCCGGCTACCGATCGAAAAGCTTCGATCTGAAGACGATGCAAATCCAATTCAAGCAAGCCAGACTTCGGTTCCTAACGACAGATCGTCCTTTGCAATCTCGGGCGGCAATGCAAATGCCAATGACTTGGAAGGCGGATATGGAAACGCATGGATGCAGGTTTTGATGACCTGATCGTTTGGGAGTTTAAGTTCTAGTTCATCACCCACGCCCAGTTTGAACCCACCAGGAAAATCATCCAACGCACGATCCAGACAGACCACGACACAGCGCCCACGAACCTCGATACACTCCTGCACACAGCCGAGATAGCGCCGCGTCATGTCGCTCGACTCAGGGTCAAAACTACTGCGGCGCGACAATCTCCACCAAACCGATGTCGTTCACCTCGATGTTCGGCCGACCGCGGTGCGACGTGACCTGACCCGTCACGCGGATCGTCTTGCCCAGGAAGTGCTCGGCCGGCGGCGCGGGCAGGCCCTCGTACGCCTCGGAGAACAGCGCGACGTAGAACGCCTGGTCGTCCTCAGCGTGCGGCACGAAGTTCAGCCGACACAACACGTCGCGGATCTGGAACGTGTCGGTGATCTTCCCCTCGACCGTGATGTCGGCACCGTTGAGATACTTCGCCGCGTCCCGCCAATCGACGATGCCCGACTCCGGAACCTCCGGCATCAGGTGCGTCTTGGTCTCGAACTTCAGCGGCTCGGCGAACACCTCGCGCGGCTGCGGCGTCGCGCTGCGCCCGGCCAGCTTGGTGTACTGCTCGTATCGCCAGGCGATGTCGTTGGGGTTCGGGTTCGCCGAGGCGCACGCCACGCCGAAGCAAGCGGTGACGGCCAGCAGCACGACGGTGGAAAGGGCTCGCAGCATGGCGGGATTGTAGCGTCAGGACCGAGGCACCCGTCCGTTACGATGCCCCCGTGGCGCACGAACTGGGCGACATCCTCGGGCAGGGCCGGGCCCTCGAACAGCTCCGCGCGATGCTTGCGTCGCAACGCGTCCACCACGGCCTGATCTTCCACGGCCCGCCGGGCGTCGGCAAGTTCACCACCGCCGTCGCCCTGGCCAAGACGCTGCTCTGCAAAGAACCCGCCACCACCCTCACCGGCGAGGTGATGTCGTGCGGGCAGTGCGCCGCGTGCAGGCTCTTCCGCAAACCCGCGGACAAAGATAACGACGAAAACCAGACCAGCCCCGTCGCCCACCCCGACCTGCACGTCGTCACCAAAGAGCTCTCGCGCTACAGCGACGACGCCAACGTCCGCCAACGCAAGCTCACCAACATCCCCGTCGATGTCTTACGCGAGCACCTCATCGGCCCGGCGTTCCGCAGCGCCCAGCTCGGGCACGGCAAGGTGTTCATCGTCGATGAGGCCGAACTCATGCGCCGCGAGGGGCAGAACGCCCTGCTCAAAACGCTCGAAGAACCGCCGGCGGGCACGGTCATCATCCTCGTCACTTCAAGCGAGGACCGTTTGTTGCCCACGATCCGCAGCCGATGTCAGCGCATCGCGTTCGTACCGCTGCCGACCGACCTGGTCGAATCGTTCGTGAAGAAACACGCGCCGCAACTCGACGACCCCGCCCGCGCCTGGGTGGCACGCTTCGCCGACGGCTCGCTGGGCCGCGCCGCGCTCGCGCTGGACCACGGCCTGACCGCCTGGGCCGACGCGTTGCTGCCGATGCTCAAGCAAGCCGCCGCGGGCAAAGCCGCGCCGGCGATGGGCGAAGAGGTCGCCGCGAAGATCGACGCCTTCGCCGAGGGCTGGGTCAAGGCCCACGCCAACGCAAGCAAGGAGGCCGCGAACAAACTCGGCGCCGCGCTGATGTGTGTGTTGTTCACGATCGAAGCCCGACAAAAACTCGCCCACGCCGCCGCGCAACTCCCGGTCGGCGACCCGCTCGCGGGCGACGCGGCGCTGTCGCCGTGGCTGCGCGTCATCGACGCCGCGCAGGCCTTCGAGCGCCGCCTGGGCAGCAACGTCAACGTCAAGCTCGCCGCCGCGGGCCTGGCCGCCGAGATCGCCGACGCCTTCTCTGAAAGCGCTCAAGCCGTGGGCTGAGCCACGCGAAGCCCCGGATCGCATTGCAGACCCCCGAGCGCTCCCCCGCCCCCGCGCCTACCCTCCCGCCCCATGAAGTACCGGCTCCTCGGCATCGACCTGGACGGCACGCTCCTCCGCCCCGACCAGACCGTCAGCGACGACGACCAACGCGCCCTCCGCGACGCCCACGACGCCGGCGTCACCGTCGTCCCCTGCACCGGCCGCGCGTGGCACGAGTCCGCCGCGGCGCTGTCGCCCCTCGACATGCTCGACCAGGGCGTCTTCGTCACCGGCGCGCTGGTCACCGAGATGAAGTCCGGCACGACCCGCGACCACGCCGCCTTCGAGCCGCAGCTCGCCGCCGACCTGATCGACACGCTCAGCGAGCTGCCCGAGGCCGTGCTGGTCTTCCGCGTCCCCGACCGCGTGGGCCACGACTACCTCATCACCGGCCGCGGCGAAGTCACCCGCAACTCGCGCTGGTGGTTCGAGACCACCAAGGCCCGCGTCTACGAAAACCGACAACTCGAAGCCGGCGACTACGAACACTGCGTCCGCGTGGCGATCGTGTCGAGCCTGCCCGACATGCAGCACCTCGTCGCCGACGTGCACGAAAGATTCGACGGCAAGGTCGAGGCCCACAGCTTCGACGGCGTCGAACGCACCGACGACATGGACCCGGTCCAGATCCTCGAAATCTTCCCCGCCGGCGTCACCAAGTGGCGCGGCCTGCGCGCCGTCGCCGACCAGCTCGGCATCGACGATCAGCAGATCGCCGTGATCGGCGACCAGATCAACGACCTGCCCGCGATGCAACACGCCGGCTGCGCGGTCGCCATGGGCAACGCCGTCCCTTCCGTCAAGGCCGCCGCCGACCACGTCACAAAACGCAACACCGAGTCCGGCGTCGCCCACGCGATCCGGCAGATGCTCGACGGGTCGTGGTGACCGTCACGCCACCGCGCTCTGCTTGCCGGAGCCTTTCATGGCCGGCCCGTGCGGGACGGCGGCCGCTGTTTCGAGCAACCGTTCTGCCGTTCCGGGCCGCCAGGAAAAAACAGTCGGCGCGATCCGCGTCGCCAATTCGAGGTGCAAGTCGCGCTGCCCGATCGAGTCGAAGAAACCCAGCCGAGCGGACGCAACGGTCACGGGCGATTCTTCCCACCGGCCGGACCGCGGGAAGAAGCCCCCGGCTCGCAGCATCGATCCACGCCTCGACAAAAGCCGAGTGGTCAACGGGAGATTCTGGTGCGCGTCCGTGGCCGTCGGGAAGCACGACGTGAATCGGTGGGCCGGCCGGCCTTCGCTGACTTGGAGTTCCGCATCGGCCCTTCCGTCCTTGAAGACAAACTGAGTCACATCGTTTTGGCGCTGCCCGATGTCGTGCCGGACGATGTGCAATCCCCTATCGATGTCACAGCCCGCGGTCATCGCCTGAACCCGCAAGGCGTAGACGGCGTGGCAGCCGCGATGTCCCAGAGTCGTATCGACTGGCTCCGTGATCCCAGCATCAGGCTCAACCTCGACAAACATCACGGACCAGAACCCGTAGTCGCCCCGCCGCACCAGCTCCAGCCCCGCGGGCAGGATCGCCCCGAGCGAATCGGCGGGCGTGCGGTACTCGAGCCGGAGGCCGCGCCGCAGCGTGCCGCGCGTTTCAAACAGTGGCCGCCGCATCACGCCGCCCCTTTCAGCCGCCGCGGGCCGCTCATCCAGACGTTCCGCACCCCCGGGCTGATGTGAGCGAAGCGGTACTCGGCAGCGTCGAACCACGGCCCGGTTGCCGCAACGAGCGTGTCGTTGTCGATGTTCAACGCCGCACGACGCTGCGGCCAGGGCTCGTGCCAGACGTCGAACCGGCGCTGCGTGCCCCGGCGTTCGGTGAACGCGACATAGCGCTCGAGCAGGAACGCGTCGAGCGTGCCGTCGTTTGCGGGGCCGTAGTCGGCGCTCGCAGCTTCTTCGCCGTGGTATTGCAACGCCGCATCCTCGTCGCCCGGCTCGACCCGGCCGAACCACCGCCCGTGCTCGTGGTCGTGGCGGGAGTCGATGCGGCCGAACCGGCACGGCACCCCGTACACCCGCGGCCCCACCAGCACGCTCGGCCAACTATTCAGCCACTCGGCCAGAAAGTAGATCCCAGTGTCTCGCCCGTGCCGAACGTACGTCCGCACGTTGAGGTACGCCACGTTGTCGCCCGGCCACATCAACGGCCGCAACCCCCTCGGCCCGAACCCCGCCCGCAGGCGACGCAGCGTGAATGCCACCAGGCTTACGTACGCCGCCCCGTCAAACGTGTCCAACGCGAACGGGACCTGGCGTTGCAGCGCAACCGGCTCCACCGCGTAGTGCAGCATCACCGTGCGGTCCCAGTCGCAGACCATCAGCGGTCGCCGCCGGCTCTGCTTCCAACGCGCCAACGCCAACGCGCTCTCGACGCTCGGCCGGGTCGCGGCGGGCGGTTTGCGTGGGGTGGCGTACGTCGTGAGCAGCGTCATGGTCGATCTCTCTACGACATGCAACAAAGAACAAGAAAGAAACCTACCCGGCCAAACCGAGCGTCTTGAACACCTTCGTGCCCATCTTCACGAACTTGATCACCGCCCCCTGTGGAAGCGCCCGGATCTGCGAATACCAGCGCGTCAACGTTTCGAGCAGGTTCAGCAGCTCGCCGAGCCGTTGACGCGTCTCGTCGCTCTCGCGCTTCGACGCCTCGGCCTCTTCGACACACTGCCGGAGCAGCTCGAGCGTCGGCGCGATCTCGCGCTGCATGCGCTCGTCGAGGATTGTCTGGAACATCTCCCAGACATCCGTCGTGGTCGTGAAGTGGTCCCTCCGGTGACCCAGCACGGGCACGACCTGCACGATGCCCCACCCCTGAAGCTCTTTCAACGACGTGGACACGTTGCTCCGCGCCACCCGCAACGCCTCGCAGATCGCCTCGGCGTCCAACGGCTCGGGGTGCAGGTACAGCAGCGCGTGCACCTGCGCGACCGTGCGGTTGACGCCCCACCGCGTGCCCATCTCGCCCCAGTGGAGGATGAACTTCTGTTGGACGGGGGTGAGCTGCATGACGAGTTTTCCAGAATTTTCTGTATCGACAGAAATGATTGTAATTCTGGAAATCGGTCCGTCAAGCGAAACCCCCCGAAGCACCTCCAAATCCTCCTACGGAACCGGTTCAGCCGGGCTTGCCCGGAACCCGCCCCAAATGATAATCTAATCTCAATGTCGCCCCTGACCCTCCTCCTGGCCTACTGCGTCCTCATTGCCCTCGCGTCCTGGCTGGGCGGCTACGTGCCGCTGCGACTCAAGCTCGGGCACACCGCGATGCAGACGCTCATGTCCGCCGTCGCCGGCTTCATGTTCGGCGTCGCCCTGCTCCACATGCTCGGCCACGCCCTGCCCGACCTCCAGGACCACCCCGGCGGCACACAGACCGCCCTGCTCTGGCTGCTCGCCGGCTTCCTGGCCATGTTCTTCACCGAACGCTTCTTCACCTTCCACGTCCACGACCCGCAACGCGCCGAGGTCGCCACCACCGACGACGCGCACGACGAACACCCCCACCCGCACTCCTGCGACGACCATGACCACCACCATCAACCCAAGCTCTCGTGGACCGGCGCCACCGTCGGAATGACCATCCACTCGCTCATCGGCGGGCTGGCCCTGGGCGCGGCGATGGCCCCGCCCGCGCTGCTCGACGGCCACGCCGACGAAGCCGGCGTCGCGCTGATCGGCCTGCCGGTGTTCCTGGCGATCGTGCTACACAAGCCGCTCGACGCGCTCACCATCACCGCGCTCGCGAAGTCCGGCGGCCTCTCCCACGGTTCGACGCTGCTGCTGAACTTCGTGTTCGCTTGGGTCGTGCCGATCGGCGCGCTGGCCGCCTGGTTCGGGTTGACCGCTTTCTTTGCGGATAAGCCGGAGGTACTGGCATACGCGTTGTGCTTCTCGGCCGGCACGTTCGTGTGCGTGGCGCTGTCGGATCTTTTGCCCGAGGTGCAGTTCCACCAGCACGACCGCGTCAAGCTCTCGGCCGCCCTGCTCGTGGGCTTGGCGCTCGCGTGGTCGGTCGGCCTGATCGAACACGCCGTCGGCCACGACCACCACGGCCATGGCCACGGCCACGAACACGCCGAACCTCACGACGAAGATCGCCACCACGACACCCACCAGGACACGGCACACGACGGGCACGACCACTGACAGGGTCGGCGCAAACATGTGCGGAGTGAAACCGCGTGAACACGCCCCCGAAGCCCACGCCGTCACGGCGTGGGCTTCTCTCTTCTCTCGTGCTTTCGTGGAGCGACAACGCCCCTGCTTCACTTGTCAAAGAGCCGGCAGGCGTGTCGGGGGTGCCACAGACTTACAGTCCGTGCCGGCCGTGCCGTGGTTCCCGAAGCACACGGACCAATAGTCCGCGGCACCCGGCAACGACGCGCCACCCCAAACACCATCCCACCTTCACCAAGGCCGGACTCCATGTCCCACGCGGCGGCGGCTCCCACTTCACGCAGCACCACGCTGATGCACACCCAGCATCGACCCCGGCGAGCCATCGCGTTCGGATCGGACTCGCTCGGCCCTTGTCCCGTCGGGGGTCTTGCGTCGCGTGGGGTGGCGCTCATTCCTCGTCTCTTACGCCTTTGGTGCGAGCATCCACTCGCCGGGCGCACCACCCAATCCCATCCACGCAGCGGACCCCGCGTTTCACCGAGACACGGCCTCACCGACCTGGAACCCCGCGACAACCTGCGGGCCCCCGCCACCCGGACCCCGGAAGGGTCAGGAAGAAGCGGGGCTTATCTCGGGGCGCGGGTGCGCATTGTTGCGCAGCAAGAGAAACCACGGAGGCCCGGAGGACGCAGAGGTCGCGATGAGGACAACATTTATGTTCTTAGCCGCACTGCCACGCAGTGCGGAACGAGCGTTCAGAACCTGCGCCGCATACAGGTTTGCGGGCGGGGCAGCCGGGCCGTGCTGCTAGACTCGTGGCACGACGGTTGGCGTGGCCCCGCGCCGAATCAACGACCGCACTCCCCCCGCTTTGCTGGACCCCCACGATGCCCGAAACCACCCTCGCCCCGTCCGACTCCGACGTTTCCGCCGCGACGCTTGCGGACACCGACCCCGCGATCGCGAAGCTCATCGCCGCCGAGGCGCAGCGCCAAGAGCACACGCTGGAACTGATCGCGAGCGAGAACCACTGCTCGGCCGCCGTGATGGCGGCGCAGGGCTCGTGCCTGACCAACAAGTACTGCGAAGGCTACCCCGCGAAGCGTTACTACTCGGGCTGCGGGTTCTACGACGAGGTCGAGTCGCTCGCCATCGAACGCGCCAAGCAGATGTTCGGCTGCGGGTTCGCGAACGTCCAGCCGCACTCGGGCGCAAACGCGAACTTCGCGGTCCAGCTCGCATTGCTGGAGCCGGGCGCGACGTTTGCGGCGATCCAGCTCTCGGACGGCGGGCACCTCACGCACGGCAGCCCGGTGAATGTGTCGGGCAAGTGGCTTAACCCGGTGACGTACAAGCTGGTCGACGACGAGTCGCGCGACGACTGGGGGCACATCGATTACGACAGCGTCGACGCGGTGTGTGCGGAACACAAGCCGAAGGTCTTGATGTGCGGGTACAGCGCGTACCCGCGGACGATCGACTTTGCGAAGTTCCGCGCCATTGCGGACAAGCACGGGTGTCTGTTGTGGGCGGACGTGGCGCACATCGCGGGGTTGATCGTGGGCGGTGCGCACCCGTCGCCCTTCCCGCACTGCCACATCGTGTCGACAACGACGCACAAGACGCTGCGCGGGCCGCGCGGCGGGCTGGTGCTCACCAACGACGAAGATTTGGCCAAGAAGATCGACCGCGCGGTGTTCCCCGGCAGCCAGGGCGGGCCGTTGATGCACGTCATCGCCGCCAAGGCGGTCGCGTTCGGCGAGGCGTTGCGGCCGACGTTCAAGACCTACGCGTCCGAGGTGGTGAAGAACGCGCAGGCCCTTGCGAGTGCGCTGATGGGCAAGGGCTACAAACTGTCGTCCAACGGCACGGACAACCACCTGATGGTCGTGGATTTGCGTCCGACCGACCCGGACCTGGCGGGCAAGGAGGCGGCGTTGTGGCTGGAGACGGCCGGCATCATCACGAGCATGAGCACCGTGCCCAAAGAAACGCGCAAGCCGTTCAACCCGTCGGGCTTGCGGCTGGGCACGCCGGCATTGACGACGCGCGGCCTGGGGGCAGACGATATGAACACGGTCGCCGAATTGATCGACCGCGTGCTGACGAGCAAGGGCGATCAGGGCAAGCTGGACGCGGTGCGCAGCGACGTGGTCGAGCTTTGCAAGAAGTTTCCGATGCCGCATTGACGGAGAACCCAATGGTAGAACGCGAACTTCCTTGGAAGGATGCCATCAATGCGGTAATGCAGGAAGCGGACGAACCGCTGCATTACGAGGCGATTACGCAAGCAATCATCGCTGCCGGCTTGCGGACATCTTTGGGGGCGACTCCTGCCTCAACAGTCAACGCCAACATCTCGAACTCAATTAAGCACGAAGGCGAGTCGTCTCCTTACGTTCGTGTTGAGAAGGGGGTCTATGCTCTTCGAACGACGACGGGGATGCAGCAAAATGAAAAGCAGGCCAAGAAGCTCGAAGAGGACGAGGCGCAATACACGTTGATCACCTCTTTCGGGATGTTTTGGCGGAGAAATGGCGTGGATTGGAAGGCGTCCCCACGACTGCTCGGCATGCAGAACATCGGCGCGACAACCGTCGATTTCTGCCAACAACTCGGCATCTACCTTCTTTACGATGGTCGGGAAGTCATCTATGTCGGCCGCTCCACCGATCGACCGTTGGGGCGGCGGTTGTACGAGCACACTTTCGATCGCCTGGCCACGCGTTGGGATCGTTTCTCGTGGTTCGGGCTGTTACCAGTTTTCGAAAGTGGCGATCTTGGTCAGATGCCTGATCATCACGCAACAAGCCTTATCATCCCCGCGCTCGAAGCGGTGCTGATTGAGGCAGTTGAACCGCGTCAGAATCGAAAACGTGGCGACGATTTGGCTGCGGTCGAGTTCATTCAAACAGTTGATCCAGAGATCAGTAAACGTCAGATGAAAGCAACATTCGACACGCTTCTCGAAAAGTTCTGACCGTTCAGGGCGTCCCGCGCGTCCGGCTCTCCAGGTACGCGATCAGGCCCGCGACGTCTTCGTCGTCCATGAGGTGGCCGAAGTTGGTCATGCGCTGGGCGCCGCGGTAGCCGGCGACGAGTTCGGTGTGCGGGGTGGCGATGGAGCGCCAGAGGTAGGGGCGGTCGCGCGTCGCCTTGATGGTGTCGGCCGGGTCGGCGGGGTCGATGAGCAGGAGCGGGCGTTCGTAGAGGCGGTCGAGGCGGGGGCCGGTCATGGGCACGTCGGTGAAGCCGTGGCAGGTGCCGCAGCTCATCTTCTTGAAGGTGGCCGCGCCGGATTCGATGAGGGCGTCGCGCTGGGCGGGGTCGGCGTCGGCGGCTTCGAGGCGGGCGATGACGCCGGCCTGGGTGGACGCGGGCGGCGGCGGGCCGTGGCCGCAACCGGACAGAGCCAGCGTCGCGGCGAACACCACGGCACCGCGGGCGGCAGGCGCAACTCCTGGTCTCGGGGGGGCAGATGTCTTCAACACGGCCGCAGCGTAGGGCGTCCGTCCCGCGACCGGGGCTCGGGGGATGCCGCGCGGTGTTCAAGGCGGCTGGAATCACGGTTCCGCGGGTCTGCCGGGGCTTCACGGTCTTGCAACCGCTAACGCCGCGCTCGCGGCCCGCTTGCGCTGCGCTCGAACGCCGCTCACCGGGCGTTCACACGCCGCATCCTGTGGAAAACCTGTATCGCGGGTGGCGAGATTTGGAATCTCGTTCAGGTCGCGGAAAAAACTCTCCCACTTAACCGCCCGTGTTTGCCTTACTTAACGGAATGACCCATGATCACCCCCATATTTCGCTCAAGTCCCGGCTAGACACCACCAGATATAGTGTTTAGAGTCTTCCCCGCGGTGGAGGGCTCGTGTGAGCAACGCATGAGCCTCGACGCGACATCCGGCCCCGATCTCCTGCTCATCGTCGCCGACGGAGGGGGCGAACCGTGATCACTCACGGCCGCGATCAACCCCGCTGAACCCGCCCCCACGTTCGGAACCTGTACGGACCCCGAGAAGCCCCGCGAGCCCCCGACCATGCCCGTCCTCTGCGACACCCAGATCCGCGAGCTCATCGGCATCGAGCCGTTCGAAGACGCCGGCAAACGCGCGGGCAAGATCTCCTACGGCGTGTCCTCGTACGGCTACGACGTCCGCGTCGGCACGCTCTTCAAGATTTTTACGAACACGCCCACGGACGGCGGCGCGTCGATCGTCGATCCGAAAAACTTTGACGACCGCAACTTCGTCACCGTCGACACCACTTCCGGGGGCGGCAAGGACCACGTCATCATCCCGCCCAACAGCTTCGCGCTGTGCGAGACGGTGGAGACCTTCGACATCCCGCGCGACGTGCTGGTGGTCTGCGTGGGCAAGAGCACGTACGCCCGCTGCGGGATCATCGTCAACGTCACGCCGCTCGAGCCGGAGTGGCGGGGCAAGGTGACCATCGAGATCAGCAACACCACGCCGCTGCCCGCGAAGATCTACGCCAACGAGGGCATCGCCCAGATGATCTTCCTCAAGGCCGAGCGCGTGTGTGCAGTGAGCTACGCCGACAAGGCCGGCAAGTACCAGGACCAGACGGGGTTGGTGTTGCCCAAAGTCGATTGAATCGGCTTTGGTTTAACGGGCGACGCGCAGCGTCCCTTTCCCCCTCCTCTTCACCACGCGATGTCATTCAACCAAGGAGAACCACCATGGCAGGCAAATTCGAGGTTTACAAAGACAAAGCCGGCAAATTCCGTTTCCGTCTGAAGGCGGGCAACGGCGAGGTGATCGCGGTCGGTGAGGCGTACGAGAGCAAGTCCTCGTGCGAGAACGGCATCGCCTCGATCAAGAAGAACGCACCCGACGCGCCGATCGTCGAAGTCGACGGCTGAGCGTCTTCGAGGACGAGACGCGTGGCGCGTCGTCTCCGCAAGGGATTGCACTTGTGGGGGGAAAGAACGACGCCGCGCCGCGTGCGGGGCAGGGATGCCCCACCCCGACCCGCCGCGCGGGCGTTCCGGCACACCTCCGCCGTCGAACGCCCGCCACCGCATCGGCCCCGCCCGGGCCGATGCGTTTTGAGGGTGAGCCGAAACGCTCGCCCGTCGCACACCCCGACGCGGGCCCCGGCCCGCGCGTCCTTGGGGGACGATGCTCGGAGCGTTGACGATGAACCCTGACCTTCGCAAACCCGAACCCCGGAAGACCCGCATGATGATCCAGCGCAGGACCGGCCGTCTGTTGGCGTGGGGCGCGGCGTTGGTGGTGGCGGCGGCGATGCCCGCGTGCGTCTCGCAGCGCATGGGCACCGAGGTGCCGCGCGAGGCGGCGATCGTCGGCGGCGGCCTGAGCATGAGCTACACCGCCGTGACCGACGGCATCCTGTTCCTGGTCGATCAGCGCAACCTGATCGCGTCGCAGACCATCCAGAAGGGCGAGACGTTCGAGCTCGAGGGCTCGGTCGAGCTGCCCGACGGCGCCCGGGTGGACCTGGTCGAGGCCCGGCTGTACTTCCTGCCTCACAACGAGCACACGTTCACGGGCGACGCGGCCGAGTACGAGGCCCACGACGACCTCGAAGACGCGCTCGAATCCGACCCCGACACGCGCCCCAGCCGGCGCGACCCCGAGATCGACCGCCTCGAAGAGGCGCTCGGGGACAAAGACGCCGGCGAGGCGACGCAAGCCGCCGAGGCCGTGTCCGAAGCCGCCCCCGACAAATGACCTGACCCGATTGCTCGCGTGCCGCCCGGCGGAGCCGGGCCACCGACGCGAGCCGGGACCGCTTTGCGCACGGACGCACCTTCTCATCCCGCCTGTTTCACCTCCCCAACGGACTAGGGACCCCGCCTTATGAAGATCGAAAGAAAGTTCACCACCGCCGGCCAGGATGTGTTCGCCACCGTCGAGTGGGCGCAGCGCACGACGCGCATCACCAACGTGGACGGCAGCGTCGTGTTCGAGATGAACGACGCCGAGGTCCCCAGCTCCTGGTCGCAACTCGCGACGGACATCATGGTGTCCAAATACTTCCGCAAGGCCGGCGTGCCGAGCGATGGCGGGCCCAACGGTCTGCCCACCCCCGGCTTCAACGAAGGCGACGACGTCACGACCGGCCCGGAGAAATCCGCGCGGCAGGTCATCCACCGGCTCGCCGGTTGCTGGCGGCAGTGGGGCGAGTCGCACAACTACTTCGACACGAAAGACGATGCGCAGGCGTTCTACGACGAGCTCTGCCACATGATGCTGCACCAGCAGTGCGCCCCCAACTCGCCGCAGTGGTTCAACACCGGGCTCAACTGGGCGTACGGCATCAACGGCCCGGCCCAGGGGCACTGGTACGTCGACCCCAAGACCGGCGAAGCGAAACTCAGCGAAGACGCCTACGGCCACCCGCAACCGCACGCGTGCTTTATCCAGAGCGTCGAAGACGACCTGGTCGGCGAGGCCGGCATCATGGACCTGTGGACGCGTGAGGCGCGCCTCTTCAAGTACGGCAGCGGCACGGGCACGAACTTCTCCAACCTGCGCGGCGAGAACGAGCCGCTGTCCGGCGGCGGCAAGAGCTCGGGCCTGATGAGCTTCCTGAAGATCGGCGACCGCGCGGCCGGGGCGATCAAGTCCGGCGGCACCACGCGGCGGGCCGCCAAGATGGTCTGCCTCGACCTGGACCACCCCGACATCGAGAGCTTCGTGAACTGGAAGGTCCGCGAAGAGATCAAGGTCGCCGCGCTGGTCGAAGGCCTCAAGCGCCTCGGCAGCGAGAAGGCCGCCAGCAACGACCCCGAAACCATCGGCGAGACCGCGGCGCGGCTGGGCCTCACGCTCGACTACGACTTCAACGGCGAGGCGTACCAGACTGTCTCGGGTCAGAACAGCAACAACTCGGTGCGCATCCCCAACGCGTTCTTTGAGGCGGTCGAGAACGACGACGACTGGGACCTGATCCGCCGGACCGACGGCAAGCTCGCCAAGAGCGTCAACGCGCGGAACCTGTGGGACCAGATCGGCTACGCCGCGTGGCGCTGCGCCGACCCGGGCGTGCAGTACGACTCGGCGATCAACGACTGGCACACGTGCCCGGAAGCGGGACGGATCAACGCGAGCAACCCGTGCTCGGAGTACATGTTCCTCGACAACACGGCCTGCAACCTCGCGTCGCTGAACCTCTTGACCTTCTACAACGCGGAGCAGCGCAAATTCGACCTCGAGCGGTTCGAGCACGGCGTGGCGCTGTGGACGATCGTCCTGGAGATTTCGGTGCTGATGGCGCAGTTCCCGTCGCGCGAGATCGCCGAGCTTTCGTACAAGTTCCGCACGCTGGGCCTGGGCTACGCGAACCTGGGCGCGATGCTGATGCAGGGCGGCATCCCGTACGACAGCGACCGCGGCCGGGCGATCTGCGGCTGCATCACCGCAATCCTGACCGGTCGCAGCTACGCGACCTCGGCGCTGCTGGCCAAGTCGCTCGGCGCGTTCCCGGGTTACGAAGAGAACACGTCCGCGGGCGGGAACATGCTCCGCGTGATGCGGAACCACCGCCGTGCGGCGTACGGCGTGTCGCGCGAGTCCAAGCAGGCCCGCAAGCACGCGCTGGACGACTACGAGGGCCTGGGCATCAAGCCCGTGCCGATCGACGAGCACGACCTCACCAGTGACGAAGAGGCCTGCGGCAAGCTCGCCAACAGCGACGCGCTGCTGGCCCGCGCCCGCCGCGCGTGGGACGACGCGGTGACCTGGGGCGAGGAGTACGGCTACCGCAACGCGCAGTCCACTGTGATCGCGCCGACCGGCACGATCGGCCTGCTCATGGATTGCGACACGACCGGCGTCGAGCCGGACTTCGCGCTGGTGAAGTTCAAGAAGCTGGCCGGCGGCGGGTACTTCAAGATCGCCAACCAGTCGCTCAAGCCGGCGCTGCGGTCGCTGGGCTACAAGGAAGCGCAGGTCGTCGACATTTTGACGTACGTGATGGGCGCGCTGCACCTGGACGTGCCGATGCCCAACGACAACACGACGAGCTTCGCGGAGTGGCTGACGGACAAGGGCTTCACCAAGGCGGACCTGCAGACGGTGGCCGACGCGCTGCCGACGGTGTTCGAGATGGGCATGGCGTTCTCGCCGTGGTCGCTGGGCGAGGCGACGATGGAGCGGCTCGGGTTTGCCGAGCAATCGACGGCACCGGGGTTCAACCTGCTGCGTGAGCTCGGGCTCAACGCGGTCGAGGTCAAGGCGCTCAACGCGCTGGTCTGCGGGACGCAGACGGTCGAGGGCGCGCCGCACCTCAAGGACGAGCATTTGCCCGTGTTTGACTGTGCGAACACCTGCGGCCCGACGGGCAAGCGGTTCATCGCGCCGGGCGGGCACATCCGCATGATGGCGGCCGCCCAGCCGTTCATCTCCGGCGCGATCAGCAAGACCATCAACCTGCCCAACGACGCGAGCGTCGAAGACATCCAGTCCGCGTACCGCCTGAGCTGGGAGCTGGGCCTCAAGGCCAACGCCCTGTACCGCGACGGCTGCAAGCTCAGCCAGCCGCTGAACAGCAAGATGGACGAGGAAATCGACGACGAAAAAGAAACCGACCTCCACGGCGAGCAGGACGACGACGCGATCAACGATGCGCTCGAAGAAGTCGCCGGCGAGGTGATGGAGACCGCCGCGACCGCCGCCGCGATGGAGGCGCTGGCCTCGCCGGAAGCGACCCGCGTCGTGGAGAAAGTCGTCGAGAAGATCGTCGAGCGCCCGATGCGTCGCCGGCTGGCGGACACGCGCGCGAGCAAGACGCACAAGTTCAACGTCGCCGGGCACGAGGGCTACCTGACCGTCGGGCTGTACGACGACGGCCAGCCGGGCGAGCTGTTCATCACGATGGCCAAGGAAGGCTCGACCATCGGCGGGCTGATGGACTCGCTGGGCACGGCGATCAGCGTCGCACTGCAGTACGGCGTGCCGGTGGATTCGCTTGTCCGCAAGTTCACGCACCAGCGGTTCGAGCCGGCGGGCATGACGCACAACCGCGATATCCCGTTCGCCAAGAGCTTGGTGGACTACATCTTCCGCTGGATGGGCATGGAGTTCGTGCCGGGCTACCGCGAGGCGAACGCGCCCGTGCGGCCCGCGGCGGAGAAGTCCAGCGGCAAGGCCAAAGAGAAAGCCAAACCCGAGCCGCGCGTCGTGATCACCGACACCGGCCGGATGCCGACGCAGAGAGAAACCAACGAGGCGTCGAACGACCCGGCTGTGACCTCGGCCCGCGGCGACGAGCCGGTGGTAAGGCCGTTCGGGTTCGCGGCCGGCGCGAAGCGGCGCGAAGCGACACCCGCCGCGGGTTCCGACAGCGCGACCAGCGCCGCCGTCGCGGAAGGCACCGCCACCACGGCGAGCGGCTCGGCGCTCAGCGACGCGATGAGCCAGATGCAGCAGGACGCGCCGGCGTGCGACACCTGCGGCTCCATCACCGTCCGCAACGGCACCTGCTACAAGTGCCTCAACTGCGGCGCGTCGATGGGTTGTTCATAAATACAAATACGCGGACGGTGTCCGCGGTTTTCGGAGACCGCTGACGCCGTCGGCGGCTTTGTGAAGGAATGCAGCGCGAGGGCGAGGAAGCCAACCCCGCGCCACGGCAGGAGGCAACGAGCACCACGACCCCGACGCACGTCGGCGGTCCCCACGGACGGACCCGACGGCAGACAGGACGTCTGCCCCAGCGCCACGGTCGGCCGACGCTCGCTCCCTCCGCCAACCAAGCCCCGGATCGCTGCCCACCGCGGTCCGGGGTTTTTTCGTGGCGCGCCTTACGGCTGCATTATCGTCTTCACTCGTTTTTTTAGTGCGGGGACTACGTCGCGCTCGAACCACGGGTGTTTCTTCAACCAGCGATTGTTGCGCGGCGACGGGTGCGGCAGCGCGATGCGTGTCGGCAGCAGCGACCTGTAATCACGCACCGCGTCGGTAAGGCTGTCGTACTCACCGAGGTAACGCGCGAGCGCGTACTTGCCCAGAATAAGCCGGAGTTTCACGTCCGGCATCGCATCGAGCATCGGCCCGTGCCATTCCGGGGCGCACTGCGGCGTGGGCGGCGCATCACCGGTCTTCGCCTGGCCGGGGTAGCAGAACCCCATCGGCAGCAGCGCAACCCGCCGGTGGTCATAAAACACGGCCGAGTCGATGCCTAGCCAGCTAAGCAGACGCGTGCCACTCGCGTCCTCCCACGGCACACCGGATTCGTGGACTTTGAGCCCGGGCGCCTGCCCGATGATGAGCAGCGTCGCGGTCGATCCGACCTGAAACACCGGCCGCGGGCCCAGGGGCAGGGCCGACTCGCAGAGCCGGCAGGCCCGGGCTTTTCTCTCGAGGGTCTTGAGTTGCACCGTGCTCTCCGGCGGACCTGCGGTGGCAAGCAATGCGTGGCCGGCCTTTCATGGCCGACCACGTTAAAGTGTGAAGGGCTATCGCTCAGCCGCCCGAAACCTGGGCCCAGTGCGATGTAGCCTTTTCGATCAGCACGCTGTCGTCGCCTTGTTCCCAGAGCGCCCTGGCGTCGATGTCGGCGTTGCGGAGAAAGACGTACAGCTTGTCGTCGACCACTTTGAACGCGGTCGGGTCGATGGGGAACTTGTCCTGCACGGACATGCCGAACGCACACCAGCCGCCGAACTGCGGGACGAAACGGTCGGGCGATGCGTTGAAAACATCGACCTGCGCGGGTGAGGTGAGGTGGTAGGTCACGCCGTCGTGCTCGACCGAGAAGCGTGCGTCGCCGCGCTCCGCCCGGCCCTGGGTAAAGTACGACACCGGGCTGTAGCCCTGCAGCGCGACGCCGGTGCCGTCGAGATTCCGAGCGCCGAGATACGCTCGGCTGGGTTGGGTGTGAAGTTCGGCCCAGTACGACTCGGCGTCGCTGTGCAGTTTGTTCTCGTCGCCGTCGTTCCAGAGCTGCAGCGTGTCGACCTGTTCGTTGCGGAGGAAGACGTTCAGCCGACCGTCGATGATCTTGTAGTTGGTCGGGTCGGCGTCAAAGAGCCCCTCGACGGCGACGCCGTACGCACACCACCCGTCGTAGGCGGGCACATAGCGCTGCGGATCGGCGAGGAAGGTTTCGCGTTCGTCGGCGGTGAGAAAGAGATAAGTCACACCGCCGTGGGTTGCGCGGTAGCGCGGCGTGCCGAAATGCGGGTGGTCGTGCTCGAAGTACGACACGGGGCTGTACCCGCCCAGGCCAAGACGGAGGGTGTTGGGCTCGACGCGCTGTTGCGCGAGCACGGGGTGACTTAACGCGAGCAGGGTGAGGGTCAAGAGGACGCCAAGAGAATGTTGAGCATGCATGATTGTGGTTCTGTGAGTGTTTGAAGTGGAAAACGAGTCCCCGAACAACGTGTCCGAGACGTGGGTAAGCGATCTGCGCAAGGCACCTGCGGAAGGTTCCGTCGGCGCACGGATGCGGTAGGTGGTTGAGGCGTGGAGCGCCGGGGAAGCCTCAGAACAAGGCAAGCCCGGTTCCGTTGAGTTCCGCCTGCAGCGGTGCCCGGCGGTCGCAACGATGCGATACAAAGTGCCGATGAAGGAGCGTCATGACTCGATGAACGGCGGGGGGCGAAGGATTATTCCGCGGTCGCCGGGCGGCACAAAAAAAGCCCACGTTCGGTGAACGTGGGCTTCGGGGTTTGTGGGGAAGCGGTGCGGGCTCAGTCGCGGCTCTGCAGCTTGGCGAGCAGACGGAGGAACTCGAGGTACAACCAGATGAGCGTCACGAGCAGGGCGAACCCGCCGTACCACTCCATGTATTTGGGGGCGCCGGTGGCGCTGCCGTGCTCGATGAGGTCGAAGTCCAGCAGCAGCTTGAGCGACGCGACGATCAGCAGCACAACCGAGATGCCGATGGACAGCGGGCTCGCGTTGGCGATCGGGTCCAGGTCGATGCCGAACGCCAGGCCCAGCACGAAGGAGGCGATGTAGAACAGCATCGCGCCGCCGATGGCGACCGAGACGACGGCACGGAACTTCTGCGTGACCGTGATGATGCGCGTCGCGTAGAGGATGAGCATGGCGGCGAGGGTGCCGAACGTCAGGCCGATCGCCTGCGCGACGATCCCGTTGAGCGGCATGCCGCCGGCGGTCCCCGTCCCGAACTGGGCCTCGTACACCGCCGAGATCGCGCCCAGCGCGAGCCCATACGCCACGGCGAACAACGGCGCGAGGAAAGGCGCGAGTGTTGGCTTGAACCCGATCACCAGGCTGAGCACGAAACCGACGATCACGCCGCCGATCGCCCAGAGGTTGGGGTTGCCGGTGCCGCTGGTGGTCATGCCCCAGGTGAAGGTCGCGGACGCGACAACGGCGACCAGCAGCAGCATGGTCTTCCAGATCGTGCCCGTGACGGTCATCGTCTCGGGCCGGGCCTGCGTCAGCCCACCGTCGGGGGTGTAGCGCTGGCCGAACTGGTCAAAGGTCTTTTCGTTAAGGGCGGGGTTGCCGGAGCTGAACATGGTGGGTGAACCTCGGAAAAGGTGGGGAACAGGTCGGCCATCATACGCGGTCCGTGTGGCAAAAGATCGGCCGTCCGGTGCCGCCCGCGTGAGCGTGCCCTGACTCCCCTCCCATGGTGAGGGACCGGGTGGGGAGGGGAGCCAAGGCACGGCCTGGGCGTTCCTCGGTCTCACAACCATTGTCGCCCTACACTGCCGCCATGCCCGATTCGCCGCAGGCCTATGTGACCGACCCCTCGTCCGACTTTGTCGCCTCGGTCGAAGACGTCGAGAAGATCTACCAGAAGCACCGCGAGGCCCCGGTCGTTCGGGCCCTGGACGGCGTCACCGTCCGCATCCCACGCGGGCAGTACGTCGCCATCATGGGCCCGTCCGGGTCGGGTAAGTCCACCCTCATGAACCTGCTGGGCTGCCTCGACCGCCCGACCACCGGGCGCTACCTGCTCGACGGCACGGACGTCGCGCAGATGGACGACGAAGACCTCTCCAAGGTGCGCGGCCGAAAGCTCGGCTTCGTGTTCCAGGCGTTCAACCTGATCCCGCAGCTCACGGTCCAGCAGAACGTCGAAGTCCCGCTGTTCTACCAGTCGGTCCCGGCGAGCAAGCGCGCCGCCGCCGCCGCCGAAGCGCTGGAACGCGTGCAGTTGGGCGACCGCATGGCGCACCGGCCGTCGGAGCTGTCGGGCGGGCAGATGCAGCGCGTCGCCATCGCAAGGGCGCTGGTGACCAAGCCGTCCATCCTGCTCGCCGACGAGCCGACCGGCAACCTCGACACCAGCACCGGCAACGCGATCCTCGCGCTCTTCGACGAGCTGCACGAGGAAGGCCTGACCATCATCATGGTCACGCACGACCCGACCCTCGCCGACCGCTGCGAACGCATCGTGCGCCTCCGCGACGGCAAGATCGAGCGCGACGAGGTCGGCGGCAAGGCGGCCGCGCAAGGCTACGCCCCGGCGTAAACCGGGGCGCGGCGGGTGGACAAGCTTTTTTGATTGATTGGCGCAGCAGGTGCGGGGTCACGCCTCCGCCATCTGCGACTCGACCACGTTCTGCGCGAAGCCCTGGTAGGCCTCCCAGAACTGCTTCGCCATCGTGTCGGGGAACACGTGGAACGTCTCGTGCTTGAGCGCTTCCACGATCGCGTCGGCGACCACGGTCGGCGGGTCGGCTTGGTCCTCGAAGCCGGCGTCCCTGCCCATGTCGGTGGCGATCGGGCCGGGGTGCACGCTGACGACGGTGACCCCGTGCTCGGCAAGCACGTCGCGCAGGCCCTGCGTGTAGGAGTACGCGGCCGCCTTGGACGCGGCGTAGGTCGTGAAGGGCGCGAAGTTTCGCAGCGACGCGACGGAGTTGAGCTGCACGAACGCCGCACCGTTGCCGGTTTTGCCTTGGTTTTTCAGGGTGGGGGCGAACGCTTGCGCCATGCGGATCAGGCCGTTGACGTTGACGTCGAACTCGGTGGCGGCGTTGTCGAGCGCATCGGGCGACAGCGGGTCGCCGGACTTCAAGACGCCGCCGTTGTTCACGACGATGTCGATGTCCGACGCGGTTTTGGCCGCCTCGGTGATCGTGTCGGGCTTGGCGAGGTCGAGTTCGACGGCAACGACGCGTTCGCCGTGCTTGTCGATCAGCGGCTGGGCGGACTCGGGTTTGCGGACGGCGGCGTAGAGCTTGGCGATGCCGGCGTCGAGCAAGGCCTCGGCGATCGAAAGCCCGATGCCGCGGTTGGCGCCGGTGACCAGGGCGGTTTTTCCGTTGAACTGCATGGTGTGTCTCCGTGGTGGGGGAAGAAACCGCGGGGACAATAGCGCCGGGCAAGTGATTGTTCCAACAAGAAAAACTCCGTTCGGGGTAAACCGGCCGTATCGGCGGCTTCAGCGTCGGCGTGACAGCGCTGCGCAGCCCGCCAGGCCGAGCCAGCCCAGACAAAACGGCTCGGGCACCACCGCGGCACGGAAATCGGGGGCGGAAGTCGCGCCCCAATTCTGCAGCACGTGGTCGAGTTCGGTCTGTTCGATCAGGCCGACCGGCAGGTCGTTCAGCCAACCCGCGGGGATGCCTTGGGCATCGGTGTCGACGCCCCAGTTCTGCAGGATCAGGTCGAGGTCCGCCTGCTCGACCTGACCGGAGCCATCGAAATCGCCCGGCATTTCCTGGCCAAACCCCGTGAAGCGAGAGACCACCAGGCCCGCCCCGTCGTTGAGGACGATCAGCAGCTTGCCGTTGTTGAACTCTTGCCCGCCGGCCAACGACACTTCGGAGACGGTGGGGAAGAACTCGGGCCGCTCGGGGTCGTTGATGTCGATCTGGTCGCCTTCGCGCACGATGAGCGTCAGCACCCCGCCCGGCCCCACCGCCCAGAGGCCCTCGTCGTTTTCGGGCGTCACGCCCGGGCCGGTGACCGTGCCGGTGAAAGCGGTATCGCCCTGGTGGCTGAAAGCCATCTCGGCCGACAAACTGGCGAAGACGACGCCGGTCGGTGTGCCCGGGGCGGCCTGCCCTTCCCGCGCGATCAGTTGGGTGGTTCCGTTCTTCTTTGCCCAGACCCCGAAGTCGTTGTCGGCCGTCACGCCCGGGCCGGTCAGCCGCGCACGAAACGCGATGTCCCCGGCGTCATTGAAGAGCACCGAACTGAGGTCTGAGAAGTTCTGGCCGTCGGAGGTGCCCGGGGCCGCGTCGCCCTCGCGGACGGCGAGTTGAATGCCGTCGGGGGTCCCGGTCCAGAAGCTGTTGTTGTTGGCGTTGCTGACGCCCGGCCCGGCGAGGGTGGCTTGAAACAGGGCCGTCCCGTTGTTGTTGACGCTCCCGCCAAGAACGCGGCCCAGCGTAACCCCGGGGGCAAGTCCTGGCGCGGCGTCCGAATCGCGTGCCACGACTTCCAAGCTGCCGGGCGTGCCGGTGTAGAGGACCTCGTCGTTGTTGCTGTTGATTCCCGGCCCGGTCAGACGGGTGCTGATCGCAAGTTGGCCCGCCCGGTTCAGGCCAACACCGTTCAATTCCGCGTAGGTCACATCGAATGGAAAGGTTGCGGCCGTTTCTCCCTCGCGGGCGACGTATTGGAGGCCCGCGCTGTCGCCGGTCCAGATGCCCACGTCGTTGAGTGAGTTGACGCCGGGCCCGCTGAGGCGAGCGCGCACGGCGACGTTGGCAGAACTGTCGATCTGGATACCGTCAAGAAACGTCAAAAACCGGGGGCCCGTGCTGGGTAGCGGTGCGAGGTCGCCTTGTTGTGCGACCAGGCTCAAGAATGCGGCAGCGCTTCCGCCTTCGGCCCACAAGCCCGTGGCGTTGCTGGCATCGATCGCCGGGCCGGTGAGATACCCTTGGAAGGCGATGTGGTCGGCGTCGTTGCGGACAGGACTGACAAAGTCGGCGAAAACACTTCCCGCCGGCGCGCCGGGGGCAGCATCGCCCTCACGGACGTCCAGCTTCAGGCCCATAGACCCTTGCGACCAGACCCCGTAGTCGGTGGCAGGGTCGAGCCCAAAGGTCGTGCTGAGGCTGCCCAGAAACATCACCCGGTCCAGGCCGTCGAAGCCGGCCTGAGTGACACCATGAAATCGTTCGCCGCCGGTACCCGGTGCCACGTTCCCGCGGTACACCACGTTATCAAACTCGACGTTGATCGCCCATGCGGGAGGTGCGGCCAAGCCAGCCAAAACCACGGCCATCCCGGTCCAATGCAGATTCGATTCCGTCACTAAAACTCTCCTCCCGCACTGCGTGAAGTCCACGTTAACTTCACACGACACCACATGCCAGAGAATTTCCGGCAAGGCCCACGGTTCAACGATTCAACCAACAGACCTCGGGGCTACGCCGACCCCACCGCCGCGGTGATCTTGCTCGCCGCGTCGGTCAGGTCGTTGCCGACGATCATGGTGGGGATGTCGGCCTTGGCGGCCTCGATGATCTTGCGGGCCGGTTCGACGTTGGTGCCTTCGAGCCGGACGACCAGCGGGACCTTGAAGCCGACTTCCTTGGCGGCGGCGACGATGGCGTTGGCGATGGTGTCGCACTTGGCGATGCCGCCGAAGATGTTGACGAGGATGCCTTTGACGTTGTCGTCGCTGAGGATGATGCGGAAGGCCTCGGTGACGGCTTCCTGGCTGGCGCTGCCGCCGACGTCGAGGAAGTTCGCGGGCTCGCCGCCGTGGAGCTTGATGATGTCCATGGTCGCCATGGCTAGGCCCGCGCCGTTGACGAGGCAGCCGATGTTGCCGTCGAGTTGGATGTAGCTCAAGTGATGCTCTTGAGCGCGCTGTTCCGATTCCGGGGTCTCGGTCGGGTCTTCGAGCGCGGCGATGTCTTTTTGACGGAACATCGCGTTGTCGTCGAAGTCGATCTTCGCGTCGATGGCGAGGATCTGCCCGTCGGGCGTCTTGATCAGCGGGTTGATCTCCGCCAGCGACGCGTCACTCTTAAGGAACAGCGCAACCAGCGCCGCAAGTGTCTTTTTGAACTGCTTGACCTGGTCGCCGGTGAAGCCCAGCGCGAACGCGAGCTTGGTGGCCTGATAAGGACGCAGGCCGGCGACGGGGTCGATGGGTTCCTTGATGATCGCGTCGGGGTTTTCCTCGGCGACCTCTTCGATCGCCATGCCGCCCTCGGCCGAGGCGATGATGACCGGGCAGCCCAGCGCGCGGTCGACCACGATGCCCAGGTAGTACTCGTGGGCGATGTCGACGCCGGCCGCGATGAGCAGCTTGTTGACCGGCACGCCCTCGGGCGGGGTCTGGGGGGTGACGAGGTTCTTGCTGAGGATGGTCGCCGCGGCGTCCTTGGCCTCGGCGGCGGTCTTGACCAGCTTGACGCCGCCGCCCTTGCCCCGGCCGCCGGCGTGGACCTGGGCCTTGACCACGGCGAGGGTCGCGCCGTCGTTTTTCAGGGTCTCGAAGGCCTTTTCGGCCTCGTCGGCGGTGTCGACGGTGATCCCGCCGGGCACGGGGACGCCGGCGGATTGGAGCAGCTCACGGGCTTGGTATTCGTGGATTTTCATGGTCGGCGGATGATAACGGGCTTAGACGGCACCGTGTGTCGCGTGACCCGTGCCGGTTGACACAGACAGCGCCCTCACGGCATTCACGCGTAATCCGTGGGATAGCATGCCGACGTGCCCGAGCCTGCGCCCGACCCTTATCTGGATCAGACCCGCCGGGTGGCGCGGGTGACGATTGCGGCGGGGGTCGGGATCACGCTGCTGAAGCTGGGGGTGTTCGTCGTCACCGGGTCGATGGGTGTGCTGTCGGACGGGGTCGAGTCGGTGGCGAACATCCTCGCGGCGCTGGTGATGCTCAAGGCGATCCGCGTGGCCAGCACGCCGCCTGACGAGAGCCACCCGTACGGGCACGGAAACATCGAGTTCATGGCCGTGTTCTTCGAGGGGCTGCTAATCACCGCGGCCGCCTTGGGGATCGTCGCGACTGCGGTCGTGCGTTTTTTCCAAGGGAGCCCGATCGAGCGGCTCGACCTGGGCACATGGCTGATGGCCGGCGTGTCGGTGCTGACCGGGCTGCTGGCGGGGTACGTCTGGAGCCGGGGCCGGCGGTACGACAACGCGACGCTCCGCGCCGACGGTCGGCACCTCGCGACGGACACGGTGACGACGCTGGGCGTGCTGGCCGGTCTGATCGTGGTGCGGGCGACGGGCTGGACGTGGGTGGACACCGCGGTGGCGATGGTGTTGTCGGTGCTGATCTTCGCGGCCGGGTGGGGGCTGCTCCGGCAAGGCTTCGACGGCCTGATGGGCAAGGCCGACCCCGACGACGACGCGGTGATCCTCGAGATCCTCGAGCGGCACCGCGCGAAAGGGCGGATCACCGGCTACCACAAGGTGCGTCACCGGCACACCGGCCCGTTCCACTGGGTGGACATGCACCTGCAGGTCGAGCCGCAGCGCACAGTCGCCGACGGGCACGCACTGGCGTCGCAGATCGAGGGCGAGATCGAGCGGGCGCTGGGCCGGGCCAACGCGACGGCCCACGTCGAGCCCGGCTGAGTCGGCCGGCGCGTCACGCTGGGTACCCTGTGCCGGTGCCGCGGGCGGTTCTGCACGATCCACGCCCGAGAACCGCGCCCCTGACGCCGCCGTAGTGACGCACCCGATAAGATGGAACACCGATGCACCGGCCGACCCGCCCCAACGTGACCCCGCCCGTTGCCGCCCTGGCGGCGATGTCTGTGGCGTTGCTGCTGTGCGTGCCGGCCGGGGCGGGCGGGTTCGCGGCGCTGTCCTCGCCCGACGCCCACCGGCTGGCGGGCCAGCGGGACGCGTTTGCCTCGCTGATCGAGACGCTCAACGACGCGGCCCGCACCCTCGCAGGGGTGGATGACCAACGCGTCGCCCACGCCGAGCATCCTGAGCGCGCCGCCTGGGCGTTGGTTCGCGCCACGGCGGACGCCGCCGGGCATGAACTGCCGCGCTTTGTGCACAACACGCCGCTGCGTGAGGCGTTGCTCAGTCTGCCGCCGCCGACTCGCTGAACGTTCTGTTCTGTGGCCCGCGCCCTTTGCGTCGCGCGGCCCGTCGGCTCCTACTCAAACATCCAGACCCCGGAAGCCCGCGTTCATTGAACGTGGGCTTCGCCCGCACTCCCCACCGTGGCCGTCCCGTGTTTCGCGACACGCGCCCGACGCCACGCCCCCGCATCCTTCCCTGAAGAAATCGAATCCACCATGGTTTTCCAACACCTCTCCAAACCGTTCTCCAAGGTCTTCGGCTCGCGCAACGAGCGGCTCATCAAGCAGTACCGCAAGCGCGCCGAGGCCATCAACGCCCTCGAAGACGACACCCGCAAGCTCACCGACGCCCAGCTGCGCGCCAAGACGCAGGAATTCAACCAGCGGCACGTCGATCACAACGAGGACATGGACGTCCTCCTGCCCGAGGTCATGGCCGTGGCCCGCGAAGCGATGGACCGGTTCGTCGGCATCCGCAACGCGCTCAACCCCGAGTTCCGCGAGCTGTTCCGCGATGATGCGCTGTCGCCGGACATGCAACAGCTCTGGCGTGAGCTATGTGAGAAAGCCGACGCGATGGCCCCCATGCCCGTGATCGGCGGCGACCCGGCACCCGGGTACCTCCAGGTTGAGGTGCCCAACGCGTTCTACGACGCGGTGCGCGAAGTTTACGACCGGTCGCGCCCGCCCTTCCGCGCCCGGCCGTTCGACGTGCAGCTCGTCGGCGGTACCGTGCTCTCCGAGGGCCGCATCGCCGAGATGCGCACCGGCGAGGGCAAGACCATCGTCGCGCCCCTGGCCTGCTACGCCGCGGCGATCGAGGGCCTCCAGTGCCACGTCGTCACCGTCAACGACTACCTCGTCCAGCGCGACCGCGACTGGGTCTTCCCGTTCTACTTCGCGCTGGGCCTGAACGTCGGCGCGATCCACCCGCACCACCAGCAGCCGCCGCAACTCAAAGCGCAGGCGTACCTCTGCAACGTGGTCTACGGCACCAACAGCGAGTTCGGCTTCGACTATCTCCGCGACAACATGAAGCTCTCTCCGCAGGAGCAGGTTCAGAAACGCCGCGACTTCTGCATCGTCGACGAGATCGACTCCATCCTCATCGACGAGGCCCGTACGCCGCTGATCATCTCAGGCCCGGCCAAGACCGACAGCCCCAAGTACGAGCTGGCCGACAAGATCGCCCGGCACCTCGTGCAGAAACAGACCGAGTGGAACGCCGCCGACAAAAAGGTCCAGGAGGTCGATCTGCGCATAAAGGGCCTCGAAGGCGACATCCGCAACAGCCGCGACAAGGCCAAAGCCAACGCGCTGCGCGACGAGATGAAGAAGCTCATCGCCGAGCTGCCCGCGCTCGAGGACGCGCGCGACCGGTACACGCAGTACTACGAGGTCGAGCCGGAGAAGAAGGCCGCGCACATCACGCACGACGGCGTCGCCGAAGCCCAGAAGCTCGCCGGCGTCGGCAGCTTCTACGTCGGCAACAACATCGACCTGCCCCACCTGATCACCAACGCGATCCGCGCCCACACCGTCTACAACCGCGACCAGCACTACGTCGTGCAGAACGGCGAGGTCATCATCGTCGACGAGTTCACCGGACGCCTCATGGTCGGTCGGCAGTGGTCGGACGGCCTGCACCAGGCGGTCGAAACCAAGGAGAAGGTCAAGGTCAAGGAAGAAACGCAAACCCTCGCGACCGTCACCATCCAAAACTTCTTCAAGCTCTACGAACGCCTCGCGGGCATGACCGGCACCGCTATCACCGAGGCGACCGAGTTTGGCGAGATCTACGGCCTGGACGTCGTGTGCATCCCGACCAACCGGCCCGTCGCCCGCATCGACCGCGAAGACCTCATCTTCCTGTCGGAAAAGGACAAGTGGAACGCGATCATCGACGAGGTGAAACGCGTCCACGACCTGGGCCGGCCCGTGCTGGTGGGCACGACGAGCGTCGACCGATCCGAGCGCCTGTCGGAGATGCTGCGCAAGCGTCACGGGATCAAGCACGAGGTCCTCAACGCCAAGGCCGAGCACGCCGAGCGCGAGGGCCACATCGTCGAGGAGGCCGGCCGCCTGGGCGCGGTCATGATCGCGACGAACATGGCCGGCCGCGGCACCGACATCAAGCTCCGGCCCATCGATCGCGAAGCCCTGCTCAACCACTGGAAGCAGCGCAACCTGATCGACAAGGACGCCACCGCCGAGATGTCCGACGACGACCTGGTCGCGCGGTCGTACCGGCACCAGGCGATCCGCGAACTCGGGCTCTCGCCCAAGCAGGCGGAGAACAACACGGATGAAGAACTGAAGCTGCAAGTGTTCCGCAAGTGGTGCGAGGACGACGCGTACGTCGAGGCCAAGAAGGCTTCGAGCATGTCGCTGGACGAGTGCCTCGCCACGCTGGACCAGCTCCCCGACTACGGTCGGCACCGGCTGAAGGTCTACGAGAACGCCGAGCAGATGGGCGGCCTGCACATCGTCGGCACCGAGCGTCACGAGTCGCGCCGCATCGACAACCAGCTCCGCGGGCGCTCCGGACGCCAGGGCGACCAGGGCAGCTCGCGCTTCTTCCTCTCGCTCGAAGACGAGCTGATGAAGCACTTCGCCGGCGAGCGCACCAAGGCGATCCTCTCCAAGCTGGGCATGAAAGAAGGCGACGCGATCGAGCACGGCATGGTGTCGCGCTCCGTCGAACGCGCCCAGCGCAAGGTCGAAGAACGCAACTACGAGATCCGCAAGAACCTGCTCGAGTACGACGAGGTCATGGAGTTCCAACGCTCCGACTTCTACGGCCTGCGCCAGCAGGTCCTCGAAGGCCGTGAGGTCCCCGAGACCGTGTTCGAGTACCTCGCCAACAGCGTGGACAACGCCTGCGCGAAGTACCTGGCCAAGGACTACGTCCGTCAGCAGGTCGCCGACTGGTGTTTGCAGACCCACGACATCAGCGTCGATCCGGCGAAGCTGCACATGGACGACCTCGACGAGCTCACCGAGATCGTCAAGCGTTCGGCCAAACAGGAGGTCGACTCGATCCTCGGCGTCACGCTGGGCGAATACCTCTCCGACGACGTGCCGCCCGAGGAGTGGGACGTCAAGGGCCTGACCGACTGGGCCAAGTCGCGCTTCGACGTGTCGCTGCGCCCGGCCGAGGTGCGCACGATGAACGTCGGGCAGGTCGAGAAGACGCTCAGCGAGGCCGCCATCGAGAAGATCGAGCAGAAAGACCTGTCGGGCCTGGCGAAGTTCATCGAGCCGGACATCCCGCAGCGCGACCTGTCCGAGTGGTGCAAGCAGAAGTTCGGCTTCGAGTTGGACTATGAGGATTACAAAGACATCGAGCTCGGAGAAGCGGCCGACAAACTGCTCGCCAAGGCCCGTGAGGCGTACGCCCAGCGCGAGAAGCACTACGACCTGGAGTTCATGATGGAGGCGCTGCTCCAGGGCGCCCAGCAGAACCCGCAGTGGGCGGTCGAGCAGTTGCAGGGCTTTGCGAAGACGCGTTACGACGAGACGCTCGACGCCGAGGAGATCGCCAAGTGGAACGGCCAGCAGGTCTTCGAGAAGCTGCGCGACCTGCACGAAGCGTGGACCAAACCAGGCGGCAAGCTCGAGACGCAGGCCGCCGAGGTCGGGACGAAGTACAAGGACGACGTCGAAGGCTTCAACGAATGGGTCAAGCAGCGTTTCGGCGGAATCCTCGGTGAGCAGACCATCGAAGACGCGAAGAAAGAAGCGGCCGAGGCCGGCGAGCAAGATCGCTGGGCGGAACGGCTCGTGCTCAAGATGGGCCGGCAGATGTTCCGCGGCGAGCTGACCCGGCTGGAGCGGTTCGTGCTGCTGCAGATCCTCGACCAGACGTGGAAGGACCACCTCTACAACATGGACGGGCTCAAGGAGTCGATCGGCCTGCGCGGCTACGCCGAGAAGGACCCGCGCATCGAGTTCAAGCGCGAGGGCGCGAACCTGTACGGCTCGATGCAGGAGTCTGTGCGCGACCGCGTGACGGAGTTGATCTTCCGCGCCCGGCTGACGCCGAACGTGCAGGTGCAGTCGGCGTACGGCGACCGGCAGTCGGCGCAGCACCCGCAGGCCCGTCCGGCACCGTCGCGCCCGGGCGCGCCCGGCGGCCCGCTGCCGCACACGGTCGGCGGGGGCGGCAAGGCTCCGGCGACCGAAGACCAGGCACGCGACCTCGAGGCCGCCGAGCAGGCCGGCGGCGGAGGCGGGCAGCCGCCGATGTCCCGCAAGCAGCGCCGCGCCGCCGAGGCCCGGCAGCGCAAACAAGGCGGCGGCAAAGGCAGGCATTGAGCCGAGGCGGTTCGTGAATCGCGGCGGGCGGCGGGTGCGCCCCACGCCGTACGATGCAGACGATGCCTCGTTTCAAGGACAGCGCGGTCTGCATCCGGCACCTGGACTTCTCGGAGACCAGCCAGGTCGTCGTGCTGCTCACGCGCGAGCACGGCAAGGTGCGCGGCCTGGCCAAAGGCTCGCGCCGGCTCGCGCCGTCGTCGATCCAGCGCTTCTCCGGCGGGATCGAGTTGCTTACGCTCGGGCAGGTTGTCGCCACCACCAAACGCACCGCCGAGCTCGCCACCGTCACCGAGTGGGACTTGGCAGACGACCACCACCACCTGCGGGGCGATTTGAACGCCCAGCGCGTCGCGCTCTACGCCGCGGACATCACCCACGCGCTGCTGGCCGACCTGGACCCGCACCCGGGCACTTATGACGCGCTGTTGACGCTTCTGCGCGCGATCGCCCAGCCCGACAAGGTGCAAGCCGCGCTGCTGCGGTTCCAGTGGGCGCTGCTGAACGACGTGGGCTACCGCCCGGTGCTGGACCACGATGTACACGATGAACGGGTCGAGCTGATCGCTTCCGACACGCTGACGTTCGACCCGCACGCGGGTGGCTTCACCACCGACACCGGCGATCCAGCGTGGCGCGTCCGCAAAAAGACGCTCGAAACACTCCAAGGCGTCGCGCGTGGATCGGATGCCTTCGCAGAGCCGGGCGCGTCAGCGACCGATCGCCCGGAAGTGACGCGACAAAACAGAGCCAACTCGAAGAATGACCGGTCGCTCACGCTCCCGGCTCTGAACGAAGGCGATGCGCGGCGGGCGAACCGACTGCTGTGCAGCTACGCCCGGGCGATCCTGGACCGGCAGTTGCCGACGATGGACGTGGTGTTGTCGGACCCCGTTCGTTGACCGTTACGATGCCGTGATGCGCATCCTCGCGGTCGAGCCCTATTTCGGCGGGAGCCACCGCGCGTTTCTCGAAGGCTGGGCGGCGCGTTCCCGGCATGATTTCGAACTCCTGACGCTGCCGGCCCACCACTGGAAGTGGCGCATGCGGCTGGGTGCGGTGACGCTGGGTCAGACCTTGCATGAGCGGGGCCTGCACGACGCAACGTTTGATGCTGTTTGGTGTTCGTCGATGCTGGACGTGGGGTTGTGGCGGGGCGTAGCGCCAGCGTCGATCGCGGCGTTGCCGCACGTCGTCTACTTCCACGAGAACCAGTTCGCCTATCCGGATGCGCCGGGTCAATCGCCCGACGTGCGCGACCTTCACTTCGGGCTGACGAACCTGACGAGCGCGTGGTCGGCGCTGCGGTCGGGGGCGCGGCCTTGGCAACCGGGCGACGCGCCGCGGCTGTGGTGGAACTCGGCGTACAACCGCGACACGTTCCTGGGCGGCGCGGGCGACCTGCTGCAGAAGGCTCCGGACGGCAAACGCGACGCCATGGCAGACTGGCTGCCGGCGATCGCGTCGGCGTCGGCGGTTCAGCCGCAGGGTGTGGAACTGCTTGGCGGGCCGCGTCGCGCACAACTAAGCCGGCCGTTGCACCTGGCGTGGGCGGCGCGGTGGGAACACGACAAGCAGCCGGAAGTGTTCTTCAGGGCCATGGGCACGCTGGTCGAGCGCGGCGTGGACGTCCGGCTCAGCGTCATGGGCGAGCGCTTCCAACTGATCTCTGCGGTGTTTGAGGAAGCACGGAAGCGGTTCGCGTCGCGCATCGTCCGCTGGGGTTATCTGGTGAGCCGGGCGGACTACGCCGAGGCCCTGCGGAGCGCGGACGTGTTCGTGTCCACTGCGGCGCACGAGTTCTTCGGGATCGCGGCGGTCGAGGCGGCGTCGGCGGGATGCACGGTGGTGCTGCCCCGGCGGCTGGCGTACCCGGAGGTGTTTGGGCCGTCGGCCGTGTTCTACGAAGACGAGAAAGACCTGGTCGAGACGCTCGCATCGCTGGAGCATCCACGCTTCGCCGGTCTGCACGTCCGCAAGTACGGCTGGAAGACCCGGGCGGGCGCGTTGGACGACGCACTCGATGCGGTGATCGACTGACGTCTTGGTCGCCTTGGTCGTGCCCCGGCCAAGGCGTTGCAAACCGCACAGCCGACACGGTCTGATCCGTCGGGGGCCGCGGTGCGGCTCACATTGGAGGAGGAACCCGAAAACACCGGGCCGCGGACCGATGACAGGGCCGTGAACGAAGCACCCCCGCCGTCCTTGCAACTCGAGGCCGACCCGGCCGTCGAGGACGCCAAGCCGCGTAAGAAGGCGGCGTCGAACCCGCTCGAAGCGCTCCGCCGCGACGTCACCCCACTGGACCAGAAGGTCACGTGGCTGGCGCTGGGCTCGCTGGCGGCGGGTCTGAGTATCGGCGCGGCCGAGGCGGCGCTGGGGCATCAGTTCTGGCCGATGCTCGTGATGGCTGCGGTGGCGGGGGCGGCGCTGGTGACGGTCGGGCGTTGCTGGATCGCCGACCCGTGGACGCGGCTGCTGCGGGTGCTTCCCGGCGTGACGCGCGAGCTGGATCGCAAACCCGCGACGATGTTGCCCACGCAGCGTCAGGACGAGGTCGGGCAGGTCGCCCGCGCCCTGCGCGACACGATCGGCCGACGCATCGCCCACCACCACGACGCCCGCAGCCTGCGCCGCACGCTCGACCAGCGCGTGCAGCAGTCGGTCCGCCGCGCGACCGCCGAGCTCAAGGGCCAGGCGTCACGCGACCCGCTCACCGGGGCAGGCAACCGGCGGTTCCTCGACGAGCAACTCCCCGACCTGATCGACCTGTCCCTGGCCAGCGACACCGAGCTGATCGTCATGGCCTTCGACATGGACTGCTTCAAGCAGGTCAACGACCAGCTCGGGCACGCGACGGGCGACGACCTGCTCATCCTCCTGGCCGACCTGGTCCGCGGCTCGCTGCGCGACGACGACCTGCTGGTCCGGCTGGGCGGCGACGAGTTCCTCGTGATCCAGCCCGGCGGCGACCTCCAGCAGGCGGAACAGTTTGCCCAGCGCCTGCGTCGGCTGTACCTCCACCAGACCAAGCACCTGGCCGACCAGCTCGAGGGCGACCTGAAGCCGAACCTTTCGATCGGCATCGCGGGGCTGTTCGCCGACGGGTTGAACACCGACAAGGCCCTGCTGATGAAGGCGGACCAGCGCGTCTACGCCGCCAAGAATGCCGGCCGGGGCCGGACCGCGACGCCGCTGGGCCTGTGCAAGGTGGCGTGACCCGTCATCCACGTCGTCGGCGAAGCGCCCGCGGGGCCGGCTTTCTGCTGGCCGAAGCACATTTTGCGTGTCGCCTGTATTGACACGGCACGAATAACCGATATCGTTCTCCCCCCGGCGTAATACAGAACCCCTACGCCAACTGGAGGCTTTATGCGTTGTTGGATCACAAGCACCTTATCGTGCGGGCGGAAACGCTCCTGACCCCCTCCTCCGTGCCCGCCACCGTCCGGTGGTTCAAGCAGTTGGTCGAAAAGATCGACATGAAGTTGATCGATCTGCCCAACAACCCCAACTGCTTCTACATGGATACGCCCGGCAACCGCGGGCTGACCTGTGTGGGCATCATCGAAACCTCGCACATCGCGCTGCACTGCTGGGACGAGGACCAACCGGGCCTGTTCCAGCTCGACGTGTACTCGTGCAAGGACTTCGACCCGATGGACGTGGTGGAGCACTTCCGGTGCTTCAAGCCCATCAAGATCGAGCACAAGTTCCTCGACCGCGAACACGAGCTGATCGAGCTCCCGCTGGGCAAACCCGCGCTGGCCGTGGCGTGAAACCACTGGCGGGCTGGCTCCTTTTTTCGAGATAAAGCCCGGGGACGGCCGTCCCCGGGCTTTGATGTGCGCGGACGAAAGCCGGTGCAGAAACTATCCCGGCACCACGAAGCCGTCGATCTCCAGCCCGAAGCCCGAGAGCGCGTGCGGCGTGAACGGGTGGGCGGTGATGAGGTTCAGCCGACGGATCCCTAAGTCGCGCAGGACCTGGCAGCCGATGCCGTAGTCCATCTTGTTGGAGGGCGGCGCGGTGCCGGGCGTGGTGTGGTTGTCGCCCAGGCGGAGGCGCTCGTCCTGCGCGGCGTGGTCACCCTCGGGGGCGCTTCCGGGGGCGTGCCCGGTCTGCAGGGCTTTGAGCAGACCGCGCCCCATGCCCTCGTGCCGGAGGTACACGACCGCGCCGCGGCCGGCGTCCTGGATCATCCGCATCGACGTGCGCAGCGTATCGCCCGAGGGCTGGGTCGCGTCGCCGAACACGTCGCCGAGCAAGTTCTGGCTGTGCATCCGCACCAGCACCGGGTCGGCGATATCGATCGGCTGCCCGAAGTCGTCGCGGGCCCCCAGGCCGTCGCCGCACACCAGGGCGACGTGCGGGAACGGGTCGACCGCCGACCGGTACGCGATGAGCCGCCAGGGCCCGAACTCGTTCTCGAACGCCGTGACGTCGATCCGCTCGACGAGGCGGTCGCGTTGCAGCCGGTGCTGGATGACGTCGGCGATGGTGCAGACCTTGAGGCCGTGCTTGTCACACAGCGCGTCGATCTGCGGCCGGCGGGCCATGGTGCCGTCGTCGTTCATCACCTCGATGCCCACCGCGCAGGGGCGGAGCCCGGCGAGGCGCATCAGGTCGGTCATGCCCTCGGTGTGACCGGCCCGCACGAGCGTGCCGCCGTCGCGGGCGCGGATCGGCTGGACGTGGCCGGGGCGGTCGAAGTCGGCGGGCGTGGCGTCGGGGTCGGCAAGCTTGCGGATGGTGGCCGAGCGATCCGCCGCCGACACGCCCGTGGTGACGCCGAACCGGGCCGCGGCGTCGACGCTGACGGTGTACGCCGTGCCGCGTTGCGTGGTGTTGACCGCGGTGGGCGGGGGCAGCTCCAGCCGGTCACACGCCCGGCCGTCGAGCGTCACGAACATCATCCCCCGGCCTTCGCGGAGCATGAAGTTGACCACCTCGGGCGTCGCGAACTCGGAGGCGCACACGAGGTCCCCCTCGTTCTCGCGCCCTTCGTCGTCAAGGACGACCACCACCTTGCCGGCACGCAGGTCTTCGAGGATGTCAGTGATGGGGTGCATGGCGGGAACACTCGGTTAGCAATGATTGCACGAAGGACGCGAAAGCACGAAGGCGCGAAGTCAAAACCGTTAAGTGCGTATCACGCGGGCAATCCCATCACGAAGGACTTCGTTGTCGAAGTTGATGACCAGACCCAGGGGCAGCCCGGTGGCTCTTAGATAGTTGGCTGCTTGGCGATTGAACTTTCGGGCGGTCGCCGGCACGGCTTTGAGTTCCACGACGAGTCGCTGATCGATGAGCAGATCAATTCTTCCGTCGGCTAGATCTCGCCCCTTGTAATCCAATCGGGTCGGCGCTTCGGACTGATACGGAATGCCACACAGCTCCAGTTCAATCTCCATGGCGCGATGATAGGTGGACTCTAGGAATCCGGGCCCCAGGTGTCGATGAACTTCGATCGCAGCTCCGATCACTGCCGATGTCAACGATTCCAGTTCATCATCGATCTCAGTCAAGATTCAGCCCTTTGTGTCTTTGCGCCTTCGCGAACTTTGTGCAATCTGTTTCACGGCCCCATGCGGACGACCGTCTTCGGTGACAGCGGCCACGCATCCAGCAGCCGAGACACGTCGTCCACCGTCACCGCCCGGTACGCCTCGACCTCTTCGTCCAGCGTGCGGTAGGCGTTAAGCAGAAGCCAGCGGGCGCCCAGCGCGTGCATGCGGCCGGCGGGGCGTTCACCGTGGAGCGTCACCGTGGTGGCGAGTTTGTTCACGGCACGGGTGACTTCGTCTTCCGTGAGGTCACGCTTCTGGGCCGCGGAATCGAGCGTATTCAGCAGCGTCTGCTCGACCTCGTCGGCGCGGCCGGGGTCGGACGTGGCGTAGCCCAGGAAACTGCCCACGTGGTCGCGCGGCGAGTAGGCAAACTCCGCGTCGTCCGCGAGGCCCGGGTCGATCAGGTTCCAGTACAGCCGCGACCCGTCGGCGTCGCCGAGCACGTCCGACAGCACCTTCGCGGCGTACCGCTGGTCGTCCTGGGCGCTGGGGCCGGGACAGAGCATGGCGAGATACGTTCGCGACAACGAATCGTCGTCGATCACCAGGCGTTTGCCCTCGTGTTGCGGCTGGCCGTGGTCACGCCGGGCGTCCGTGGCGGTCCAGCCGCCGCAGCGCTGTTCGAGGTCCCGACACAGCGCCTCAAAGTCCACGCGCCCGGCGGCCGCCACGACGATGTTGTCCGGGCTATACCGCCCCCGGAAGTAATCGCCCATCTGCTGGGGGGTCAGGGCGCTGACGGTGTCGGTCGTCCCCAGCACGCGGAACCCCAGCGGGTGCCCCGGGTAGTGCTCTTCGAGCAGCCGGTCCTGCAGGCGCCACTCCGGGCGGTCGTCGTACATCCCGATCTCTTCGAGGATGACCTTCTTCTCCATGTCGAAGTCGGCGTCGCGCAGCGCGGGCCGGAGCATGTCCGCCAGCAGGTCCACCGCGCGCGGCAGGAACTCGGGCAGGACGTGGGCGTAGTACACCGTCTGCTCGTGGGACGTGAACGCGTTGTAGTCCGCCCCGATCTCGTCGAACTCGCGGTTCACATCGTCGGCGCTGCGGCGGTCCGTGCCCTTGAACATCATGTGCTCAAGGAAGTGCGACACCCCCATGACGTCGGGAAGCTCGTCGCGGGCACCCGTCTTCACAAAGAAGCCGACGGCCGCGGTGTGCGCATCCGGGTCGGTCTCGGACAAAACGGTCAGGCCGTTGGGCAACGCGTGGTGTTCAAACGTGATCGGCATGGCGTCATGATAAAGCCCGGAGACGGCCGTCTCCGGGCTCGGGCGGGATTGAGGTTTCGCGAAGGGGCTCGGAGATCACCCCGGCCGCTGGTACCGCGCGAGCAGATCGACGATGGCCGGCTGCTGGGGGCGGATGCGCAGGCTCGTCCGCCAAGCGTTGAGGGCCTCTTCGAGCTGTTGGCGGTTCTTGGAGTCGCCCTGGATGTAGTAGGTGACGAGCACGGCGCCGATGCCGTTGTAGGCCGCCGCCTCGTTGGGGTTCATCTGCACGGCGGTGCGGTAGTGCTTGAGCGCCTCGCCGAAGTCCCGCCGCTTGAACTGAGAATACCCCAGGCGTTCGAACGCGGTGGACGTCGGCCGGGTGCGGATCACCGACTCGAGCGTGTTGGCCGCCCGCTGGTAGTTCCCGAGCTTGAGGTGCGTGTCGGCCAGGCCCAACAGCACGGGGTCGTCGAGCGGGCCCAACTCGGTCGCGACGCGGTAGCACCGCAGCGCCGCCTCGTAGTCGCCGAGCATGTTGAACACGGTCGCGAGGTTGACCCAGGAGATCTGCTCGTCGGGGTTGAGGTCGGTGGCCTTCTGCGCGAACGAGATCGCGTAGTCGGGCCGGCCGACCTGGACGTACGCCGTCGCGAGATCGCGGTTGGGCTCGGGCTGGTTGGGGTCCAGCGCCAGCGAACGGAGGTACGACGTGATCGCCTCGTTGAGCCGGCCGAGCAACTGCTGCATCAGCCCCACCTTGTAGTGTGCGCGGGCGTTGGTGTCGTCGATCTGGACGGCCTGCTGGTACAGCCGCAGCGCGATCTCGGGCTCTTCGCGCAGCTCGTAGATCCCGCCCATGCCCATGTGGGCGTCGAGCAGGTCGGGGTTGTCTTCCAGCGCCAGGCCGAACTCCGCCAGCGCCGCGTCCAGCCGGCCCTGCTCCACGAGGCGCTCGGCGACCTCGACGCGGTCCTGCGCCCGTTCGATCCGTGCGACGTTGCCCGGCGTGCTGCTGCCGCGGATCCGGCGGTTGCTGGTCACGCCGTCGTTCACGCACCCCGCCGGGCCCAGCGTCAATAACGCGACCGCCCCGGCGGTCCACAACGCGGTCACGGTCGGCAGGCGGGTCGGTTTCATCGTCGTCACATCCCAATTCGAAGTCTTCACGGTCGCGGCCCGGCCCTACCAACGCGGTCGGGACCCAGCAGGTTCACCGCCCGCCCCGCCCCGGCCAAGCCGGACGCGACGGGGCAAGGTTACCGGACCTTGTGCCGGGTCTCCCCACGGGCCGGGCTTAACGTCGTCCGTGACCCGCCCCCGGGCGGACCGCAAGCGTAGCACGCCCGCGACCCCTTGCCATCGCCTCGCCTCCGCTCCGCTCGGCATCGGCCCGTGTCCGCCGTGACAGGCGCTACGACCCGGCACGCTTGCCGCGCTTCCCATCCGTTGCTCGATCTACGCGTCGCACGCAGAGCAATTGCCGAAACCCCGGGAACCCGCCGGCGGGCCCGCGCGTCCAACGGCCGTACACTCGATGGGGCCCGTCCGCCCCCGCCCTTCCGCCGGAGCCCGCCATGTTCACCCGCGCCCGCCTGCTCGCCGCCGCCTTGGGCCTCGCCGCCACGACCACGCCCGCCGCGTTCGCCCAAAACGACGCCGAGCCCTTCGACCTGCCCCTCCGCCACCTCACGCTCTACAGCTCCGGCGTCGGGCACTACACCCACGCCGGACCCGTGCCCGGCGGCGACACCGAATTCACCTTCTCCGCCGAGCAGCTCAACGACGTGCTCAAGTCCCTGCTCGTGCGCGGCGCGAACGGCTCGGTCGCCGTGTCCTACCCCGGGCAGGAACCGCTCGCCCAACGCCTCGCCGACTTCGGCATCGACGTCAGTCACGCCGAGTCCCTGCCGGACCTGCTCCGGCAGCTGCGCGGCGTCGAGCTGACCCTCGCCGTCCGCGGCGACGCCGAACCCGTCAAAGGGCGACTGCTGGGAATCAACACCGAGCACCACGTCGTCGATGACAAAACGACCCTGGACCACTTCCTCAACCTCGCCACCGATGCGGGCCTGCGCCGCCTCGACCTCGACCAGGTCGACAACCTCCAGATCGACGACCCGGGGCTGCGGGCGGAACTCAACAAAGCCCTCGCCCTGCTGGGCGCGACGCGAAAACAAGACAGCAAGCCGCTGACGCTCTCCTTCGACAAGCCCAGCGACCAGGCGGCCGTGTCCTACCTGCTCGAAGCGCCGCTGTGGAAGCTGTCGTACCGGCTCGACCTCACCGAAACCGAAGACGCAGAAGGCCCGCTGCTCCAGGGCTGGGCGATCGTGGACAACACGACCGACGCGGACTGGGACACCATCGACGTCACGCTCGTGTCGGGCCGGCCCGTGAGCTTCGTGCAGAACCTGTACTCGCCGGAGTATCTGAAGCGGCCCGTAGTGGTGCAGGAACGCTACGCGGGGCTGCGGCCGCAGCAGTACGGCCAAGGGGTGATGCTGGCAGATCAAGATGTGGATAATGAAAACGGAGTGAGAGACGAACTGTCGTCTGTGCGGCGGGCTGTCGCGCGGCGTGCTGCGGGTCGGGAGAGTCTCATGGCCGGCGAGTCCGCGCCAACCGCACCCGCTTCCGCCGCCGACGCCTACTTCGCCGGGGCCGCGTTCAAATCCACCTCCGGCATCGACCCCACCGCCTCCGCCGGCGACCTGGGCGACCTCTTCGCCTACCACATCGACCAGCCCGTCACCGTCCCGCGCGGCGGCTCGGCCATGCTGCCCATCGTCAACGAGACCGTCGAGGCCACGCCGCTGTCGATCTACAACCCATCCGTCCAACCCAAGCACCCGATGCGCGGCGTGCGCCTCACCAACACCACCGACCTCAAGCTCGACGCCGGGCCCGTCACCGTCCTCGACGCCGGCAGCTACGCCGGCGACGCCCAGCTCGGCTTCATCGCGCCCGGCGACGACCGCCTGCTGTCCTACGGCCTGGACCTCGAGGTCACCATGGACGCCGCCGCCAACTCCTCCTCCACCTTCGCCACCGCCAACATCGCCCGCGGCGTCCTCGTCATCACCCACACCCACCGCTACACCCAGACCTACGAAGCCCGCAACGCCGCCGGCGACGACCGGCAACTCCTGATCGAACACCCGCGCCAGAACAACCGCGAACTCCTCGAACCCGAGATCGAAGAAGACAGTGACATCAAAATCGAAAAGACCGATGCGCTGTATCGATTCCCCTTGACGGTCCCGGCCGGGAAAACCGCCAAGCTCGAAGTGATCGAGTCCGAACCGCGCGTGCAGTACGTCCAGCTCGTCCGGCAGAACGCCGACCAACTCGCGGCGTACGTCCGCAACGGGCGCTTCCCCAAAGAAGTCCGCGACGCGTTGACCGAAGCGGTGAGCCGGCAACGCGACCTCGAGCAGACCCGGCGGGAGATCGGCGGCATCGAGAAGCTCAACGCCGAAATCACCGCCGAGCAGGACCGCATCCGCCGCAACATGGGCAGCGTCGACCGCAACAGCGCCCTGTACCGCCGGTACGTCGAGAAGCTCAACGCCCAGGAGACCCAACTCGAAAACCACGCCGAGCAGCTCGACGCACTCCGCAAGCGCCTCGCCGAACAGGAAAAAGCGCTGGCGGATTACCTCGAAGGGTTGAACGTGGAGTGATTTGGACTCCCCTCCCGCCGGGAGGGGCCGGGGGAGGGTGCCGGCATCAGCGGGATGACGAAGTCCGAATGACGAATGACGAATGACGAATGACGAAGCTTCCCCGTCGCCGTGCCGGCGAGCGCATTTGGCATTCTTCATTCGTCATTCGTCATTCGGGCTTTCCCCGCACCCTCCCCTGCCCCCTCCCAAAGGGAGGGGAAACGAAAGAAAACCCCGCGTCGCCGCGGGGCTTCGTGCAACTCCTCTGTTGTTGGGGGCGAGGTTTGAGGTTTAGTCGTAGAGCGCCAACGCCGCCTTCGCACGCATCTCCAGGGCTTCGGGGCTGTCGCCCAGGGTGATCAGCACGACCAGGTCCTGGAAGTCGGCGTCCGGGGTGCTGGGGTCGGTGGCGCCCAGCTCGAAGAGGTAGATGATCTGGTCGTCGGCGATGGTGACGGTGCGGGTGTCGGCGTCGATGTACTGGGTCAGGTAGTCCGAGATGCCCGCCTGGTCGCCGAAGGCGTTGATGTTCGGCACGGTGTCGCCGTTACGCAGCACGAGCACGTTGTCCGAGTCGTCGTCGGTGGAGATGGTCAGGTGACGCTTCCAGTATGAAGTGCCGGCCAGCCAGCTCGTGGCGGTGAGGTTGATGCGGTTCCCTTCCTCGAACACCGAGTCGAGGATGACGTGCCGGGCGGGGCTGTGGTCGTTGACGTTGCCTTGGGTGGCGCTGTCGGCGTCGCCGAAGGTGTCGTACTCTCCGTCACCGACCTCGATGCGGAGGGTGACGGGCAGGTCGTACCCGCCCTCGCCGTAGGTGATGGCGGCGCCGAGCACGGAGACCTGCGCGGCGAAGTCGGCGCTGGGCTCGATACGGCGGTTGTTGATCTCGAAGTCGAAGCTGTAGCCGTGGCCGTAGGCGTAAGCGTGGCCTTGGCCACTGTTGTCGGACGCGGAAGCGGTGCCGGCGGCGAGGCACCCGGCCAGGCCGGCGGCGAGCAAAGCGTGTGAGCGAGTCGAGCGGAAAAGAGTCATGGTGGCGTTCCCCCAAAGCAGGTTGCGTCGGTGTCCGGGCGATGGACTCATCGACGCCCGAACTGACGAATACATCCGCCCGCGACGCCAACGCCGGCGCAGGAAAAACCGTCCAGCCGAGGGTGCTGGATCGCTCGGGGAACGGTGTGAACCGTTGGGGGTTGTGCGGTCTGGCGAAGCGGCGCAACCCGGAGAATTGGCGCAACCGGGTTGAGGCGGTTTCGGGGCGTTCAAGCCGGGTCGGGTCAGAGCGGCTGACCCGCGCGGACCTCTTGCTGTTTGGCCGGGCTCTTGTCGTCGCCGACGAGCGCGGCGTTGGTCTCGAAGCGGTCCAACGCCTTGAGCAGTTGCTCGACCTGCATGACCGGCTGCATGTTCATCAGCCGGCGTCTCAGGGCGGTGACGGTTTCGAGCTCCTTGTCGGGCATGAGCAGGTGCTCGTTACGCGTGCCCGAGGCGGCGAGGTCGATCGCGGGGAAGACGCGCTGCTCGGCGATCTTGCGGTCCAGGATCAGCTCCATGTTGCCGGTGCCCTTGAACTCCTCGAAGATCACTTGGTCGCCGCGTGACCCCGTATCGACGAGCGCGGTGGCGACGATGGTGAGCGAACCGCCCTCCTCGAACTTCCGCGCCGCACCGAAGACCTGTTTGGGGATCGACAGCGCGCCCGCGTCGAGGCCGCCGGTCAGTGTGCGGCCCGTCTGCACCATGCCGGGGGCGGTGTTGAACGCCCGGCCCAATCGGGTCAGCGAGTCGAGCAGCACGATCACGTCCTTGCCCATCTCGGCCCAGCGCTTGCAGCGTTCGGATGCGAGCATCGCGAGGCCGCAGTGGCGTTCGGGCGTGTGGTCGTTGGAGGAGGCCCAGACGGTGCAGGGCACGTTGCGGCGGAAGTCGGTGACTTCTTCGGGCCGTTCGTCCACGAGCAGCGCGACGACTTCGGCCTCGGGGTGGTTGGTCTTGAGGGCGAAGGCGATGTTCTGGAGCAGGGTGGTTTTGCCGGCCTTGGGCGGGGAGACGATCATGCCGCGCGTCCCGTAGCCGATCGGGCAGAACAGGTCGATCAGCCGGCACGCCGGCGGGCAGCCGGGGTGTTCCAGGTCCAGCCGGGGCTGGGGCATGATGGTGGTGAGTTCCTGGAAGTCGCGCTCGAGCTTGAAGTCGGCGGCGGGCGTGTCCTCGATGGTGTCGATGGCGGTGGCGCGTCGGGCGTCGGGGGCGACGGCGTTGAACTTGTTTTTGTTGCGTTTCTTCTTGTTCTTTTTGCCGCCGCCTTGCTGGGGTTGCTGGGCGTGTTGCGGCTGGCCGCCGACGGGTTTGCCGAGCGTGACGCTTAAGCGCAGCCCGCCGCGGAGGCCGTGTTTGTCGATGAGGTGGCCGGGGATGACGGGGTCGGAGGGCTCGGCGACGTAGGAGCCGTCGAGTTGGCGGAGTCGTCCGTCGGCTTTGCCGGTGAGTTCGAGGATGCCGGTGGCGGTGTCCATAGGCGTTGGGGATGGGTTGTTCAAAAGGGGTCCCGGTGGGCCCGGGGTCGGCGGGGTGCCGGTCCGGGCGTGGGGCGGGCCGTGCGCGCACGGCGGGGGTCGGATGTCGCGGGCCCCGACGGCGGGGCGTTCGCATGTCGGACGTGGGGTGCCGCGGTCCCGGGCTTGGCCGGTTGGCCGGACCTGAAGGGTCAGGCCTATGGGCCTACGAGCCGGACCAGGGTGCGGGCGGGTCGGGGCCTCCGTACGTCACCGCGCGGGGCACCGGGGGAAACGCCTGATGGACCGTCGCCCCCACGGCGGCGGTCGGAAGGCATCGGGCGATGGATGCGGGGCCGGCTGGGGCCGGTTTCCCGTCCCACAGTTGTAGCGGGGCCGTGCCTCGGGATCAAGCCCGGCGTTCAGGGGGTCGATCTGGCTTGAGAGCGGCGAACAAGAACCCCCACGGACCCGGCGTGCGTAGAACGTCCGGTATAGTCGTCGGGCTCTCACGAAATGCACTGGGGTGGAGCCTCATCTGGGGCTCACCGGGGCCTTGCGAGGCCCGAAAGACGGGAAAGAGATCGTTTGGCCGAGCAACACCCCCGCGAGCACTTTGCCATCGCCCGGAACCAGGCGTTCGCCTCGTTCCCCGCGCGGTCGCTCCAGTTGCTCATGGACCTTTATCGGCCCGACACGCCCGAAACCGTGCCCGTCGTCCTCTGGCTGCACCCCGGCGGCTGGCACAGCGGCTCCAAGGACCACTGCCCCGTCCGCTGGCTGGTCCGCTACGGCTACGCGGTGGCCACCGTCAACTTCCGCCTGCTGCCCCGGGACCACTTCCCCGCCCCGATCCACGACGCCAAGGCCGCCGTCCGCTTCCTTCGTGGCCACGCCGCCCAGTACGGCCTGATGTCCAACGCCATCGCCGTCTGCGGGGCCTCCACCGGCGCGTATCTGGCCCTCATGGTCGGCGTCACCCCCGGGCACCCGGCCTACAGCGGACTGGGCGACGCCGCCGACCTGGCCTCGGTGTTCGGCGACGCCGTCGCGCCTCCGCCCCGCGCCGAACCCGAGCCCTGGGACCACGAGTCCGACACCGTCAACGCGGTCGTCAATTTCCACGGCTTCACCGACTTCATGGCCCTGCAGGGCTTGTCCTCCCGCCGGGACAACCGCGGGCTCACCTCGCCCGAAGCCCGCTTCCTGGGCACGCCGCCGCGTCACAACCCCGCCCTGGCCGACGCCGCCTCGCCATTGACTTACGTCCGGCCTGGGCTGCCGCCGTTCGTCCACATCCACGGCGCCAAGAACGACGTCATCCCCATCACCCAGACCCGCGACTTCCACCAGCAACTCCGCCACACCGGCAACACCTCCAAAATGGTCCTCCTCAAGGAAACCGGGCACCGCTACCTGGGCATCCTCAACCACCAGCCGGCCCGGTTCCGCGTGGTCGACTTCCTCAACCGGCACATGACCGGCTTCGCCGCCGCCCGCGTCTTCCGCGAAGAGCCCGCCTGAATCCGGTTCAAGCGCGCGTTCTAAGCCTCCCATGCCCGCCGCAGCCCAACCGGTTGCGCGCCCTGTCTGTAAATACCTGACCCCATCGCACACCCCGGCGACCGGCAAACTCCGGTAGTGGGTCAGTCTGAATTTCGGAGCGGGTTAGCCCAATGGGACGGCTCGACCGCGTGTGTCCCGTCTGGCAATTCGACGCGGGGCGGCAGCTTGCATTTCGATATCAGCGGGACCGGCAACATCTTGAGGCGGTCAGCGTTTTGCTGAAGCTCATGAACTTCTTTGCGACTGCCGTGAGACGCAGGCACATAGACGCGAATGTCGATCTCGGGGAACCGCCCCTTCACCAGTTGAATAGGCGGAACCAAATCGGTGTCGCCAGTCACTAGCACCATGCGTTCGCATGCCCCTTGGTAGGCGTCATCAACCATATGTACGGCAAGGTTGACATCCGTTCTCTTTTCTTCTGGGTGCCAGAAAAGGGCACCCTTTTTGTCGCAATTTGCGACACCGCATTTTCGTTCTCGTTTCTTGAACAGCCCGAAGGTGATTTTTACTTTTGGGCAGTGCGCTTGGATTGCCTTGAGATACGCGGCTTGGTTTTTAGCGCTCGGGCCTTCAACCCGTGGGCGCCCCGC
>JAUIGU010000031.1 GCA_030432595.1 Phycisphaerae bacterium
CAGATCGTTGGTGTCGAAAGACAAGGCTTCGGAGAAGATGTCGTCGTCGATCTCGTTGCCGTTCGAGTCGTAGAGCTTGCCGCCCTGGATGTAGGCGTGGTAGATACTCGTGTTGTAGTCGCGGGGGTGGTACTCGGTGGCGACGATGTCGATGCGGTCCGTGCCGTTGGAGATGTACTTGTAGTACCCGTTGACGTAGCTGCTTGAGGGCGGCGTCGCGTTCTGCTTGGTCAGTTGTCCGCCGTACGACCAGGTCGCACCGTTGTCGTCGGAGTACATGACATGCGGGCTCTGCTGGGTACGGGTAACGTTGTAGAGACGTCCGTTTCCGTCGCCGTTCGCGTCCTCGGCCGAGAGCTGGAACACATTGGAGTAGGTCGTGCCGCCGGAGCCTGGGGCGCTGGCGGGGATGTGGTCCCACCAGTGCCACTCCGACTCGCCGCCCCAGGTCTGGGTGGCGCTGTCGAACGTGCGGTAGTAGCTGCGGTCGTCCTCGGTGTTCACCAGCCGGTTGTGCGCGGCGTAGAACGCAAGGATGTCGCCGTCTTCCTTGACCAAGAGGCCCGGCAGGTTGTGGTCGTCGCCGGCGCCGTAGGACTCCAGGTCCCCCAACACCGCGAGGTCTCGCACACCGGAACTCAGGTCATAGCGGGTGACGCGAACGTGGCCGTCCACCGCCGAGCCGCCGACGCCGTTCTGATTCGCGACCGCACCGACGAAGAGTTGCCCGGTGGCGGTGTCGATGACCGCGCGCTCGTCCTGGAACCAGCTCCATGCGCCGTTGTCCATGAACTGGATCAGGTTGCCGTGGACAATGTCGTCTGACCCGCTCTGCGCCGCGGCGTGGCCGAGGACGAATAAAAAAACAGCGATGCAAACTGGCCGAAACATCCGAACTGCTGAACACATCGAGATCACAGAACTGCTCCAACTCCGCCGTTAAGCATGTCAACCAATCAAGGCACGCCGCACGTCCCGCGACACCTCAGAAACCGCCGCCGCTGCCGCTGTCCTCGGGCGGGGTCAGGTCGTCGTTGAACGAACTGAGCGGCATCTCGTCGGGGGAAATCTCCAGCACTGCGGCGTGCCCGTCGAAATACGCGCGCGTCGAATTGCCGCGGTGGCGAAGGTCCTCGGCGTGGATGGTGCGGGCAGTCGATAGCGGATTGCCCGCGGCGGAAAACGTCAGGTGGAGGGGATCGTAGATGCCGGCAAGCGCCATCTGCCAATTCTTCACGGTGTACCCACCGCCCGGTGAAGGCAGGCTGGTGTTGTTCATTTCACAGAACAGGAAGGTGGTGGTGGGGTTTCTCACGATCTCGATAAGCTCTACCGCGGACCAGCGCTGTCCGTCGCGGAACGAAACTTCGTCATATGCACCGGCACTGCGGTACCGCTGGAATGACAGCGAGTTCACCCCGTAATCGAGCGAGTAGGTATCGTCATCGACCGAGGGGCAGAGGAAGAGTTCCGGGTATTCATCCATCCAGTCGGAGATCACCGTGGACCCGGTGCCCACGATGTCGCCGGTCGGCTTGGTCAGGCTGAGGTAGTCCGCCAGGGCGTAGAAGGTGAATCCTTCCCCGTTGGTGGTATTGCCCGGTCCGAAGTCACTGAATAGATTGTCGCGGTAGCCGCCACGGATCATGTAACCCTTGTTGTCAGCTGCAAACGTGTAATTGGCTTGGCCGAAGCTGCGGATCGACGCGAGGCATCGCGTCTGCCGGGCGGTCTCCCGTGCTGCGCCCAACGCGGGTAGCAGGATCCCGATCAAGAGCGCAATGATGCTGATGACCACCAGGAGTTCGATAAGGGTGAATGCTCGTGACGATTTCATGTTGGCGACCATGCCTTGCTTGAGTGATCGGAGGGTTTGGAGGTTCGGGCGGGGAGCAGATCGACGGAGATTCGAGAATCTGAGGCCGACAGTCACGGACGATCGAAACTTCGAACACACGCCGCGTCAGAGGACAAAAGCGCGAGGGCGTTTTCACGCCGTCACGCGGAAGGAGGAAAAGGTCACGCATGCGACGCACTGCGGCGGCCGAGCACGGCCAAGCCACTGAGTCCCAGCACCAAAAGGCTCGCCGGTTCCGGGACGTCGGTAATCTCGCCGCGGAGCGCGTCGAAGTGCGTGTTGCCTGCCGAGCCGCCGCCGGTCCGGGCGTTGACGATCTCGATCAGCATCGACTGCGCGCCGACCGGCACGGCGCCGGTCAGGTTCTGCGCGACCCACGGCGCGGGCGTGTTGTCCAGCGGCCCGGTGTCGGCGAGGACGCCGGTGGTCAGGCCCGTCCCGACCGACGCGGTGCCGGCGAGGTCGGAGAAGAAGTTGATGTTGACCGTGCCCTCATCGTTGCCGTCGTTGTCGGCGAACATGAAGTCCAGGCTGACGAACGCGCCGCCCGAGGCGATCAGCGCGGCGTCGGCGGTGATATCGACCAGTTGACTGATCACCTGCGGGTCGTTGCTCGAGCCCGCGCCGGTCACAAGTCTGTTGCTCGAGAGCCAGTTCACGCCCTCGGCCGCGGCGTCGGGGTCGACCGCCGAATCGGGCGCACCCGCCGTGGAAGTGAACCAGTCCGTCCCGCCCGAGTTGATGGTCCAGCCGGTCGCACCGTCGGTGGGCGCGACATCGGTTTCGAAGCCCGCATTGTTGATACTCAGCGGTGCGGCGAACGCCGACCCGGCGAAGCAAGCCGAAGCGATACCCAAAACGGACACTGGATTGATGGCTTTCTTGACGTTCATTTCGAATGCTCTCCTCACATAGAAAAGGCTGAAAGGGGAAGAAAATGACCAGAACCGAAAACGGAATCCACGAACGGCTGAAACACTGAAACGCCGTCGATAGAACCGAGCCGCAGATGCGGAATCCTGCGCCAAGCTCAAAGTATCCCCGCCAGAACTTCGCACAAGGAGCCACTTGCGAAGGGCGGGGTACTGAAATGCGAAATGTCGAGGGAATCGAGTATTGAGCGGCTTGCCGCTCTTCTCGCTCCGTTCCGGACCGCCCCGATTCGGGCTATCCGCTTAAAGCTAGATCATGGACGCTGGGTGTCAGCCCACGCCAGCGCGGGTCCAGATGCCTCGTCGATGGCCTGGCGGAACTTGCTGGGGGTCTGCCCGGTGATCTTGGCGAAGACCTTGCGCAGGTGTCGGCCGTCACGGAAGCCGCAAGCCTTGGCGATGTCTTGCAGCGGCAAGGCTTCGTCTCGGATCAGTTGCTGCGCGTGCTCGACGCGCAGCGAGCAGATGAATTCGTAGGGCGTCTGCCCGGTGGCCTCCTTGATGCATTGTTCGAGCCGGCGTCGGCTGACGCCGATGTGCTCGGCGACCTGCTCGGCCCCGAACGGCTCGTCAATGTGGTCACGCACTAGCGATGTGCCGTAGTCGCGTGCGGGTTCGAGAAGATGCCGATGTCGGTGGATTCGCGGGCCACGATGTCGCCCGGGGGGACGACGGTGTCCGCGTCGCTCGCTTCCCCGCGCATCAGTTTGTCCAACTGCTCGGCGGCGCGGTAGCCGATCAACTCGCGGTTGCCGGGGATGCTGGTCAGCGTCGGCGAGCCGAACTCGCACATGACTTCGTTGTTGTCCACACCCACGATCGCGATCTCGTCGGGCACGCGAATCCCCGCTTCCTGGCTCGCGTCGGCCACCGCGCGGGCCCGCGCGTCGTTCACCGCCAGGATGCCCACGGGTTTAGGCAGCGCGGTCAGCCAGTCGCGCAGATTTCCGCTGACGTTTTCGAGCGTCAGCGTGGCACGGGCGTCGCTGCCGGCCGTGAGCACCGCGGGCGTGTGCGGCTGAATCGCTTCGCAGAAACCGCGCAGGCGTTCCTGGGCGTACAGGCTTTCGGTGATGCCGTAGAACGCAAAATGCTCGAATCCGCACGACCGCAGGTGTTCGCCGGCGATGCGCCCAATCTTGCGATGGTCGGCCCGGACGTGGCAGATGGCAGGGTCGTCGGAGATGCTCATCGAGACGAAGGGGATGGTGAGCCGTCCCGCCTCTTCGCGGTCTTCCTGTGAATACATCACGCCGATCGCGCCGCTGCCCTGCCAGTTCCGCAGCGACCGGAGGCTGATGTCCGTCATCTCGGGGTTGAGGACCAGCGACCACTCGGTGTGCTCGCGGACGTAAGCCTTGATCCCGTGCAGGGTCCGGTTCAGGTGCGCGAGCCCGACGGGAAACGCCAGGGCCACACGCGGTCGCAGGGGGGTTGGGGGTGTCAAATCGGCCCTCGATCGGCGGTCGCTCGGATGAACAAAGTCTGCCAACGAACGGCGGAAAATCTTCGTATTACGCCCCATCGGTGTTCGCAAATGACCCCTTAAGCGAAATCAGTCTATCGCATAGCATCACTTTCCGTCATCACATTGAAGAATTCGAACGCCGTCTTGGGCTTCTCGACATGTCTCCGCCGTCCACTTCTGCTCAACAAAACGCGCTCTCGGGCCTGCTAAAGTCGCGGGTCGTGGCAGAGGCAGACCCGCGTGGCGTGGACGATCCATTCCGGCTGGACCGGCAGGTCGCCGTCGTCACCGGGGGGGGCACGGGGCTGGGGTACGCCATCGCCGACGCCATCACCCAACTCGGGGGCCGCGTCGCGATCGTTGGGCGTCGCGCGGATGTCCTCCGTGACGCGGCCGACCGCCTCGGCGATCAGGTCAAAGCGTTCTCGGCCGACGTCAACGACCCCGCGGTGCCCGCGACGCTCCTCGAGCGCGTGTCTCAGGACTTGGACCGGCCCTCGATCCTGGTCAACAACGCGGGCATCCACCTCAAACGTCCATCGACCGAGACGGCGGACCGGGACTTCGCCGAGGTGATGCAGACGCATGTCTCCTCGGCGTTCGCCCTGTCGCGCGAGTTCGGTCGCCACATGGCCGAGGCGGGATCGGGGTCGATCCTGTTCATCACGTCGATGGCGGCGATCTTCGGCATCCCGGATGTGTCGGCGTACTCGGCGGCGAAAACTGCGCAAGTCGGGCTGGTGCGTTCGTTGGCCGTCGAGCTTGCCGGTCGCGGCGTCCGGGTCAACGGCATCGCCCCGGGATGGATTGAGACGCCGATGTCGCGTAAAGCCTTGAACAACGACGAGCAGCGCCGCCGCCGCGTGATCCAACGCACACCGATGGGCCGGATGGGCCGGCCGGAAGAGATCGGCCGGGTCGCCGCGTTCCTCTGCACCGACGCGGCGAGCTACATCAACGGGGCCATCCTGCCGGTTGACGGCGGGACGAGTATCGGGTTCTGAACTCACCACCGCCTGTGTCGCTGACATGAAGATCGGTCTAGGCCTCTATCGCCGGATGCTCCGCGATGACAACTTTCGCTTCGCGAAGCAGGCCGGGTGTACGCACATCGTCGCGCACCTGGTCGATTACTTCCGCGAGGGGCGTGTCCACGGCAGCGACGGCCAGAACTCCTGGGGCCCGGCCGGCGACCCCGACCAACTCTGGACGCTCGAAGAACTGACCGACCTCAAGCGCGCCGTCAACGCTCACGGCCTCGAACTGGCGGCCATCGAGAATTTCGACCCGGCGCACTGGCACGACGTGTTGCTCGCCGGCCCAAAACGCGACCGGCAACTCGACAACCTCAAGGCGCTCATCCAACGCATCGGCGAAGTCGGCGTACCGGTCATGGGCTACAACTTCAGCATCGCCGGTGTGTGGGCCCACCAGGAACTTCCGTGTGCCCGAGGCGACGCGATGGCCGTCGGTTTCGACAACCCGACGGATCAGCCGCCGATCCCCAACGGCCACGTCTGGAACATGACCTACGACCCGCAGGCCGGCCCGGGGGACATCGGCACGGTCGATTCCGATGAGCTCTGGGATCGACTGCGTGTCTTCCTGGAAGCGATCGTTCCGGTCGCCGAGGAGGCCGGCGTTCGTCTCGCCGCCCACCCCGACGACCCGCCGATGCCGACGCTGCGCGACACCGCACGCCTCGTCTACCAGCCGCAACGCTACGACCGGCTGCTAGACCTGGTGCCAAGCCGGGCGAACGCGTTGGAGTTCTGTGTCGGCACGTTGGCCGAGATGACCGAAGGCGATGTCTACGAAGCCCTCGCGCATTATGCACGCCGCGACGCCATCGCGTATGTGCACCTCCGCAACGTGCGCGGCAAGGTGCCGAGCTACCGCGAGGTGTTCATCGACGAGGGCGACGTCGACATGCTCCGGGCGCTCCGCATCCTGCACGGACACGACTACGACGGCGTCATCATCCCCGACCACACCCCGCAGATGACTTGCGACGCGCCATGGCACGCGGGCATGGCTCACGCCATCGGGTACATCCGCGCCGGCATCCAGGCCGTTCAGCGCGGGTTGAAATAGTTCAGAGTTTCGAGACACATCATGCGATATCTCCTATTCCTGGTTGGCTTCTCGACTTTCTTCTCAGTCACCGTTTCTGTCCGACCGCTTGAGGTCTCGGAGAGCGCGGGACCGGATTCGTTCGCGCTGGTGGATGGTACGGCCGCCACGGTCTGGGTCGATCCAGACGAGCCGGCGGTGGTGCGCGAGGTCGCGGCGGACGCGTTTGTCGCCGACGTTGAACGCGTAACCGATGTGAAGCCACGACTGAAAGTCGCCAATGAGTGGGACAGCAATGGCCCGGCCGTCATCATCGGCACGGCCGGTCAGAGCGATCTTCTTGCAAAGCTCAATAACGAGGGGTTGCTTGACACCGCCGACCTCGACGGCCGGTGGGAAGCCTTCAAGATCGTGCACTTGCCGGAACAAAACGCGTTGGTCATCGCCGGTAGCGACCGGCGGGGCACCGCATACGGCGTGTTCGAAGTCAGCCGCGCGATCGGCGTTTCGCCTTGGTATTGGTGGGCCGACGTGCCCATCAAGCAATCCGAGTCACTGCATCTGACGACTGACGGCCAACGCATCGGCCCGCCCTCGGTCAAGTACCGCGGCATCTTCTTGAACGACGAAGACTGGGGCCTGCAGCCCTGGGCCGCCAAGACCTACGAGCCGGACACCAACGACATCGGCCCCAAAACCTATGCGGCGATCTTCGAGCTGCTGCTGCGCCTCAAAGCAAACTACATCTGGCCGGCGATGCACCCCTCGACGCGAGCCTTCAACTATTACCCGGACAACAAACTTGTCGCCGACCGCTACGCGATCGTCATGGGCTCCAGCCACGCCGAGCCGATGCTGCGCAACAACGTCGACGAGTGGGAGCGTGACGGCTCGGGCGAGTGGAATTTCGTGTCCAACCCCGACGCGATCCTCAAGTATTGGGACGAGCGCGTCGCCGAGAACGGCCGGTTCGAAAACGTCTACACCATCGGCATGCGCGGGATTCATGACAGCGCAATGGTTGGCGGCGGCCGGATGGACGAGAAGGTCGGCCGGCTCGAACAGATCTTTTCCGCCCAGCGCGATATGCTCAAACGCCACGTCGGCAAACCCGCTGACCAAGTCCCACAGGTCTTCGTGCCTTATAAAGAAGTGCTCGGCATCTATCGTGGCGGCCTCGAGGTGCCGCCCGACGTCACCCTTGGTTGGGTCGATGACAACCACGGGTTCATCCGCCAACTCTCCAACGCCGACGAACGGAAGCGTCCCGGCGGCGCCGGCGTGTACTACCACTTGTCTTACTGGGGCCGGCCTCACGACTTCCTCTGGATCGACTCGATCTCGCCCGGGCTGACTTGGGAAGAGATGACTAAGGCTTATGAGTACGAGGCAGACCGGTTGTGGGTGGTCAATGTGGGCGACATCAAGCCCAACGAAATCGGGATGGACTGGTTTCTCCGGATCGCCTGGGAGGTAGACCGCTACGGGCCGGACGACGCACGGCAGGGGCTTATTGACTTTTCTCGAGAGAGCTTCGGCGACAATCACGCCGAGGCAATTGCTGAGATTTTGTTCGAGTACTACCGACTCAACTTTCCGCGCAAGCCCGAACATATGGGGTGGTCGACCGTTTATCCCACAACCCCGATCCAGGACAGCGAGATGTCGCACTGGGCACACGGCGACGAGGCGCAGCGTCGGCTCGACGCCTTTGACGCGATGGAATCCCGGGCGGAAGCACTCGGAGAATCTCTGCCGGACGAGGCACGCGACGCGTTCTTCCAACTCGTCCTCTATCCGGTGTCCGGTGCCGCGGACATGAACCGCAAGATCATCCACGCCGAAAAAAGCCGCTTGCTGGCGCAGCGCGGCTGGCCCGCAGCCAACGAGCACGCGCGCCTGGCGCAGTCGGCCCACGACCGCATCCAGGAAAACACCCGCCACTACAACGGGCACGTCGCCGACGGCAAGTGGAATGGCATGATGACCGCCGACCCGCGCGGGCTGCCGGTGTACGGCATGCCGACCGTCGGCACGGTCGAAGCGTCAGGCCGGCCCGTCCTCGCCGTTCGCCTTGAAGGCAAGAGCGTTCCGGCGCTCGCCGACGGCGAATCCACCGAGACGGACTCCGCTGTCCCCCGACGCATCCCGCTCGATCTCGCCGACGCTCAGGTCGCCGGAAACCTCAAGCGCGCCCGCACGTCGGGCGGCACCGTCGTCGGGCTGCCCCAGACCGACGAAGACGGCTTCGCGCAGCCCGCGGACGGTTCGAGCCGCGCCAGGTTCCGTTTCACGGTCGATGCGCCAGGCAAGTACATCCTGCGTTTCGAAGTCAACCACCCGGATGACCGGGCCGACTCCTGGCACCTTCAACTCGATGACAACGCGCCGACCACCTGGAATGACCACCAGACCGACGGCCAATGGCAGTGGTTCGATGTTGCGGAATACGCGCTATCGGCTGGCCGTCACCAGCTCGACGTGATCGCCCGTGAAGACGGGGCCCAGCTTCGTAACCTCGTGCTCATGCCAGCCGATTCGTCGCCCGTCGCGGACAGCCCCGCGTTGACCGAGACGCCCAACGAACTGCCGACGCTCAATCGGTACACCCGCCGCCAAGCCTTCATCGACCTGCACAACACCGGCAGCGGGTCGGTCAATTGGGTGGTTACCGCCCGCGAACCGTGGGTCAAATTCAGCACCGGGCAAGGCAACCTTGAAACACATCGTCGGGTCTTGGTTGATGTCGATTACGATCAGGCGCCCCGGCAAGACCGCGTGGTCGCCAACATCGAGATCCGAAGTGACACCAAGCAGTTTACGCTCACCCTTCCCGTCCGCAACCCCGCCGATGATCTACCCGCCGGGACGTTCGTTCAGGAGAACAATTACATCGCCATCGACGCCGAGCACTTTGCCGCCAGTGAGGTTGGCCCGAGCGCGGTCGCGTGGCGGGTGATCGAAGGGGTCGGCTACTCCGGCGCTGCGGCGGGCGTCTTCCCGCGGCTGCTGCCAGACGGCGTCGAGCTCTCCGCCGACGGCCAAGCGCCCACGCTGAGCTACCCTCTGCACGTCTTCGACGGCGGGCCGGCCACGCTTACCCTGCAGGCCCTGCCCACGCACGAGATCAACGATGACCACGCCCTCGTGTGTGCCATCGCACTCAACGACGGCCCGCCTCAGACCATCCGTTTTGCCCACGGCAACGACGAACACAACCGAACCTGGCAGCGCAACGTCCTTCGCGGCGCGATGACCGGCACGACTTCCCTCGACTTGACACCGGGAAGACACACGCTGAAGGTTTACGGCCTCGATCCCAGCGTCGTGCTCGACCGTCTCTTTGTCTCGTTCGAGCCGGCCACGCCGGCGTATTTCGGACCCCGCGAAACCCGCATCGGTGATCCAGGATCTCCGTGACGGACCCGCGATCCGGCAGACCGAACCACGTCTCGCGGATTATTGCTTCTGCCGCCGTGTCTGCAGTATTCATCACCCATTAAGCAACGCCATGCATCGACTCATCTCCGCCTCGCTCCTCGTCTTTGTTTGTTGGTCCGCTGTGCAAGCGTCTGCCAATCCGCCCAACACATTGCCGACTTCGCCAGCGAACCCGCGGGCAACGTACAATTTCAACCCCGGTTGGATGGTCGCCATGGGTGACATTGACGGCGCGGAAGCGACCGGCTTTGACGACGCAGAGTGGAAACCCGTCACCCTGCCCTACGCCTGGAACGAAGACGAAGCGTTTGCCAAGGAGATCTTCGACTGGAGCGTCGACCGCAACGAGAACCCCGCCGGCGGGCAGGGCGGACTCAGCACTGGCGTCGCGTGGTACCGCAAGCAATTCTCGCTGCCCGAGGGAAGCGAGAACAAGAAAGTCTTCATCGAGTTCCAGGGCGTGCGGCATATCGGCGATGTCTGGGTGAATAGCAAACACGTCGGCTACGAAGACAACGGCGTCATGGCGTTCGGCTTCGACATCACCGACCAGATCAACCCGCCGGGCGAAACCAACGTCATCGCCGTCCGTACGGACAGCTCCTGGGACGTCCGCGAGCGCGAGACCAACACGCCGTTCCAGTGGAACGACCGCAACTTCAACGCGAACTACGGCGGGATCAATAAGAACGTCGTGCTCCACGTTACCGACAGGCTGTATCAGACCCTGCCGCTGTATTCGAAACTCGGTACCACCGGCACCTACGTCTACGCCGACGATTTCGACATCGCCGGTCGATCCGCGACGATCACGGCCGAAACCGAAGTCCGCAACGAACACGATCGGCCCCAAACCTTTGAGTACCTCGTCACGATCCACGACGCCGATGATCAACAGGTTGCGCGCTTTGAAGGCGGCGAGCACACGCTGCAACCGGGGCAGACCGCCGTCGTCCGCGCGGCCGGCCGAGCGGAAAGCCTGAATTTCTGGAGCTGGGGGTACGGCTATTTGTACGACGTGGACACGACCCTGATTGTGGACGGCGAGCCGGTGGATACGGTCACCACGCGCACCGGCTTCCGAAAGACCGGCTTTGCCAACGGGTACGTCACGCTCAACGATCGCCCGATCCAGCTCAAAGGCTACGCCCAACGCACCACGAACGAATGGCCGGCCGTGGGCGTCGACATCCCGCCGTGGGTCAGCGACTTCAGCAACGCCTTGATGTTGGAGAGCAACGGCAACTTCGTGCGCTGGATGCACGTTACGCCATCGAAGCAGGACGTGGAGTCGTGCGACCGCGTCGGGCTCATGCAGGCCATGCCCGCCGGCGACGCCGAGCGCGACCCCAGTGGCCGGCGCTGGGAGATGCGGGTCGAGCTGATGCGCGACGCGATCATCTACCACCGCAATAATCCGAGCATCATCATGTACGAGGCGGGCAACGACACGGTCAGCGAAGCCCACATGCAGGAGATGATCGACGTGCGGAACGCGTTCGACCCCCGCGGCGGCCGGGCGATGGGCAGCCGCGAGATGCTCGACAGCGAGGTCGCCGAGTGGGGCGGCGAGATGCTCTACATCAACAAGAGCGCCGGCAAGCCGATGTGGGCGACCGAGTACTCACGCGACGAAGGACTGCGTCGCTACGCCGACGAACACACGCCGCCGTTTCACCGGGAAGGCGACGGCCCACTCTATAAAGGACGCTCTGCTCGATCTTATAACCACAACCAGGACGAGCACGCCATCGAGAACGTCCGCCGGTGGTACGACTACTGGCGGGAGCGCCCCGGCACCGGAACCCGCGTCAGCGCCGGCGGCACCAACATCATTTTCTCCGACACCAACACGCACCACCGCGGCGAAGCCAACTACCGCACCAGCGGTGAGGTCGACCCGGTACGGCTGCCCAAGGCCGGCTTCTTCGCCCACCAGGTCATGTGGGACGGGTGGGTCGATGTTGAACGGCCGCGCACGCACATCATCGGCCACTGGAACTACGCGATCGATACCGTGAAAGACATCCACGTGGTGTCCAGCGCCCCGCGGGTCGAGTTGTTCATCAATGGTGAATTGATCGGTGACGCGGACGATCACCGGTGCCACTTTCTGCACACGTTCAACGATGTGAACTGGGAGCCGGGCACGCTTCGCGCCGTAGGCTTCGACGCCGAGGGCATCGCGGTAAGTGAGCATGTCATTGAAACCGCCGGCAAAGCCACCGCGATCCGCCTGACGCCGCGCACCGGGCCGGGCGGGATGCGTGCCGATGGCGCCGACCTGATGCTGGTGGACGTGGAGGTTGTCGACGCCGACGGCCGGCGCGTGTCCACGGCGTTCAATGAGGTCCACTTCAAATTGGAAGGCCCCGCGGAGTGGCGCGGCGGCATCGCGCTCGGGCCCAACAACTACATCCTCAGCCAAACCTTGCCGGTGGAGTTGGGCGTCAACCGTGTTTTGGTTCGTTCAACCACCGACGCCGGCACGCTCACGCTTAGCGCCGAGGCGGACGGCCTCGAGTCAGACTCGATCGAGGTCGCGACGCTGCCGTTCGAGGTTGTCGGCGGCTTGGCGGATGCGCGGCCCGCCGACGGTCTGCCTCCCAGACTCGACCGCGGCCCGACACCATCGACGGATTCGATCATGCCGACACGCCGGCCGATCCAAATCGCTTCCGCAAGGGCCGGTGCGAGTGAAAGCCGTGCCACCCACGCCTTCGACGACGATGAAACCACAGCCTGGTCAAACGAGGGCGATGTCCAGAACGGTTGGATCACCCTGCATCTCCCGGAAGCGAGCACCGTCAACGCGTTAACCATGAGGCTCGGCCGCTTTCGCGACCGGACGTACCCGATCCGTGTGCTCGTTGACGATCATGTGGTCTTTACCGGAGAAACCGACCGGAGCCTGGGCTACGTCACGATTCCCTTCGAGCCAACGCGCGGCGAGCAGGTCACGGTTGAACTCAGCGGCCGCACCCGCTCGGGTGACGCATTCGACGAGATCACCGAACTGGAAGACCAGAATCAAACCGACACCGGCGGACGCGGCGGAGCGTCCACCCTCGAGATCGTGGAACTCGAGGTCTATGGCCCACTCCATCAGGATTGAACTGGCATTTAACTTCGCGCATCAGACTCACGTTGACACCATGACCCAGATAACCTGGAGCAAGTCGAACTCGATGTTCGTCGCGGGCCTAATGATGGGACTCGTGTCGGCGTCTGCGCTATTCGCGGTGTTGGGTAGCCGCGGCAATACGGAAGGTTCGGCGAAGGTGCTGCGCCTGGCGCACGGCCTCGACCCGAACCACCCGGTCCATCAAGGCATGGTGCACCTGGCCGACCGGCTCGCGGAGATCTCCGGCGGACAGATGCGGATCGACATCTACCCCAGCGGCCAACTCGGCAGCGAGACCGAGAGTCTCGAGAAGCTCCAGTCCGGCACGCTGGCCATGACCAAGACCAGCAGCGCGACGCTGGGCAGCTTCGTGGAACGGATGCAGGCCTTTAGCCTGCCCTACATCTTCCGCGACCACGACCACTACTGGCGGGTGCTGGACGGCACGATCGGCCAAGAGCTGTTGACCGGCCTCGTCCAGCGCGACGACGGGCAGGCGTCGGGCCTGATGGGCGTGTGCTTCTTCGATGCCGGCAGCCGCAACTATTACGCCCGCGATCGTCAGGTCACCGCCCCGGATGATCTTCAAGGCTTGAAGATGCGGGTGATGAACGACCCGATGGCGATCCGGATGGTCGATGCGATGGGCGGCAGTGCGACGCCTATCCCATGGGGCGAGCTCTACACCTCGCTACAGCAAGGTGTCGTCGACGGCGCGGAGAACAATCCGCCCAGCTTTGTGTCCAGCGCACACTACGAGGTCTGCAAGTATTTCAGCTTCAACGAGCACACGCGCATCCCGGACGTGCTCGTGATCAGTGCCGTGGTTTGGGATCGCCTCAGCCCGCAGCAACAGCAGTGGCTGACGCAGGCCGCGAATGAAGCCAGCGTTTACCAGCGTGGCCTTTGGCGACGCAGCAGTGACGAAGCGTTGGCGTTCATGGTCGAGCACGGCGTGGACGTTGTGTATCCCGACCAGACACCGTTCCGTGAGGCGGCCGCGCCGCTTCTGGAGTCGTACGCCGACACGCCCGCCGGACAACTGGCCCGCCGGATCATCGAACACGAATGAAACGACTGCTCTTGAAAATCAAACAGGCGTTGAGCCTGACGCTCAGCGTCGTGCTGGTCGCGAGCCTGATCGTGCTGACGCTGGACGTGCTCTGGGGCGTGTTTTCACGTTACGTGCTGGGTTCCCAGAGCCCGTGGACCGAGGAACTCGCCCGGCTGCTGCTGGTCTGGGTGACGATGCTCGGCGGCGCGCTTGCGTTTGGTGAAGGCGCGCACCTGGGCGTAGACCTGATCGCGGAGAAGCTGGAGACGGACGCCCGCCGCATCGTCGAGGTCGCGGTGCAACTGCTGTGCGTGTTTTTCGCGGCGTATGTGATGATTCTGGGCGGCGGACGGCTCACGCTCGAACGGCTGGACGCCGGGCAGATGCTCCCGGCGATGCAGGTCTCGCGGGCTTGGGTCTACGTGTCGGTGCCCGTGGCGGGCGTGCTGATCACGGCGTACGGCATCGAATCCCTGCTGCGGCTGACCGTCGGCGGCGTCGATCCGTCGAGGCTGCACCGCCGGGCGGTGGACGTCTGAGCATGACGAGTGCCATGGCCATTCTGGTCGTCCTGTTCGTGACGCTCATCGCGATGCGGGTCCCGATTGCGTTCGTCCTGGGGCTGGCGTGCCTCGGAGCCGCGGTCGCGCTGGGCCACCCGGACGCCGCCCTGACCATCGCCAGCGACATGGCCAACGGCGTGGACAGCTTCGCGCTGCTGGCGATCCCCTTTTTCATCATCGCCGGCGAGATCATGGGCGCCGGCGGCATGGCGCGGCGGCTGGTGAACCTCGCGGCCGTGCTCGTCGGCCGACTGCCCGGCGGACTCGCGCTAGTCAACACGGTCACGTGCATGCTCTTCGGCGCGTTGTCCGGCTCGGCGGCGGCGGCGATCTCCTCCATCGGCGCCTTCATGATCCCCGAGATGGAACGCAAGGGCTACCGCACCGACTTCTCCATCGCCGTCACCACCGCCTCGGCGACCACCGGCCTGCTCATCCCGCCCAGCAACATCATGATCGTCTACGCGGTCGTCGCCTCCAACGTCTCGGTCGCGGCGCTGTTCCTGGCGGGCGTATTCCCGGGTGTGCTGATCGGGTTGTGCATCGGATTCGTGTGCGTCCTGCTGGGCGGCAAGTCTGGCGGCCGCGGCGATGCGTCCAGCCTGCGGCAACTGCTCCGCGCCGCGGTCCAGGCGTTCCCCGGGATCCTCTTGGTTGTCTTTGTACTCGGCGCGATCATGACCGGCGTGTGCACAGCCACCGAAGCGGCCGCGCTCGCCGTCGCCTACGCAATGCTGCTCTGGATCGCGGACCGTTTCGTCGAAGCCCGGCAAGAAAAACCTTCGCTCGCCCGGGCGGGGGCGCTGGCGCTCGACCGGGTCTTCCGCCGGGAGTTGACGCCACTGCTGCTGCGCAGCGCACGGACCACGGCGATCGTGCTTCTGCTCATCGCCACCAGCCGAGCCATCAGCGTGCTCCTCGCCGCCGAGCAGGTCCCGCAACAGGTGAGCGCCGCGCTGCTCGGCCTGTCCGAAAACCCGTTCCTGCTGCTGCTGCTGATCAACCTGACGCTAATCGTCGTGGGCACGGTGATGGACATGACGCCCGCCGTGCTGATCTTCACGCCGATCCTGTTGCCCGTTTCCATCGAACTCGGGCTGGACCCGGTCCACTTCGGCATCATCCTCATCGCGAACCTGAGCATCGGCCTGTGCACGCCGCCGGTGGGCACTTGCCTGTTTCTCGGCTGCTCGGTGGGCAACCGTTCGATTGCCGACGTGTCGCGTTCGATGCTGCCGTTCTACGTCGCGATGGCCTTGGCTTTGTTACTCATCACTTTCTTCCCAGCGCTATCGACCTGGCTGCCCACTTGGATGGGGCAGATGTGAGCCGAGTACGTATGGCAAATTGGATGGCCTAAAGAGTTTTTCAGATCGTTCAAATCGTAAACCTATCTCATGATCTATATCGCGAGTAAGGTTTTCGATGGCAGTACACCTTGTTTTCTAACAATCGACAAAGTGCTGTGGGAATACGCCCAGCCCCTCAGCCATGCTGTGCAGCGTGGTGAGTCTGGGGTTCCGATGCCCGTTTTCGATTTGGCTGACAAAGTTCCGGCTGAATTTGGCCCGGTAGGCTAATTCTTCCTAGGAGAGCCCGTCTGCCTCCCGCAGGTCGGCGAGGAAGCGGCCGAAGCGGCGGAGCAGGACGGCGTCACGCATCCGAGTGAAATGGTCGGACGCGACCGCGGGTCTACGACGCCGTCGCGAGCAGAAAGGCGGCGCGACCCGCATCATCACGATCGCCAAGTTCCGCTGACATGGGGCGCGGCGCAGATCTTGGAGCAGCGGCTGGCCGGCCGCAATCTGGACGCCGCGGAAGTGGGTCGCGTCCGTGTCCTCGGTGACGCCCCGATACAGTCACATGTATCCGACGGAAAAGCGATAAGAACACGGCGAACGCGAAACCTTCAAAAGTGCTTTGGTTTGTGTCCTCTTTACTTCGGAGAACTCAGCATGCGTCATGATCAGAACGACCAAAACAGCCGGCTCTTTGGCAAGTGAAGCAAGGGCGTAAGGAGCTCTACGAAAACACGAGAGAAGAGAAGAAGCCCACGTTTACTGAACGCGGGCTTCGGGGTGGTCATCGGTCCGGGTCTGCAAAGCGGGCGAAGGGACTCGAACCCTCAACATTCAGCTTGGAAGGCTGACGCTCTACCAATTGAGCTACGCCCGCGGCGGCCGCACAGGATAGCAGCCGCGCGGTCGGCGGGCGTGGGGTACACTCCACGGCATACACGGCGGAACGGGGCGGCTGGGGCGCGTGTTCGGACGTTCACCTCTGCCCTCGGCCCATCCCATGCAAATCGACATCCACATCGACGCCGGCAAGACGCTCGGCCCGCTCCGTCAGATCTGGCGGTTCTTCGGTTACGACGAGCCCAACTACACCTACATGAGGCACGGTCGCAAGCTCGTCCAGCAGATCGGCGAGATGAACGGCCCGCACGTGCCGGGCATCTACTTCCGCTGCCACAACCTGCTGACCACCGGCGACGGCGAGCCGGCCCTCAAGTGGGGCTCGACCAACGCGTACACCGAGGACGACAGCGGCAAACCGGTCTACGACTGGACCATCGTCGATCAGATCTTCGACACCTACATCGACAACGGCTGCAAGCCCTACGTGCAGGTCGGCTTCATGCCGCAGGCGTTGTCAACGGTGAAAGAGCCTTACCGGCATTACTGGAAGCCCGGCGTGGACTACTGGGACATCGTGACCGGCTGGGCTCACCCGCCGGAGGACTACGAGAAGTGGTGGCAGCTCGTGCACGCGTGGGTGATGCACTGCGTCGACAAGTACGGCCGGGACGAGGTCGCGAGTTGGTACTGGCAGACGTGGAACGAGGCGAACATCCCGTACTGGAAGGGCACGCCCGAGGAGTTCCACAAGTTGCACGACTACACGATCGACGCGATCCGCGCGGTGATGCCCGAGGCGCGCGTCGGCGGGCCGGACTCGGCGGGCGGCGGGACGTGGCTGCGGCGGTTCCTCTGGCACTGCGCCGAGGGCACGAACCACAAAACCGGCAAAAAGGGCACGCCGACCGACTTTGTTTCGTTTCACGCCAAGGGCGACCCGAAGTTCGTGGAAAAGGCGGACGGGGAAGGCCACGTCCGCATGGGCATCGCGAACCAGCTCCGCGTGATCGACGAGAACTTCTCGATCATCGCGTCGATCCCGGCGATGAAGGACAAGCCCATCGTCATCGGCGAGTCGGACCCCGAGGGCTGCGCCGCGTGCCAGGGGCCGAACCTCGCGTACCGCAACGGCACAATGTATTCGAGCTACACCGCTGCCAGCTTCGCACGCAAGCAGGACCTCGCGGATCGGTACGGCGTGAACTTCGCGGGCGCGCTGACGTGGGCGTTCGAGTTCGAAGACCAGCCGTACTTCGCGGGCTTCCGGGCGCTGGCGACCAACGGCATCGCGAAGCCCGTGCTCAACACGTTCCGCATGATGAGCAAGATGAGCGGCGACCGGCTGGAGGTGCAGAGCAGCGGGGCGGTGTCGCTGGACGACATGATGCACCACGGCGTGCGTGACGAGGCGGATGTCCACGCGTTGTCGAGCTACGACCCACAGACCAAGAAGCTCTGCGTGCTGACGTGGCACTACCACGACGACGACGTGCCGGGCGACGTCGCGGAGGTCAGGCTCAAGCTCGCGAACCTGCCCGGCGAACGCTGGACGATGAATCACTACCTCATCGACGAAGACCACAGCAACGCGTACACCGCGTGGCAGCGGATGGGTGAGCCGCAGTCGCCGAGCGATGCGCAGTACGCGGAGCTGGACGCAGCCTCGGAATTGCAGACTGCTGCGGACGAGCGCACGGTATCGACGCCCGGCGGGTCGGGCGAGCTGAGCGTGTCGCTGACGCGGCAGGCGGTGGCGTTGCTGGTGTTGACGCTGGCGTGATTCGTGGAACGTGATGTGGGGCGGAAGGCTTGAACGTCCGACGAGCTCGCGCGAGTTGATCCTCACGCCCGAGTTATGGGAACGACCGCAACTCGGCAGGCATGAGCACGGGGGTCGGATTTTGCCGGCGTCAAGCGGGGTTCACGGCGGGTCGATGCTCACGGCAGACTCATGCCGCGACGTTTCGGACCAGCCAGGGCCTGGGGGTGGACGGCGGTGGCCGCGTGGTTTGCCGTGGGCGTGTGTGTGCCCGTGACGGCCCGTGCGGACACGCTGACGCTGGCGACCGGGGAAACCCTCGTGGGCATCGTCGTCTCGGAAGGCGAGGAGGGCGTGGTGTTCGATCACCCGCTGCTAGGCCGGCTGGAGCTGGAGCCCGCGGCGGTGGCCTCGGTGGATCGCGAAACCGCGGCCGAGGCGTTGGAAGATTCGTTCGAGAAGCTGGACACAACGGAAGGCTTGCCGATCGCGCCGTCGGCGGTGAATACAGAGGTGACCTCGCCGGCCGCGCCGACGCCTTTGCTTGAGTTTCCGGAGGGCAAGGAAGCGGAACCGGAAGGAGTTGAGGTGGAAGCGGGCGTGTCCGACGAAACGCAGGTCGAGACACCCGAGCCCGCAGCGCACCCAAAAGACCAACCCGAACCCAAGCCTGAAGCCCAGGCGGAACCCGAGCCCGAACCTGATCCGGAACCGGTCGCGGAGCCCGAGCCTGAACCGGCGCCCGAACCGCTCGGCGGGTTTTTCAACACGGGCCTGCTCGCGGACTGGAAGACGAACATCTCGCTGGGGCTGAGCGGGTTCACGGGCGAGAACGACCGCATCGACTTCTACGGCCGGCTCTCGGCGAAGCAGTCGGACGAGCGCGGGTTCATTCAACTCAACGCCGAGGCGTTCTACGCGGAGACGCCCGACGGGTCGGCCCGCAACGAGGGGCGCGTCGAGGCGACGAAGCGCTGGACCAACCCGCAGACGCAGTGGTTCGTGTTCTCGACCGGGCGTTACCAGTACAACCGCCTGAAGGCGTGGGACGAGCGCGTGTCGGCGTACGCGGGGCTGGGACGGACGTTCGTGAAGAAGGACGGCCTGGAGTTCTCGGCCGAGGTCGGGCTGGGCGGAAACTACGAGTTCGGCACGGTGAACGACTTCACGCCCGAGGCGGTGTTCGGCGCGAGTGCGGTGGCGTGGCAGTTCACGCCGCGGCAGACCATCAAGGCCAAGACTACGCTGTACCCCAACCTTGAGTTTCTTGGTGACCTGCGGGTCGAGTCGGACCTGGAGTGGCGGCTCAAGCTCGACGCGCAGACCGACACGCTGCTCAAGCTGGGGCTGCGCCACGAGTACGAGTCGCGCGACCACGAAGACGAGCGTTCGGACCTGAAGTATTTTGCGGCGGTGGAGTTCTCGTTCTGAGGTGAGTGGCAGACCGGGCGGGGTGGGTGGGGCGGCGAAGGTCGTGGGAACAGGCATCGGGTGTGGGCGCCTACCATCGGGGCATGAAACACCTCTCCCCCCTCATGTCGTTTTCGTTGTGTCTTACCGTGTGGTGCCTGAGCTCGTCGGCTTTTGCGGAGGATGTCGCGTTGCCGCCGGGCGCGGACGCCGCGGCGGCGCAGGTCGCGGACTCGCCCCGGCACGGCGAGTGGGTCGATGTTGAGCTTCCGGACAGCGATCACGCGATCAAGACGTGGGTCGTGTACCCCGAGCGGGCGGACAACGCGCCGGTGGTGATCGTGATCCACGAGATCTTCGGGATGAGCGACTGGATCCGCGGCGTGGCGGACCAGCTCGCGGCCGAGGGGTTCATCGCGGTCGCGCCGGATTTGTTGTCGGGGATGGGACCGGACGGCGGCGGCACGGAGTCGTTGGGGCGCGAGGTGCGCAGCGTGATCCGGCAACTGTCGCCGGACGACCGCACGCAGCGGCTCAACGCGATCCGTGAGTACGCGTTGGCGTTGCCTTCGGCGAACGGGAAGTTGGGATGCGTCGGCTTCTGCTGGGGCGGCAGCACGAGTTTCATCTACGCGACCTCGCAGCCGGAGCTTGATGCCGCGGTGGTCTATTACGGCAGCGCGCCGGACGACGCCGACGTGTTCGCGAACGTTGGTTGCCCGGTGCTGGGCCTTTACGGCGAAGACGACAACCGCATCAACAGCACCATCCCGGCCACGCAAAATGCGATGGACACATACGGCAAGGCGTACACGACACACATCTACGACGGCGCGGGACACGGGTTCCTCCGCCAGCAGGACGGCCGCGACGGGGCGAATCTCGAAGCGACCAAACAGGCGTGGCCGGAGACGCTGGCGTTCTTCCGGGAGCATTTGGAAGCGGGGGAGTGAGTTCGCGAAGCTGTTGAATGGCTTGAAACCAACTTGTAACCAATAAAGAAAGCCCACGGTGAGACACCGTGGGCTTCTTTGTTTTCACCTTGTTTTTCTGGTGTTTCTGCTCAGTAGCGATAGTGTTCGGGCTTGTAAGGGCCTTCGACGGGGACGCCGATGTAGTCGGCCTGTTCCTGCGTGAGTTGCGTGAGCTTGACGCCCAGCTTGTCCAGGTGCAGGCGGGCGACCTTTTCGTCGAGGATCTTGGGCAGCACGTAGACCTTGCCGGTCTCGTAGGTCGCGCCCGAGAGCGTTTCCTTGCCGTCGGCGTTGAGGGCGAGGTCGATCTGCGCGATGGTCTGGTTGGTGAACGACGCGGACATGACGAACGAGGGGTGCCCGGTCGCGCAGCCGAGGTTGAGCAGCCGGCCCTCGGCGAGGATCAGCACGCTCTTGCCGTTCTTGAAGGTCCACTGGTCGTATTGCGGCTTGATCTGGTTGCGCTCGGCGATCTTCTCGAGCTTGGCCATCTCGATCTCGTTGTCGAAGTGCCCGATGTTGCCGACGATGGCCTTGTCCTTCATCTTGGACATGTGGTCGGCGGTGATGATGTTGAAGTTGCCGGTGGTGGTGACGTAGATGTCGGCCTCGTCGAGGCAGTCTTCTAGGGTCTTGACCTCGTAGCCCTCCATGGCGGCCTGCAGAGCGCAGATGGGGTCGACCTCGGTGATGATCACGCGGGCGCCCTGGCCCTTGAGCGATTGGGCGCAGCCCTTGCCGACGTCGCCGTAGCCGCAGACCACGGCGATCTTGCCCGACATCATGACGTCGGTCGCGCGGTTGAGGCCGTCGATCAGCGAGTGCCGGCAGCCGTAGAGGTTGTCGAACTTGCTCTTGGTGACCGAGTCGTTGACGTTGATGGCGGGGAAGCGGAGCGTGCCCTTTTTGGCCATGTCGTAGAGCCGGTGCACGCCGGTGGTGGTTTCTTCGCTGACGCCCTTGCAGGTCTCTGCGGCCTTGGTCCAGCGCTGGGGCGACTCTTCGAGGCAGCGGGCGAGGGTCTTGAGGACTTCCTTGAACTCGGTGTTGTCGGTCGTCTCGGGGCCGGGGACGGAGCCGGCTTTCTCGAACTCGGCGCCCTTGTGGATGAGCATGGTCGCGTCGCCGCCGTCATCGACGATGAGGTCCGGGCCCTGGAAGTCGCCGAAGTCCAGCGCCTGCTCGGTGCACCACCAGTACTCGGCGAGGGTCTCGCCCTTCCACGCGAAGACGGGCACGCCCTGCGGGTTGTCCACGGTGCCGTTGGGCCCGACGACGACGGCGGCGGCGGCGTGGTCCTGCGTCGAGAAGATGTTGCACGACACCCAGCGGACGTTCGCGCCTAGCTCGACGAGGGTTTCGATCAGCACGGCGGTCTGCACGGTCATGTGCAGCGAGCCCATGATGTTCTTACCGGCCAGCGGCTTGGACGGGCCGTACTCGGCGCGGCAGGCCATGAGCCCGGGCATCTCTTCTTCGGCGAGTTTGATCTCGTTGCGGCCCCAGTCGACGTTCTTCTGCGAGAGGTCGGCGACCTTGAACGTGAGGTTGCCCTTGGTGTCGGCAGTGGGTAGGTCGAGTGCGGTGGCGGTGGCGGTCATGGTGTGTTCCTAAAAAAGTGAGGGGGAGGTTGGTGGTGTGGTCCGGATTGGTTTCGTCGGTCAATCCACAACGCGTGGCTTGTGTGGGAGGTTTCAGGCCGAGGCCTTGGTCGTCGAGCCGGTCGCGAGCAGCAGCGCAGGGCCGGTCGCGTCGGGGTGCGGGGGGATTTCGGTCACGCTCGCGTCCTGCACGCCGGCGTCTTCGAGCATCTGCTTGAGCTGGCGTTTCGCGAAGCCGTTGGTCTGCTGGCCCATGTCGCGGCGGAAGTCGTCGCGGTCGTGGCGGAGCAGGTCGATGACGACGACGCTGCCGCCGGGCCGGGTGACGCGCGTCATCTCGTTGACGACCTCGGCCGGGGCGTCGGTGTAGGTGAGCGCGAGGACGCACAGGGCGGCGTCGGCGGTGTCGGTGCTGAGGGGTGTGTCGGTCAGGTCGGCCTCGTGGAGCGCGGCGTTGCGGTGCGGCGCGAGGCGGGCCTTGGCCGCGGTGAGCATCTCGGGCGAGGCGTCGATGCCGTGGACGTGCTCAGCGTGGGGCGCGAGCGTGGCGAGCAGGGCGCCGGTGCCGCAGCCGAAATCGGCGACGGTGCGGACCGGGTGGGCGGCGGCGAGCAGGGCGGCGAGGGCGTGGGCGTTGACCGCCGGCCCGTAGACCGTGTCGCGGGTGTCGTCCCACCGCTCGGCGAGCCCGGCGAAGAAGGCGCGGGCCTGGCCCGAGGACGACGCAAGTCGGGCGGCCAGGCGGGCGGCGTCCTGACGGAGGGTGGCCCAGTCGGCGACCTGGTCGCGGGTGAGCCGCCAGAGGTCGCGCTGGGCGGGCGTGAGCTCGTCGGCGATCAGGCGGTAGAGGTGGGTCGTGCCCTGCCGGCGGTGGGTCACCCAGCCTTGCTCGGCGAGGACTTTGAGGTGCCGGGAAACGGTGGACTGGGGCAGTTGAAGCACCGCACAGAGGTCCGAGACGCCCAATTCCTGCGGCTCGACGAGGCGCAGGAGGCGGACCCGGGTGGCGTCCGAGAGGCAGGACATCCAGCCGAGGACGGCGTCGGGTTGGGGTTCGGCGGCTTGAATCATCCGTCTATCCGGATATTAGGATATATCGGCCGCATCGGTTCGAGAATTCCGCAAAATGTCCAGAAAAACGACAAAACCGCCCCGGAGGGCGGTCTTGCAGGGATGGTTAGTGCGTCGTTTTGGGCGGTCACGCGGGCCGTTGTCAGTCTGCGGCGGCGGCTTCCCGGACGGCCTGGACCTTGGCGGCCGCGTCGGCGCGACTGGCCCTGATGTCCTCGATCGCGGCCTTCGCGGCGTCGTGGACGGATTCGGCCAGGGCGTCTTCGCCGACGTGCCGCAGGTATCCGACGGCGCGGCGGTTGGTGTTGCGGACGGCATCGACGCAACGGGCGGCGGTGGCGTTGATGCTGGACAGGGCGCGGCGGAGGACGATCGTGTGCTCGCCGCCGGACTCTTCGTACACGGCAATCGCGCGGTCCGCGATGCCGTGGAGGCGGGTGTCGCAGCGGTCGGCGATGCCCTCGATACGTTCGATGGCTTGGTCGGCGACGGCCTGCGGGTCGGGCGGCTGGCGGTCGGGGGCGTCTTCCTGAGCCAGTGACGGTGCGGCCAGCAGACCCAGCATCAGCAGGGGGACGAGCCAGGCGCGCAACGATCGACGTGCAGTGGTCATGGGGAACTCCTTCGCAGGGATGAGAAGCGGGTGGTGGGGCCGGCCTTGTGCCAACTTCGGCACGGTGGAGTAACGCGGGGGCCGAGGGGGTATTGCTTTTAAAACGGGAAAAACGCAGGCACCGCGGCGCGAGGCCGGGCCCGCGTGGATTCTGTGGTTGTTACGCTGAGGCCATGTGGACGGACTGGCTTTCGGTGATGGAGCGCGGCGGGCCGGTGATGTGGCCGTTGTTGGCGCTGAGCGTGCTGGCGGTGACGCTGGTGCTGGAACGCGGCTGGTTCTTTGCGTCGATCAACCGCGGGTCGCATTGGTCGCGCGCCACCGAAGCAGCGAAGGCCTGCCGGGAACGCAACACTCCCAAAGCCCGACAGGTCCTGGAGGGACAGTCCGGGGTTTACGCGCCGCTGCTGCGAGACGTATTGGACGAGCCGGCGTCGGACGCCGCGCTCGCGGAAGCCGTGGAGTCGCAGCGTCACCGGCTGGAGCGGTTCATGCCGACATTGTCGACGATTATCACCGCGGCGCCGATGCTCGGCATCCTCGGCACGGTGCTGGGCATCATCGACAGCTTCGAGTTGCTCGGTCAGCAGACCACCGGCGCGGACCCGCGCCAGGTCGGGGCGGGGATTGCGGAAGCGCTCATCAGCACGGCGGCGGGCCTGGTGGTCGCGCTGCTGATCCTGCTGCCGTACAACGTGCTGCGGGCGCAGGCCGACCGCACGCTGGGGCGCATCGAAGCGCTGGTCGCGTCGGTGCGAGAAGGGGGCGGACTGTCATGACCGAAACCGGGTCGAATCCTGCAGACGCGACGCCCGCGCTGTTTGAGACCTCGGACGAGGCGCTGCTGATCAGCGTGTACCAGCGCGTCGGGCGCACGCTCGACGACCTGCCGTACACCGACGACTTCGAGGCGATCTACACCGCGATGTACGGCCCCGAAGGCCGGGATGCGCAGGGGGTGACGCGCACGGACGTGTTTCATCGGCTGCACAATCTCCGCAAGGCCGGGAAGCTGCCGCGGCTGGGACGGGCGGTGGGCAAGCCCGCGAAGATCGAGCCCGAACACGAAACGTTGTTGACGATGATGGTCGAGGACGCGGTGGGCAAGCTCTCGCTGCGTGACCGGCTCGTGTACGCCGGGGCGTTTGATGAAGTCGTGGATGCGTTCAATACGCAGGCCGGGCTATCGCTGTCGCACCACGACGTGTGGCGGATCGTGGCGAAGCTCGCGAAGTGATACGGATCGATTGAAGCGGTTAAGGCACGTCTCGACCATGGCGCCGAAGTTCCAGGCCGACTACCCCGGTGCCGTCGCGGCGTTCAAGGGCGAGGCGTGCGCCGTGTTGGACGATTGTCGGGAGCGGATGTTGCACGCGCTGACGCAGATCGGTGAAAGCGATTTGTGGTGGCGGCCGAACCCCGCGATGAACGCGCCGGCCAACGTCGTCCTGCACGTCTGCGGCAACCTGCGGCAGTGGATCATCGTCGGCTGCGACCCCGAGCAGGCGCTGCCCGACGAGCGCGACCGCCCCGGCGAGTTTGCCGCGACCGGCGGCTTTGCCCTCGAAGGCCTCGCGGACAAACTCACGCAAACCATCGACGAAGCGAAAGCCACGATCCGGCGCCTCAACAAAGACCACCTGCTCGCGCCTCGCCACATCCAGATCGGGGACGTCACCGGCATGGGCGCGGTCTGGCACTCGGTGTCGCACCTCGAAGGCCACACCCAGGAACTGATCTACATCGCACGGCTGCGGCGCGGCGAAGATTACCGGTTCAAGGATGCGTACTGAGCGTTGGTGCCGTGCCGACTATACGGCGGCCGCGACACGGGGTGTAGAGTAATCCCGTGCTACGCGAGAACGACCTGCTCAAACTGTTCGCCCGGGCCAACGCGGCGTTGCCGGCGGGCGTGGCGATCCCGCCGGGCGACGACATGGCGATGCTCAAGGTCGGCGGGGCGGACGTGCTGATCGCGGTGGACCCGCTGATCGAGGGGGTGCATTTCGACCGCGCGGCGGCCACGATCGAACAGATCGGCCGCAAGGCGATCACCCGCAACCTCTCGGACGTTGCGGCGATGGCGGCGCAGCCGGTGGGCGCGGTCGTGGCCGCGTCGCTGCCGCGCGGGATGTCGATGGACGACGCGGCCGCGCTTTACGAAGCGCTGCGCGGAACGTGCGCGCGTTACGCCTGCCCGCTGATCGGCGGGGACACGTCGATCTGGGATGGGCCGCTGACGCTGACCACGACCGTGCTCGCCGAGCCCGCGGGCGTCGAACCGGTGCGGCGCGGCACGTCGAAGGCGGGTGATGTGCTATACGTCACGGGGCAACTCGGCCACAGCCTGGCCGGGCACCACCTCGATTTTGAACCGCGACTTAACATCGCCCGCGCACTGGCCGGCGATGTTGTAACCCGACCGTCCGCGATGATGGACCTGTCGGACGGGTTGGCGATGGACCTGCCGCGGCTTTGCGAACACGCTCAAGTTAACGTCGATGCCTTGCCGGTCCGCCCGGGCACGCCCGACCCAGCGTGGAAGCACGCGGTTGGCGACGGTGAAGATTACGAACTGCTTTTCGCGTCGTCGGGCGACATCCCCGAAGCGATCGATGACGTCGCGATCACGCGTGTCGGCGAAGTCACAGCCGGGGGCGGCGTCCGTTTCGTGAACAACCAGGGCGACGTGCTCGACGCGGCGGGCCTGGGCTGGGAGCACGCCGGCTGATGCGGATCGTGAGCGAACGACTTGCGGATACGGTGTCGCTGGGTCGCGCGGTCGGTTTGTGTGCCCGGCCGAGCGATGTGATTGCGCTTGACGGCGAACTGGGCGCGGGCAAAACGCAGTTCGTGCGCGGCCTGGCCGAGGGCATGGGGCTGGACCCGCGGCAGGTGAGCAGCCCGACGTTCGTGTTCGTGCAGGAGTACGTCCCTGACGAAACGCACGGAACAGCCAATGCGGAAACCACGGACACACCGGTGCTGGTCCACATCGACGCGTACCGGCTGGACAGTGCCGAACAACTCGACTCGATCGGCTGGAGCGAGGAGTTGCGGGCCGGGGCGGTGCTGGCGGTGGAGTGGGCCGAGCGGATCCGGGGCGCGTTGGACGGCGACGTGTTGACGGTGGCCATCGAGCACCTCGGCGGCGATTGCCGCGCGCTCACGCTGACGCCGACGGGGACGTGGGGGTCTAGGATGTCCGCGATCGAGGAACGTCTGACATGAATGAACGGAACAACACCCAGAACGCGAAGCGAGCCCCGACGCGCTGTCCCGTGTGCCGTGGCGCGGTCGCGGCGGGCGCGGAATCATTCCCGTTCTGCTCGGACCGCTGCCGGAAGGTCGATCTGGGCCGGTGGCTCGACGAGGGCTACCGGATCAGCCGGCCGATCGAGCAGCGGGACTTGGAAGAAGGCGTGGATTAAAGCGGTCGTTGACCGGTCGCTGACGCTTCCGGCTCTGTGTGCAGCATTGACCGATTCAGCGCCGGGAGCGTGAGCGACCGGTTGCTTTCGCTTGGTGAAGCGCGGACGCTCAAAGCAATCGCGCGAGGATCGTGTCCGCGACGAACCGGCCTTGCCGCGTGAGGCGGAGATGCGATTCGGTTTTCTCGAGCAGGCCCAGTGCGATGACTTCCTCGAGGTAAGCATTCCGGGCGTCGCCGGGTTCGAGTGCCGCGTCGATCCATGCGCGCTCGACGCCGGCGCTCGTGCGCAGGCCGAGCATGAGTTGTTCGCCGAAGCGCAGAGGTGGTGGCAGCGTTTCTTCATCCACGCGCGGCGGGTTCGGCGAGCCCGACACATAACGCGGGAGGTTGGGGGCGTTGCGCCAACGCTGCCCGTCGCGGTGGCTCGCGGCGGCGGGTCCGAGCCCGAGCCAGTTGTGGTTCTGCCAGTAGCCCAGGTTGTGCCGGCAACGCAGGTCGCGGGTGGGATCGCGGCGCGCCCAGTTCGACAGTTCGTACTGTTCGTAGCCGGCGGCGTCGAGGCGGGTCATGACGTGGTCGTACATCGCGCGTTCCGTGTCTTCGTCGACGCGCTGAACCTGGCCGACGCGCAGGCGGGCGGTCAGGGCGGTCTGCGGCTCGTAGGTCAGGCCGTAGATCGAGAGGTGTTCGGGCTGTAGTTCGAGCAGGCGTTCGAGGTCGCGGTTGAGCATGTCGAGGGTTTGGCCGGGGATCGCGAAGATCAGGTCCAGCGAGACGTTGTCGAGGCCCGCGTTGCGGCAGAGCTCGACGGCGCGGGGCACATTGTCCGGGTCGTGCCAGCGTTCCAGGGCTTTAAGTGAACCGCGGTCGAAGCTCTGGGCGCCGATGGAGACTCGGTTGACGCCGCCGTCCACGAGCATGTCCATCAACGCCGGCGTCACGGTTTCGGGGTTGGCTTCGACGGTGAATTCGTCCACGTGTTGCAGCACGCGATGGCCGTGTAGATCGTGCAGCAGCGTTTTCCAGCACGAGGGTTTGAGGAACGTGGGCGTGCCCCCGCCGGCGAAGACCGTGGCCGGCGCGAGCGGTTCACCCTGATCCTGCAACGACACGACCCAACGCCGCAGTTCCGCGCACAGGGCCGCGGTGAATGCATCTTGAATGTCGGGTGCGTTTTCGGCGTTCCCGTTGGTTCGCGCCGGTTCCTTGGCGGGCACGACGCTGTAGAAATCGCAGTAGTGGCACTTGTGGAAGCAGAAGGGCAGGTGGAGATAGAGCCCTTGAAACCCGCCGGGGGCGGACCGGGCTTGGGGATTCTGGGCTTCGGGGTTCGGGGCGTTCCCGGTATCTTGCTTAGGGTCCGTGGGTCCGATATGCTCGGGTGTTGTTCTGTTGATCGGGAGGTTCATGAACGCAGCCTTGGTCATGTTCAAAGCCGACGGCACCCGGCGCGAGTTCGCGCTGCGGGCCGGGGCTACGGTGCTGGGCCGCAAGAACACCTGCGACCTGCGCATCCCGCTGACCAGCGTATCCCGTCAGCACTGCGAAATCCGTGTGGAAGACGGGGCGGTGCTGTTGCGGGACTTGGGGTCCAGCAACGGCACTTACCACAACGGCTCACGGGTGCAGGAGGCCGAGCTTGCCGCCGGCGACGAGGTGGTGGTCGGCCCGGTGAACTTCCGCCTCACGGTGGACGGCCAGCCGGAAGACCTTGGTTCCAGCCGGACCAACGTGGGGCTCGCTGCGATCCCCGCCGCCGCGCCCGCGGACGACAACAGCCCGACGGTGGACCTCGCCGCGGGTATCGACCCCGCGCCGCCTTCGGACAGCTCGGCCGATCCCACCGACGACGAAGACGACGACCTCGCCGAAGCGATGGCGATGATGGACGTGGACGACCCGGAGGGCAGCAGCGCGTTCAGCCTGGATTTCGGAGACGACTCGGGCCTGGACGTCGAAGTGCTCGACGCGGAAGATGACGACGACCTCTGAGCGCTGGCTTCAGGGCGACTAGAGGCGTCTCGATTGATAACGGTTCACGCCGCTTTGGGGTCTTTATCGGCCCCGTCGGCCTTGTTCTCCGCCGGCTGCTTGCCGCCGGGCACCGCGATCCGCATCCCGCAATTGCGGCAACGGACGGTCTTGCCCCGGGCGATCTGCGGGACCGACAGGATTGTGCGGCACTTGAGGTTCGGGCAGATCAGGCGGACGGAACTGGACATGGGCGTGGCTTTCTCCGGCGGCGGCTATGGGGGTGTATCGAACCGGTCAAGGCGCGGCTTGAACGCGGACGATGATCCAGCCGTAGTTGTCGGAATTCCGCCCGGAGCGACGTGCCATGTTTGACAGTTGGGAACCCTGGGTGGTGTTGGGGGTCTTGCTGGCGGTGCTGGTGGGGCTGTTGCGTGGTTTCGCGGGGCCGGAGGTGTTGCTTTTGGGGGCGGTGACGCTGTTGATGGGGTTGAGTGTCCTGAGTGACCGGTTACCGGACCCTGGGAAGATGATCGCAGGGTTCGGGTCGGAGGGGATCGTGACGGTGGCGGCGCTGTTCATCGTGGCGGCGGGGCTGACGCAGACGGGGGCGACGCAGCGTATGACCGAGCCGCTCTTGGGCCGTCCGAAGTCGTACGGCGGTGCGCTGTCGCGGCTGACGCTGCCGGTGGCGGGCTTGTCGGCGTTCCTGAACAACACGCCGGTGGTGGCGATGCTGCTGCCGGTGGTCAAGGACTGGTCGGCCCGGAGCGGGATCGCGCCCTCGAAGCTGTTCATCCCGCTGAGCTACGCGGCGGTGCTGGGGGGGACGTGCACGCTGATCGGCACATCGACGAACCTGATCGTCGCGGACCTTTTGCACGACACGCCGGACGCGCCGCGGCTGGGCATCTTCAGCATCGGCGCGGTCGGGTTGCCGTGCCTGCTCGTGGGGTTGGTCTATATGTTCACGGTCGGGCGTTGGTTGCTCCCGGACCGGCGGAGCGTGCTGACCGACGGGCAGGACGTGCGTCAGTACAGCGTCGAGATGCAGGTCACCGAGGGCAGCCCGCTGGCGGGCAAGACCATCGAACAGGCGGGGCTGCGCAGCCTTGCGGGGCTGTACCTGCTCGAGATCGAGCGTGAGGGCGAGTTGTTCCCGGCGGTGGGGCCTGAGCATGTTCTGCACGAGCGTGACCGGCTGGTGTTCGTGGGTGTGGTGGATTCGGTGGTCGAGTTGCGCAGCGTGCGCGGGTTGGCGCCGGTGACGGACCAGGTGTTCAAGCTCGAGGGCTCAACGACCCGGCGGGCGATGGTGGAGGCGGTCGTGGCGCCGGCGTGCCCGCTGGTAGGGCGGAGCATCCGCGAGGGGCGGTTCCGCACGGTCTACAACGCGGCCGTGATCGCCGTGGCCCGCGACGGCCAGCGCCTCAAACAGAAGATTGGTGACATCGTGCTCCGCGCGGGCGACACGCTGCTGCTCGAGACCCAGCCCGGCTTCGCCGAGCGGCAACGCAACCGCCGGGACTTCTTTCTGGTCAGCGCGGTGCAGGGCGCGGCCCCCAAGCGCCACGGCAAGGCGCCGGTGGCGCTGGCGGTGCTGGCGGGCATGGTGGCGGTTGTCGCGCTGGGTTGGGTGAGCATGCTCGTCGCGGCGCTGTGGGCTGCGGGGTGCATGTGGTTGTTCAAGTGCGTCACCGGCAACGAGGCGCGGCGCTCGCTCGACGGGCAGGTGTTGCTGGTCATCGGCGCCGCAATCGGGCTCGGGCAGGCCGTCCTCGACTCGGGACTGGCGCACGGCGTGGCGACGGGGATCCTCGGCGCCGTCGGCGACCACCCGCTGATCGCGCTCGCGGCGGTGTACCTCCTCACCAACGTCTTCACCGAAATGGTGACCAACAACGCCGCGGCCGTGCTCATGTTCCCCATTGCCCAGACCACGGCCCAGTCCCTCGGCGACGGCGTGAGCGCCACCCCCTTTGCCGTCGCCGTGATGATCGCCGCCTCGGCCAGCTTCTCGACCCCGATCGGCTACCAGACCAACCTCATGGTGTATGGCCCCGGCGGCTACCGGTTCACGGACTACCTCAAGGTCGGGCTGCCGCTGAACGTGATCATCTTTGCGGTCACGCTGACCGTGACGCCGTGGGTGTTCCCGTTCTGATCCGTGTGCCGGGGGATTGATGTCGCGTCGGTCAGCGCGGGAGTTCCGGGTCGAAGTCGGCGGCCGGCGGCGTGGGTGGAAAGACACGCGCCGGCGCGATGGAACCGGTGTCATCTTCCGGCGGAGCGGCCGGTTCGCGCAGCGCGGTATCGACCCGGACCTTCACCCTACGCAGCGCTTTGCCCCGGCACGCCTCGGCCAGCTTCACGGCCAGGCCGTCGCGGATCAACGCGTCCAGCCGGTAGTGCGTCGCGGACGAGTCCACCGCGACGGTCAACACGCCGCGCTGCAGCGATTCGAGCCGGCACCGCGCGTGCAGGTCGGCGGGCACGAGCTGGGCCCACGCCTCGCACAGCCCTTCGAGCTGTTTGAACGGCCGCGCGACTTCGTGCTTGAACTGCTCGGCCAGGAAGCCCAACGACCGGTCGGCGGCGCCGAAGTTCCGCCGCTGCCGGAGCCGGGCGAGGCGGGCGTTCTGGAGTTCGACGTCGTGCGTCGCCATGGGCAGATTCTAACGATGCGCCCACGCTGAACGCGGTACGATGCCCGCGTGAACCGGCGGAGCATCATTTTGTTGGGTTACCGCGGCAGCGGGAAGTCCACCGTCGGTCGTGCGCTGGCCGAACACCTCGGGCTCTCGTTTGTCGACACGGACGGTCAGGTGATCGCGGCGTTCGGCGGGCGGTCGGTGACCGATATCTGGGCACAGCTCGGCGAGCCGGCTTTCCGAGAGGTCGAGGCCGAGGTGATTGCAAACGTCGTCAAGGAGTCGGGCCGGGTCATCGCCCTGGGCGGCGGGTCTGTGAACCGCAGCGCCGCGGCCCGCGCGGCGGTGGCGTCGTGCAAGGCGTTGCGGGTATATCTCGAAGCGCCGGCCGAGGTACTGGCCGAACGCATCGCCAGCGACGCCAAGAACGCCGCCGAGCGCCCGAGCCTGACCGGCAAGGGCAGCGCCGCGGACGAGGTCGCCGAGGTGCTGCGTCACCGCGAGCGCGTCTATCGCTCCGTGGCCGACGTCGTGGTCGACGTGTCGAAGTCGGGCATCGAGCCGATCGTCGAAGCGATTGTGGAGCAGTACGAAGCGAATCCGTGAAATGCTTTAGCGGGTTGCCGGTCGCTTCAGACCATCGCCGTCACGGCATCGTGCCGAAGATCCGGTCGCCCGCGTCGCCCAGCCCCGGCAGGATGTAGCCCACGTCGTTCAGCTCCCGGTCCAGCGCCGCCAGCACCACCGGCACGTCCGGGTGCGCGTCGCGCAGCTTCGCCAAACCCTCGGGCGCCGCGATCACCCCCACGAACGTCAGGTCGTCACACCCGCGCGACTTGAGCAGGTCCAGACACGCCACCGCGCTGCCCCCGGTCGCCAGCATCGGGTCGCACACCAGCACCGGCCCGTCCGCGATCGACGGCGGCAGCTTGTCGTAATAACTCACGGGCTTGAGCGCATCCTCGTCCCGGAACATGCCCACGTGCCCCATCTGCGCCTCGGGGATGATCCGCAGCATCCCCGCGGTCAACCCGGCACCGGCGCGGAGGATGCAGACCAGCGTGACCCGTTCTGCGAAGCGATTCGCCTGGGTTTTCTCCAGAGGCGTGACAACTTCGACCTCGGTCGTGGGCGTGGAGCGCAACGCCTCGTAGGCCAACAGCTCGCCGAGCTGTTCCATCACTTCCCGGAAGCGTGGCACGGACGTCGCCGCCGACCGCAGCTCGCCGACCATGTGGGCGACCATCGGGTGATCGACCACGCGCACGTTCGGGTCGGGCGTTTCCGGTTGCGTCATGCCGGGTCTCCTTGAAAGTGTGCCGGGAAGCATACCGAACGACACCGAAGATGTTCAGTTCTGTTGGTTTGCAGGCGGCACCGCGACCAGCGTCGAGCCGCCCAGGTCCACCACGACCGGCCAGCCCGCGATGACCGCACGGAGGCGATCCTCGGTGACGCGCTCGTCGTGGCCGTACGTCGCGTGCAATCGACGCAGCTCCGACCAGCCGATCCAGACATGCGTCACGCCGCGCTCGGCGAGGACGGACGCGGGCGAAATCTCCTGCTCCCGCGCGGCGTCGAGCACATCCCCCATCGGGCTGCGGTCGAACGCGCTGGCGTACACCAGCGTCGGCTGGAAGTAGAACAGCCGCGACGTGTCCGCCACGACCAGCACCGTCGCGTCGGGCGGCAACTGATTGATGGGGTGGTGGGTCGGATGAAATGGGTGCGTGTCACTCGCCAGCGCATCGGCGAGCGCCCACGGCGGCAGGGGCGCAGACTCGCCGGTGACTTCGTCGAGCCCCAACTGCGTCTGCGACCAGAACGTGAGCATCGACAACACGGTCAGGCCTGCAACGAGCCCCACCGCCCACACGTTCCCGAGAATCATTCGGTTCCGCGTATCTGGTGAGAACATCAAACTCAGACCAACGCCGACCAGCACAACCCCCGGCACCAGCGTCGTCACGAGGAACCGGCTCTGGAGATGCGTCACGACGTGCCACGCAACAAGTTGGAACCCGATCCACAAAAACAGCACCACCGCGATGCGGCGCGACGCCGGTTTGGCCAGCGCCAAGACCGCCCCGGTGATCGCACTCAGCCACAGCAGCGGCACGCCGTACTCCCGGCCGAACCGCGCGATATTCCGGGCTTCCGTTGGCTTTTCCCACCCGCCGACCGCTCCGTACCCCGTGTTAAAAAGCCACTGCCGCATCAGCGCGGTCGGCTCAAACCCTTCCGTGCCAGCGAGCCCGTGTCCCGCATTCCAACGCTCGACGAGCCCGCCGTCCCAATGCCCGGCCCCGAGCGTCGAGGCGGCGAAGGGGAATACGGGGTTGCCGGTCCACGCCGCATTGCGGATCAGGTACGGAGACAGCACTGCCACGCCGACCAGCGCGGCCGTCAGCGCAGCAGCAAACGACCGCCGAAGGTTGTTGGCGTCCCCCGCGGTGTCTGCTTGGCCTGCGAAGAGTGGCCCCAGCAACAGCATCAACCCCAGCGGGATCGCGACCATGAACCCCGCGGTCAGTTTGGCGAGCGTCGCCGCGCCCACGAGCAGCCCGACCGCCGCGCCGCGCGACCACCATGGAAAGTTCTCCACGTCGAGCGCGACCCGCAACGCCGCCGCCGCCAACGCAAGCACGACCATCTCGTTGTACGCCAGCGAACCGGTGATCAGCACCCACGGAACCGCGAGAAGCGCCGCCGCACAGCACCACGCCGCCGCCACGCTGCCGCTCACACGCTTAACGATCTGGCCCACCGCCAGCGCCGCGATCAGCGCCCAAGACACGTGAAACCCCTGCGCGAGATACACCGCGTCGGGCGACGCCGTGCCTCGCAACGCGAAGAACATCCCGAACGTCGCCTCGACCAGGTTGGGCAGGTAGCCGTACACGTCGTGCGGCAGGGCGGTCATCGCGCCGGCGTCGAACCACTGCCGGGGCACGTTGAGGTGGTAGCTGAGCACGTCGTACCCGAACGCCTCGGTCCGCCACAACGTCCCGGCGGGCAGCGTGAACGCGACCGCGAGCAGCGCCAGCGGCGGCGCGAGCAAGGCGGCGGTCCACGGCAGCGGCGGGAGCGCGAACTCGTCTGTTTTGATTCGTTTCCACACGCCGGGCCCGCGCAAGCCCGCCCACGCCGCAATACCGACGATGATCAGGCTCGCCATCGTGATGCGGTTCAACCCCACCCCCCACTGCGTGACCCACGTCAGCAGCATGAGCGTCGTGCCGCCGAGGCAGAGCGAAACGATCGGGTCGTCGTCGTCTTTCAGGCGAAGCACGCGACACACGCACGCGCCCCAGCCGCACGCGGACCACCACCACAACGCCAACCATGGCAGCACGCCCAGCCAGATCATGACGCTGCCGGCCAGCGTCGCCCACGCCGCCGACGGGTGCCCGGGGCCCGGCTTCTGATGCGCGACCGCCGCGACGATCACGAACAACGCCGCCGCGCTCAGCCACGCCCAAACGGGCGACCGACGCAAGGGGGTTGCCGGGTCAATCCGCGGCGCGGTTGTCGTCTTTGTGGGATGGGGGCCGGGCACTGCAGGAGTGTAATTCGTGGCCGCCGGGGGTCGGAGTCTTGATGTGGATCTTGCTCGATTCGGACGTTGTCGGGTGGTCCGCGTTGTGGGCGTCGGGCGAATCTTCGCGATCCGTGCTTTCGTCGTCCTGCAGGTCGAACAGACGCCGCAGCGCCGCGGCGTAGAAACCGAGGCTACCGTCTTCACGCGTCGCGTCGAGTTGTTGCAGCGGCAGATGGAGAAACTTGTTGATCAGCCGGTGACCGAGTTCGCCGAGCAGGGCTTCGACCGCGTCCCGCTCATCGTCGTTGAGTCGAGACCCGAGCTTGCGGAGGCTGCGCTGCTGTTCCTGGTCGGCCATGCTCTGCATCTTGTGACGGAGTTGACGGACAAGTTGGCCGACGTCGCGGTGTTGCAAGCGGCGGTGGCACGTGGAGGCGGCGGCGGCGAGTTGTTGCTCACAGTCGCGGATGGCCTGTTGGCGCTGCGGGTCGTGGTCGACGACCTCGCACAGGTCGTCGATATTGTAGAGGAAGACGTTTTTCAAGCCGCCGACGCGTTCCTCCACATCGCGCGGCACCGCGAGGTCCAGCACCACCAGCGGGCGGCTGCGGCGCTTTCGGATCAGCGGCCGCATCCACGCCTCGGCCAGGATCGGCTCGGGCGCACCGGTTGCGCAGATCAGCACGTCCGACTCGACGACGACGGCTTCGAGGTCGTCCCACGCGCGTGGCCCGCCGTTGGGTGGTTCGAGGTTCATCGCACCCGCCAGCTCTCGTGCGTTGGCCGGCGTTCGGTTGACGATCCACGTCTTTTGCGGGTTCTGCCGCAGCAGCCGGCGCAGCGTCGACTTGGCGATCTCCCCGGCACCGATGCAACCGATCGTCTTGCCTTCGAGTGTGTCGAAGACGGTGCGTGCAAACTGCAGCGCGACCGAACCGACCGAAGCACTCTGTCGGCTCAACCCGGTCTCTCGGCGGGCCTTGCGTGCCGCGGCGATCGTCGCCTGGAAGACCTGGTGCATCACCGGCCCGGCGGTCTCGGCATCGCACGCCGCGTCGTACGCCCGCTTGACTTGGTGCTGAACCTCCGGCTCGCCGACGACGCGCGAGTCCAGCCCGCCGGCCACGCGGAACAGGTGACGTACCGCCGCCGCCTGTTCACGCTCGACGGTCGCACCGCCGAGCTCGTCGCGGCTGACCGGCCGGCGCTGAGCCCACCAATCACGCAGTGCGTCGGCGTCGATTGCAGAGCTCGCCGGGTGCGCGAGGTAGAACTCCGTGCGGTTGCACGTCGAGAGCACCACCGCTTCACACCCCGGGAAAGCGGAACGCAGACCGGCGAGCGCGGCGGGCAGGTCCGCAGCGCCCAGCGTCGCGCGTTCGCGCAGCGCGACGTCTGCCGTCCGGTGGTTCATGCCCAGCAGCGTGAAACGCATCAGGCGCGGCCCTCCGGTTCCGGCGGTGCGGTCAGGTTCACGTCGTGATCGTTCGGCCCTTCGAGCGCGTTGGGCATCGCGTTGACCGCGCCGTACACCCCCAGCAGCAGGACGAACCCGCCGATCGCCAGGTACGCCGCGCGCCGGCCGCGAAACGTTGACGTGAACCGCAGGTTCATCAGCACCGCGTACGCGCCCCAGGCGAGCACCGCGAGCACAACCTTGGGCGACACCCACCACCCCGGCGCGACCGCGCGGCCGTCGCCGAGCATGATCACCAGCCCGCTGGCCAGCCCGACGGTCAGCAGCGCAAAGCCCAGCGCGGCGCTGCGTTGAACCGTGCTTTCGAGTTTCTCGAGCGAAGCGAAGCGGTCGAGGTGCTCGACGTCGTCTTTGTGTTTGATCCGGCGGTGGACGTAGAGGTAGAGCGTTCCGGCGACGGCGGCGAGCGCGGCGGTCGCGGTGCCGATGTACACGCACGCCAGATGCAACCCCGTCCAGACCGGTTCCAGCGTGTCCAGGCGGAACGGCCGGTACGTCCACGTCGCGGCACAGAACGACCACAGCAGCAGCAAGAGCACGACCGGTGCGCCGAACGCGGCCACCCCGATCCAGCGCGGCGTCGTGGTCAGATACAGCAGCGCCGCGACCAACACCGCCGTAATCAGAAGCAGCCCATCGACGTGGGCGTGAAGCGGTTGCCACGAGTCCGACGTGTTGATCCAACGCCAGACGAACAGTGCCAACGCGCCCAGACCCACGGCGCTCCAGAGCGCGACCAGGACGCCCGCCTGCTCGCTCCGTCCGCGCAGCCGAGACCAGCTTTGGACGGTGGCCCCGACGCAAAGCGCGATGAGCAGGCCGATGCCGGCGGTGGTGACGGGGTCGATCATGTCGGGGACGTGGGGTCGCCGGCAGGGGATTCGGCGACAAGGGTTTCCATCCAGGCGTTCACCGCGTCGGGCCCGCCGTCTTGCAGAATACGCGAACCCTCCGGCCCCGTGAGCCGTTTCAGCAAACCGGATCGACGCCCCGTGTCAAGATCGGCACGGCGCAGGCGTTTCCGCCAACCCGCCGCGACCTCCAGCAAAGCCGGGAGGCTCGGATCGATCTGACCCAGTAATTCGTCGCGCAGAGTGGACGCGGTCGATGCCGACGCGCCGCCGGTATCGACCGCCACCGTGATCGGGCCGCGCCGGGCGTGGGCGGGGACGGTGAAGTCGCCGGCCGGGCCGTCGTCGCAGCGGTTCACGAGGACGTCGCGGGCGCGCGCTTCGTTGGCGATCCGTTCGTTCAGTTCGGGGTCGTCGGTCGCGGTGCACACGGCGAACGCGCCGTCGAGGTCGCCGGGCCGGTAGGGCCGTTCGGCCTTGTCCACGTCGAGTTGGCGGGCGGCGTCATCGAACCGGATCGCCACCATGGAGACGGTGGCTCGGTATTCGAGAAACGTGGAAGCACGCCGACACGCGACGCCGCCGCCGCCGACGATCAGCACTCGGCGGCCGGTCAACTCCAGCATGACGGGCAGGAACGACATCGGCGCAGTCTAAACCAGACGCAGAAACAAAAAAGACGCGCCCGGGCGTGGGGCCCGGGCGCGTCGGTTCGGTCGAAGCATGGGGTGCATCGGCGTTACGCCGCGGCCTTGAAAGCCCTGGCGGCCTGCTTGATGGGGTCTTCCAGATCGTTGTTTTTGGTTTGGTTGTTGGCGTTTGAGCCCGCGGTGTTGTTGGCTCTTGCGTTGGCCTTCTCGTCGGTCTTGAACTGGTTGACGAGTCTTAGGAGCTCCTCGGCCTTGTGGGAGAGCTGCATGGAGGCGGTGGCGGCCTGGTCGGTGCCTTGCTTGGCGGCGGCGGTGACGCCGGTGATGTTCTCGAGGTTGCGTGCGACCTCTTCGGAGGTGGCGGACTGCTCCTCGGTGGCGGCGGCGATGGACTGGATCATCTCGGCGACGGCGTTGGCGTTGGTGACGATGGAGGTCAGGGCGGTGCCGGCCTCGGTGGCCTTGGTGACGCCGTTGTTGACCTGCTGGCTTCCGGCGTTCATGTTGTTGACGGCCTGGGTGGTCTCGGTCTGGATGGCGGTGATGGACTCGGCGATCTCTTCGGTGGCCTGGGTGGTGCGGTCGGCAAGCTTGCGGACCTCGTCGGCGACGACGGCGAAGCCCCGCCCGTGCTCGCCGGCGCGTGCGGCCTCGATGGCGGCGTTGAGTGCGAGGAGGTTGGTCTGGTCGGCGATGTCGTTGATGGTGGCGACGATCTCGCCGATCTGCTCGCCACGTTTCCCGAGGTTCTCGACGGCCTTGGCGGAGCAATCGACGGCGTCGGAGATGGCCCTCATTTCGGAGATGGTCTGGTCGACAACGGCGCCGCCTTCCTGTGCGGCCTTGCCGGACTGTTGTGCGTTGCCGGCGGCGTCGGCGGACTTCTTGGCGACCTCGATGACGGAGGCGGACATCTGTTCGACGGCGGCAGAGATCTGGGTGACCTGGGAGGACTGCTCCTCCATGCCGCGGGCCATCTCGTCGGAGGTGGCGGCGATCTCGGTGGCCGCAGACGCCACCTCGTTCGTCGCGCGGGCGACGGTCGAGATCATGTTCGAGACTTTACCCACCATCTCGTTGAATCCTTGGGCCAGGTCGCCGCACTCGTCGTTGCTCTTCACATCAACCGTCACGGTCAGGTCGCCGTCGGCCACCTGCTGCGCAGCCTTGGCGGCGCGGATGATCGGCGGGCAGATCGAACGACGCAGCAGCAGCGCGATCACGATCGCTGCAACCACCGCAACCACCGCCGACACCAGCACCGCTTGCTGTACGAACGTCGAGCTGGCGGTCAGGTCGTCCTCGTGGGCGGCGATGATGGATTCAGCGTGCTCGATGATCCGCCCGATCACTTCGTCGGCCTGGCCGGCCAGCGGGGTCACAGTGTTGAGGCAGATGTACTCCGCTTGATTCCAGTCCGGGGCGTTGCGCTGGGCGATCACCTGCTTGGCGACACTCAGGAAGTTGTCGCGCGCCGCGATGTAGGCGTCGAAGTCGGCCTTCTGACCGGGCGTAAACAGGCCGGTCTTGGTCTTCAGCCGCGCCACCGACGCGGAGCACGCATCCACTTCCTGGTTAAGCACGGCCAGCTGTGCGTCCGAACCGTCGCTGAGGAACTGCGTCAACTCGGCGGTCACCTTCAACAGGTGGGCTTCCGCGCGGCTGACGTAATCCACCAGGAGCTTACGGTCACCCGTGGCTTCCTCGCGCGTCTCCGAATCAAGGATCGCCTCGAGGTGCTCCTGCATCTTCTTGCCTAACGGCAACGCCTGAGTCTCAAAGAGCAGGCGGGCCGGCTCGTTCTCGGGCGTGTGCGCACACTGGACGATCTGCTCCTGCGCGCTGCTGAACTCGGCGAGGATGCCGCGCAGCTCCGACACCATGGCGACGGCGTCGGGGTCGTGCTGCGCCTCGACGAGCTGTGCGAGTTCGGCGGATTCGGCGTTGATGCTCTCCCAGATGTTGGACCGCTCCTCCTTGAGGACCGGCAGGCCGAGGATCATGTAGCCGCGGTGGGCGGACAGCGCGGCATGGATGCGCCCGCGGAGCTTAAGGGAGAGCGTCTGTGTCGGGAGGTCCTGGTTGATCACGGTTTCCTGACCCTTGACCAGGCCCGAGACCTGCGTGAGCGTCAAGACCGACATGGCCACGAGTACCGCGACGACCGCGCCGAAGCCGAAGGTGAGCTTGCGTCCGATGGTGATACGCGGTTTCGCCATGGTGATCATCTTTCCTGGAGAGACTGTGGCTGTGAGAGCGGCGCTCTCACCCGGACCCGCCCCGCGAGCCATCATCGGCCGGGGCCGCCGGGCGTTTAAGTTCAGCCGGCAACGACCGAATGAAATCCCGTGAAACGTGCGGGATGTGACGGTGCTGCGGCGACCCCCGATAATCGTGGGGTATCGACGCCGTAGATCGGATGCCGACGCAACGCCTTCGCGATCGCCGCGTGCTGCAAACGGCTCGGGACAACACGTGGCGACGTGCCCGGGCCTACGCTGTGGCCATGCCGGACCTGTTCGAGTCCCGCCGCGAGACCTTCCGCCGCGCCGCCGAGCCGCTGGCGGCGCGGATGCGGCCGCGCACGCTCGGCGAGTTCGCCGGACAGCGGCATTTCCTCGGCGAAGGCAGGTTATTGCGACGCATGCTCGAGGCGGATCGGCTCAGTTCGGTCCTGTTTTACGGCCCGCCGGGCACGGGCAAGACCACCCTCGCCGAACTCATCGCCCGGCAGACCTCGGCCCACTTCGAGCGCGGCAACGCCGCCGCCGTCGGGGTCAAGGACGTCCGCCACGTGCTCGACGGCGCGAAACGCCGCCTCGAAGCCGATGGCCAGCGCACCATCTTCTTCCTCGACGAGATCCACCGCTTCAACAAGGCCCAGCAGGACGTGCTGCTCGGCGACGTCGAGCGCGGCGTGATCACGCTGATCGGTGCAACGACCGAGAACCCGTACTTCGCGGTCAACAGCGCCCTGGTCAGCCGGTCGCAGGCCTTCAACTTCGAGCCGCTCGACGAGGCGGATATCGAGGCGGTGCTGCGGCGCGCGATCATCGACGAGGAGCGCGGTTTCGGCAAACTCGACCTGGCCGTGGACGACGACGCCATCACCCACTTGGCCGTGACCAGCGACGGCGACGCGCGGCGGGCGCTGACGGCGCTCGAGATCGCCGTGTTGTCGGAGAGGGATCGTGGTGCGGGTCTGGGGTCTGGGGCTTGGCCGGAATCGGTCCTTCGCCAAGACGCGTCGGATTCTGATGCTGACCAAGACCCAAACCCCAAGCCCCAGACCCCACTGCACATCACCCTCGACATCGCCGAACAAAGCATCCAGCAGAAAGCCGTCGTCTACGACCGTGCCGGCGACGAGCACTACGACACGATCTCCGCGTTCATCAAGTCCGTGCGCGGGAGCGACCCCGACGCCGCGGTCTACTGGCTGGCCAAAATGCTCGTCGCCGGCGAGGACCCGATGTTCATCGCCCGCCGCATCGCGATCCTCGCCAGCGAAGACATCGGCAACGCCGACCCGCGCGGCATCATGGTCGCCAACGCCGCTTACGACATCACACACCGCATCGGTCTGCCCGAATGTCGGATCACGCTCGCGCAGGCGACGATCTATCTCGCCTCCGCTCCCAAGAGCAACGCCAGCTACGCCGCGGTCAACGCCGCCATGACCGACGTGAAACAGAACCGCACCCAACCAGTACCGAAATACCTGCGTTCCTCGAAGCCCCGCAAGGAGGGCCAGCAATACCAGTACGCCCACGACGGACAGGGCGGGTACGTTGATCAGGACTACCTCGGCGTCGACGTGAACTACTACCAGCCCACCGACCGCGGCTACGAGAAACGCATCGCCGAATACCTCGCCTGGGTCGAAGGCCAACGCGCGATGCCCGCGCGGGCGGGGAATTGATCCTGTGTCGCGCGTCTGCGCTCGGTAAACAGGATGAGCGGGCCGCGCTTGCGGGCGGTGTCGCTCACGTGGTCTCCGCCACCGCGGCGCGGTCGGCCACCGGGCGCGGCGGCTCGGTCATGGTGACCACGGGTTGCGGTTTGGTGGCGGTGTCGGCGTCAGCTTGTGCAGCGGCGGCCGTCCCGGACGGTTTTCGCGTCCGGATCCACCGCCGGATCGCTTCACGGTCGGCCGACCAACTGCCGCCGATGCGCCGCTTGAGAAATGCGGCGTACACCGCGTCGAGCAGGCCCGCGAGCTGCGTCGTCAGGTCCAGGCGGGCCTCGGTGAGTTCGCGCGGGCTCTGCGCGTCGGGGACGTCGGGGAGCTTCGCGCTGCCGACGGTCCAGGCGTCGCCGGAGAGCGTGAACTCCCACTGGCTCGCGCCGTCGGCGAGGATCACGCCCGCCTTGCGCGGCCACTTGCCGGTGCGCAGCGCCTCGGCCGATTCGCGGTAACGCGTGGGCCCGTCGCCCTTGACGCCGACCTTGCCGGCCATGCCCCACGCGCAGTCGAGGTCGATCGCACGATCGAAGGCGACGTACGCGTCGCCCTTGTCCGTCGCGACCTTGCCCTCGTTCGTCTCGCTCTGCCACCACAGCCACATCAGCAACTCGTTGCCGAGGTAGTCCTTGAGGTCCACCGACTTGGCGACCCACGGCACACGCGGCAGGCTCGGGTCTTCACGCGACTCGTCCGAGTCGTCTTCGCCGCGCGCGTCGGCCGGCGGGGCGGTGAACTTGCTGGGGTGCACGTCTTCGTAGTCCCGGCTGCGCCCGTCGCCTTTAAGCAGTTGCCCCGCCGCGACGCCCGCGCTTAGCAGCGACAACTCTACGGCAAACGCCTGCCGGAACAACCGCACGACCTGCTCGACAACCGTGTTGCCTGTCGCGCCGCAGAACACCTGCGCCGACGCGAAGTCCCACAGCACCGGCACGACCTTGCTCTTGCGGTACATGCCCTTGGCCAGGTCTTCACGCACCTGCCGGTCGGCCAACTCGATCGCCTCGCGCTTCTGCCCCTTGCTCGCAAAGCCCGAAGAGTTGCCCGCCGCCACGGCCTGCTCGTTCATCACCCGGTACGCACGACGCACGTCGGCCGGCACCTTGTGCGTGTCGATCCGTACCGCGAGCAAGGCCTGCGAACCGTTCGGCCCGTACCCGACCTTCTCGAACGTGAACCGCGTGTCCAGCAAGTGCTCGGGCGTGACAAACCCGCACTCGACCTCGTCGGGCGTGCCGATCTCGACCTCGCGGAAGCGGTGTTCATGGAGGATTGACAGCACCGCATCGTCCACCGACGACGGGGCGTCCCCGCCGACCGCGAACCGGCAAAACGTCACACGTCCGGAGTCAAAAGGCATCGGGCGATGGTAGATGACGAGCCGATTCGATCCGGCAATCGACAAACCAATGTCAGGTTTTCCACAGCCGTTTCCACTCAGAGCCGCGGAGGGGACGAGACGCAGTGAAAAGATTAATCCGGATTTCCCCTTTGTCTGCAGCTCAGCGACTCTGCGTCCTCCGCGTTGAAACGGCCGACCGGTACCAGCTTCGCCAACGTGATCACGCCCAGCGACCCGAGCAGCCACCCACTCGGGCCGGTGACGAACCCGACGAACCCCATCGGCACCGCGAGCAGAATCGTCACGAAGAACCGCATCAGCATCGCTTTGTTCACCGGCCTTCGGCTGAGCACGACCAGCCAGACGTACGCCGGGAACACCAGACCGTACATCAGCAGGAACGACCGGTACCCGACCTCGGGCCACGCGACGCCGAACACGCCGCTGCCGAACCAGTCCGGCTGCCGCGTCAGCAGCACGAGGATGAACGCGGCGACGAGGGTGACGACAATGCCGAAGCCGTGCCGGCCTTGGTGGTTCAACGCTTCGCGTTCACGCAGGTGCAGCGTCATCGTGAACGCGGCCTGGGTGAGGATGTGGATGCCCAACAGGATCGGAAGCGTCCCGGTCAACACGACGGGCTTGCCTTCAAACGCCGGCTCCAAAAGGTCGGCGTAGATGACTGAGAACACGATCATGCTGAAGAACACGACGCCGAAGCCGAACGCGAAGGCAAAGCGTCCGGTGTTCGGTCCGGTCTTCGCCCTTGCTCTTAAGAAGGTCCCGTCCAAGTAAGGGCAGCAGAGGAAACCGGAGACCGACGCGGGGATGAAGATCAAGAGGTCGAGCAGCGGCAGTCGGGGTTGAGGCCGAATGATCGCCATGCCGGCGTCAGCCATTTCGTGGTCGATGCTGTCCCATTGCGTGACATCAGCGTCGAGTATGACGAGCCCGTATTCGGCATCTAGGCCGGACTCAAAAAAACCAAAACACCCCCAACTCACCAGCGCCACCCCCAGCGCCACCGTCGGCAGCCACGGCCCCCACGCCTTGCGTCGGCTCTCGGGCAGGATCAGCAGCGGCACCGCGCATGCCGCCCACGCGATCGGGCCGAACAGCTCCGTGCCCAGCCACATCAAGACGAAGACATGGAACGCGAGCGTGACGTCGCTGAACCACCGCACCGCGCCGGCGTGTTTATCCCAAAGCCGTTTCGCACTGCCGGGGGTGAGCACGAAGCCCATCGCCGCGGCGCCGATCACGTTCGGCGCCGCGAACGCGACCCAGCCCCAGAGGCCGTAGTCCCGCAGCAGCAGCACCGGGAAGAACATCCCGATCACCCACGTCCACGAACACCCCAGGAAGCACGCCCACAGCACCGCCCAGCCGGGCCCGGCCTTGAGCGTCGTCTCGTCGTTCACGATGGAAAGGGCGTCGCGGCCCGCGTCCGTGCTCATCGGCCGTGGATCGTAACGCCTCACGTGAAGCCCAGCCCTTGCAGGGCTGGGTTACCCACGTTCATAGAACGTGGGCTTCCGATAGTCATCGATCGTGATCGTGCGTCCTCACATGTTCACGCCGCGGAACTGCATCTCCAACTGCTCGGGCTTCATCGACGCCCCGACCAGCACGTCCCGCCCGACCCAGTTCTTTTCGAACAGGTTCTTGAGCGAGAAGTTGAAGTCGTGCGAGCTGCCCAGCGACGAGGTCTTGGGGTTGCTCAGGATCGTGGCCAGGTCGTCGTCGTGCTCGGGGTCGCGGAGGTACTCGCGGACGACCGAGGTGTTGATGAGGACTTCGGTGGCCGGCACGCGAGAGGGCACGCCCTGCTCCTGCGCCTCCTTCAACGTCGGCAGCAGCATCTGGTTCATCACGGCGATCAAGGTCGACGAGAGGTTCTGACGCACGCCCATCTCCTCGTGCGGCGGGAAGAAGTAGAGGATGCGGCTGATCGCCTCGGGCGCGGTCGCGGTGTGTAGCGAGGTCAGCACCAGGTGCCCGGTCTCGGCGGCGGCGATGGCGGCCCGGACGGTCTCGCTGTCGCGCAGCTCGCCGATGAGGATCACGTCCGGGTCTTCACGCACGACGGCCCGCAGCGCGTCGGGGAAGTCGATGAAGTCCTCGCCGAGCTCTCGCTGGTTGATCTTGGCCTGCTTGTTGGGCAGGACGTACTCGATGGGGTCTTCGATGGTGACGATGTGCTTGGGCTTGCGGGCGTTGATGTAGTCGAGCATGCACGCGAGCGTGGTGGACTTGCCCGAGCCCGTCTCGCCGCCGACGATGACGATCCCCTTGGGCCGAAGCGTGGTGGCCTTCTCGTAGATCGGCGGGAGGCGCAGCGCCTCGAAGTCGAGCATCGCGGTCTTGATCCGCCGCAGCGCCCCGGTGATCGAGCCCCGGCTGCGGTACAGGTGCATGCGGTAACGCACCGTCTTCATCTCGCCATTGACATCGCACTCGGTCTCGAAGGCGTAGTCGACGTAGCCGCGCTTCTGGTAATGCTCCCACTTGGCGTCGGACATGGTGGGCCGGAGCACCGCGGTGATCTCTTCCTCGTTGAGCGGCTCGTCCTTGGCCGGCGCGAGCCGACCGCCCACGCGGAAGTAGGCCGGCTCCCCGCAGGTCAGGTGGATATCCGAGGCGTCGAACACCTCGGCCGTGGCGAACAGCCGGTGCAGATGGTCTTGCATGGGTACGCTCCGGAGAAAAACCGACGTGCCTGCATCGTACCAGACCGACCCCGAGCGCAGCCCTTTGAAGCCCTCGTTCACCGAACGTGGGCTTCTCTCTTCTCTCGTGCTTTCGTGGAGCTCCTTACGCCCCTGCTTCACTTGTCAAAGAGCCGGCAGCTCTACAAAGCGGCGGCCGGTGGCCGCCGTCGAGCGCTCGCAAACACACGCGCCCCGAACGGCCGACACCGTCGGCCGCTTTATATCGCCACCTTCACCA